>CAVWAC010000005.1:0-269019 GCA_963752905.1 uncultured Solirubrobacterales bacterium
GAAGTACTCCAACGTGCCGAGCTCGCTCCGCGGCTTCTGGGCGCAGGGCGTGTCGGGGACGATGACCCGCGGCGCGGTGATGGCCTTCGAGAACGACCACGGGATCGCGCCCGATGGGTTCGCCGGGCCCGTCGTCTGGCGGTCGCTGATCGACGCGGCCATCGCGAACCGGCAGTCGACCTTCGGCTACACGTACGTGAGCGTCAGCCTGAGCGGACAGCATCTCGACCTGTGGCACAACGGCCACACGGTGATGACGACGGCGGTCAACACCGGCATCGCCCAGGCGCCCACCGCGCCGGGGACCTATCCGGTCTACGAGCACCTCCGGGTGACGACGATGAGCCGCACCGATCCCGACGGCAGCCATTACAACGATCCCGGGATCCCGTTCGTCAGCTACTTCGACGGCGGCGCGCGCTCCACGCCTTCACGCGCGCCCAGTACGGCTTCCCGCAGAGCCTCGGCTGCGTGGAGATGGCCCTCGCGCCCGCCGGCCAGGTCTGGCCGTACACGCCGATCGGGACGCTCGTCCACGTCGCCTAGACGACATGGCAGCCTCGCCTGCAGGGTGGCGGCCGTCGACGACGAAATAGCGTGGCGCTGATGTCAAGTCCGCTGACAGCCGCTGAACCCCCGACGAGCGAGGAGCTCTCACCGGCCTGGCGTGCCGCGCTCGAGGCCTTCGAGCGTGATCTCCGGCGGCGAGCGGTGGCGGCGAAGACCCGTCGCGCCTACGCCGCCGACAGTGCCCAGTTCGCCGAGTGGGCGAGCCGCGGCGGCCTCGACCCGGCGACGATCGACGTCCGAGCGCTCCGCCGCTATGCCGCGGGCCTCTCCGAGCGGGGCCAGGCGCCGTCGACGATGGGCGCAAGCTCGCCTCCCTGCGCGGCCTGCTCCGCTCTCAGGTCGAGCTCGGCGCGCGCGAGGAGAACCCGGCTGAGTTGCTCAGCGCGCCCAAGCGCCCCCAGCATCTGCCGCACGTCCTCAAGCCCGGCGAGGTCGCCGCGCTGCTCGACCGGATCCCGGCGACGACGCCGCTCGAGCTGCGCGACCGGGCCCTGTTCGAGCTCGCCTACGCCTCGGGCCTGCGCGCCGAGGAGCTCGTCAACCTCGACGTAACCTCGATCGACTTCGACGCCGAGACGGTGCGCGTCGAGGGCAAGGGCAACAAGACGCGGATCGTGCCCGCCGGCGAGCACGCCCTGCGCGCCGTGCACCAATATCTCGACCGCGCCCGGCCGATCCTCGAGCTCGATCGGACCGCCCGTGAGCAACCGTTGTTTCTCTCGAAGTCGGGGCGGCGGTTCGGCACCTCCGACGTCCGGCGCCGGCTGCGCACGTGGGCGCGCCTCGCCGCCGGCCACGCGCCGGCTCTCGCCGAGGCGCATCCGCACGCCCTGCGACACTCATTCGCCACCCACATGCTTGAGGGCGGGGCCGATCTTCGGGCCATTCAGGAGCTGCTTGGACACGCCACCATCTCGACTACGCAGGTCTACACTCGGGTACAGTCGGCGCGGTTGAGATCCGCCTACGCGAACGCTCACCCTCGGGCGTAGAACGTACCGACGGGGGGACACACTGGAAACCAACGTAAAAGCGATCGAGCTCCAAGACCTCTGGCGGAGGTACAAGACCAGCGGGGACGAGCGCGCGCGGGAGCGGTTGGTGGTCGCGTACTCACCGCTCGTCAAGTACGTCGCCGGACGGATGAGCTCGGGGCTGCCCGCTCACGTCGAGGAGGCGGACCTCATCTCCTACGGTCTTGGCGGCCTGATCAGCGCGATCGAGCGCTTCGACCTCTCGCGGGAGATCAAGTTCGAGACGTACGCGATCACGCGCATCCGCGGCGCGATCATCGACGAGCTGCGCACGCTCGACTGGGTGCCGCGCTCGGTCCGCGCCCGCGCGCGCGAGATCGAGCGGGTCAACATGAAGCTCGAGGCCAAGCTCCAGCGCGCGCCGACCGACGACGAGATGTCGGTCGAACTCGGGGTGAGCCTCGAGGACTTCCACGACGCCCTGCTGGCGATCTCCAACTCGACGATCGTCGCGCTCGACGAACTCTGGAACGTGTCCGACTCCTCGGGCGACCAGGTCTCGCTGCTCGACACCCTCCCGGACCGGGACGCCCCGGACCCGCAGGCGCTCGTCGACCAGGGCGAGCTGCGGGACCGCATCGCCGACGCGATCGCCGCCCTGCCCGAGCGTGAGAAGCTCGTGATCGCCCTCTACTACTACGAGAACCTGACCCTGCGGGAGATCGGCGAGGTGCTCGGAGTCACCGAGTCGCGCGTCTCGCAGCTCCACACCAAGGCCGTGCTGCGGCTGCGGTCCAAGCTCGGTCCCGAGCTCGACTGATGGCGTAGCGTGCGCTCGATCTCCTGCGCGACGAGCGCGGGGGTGTCGATCAGCTGCCGCCAGGTGTAGCGGAGCACGACGTAGCCGGCCTGCCGCAGCTCGAAGTCGCGCTGATGGTCGCGCTCGAGCTGGGCGCGGGTCCGGTGGCCGTCGAGGCCGTCGAGCTCGACGACGAGGTGGGCGCGCGGCCAGACCGCGTCGACGAGCCAGCCCGCGACGGTGACGTTGAACGCCGGGATCGGGAGGTCGTGGCGCTCGCAGAGGGCGAGCAGGATCTGCTCGAGCTCGCTGCGGGTGTGCGCCAGCTCGGGCCGGTGGTGTTGGAGGGCGTCGTTGATCGCCGCGGAGCCCCTGATCCCGCGGCCGGTGACGGCGTCGATCGCCGCGGGGTCGAGGGCGCCCTGGTAGTCGGCGTTGGCGAGTGCGAGGCGAAGGAGGTCGCGGGTGGCGTCGGCGGCGAAGTCGACGAGGGCCTGGTGGGGCGCGGCGACGGCGAGGCCGCGGTGGGTGAGGCGGTCGATGTGGCGCCGCCCGTGGATGATGACTGCGCCCGTCGAGGCGATCCGACGCGGGGTGCTGACGTTCGTCGCTTCGTTCGTCGGCCGCTTGAGCAGGCCGAGCCACCAGACAGCCGTCCCGTGGCTGAGAGACGCTCCGGGGCCGGCGTACAGGAGCGCCTCGGCGAGCTTCGCTTCGACGGACGTCGCGAGGTGACCGACGGCATAGACGCCGGGAAGGGGGGTGGGGTGGAGGTAGGCGTCGGCGACCCAGGCGCTGATCGTCGCCTTCGCTGCGCCAAGGGCCCGGAGCTGATTCCAGCGAATGCGCCCGAACTGCCGCGCGGCCACCGCCGCGACGCGAACTTTGGCGATTTGGTTCGGACTGTCCGAACTGAATCGCCATTCATCGCCGCCGGGACCGCCGCCGCGGGGACCGCCGCCAATGCCTCGCCGAGCCATGCCCCGGAGCATCGACCCGGGGTGCGTTACAGAACAAGACGCATACGTAACGACTTTGTGGCAAGAGTCGATAAGGTCCGGCTCTGGCTTACCGAGAGATAGGAGATGGCATGCACATGGCCGCGGATCGCATCCGTAATGTGGCGCTGGTCGGCCACCGCGGAAGTGGTAAGACCTCACTGCACGAGGCGCTTCTGTTTCAGGCCGGCGCCGTCAATCGGCTCGGCTCCGTGGTCGATGGCACCACCACGTCGGACTCGGATCCGGACGAGAAGTCGCGGCAGATGTCGATCTCGGCTGCGCTCTCCTCGTTCCACTGGCAGGAGCGCAAGGTCAATCTGATCGACACCCCCGGCGATTCGAGCTTTATCGCCGACGCGCTTGGCGCTCTGCGCGTGTGCGAGTCGGCCGTGTTCGTCATCAACGCGGTGATGGGCGTCGAGGTCCACACCCAGCGTCTCTGGCAGCGCGCCGCCGAGCTCGATCTCGCACGGTTGATCTTCGTCAACATGCTCGACCGCGAGCGCGCCGACTTCTTCCGCAGCCTCGACAGCCTCAAGTCCGCCTTCGGCCCGCACGTCGTGGCCACCGAGATCCCGATCGGCTCCGAGCACGAGGTCTCCGGCGTGATCGACCTCGTCGACATGAAGGCCTACCGCTACGAGGGCGCCGACCGCGTCAACTGCGCCGAGATTCCGATTCCCGACGATCTTGCCGACCAGGCCCAGGAGTACCGCGAGAAGCTCATGGACGAGGTCGCGGAGGGCTCCGACGCCCTGATGGAGCGCTACCTCGAGGGCGAGGAGATCTCCCACGAGGAGATCGTCAACGCGCTCAAGGAGGGCACCAACCACGGCGCGCTGTTCCCGGTGACCTGCGGCGTGGCCACCCGCAACCTGGCCACCAACCGCCTGCTCGACGCGATCGTCGAGGACCTGCCCTCCGCGGTCAAGCACGGCGGCCTCGACGTCGGCGAGCTCGTCCTCGAGCCGGTCGAAGACAAGGAGATGTACGCGTACGTGTTCAAGACCCGGGCCGACCCGTTCGCCGGGCGGATCAACCTGTTCCGCGTCTACCAGGGCGTGCTCAAGCAGGACTCCCACGTCCTCAACACCCGCGCGCACACGAAGGAGCGGATCGGCCAGCTCGTCACTTTCGAGGGTGGCCAGACCGGTCACACGACCGAGTTCGGCCCTGGCGACATCGGTGCCGTGGCCAAGCTCAAGGAGACGAAGGCCGGCGACTGGCTCGCCGACCGCGACGAGCCGATCGAGATGCCGAGCATCAAGCTCCCGGCGCCGGTCATGGCCTTCGCCGTCGAGCCGAAGAGCAAGGGCGACGAGGAGAAGGTCTTCACCGCGCTGCGGCGCCTCCAGGAAGAGGATCCGACGATCGACCTGCACCGCGACGCGCAGACCGGCGAGCAGATCGTCGCCGGCCTCTCTCAGGTCCACGTCGAGGTGATCGTCGAGCGCCTCAAGTCACGCTTCGGCGCCGAGGTCAACCTCAAGCCGCCGCGCGTCCCCTACCAGGAGACGATCCGCAAGCCGGCCAAGGCGCACGGCCGTCACAAGAAGCAGACCGGCGGCCGCGGGCAGTTCGGCGACTGCCACATCGAGATCGAGCCGCTCGCGCCCGGCGGCGGGTTCGAGTTCATCGACGCGATCAAGGGCGGCGTCATCCCGTCCGGGTTCATCCCCGCCGTCGAGAAGGGCGTCATCGAGGCGATGCAGGAAGGCTCCGTCGCCGGCTACCCGGTCAAGGACGTGCGCGTCCGCCTCTACGACGGCTCCTACCACACCGTCGACTCCTCGGAGATGGCCTTCAAGGTGGCGGGATCGCTCGCCATGAAGCAGGCCCTCGAGCAGGCCGGCTCGGTGCTGCTCGAGCCGATCATGCTCGTCACCGTCAGCGTCCCGGAGGAATCGGTCGGCGACGTCATCGGTGATCTCAACTCGCGTCGGGGCCGGCCGCTCGGCATGGAGCCCGCCGCGGGCGGCATGACCGAGGTCAAGGCCGAGGTGCCGATGGCCGAGATGCTCTCCTACGCGCCCGATCTGCGCTCGATCACCGGCGGCCAGGGTGAGTTCACGATGGAGTTCCTGCGCTACGAGGAGGTGCCCAGTCATCTCGCGGCGCGGGTCGTCGACGAGGCGCGTTCCGAGCGAGAGGCGGTCAAGGCCTAAGACCCGCCGACACGCCGGTTTCTCCCGTCCTCGCAGGAGATCCTGCGGAAAAGCCTCCCGCGCGCTGTTAGGCTCGGACAGGTGACGACGAGAGACATTCGGACCTCCCAGGCGTACACCGTGTGCGACGTCTGCGGCCGCACGCTGCTCCGCGGCGAGCGCGCTGAGGTCTACCTCAACGGCGGCTCGCGCCGATCGGTCTGCGAGCTGTGCAAGGACCGTGCGCTGCACGAGGGCTGGGTGCGCGAGGGCACCGTGGCCGCCTACGACGAGGGTGAGGCGAACACCGACCGCCGACGCTCGCTGTTCGGCCGGCTGCGCCCGCGCCGCGATTCGAAGGCGCCGAGCCAGGCCCCGACCCTGCGGGACGAGCTCGACGGCCGCTCCTGGTCGGAGGCCACCGAGCCCGAGTACGAGGATTTCGACGACGCTCCCGAGCCGTCGCGGCCGGAGCCGTCGCGCCCCGAGCCGGTGCGAGCGCCCGATCCGGTCCGCGCCGAGGCGCCCCGCAGCCGGGGCACCCGGCCCCGCGAGCCCCGGCACGTCCGCGCCGTCCCGACGAGCGACGAGCAGAAGGCCGCCCAGGCCGTGCTGCTCTTCAACACCTCCGAGCATCGCCGCACCGTGTCCGGTGTCGCCCGCTCGCTCGGGCCGCCCTGGGTGTCGGTCCGGACCGTCGAGGGCCGTCCGAGCGCGGTGCACATCGTCACCTCGTGGGAGCTGTGCTGGTACCGCTACGAGGTTGACCTCTCCGACGACGAACCCAGCGTCCGCCCGGCCGGGCAGGGCTACGAGCTCGACGAGCTCGCCCCCGAGGAGCAGCAGGCCAACGCCGCGGCCGACGAGCAGGGCTCGCTTGTCCTCGGTGGCTGAAACAATCGTCCAGACCCCGGACTGGACAGTCGTCCGATGGCGCTACGGCAATCCGGTGCAATAGCATTCCCCCCGTGATCTATTGCGTCGTCCCCGAGCCGCTCGCCGACGAGCTGTTTGAGAAGCTCACCGATTACTACGCCGAAGACCCTGGCGTTACCGTGATCGTCGACCGCCGCAAGTCCTCCCGCCGTGACCCCGCCACCTCAGGCGGCGGCAAGCGGGAGGTGCGCGATCGGCGTCGTCCCCGGGTCCTCGGTGAGCTGCCCGAGCTGGCCGTCGATTGACCGCCGCACCGGCCAAGTTGGTCGTGCACGTCGATGGAGGAGCGCGGGGCAACCCCGGCCCCGCCGCCATCGGCGTCGTCATCTCCGAGCCGGGAGGCGAGGTGATCGACGAGGTGGCCGAGCGGATCGGCACGGCGACCAACAACGTCGCCGAGTACCGCGCGCTGCTGCGCGGGCTCGAGCGGGCCGCGTCGCTTGGCGCGCGTGAAGTCGAGATCGTCAACGACTCCGAGCTCGTCGCCAAGCAGCTCACCGGCGCCTACAGGGTCAAGCACCCGTCGATGAAGCCGCTCTACGAGGAGGCGGTCACGGCCCTCCGGGCGTTCGATCGCTGGGAGGTTCGCAGCGTGCCTCGGGCCCAGAACGCGCGCGCCGACGCGCTCGTCAACCAAGCGCTCGACGGGCACTGAGCCGCGCCTGCGGCACCGCCGGCCGCACGCAAGGGCTCCCGGACGCTAACCTTTCGTGCGTGACTGAAGCCCTCATCGAGCTCAGCACGCGGCTGAACGAGGCGGCAGAGCAGCTGCGTGCTGGTGAGCTCGAACCCGACGCAACCCTTGAGCTCATCGAAGAGTGCGCCCGCTTGGCCTCCGAGGCGAGCGCTCAGGTCGATCAGCGCGTGCGTGCGGCGCTGGAACCGCTGCCGGATCTGCCCGGACAGCTTCCGCTGCCGGCGGCGTAGGGCGTGGCCACGGCCGGCCTGGCGCCCAGCTATCCCGAGCACCTTCGTGCCGAGGTCGAGCGCTACCTCGAGCAGCTGCGCTTTGCCGGCGACGACGCTGCGACGGGGCTCGAGGAGGCGATGCGCTACTCGCTGCTCGCCGGGGGCAAGCGGATCCGCCCGGTACTCGCGCTCGCCACGGCCGACGCGATCGACCGCGAGCCCGCCACGGTGCTCCCGCTCGCCGCGGCGATCGAGCTGATCCACACGTATTCGCTGATCCACGACGACCTCCCGGCCATGGACAACGACGATCTCCGTCGTGGCCGGCCGACGTGCCATCGCGCGTTCGGCGAGGACGTGGCCATCCTCGCCGGCGACGGGCTCTACGCCGAGGCGTTCCGGCTGCTGCTCACCGAGCAGCGCGGCGATCCCGCCAATCTCCTCGCCGCCGCGCGCGAGCTCGCGGCCGCCACCGGTGTTCAGGGCATGGTTGGCGGGCAGTACCTGGATGTGGCCGCCCTTGCCCCCGACGGACCAGCAGGCCTCAGGCGCCTGCACGAGCTGAAAACCGGTCGTCTGATCGGGGCCAGCATCGAATGCGTACTCCTTCTCGATGGGAGTCACAAACCTGTCACAATCTCTCCGTTCCACACCTTCGCCAGCGAGCTGGGGGTGCTCTTCCAGATCGTCGACGACATCCTCGACGTGATTGGATCGCCAGAGACACTCGGCAAGCAGCAGGGCAGTGACGAACGGCTGGGAAAGCGCACCTACGTGACCGAGTTCGGCCTCGAGGGCGCTCGGGACCTGGCTCGCGAGTCGCACGAGCGCGCCCGCGCTGCCCTCGCGCAAGCCGCGCCCTCAGGCGCTACCCAGCTCGAGCAGCTCACCGACTTCATCGCGACCCGAACGTACTGATGTCCACGCTTCTTTCCACCATTGACAAGCCGCAGGACCTCCACGAGCTCAGCGACGAGCAGCTCCAGGAGCTCGCGCAGGAGGTCCGCGAGCACATCATCGACACCGTCGGCGAGATCGGCGGCCACTTCGGGGCCAACCTCGGCACCTGCGAGATCGCCGTCGCCGTCCACTCGATCCTCGATTCCCCTCGCGACAAGGTCCTGTGGGACGTCGGCCACCAGGCCTATCCGCACAAGGTGCTCACCGGCCGCCGCGACCAGCTGTCGACGATCCGCA
The DNA here is from genome assembly GCA_963752905.1 of uncultured Solirubrobacterales bacterium. Lineage (GTDB taxonomy): Bacteria > Actinomycetota > Thermoleophilia > Solirubrobacterales > Solirubrobacteraceae > Palsa-465. The sequence goes on from CAVWAC010000005.1 coordinate 8,531, forward strand.
AGTACGGCGGCCTCGCCCCGTTCTGCGCGATCGCCGAATCCGAGCACGACATCATGGGCGCCGGCCACGCGTCGACGGCGATCGGGTACGCGGTCGGCATCAAGGAGGGCATGCTCCGCGGCCACGGCCAGGACGGCAACGTCGTCGCCGTGGTCGGGGACGGGGCGATGACCGGTGGGGTTGCCTTCGAGGCCGTCCATCAGGCCGGCGGAGATGGCACGCCGATCGTCGTGATCCTCAACGACAACGGCATGTCGATCGCGCCCAACGTCGGCGCGCTGAGCCGCTACTTCAACCGCGTGCGGCTCAACCCCAAGCTGTGGCACGCCCGCGAGGAGGTCGAGGGCGGTCTCACCAAGCTCCCGGCGGGGATCGGGTCGCGCTTCGAGCGGCTCGGCCCGCACGTGAAGGAATCGCTCAAGGCCTTCTGGGCGCCCGGACTGTGGTGGGAGGAGCTCGACTGGGCCTACATGGGCGTCATCGATGGCCACGACGTCCGTGCCCTGCGCCGCGCGCTGCGGGAGGCGCTCGCCGCCCAGCGGCCGGTCGTCATCCACTGCGCGACGGTCAAGGGCAAGGGCTTCGCGCCCGCCGAGGAAGGCGGCCTCGAGGGCATGGAGAAGTGGCACGCGGCCAAGCCGAAGTCGATCGCCAACGGCGCCCCGGCCGTCGCCCCGGCCAAGCCGGCCTCCGACAAGCCCGCGATACCTCAGTACACCTCGGTGTTCGGCAACGCCCTCGTCGAGGAGTGCCGCCGCGACGATCGCGTGCTCGGCATCACCGCGGCGATGAACTCGGGCACCGGGCTCAACATGCTTCAGCGCGAGCTGCCCGATCGCTACTTCGACGTCGGCATCGCCGAACAGCAGGCGATCCTGCTCGCCTCCGGCCTCGCCCTCCAGGGCTGCAAGCCGGTGGCGGCGATCTACTCGACCTTCCTTCAGCGGGCCTACGACCAGATTGTCCACGACGTCTGCCTGCAGAAGCTGAACGTCGTGTTCGCGATGGACCGCGCCGGTCTCGTCGGGGACGACGGGCCGACGCATCACGGGGTGTTCGACATCGCCTATCTCCGCTGCCTGCCGAACATCGTGCTGATGGCCCCGCGCGACGAGGCGATGCTCGTCCACATGCTCCACACCGCGCTCACCTACGATGACGGGCCGGTCGCGCTGCGCTACCCACGGGGTGAGGGGATCGGGGTCCCGCTGCCCGGGCAGCCCGAGACACTCGAGATCGGCGCCGGGGAGATCCTGCGCGAGGGCGAGCGCGTCGCGCTGCTCGGCTACGGCACCGGCGTCGCCAAGGCGCTCGAGGCCGCCGACATCCTCGCCGCCCACGGCATCTCGGTCACGGTGGCCGACGCTCGCTTCGCCAAGCCGCTCGACGTCGGGCTCGCCGCCCAGCTCGCGGCCGAGCACGAGCTCCTCGTCACCGTCGAGGAGGGCGTCCTCGCCGGCGGCTTCGGCTCAGCGGTGTGGGAGAGCCTCTCCGACGCCGGCGTGACGCCGCGGATCCTGCGCGTCGGGCTCCCCGACCACTACGTCACTCACGGCGCGCCGAAGCTCCTCCACGAGGAGGTCGGCTTCACCGGCGAGCGGATCGCCGAGCGGATCGAGGCGGCGGTCGCCGAGCGCGACCGCGTCGCGCCCTGAAAGCCCACCGTCCGCCGCGTCGCGCACTGACACGCCGGCACCCACCGCCGTCCACGCCCGCCCGGCGGACCGTTAAGGAAACGACCCGCCAGATGGCGGGCCGTTCCCGGGAGGAGAGATGTTCTGCGTTGGATCGCTGGGAGGAAGTCTTTCCGCGTGTCCGCCGGGATGGGCAACACGCGTCTGATCTGATGGTGCCCGCGCCCGCCCGATTCCAGTGTGAGCCTGATCACGTACCGTTCCCAGCCACGTGAAGCGCGTTCGTCTCGACAGCCTGCTCTCCGAGCGCGGCGTGTTCGCCTCGCGATCGCGTGCCGCCGCCTCGGTGATCGCCGGTGACGTCCTGCTCCTCCCGGACCGGCGCCGGGCGGAGAAGCCCGGCCAGCTCGTGCCCGAGGACGTCGAGATCGAGGTCCGCAGCGAGCCGCAGTTCGTCTCACGGGGCGCGGTCAAGCTCGAGAACGCGCTCGAGAGCCTCGGGCTCGACGTCGCCGGGCGCCATGCCCTCGATGTCGGCGCCTCCACGGGCGGCTTCACCGATTGCCTGCTCCAGCGGGGCGCCGCTCACGTCGTCGCCGTCGACGTCGCCTACGGCGAGCTCGACTGGCGGCTCCGGTCCGATCCGCGGGTGACGGTCGTCGAGCGGACCAACGCCCGTCACCTCTCGGCCGACCAACTCCCGTACCGCCCCGACCTGCTCGTGATCGACGTTTCCTTCATCTCCCTGCGCAAGGTGCTCCCGGCGGTGCTCGCCTGCGCCGCCGATCGCTTCGACGGCCTGGCCATGATCAAGCCGCAGTTCGAGGTCGGCCGCGAGCAGGTCGGCAAGGGTGGCGTCGTGCGGGATCCGGAGCGCCGTCGCGCCGCGCTCGTCGGCGTCGGCGGGGCCGCCCGCGAGTTCGGCGCCTCCGTGCTCGGCTACGCGAGCTCCGGGCTGCCGGGCCCGAAGGGCAACCTCGAGACGTTCATCTGGCTGGCCGAGACCGGGCGCGGGGGAGAGGTCGAGCTCGAGGCCGCGGCCAGGAAGGTCGAGCCGTGACCCGGCCCGGAAGGTGGAGCCGTGACCCCGGCCCGCGTCGCCACCGTCTTCACCCACCGGCGGCCGGCCGAGACGGCGCCGGGACTCGCGCTGCTGCTCGAGCAGGCCCGTGCCGCCGGCGCGGTCCTCCGCTTCGACGCCGAGGAGACGGCCAAGCACGGGATCGAGGCCGGCGAGGGGATCGAGATCGACGCCGCGGTCTCCCGCGAGGTCGACATCTGCTTCGCCCTCGGCGGCGACGGGACGATCCTCAGCGCCCTGCGCACCTACGCGGGCTCCGGCGTTCCTGTGTTCGCCGTCAACTACGGGGAGATCGGGTTCCTCGCCACCGTCGACCGCGAGCACTCCGGCCCCGGGTTCGCCCGCGCGTTCGCCGGCGAGTTCGACGTCCTCGGGCTGCCCGGGATCTCGCTGAGTGGCGACCGGGGCCGGTGGCTGGCCATCAACGATGTCTCGATCCACCGCCAGCCCGGCAAGCGGGTGGCCGATCTCGCCTACGCGGTCGGCGAGGACGAGGTCGGCCGAGTCCGCTGCGACGGCCTCGTCGTCGCCACGCCGGCCGGCTCCACCGGCTACAACCTCGCCAACGGCGGCCCGGTCATGGCCTGGGGCGTGGCCGGCTTCGTCGTCTCGTTCATCGCGCCGCACTCGCTGACCGCGCGCGCGCTCGTCGTCGCGCCACAGGACGTGCTGTCCATCCACAACCGCTCCCAGGAGGAGCCGGTCGACGTCACCGTCGACGGACGGCCGGTGTGCGTACTCGAGCCGGCCGAGCACATCGAGGCCCGTTTCCTCGACAATCAGGGCCACCTCGCCCAGATCGCGGGAACGACCTTCTACCAGCGCCTGCGCCAGAAGTTCGGCCGCCTGGCCACCGCGCAGTAGCCCGGGTCGGCTTCCCCGGGTCCGTCGTCGGCCCGTGGTACACCGTCCCGGCGATGCTCCACGAATTGCGTGTCGAGAACCTGCTGCTGATGGAGCGGGCCGAGCTGCGGCTCGCCCCCGGCCTCAACGTGCTCACCGGGGAGACGGGGGCGGGCAAGACGCTGCTCGCCCACGCGCTCGACCTCCTGCTCGGGGGCAAGGCCCGCAGCGGGATCGTCCGCGCCGGCGCCGCCGAAGCCTACGTCGAGGGGGTCTTCGCCCGTCCGGAGGATCTCGGCGCGGACTTCGCCGAGCGCATCCCCGAGGACGCCGAGGAGATCGTGCTCGCGCGCCGCGTGTGGGCCGACGGGCGCACCCGGGCCTACGTGTGCGGGCGCTCGGCGACGCTCGCCGACCTGCGCGAGCTCGGCGGTCGGCTGCTCGCCTTCTACGGCCAGCACGAGCATCGCAAGCTGATGCTCGGCGCCGCCCAGCTCGACATCCTCGACGAGCACTGCGGCGAGGCCCAGGCCGAGTTGCGCGCCGCGGCCGCTGCGGCGTACGAGCGCGTCCGCGCGGTCGAGGCCACGGCCGAAGAGCTACGGGCACTCGCCGGCGCCCGGGACCGCGAGCTCGACCTCGTCCAGTTCGAGCTCGAGGAGATCGACGCCGCCGATCCGAGCGAAGAGGAGGAGACAGCCCTGCTCGGCGAGCGCGACCGCCTGCGCCACGTCGAGACCCTGCGCCAGGCTGCCGCAGCCGGGGCCGAGGCGATCGTCCCCGACAGCGCCCCCGGGGTGGTCGAGCTGCTCTCGGCGGCCGCCCAGCAGCTCGAGCACGCGGCGACGATCGACCCCGAGCTCGGGTCGCTCAGCGAACGCATGCACGCGCTGCGCTTCGAGGCCGAGGACCTCGGCGGTGAGCTGCGTCGCTACGCGCTCGGCATCGAGGGGCCCCCGGGGCGGCTCGAGGAGGTCGAGGAGCGGCTCGCGCTGTTTGCCCGGCTCGAGCGCAAGCACGGCGGGAGCATCGCCGACGTGCTCGGGTACGCCGAGCGCTGCCGCGCGCGCTTCGAGGAGCTCCAGAACGCCGACGTCGCCCTCGAGGCCGCCGAGGCCGAGCTCGCCGCGGCGCAGGAGGAGCTCGAGGACGTCGCCGACCGGCTGCACGAGCGCCGCCTCGCCGCCGCGCCCGAGCTCGCCGAGGCGGTGGGCCGGCGGCTCGCCGACCTCGCGATGGCCGAGGCCCGCTTCGAGGTCGACGTGCAGCCACGCCCGGACGGGCCCGGTCCCCGTGGCCGCGATGCCGTCGAGTTCGCACTCGCGCCGAACGCGGGCCTGCCGGCCGGCCCGTTGCGGGAGATCGCCTCCGGCGGCGAGCTCTCGCGAGTGATGCTCGCGTTGCTGAGCGCGGCGCACGGCCGCGAGCCGGTTTCCGGGCCGAGCCGGCCGCTGCTCGTCTTCGACGAGATCGACGCGGGCATCGGCGGGCACACCGCGCGAGCCGTGGGCGAGCATCTGCGTGAGCTCGCGCAGGGCCGCCAGATCCTCTGCATCACCCATCTGCCGCAGGTCGCGGCGCTCGGCACGCGCCACTTCACGATCGTCAAGGACCCGTCGGCGGTTCCCGCCCGCACGACGGTGAGGATGCTCGAGTCGGGCGATCTCGTCGGCGAGCTCGTGCGGATGCTCGGCGCCGGCGAGGACGATCGCGCCGCCAACCAGCACGCCCGCCAGCTGCTGAAAGCGGCCTGAGCAGGAGGTTCGCCGACCGGTCCGGGGCCGGCCGCCGACCGTCCGCGCGCGACGCTACCGTGAAGACCGTCCACTACACTCGAGGATTGATCGATGGCCCAAGACGCGCGACGCCCCGCGACCGTCTCCACCGGAGAGACGCGCTTCATCTTCATCACCGGCGGGGTTGTCTCCTCGCTCGGTAAGGGAATCGCCGCCTCCTCTATCGGACGTCTGCTCGTCTCCCGCGGCCTGTCGGTCCAGCTGCAGAAGTTCGATCCGTACATCAACGTCGACCCCGGCACGATGTCTCCCTACCAGCACGGGGAGGTGTTCGTGACCGAGGACGGCGCCGAGACCGACCTCGACCTCGGCCACTACGAGCGCTACACCGACGCCAACACGAGCCGGGCGTCGAACATCACCGCCGGCGGCATCTACAACACGGTCATCCGCCGCGAGCGCCGCGGCGACTACCTCGGCGCGACCGTGCAGGTCGTCCCGCACATCACCGACGAGATCAAGCAGCGGATCCGGCTGATGGCGGAATCGAGCGACGTCGACTTCGTCATCACCGAGATCGGCGGCACGGTGGGCGACATCGAGTCGCTGCCGTTCCTCGAGGCGATTCGCCAGTTCCCGGTCGACGTCGGCCGGCGCCGGTGCATGTTCATCCACCTCACGCTCGTCCCGTTCATCGGCCACGCGGGCGAGCTGAAGACGAAGCCGACCCAGCACTCGGTCAACGAGCTCCGGCGCATCGGTATCGCCCCGGACATGGTCTTTTGCCGCTCCGAGGCCCAGCTCTCCTCGGAGATCCGCCGCAAGATCGCGCTGTTCGCAAGCCTGCCGGTCGAGGCCGTCGTGTCCGCCTATGACGTGCCCGACATCTACCAGGTCCCGCTCGCCTTCCACGACGAGGGCGTCGACGACTACATCCTCGGCGAGCACTTCGGCCTCGCCGTCGACGACCCCGACCTGTCGGGCTGGGAGACGATCACCCGGCGCGCGCTCGAGGCCGACAAGACCGTGCGGATCGCGCTCGTCGGCAAGTACGTCAAGCTCGAGGACGCCTACCTGTCTGTCGTCGAGGCGCTACGGCACGCCGGCGTTCATCACGGCTGCAAGGTCGAGATCGAGTGGGTCGACTCCGAATCGGTCGAGGAGGCGGACGTCGCCGAGCGGCTGCGGCAGGTCGACGGCATCCTCATCCCCGGCGGCTTCGGCGGCCGCGGCTTCGAGGGCAAGATCCTCGCCGCGCAGATCGCGCGGGAGAACCAGATCCCGTACCTGGGCATCTGCCTGGGAATGCACGTCGCGGTCAGCGAGTTCGCGCGGCATGTCGCCGGCATGGAGGGAGCCAACTCGACCGAGATGGACCCGGAGACGCCGTTCCCGGTGATCGACCTGCTGCCCGAGCAGAAGGAGATCGCCGACATGGGCGGCACGATGCGGCTCGGCGCCGATCCGGTCAAGCTCCACGACGACACCCTCGTGCGTGAGCTCTACGGCGAAGCCGTCGTCTACGAGCGCCACCGTCATCGCTACGAGGTCAACAACCATCTGCGCCGGCGGCTCGAAGCGGTCGGGCTCGTGTGCTCGGGCACCTCGCCCGATGAGCGGCTCGTCGAGGTCATCGAGCTGAGCCGCGAGGACCATCCGTTCTACGTCGCCTCCCAGTACCACCCGGAGTTCAAGTCGCGTCCCGAGCGTCCCGCCCCGCTGTTCCGTGAGTTCGTCGGCGCCGCGCTCGGCCGCTCGACGGCAGCCGGTCCCGACGCGGACGCTGAGGTCGCCGCCCCGGAGCAGTCCGGCGCCGCCCCTGCCAGCTCGTCGTGAGGCGGACGGGCGAGGCCGAACGCGAGCGGCTGCACCGGACCTTCGCCGAGCTCTGCCGGATCCCCAGCCCGACCGGTGACGAGCGTCGCTGTGCCGACCGCGTCACCGCCGAGCTGCGGGCGATGGGACTCGAGGTCGTCGAGGACCAGGCCCCGGAGGTCGTGCCCACCAATGCCGGCAACCTACTCGCGCGGCTGCCCGGCCGCGGGCCGCGGAGCATCCTCCTCTGCGCTCACATGGACACCGTGCCGCCGACGGCCGCGATCGAGCCCGAGCTGAGCGAAGGCGGCTGGCACAACGCCCAGCCGGGAATCCTCGGGGCGGACAACAAGGCGGCGGTCGCGGTGTTGCTCGAGCTCGCCCGCCACCTGCTCGCCCGGGCGGAGACCCCCGAGATCGGGGTCGAGCTCCTGTTCACCGTGTTCGAGGAGGACGGCCTGAAGGGTGCGACGGCCTTCGACGTCGGCGTGCTGCGCAGCGACTTCGGCTACGTGTTCGACCACGCAACGCCGATCGGCGAGATCGTCCTCGCCTCCCCGACCTACGACCGCATCAACGTCGAGATCCGGGGTCGCGCGGCGCATGCCGGGATCCGGCCCGAGGACGGGCGCAGCGCGATCCTCGCCGCCGCGCGGGCGATCGCCACGCTCGAGCTCGGGCGTCTCGACGCCGAGACGACGGCGAACGTCGGCATGATCGCGGGCGGCACCGCGGCGAACGTCGTGCCCGAGCGGTGCACGGTCGCCGCCGAGGTCCGGAGCCTGTCCGAGGGGCGGGTCGAGGAGGTCGTGAGCACGATCGTCGACCGCTTCCAGGACGCCGCCGACGCCGCCGAGTGCGATCTCGATCTCACCGTCGAACGGCTGTTCCGCGGCTACCGCTCGCGCGCCCGCGCGCCGCAGATCGAGCTCGCCGAGCGGGCGCTGCGGGCCTGTGGCTACGAGCCCCGCCAGATCATCACCGGCGGGGGCTCCGACGCCAACGCCTTCGAGGCGGCCGGATTCCCCTGCGCGAATCTGGCCAACGGCACCGAGCGCAACCACGAGCCCGAGGAGCGCGTGAGCGTCGACGCGCTCGAGGGAATGCTCGAGGTCGCGATCGCCCTGGTCGACGAGGCCGCCGGCGGCCTTCAGGCCGCGATCGCCGATCTCCGGCCCGATGAGGGCGACGGGCAGACCGACGACGATGACGAGGAGGCGGCGGCATGAGCTCGGAGTTCGAGCGGATCGGCAGCGAGGTCGCCTACGAGGGAAGGTTCATCCGCGTCGGGACCGAGCGCTTCCGCCACGCCGACGGGGAGGAGGTCACCCGCGAGAAGGTCTGGCATCCGGGCGCAGTCGGCATCCTCGCCCTCGACGACGAGTTCATCTACCTGACCCGTCAGCCGCGCGAGGCGGTCGACGATCCGGCCTCGCTCGAGGTGCCGGCGGGCAAGCTCGACGTCCCCGGCGAGCCGCCGGTGGCCACCGCCCAGCGCGAGCTCGCTGAGGAGATCGGCAAGCAGGCCGCGCACTGGGAGGAGCTGTTCTCGTTCTTCACCAGCCCGGGGTTCAGCGACGAGCGGGTGTGGCTGTACCTGGCCACCGGCCTCTCGGACCTCGCCGAGCCGGTGGAGGCCGACGAGGACGAGCGGATCGATCTCGTGCCCTGGCCGCTCACCGAGCTCGACGCGGCAATCAGGGCCTGCGAGGACTCGAAGTCCCTGATCGCCCTGCTGTGGCTCGCTCGCCGGCGCGCGGCATCGGGCTGAGCCGGGGGTCGCGGCCGGCACGGCCGGCTGCAGCGGCAGGAGCGGCGGGGGGCGAGACGAATACGCGGTCATGGCCACGACCGAGGCTTCCGCCCCCGCCCGTCACCTCACCGAGCTGACCCTCGACTTCATCGCCTATCTCGAGCTCGAGCGCGGGCTCTCTCGCAACACGCTCGAGGCCTACCGTTCCGATCTGCAGCAGTTCGGAGTGTTCCTCGGGCGCCAGGGCGTCGACCCGCTGGAGGTCCGCCCAGGCGACCTCGCGGGCTTCGTCTCCGAGCTCGCCGAGGGTGCCGAGAACCGCCGGCCCGTCGCGCCGGCCACGCTGCAGCGCAAGATCGCCTGCCTGCGCTCGTTCTACCGCTACCTGCGCCGCGAACAGATCCTCGACTACGACCCGACGAGCGAGCTGCGCCCGCCGCGGGCCTCGGGGCGCCTGCCCAAGGTGCTCAGCCGCGACGAGGTCGCGCGGCTGCTCAGCCAGCCGAAGGGGACCTCGCCGGCGGCGCTGCGCGACCGCGCGCTGCTCGAGACGATGTACGCCTGCGGTCTGCGGGCCTCGGAGGCGATCGGCCTCGAGCTCACGTCCCTCGATCTCGAGGCGGGGATCCTCCGCACGCACGGCAAGGGCTCGAAGGAGCGCCTCGTGCCGATCGGCAGCAAGGCGATCGAGACCCTTCAGGCCTATCTCGCCCGCGGGCGCCCGGCCGTCGTCGGCCTGCGCGACGAGCCGCGAGTGTTCGTCAACCTCCGGGGCGGCGGCCTCTCCCGGCAGGGCCTCTACAAGATCGTCCAGCGGCACGCCCGCAGCGCGGGGCTCGAGGACCGCATGAGCCCGCACACGCTCCGCCACACGTTCGCCACCCATCTGCTCGCCGGCGGCTGCGACCTGCGCTCGCTCCAGGAGATGCTCGGTCACGCCGACATCGGCACGACCCAGATCTACACCCACCTGTCGGCCGAGCGGTTGCGCGACGTGTACTTCGACGCGCATCCGCGCGCCCAGATCCACGAGGAGTAGCGGCGGTGGGCGTCACGCACCTCGACGATGCCCGGGCCCTCGAATACGATCTCGGTCACCTCAAAGGGCGCTGGACCCTCGTCGGGGAGTCCGCCGGATCGAGGACCATCGGCCTGCGGCGGATCCAGGTCCCGGCCGGCGGCTGGTCGACGCCGCTGCACGAGCACGGGCGCCAGGAGGAGATCTTCTACGTGCTCGGCGGTCGCGGCATCTCGCTCCAGCGCGAGCGGGCCGCCGAGATCGGCGCGGGCGACTGCATCGTCTACCTCGCCGGCGGCGGCGCCCACACCTGCCACGCCCTCGAGCCCCTCGACCTGCTCGCGTTCGGCCCCCGCGACCGCGACGAGGCGGTGCGGATGCCGCGGATCGGGATCACGCTGCTCGGCAACCGCGCGGTCGAGAGCGTCCCCGCCGCCGTCAACCGCGCCCCGATCCAGTTCGTGCGCGAGTCCGAGCTCGGGCCGCCCGAGCTGCCGGAGCCCGGCGAGCGGCCGTCGACGATCGTCAACCTCGCCGACGTCGAGCCGCAGCGCGTGGAGCGGGCCCGGGTAGCTCGCACCCGCCGGCGGATGTCCGCGGCGGCGGGCTCCGTCACCACCGGCCTTCAGTACGTCGAGGTCGATCCGGGCATGGAGTCGACCGCCCAGCACTGCCATTCCGTCGAGGAGGAGCTGTTCGTCGTCCTCGACGGCGACGGGGTGCTCGTGCTCGGCGACGAGGAGACGGCCGTGGGCCCCGGCAGCGTCGTCGGCCGCCCTGCGGGGACCGGAGTGGGGCACATGTTCCGAGCCGGTCCGAGCGGCCTCACCTACCTCGCCTACGGTCCCCGGCACCCGGCCGACATGTGCTGGTATCCGCGCTCGCGCAAGGTCGCCTTCCGCGGCCTGGGCATCACCGTCCGCGTCGAGCCGGTCGATTACTGGGACGGCGAGGACTAGGGGCCTCGCCGGCGAGGGCCCCGGGGTGTCCGACCGGCGCGGCCGAGGGCCGGGCGGGGCTCCGGCTGGCAGAATCGCCGTCGTGGCCGGCCGTGCCCCGCTCCCGCCTGACCCGCTGACGTGAGACGCGCGTTCGTCGTCGTGCTCGACGCCTGCGGGGTCGGGGCGCTGCCCGACGCTGACGCGTATGGCGATGCGGGTACGAATACGCTCGGCCACCTCGCCACCGCCGCCGGCGGCCTGCGACTCCCGACCCTCGAACGGCTCGGTCTCGGCTCGATCCTTGCTCTCGTGGGCTGTCCGCCGAGCCCCGAGCCGGTGCTCCACGGCCGGCTGCACGCTCTGGGCCCCGGCAAGGACTCGACCGCCGGCCATTGGGAGCTCATGGGCGTCGTCGCGCAGGAGCGCTTTCCCGCCTATCCGGACGGCTTCCCGCCGGACGTCGTCGAGCTCGTCGCTCGCGCCTCCGGCCGCGGCGTGATCTGCAACCGGCCCTACAACGGGATCGAGGCGATCGACGACTTCGGCGAACAGCACCTCGAGTCCGGGGCGCTGATCGTCTACACGAGCCAGGACTCGGTCCTGCAGATCGCCGCCCACGAGAGGCTCGTGCCGTGCGAGGAGCTCCACGCGATCTGCGCCGCCGTGCGCGCCGAGCTGCCGGCCGAGCATGCCGTCGGCCGGGTGATCGCGCGGCCGTTCACCGGGAAGCCGGGGGCGTTTCGCCGCACCGACGGGCGTCGGGACTACTCGCTCGCGCCGCCCGCCCGCAGCTACCTCGACGAGGTTCAGGCGGCCGGGCTGCCGGTGCATTCGGTCGGCAAGGTCGGCCAGCTGTTCTGCGGCGTCGGCATCGACGAGCAGCACCCGGCGCCCACCAACGCGCGGGCTCTCGCCGAGACCTCGCGGCTCGTCGACGAACTCGCCTCCGGGCTCGTCTTCACCAACCTGATCGAGACCGACCAGGTCTACGGCCACCGGCACGATGTCGCCGGCTTCTGCGGGGCACTCGAGCGGATTGACGCCGTCGTCGCAACGTGGCTCGACGCGCTCGGTCCCGGCGATCTGCTCGTGCTGAGCGCCGACCACGGCTGCGACGTCACCGCGCCGCATACCGATCACACCCGGGAGCACGTGCCGCTGCTGGCCGCGTTCGCCGGCCACGGCTCGCGCCGCCACGACGGCGCGATGGCCGACGTTGGGGCGAGCGTTCTGCGCTGGCTCGCCGATCGCGATGCCCCCGAGTTGCCGGGCCGCTCCTTTCTGTAGGCCATGCCCGAGCTCCCCGAGGTCGAGACGATCCGCCGCCAGCTCGCGCCGCACCTCGAGGGGCGGACGGTCACCGTCGCCGAGATCCTCGATGCGCGCTGGACGCGACCCACCCCGCCGGGTGAGATCGAGCGCGCGCTCTCCGGCGCGCGGATCGAGGGCGTCGAGCGGGCGGGCAAGTACCTGATCTGGGTCCTGGCCGGCGACCGGCATCTGCTCATCCATCTCCGCATGACCGGCACGCTCCTGTTCAACCCGGACAGCGAGCCGCCGCATACCCGCGTGCGCTTTGCCCTCGACGATGGCCACCGCGTCGCCTACGTCGATCCGCGCCGCTTCGGGACCGGTCACCTCCTGACCGGCCGCGCCACGCGGGAGGCGTACCTCGCGGAGCGGCTGGGCCCCGAGCCGCTCACGCCGGCGTTCACCACCGACTATCTGCGGAGCGCGGCCCGTGGCCGGACCGCGCCGGTCAAGGCGTTCATCCTCGATCAGCGCCGGATCGCGGGTGTGGGCAACATCTACGCCGACGAGGCCCTGTTCCGCGCCGGCGTCCATCCGCTGAGGCCGGCCGGCCGGCTCACTGCCGCCCAGTGGGAGCTCCTGCGCGAGGGCATCGAGCAGGCGCTCGGCGCGGGCATCGAGGCGAAGGGCGCCTCGATCGACGACTTCCGCCATGTCGACGGGGCCCGCGGCTCCTTTCAGGACCGGTTCCTCGTCCACACGCGGGCGGGCGAGCCGTGCCCGCGCTGCGACGCCCCGATCCGCAAGATCGTCGTCGGCGGGCGCGGGACGTACGTGTGCGAGCACTGCCAGCAGCGCCCGCGGATGCGCCGACGAGGCTAGGGGGCGAGGCTAGGCCGCGAGCAGCGTCTTCAGCCGGCCGGCGCGATCGGCCGCGATGAGATCGTCGAGTCCCCCGATGGTCTCGCCATCGATGACGATCTGAGGGAAGGTGACCATGCCGGTCTGGCGCGCGAGCTCCTCGCGACCGTCCGGGTCCTTTGCCAGATTGACTTCCTCATAGCCGACACCGCGCTTGGTGAGCAGCTTCTTGGCGGTCACACAGCGCGAACACTGATCGGTTGTGTACACGGTGACGGTCCTCATCACTTCAATAAAGATAGCAATGCGGTTCGGGGCGTCGTGGCAGGCTCACTGAAGACCGAGGCGATCGTGCTGCGCTCGATCCGCTACGCCGAGGCCGACCGGATCCTCCATCTCTACACGCCGCTACACGGCCGGATCGGCGCGATCGCCAAAGGGGTCCGCCGGTCCCGGAGCCGCTTCGGCGCGCGGCTCGAGCCGTTCTTCCACATCCGCGTCGTGCTCCACGAGGGCCGGGGCGACCTGTTCACCGTCACCGGCGTCGACACCGTCGCCACCCACGGCGCGCTCCGCGACCAGGCTCGGACGCTCGATGCCGCCGCCCGGGCCTGCGACGCCGTCACGCGGCTGTTCGAGACGAGCGAGCCTCATCCCGAGGTCTTCCAGCTCCTGGTCAACGAGCTCGCGCTGCTCGATCGGGACGCCGCTCAGGCGCGAGCGGCCAACGGGCTCGCCTTCCGGATGAAGCTGCTGCTCGCCGCCGGGATCGTCCCGCAGCTCGGGGCGTGCGCCGAGTGCGGCGAGGTCGAGCACCTGCGCGGATTCTCGGCCGCCGCCGGCGGGGTGGTGTGCAGCTCCTGCGAGTCAGCGGCGTTCCCGCTCGAGGAGGAGTCCTACCGCTTCCTCGTCGACGCGCTCGGGCAGTCGCTCGCGCAGGCCCCCGAGGCCTCCGACCGGGCGCTGCGCCAGGCCGAGCGCGCGATCACCGAGATGTCCGAGCATCACGCCCACGTCCGCCTGCGGCCGTTGCTGGGCGCCGCATGAGCGGGTAGAACCCAGGCGAAACGTCGACGAGGGGGCCAGGACGATGGCACTACTGGACGGGAAGGTCGCGGTGATCACCGGCGGCGCCCGCGGCATCGGCGCGGCCACGGCCGCGATGCTCGCCGAGCACGGCGCGCAGATCCTTGTCTGCGACCTCGACGCCGAGGCGGCCGAGGCGACCGCCGGGTCGCTCGGCGGGGGCTGCGCGGCCTTCGCCGGCGACGTCACCGCGGAGGACATGCCCGCGGCGATCGTCCGCCGCGCGCTCGAGGAGTGGGGGCGGATCGACATTCTCGTCAACAACGCCGGCTACGCGCTCGACGCGCCCGCCCACAAGATGCCCGACGACTGGTTCCAGAGGATGCTCGACATCCACGCCGTGGCCCCGTTCCGCATGTGCCGGGCCGTCGCCCCGCACTGGCGTGAGGCCGCCAAGGCCGAGCTCGCCGACGGCAGGGAGGTGCACCGGAAGATCGTCAACGTCTCCTCGGTGTCGGGAACCATGGGCAACGCGGCCCAGGTCAGCTACGCGTCCGGCAAGGCCGCGGTCGTCGGGCTGACCAAGACGCTCGCGAAGGAGTGGGGGCGCTTCAACATCAACGTCAACGCCGTTGCCTTCGGCTTCATCGAGACGCGCATGACCCGGCCGACGACGGGAGAGACCGCCGAGATCTCCGGGGCGGAGGTCCGCATCGGGATCCCGGAGGGCTTCCGGGACAGCCTCATGTCGAAGATCGCCCTTGGGCGCTTCGGCCGTCCCGAGGAGGCGGCCGGCGGTGTCGTCTTCCTGTGCTCGCCGTGGTCGGACTACGTCACCGGGCAGGTGCTCACGATCAACGGCGGCTTCCAGATGGGCATGACGGAGTAGATCCGCGCGAGCGCTAGTATCGCAAAAATATCGGCGTGATATCATGGAGCGCGATGAGCTCGATCGACCCCGTCGCCCCACAACCCACGCCCCCGTCAGGCCGGCCAGCCCTGGATGACTCGCCGGATCCCGGCGCGGCGGCTCGGCGTCAGGCGCATGAGCAGCTGCCCGCGCACGCGTTCCCGTGCCCACCGGCGGTGGCCGTGGCGCTCGCGGTGCTCGCCCTGGTCTCCGTGTTGATCGCCTTTGGCCTGGGTGGCCTCAGCTCGGGGGTGAGGATCGTTGCGGGCGCGGTGGCGATCGCGGCCGGGGTGGTCGCTCCGGGCTTTGTCGTGGTGGCGCCCAACGAGTCGCGTGTGCTGATCCTGTTTGGGCGCTACGTCGGGACGCTGACCGAGGCGCGGTTGTGGTGGGCGAATCCGTTCACGGTGTTCTGGCGGGAGCGGATCTCGCTGCGGGTGCGGAACTTCCAGAGCGAGCGGATCAAGGTCAACGACGCCAGCGGGAACCCGATCGAGATCGCCGCGGTCGTTGTCTGGCGCGTGACGGATACGGCGAAGGCGGTGTTCGACGTCGAGTATTTCGAGCAGTTCGTCACGGTGCAGAGCGAGACCGCGCTGCGGCACCTGGCCAATGAGCATCCCTACGACGATTACGCGGAGCACTCGATCTCGTTGCGTGGTAACGCCGAGCAGGTGAGCGAGAGCCTGCAGGCCGAGCTTCAGACGCGGCTGCGGACCGCGGGTATCGAGGTTCTGGAGACGCGGCTGACTCACCTTGCCTATGCCCCTGAGATCGCGGAGGTGATGCTGCGCCGCCAGCAGGCCGAGGCGATCCTCGCTGCTCGCCGGACGATGGTCACGGGCGCGGTCGGCCTCGTGCAGATGGCCCTCGCGCAGCTGGCTGACAGCGACCTGATCGAGCTTGACGCCGAGCGCAAGGCGGCGATGGTCGCCAACCTGATGGTCGTGCTCTCCGGCGACCACTCGCCGGCGCCCGTGATCAACACCGGCTCGCTCTACAGCTGAGCGCCGACCGGATGGCCGAGAGCAAGCGCTTTCTACTGCGACTCGATCCTCGCCTGTTCGAGGCGATCCGTCGCTGGGCCGACGACGACCTGCGTAGCATCAACGCCCAGATCGAGTACCTGCTCACCGACCAGGCCCGCCGCGCCGGACGCCTGCCGCACCGCAGAACGCAACCACCCCTCCCCGGCACGGCCGAGCCCGACGACGGCGCAGACTCCGCCGACGGCCGAGGAACTCCCGCTTCGGCCGGCGCCACTCCGAGGGGGGACCCACACCGCTAGCGCCCTGCGGCCACCGCGTCTGCGCCAACTTCGTCACAGCACGTCCTCCGAGCGCGGCGCACTGTCAGAATCGCAGTGTGGAAGACAGACCCGCCGCCGTGTACCAGCATCCCACCGGTCCCGTGGCCGAGGACTTCGCTCGCCGCGTCCAGCAGCGCGAGGCGCGCGACCTCTCGCCGCTGGCCACCCGGTCCTACCCCGCGGACCGCGTCGTGCCCGAGCCCGACTGTCGGCTGAGGACGCCGTTCCAGCGCGACCGGGACCGCATCGTCCACTCCAAGTCCTTCCGCCGGCTCAAGCACAAGACCCAGGTCTTCGTCTCACCGGCCGGCGATCACTATCGCACCCGGCTCACGCACACCCTCGAGGTCACCCAGGTCTCGCGCACAGTCGCCCGAGCGCTGCGCCTCAACGAGGACCTCGTCGAGGCGGTCGGGCTCGGCCACGACCTCGGCCACCCGCCGTTCGGCCACCTCGGCGAGGAGATGCTCCACCGTTGCCTCACCGAGCGCTTCGGGGCCTCCTTCCTGCATCACGAGCACTCCCTTCGCGTGGTCGAGACGCTCGAGCGCGACGGGCAGGGCCTTAATCTCACCGCCCAGGTCCGGGACGGGATCCTCGGGCACTCGGGTCGCGCTCCGGAGCCCGTGACGCTCGAGGGCAGGATCGTCCGGCTCGTCGACCGGATCGCCTACATCAACCACGACATCGACGACGCCCTGCGCGCCGGGGTGATCGGCGACGACGACCTGCCCGCCGAGCCGATCGCGATCCTCGGCGACACCGGCTCGCGGCGCGTTGACCTGCTCGTCCACGACCTCGTCGAGCATTCCGAGCAGGCCGGCGACATCGTCCAGGGCGAGGTGATCGGGGCGGCGATGGGCGAGCTGCGGCGCTTCATGTTCGAGCGCGTGTATCTCGGGCCCGCGGCCACGCGCGAGGGGGCGAAGATCGAGCTCGTCATGCGCACCCTGTTCGACCACCTCTGCGCCCATCCCGAGGAGATTCCGGACTCGATCCCCGACGGCCCGCTCTCGCGGCGGGTGACCGACTATCTCGCCGGGATGACCGACCGCTTCTGCATCCGCACGTTCGAGTCGATCAGCATCCCCGCCGCGTTCGCGCCGTGACCCGCTACACCGCCGACTCCCGCGACCGCGTGTTCGATGCGGTCGACATGATCGCCCTCGTTTCGGCCCGGACCGACCTCCGGCGTGCCGGCGTCGACAGCTACTTCGGCCTGTGCCCGTTCCACGAGGAGCGCACCGGCTCCTTCCACGTCCGGCCCGAGGAGAAGCACTACCACTGCTTCGGCTGCCAGGTCTCCGGCGATCCGTTCACGTTCGTGATGGAGACGGAGGGCCTCGACTTCAAGGGTGCGCTCGAGGCGCTCGCGGACCGGTTCGGGGTGGCGCTCGAGACCGAGGACGAAGATCCCGAGGCCGCGTCGCGGCGGGCGCGCCGCGAGCGGTTGTACTCAATCCTCGGTCGGGCCGCGACCTTCTACGCCCGCTACCTCTGGGAGGCTCAGGAAGCGGACACGGCACGCTCCTACCTGCTCGGCCGCGGGCTCACCGAGGAGACGCTGCGCGAGTTCCGGGTCGGCTACGCGCCGAGCGCCTGGGACCGCATGCTGCGCGCCTCGCGGAGCGCGGGCTTCAGCGAGGAGGAGCTGCTCGCCGCCGGGCTCGCGCAGCGCTCGAAGAACCGTCCCGGCCAGATCTACGACCGCTTCCGCGAGCGAATCATGTTTCCGTCGGCCGACGCGCGCGGCCGCGTGCGTGGGTTCGGCGCCCGGGCGATGCGGGACAACCAGCGGCCGAAGTACCTCAACACCTCCGACAGCGAGCTCTACCACAAGCGCAGCCAGTTGTTCGGCATCGATTTCGCCCGCGGTCCCGCCGCTCGGGCCGGCCGGATGATCCTCGTCGAGGGCTACACGGATGTGCTCGCGCTCCACCAGGCCGGGCTACAGAACGCCGTCGGGATCATGGGCACCTCGCTCACCGAGGAGCAGATCCGCGAGCTCGAGCGGATCGTCTCGGTGCTCGAGCTCTGCCTCGATGCCGACAGCGCGGGGCAGGAGGCGATGCTCCGCGCCGCCCGCCTCGCCGCGAACAAGAAGCTCACCCTGCGCGTCGTGCCGCTGCCCCCGGGCGCCGACCCGGCCGAGCTGATCGAGCGCGACGGCGCCGAGGCCCTGCGTGAGCGCGTCGCCCGCTCGGTCCCATTCGTCGTCTTCCAGGTCGAGAAGATCCTCGAGCGCGCCGACCTGCGGAACGCCGAGGGCAAGGACAACGCGCTGGCCGAGCTGCGCCCCGTGCTCGCCGAGATGCCCCCGAGCCTCCAGCGCGACGAGCTCGTGCAGCGCGTCGCGGGCATGCTCGAGCTCTCCGAGGCGCGCCTGGCCACGTTGCTCGAGGGTGGCGCGTTGGGCGGCGCCGCGCGCGGTACCGGCGCGGGTCGCGGTGGTGGGGCCGGGGCCGGTGGGGCACCGAGCAACGGCGGCGGCATGGCACCGCTCGCGCGTCCCGAGCCGGTCATCGATCACGCGATCAAGTGGGAGCGGACGTTCCTCGCGCTGTGCCTCGCGCTGCCCGAGGCGGGGGAGACGGCGCTCGCGTCGAGCGACCTCGACCAGCTGTTCACGAGCGACATCCTCCGCCGCGCCGCCGACCATCTCGCCGGGCGCCTCAGCGCCCCGCTCGCCGACCTGCCGTCCGACGACACCGAGCTCGCCCGGGTCATCGCCGACCTCGTCGCCCTCGCGGGCCGGGGGCGGGAGGCGAACCCCGAGCGCCTCGAGCACGCCCGCCTGCTGCTCGAGCGCTCCCGCCTCGACCGGGCGATCGCCCGCACCCGTGCCCAGCGCTCGGGCGGCATCGCCGACCTCGCCCGCGAGCGCGAGCAGGTGCTCGAGGCGATCCACGAGGTCGTCACGAAGATGGAGAACGCGGTCTAGCCGCCGCTCTCTAGGGCCCGCCCGATCCATCCGTTCCGTGTGCGAACATATGTTCGTGTTGGACGAACGAGGCGGAGGCGCGGGGTGGACGGGGAATCGCTGAAGGTGCTGCTGGGGAAGGGCTGGACGCTCGAGCAGATCGCAGCCCACTTCGGCCGGCATCCCTCCACCGTCTCCTACTGGATGAACAAGCACGGTCTGCTCGCCGTCAACCGGGAGAGGCACGCGGCGCGTGGCGGGATCGAGGAGCGTCTGACGGCGCTCGTCGAGGCGGGAATGAGCATCGCGCAGATCGCGGAGGAGCTCGATCGGAGTAAGGCGACCGTGCGGCACTGGCTGAAGCGCCATGGGCTGAGCACGAAGAACCCGCCCCGGCGACGCAGCCCGCCGCTCGTCGAGCAGGCCAAGGCTGACGGCGTGCAGACGGTGGTCCTTCCGTGTGAGCATCACGGCGAGACAGAGTTCGTCCTCGAGGGGCGGGGCTACTTCCGCTGCAAAAGGTGTCGCGTCGAGGCGATCAATCGCCGGCGGCGGAAGGTCAAGGCGATCCTCGTCGCTGAGGCGGGCGGCCGTTGCTGCGTGTGCGGCTACGATGGCCATCCAGCGGCGCTCGAATTTCACCACCTCGATCCGAGCCTCAAGCGGCTGAACGTCAGCGCGAGTGGCGTGGGCCTCGCGCTGGAGACGCTCAGAGCGGAGGCACGCAAGTGCGTTCTGCTGTGCTCGAACTGCCACGCCGAGGTGGAGCACGGCGGGCGCGCGCTGCCGCTAAATTATCCGGACGGGTAGCGCCAAGCCCTTTACACCATAATCCGGGGTAACTCAATTGGCAGAGTGTTCGGCTGTTAACCGAAATGTTGTGGGTTCGAGTCCCACCCCCGGAGCTTCCTGAAACGCCCTGGCTCAGCCAGGGCGTTTGTTGTTATTGACGCCGGCGGCCCGCTGAGGCTCAGCCGGCGGCGGGTGCGATCGCCGTCGCCGCGCCCGGGGTGCCGGCGGACTCGAGCGGATGAATCTCGACCGTCGCCCGGACGCGGCCACTGTAGCCGCCGAGGTCGACGACGACGAACCAGTGGTCGTCCCTGGGGATCGTGAGCTCGGCGGGGGTGGCGACCTGGAGCCCGCCGGTGTAGCTGAACGGCTCGCGGGCCCGGTAGCGAGCGAAGTTGACCGCATCGAGCAGGATGACGTTGGCCGAGCTACCGGTCAGATTGACGGACACGCCCGTGCCCGTCGACTGTTCTCCGAGGTCGTAGTACGAATACTTCATCTGTCCTCCGATCTGGTCGCGCGGGGGACGCGCTGTTCGCCGGGTGTGCCGGCGCGTCAGCTCTGGCTCGTCACCTCGGACGGCAGCGGCTGCTGTGACTGCCGCAGCAGACTCTGGCGGATATGGCTGCGATTGCGGGCCAACTGCCGGGAGATCTTCTCCTTGCGGATCCCGTGCAGGTAGCCGATGCACCAATCGAGTTGCTGAAGGGCATCTTCCGCGGCTTGCCGATAACGCTCGCCCTGGTCCGAGCTCATGGCACCTCCGATCGACCGTTTGCTATCACCTCATCGCTACCCCGCGGTCAGGCTTCTTACACGCCGGGGGTTACGGATGCACGAGTGCTCCCGCGGCGCGCGCGGCGCAGGCTGGCCACAGGCGCACCTGGGCCCGGCGCTCAGCGCACCGGACCGAGGCGGGACCCGCGGCGGGGGATCGGAGCCGGGTGGCTACGTGTGCAGCGACGTCCCTCCGTGTCGGTCGTTGCGCACCTCGAGCAGCCACATCACTGCGGCGATGACCAACGCGACGGCGCCGATGTACAGCAGGACGAGGAATGCGGGGCCGAGCGCGATGCCGACGACGATCAGCAGCACGGCGAGCAGCAGCACAGCAAGGGTCCTGGCGAGGACGGTCATGGTGAATCCCTCCTTTCGCCTCGGTGACCGCAAATCTAGGCCACGGCGCCGCGCCGGCCATCCGCAGAAACGTGCCGTCCGGCTGCACCGGACTACGGCTTGACGCCGGAGGGTGCGCCCACCGCGCGCCGGGCGGTCCGCGTCCCGCCGCGCCGGACGGTCCGCTCCCCGGGGGCCATCGGTATCGTCGAGGGCATGAAGCTATACGTCTGCTACGGCACCTGGACCGCCGCCCCGCGCCCCGGCGGCCATCCCTGCGGCGCCGCCTACCACGCGCTCGTCGACGCCGGCCACCAGCCGGAGGTCGTCAAGAGCTACGGGCTCGGGATGCTGCCGGATTTCCTGCAGGTCACCAGCGGCCGGCGCAAGGTCAAGGAGCTGACCGGCAACTACTGGGTGCCGACGCTTGTCCTCGACGACGGCGAGGTCATCGACGGCTCGAAGGCGATCGCCGACTGGGCGAAGGCGCACCCGGCGGCGGCCGCCGCGGCCTGAGCCGCGCCGTGCGGCCGGCGCTGCAGATCGCGGACCTCAAGCGGTGGGTCGAGCACGGCGCGACCTGGCGGGCAGTCGAGGTGGGCGACGCGCACGTCGTCGTCGACCTCTGCACGTGCTACGGCGAGCCGGTGGACCGGCTCGAAGGCGACTCGCCTGAGCTCGCCGAGTACGTCCGCTCCCACGACGGCGGCATCGCGGACGACTCCGCGCCGTCCGGCGGCTGACCGCCCCGGGCCAGCTCCTCGACGAGCGTGGCCGCGCGGGCCGGGCCGTCATGCTCGGCTCCCCACGCGGCGATCTCCCGGGCCCGGGCGCCAAACGCCGGCTCGGATAGCGCGCGACGGACCGCGAGGCGCAGCGTCCCTGGCGAGAGCAGGCGCCAGGGCAACCGCACGCCGACCCCCGCCCAATCGATCCGCGCGGCGTTCTCGCCCATGTCGCCGGAGTGGGGCACGGCGAGGAGCGGCGTGCCGCACGACAGCGCCCGTACGACCGTCCCGTGGCCGGCGTGACTGACGACGAGGTCGGCGGCCGGCATCGCCCGTGAGTACGACACCCAGTCGACGAGCCGTGCGTTCGGCGGCACCGGCACGGCGTGGCGCAGCGGCCGGCGGTTCGTCGCCGCGAGCACCCGCACCGGCTGGCCGGCGAGCCCGAGCAGCGCCGCCCGCAGCAGCTCATGGTCGGGATCCTGGGCGGTGGAGGGCGCGATCAACACGAGCGGATCGTCCCCGGGGGGCGGCTCGACGTCGTGATACGGCGGCTCCCACATGAGCGGCCCGACGACGTGCGTCGAGGCCGGCCATGGCCGTGGGTACTCGAGCTGGGGGAACGTCCCGACGAGGCAGAGCTGGGTGCTCAGGCCGCCGTGCAGCCGCTCCACCGGTGGGAGCCCGAGGCGGCGGCGGCAGTCGTTGAGCTCGGTCCGGCCCTGGCGCAGGCCGGCTTCGACCGGACGCTCGAGCAGTTGCCAGAGCGCGCGCCCGGCGCCGGTCCGCGGCAGTCGCGCTCCGAACGCGTAGGGGGGCGCCCCCGGCGCCCCACTCGGATGGACATGGGGGATGAGGGTGGCGACCGGGCGTCCCTCGAGCTCGCCGGCCATCGCCGGTGCGAGGGTGAGGATGTCGTGAACGACGACGTCGGCCGCGCAATTCCGCACCGCCGGCTGCGTCTGCGCGGTGGCCAGCACGACCGCCTCATAGGGCTTCAGCGGGCGCTCCCGGGTCGGGAACACCGGGTACTCGGGCGCGGCGACGAAGTCCATGCCGGCGTCCTCCACCGGCTCACGCCAGCGCGTCCACGTCTCGTAGGTGACGCGGTGTCCACGCGCGACGAGGGCCCGGCCGAGCGCGAGCATCGGGAAGGCATGTCCGGGCTGGCCGAACGCGCCGAGGAAGATGCTCAGCCGCCCGGCCGAGTCCCCACTGCCGTCCATCCTCAGCCGGCGAGGTCGGCGATCGCGCGGAGCTGGAGGATGCGGTCCTCGGCGGTGAAGGCCATCGGCGTGATCATCAGCGTGCCGACCCCGCTCTCGCGGAAGGCGGTGAGACGGTCGCGGACGACGTCGCGCGGGCCGCACAGCGAGACCATGTCGATGAGCTCATCGGGGATCGCCGCACCGGCCTCGGCCTGCTTGCCGTCGAGGTACAGGTCCTGGATCGTCGACGCCGCGTCCTCGAACCCGTAGCGCTGGACGAGGTTGTTGTAGAAGTTCTGCTTGCGCGACCCCATCCCGCCGATGTACAGCGCGAGGATCGGTCGCATCAGGTTGCGGGCGAGCTCCCGGTCGTCGGAGATGTAGGCGTTGACCGTCGGGGCGATGTCGAACCCGTCGAGCGAGCGGTCCGAGCGCTGGGCACCCTCCTCGAGCAGGGCGCGGAACTCCGAGACGTGCTCGGGCGAGAAGAAGGTCGGAATCCAGCCGTCGGCGATCTCGCCGGCGAGCGCGGTGTTCTTCGGGCCGATCGCCGCGAGGTAGATCGGAATCCGCTCCTGCTTCGGGGCGATCGTCAGCTTGAGCGCCTTGCCGGGCCCGTCCGGGAGGGGTAGCTCGATCGTCTCGCCGTGGTAGTCGACGCGCTGGCGCGAGAGGGCCATGCGGACGACCTCGACGTACTCGCGGGTGCGCAGCAGTTGGCGGGCGAAGCGCTGGCCGTGCCAGCCCTCGGCGACCTGCGGCCCGGAGGAGCCGATGCCGAGCACCATCCGCCCGCCGGACAGCTCGTCGATCGTCGCCGCGGTCATCGCGGTCATCGCCGCGCTGCGGCCGGGCATCTGGAAGATGGCCGAGCCGAGCTTGATCGTCGTGGTCCCGGCGGCGAGCCAGGCGAGGACGGTGGCCGCGTCCGAGCCATAGGCCTCGGCGGCCCACACAGAGTCGTAACCGAGGCGCTCGGCCTCCTGGACGACGTGCAACTGGTCCTGGGGACCCATCCCGAGTCCCCAGTAGCCGACGTGAACTCCAAGCTTCATTTCTGCAAGGTTCCTTTCGCGCCAAGGAGTTGGCTTGAGCAGCCCGACGGTCGCCTATACAGCGGCCGCGCCGCCTGTTGGGAGGCGATGAACCCTATGCGAGAACGGCGCCGCGCGACGATCAACGAGCTGAGGCAGACGATCGAATGCCTGCCCCGGCGCACCCGCGTGGCCATGCTCGAGGGGATTCAGCGCAACGACATCATCGTCGGGGCCTATACGAACCCTGACGGGATCTGCCCGATGCTCGCCGCCCACCGGGCCGGCGGGCGGACGGACTGCATATCGTTTGCCAAGGCGTGGGATCGCTTCGCCTTCCGGGGTTCCTGCGGCGCCACGGCGCGGCGCGCAAGCGAGCGCGAGCTGCTCATCCTGCGCACACACCTCGAGGCGAGCCTGCTCGCCGACGACGGCCCGTCGCCCGAGCTCGCCGCGGCGATGGCCGAGCACCGCGCGCTCGTCGCCGGACGCGAGCGGCGCGGTGCAGTGGCCGAGGCGCAGGCCGCCCCGGCCGACCGTCGGGCCCCGGCGCGCAACCGCACGCGTCCCGGCGACCCGGATCGCAGCCGCGAGCTCCGCGCGCGTCCGGGGTGGTCGTGGACACGCGTGTTCCGTCGCTTCGACGACTACGAGCGCGCCCTCGCCCGCTACGCGATGCCCAGGGCGACCGCGACGCGCCGCGCGCGGTGGCACGCTAGCGCCATCGAACGACGCACCAGCCCGCTCGAGCTGCTCTGGGACCTCGTCTTCGTCTACGCGGTCACGCAGGTGACCGCGCTGCTCTCGCGTTCGCTCACCTGGGCGGGCTTCGGCCGCGCGATGCTCGTGTTCGCGCTCGTGTGGTGGGCGTGGTCGGCCTTCGTGTGGGCGACGAACGCCGAGCCCGAGGACTCGCCCGGCCTGCGCCTGCATCTCCTACCGGCGACGCTATTCATCTTCATCGCCGGTCTCGCGCTGCCACAGGCCTACTCGGGCCGGGCGATGTTGTTCGCGGCCAGCTACACGGTCGTGCGGCTCCTGCACCTCGCGATGTACGTCGACGCCTCGCGCCGGGGCCAGGCGTCGTGGCGCTCGATCTCGGGCTTCGCGATCACCGTATTGGTCGGCATGGGGCTGCTGCTCATCGGCGCGCTGTTCCACGGGCTCACCCAGGTCCTGTTCTGGGTCGCCGCGGCGGCGATCGACTACGCCGGCCCGGCCTGGCTCACCCGCGAGCGCCTGCGCGGCATCCCGGAGGTCGCGGTCGCGCACTTCGCCGAGCGATACGGACTGTTCGTGATCATCTGCCTCGGCGAGTCGATCGTGGCCATCGGTGTCGGCGCGCGACGCGAGCCGCTCAGCGATGCCCTCGTCGCCGCTGTGGCCCTCGGCCTGATCATCACTATCGGCCTGTGGTGGACGTACTTCGACCGCTGGTCGGAGGCGGCCGAGATGGCTCTGCGCCGCCACGCCGACCCGGTGCTCGCCGCCGCCGACGCCTACAGCTACCTGCACCTGGTGATCGTCGCCGGGATCATCGTCTTCGCCGTCGGCGCCAACGCCATCGTGCACCGCGCCGACCATGCGCTCAGCGACGCCGCACGGCTCGCGCTGTGCGGCGGGATCGCCGTCTACCTCCTCGGTCACGCTGGGTTCATGGCCCGGATGGCGCGGACCGCCGAGATTCCGAAGCTCATCACCGCGGTGGCCGCGATGCTCGTCTTCCTGCTCGGCGGCAGCCTCGTCGGGTGGGCGCTGGCCGCGGTCCTCGCCGGGCTGCTCGCGGCGCTGTGCGCGGCCGAGAGCCTGCGCGCCTGACCGTCGGTGCCCGTCCCGCGGCTTCCTGCCGCGCCGTGCGGGGTGTCCCGCGGTTTCCCGCCGCGCCCGCGCGGAAACCACATACTTAGACATCGCCCGATGAGAGGAACCCGCCCATGACCACGCACGCGAGGCTCGAGCTCCACGGAGTGCTCGAGGACGGCTACGAGGAGGTGTTGACGCCTGACGCGCTCGAGTTCGTCGCTGAGCTCCAGCGCTTCATCGCCCCACGGCGCCGCGATCTGCTCAACGCGCGTCGCGAGCGCCGGGCCCGCCTGGCCGCGGGCGGCGGCCTCGACTTCCTGCCCGAGACGGCCGAGATCCGCAACTCCGACTGGCAGGTCACCCCGCCACCGGCCGACCTCCGTCAGCGCTGGGTCGAGATCACCGGTCCCACCGATCGCAAGATGATGATCAACGCTCTCAACTCGGGAGCCGACGGGTTCATGGCCGACTTCGAGGACGCGAACGCCCCGACCTGGGCCAACATGGTGCAGGGCCACGTCAACCTGCGCGACGCCGTCGACGGCACGATCACCTACGAGGGGTCCGACGGCCGTCACTACGAGCTCGGACCCGATCCGGCCACGTTGCTCGTGCGGCCCCGCGGGTGGCATCTCGACGAGCGCCATCTGCTCGTC
The DNA here is from genome assembly GCA_963752905.1 of uncultured Solirubrobacterales bacterium. GTDB lineage: Bacteria > Actinomycetota > Thermoleophilia > Solirubrobacterales > Solirubrobacteraceae > Palsa-465. The sequence continues at coordinate 34,966 of CAVWAC010000005.1, forward strand.
GACGGCGAGCCAGTGGCCGGGGGGATCTTCGACTTCGGGCTCTACATGTACCACTGCGCCCGCCGGCAGCTCGCCGCCGCCAGCGGGCCGTATTTCTACCTGCCGAAGCTGGAGTCCCACCGCGAAGCGCGGCTCTGGAACGACACCTTCGTGCTCGCTCAGCAGCTGCTGGGGATCGAGCGGGGGACGGTCAAGGCGACCGTGCTGGTCGAGACGCTCCCGGCCGCGTTCGAGATGGACGAGATCCTCTACGAGCTGCGCGAGCACTCCGCCGGGCTCAACGCCGGCCGCTGGGACTACATCTTCTCGGCCATCAAGTGCTTCCCCAACCGGCCGGAGATGGTGCTCCCGGACCGCGGCGCGGTGACGATGACGGTGCCGTTCATGCACGCCTACACCGAGTTGCTCGCCGCGACGTGCCACCGCCGCGGCGCTCACGCGATGGGCGGGATGGCGGCGCTGATCCCCTCGCGGCGCGACGAGGAGGCGAACGCGGCGGCGCTCGAGGGCGTCCGGGCCGACAAGCAGCGCGAGGTTGGCCAGGGCTACGACGGAACGTGGGTTGCCCATCCCGATCTCGTGCCGGTCGCGCGCGAGGTGTTCGCGCAGGGGCTCGGCGGAGCCCCCAACCAGCTTGAACGCCGGCGGCCGGAGGTGGCGGTGCAGGCGGCCGACCTTCTCGCCCTCGACCGGACGCCCGGCGAGATCACCGAGGCCGGGCTGCGCACGAACGTCAACGTCGGCTTTCAGTACATCTCGTTCTGGCTCGGCGGCCGCGGCGCGGCGGCGATCAACTCGCTGATGGAGGACGCGGCGACGGCGGAGATCTCGCGCTCACAGATCTGGCAGTGGTGCCATCACGGCGTCACCCTCAGCGACGGTCGCACCGTGACCCCGGAGCTCGTGCGCTCGGTGCTCGACGAGGAGACGGCGAAGATCCGAGCCGAGGTCGGCGATCAGGTCTGGCAGGAGGGCCGACCGGCCGAGACGCGGGAGATCTTCGAGCGCGTGGCGCTGTCGGCCGAGCTGATCGAGTTCCTCACCGTGCCGGCCTACCACTACCTCGACTGACGACGGCGCGCGCAGGCCGGCGCCCGGAGCGCGGTCGCCGACGGCTGGGCCGGCCGGTGATCGAGAGCGCGGGGCCGCCGGCCGAGCAACCCCGCGCGTCTCGTGCCCTCTCCCCGGCTTAGCGCGTCGCCTTCTTGACTGCGCTGCGGGCCTTGCCGGCCGCGTTGCGGGCCTTGCCCTTGGCCTCTTCGGCGGCGCCGCGGAGTTCGGTACCGGTGCGGCCGGTGTCGCGGCCGGCCCGCTTCTTGGTGGAGCCCTTCAGCTCCTGCGCCTTGCCTTTGGCGCGCTGTGTCCGATCACCCATCGACTTTCCTTTCCTGGTTTGTGCAGATGCCGTCCCTACGGGCTACCCGCTCAGGGCACCGTCCATGTCGGTGAAACCGGCACGGTGGCCGGCGCTACGAGGACACGTGGACCAGCTGCGTGACCGTCGTGTGCCGTCCGCTCGCGTCGATGGCGACGATGCTCAGCCGCAGGCGCTTGACGCGGTGGCGCTTGACCGCGGCCCGTAGCTGCGTGCTCTCCTTGAGGGCCGCTGGGTGGATCGTCACCGCGAGTCGTGTCACCGGTCGGCGCAGCGTGATCACGAGCCGGCCGTGTCGCACGACGAGCGAGCTCGCGCCGGCGCCGGTCAGCGCCACCCCGTTGACGTAGAGCCGCCCGTGCCGGCGGTGCTGGACGAAGCTCAGCCCGGCGGGGAGCGCGATGGTGATGGAGCGCAGCCGCGGGCTCCCGTTGGCCGTGAGGGTGAATCTCAGGGTCGGGTGCCCGTGCGCGAGGCCGGAGAAGCCCGCTGTGCCGATGTGCGGGCGACCGCCGGTGAGGGGATGCGGCGTGGGTGTGCCCGGGGGCGGCGTGGTCGTGCCCGGCGGTGGCGGCGAGGCGCCCGGACACCCCGACACCGTGAACGGCGAGGAGACAACTGCGGTCCGGTCGCCGTTCTGCGAGGTGAGCATGCTTGTCGCCGTGCCGGAGCGCGTAGCGCAGGTCGTGAGGAAGACGGCGTTCGGACCGCCGCTCAGAGCCACCTGGAGGTCGGTGAGGGGGATGTCCGGCACGCCCGTGAACGTCGTCGTGCCCGTGGCCAGATCGACCGCGCCGCGGAGCGTGAGCGCAAACGGTGCCGGGAAGGCGATGGTGATCGCCGGCGCGGCGAGCGATCCGGTCAGGTAGTCCTTGCCCACGAGCGGCGTCGGGTAGAGCGGCGAGGTCGAGCTCGCCGTGCCGATCGGCTTGCACGTGCCGGAGGCCGGGTTGGCGCAGAGGATGCCGCCACTCAGCACCGCTCCGACGTTCGGCGTGAGGACGCTCGAGGGGAGGGTGAGGGCCACGGACCGGTTCGTCGCCTGGGCCGGCCGCGCGGGCTGGGTGATGTCGCTGGTGATCTGAACGCCGGTATCGGCGGCGTCCTTGGCCACGGCGACATGGAACGCCGGGGTGTAGGGGAGGTCCGAGCAGCCCGTGGCCTGGAGCGGCGCGTTCGCCGGATGCGTCGTCGCCGGTTGCGCATACGAGTCGGCCGTGACCGTCACGCTCGCCGGGGTCGCCGGACAGCTCGTGGGCAGCCGCAGCCCGTCGAACGTGGTGCTGAGCTTCTGCACGGAGATCGGCGTGGCCAGCGGGCCGAGTACGGCGAACGTGTCGGGAACGCCGGCGAAGGCGATGTTGAGCCCGACGCCGTCGGGGTCGCTCGACGATCGCACGGTCACCTCGCCGGGACTGCCGAGTTGCGAGGTCATGCCGAGGAAGGTCGCCTGGATGAGCAGCCCGGCGAGGTCGCCGGGCTTGGGCGGGGCGACGAGATAGAAGCGCAGCGGGACGGACACGGGCACCGTCGGGATCCCGGCGATGACCGGCGCCGCGCTCGCACTCCCGCTTCCGACCTGGCACGGGGCCGACGGAGCGTGCGCGCGCAGGCAGCTGCCCCCATCGATCGCGGCGTCGGCGAGCAGTCCGGGCGGCAGCTTCAGGGTCAGGTCCTTGGGCGAGTCGCTCCCGGTCGGGGCGAAGGTGAGATCCATGCCAAGGGCCGCCGTCGACCCCGCGGCCGTCCCGCCGCTCTGGTCGAGCGTGACCGTGGGAGTGATCGCCGCCGCCGCCGGCGCCGCGCACCAGACCATCATCGCCAGCGACGCCGTGACGACGCCCGCAGCCCATCGCACTCTCACCCGCAAAGACACTTCGAACCTCCCGGTCGCTTCAGCTGCGCGGCGATGCTAGGCGAACGCCCCCGGCGGCGCGCCGGTTCCCGCCCCGCAGACCCCCGCCGTCGCAGCGCACGCCGTGCCGGGCATCCGGGTGGCGATAATCAGCGGCCGTGGCGGAAGCGGTGAGCACGCAGACGAGCGGGAGGACGGCATGGGCGCGCAACCTCGCAGCGCCGGTGCGCAGCTTCCTCAGCACCGAGACCGCGGGAGCGAGCGCGCTTCTGCTGGCCACGATCGTCGCCCTCCTGTGGGCGAACTCGCCGTGGTCGCACACGTACACGACGGTGTGGCACACGAAGCTGACCGTCTCGCTCGGGGGCGGCGAGCTGTCCGCCGACCTGCGGCACTGGATCAACGAGGGGCTGATGACGTTCTTCTTCCTCGTCGTCGGCCTCGAGGCCAAGCGTGAGCTCGACGTCGGCGAGCTGCGCCAGCGCCAGCGCCTCGCCGAGCCCGCACTGGCGGCGATCGGCGGGATGATCCTCCCGATCGCCATCTACAGCGCGTTCAACGCCGGCGGGCCCGGCGGCCGCGGCTGGGGGGCGGCGATGTCGACCGACACCGCGTTCGCGCTCGGGGCGCTCGCCCTGCTCACGCCGCGCAGCGCGACCCGGCTGCGGGTGTTTCTCCTGTCGCTGGCCGTCGTCGACGACCTCGGCGCGCTGCTGGTCATCGCCACGGCGTACACCGAGCACGTGTCGCTGCCGGCGCTCGCCGTCGCGCTGGCCCTGTTCGCGGTCCTCATCGGGCTGCGCTTCGCCCCGACGCACTGGCGACGCGGACTCGCCGCCGTGGTCGGGGTCGGGGTGTGGGTGGCGATGTTCAAGTCCGGCATCGACCCGGTGGTGGCCGGGCTCGCCGTTGGCCTCATCACCAGCGCCTACCCGCCCTCGCGCGAGGACCTCGAGCAGGTCACCTCGCTCGCCCGTTCCTTCCGCGAGCAACCGACGCCGGAGCTCGCTCGCTCCGCCCAGCTCAGTGTCCAGGCGGCGATCTCGCCCAACGAGCGGCTCCAATACGCGCTGCACCCATGGACGAGCTTCGTGATCGTGCCGCTGTTCGCGCTTGCCAACGCCGGCATCCACGTCACCTCGACCCTGATCAGCCACGCCCTCACCTCGCCGATCACCATTGGCATCGTCGTCGGCTACGTCGTCGGCAAGCCGGTCGGGATCCTCGTCGCCTCCTGGCTCGCCACCCGGCCCGCGCTCAAGGGGACGCGGTCGCTGATCAGCTTCCCGGTGCTCGCGGGCGGCGGGGCGGTCGCCGGGATCGGCTTCACCGTTGCGCTGCTCATCTCAAGCCTCGCCTTCACCGGCGAGCGGCTCGACGAGGCGAAGCTCGGCGTCCTGTGCTCATGCGTGCTCGCGCCGCTCCTCGCGTGGGCGGTGCTCGCGGCCGGACGGCGTATCCCGGTCGGCGTACGGGCCCGTCAGATCGGCAGCACGGCCGAGGACATCCTCGACCTCGACGAGGACGTCGACCCCGACAACGACCACGTGCGCGGCCCCGGCGATGCCCTCGTCACGCTCGTCGAGTACGGCGACTTCGAGTGTCCGTACTGCGGACAGGCCGAGCGGGTGATCCGCGAGCTGCTGTCCTCGTTCGGCGACGAGCTGCGCTACGTGTGGCGCCACCTGCCGCTCAACGACGTCCACCCGTCGGCCCAGCTCGCGGCAGAAGCCGCCGAGGCGGCGGGCGCCCAGGGGCAGTTCTGGGAGATGTACAACCTCCTGCTCGAGCATCAGGATCGGCTCTCGCCGCGGGACATCGGCGGCTACGCCGAGGAGCTCGGACTGGATCTCGAGCGCTTCTGGGCGGAGATCCGCAAGCACGAGCACGCCGCGCGCGTCGCCCATGACGTGTCGAGCGCCGACAGCAGCGGGGTGTCCGGCACGCCGAGCTTCTTCGTCAACGGCCGGCGCTATCAGGGGGCCTATGACATCGACACGCTGACTGGCGTGGTGCGGGCGGCGCGCGGTCGCGCCCGCCTGCTCGAGAAAGCGGCGAGCTAGCCGCGAGGCGGTGCGCGGTCGCGCGGCGCTAGGCGCCGTACAGCGCGGAGCGATCGACCTCGGTGACCGACGTCCGTCCGGTGAGCCCGAGCGCGACGTCGATGTCCGCCCGCATGACGTCGAGCACATGACGGACGCCGGTCTCGCCGCGGGCGGCGACCGCCCACGCCCACGCCCGCCCGATGAGGACGGCGCGGGCGCCGAGGGCCATCATCTTGACGACGTCGAGTCCGGTGCGGATGCCACCGTCGGCGAGCACCTCGAGCCGATCGCCGACCGCGTCCACGATGCCGGGCAGCGCCTGAACGGTCGACGGCACGGAATCGAGCTGGCGGCCGCCGTGATTGGAGACGATCACGCCGTCGACGCCGACCTCGGCCGCCGTGCGCGCGTCGTCGGGGTCGAGCACGCCCTTGACGACGAGCCGTCCGTCCCAATGCTCGCGCACCCAGGCGATGTCCCGCCAGGTGACGCTGGGATCGAACTGGGCGTCGACCCACTCGCGGAAGGCCGCCGGCGTGCGGGCCTCGGGGACGGCCTTCTCGAGGTTGCCGAAGGTGAGCGGCTTGCCGTTGATCGGCACCTCACGCACCCAGCGCGGGTGCGAGACGAGGTCGAGCGCGTTCAGCGCCCGCGCGAGCGGCGTGTGCGCGCCGACCACAGCGTTGCGGGTGTCGCGGTGACGGGCGCCGACGACGGCGAGATCGATCGTCAGCACGAGCACCGGCGATCCGACGGCTCGTGCCCGTGCCATCAGCTCCTCGGCGTAGCCGCGGTCGCGCATCACATAGAGCTGGAACCACGGCGGCCGGGGGATCGCGTGCGCGACCTCCTCGATGCCGCAGATCGACACCGTCGATTCGACGAACTGAACGCCGGCGGCCTGGGCCGCCCGCGCGGCCTGCACCTCGGCCCGCTGGGCGAACATCCCGCCGAGACCGACCGGACCGAGGATCACCGGCAGCGAGAGCTGCTCGCCGAGCACCTCGACCGACTGGCGCCGCTGCGAGACATCCCGCATCACGACCTGGCGCAGCAGCACCCGCTCGAGGTCGGCAACGTTGGCCCGCATCGTGCGCTCCTCGTAGGCGCCGCCGTCGATGTAGTCGAACAGCTGACGGGGGAGCTTGCGCCGGGCGAGCTCGCGGTAGTCGCCGACGGTGGCGGGGGCGAGGGCCATCGGCCGGTCGGGGCGCAGGCGCACTGCTCAGCCCGCCGTCAAGGTCACGTAGGGTGGCACGCTCAGCCCGCCGCCGTGGTCGCGTACAGGCGGGCGCAGCGGGCGGCGTCGGCGGGCCGGCTGTGGATCGCCTGGACCCGCCAGCCGGCGAACACGGGCATGAACAACACGATCGGCTTGTGGCGCGCGACATTGGCGCCGGGCGCATAGCCGACGTCCCAGACGTTGCGGCCGAGCTCCCAGGCGAGGATCGACTGGTAGGAGATCGTCGTCACCGGGCGCCCGCAGGAAATGACGGTCGCTGGCCCGCCGTCCTTGGCGATGACCTGGTTCAAGCGGTTGAGCTGGCGTGCCCAGCGCTGACCGAGGACGATGCCGTTGTGTACGAGGCGGCCCCGGTACTGGGCGTGGGGCGCCATCAGCACGAGGAACGCTATGACGGCGGCGACCGCGGCCAGGTTGACCACCAGGCCACGGTGGGAGGCGAGCACGAGCCCCTGGCCGATCGCGGCCGCGCCGAGGACGATCAGCACGGCGGCGGCGGGGAACATGTAGCGGTTGGTGGCCGGCCAGCCGTGGTATGCGAAGGCGACCTCGACCGCCAACCACAGCGCCGATCCGGCGAACAGTACGAGCCACGTGCGGTTGCGGCGCATGATCGCGAGGCCGAGGGCGAACAGGACGAGGACGTGCATCGGCCACTCGTAGACCCCGGTGAAACGCTGGAGCACGCCCGAGATCTGGTGGCTGTGGAGCGTGGTACCGGTCGCGCTGTCGGAGGCGACGGCGCCCGCGACGAACGGGCTCCGCGAGGTGAGGGCGGGGATCCCGAACCAGAGCAGCGGAATCACGACCACGCCGCCGACCAGCAGCGGGCGCATGTGCGGGTGCCCGCGCCAGGCCCAGAGCAGATACAGCCCGGTGATCGGCCAGACCTCGGGCCGGCCGAGCGCGGCGAGGACGAGCATCACCCATGCCCAGCGGTAGTGGCCGCAGAGGTGCATGTCGATCGCGGCGAGGACGAGCGTGACCAGCATCGCGTCGGCGGTGAAGATGAGGATGAAGTGCCAGTAGCCGTTGATCCCGAGCACGCCGGCCGCGGCGAACACGGCGGCGATGATCGGGGCGTACCGCCAGCCGGTGCTCGGGCCGGTGAGCCGGTAGGCGATCCGGCCGGCGAACACCGCCCCGGCGAACGCGACCGCGACCGAGGTGACCATCCACAGCCACAGTGCGCCCCGGCCGGCGAACGCGAACGGCAGCGTGAACAGGAAGGTGAGCGGCTTCCACGACGGGGCCGAGTTGGTGTCCATGTTGAGATGGATCGCCTGATGGCCCCAGACGAGCCAGCCGTAGGCGTCGAAGGCGGGCTTGACGCGGGCATACGAGACGAACGCGATCGCGAGCCCGACGACCACCACCGCGACCCACCACCAGGGGTGCCCGGAGAAGAAGGCGAGATAGCGGCGGCGCTTGGTCCCCGCGCCGGCGCGATGAGCCGGGGACGGTGCGACGCCGGGAATGAGCGTGTCCTGGGTCACTTCTGCGGGCCAAGGTTACCCTTGCGCCCGTCGGACCCGACGCGTCACCGAGCCGCCGCAGCCTTCGCCGCGACGGCTCGGTTGACATACAGCTCGACTCAGCTCAGCGCCGGGTGGCGCGCCACGACCGCCCTGGCGAGCCGTCGCGGCGGCCGGTTGGCTGCCCGGTGCTGGGGTCGAGGAACAGCCGGGCGGTCCGGGGGTGGCCGAACGTGAACATGCTGTCGAGCGTGCCCGCGGCCTCCTCCTCCGACCCCCGCCGATCCGCTCCGAGCTCAGCCAGTTGTCCTCGATGAAGCGGACGATCGAGGACTGCGCGCTGAATGTCCCATCGACGTAGTTGCGCTGGCTATAGGGGGAGATGACGAGCAGCGGCTGACGCGGGCCGACACCGCAGCGGGCCTGCTGGCCGCTCAGACGTTCTCCTGGAAGATCACGACGAGATGCCGGATCGGGGTCGCGGTGTCCGACGCTGGGGCGGAACGACCGCGTGCGCTGGTCACGCCCCGAGTGTCTCTCTGCGGCCTGGGCGACGGCCACGGCGAGCCCGCAGCCGATGATCGCCAGCAGCAGTGCAACAGTGCGCCTGCGCGCCATGTGGTTCTCCTGGGATCGGGGATGGAGTACGGCGACCGGCGGCCTCCGCCCGCCCATCGTTCCCGAGCGCCGTGCGCGAGATGTGACCGTCTCCTGACGCGTCACATAACAGTCAGCGCGTGGGACGGGGGTCAGCCCGAGGACGGCGGATGCTCGCGGGCCCAGACGATGATGTTGGCGCTGCCGCTGATCGTCGAGCCGTCGGGGAGCTGGAGCACCGGGAGCTTCTCCTGGCCGCTCAGCGCCTTGAGCTGCGGCCGCCGCCCGGTGGTGAACAGCCCGAACGGGATGCCGCGGCCGGCGATCACCTTGTCGAAGTCGTGCCCCGCCGCTCGCAGTGCACGCTGGGCGCGCTTGCAGGCGTGCGGGGGCGGCCCGCCGTCGTCGATGTGACAGACGTACAGCGTGAGCGTGCCGGTCATCCCGGGTGACGAGATCGCGTCACGATCGGGCCGACCCTATACCCCGTCGAGATGGGCAGCAAGCGGGCTCGGCGGATCGCGGGTGACGGGCCGCCCGTCGGTGTCGGGCCCGAACAGCGTCCAGCGGTTCTTGCCCGCCCGTTTGGCGTGGTAGAGCGCGCTGTCGGCGCGGCGGAGCAGGTCATTGGCGCCGCCGTCGAGGCCGAGCGCGATGCCGACGCTGGCGCTGACGCTGACCGTCGCGTCTGCGCCGATCGTGATCGGCCGCCCGACGGCCTGGCAGATGCGCTGGGCGATGAGATCCGGCGCGTGGTCGAGGCTCAGCTCCTCGAGCAGGACGACGAACTCGTCGCCGCCGAGCCGGGCCACGGTGTCGGCCTCACGTACAACGGAGGTGAGCCGGTAGGCGACGACGCAGAGCAGCTCGTCACCGGCGGCATGCCCGACGGTGTCGTTGACCTCCTTGAAGCCATCGAGATCGACGAACAACGCCGCGATCGGGGCGTTACGACGCCGGGCGCGCGCGAGTCCCTGGGTGACGCGGTCGTAGAGCAGCGACCGGTTCGGCAATCCAGTGAGCGGGTCGTGAAGGGCCTGAAAGGTGAGTTGATGCTGGGCTCGGAGGAGGTCGCGCTGGGCGAGAAACTGGCGGATCGACACGAGCGTGGCCAGGAGGACCGCGATCCCCAGCACGGCTCCGGTCGGCCAGATCACGTCGTGCCGTTCGGTCGCGACGAGCAGGCCAAAGCCGAGGGCGACGGCGACGTAGGGGAGCCAGCTCGCCCGCATCGGCGCATCCCGGCCCTCGTCCTCCCCGGGCGCGGGTGTTCCCTGCGCCGCCCCGGCCACGGCGAACAGGGCGACCGCGACCATCCAGAAGGAGTCGACGAGGTCGCCCCCGTGATAAGTCGAGTGCAGCTGGATGTAGTTGTAGACGACATCCCCGACGACAAAGAACGCGAGGCCGGCGCCGAGGAGGCGAAACGCGAGCTCGCTCGAGGGGAGGGTGGGTCGCATCACCACCGAGCCGAGACCGAGCACGAGGATCATGTCGCCGACCGGATAGGCGATCGACACCGCCGTCTTGAAGGCGTCTTGCCCGCTGGCGACGACCTCGGGGCCGAGGACGACGATGATCAGCACCGCCCCGGCGGCCAGCCCGACGACGGCGAGATCGAGCGCGACGCGGACCCGCTCGCCGGTCGTTCGCCGTCTCGGTGTCGCCCGTAGCAGGCCGGCGAGGATGAGGGGATAGAAGGCGAGATAGAAGGCGTCGGCCACCGATGGATAGGGGACGCGGCCGAACGTCTCATAGAGGCTCTGAGCGAGGTCGCCGGCCAGGTAGGACAGCCCGCCGGCGGCGAGCAGCAGCCAGGCCGAGCGCAGACGCGGATGGGCGTGGCAGCGCCGCGCGGCGGCGGCGAATGACCCGATTGCGGTGAGCGCGATCGGGAAGAAGAAGGCGTCGCCGACGACGGTCCGGTCCCAGGGCGGCCAGCGGAGGGCCTGCCAGGCCGCGTAGATGCAGAGGTACACGGATACGGCCAGCGCCATCCCCAGCCAGCGCGGCCGCCGTGCGGACGAGGTGACCATGCCCGAGCCTCGGCAGAAGTCGCGGGTGTCGAGACCGTAGCTTCCCGCAGATCGCGGCTCTGCCCGCCGTGCGCCCATCCGGCCGGGACATCCTCGCCGGACGCCCGAGGAGGAAGAGAAGAGGCGCCCGGCGAGGCTCTGTGCCCCGGGCGGCCGGCCCAGTCGGCCGCTGACCCGATGATCGACCCTCGCAGACCGGACGATGTCGCCGAGACGTCGCCCGGGTGTCAACGTCCGGTGAAGTCCCGCGCTCTAGCCGGGCTGGAGGATCGCCTCGAGGTCCTGCAACTGCCGGCGGACGCCGCCGCACACGTTGTCGCAGAGCTCGAACACTGACGGGTCGCTGATCGAGTACCGGGTGTGGTTGCCGACCTTGGTGCGGGTCACCATCCCCGCGCTGTGCAGGATCCCAAGGTGCTTGGAGACGTTCTGCTGGGTGGCGCCGAGCGCCTGCTGGAGCTCGCCGACCGTGGCGTCACCGTCGCGGAGCCGGTCGAGCAGCTTGATCCGCATCGGCTCGCCGAGCACGCGAAAGCGCTGGGCGACGAGTTCGATCAGCGGCTCGGGGAGGGGGTGGGGGCGATCGGAGAAGCTCACGCCGATCAGAGTACCACAAGCATGTAGTTGTTCAGTTGCGTATGGTCCACCGGCGTGCTACTGTCCTGCTGCAACACCGTACAGTTGTGGAGCAGTCAGAACGGATCATCTGGAACGAGGGCCGACATGGGCACGATCGAGAATCTCACCGCCGACACGTTCGCCGCCGCCGCGGACCCAGACGGGATCACCGTCATCGACTTCTGGGCCGGCTGGTGCGGCCCGTGCCGGGCGATGGCGCCGCAGTTCGAGCGCGCCGCCCAGCTGCGGCCGAACTACCGCTTCGCGAAGGTCGACGTCGATACCGAGCCGGCACTGGCCGCCCGCTATGGCGTCCGCTCGATCCCGACCCTGTTGGTCCTCAAGGATGGTGAGCCGGTCGCCGCTCAGGCCGGCGTCGTGCCTGCGGAGGCGCTCGTCGACGCGATCGACCGCATCGCCGCTGCCACCGACGCGCAGGCCGCCGACGCGCAGGCCGTGAGCGCCTGATGGCGATCTCCGAGCATCCGCATCTCGGCCTCGCCGGCGCCCCGCCGGAAGTCCCGGCGGCCGAGGACTATCCGCACGCCGCACGCGTCGGCCCGATCGGCCGTCTCGGCCGCTACACGGCGACCCACTTCCGCCTCGTGCTCATCGGCTGGCTCGTCGTCGCGATCGCCCTCGGGTTCTTCGCCCCGCGGGTTGAGACCGCCCTGTCGGGGGCCGGCTGGGAGACGACCGGATCCCAGTCCGTCCAGGCGCGCCAGCTGATCGACAAGAACTTCCACGGCCTCTCGAGTTACGCGCTGATGACGGTCATCTACTCGCCGACGAGCACCGTCGCCGACCCGGCCTTCCAGAGCGCGATCGCCCGCGTCGAGCGCACGCTGCGCGGCAACTCCGCCGTGCAGAGCATCGTCGCCCCCGCGGCCGGCGTCTCGATCTCCCGCGACGGGCATACCGCGATCGTCCAGGCGGGCGCGGCCAAGAGCCCGAACGGCATGGTCAGAGCCGCCGACAACGTCAAGGGCAAGCTCGCGGCGCTGTCCGGGGCCGGCGTGCTCGTGCGCCTCACCGGCGCCTCGGGGATGTGGTCTGACTTCAACGCCGCCAACCGCTCGGCGATGCTCAAGTCCGAGGTCATCTCCTGGCCGGTCACGCTCGGGATCCTGCTGCTCGCCTTCGGCTCGCTCGTCGCCGCCGGGCTGCCGCTGATGCTGACGATGATCGGGCTGATGTGCGCGGCCGGGCTGCTCTACCTCGGCACGCTGCTCTCGCCGATCTCGATCTGGGCGATGAACTTCGCCCTGATGTTCGCTCTCGCTCTCGGCATCGACTACGCGCTGTTCGTCGTCCACCGCTTCCGGGGCGCCCTCTTCGGCCACCGCCTCAGCCCGGTCGAGGCGACCGCCGTGGCGATGGACACCGCCGGCAAGGCGGTGCTGTTCTCCGGCGCGACGGTGCTCATCTCGCTGAGCGCGGTCATGTTCGTCCCGAGTCCGGCCTTCCGGTCGATGAGCCTCGGGATCATGCTCGCGGTCATCTTCGTGCTCGCGGCGACGCTCACGCTGTTGCCCGCCGTGCTGGCCAAGCTCGGCCCCCGGGTCGACAAGCTCGCCCTGCCGTGGGCTCACTCCGGCGAGCACCGCTCTCCGCGATTCGAGCGCTGGGGCGAGCGCCTCTGGCGCCAACCGGTCCGCTGGGGCCTGCTCGCGCTCGTCATCCTCATCGGGCTCGCCATCCCCGTCACGCAGCTGAAGACGGCGATGCCCTCGATCAAGGTCGTGCCCACGGGCGACGCTTCGCGGGTCGGCTACTACGAGGTCCAGCGCGCCTTCGGCCCCGGAGCGACCGGGCCGCTGCAGATCGTCGTCCCGGCCGACAAGGCGAGCACCGCCGCGCTCATCGCGAGTCGCGACCCCGGGATCGCCGCGCTGATGCCGACGCAGACCTCGGATGGCTACGCGCTCATCACCGCGGTGCCCACGCACGATCCCTCCAACCCGGCCGTCGGGCAGACGATCGACCGGCTCCGCGCCGCGTTGCCGGCGGGGGCGCTGATCGGCGGCGCGGTCGCCGAGAACCACGACCTCCAGGCCGCGCTGGCGGCGAAGACGCCGCTCGTCATCGGAGTGGTGATGGCGCTCGGCTTCCTGCTCCTGCTGATCGCCCTCCAGGCGCCGCTGATCGCCGCGGTCGCCGTGCTCACCAACCTGCTCGCCACCGGCGCTGCGTTCGGCGTCGCCAAGTGGGTCTTCCAGGACGGGGCGCTGCACCCGCTGCTCGGCTTCCAGCCCCAGGGGTTCCTCGATGCCTGGGGACCGGTGTTCTTCTTCGCGATGATCTTCGCGATCTCGATGGACTACACGGTGTTCCTGCTCTCGGCAGCCAAGGAACACTGGGACCACACCCACGATCCTCGTGCGGCGATGGTGGGCGGGGTCGCCCACTCCGGCCGGGTGATCTTCGCCGCCGCCGGCGTGATGGTGGCGGTGTTCTTCACCTTCGCCCTCTCGGGACCGCTGCCCCCGAAGGAGATGGGCGTGATCCTCGGCGTCGCCGTCCTGCTCGACGCGGCCCTGATCCGCCTGCTCCTGCTGCCAGTGCTGCTCCGCGTGATGGGCCGCTCGGCCTGGTACCTGCCGCGCTGGCTGCGCCGTCTGCTGCCCGACGTCACCTTCGGCCACGCCTGATGCAGATGGAGACGACAGCGATGCCCAGCACGCTCTAGCTCTGGCAGACGGAGTGGTGCCCGGCCTCGCACCGGGTCCGCCAGCGGCTCACCGAGCTCTCGCTCCCGTTCGTCGCCCGGCCGGTGCCGGTCGAGCGCGAGGCACGGAGCGAACTCGAGCGGGCGACGGGCGTGCGGAGCATCCCCGTGCTCGTGGCCGGCGCGGCGATCGTCGCCGGCGAGGCGGACATCCTCGACTACCTCGACACCCACTACACCGAGCCGCCGCAGGCGCGCGAGCAGCGCGAGAAGGCGGCGCGGGCCAAGCGAAAAGAACTGGAGCACGCATGTCTCGAGTTGACCTCAGCTACACCGTGAGCGCGACCACGGAGCACGGCTTCGCCGACGCCGTGACCCGGGTTCGTCGCGAACTCGCCGAGGAGGGCTTCGGCGTCCTCTCCGAGATCGATGTCCAGGCGACGCTGCAGAGCAAGCTCGGCGTCGACCGCGAGCCCTACGTGATCCTCGGAGCCTGCAACCCGGGGCTCGCCCATGGAGCGCTCGAGGCCGAGCCTGAGCTCGGCGTCCTTCTGCCGTGCAACGTCGTCGTGTACGTGCAGGACGGGGATACGCGGATCGCGGCGATCGATGCCGAGCGGATGCTCTCGATCGTCGGCAACGACGCGCTCACCGACACCGCCGCGGAGGTCCGCCGCCGGCTGGCCGGCGTCGTCGAGCGGGCGGCGGAGGCCTGAGCGCCCATGGACGCCGCCACCTGGGATCGACGCTACGGCGAGCACGAGCTCGTCTGGACGTCTCAGCCGAACCGCTTCCTCGTCGCCGAGACGGAGGATCTGCCGCCCAGCCGCGCGCTTGACCTCGCCTGTGGCGAGGGGCGCAACGCCGTATGGCTGGCCGAGCGCGGCTGGGAGGTGACCGGCGTTGACTTCTCCGCCGTCGGGATCGGCACCGCGCAGCGGCTCGCCGCCGACCGCGGCGTGTACGCGCAGTGGATCGTCGCCGACCTGCTCGAGTACGAGCCCGAGCCGCGGGCCTCCGACCTCGTGATCGTGCTCTACCTCCAGGTTCCGGCCGTCGAGCGCGCCCGCGTTCTCCGCCGCGCCGCCGACGCCGTCGGGACGGCCGGGACGCTGCTCGTCGTCGCCCACGACAGTGCGAACCTCGCCGAGGGCTACGGCGGACCGCGTGACCCTGCGGTGCTCTACACCGCGGAGGACGTCGTCGGTGATCTCGCCGAGTCGGGGCTGCAGGTGGCGCGGGCCGATCGCGTGCGACGCCCCGTGGAGACCCCCGAGGGCGTGCGCACCGCGCTCGACGCGCTCGTCCGGGCCACGCGCGCCTAGGCGCATGCGACAGGGAATGTACGGAGCACGATCCGTACTTGCAGCGCTGCCCTCGAGTCGGCCTGGGCTTGCACAATCGATGTCGTGACCTTCATGCCGCCGACCGTCTGGGACCGGGTGGTCTGCGCGGTCGACTACGACCCCGGCAGCATCGCCGCCGCGCGGACGGCCGCCCGGCTCATGCCCGCCACGGCCTCGCTGACCATGGTCACCGTCCGCGACCCCTACGACGGCGATCAGCCAACCGGTGATCTCGCCGCGGTCGCCCAGGCCCACAACGCGCTCAAGCGGATCGAGGCGATCCGTGACGTCGAGCTTCACCTCCGCGAGGGCAGTGCGATCGAGCGGATCCTCGAGGAGGTCCATGCCGAGCAGGCGACGCTGCTCACGCTCGGGGCCCGCGATCACGCCGACGGAATGGTGCTCGGGCGGGTGACGACCGCCCTCACGCGCGACGCCCAGGCGTCGGTTCTGATCGCGCACGAGGAGGTCGGCGGCTCGGGCGAGATCGTCGTCGGGTTCGACGGCTCGGGCGGGGCCGGCCGGGCCCTCGCCGCCGCGCAGGAGCTGGCCGGACGGCTCCTGCTCCCGGTGCGCGTGGTCATCGCCACCGGCGATGCCGGGGCGACGTCGCCGGCACGCCTGCGCGAGGACCTCGACCCCGCGCTCGAGGTGATCATCGACCCGCGTCCCGCCGTCGAGGCGCTCATCGACGCCTCGCAGTCAGCGTCCCTGATCGCGGTCGGCAGTCGGCACCTCCAGGGGGTGCTGGCGAGCGCGAGCGTCAGCGAGCACACCGCCGGGCTCGCCCACTGCCCCGTCCTCGTCCTGCGCTGACGGCGAGGGGCTCATGATCGCGGAGGTCGCCGGCGGCTGGGTTGAGTGGGAGAAGGCCGGCCTACCGGTCGAGCACGACCGCCGCGACTGACGCCGGGGTTAGGATCGCGTCTTCGTTGCGGGCAGCCGATTGGAGATGCGATGGCGGAGCGTTGGTTTTCCGAGCACGAGCTCGAGCAGATGTCGCGTCCGACGATGGACCGGGCAATCGAGGCGCTCGACCGCGGCGACGTGGCCGAGGCCCGGGCCCTGTGCGAGGAGATGAAGCACGAGTGGCGCTATCTGCACGACCTCATGGTCGAGGGAATCGGCGGGCTGATCACCTTCATCGGTGAGCGCCTCGGCGACGACGGCGTCGCCGAAGCGTGGAGCAACGGCCAGGGCCGGGGCTGGCGCCGTGACGTCGAGACGATCGCCTCGCGTGATCGCCGGCAGATCGTCCACGCCCTCGCGGCGACCTGGCGGGCGCACTCGTGCAGTGGCACCGGCCCCCACCCGGGCGCGTTCACGATCACCGAGGACGAGGAGAAGTTCACCTTCGCGATGAACCCCTGCGGCTCGGGGCAGCGCCTCGTGCGGATGGGGCGCTACGAAGGTCCGGCCGCGCTCGGCGTGACGCGCGCGGCGCACGACTGGAGCTACGGCCGCGAGGGCTTCCCGCTTTACTGCACGCACTGCTCGTTCATGAACGAGTCGCTGCCGATCCGGTGGATCGGCTATCCGCTGTACCCGAGCGATCCGCCCGACGACTTCGGCCGCGATCCGTGCACGTGGTACTGGTACAAGGATCCGGCCGACATCCCCGAGCGCCACTGGCGGCGCTACGGGCTCGAGCGCCAGCACGGTGGCGGCGATGACGGCTAACCCGGCACCGAGCGCCCGGCGGGTGATCGTCACCGGCGCCGCCGGCGGGATCGGTCGGGCGGTGGTGGAGACGCTGGCCGAGCACGGCTGCCACGTCGCCGCGTGCGACGTGCCGGGCACGCCGCTCGAGACGGTCATCGGAGCGGCGGCGAGGATCCCCTTCGACGTGCGCGACCGGAGCGCGGTCGCGGACGGGGTGAGCGACGCGGTGACGATGCTCGGCGGCTGCGATGCCGTCGTCGCAGGCGCCGGAGTCGTCGACACGATCCACCGTGCCGAGCGCTTCTCCGACGACGAGTGGCGCAAGGACCTCGAGACGAACCTCTACGGCGCGTTCTACCTTGCGCAGGCCGCGTTCGAGCCCCTCGCCGCCTCCGGTGACGGGCGCGTCATTCTCATCTCCTCGGTCGGGGCCGAGAGCGGGATCCCCGGCCAGGTCGCCTATGGCGCCTCGAAGGCGGGGTTGCTCGGGATGGCGCGCACCCTGGCCACGGAATGGGCATCACATGGGGTCCGCTGCAACGTCGTCATGCCCGGATTCATCGCCACGCCGAAGGTCCGGGCGATGCCGGCGCAGGTGCAGGAGTCCGTCACCGCCCAGATCCCGCTCCGGCGCTTCGGCGACCCGCACGAGATCGCCGGCACGGTTGCCTTCCTGCTCTCGCCGGCAGCGGCCTATGTGACCGGCGCCGTGCTGCGTGTCGACGGCGGCTTCGGTCTCAGCCAGCGCTGAGCCGCGCCGTGCTCAGGGGCCCGGCCGCGCCTCGAGGATCTGCTTGAGGCGACGGAGGTCCTTGCGGCCGGCCCGCGCGACGGCCCGGGCGACGAGCGGCGCCGACACCTTCGAGAAGCCCGCCGGCTCGCCGTGACTGCGCAGCGTCATCACGGTTGTACCGCCGGGGGCGTCGCGCCAGGCGTACGTCGTCTCCATCGGGAACGGCCCCTCGTCGGTGGCCATCACGAACCTCACCTCGGGCTCGAGTTCGCGGACCTCGTAGGCGTACTCGAGCGGGCTGCCGAGCAGTCGCGAGGTGAACGCGAGCCGCGAACCGACGCTGAGCGGCGGCGGCGTGAGCCATTGCACCGCGGTGACGCTCGCGGACCACTCGGCGGCGTTGTCGGGGTCGATCGCGTAGGCCGCCACCTCGGTCCGTGGCCGGGCGACCTCGATCTCGGAGGTGACGTCGACCGGGGCCATCGCGCACACCGTACTCGCGGCGGCTGATCGGCACGCCGCGCCGCGAGGCGTCAGGCTTGCACGACGCGGCCGATGATTTCCCGTCGGGCCGGCCGTCTACAAGGCAAACCTGGAAGCGGAGGTGCGAGATGGGCGCGGTGAAGGTGCACGAATTCATGACCCTCGACGGCGTGGTCGACGAGCCGAGGTGGACGATGGGCTACGGCTTCGACCCCCGTATGGGGCAGGCCATCGCGGCCGCGATGCAGGGCTGCAACGCGATCCTCCTCGGCCGCACGACGTTCGAGATGTTCGAGCCCGCGTGGTCGGCGCGCACGGCCGAGGACGATCCCGGGGCACCGTTCTTCAACGAGACCGCGAAGTACGTCGTGTCCGGCACCCTCACCGAGACGACCTGGAACAACTCGACGATCGTCGGGCCTTACGACGCGGCGGCGATCCGCGGGCTGAAGGAGCAGGTCGACGGCGACCTCTACGTGAGCGGCAGCGGCACCCTCGTCCGCGCACTGCTCGCCGACGGCCTCGTCGACGAGCTTCACCTGTTCGTCTATCCGCTCACTCGCGGGTCCGGCCCGCGGCTCTTCCCGGAGGACGCGCCAGGCAAGCTGTCACTCGCCGCGTGTGAGTCCTACGAGAACGGCGTCGTGTACCTCGCCTACCGGCCACAGGTCTGAGCCCGTCACGGGGAGATCTACCGCTTCCCCGGCTCCGAGGCGCCGGGTTCGTGTCGTTGCGCCGCGAGGACGGCAAGATCGGGTTGAGCTCGGCCGACTTCCCGGGTCTCCACGCCAAGCCGGCGGCCCGCCGCGAGGCTCAGACCGCGACCCGACGGGCGGCGTCGGCGGCCGGGCTCGTGCTGAAGCGCAGCGCCGGATCGACGACGGGGCCGTGGCGCAGGCGCGCCCGGTCCGCCTTGTAGCTCATCTCGACCGTCCAGGGCCCGTGCGAGCCCTGCTGCGGGAACTGGGAGACGGCGCGCTGCACATACCCGGCGTGGAAGTCGAGCAGCGGCCGGCGCCCGAGCGTCGGGTCGTCGGCGACCGCCACCGCGGTGTCGTAGCCGTGGGCGTCCATGTAGCCGAGCATCCGGCACAGGTGCTCGCAGACGAGGTCGACCTTGAGCGTCCACGACGAGTTCGTGTAGCCGACCGCGAACGCGAAGTTCGGCACCTCGGAGAGCATCATGCTCTTGTACGCGAGCGACTCGTGGAGATCGACCGGCTGCCCGGCGATCGTGAGCGTCATGCCGCCGAAGGCGAGCAGCTTCAGACCCGTGGCGCTGACGATGATGTCCGCGCCGAGCTCGACGCCGGACTCGAGCAGGATCCCGTGCTCGGTGAAGCACGCGATCCGGTCGGTGACCACCGACGCCCGGCCGGCGCTGATCGCCTTGAACAGGTCGCCGTCCGGCACGGCGCACAGCCGCTCCTCCCACGGGTTGTAGCGAGGGTTGAAATGGGCGTCGACGGCGAAGCCCTCCGGGAGCTGGCGCTTGGTCATCGCTCGGATGAGCCGGCGCACGACTTGCGGGTGCCGCATGCTGAGGCTGTAGACGAGGCGCTGGCGGGCGATGTTCATCCGGCGGGTGATCCGGTAGGCGAGCTTGATGGGGAGGAGGCGGCGGAGCGCATTCGCGATCGGGTCCTGGGCGGGCAGGGTCATGACGTAGCTCGGCGAGCGCTGGAGCATCGTCACGTGCTCCGCCCGCCCCGCCATCGCCGGGATCAGGGTGACGGCGGTCGCGCCGCTGCCGATCACGACGACGCGCTTGCCGGTGTAGTCGAGATCGTCAGGCCACTGCTGTGGATGCACAATCGGGCCCCGGAAGGACTCCTGGCCCTCAAAGTGCGGGGTGTAGCCGCCGGCGTAGTCGTAGTAGCCGGCAGCGGAGAACAACCAGTGGCAGGTCAGGGTGATCGTCTCGCCGTCGCCGCGCGCCACGCGGACCGTCCAGCGCCCTCGATCCGGGGACCAGCCGGCGTCGATGACCGTGTGACCGAAGCGGATGTGGCGGCCAAGGTCGTTCTCCTGCACCGTCTCGTCGAGGTAGCGAAGGATCTCGTCGGCGTCGGCGATCGCGTTGTCGCTCGTCCACGGCTTGAACTCGTAGCCGAAGGTGTGCAGGTCGGAGTCTGAGCGGATCCCGGGGTAGCGGAACAGGTCCCAGGTGCCACCGATCGCGGCGCGCGCCTCGAGGATCATGAAGGTCTTGCCCGGCGCGTCGCGCTGCAGGTGGTAGGCGGCGCCGATCCCAGAGATTCCGGCGCCGACGATCAGGACGTCGACATCGGTGGCGGTGAGGGGCGTGGGCAGTTCGGTGATAGTCGTGGTCATGGGGGTTCTCTCGCTGATCCTGGACGCGGCGGCACGCCGGCTAGCAACAAAAACGTGACTCACGTTATAATAATACCCAGGCGTCGCGTCAAACGTGCGCGCTGCCGGATCATCGGATTCGCCTGCCACCATCCCCCCTATGGCCACCGCCCCCAGCCAACGTCGTGAACCGGTTCAGCAGCGCAGCCGCCGAACGGTCACGCGGATCCTCGACGCCGCCGCCGCGATCATCGACGAGAGCGGGGTGGACGCCGCGACGACGCGGGCGATCGCCGATCGCGCGGAGGTCTCATACCCGTCGCTGTACCGCTTCTTCGCCGACCGCGAGGAGATCCTCGACCGGCTCGTCGAGCGCCACCTCGCCGAGCTCGACGCGCTCGCCCAGACCGCCGAGCAGACATGGGAGATCACGTCGGCCGCCGACCTCGTCACCCGCGAGCTCGATCTCCATGTCGGCTACTACCGCGAGCATCCGAGCGTCGTGCGCCTGTGGATGGGCGGACGCACCTCGACGACCGTCACCCGCCACGTCCGGGCCCGCATGCGCACGCTCGCCGAACGGCTCCGGGCGTCGCTGATCGCCGCCGGCTTCATCCCCGCCGACACCGACCTGCGTGCCGTGCTCCTGAGCGTCGAGCTCGGCGACCGCGTGCTCGACCTCGCGTTCCGCGAACCCGGCGAGCTCGACGAGGAGATCATCGACCTCGGGCGCGCCGCGCTGATCGCCTACGTCGAGCAGGTGCTCCCCCGCTAGCCGCCGGGCCGGCCGGGGCGCCTCAGCTGCCGTCCGGGAACCCGC
Source organism: uncultured Solirubrobacterales bacterium (assembly GCA_963752905.1). Taxonomy (GTDB): domain Bacteria; phylum Actinomycetota; class Thermoleophilia; order Solirubrobacterales; family Solirubrobacteraceae; genus Palsa-465. Next base: position 56,235 of record CAVWAC010000005.1, read on the forward strand.
CCCGGTGCGCGACGATCGGGAAGTGCGGCAGCGTCTGCAGCCGTCGGACCTGGGCGCGCCAGCCATCGGGGTAGGGCCGGAGGCCGGCGAACAGCGGGGAGTCCGCGGCCGTCCCGCCGCCGACGAGCCGCGCGAGCGCGTCGCGCACCGCCCCGACCGTCTGGGCTCCGTAGCGCGCCGCCCACTCGCGCTCGATCGTCGCCGTCTGCGCGTGGTAGCGGTCCCGGGCCTTGACGCCGCGCGCCGTCGGCCGCGCGACCCTCAGCCGCGAGCCCGGCTCGGGTCCGATCGTCACGTAGCCGTGACGATCGAGCGCGCTGAGCGAGTTGGCCACTCCCATCTCGGCGATACCGGTGAGCGCGGGGAGGTCGCGGACGGGCACGCCGCCGTCGTCGAGCACCCGCAGGACGTTCGCGCTCAGCGCGAGCGACAGGTCGGAGTGCAGCTCGAAGTCGAGAGCAAAGGCGAGCAGCGGCTGTGAGAGGAGCGTGATCAGGCTGGCGTCGGTACGCCCGTTCCCGGACCGCAATCGCGCGGCCCGGGGATCGAGCCGCCACGAGCGGGCGACGTCGCCGATGGGGAGGAAGACCGGCAGCGCGCGGTCGAGCGCCGCGACGAGCCGGTCGAGGGCGGCGAGCAGGCCGTCGACCTCCTGCTCGCCGAGCCGCGAGCGCCAGCGGTCGGTAACGAGCTCACCGAGCGGCCCCCACACCTCCTGCGCCCGGCTGCCCGCCGGCGTGGGCCGCACGATCCACGATGCCTCGGGCGGCGGCTCCGCGGCGCCGGCGCCCGTGTCCGGGCGCACGCGGAGATAGCCCCAGCGCCGCCCCATCCGGGTGAGGATCGTCCGCGCTCCGCGGGCCGAGAGCTGGGCGCGGCGGGCGAGCACGGCGGCGGTGATCCCGTCCGGCGGAACGTGGCGCATGCAGTGCATCCACATGGCCATCGAGACGAGCCACGGCGCGTCATCATGGCCCGGGGTGGCGCCGTAGCGCGTCGTGCGGTGCGGCATCCGCTGCTCGAACTCGTTGTCGAACTCGATCACGAAGGCCACCCACGCCGCCGACAGCAGGGCCGGCAGCGGCAGCCGCTCACCTGCGCCCGCGTCGCTCACCTGTTCGATGTTGGCAGCGCCGCCGTCGGGCCTGCGTCAGTCACGCGACGGCGCGGCGCAGCGTTATCGGATGGCGGCGCCGACGCCAGCTCAGGAGGAGGCGGCGCCGGTGAGATCGCCGGCCTCGTGCGGGGAGAAGGCGTCCTCGGGGCGCCGTTGCGGGATCGCGAGGCCCACCACCACGCCGAGCGCGAGCGCGAGCGCGCAGGCGGCGAAGGCGATCGTGAAGCCATGCGAGGAGGGGTAGCCGCTCACGCCGACGCTCGAGGCGAGAATCGAGGCGGTGGCCGCGCCGCCGAAGGCGCCACCGACGGTTCGCGTCACGGTGTTCATCCCAGTGGCGATCCCCGTCTCGGCCGGGCCGACGTTCTCGATGATGAGGTTGACCATGGCCGCGAACGCGAGGCCGATCCCGGTGCCGAGGAGCAGCGCGGCGAGGTAGATCTCCCAGCTCTCGCTCCGGGCGACGGTGAGCAGCAGGTAGGAGGCGCAGGTCACCGCCGCGCCGGCGAGCAGCGGTGGCTTGGAGCCGAACCTCCGCTCGAGCCGCCCGGTCTGCGCGCCGGCGATGAGCATCGCGAGGGTCGACGGCACCAGGAACAGTCCCGCCCCGGTGACCGTGGAGCCGAAGCCGTAACCGACGTGGCTGGGCGTCTCGACGAACTCCGGCAGCAGGATGAACGACGCGTACATGCCGAAGCCGAGCAGCAGCGCGACGGCATTCGTCGTCCACACGCCGCGGATCCGCATCATGCGCATGTCGACGAGCGGGTGATCGCTGCGGGTCTCGTTGCGGACCCAGGCGACGAGCAGCCCGATGCCGACGAGGAGCAGGACGAGCGTCTTCGCCGACAGCCAGTGCCAGACGGGAGCCTCGCTCACCGCGAGCAGCACCGCGGCGAGCCCGCCGGACATGAGCGCCGCCCCGGCCCAGTTCACCCGGCCGGGAACCCGCAGCGGCGACTCGGGCACGAACAGGTGAACGGCGATCGTCGCCGGGATGAGGATGAGGAGCGGCAGCCAGAAGAGGAAGTGGATCGACAGGTTGTCGACGACCGGCCCGGCGAGGACGACGCCGGCGCCGCCGCCGACGCCGGCGAGCGCCGACATGATGCCGACGGCTCCGGCCACCCGCTCACGCGGGAACTCGTCGCGGATGATCCCGAAGGCGAGCGGGAACACCCCGCCCGCCGCGCCCTGGACGACCCGGCCGACGAGCATCACCGCGAGCGAAGTCGCGAGCGCCGAGACGGTCGTCGCGACGCACAGCAGGATAAGCACGACGACGAGCAGGCGCTCCTTGCCGTACATATCGCCAAGGCGCCCGATCAGCGGCGTCGCGATCGATGCGCTCAGCAGGTAGGCGGTGAGAACCCAGCTCGCGGCGTTGACCGAGGTGTGCAGCGAGCGCTGGATGTCCGGCAGGGCGGGTGCGACGAGCGACTGCAGCAGCGCGTACGAGACCGCCGCGACCGCGAGGACGGCAAAGGTCACGTTGTAGTGCTGGCGCGCGGGGGCGGCGGTGTGGCTCATGCGCCCCCGCGTTCCGAGGAGAGGTTGCGGCGCCACAGCGCGAGCGTCCGCGTGAAGTGCCGCTCGGCCGCGGCCGGGTCGTAGACCGGGAGGTCGGCCATCGCGTAGCCGTGGCTCGTTCCCGGCACGCGCTCGACCTCCCCGCGGACGCCTCGGTCGACGAGCTCCTGGCGAAAGCGCTCGTCGTTCTCAGGCGTGGCCGTCCGGTCGTTCTCGGCGAAGGCGAAGTAGAGCTCGCCGCGCACGTCGGCGACGTCGCGGTGCGGCGAGTCGGGCTGGTCGGTGACGAGCGCGGCCGGGTGGATCCCGGCCGTGGCGACGAATTCCCCGGCTCTCCGCGCCGCGGCGTGCAGCGCCATCCGAGCGCCCATGCAGTAGCCGATCGACACCTTGGGGCCGGTGGCCGCGGCGGGATCCTCGGCGATCGTGGCCAGGACCGCGTCGGTGTCGGCGACGACGGCGTCCGGCTTGACCGTGCTGATCAGGCTCATCATCTGCTGGCGGTAGGCGTCATCGCCCATCCGCGTGAAGTCGAGGGTCAGGCCCTCGCCGGCGCGGTAGTACAGGTCGGGGGCGACACAGTAGTAGCCGTCGGCGGCGAACCGGCGCGCGTTCGCCTTGATCTGCTCCCGGTAGCCGACGCCGTCCATGTAGAGGACCGCGACCGGGAACGGGCCGTCGCCGTCGGGGTGGGCGACGAACGTCCTCATGTCGCCGTCCGGCCGGGTGATCGTGATCTCGCGTTCGTCCATGTCTGCTCCTCTCAGTCCCCGTTTGGCGTCGTCGCCGAGGTCGTTGATGGCTCGCTCGTGGCTCGTCCCGCCGGCCGGGGAGCGCCGACCGCCTCCATTTGGCGCTCGGTGAGCGGCGGCACCGGCAGCGGGTGGGCGGCGGAGCTGCGCAGCCCGTCGAGCATGAAGCTGAGCTGTCGTCGCCAGAGGCCGGGGGCCACGTCCCCGGCGAGCTCGATGACCCGATCGCTGCCCCAGAACAGCAGCGCGACGTCCTGGGCGGTGAAGTCGGGCCGGAGCGTGCCCTGCGCGTGCGTGCGCCCGACGAGGCGGGCGAGCAGCTCGCTGATGCGCGCGCGCATCGCCGCGGCGTGCTCGCGTCCGTACGTGCGGTTCTCGACCACGTCCCGCAGACCGCGGTTGCGGGCGTGCAGCCGGAGCGCCTGCTCGAAGAAGCGGGTGAACCCCGTCCAGGCGTCGGGCTCGTCGAGCGCCGCTTCGGCGAGGGCGATGAGCTCGGCGAAGGCGTCCGCGAGGACGGCGTCGACGAGGTCCTCCCGGGTGGGGAAGTGGCGGTAGAGCGTCGCCACGCCGAGATCCGCCTGCCGGGCGACGTCGCGGACCGCCACGTCAACGCCCTCGGAGGCGAGCAGCTCGCGGGCAGCCTCGATCAGCCGTACGCGATTGCGCTGCGCGTCCCTCCGCGCTCCTCCCACGGTCGTCGCCATTCGGCCGTCAGCATACGAAAAACGGATCAGGTGTTCCGATTCGCCGTGTGGCGGTGTTACACGCGCCCGTCGTGGCCGCCGTCGTCGCCGCGCGGGATCCGCTCACCCTGCGGCCCGTACTGCGCCTTGAGGTCGAGCGCCCGGCCCTCGCCCCCGAGCGGGGGCGGTCCGCCGGCGCCACGAGTCAGCCAGAAGCCGAGCCCGACGAGCACCACGATGCCGACAACGACAAGGAGGCCTACCACGCCGTTTCATCGTACGCCCGCACCGTCACCACCGCGCCGCAGAGCCGCGACTGAGACGATGCCAGCATGCCGAACAAGGACGAGACCGTCCGCTGGATCGCGCTGCAGGGAGCAGCGAATGCGCGAGTCGTCGTTCCCGGCGTGCTGCTCCGCTCGGACAACCTGCAGTCATTGACCGCCGAGGACGTGGCGCTCCTCGTGGACCGGGAGCGCGTCGAGGTGGTGGTCGATCTGCGGACCGACGTTGAGGTTGCGCTCGAGGGACCGGGCCCACTCACGCGCGAGCCGCGGGTGCGAATCGAGCGCCGGTCGCTCTACCCGCAGTCGGGAGGCAACACCGATCTCGAAGCGGCAATCAGCATGTCTGGAGAGCCGGGGCGAGAAGGGGCCATGGAGGAGCCGCCCGTTGTCCAGACCTATCTCAACTACATGAGCGCCCGCCCCGACTCGATCGTCGCATCGGTGCGCGCAATCGCGCTGGCCCGCGGTGCGGTTCTCGTGCACTGCGCGGCCGGCAAGGACCGCACCGGAGTTGTCGTGGCCCTCGCGCTCGATGCGGCCGGCGTCGAGCGCGATGCGATCGTGCAGGACTACCTCGCGACCGCCGGCCGCATCGACGCGATCATGGCGCGTCTGGTCGCGTCGACGACGTACCGCACCGAGCTCGAGGGTCACGATCCCCAGCACCACGCTCCGGTGCCGGGCACGATGGAGCGCGTCCTCGACCTCGTCGACGAGCGCTTCGGCGGATCCGTGGGATGGCTCGCGGCGCACGGGATGGGCGACGGCGATCTTGACCGGCTGCAGCGCCGGCTCGCCGAGGCGATCGGCGCCCGTGACTGAGGTGGCGCACAGCGCTCACGTCGCACCCGCGGCGTGCCCACGTCCCGACGCTCACGGCCACGATGATGGCCCGGGCAGGACTCGAACCTGCGCGCGACGGATTATGAGTCCGCTGCTCTGACCACTGAGCTACCGGGCCGATCGCTCGGCGACGCTATCACCGTCGCGTGCGGTACGCTCCAGCCGTGCTCCTTGCCGCAGATCAGGCTCTCGGCCAGACCATCGCCCTGCTCATCGCCTTCCTCGGCATCGGGGTTCTGGTCAACGTCCTGATCGTCTACATCATCGTTCAGGTGTTCGCCGAGCGTAAGCAGAACCAGCAGTACACCCGGGACCTCTCCAGCTAGGCGGCTGGCTCAGCGCCGGGCGGGAGATCCCGCCCGCTCACGGACCCCATCGGACGACGCCTCAGGCGGCGCGTGGCCGCGTTTGCGACACCGGCTGAGACGCGGCGTGAAGGAACGGCGGCAGCGAGCGTCGAATGAGTCGCCTGCCAATGAAGCCATCACCGTCCACCACCGCCACCGCCGAAAGCCCGCACGGGCACCAGGCCCTCTCTGCCTACATCCGCGCTCGGTTCGACGATTTCTCGCGCTCGCAGAAGGACGTCGCCCAGTACATCGTCGATCACCTCGACGAGGCCGCCTTCCAGACCGCGGAGGAGCTCGCCCGGCGCGCCAACACCTCCTCGAGCACGGTCGTGCGGTTCTCGCAGGCGCTCGGCTTCGAGGGCTTCCCCGAGCTCCAGCAGGCGGCGCGGGACGAGTACCGGCGCCGGCCGAACGGCTCGGCGGATGCGCTCGCTGCGGCACCGCTGTTCAGCCTCGACCACACCGAGTTCGAGGCAGCGCTCGCCGCCGACCACGTCAACGTCGAGGACACTGCCCACAAGCTCTCGCGGTCGGACGTCGAGGCCGCGATCGACCTCATCATCTCCGCGGAGAAGGTGCTGATCGCCGGCACCGACCAGATGGCGTTCTTCGCGAGCTATCTGCGCCACCTCCTGATGTTGCTCGACCTCCGCGCGGAGATCGTCGCGAGCCCCTCGCAGGAGGCGCTCGGGCGACTCAGCCGGATCGACGAGCGGACGCTCGTCGTCGGACTCTCCGCCGGCCGCCCGCACCCGCTCATCACACGGACGATGAAGCTCGCCCGCCATCGCAAGGCGCCGACGCTGGCCATCACCGACGCGACCCTGTCCGAGGTGGCGAAGCTGGCCAAGATCCGCCTCTACTACTCCTCCAACACGCCCGCGTTCGTCCGCTCGCACACCGCGCTGCTGTCGGTCATCCAAGCGCTCGCCTACGGCGTCTACGCCCGCGACGCCCAGCAGTACGACGTGCGCATCAAGGCCTTCCGGCTCAAGTAGCTAACGCGGGGCGACGACGAGCGCCTGGGTGGCGCGACCGACCCGACCGCGCTCGTCGTAGAGCACGCTCTCGGCCAGGCCGATCCCGTCCGGGGAGATGATCGTCTGCGCGTCGAGGCCGATCCACTCGCCCTGCGGCGCGCGCTCGATGTAGACCGTCAGGTCCGGGTTGATGAACGCCCACTCGTCCCAGGACAACGGCGAGCTGATCCCGTTGCCGAAGTCCGCGGCCGCGGCCAGGTGCTGCAGCGGGGAGGGCGGGTCCCCGGCGACGACCTCGCCGCGGAGGCGAAACCAGGCCGTCGACCGGCCCGCTCCGTGGAAGCTGCCGTCGACGAAGCGGATCTCGATCGCGTCGGGCGCGAACATCGGGCGGTAGGGCGAGACGAGATCGTTCCCGCGGCCCTCCTGCGGCCCCCGGGGCGGCGGGGCGAGCTCGGTGGTGGGCGTCCCCGGTGCGACCGGCACCAGCTGGAGCGCGCGGGCGCGGACGACCTCCTGGCCGGCGGCGGAGCGCAGGGAGGCCTCGAGCAGCTGGACGCGACGGCCGGGGCGCACGACCTCGGCCTCGAGCGTCAGCTCGCCGAGCGGCACCGGGCGCAGGAACTCGTAGGTCACCCGTGAGATGAGCAGCCCCTCGGGCGCCGGCAGCTGCTCGAACGCGCCCATCAGCAGCGCCGCCGGGGCGCCGCCATGCTGGGCCTCGGGATCCCACGGGCCACGCGCCAGTTCGGTGGCCGTGAACCGTCCCGATCCGCCTCCGCGGAGAAAGATGGGCGCCTGCATCGGCAACAAACTAGCGGCCCGCACATGCACGGTTACACTGGACGGGCGATGAGTGAGCAGAACGGCACACCGCGGGACGAGGCCACCTTCACCGTCAAGGCGGGCCTCGCCGAGATGTTGAAGGGCGGCGTGATCATGGACGTGGTCACGCCCGAGCAGGCGAAGATCGCCGAGGACGCCGGCGCGGCCGCGGTCATGGCGCTCGAGCGCGTGCCCGCCGACATCCGCCGTGACGGCGGTGTGGCCCGCATGTCCGACCCCGAGATGATCAAGGGGATCCAGGAGGGCGTGACGATCCCGGTGATGGCCAAGGCGCGGATCGGGCATTTCGTCGAGGCCCAGGTCCTCCAGGCGCTCGAGGTCGACTACATCGACGAGTCCGAGGTGCTGACGCCGGCCGACGAGGCCAACCACATCGACAAATGGCCGTTCAAGGTGCCGTTCGTGTGCGGCGCCACCAACCTCGGCGAGGCGCTGCGGCGGATCGGCGAGGGTGCGGCGATGATCCGCTCCAAGGGCGAGGCCGGCACCGGCGACATCGTCGAGGCCGTGCGCCATCTGCGGAAGATCCGCGGCGAGATACGGCGGCTGACGATGCTCGACGACAACGAGATCGCCACCGCCGCCAAGGAGCTTCAGGCCCCGCTGCCCCTCGTGCGGCAGGTCGCCGCCGAGGGCCGGCTGCCGGTCGTGCTGTTCTGCGCGGGCGGCATCGCCACCCCCGCCGACGCGGCGCTCGTCATGCAGCTCGGCGCCGAGGGCGTGTTCGTCGGCTCAGGCATCTTCAAGTCCTCGGATCCCGCTCGGCGCGCCCGGGCGATCGTCGAGGCGACCACGCACTACCAGGATCCCGCTCGCATCGCCGCTGCCTCCACCGGGCTCGGCCAGCCGATGGACAGCCTCGAGAGCTCCAAGCTCGAGGCCGAGCAGCTGCTGTCGCCGCGCGGCTGGTGACTCCACCCGTGGTCGGGATCCTCGCGCTGCAAGGCGGCTTCGAGGCCCATGCCCGGATTCTGCGCGGCCTCGGCGCCGAGCCGCGCGAGGTGCGTGTGCCGGCCGATCTCGAGGGTCTCGACGCGCTCATCATGCCCGGTGGCGAGTCGACGGTGATGACGCTCGGGATCGAACGCGAGGGGCTCGCCGAGCCGCTGCGCCGACTCGTCCGCGGCGGTACCCCGGTGCTCGGCACCTGCGCCGGCATGATCATGCTCGACCGTGACCACCTCGACCTGCTCGACGTCCGCGCCGAGCGCAACGCGTTCGGGCGCCAGCTGCGGTCCTTCGAGGCCGACCTCGAGCTCGACGGCGTCGGCGGCCCACCTGTGCACGCGGTGTTCATTCGGGCGCCGTGGATCGCCGAGCGCGGTGATGGTGTCGAGGTGCTCGCCGCCGTCGACGGCCATCCCGTCGCCGTGCGCCAGGACAACATCCTCGCCGTCGCCTTCCATCCCGAGCTGTCCGGCGAGAGCCGTCTGCACGAGCTGCTGCTCGGCATGAACGGCGCTGGGCCGGCGCGCGACTGACTCAGGTCAGAGCCGGCGAGCGTCAGTCGCGGCCGACCGGACTGCGCTCGCGCTCGGCGTAGCTTCGGAACTCCCGCTCGAAGGCCGCCCAGTCGAATCGCGGCACCCCGTCGGGCTCCGGCGGCGGCTGCTCATCCTCGGGCTCGTCGCCGCCGGGCGGGTCCTCGGAGTCGGTGCCCCGTGAGAGCCAGGCCGCGAGCGTGCAGACGACGATCCCGGCCGCATAGACGAGGCCGGCGAGCACGGGATGGTGGGTGAGCGAGGCGAGCCCGCCGACGGCGTAGAGGCCGATCGCCGAGAGCACGAGCCGTCGCAGCTCCTGGCCGGGGATCGCGCGGCGGGGGGCACGTGCGCGCACGCTGACGACGATCCCACCGGCGAGCAGGACGGCCAGCACCACTTTCCACGCGTCTGAGGGAGCCATAACCATCGCCTAACACGATGATCGACACCCGGGCCCCGGAAATCAAGACTTCCGGCCCGGATAAGTTCAGATTGTGTTGACCGGGGCCGGCTCGCTTACACGACGAGGCCGTGGCGGACGGTGTTCTCGCTCACCGCTCGCGGCTCGACGAACTGGAGTAGATAGTAGGGGCCGCCCGCCTTCGTCCCGGTGCCGGACAGGCGGTTGCCGCCGAACGGCTGGCGACCGACCATCGCGCCGGTGATGCCGCGGTTGACATAGAGGTTCCCGACCGGCGTGCGCTCGCGCACGTAGCGCACCGTCCCGGGATCACGGGCGAACAGGCCGCCGGTGAGGGCGAAGGGGAGCCCGTCGACGATGTCGCAGGCGTGCTCGACGTCACGCACGCGCTCGATCGCGAGCAGCGGGCCGAAGATCTCCTCCTCGAGCACCGGCGATCCGGCCCGCAGGTCGGTGGCGATGACCGGCGGGCAGAACCAGCCCGTGGCGGGCACCTCACCGCCCCCGAGCACGATCCGGCCGTCCGCGGCCGCTGCCTCAGCGTAGCGGGTGACGCGCTCCTGGGCCGCCTGCTCGATCACCGGCGGGACGTCGGTCCCGAGCTCACCGGCCTGGCCGACCCGGAGCACGCGCGCGGCCCCGGCGACGCGCTCGATCAGCGCGTCGGCGATCGCCTCGTGGACGAGGACCCGGGCGGCCGCCGAGCACTTCTGCCCGGCGTAGACGAAGGCCGAGGAGACGATTCCGGGAACCGCCTCGTCGAGGTCGGCGTCGGAATCGACGATCACGCAATTCTTGCCACCGAGCTCGGCCACGACCCGCTTGATGTGCCGCTGGCCGGGGCGGGGCTCGGCGGCCGCGCGGATGATCTGCAGCCCGACCGGCTGGGACCCGGTGAAGGCGATCGTCTGCACGTCGGGGTGGCGAACGAGTCCCGCGCCGACGTCGCCCTCGCCGGGCAGCAGCGAGATCGCCTCTGGGGGGACACCGCCCGCGCGCAGCGCCTCCAGGATCCGCTGTGCGCAGCCCGGAGATTGCTCGGCGGGCTTGAGCAGCACGGCGTTGCCGGTGGCGAGCGCGGCGGCCGTCATCCCGCACGGGATGGCGATCGGGAAGTTCCACGGCGCGATCACCGCAGTGACGCCGCGCGGCACATAGCGGAGCTCGTTGCGCTCGCCCGGCATCTGCAGGAGCTGCGGCCCGTGCTCGAGGGCGACCGCGCCCCGGGCGTAGTACTCGAGGAAGTCGATCGCCTCGCACACGTCGGCGTCGGCCTCCGGCCAGGGCTTGGCGCATTCGCGGACCTCGAGCGCGGCGAGCTCGAGGCGGCGCTCGCGCATCCACGCGGCGGCAGCGCGGAGCGCCCGGTTGCGGCGCTCGGCACCGGCCGCCCCCCAGACGCGGGCGCCGGCCTGGGCGGTCTCGACCGCCGCCGCGATGTCGGCCTCGCTCGTGGCGGCGGTCTGAGCGACGACACGATCGGGCGTGCCGGGATCGGTGGAGACGAGCGCATCGCCGCTGCGCGCATCCTCGCCGACCGTCACCGGCACGCTGATCGGCAGTTGCGCGTCGAGCGCGCCGAGCGCGTCGCCGAGCTGGGCGCGCACCGCGGCGCGGCGCAGCTCGAGCACGGGCTCGTTGGCGAAGTTGGCGATGCTCATGGGGCGGCGAGCAGCTCCTCGAGGGGGGCACCCCGGGCCTGCTCGTGGAGGAACGACTCGTTGCTCGTGTTCTCGAGCAGCCGACGGACGAGATAGGCCATGCCGGCGACGAGATCGCCGACCGGGCAGTACGTGCGCACTCTGAGACCGCGGGCGGCGGCGGCGTCCTGGAGCTCGTCGCCGAGGCCGCGGAGCACCTGCAGCTCGAGGTCGCGGTCCGCGCCGCCCTGCAGCCGGTTGACCGCGATCGCGTGGGCAACCGAGCGGAGGTTGTGCGAGGCGACCGCGACCCGCACCGCCGGGCGGGCGGCGAGCACGGCGGTGGTGAGCGCCTCGAAGTTGCGGTCGCAGTCGGCCTTGACCTCGAACACCGGCGCCGGCCACCCGTGCTGGCGGGCCTGGACGAGCTCGTGGTCCCAGTAGGCGCCCTTCACGAGCCGGACGGTCAGCGGCGGGGTCCGTTCGGTGCGCCGCACCCAATCGAGGATCGTGTCGAGCTGCGCCGGCGAGTCCCGCAGGTAGGCCTGGAGCACGAGCCCCGCCGAGGGCCCGGTGCGGAACTCCTCCTCGCCGAGCAGCTCGAGGACGAGCTCGAGGACCGCCTCCCGCGAGTCCAGCGACTCCGAGTCGATGTGGATGTGCGCGCCGAGCTCCTGGGCGCGCCGCAGCAGCGGGCGCAGCCGTCCGGCGGCGTCCTCGCGCCCGATCGCGGGGGCGTCGGGGCGGAGCAGCGGGGTGAGCGCGGAGACCTTCACCGAGACGTTGGCGCGGGGGAGAGAGCCGAGGCTGTCCTCCTCGAGCACCGAGCGGGCCGGCCACGACGCCGACGCCCGGGCGAGCTGCTCGAGCGCGTCGGTGCACCGCGCGGCGTAGCGATCGGCCTCGGCCTGCGTGACGGTCGCCTCGCCGAGGAGGTCGACCGAGCTCGCCACGCCGTGCTGCCAGAGACCGGCCAGCACCCCGAGCGCGGCCTGCGGGCTCTCGCCGACGATGAAGCGCCTCGCCATGTGCCTGACGCCGCGGGCCGACGCCGCCCCGAGCGCGGTGCGGCCGGCCTTCGTGTTCGCCATTCGCATCGCGGTGGCGATCGGCATCGTCGTGTCGGGCACCTCCTCGAGGAAGCCGGTGAGGTGGCGGGCGAGCTCGTCGAGCGAGCGGCAGGCGGGGACGACGTCGACGAAGCGGAACAGCGCCGCGCGGAGCTCCTGGTCCCGGGAGGCGAGCTCCATCGCGCGGGCGTCGAGCGCCCGGACCGGGTGGCGCGTGCCCGAGGGAAACGCGGCCGCGAGCTCGCCGCCGATCGCGCGGACCTCGGTCTCGACGCCGGCCGGATCGGCCTCGATCGTCATCGGGCCGCCGTCCCCAGGGTGGGGGCGAGGTGCGCCGGCGGCGTCGTGCGCTCAATCGCCGCCCAGCTGTTGTCCGCCCCCCGTCGCTCCTCGTCGACGCGGCCGCCGCCGCGCAGGCCGAACAGCCGCTTGGCGAACAGGAGGTAGATGACGACCGCGAGGTTGATGAGGAAGCCGAGGATTTTCAGCACGGACTGCCGATGGATGATCTCGTAGATCTCGAGCGGAAGCAGGATCGTCGTCGCGACGAAGGTGAGGTACTCCGCCCAGCGCTTGGTGAGCCACAGCCCGACCGCCTCGACGCCCTCGAGCAGGCCGTAGGCGATGAGCGCCCAGCCGACCTCGCGCAGCGTGCCCGAGCGCAGCGAGAACAGCTTGTCGAGCTCGTGGAGGATGCCGACGTGACCGCTGTTCTGCACCGGGCCGCCGGCCACGCCGCCCTGGAGGTCGGTGAGGATCCGGTAGTAGGCGTTTCTCAGGCTGTGCACGTCGTTGGCGAACAGCAGCACGGCGATCCCGAGCGACATGAGGATGAAGAAGTGCACGGCGCGGTCGATGGCGATGATCCGCAGGACGACCTTGTCGCGCAGGCCCTTGCCACGGAGCGGCACCTTGATCTCGTCGCGGTCCGGCGGGTGCTCGCGGGTCGGCGCGGCCGGCGGGCTGAGGGCGAGCCAGCTGTCGCAGCGCAGGCACCGATGCCAGCGGATCGGTGGCTGCTCGCGCACGACGAGGTCATCCTCGGGCCGGATCGTGGCCGCGTCGAGCCCGACGACGGTGTGACCGTTGAAGCCGCAGGCGAGCAGCTCCCAGTCGACCTTGCGACGCGGTCGCGGCCGCGGGTGGGTGCCCGGCGGCGGGGGATGGCCTTCGGCCGCCGCCGCGGGCGTCTCGGCCGGTGGCGTGGCGGGTGTCTCGGCCGGCGACGTGGCCGGTGAGGTGTCGGAGTCAGAGCTCATGGACCCAGAATGTTCACCGCTCGGGCAACGACCAAACCCACGGTGACCAGCGCGGTGAGCGATTGGGCGGTCATCAGGAGCTTGGCCGTCGCGGTCAGTGGCATCGTGTCGGTGGGGCTGAACGCCGTCGCACTGGTGAACGAGACGTACATGTAGTCGATCAGCCCGGGCGTCCACTCGGGCGGCGCCCATTTGCGCTCGGTCATCTGGGGAAAGAGGAAGTCGGGCTGGCGTTCGGCGTGGTGGGCGCGCTGGAGCGGCCCGCCGCGGTCGAGCTCCCAGTACCAGAGGCCGAACAGCAGCACGTTGGTCAGCCACAGCAGGACGCCAGCGCCGATCAGCGAGCGGCCGCCCGCCTTGCCGCCGTGCACGAGATAGTGCACGAGCAGGGCGAGCGAGATGATGTTGGCGACGCTGACGAGGGCGATCAGCCCGATCGCGATGTAGCGGCGGACATTCGGGTGGCGGCTGCGCAGCGACGGCGTCCCGAGCACGAGCCCCACGAGCAGGAGGATCTCGAACGTCGGGAGCACCCAGGTCGGCCCGATCGTCAGCTTCTCCGGGAGAAAGTAGTCGAGCACAAGGGCGCCGGCGACGACGAGCTGCGGCGCCCAGTACGGATCGCGGCGGGCGAGCGTCGCGCGGAGCGACTCCCCCTCATGCGCGATCCGCTTCTCGGCGCGCTCGGCGTCGGCGGTCAGTCGGTCTCCGGGTTCGGCCATCGGTGTTCCTTGGCAGGATGGTGTCATGAGCGCCCGACCGGAAGGATCCGCCCGCCCCTGGCACGAAGACCGGTGGATCAGCCCGCGTGCCGTCCTCACGTCCGTCTTGCTCCTGGTCGCTCTGACCCTGTCGGCCTGCGGGGGCTCGTCGAGCAAGACGGTGTCGACCGCCGCTCAGACGACGACGAGCTCGAGCAGTTCGGCCCCGGCGAGCTCGAGCAGCGGCTCGACGGCCACGGCGAGCACCTCGAGCGCCTCGAGCGCGAGCGCTTCGACGTCGAGTGCCGCGGCCCCGCCGCTGTGCACCGCGCCGATCCTCGCCGGCTCGCTGCTCGGGCAGCAGGGCGCGGCGGGCACCGGCCTGCTCGGCTTCGCCCTGCGCAACACGAGCGCTCACAGCTGTCACACCTACGGCTATCCCGGCGTGGCCTTCCTCGGCGCGTCCGGGGCTCCGCTCCCCGGCACCCCGCGCCGGACGACGATCGACGCCCTCGGCACGACGCATCCGGTCGCGCTCATCGTCGCGGCGGGAGCGACGGTGTCCTTCCACATGACGGTCAGCCACATCGCCACCTCGCCGTCCTCGTGCCACACGGCGGCCACGCTGCAGGTGATCCCGCCCGACGACACCGAGACGCTGCGAATCGCGGTTCCCAGCGGCGTCTACGAGTGCGGGCGATCGACGGTCTCCTCTTTGCAGCCCGGGACCTCGGCCTACCCGCGTTGACGGCCCAACCGTCCGCCCAAGCCGCCGTCGACGGTCCGACCGGTCTCCGTCGCCTACCGGTGCGGGACGAAGTCGGCTTCGCAGGTGCCGCCCCGGTCGAGCATCCGGGTGATGTCGACCGCCGGCACCGGTGAGGAGAAGCAGAACCCCTGCGCGAGGTAGCAACCGAGACGCTCGAGCTCGCGGGCCTGCACCTCGGTCTGCACGCCCTCGGCGACGACCTCGAGCGACAGCGCGTGGGACATGGCGATGATCGCCTCGGTGATCGCCGTATCCCGGGGGTCGACCCCGAGCCCGTCGATGAACGACCGATCGATCTTCAGGACGTCGAGCGGGAGATGGGTGAGGTAGCCGAGCGACGAGTAGCCGGTGCCGAAGTCGTCGAGCACGAGGCGGACGCCGAGGGCCTTCAGCGGCCCGAGCGCTCCGCCGGCGCTCTCCATCTCGGTGAGGATCGCGCTCTCGGTGATCTCGAGGCTGAGCGCGCTCGGGTCGATCCCGCTCGCGTTCAGCACATCGGAAACCGTGTCGATGAGGGTCTTCTGGGCGACCTGCACGGCCGAGAGGTTGACCGAGACCCCGATCGGGGCGCCGTCGGGGTGAGCCTGATGCCAGCGGACGCCCTGGCGCGCGGCCTGGTCGAGCACCCAGCGGCCGATCGGCTCGATCAACCCGTTCTCCTCGGCGATCTCGATGAATTCAGACGGGGGGACGAGGCCCCGCTCGGGGTGGCGCCAGCGGACGAGCGCCTCGACGCCGACGAGCGTGTGGTCGCGCAGCGAGACGACCGGCTGGTAGACGAGCGCGAGCTCGTTGCGGTCGACCGCCCGGCGCAGATCGTTCTCGACGCGCAGGCGGGCGAAGGCCCGGGCCCGCATCACCTCGTCGAACAGCTCGTAGCGGGCGCGGCCGTGCTCCTTGGCCCGGTACATCGCGGCGTCGGCGTCGCGGATCAGCTCCTCGGCCCGCTCGCCGCCGTGGGCGACGGCGATCCCGATGCTCGTGGTCACGAAGTGCTCCGAGCCGGCGAGCACGAACGGCCGGGTGAACACGGCGGCGATCCGCTCGGCCATCTCGACGGCGTCGTGCTCATCGGTGATGTCGTCGAGCAGGATTCCGAACTCGTCGCCGCCGAAGCGGGCGACGGTGTCGCTTGACCGGACGACCGTGCTGAGCCGCGGGGCGACCGCGGCGAGCAATTCGTCGCCGACGTGGTGGCCGAGGCTGTCGTTGACGAGCTTGAAGCGATCGAGGTCGAGGAACAGGACGGCGGTCAGCGAACGCCGGCGGCGCAGGCGGGTGAGCGCCTGGCCGAGGCGATCGAGGAACAGGACGCGATTGGGCAGCCCGGTGAGCGCGTCGTGCAGCGCCCGGTGCCGGATGCCGTCCTCAGTGCTCTGACGGTCGAAGGCATCGGCGAGGACGTTGGCGAGCGACTGGAGGAAGTGGATGTCGCCCGGGCCGAACGCCCGGAGACTCAGCGACTGCAGGGCCAGCACGCCGAACGGGCCCTCGCGGCCCTCGATCACCACTGACACGCCACTGCGAGCGCCGGCCGTCTCGAGGATCGCGGGCTTGGCAAACCGCGTCTCTCGGTCCCAGTCCTCGACGATCACCGGGCCGCCGGTGAGGATCGCGAAGCCCCCCTGTGAGCCGTGTCCGGCCGGGGCGCGGAGGCCCTCACCGTCGGGCAGCGACCAGCCGTAGCCCTGGCGGAGGATGAGCATGTCGCCCGCCTCACTCAGTTCGAACACGGAGCCGATGTCCAGCTCGAGGATCGTCGCGGCGGCCGTGACCGCCTCGCGCATCAGCTCGCCAGTGGTCGCGCCCTCGAGGGCGTGCTCGCCGAGACGCGCGACGGCGGACTGCTGGGCGGCCCGCTGCTCGAGCTCCGCCTCGGCCCGCTTGTGAGCGGTGATGTCGGACAGGACGCCGTACCAGCGCAGTGACCCCTCGTGGTTGCGGACGATGCGGGCGTCGTCGCGGATCCAGACGAAGTGCCCGTCGCGATGGCGTAGCCGATACTCGAGCGCTCCCGGGTTGGCGTCGTGGATCGACGCCGTGTCTTCGACGGCGAGGGCGCTGGACCGGTCGTCCGGGTGCAGATGCTGCTCCCACATGCCGGGATCGGCGCACCACTCCTGGGCGGTGAACCCGAGGATCGAGCGGATCTGCGGGCTGACGTAATGCCACGTCCCGGTCGCGCCGGGATCGGCGACGTAGATGATCGCCGGGATCTGGTCGACGAACTCGGGGTACTCGGCGATGTCAGGGTGGCCGGCAGGCTCCGGATCGACCGAAACGCCGTCCACGGCGACTCCCGCCTCCGCGATCAGCACGCCGTCGGTGGTGCGTTCCACACGCTCGTCATCGGCACAAACGCCCGCAAGCTATAGAGATTGCGGGGCCCGCGCGACGCGCGTCAGACGGCGTGGAAGCGCACGATTCCGGCCTCCTCACGCTCGACCGCGTCGCCCCGCTCGATGAGCAGATCGACATGGCCGAGCACCTCGGAGAGGGTGAGGTAGGCCTGCGTGACAGCGATGTTGCCCCACATCTCGAGCGCGATCTCGTAGGCGCTGAGTGGCCGGGTCGTGATCAGCCGCTGGATCTTGCCCGCGCGGCGGTCGTGCATGTGGAAGCGCTCGTCGATCAGCCCGACGTGGTCGAGCACCGGGTCCCCGTGGCCGCCGAGCACGAGCTCGACCGGCATGTCGCGCGTGGCGCTCAGCGACGCCATGTAGGTGAGCAGGGCGTGCGGGCGCTCGCCGGGGTCGGCGGCCCCAGTCAGCGGACGGGAGACGAGCGGGTTGGAGGAGATGTGGGCGAGGAGATGGTCTCCGGCGAGCAGGATCCGGCGCTCGGCGTCCCAGAACACCGTGTCCGACGGACTGTGCCCCGGGCGGTGGCGGACCTCGAGGGTGCGATCGCGCAGGGCGATCGTGTCGCCGTCGGTGAGCGGGCGGGTCACCGTGCCGCTCGAGCCAAACGCCCGGAACGCCGCGCCGACCGAGCCGAGCACGGCGATCAGGTCGTCGGGGATGCCGTTGCGGCGCATCATCGCCTGGGAGAACTCGTCGTCGGCGACGGCGCTGCGGGCGAAGTTCTCCAGATAGGCGCCGAGCGGGCCGAAGGCGGCGACCTCGGCTCGCGAGCGCCGCGCGATGATCTCGAGCAGGCCGAGATGGTCCATGTGCTGATGGGTGATGATCAGCAGCTCGAGGTCCTCGATCGTTCGGCCATGTGCGGCGAGCGCCTGCTCGAGCGCGTCGAGCGACTTGCCGGAGTTCGGCCCGGTGTCGACGAGGGTGAGTGGCTCGTCCTCGATCAGGTAGCAGTTGACCCGTCCGACGAGGAACGGCGTGGGGATGGCGAGCCGGTGGATTCCGGCCGCGGCGGCGACCGCGTAGGCCGGCTCGGTGTCGCCGGGCAGCGCGGTCGGGCTCACGAACGGATCACGTCGAGCACCTCGTCACGGCGGCGCTCCATGTCCTCGGGCGACTCGACGGACTCGAGGCACAGGCGCAGCAGCGGCTCGGTGTTCGACGCCCGCACGTTGAAGTGCCAGCTGTCGTAGTCGACCGAAATCCCGTCGAGGCGGCTCTGGCGCCCGTCGCCGAACCGCTCGGCGAGCTCCTCGATCTTGGCCGCCGGATCGGCGACCTCGGAGTTGATCTCCCCGGAGATGAAGTAGCGCGAGCGATAGGGCTCGAGCAGCTCCGAGAGGCGGGCGCCGCTGCGGCCGAGCAGCTCGAGGATGAGCAGGGCGGGGATCGTTCCCGAGTCGGCGCAGTAGAAGTCGCGGAAGTAGTAGTGGCCGGAGACCTCGCCGCCGAAGATGCCGTCCTCGTCGCGCATCCGGGTCTTGAAGAACGCATGGCCGACGCGATTGATCAGCGGGCGCCCGCCGTCGCGCTGCACCGTGTCCGGCACCGCGCGTGAGGCCCGGACGTCGTAGAGGATCGTCCCGCCCGGCTGCTTTGAGAGCATCGAGTCGGCGAGCAGCGCGGTGAGGAAGTCGCCGTCGACGAACGCGCCGGTGTCGTCGATGAAGAAGCAGCGGTCGGCGTCACCGTCCCAGGCGATGCCAAGGTCGGCCCCCTGGCGCACGACCTCGCGCATGATGAACTCGCGGTTCTTGGGCAGCATCGGGTTGGGCTCGTGATCGGGGAAGTTGCCGTCCGGCACCCAGTAGGCCTCGATCAGGTCGAGGCCGAGCCGGTCCAGCAGCGGCCCGACCATCGGTCCTGCCATCCCGTTGCCGCCGTCGACGACGACCTTGAGCGGTCGCACGGCCGACGGATCGATGAACTTCAGCGCCGCGGCGTGAAACTCGTCGTAGACGTCGACCGACTCGACGCTGCCACCGCCCGGCGCGTCGCCGAGGCCGGCCTCGATCTTGGTTCGGATGTCACCGATCCCCGCGTCGCCCGAGAGGGCGATCGCGCCGCGCTTGACGACCTTCGCCCCGGTGTACTGCTTGGGGTTGTGCGAAGCGGTGCACATCAGACCGCCGTCGAGCTCGCGGGAGCCGACCAGGAAATAGAGCAT
This sequence comes from uncultured Solirubrobacterales bacterium, assembly GCA_963752905.1. Classification (GTDB taxonomy): domain Bacteria; phylum Actinomycetota; class Thermoleophilia; order Solirubrobacterales; family Solirubrobacteraceae; genus Palsa-465. The sequence goes on from CAVWAC010000005.1 coordinate 75,500, forward strand.
CTCGGTGCCGACCCGGCCGGCGTCGAGCACGGTCGCCCCCTCGGCGGTCATGCCCTCGCGGTAGCGGGCGGCGAGGTCAGGGGCGGTCAGGCGCATGTCGTGGCCGAGGCCGAGCCGCAGCTCGGAGGTCGGTTTGCCCTCGAGCTCAGCGATGACCCGCGCGAACGCGCGGCCGATTTGCAGGGCGTCGTCGGCGTCGATCTCATCGCCGAACACGCCGCGAATGTCGTAGGCCTTGAAGATTCCCGAGTTCATTCCTCGCAGCCTATCTCCGCCACCGAATGCGCGAATCACGACACTACACTCTGAGTCCATGTCCGGTCACTCGAAATGGCACTCGATCAAGCACAAGAAGGCCGTCGTCGACGCCCGCCGCGGCCAGCACTTCACCAAGCTCGCCCGGGCGATCTCCGTCGCCGCGCGTGAGGGCGGCGGCGATCCCGACGCCAACTCGGCGCTCGCGCTCGCCATCCAGAAGGCCCGCGACGCCTCGATGCCGAAGGACAACATCGAGCGGGCGATCGCCAAGGGCACCGGCGAGGGAGCCGACGGCGACAACATCGAGACGGTCCTCTACGAGGGCTACGGCCCGGGCGGCGTGGCGCTGCTGATCGAGGCGCTGACCGACAACCGCAATCGCACCGGGGCCGACGTTCGCCACATGCTCTCCAAGCACGGCGGCAATCTCGGCGAGCCGGGATCGGTCGCCTATCTGTTCGACAAGCGCGGGGTGATCGTGCTCGATGCGTCCCGGTATGACGAGGATGACCTCATGCCCGCGATCGACGCCGGCGCCCTCGACATCACCCAGGACGACGACGTCCTCGAGGTGCTCACCGAGCCCGGCGACCTGACCGCCGTCCGCGAGGCTCTCACCGAGGCCGGCGTCGAGATCGAGAGCTCCGACGTCAGCCAGCAGCCGAAGTCCCGAGTGCCGGTCGACGAGGGCGATGCCGCCAAGCTGCTCAGACTGATCGACGCCCTCGAGGAGTCCGACGACGTCAGCGCCGTGCACGCGAACTTCGACGTCGCCGCCGACGTGCTCGAGCGGATCGCGTCGTAGTCACGGCATTTCGGCCGGGCGGGCCGCGGCGCGCCTTACGCGTTCCTTCGTCCGGCCCGCTACCCTCACGCCCTTCTGATGAGCAGGCGAACGCTTCTCACCTCGACGATCGGCGCGCTGACCCTCGCCGTCGGGCTCGCCGCGTGCGGCAGCTCGAAGGCCCCCGGGGTCGTGCAGGCGCCTTCCGGCGGCGCGACGTCGACCACGGCGGCGATCACCGCCACGACGACGTCGACGAGTTCCACGCCGACGGTGACGACGCCCCAGCCGCCCTCGCCGCTGTCGAAGAAGCCGGTGGTCGTCGTGCCGAGCGGCGCCGCCCCGACGAAGCTCGTCACCAAGGACCTGATCGTCGGGACGGGCCCGGCGGCCAAGAGCGGCAGCCAGGTCACCGTCAACTACGTCGGCGTCCTCTACAAGGGCGGCAAGGAGTTCGACTCCTCCTGGAAGACCGGCAAGCCGTTCGGTCCCTTCCCGCTCGGCCAGGGCCAGGTCATCAAGGGCTGGGATCAGGGCCTCGTCGGCATGAAGGTCGGCGGCCGCCGCATGCTGATCATCCCGGCGAGCCTCGCCTACGGATCCCAGGGCAGCGCACCGACGATTCCGCCGAACGCGGCCCTCGTGTTCGTCGTGGACATGCTCGGCGTCTCCTAGCCTCGACGCCTCGATCGATTCCCTCCTGTGCCGGCATTCACTGCGCCGGCTCGGCGCGGCGTGCCCGATGCAGCGGCAGGGCGTGGGTGACGCCCTTGAGGCGGTGCTTGCCCGCGAACGACCAGCTGAAATGGTGATCGGTGGCGTCCCGCACCTCCTGCGTGCAGAGGACGCTGCCCGGACGGGCGATCCCGGTCACCCGGCTGGCCAGGTTGACCGAGTGGCCGTAGAAGTCGCCTGAGCGGGGCAGCGCGGGCCCGGAGGCGACCCCGGCCCGCAGCCGGGGGAGGTCCTCGGCCTCGATCGCGTCGACGAGCGCAAGCGCGACGCCGACGAGCGCGGCCGGCTCGGGGCTGATGAACATGGCGGCGTCGCCAATCGTCTTGATCAGCCGCACCGGCGGTTCGGCGACCTCGCCGGCGATCTCAGCCAGCCGGCCGGCGACGTGGCCGAGCTCGGCGCCCGCGACCTCGGCCCCGAGCCGGGTGAAGCCGACGACGTCGGCGAAGCAGACGGCGATCTCCTGCTCGCCCCCGGCACGCCCGGACTCGAGCTCGGCGCGGCTGAGGATCCCCCGCCGGACGGCGTCGCGGAGGTGGGCCTTGAAGGTGCCGATCAGCACCGGCTCGAGCGCCGGCGTCAGCCGCTCCGCGAGCGCCGCGAAGCGCTCGGCGACCTCGTCCTCGCTGTCGCCCGGGCGCAGGAACGCGTCGGTGAAGGTGCCGGTTGTGGTCGCGGCCACGCGGGCCATCGCCTCGCCGAGCACCCGCGTCATCTCGGCGATCGCGCGCTCGGGGAGGCCCGCGTCGAGGAACAGCCGCGTCGAGTGGGCGACGTCGATGTCCTCGTCGCCGAAGGCGCGGTCGTCGGGCCCGGCCTCGGGCAGGCCGCCGAGGCGGCGGATCCGCAGGAGCAGGTCGGCGGGCAGGCCCGTGCGCCGCTCGACCTCACGCGCCGTGTAGCGGGCGCCGAGCACGCGCTCGAGCGGGAGCAGCACCAGGCGATCCTCGGCCACCGCGGTGCGCAACTGCTCGAGCGTGAAGCCGTCGCCGGCGAGGCGCTCGAGCAGCCGCTGACGGCGCTCGCGCTCGTCGCCCTCGAGGCCGTCGAGGAGTCCCGCCGCGGCGAAGTCCATCGCGGCATCCTCTCAAAGCCGGAGCTTTCGCTAGCATCGAGCGCCCTCGCGGGCAACCTCCCCGCTGATCCGGTTCCCGCCCCAGACGACCCCGTTCTTCATTCAGATGCTCTCGATCCTGATGCCGGTTTACAACGAGCGCGAACGCGTCGCGCAGGCGATCGCGGAGGTGCTCTCCACCGAGCTGCCGAGCGAGTTCGAGCTCGTGATCGTCGACGACGGCTCGACCGACGGCACGTCCGAAATCCTCGCCGCCGGCGAGTGGGATGGCCGGGTTCGGCTGTTCAAGCACGACCAGAACCAAGGCAAGGGCGCCGCCATCCAGACCGCGCTCGCCCAGGCCAACGGCGAGTTCGCCGCGATCTTCGACGCCGACCTGGAGTACGACCCCGCCGACCTCGCGCTGCTCATGCCGCCGCTGCTCGACGGTCGCTCGAACGCCTGCTTCGGCGTGCGCGCCTTCGACGGCTACACCAGCCACTCGTTCCTGTTCGTGCTGGGCAACAAGGGTGTGACCCTGGCCTGCAACATCCTCTACAACGTCTATCTGCACGACATCATGACCTGCCACAAGATGATCCGGACGGATCTCTTCCGCAGCCTCCAGCTGTCCTCGGCCGGGTTCGCGATCGAGCCCGAGATCACCGCGCGCCTCGTCCAGCGTGGCGAGCGGATCTTCGAGGTGCCGGTCCACTACCGGGCCCGCGCGACGGAGGAGGGCAAGAAGCTGACCGCTCTCGACGGCTTCCGCGTCATCGGCACGCTGCTGCGCTGCAGGTTCTCGCAGGCCTGAGCCGTGTCCACCGCAGGCGGCGAGGCGGGGCTCCCCGACGGCTGGCGCCGCTCACCACTGCTCATCGCCGCGATCGTCTGCATCCTGCTCGCCTTCCTGTCGGCGGCGGTTCTGCCGACCGTTCCAAGCTATGACCCGTGGTCGTGGATCGTCTGGGGCCGCGAGGTCTTTGACCCGCACCTGAGCTTCACCGTCGGCGGCGGTCCGTCCTGGAAGCCGCTACCGGTCATGTTCACCGCGCTCTACGGCCCGCTCGGCGGGGCTGCGCCGACGCTCTGGGTGATCACCGCGCGCGCCGGTGGTCTGCTCGGGCTTGTGGCCGCTTACCGCCTCGGCGCGCTCGTCGCCGCGCGCGGGAGCAACGCCCGCTGGGCGCCGATCGTCGCCGGGATGCTCGCCGCGATCGGCGTCGCCCTCACCCAGGAGTGGGCGTACTACATGTTCCGGGGCACCTCGGAGCCGATGCTCATCGCCGCGACGCTCTGGGCCATCGATCGGCACCTCGCCGGCCATCGCGCCGAGGCGTTCATCCTCGGCGTCGCGGCCTCGCTCATCCGGCCGGAGGCGTGGCCGTTCATCTTCGGCTACGGCATCTGGCTGTGGCTGCGCGACCCGCGGTTGCGGGCGCTCGTCATCGTCGGCTGGCTCGCGATCCCGGTGATGTGGTTCGGGCCGCCGTGGGTGGGCAGCGGCCAGCCGTTCCTCGCCGCCTCCCACGCCAAGTCCTACAACGGCCACCTCGGCAGCAGCCGGCTGCTCACCGTGCTGCACCGCGGCGAGGATCTCCAGGTCGTGCCGATGCTCGTGTTCGGGCTGATCGCCACCGCCATCGCCTGGCTGCGCCGCCGCGACCGCCTCGTGCTCGGGCTGGCCGGCGCGGCGGCGGGCTGGTGGCTGCTCGTCATCGCGATGACCCTCGACGGCTATCCGGGGCTCGAGCGCTTCTATCTGCCGGCGGCCGGGGTCATCTGCGTCCTCGGCGGCGCCGGGCTCGTGTGGGTGGCCGAGTTCCTCGCCGAGCTCGTCGCCCACGGCTCGGCTGTGCGCACCGTCGCCATCGGGGTCTGCGTCGTGCTGATCGCCCTCTGCATCCCGTTCTCGACGACCCGGATCGACGCGGCGCGTGCCCAGCGGCCGATCGCCAGTCGTGCGGCCACGCGGCTCGACCAGCTCTCGGACGCGGTCGCCGCCGTCGGCGGCCATCACGGCGTGTATCCGTGTCACTCGAGCTTCGCCGCCGTCAACCACGGGGTGCAGACCGCCCTGGCCTGGAAGCTCCACGTCACCCTCGGCCGCGTCGGCACCTCGATGCGCCACGCCGGGGTGCTGTTCGTCGGCCCCCACGACTCGATCGACGGCGGTCCGGCGCCGATCAGCCACCGGCTCGACCGGATCGCGTTCGTCAAGCGGGTCGGCGTCTGGAAGATCTACCGCGTCTGGCGCGCGGGTCACTCGACGCGCTGCGTCGGGGCCCAGGGCACGTAGGTTCGTCCCGGCTCGCCGCCCCCAGGGAGGCGTCCGCGCGCCCACGGAGAATGTCGGTCTCATGATCGTGCTCGGCATCGATCCCGGCACCGCGAGTACCGGCTACGGCGTCATCGAAGGCGCGGGCTCCCGCCTGCGCGCCCTCGAGGACGGCGTGATCGAGACCTCCGCCGGGATCCCGCTCGAGCGCCGGCTCTCCGACATCCACGAACGCGTCTGCGCGCTGATCGACACCCACCGTCCCGAGGCGATGGCCATTGAGGAGCTCTACTTCGGCGCGAACGTGCGCACCGCGTTCGCCGTTGGCCAGGCCCGCGGCGTCGTCCTCCTCGCCGCCGGTCAGCGCGGCCTCCCGTCCCGCTCCTATACACCGCAGCAGGTCAAGGGCGCGGTGTGCGGCCACGGCCGGGCCGGGAAGGACCAGGTCGGCCGGATGGTCGCCCGGCTGCTCGGGCTCGCCGCCGTGCCGACGCCCGATCACGCCGCCGACGCGCTTGCGGTGGCGATCTGCGACCTCAACCGCGCCCCGCTGGCGCGTGCGGTGGCCCGGGCATGATCGCGCTCGTCTCCGGTCGCGTCGCCGTCCGCCGCGCCGATCACGTCGTGATCGACTGTGGCGGGGTCGGCTACCGGCTCGCCGTGTCGGCCGAGACGCTCTCCCGGGTACCGGCAATCGGCCACGACATCGTCCTCCACACCCACCTCGTCGTCCGCGACGATGCGCTCGCGCTCTACGGCTTCGCCACCGAGGAGGAGCGCGAGCTGTTCCTGATGCTGCTCGGCGTCCAGTCGGTCGGGCCGAAGGTCGCCCTCGCCGTCCTGTCCGGCGGCCCGCCGCGGGAGCTGCTCGCCGCGCTCGCCGCCGGCGACAGCGCCCGCTTCCAGGCCGTGCCCGGGATCGGCAAGCGCACCGCGGAGCGGATCATCGTCGAGCTCCGCGAGAAGGTCGGGGCGACCCTGCCCGAGCAGGCGATCTCGATCACCCGCGCCGACGATCCCCGCGCCCTCGCGCGCGAGGGCCTGATCGGTCTCGGCTACAGCGTCGCCGAGGCCGACGCGCTGCTCGACGGCGCGGTCGGCGAGGCGCCCGAGGAGCTCATCGCCTACGCCCTGAGGTCGACCCGCCGATGAGCTCGCAGGCCGAGCCCCGCATCCAGGACCCCGTCGAGCTTCCCGACGACGATCTCGACCGCTCGCTGCGGCCGCGGCGGCTCACCGACTTCGTCGGCCAGGATGCGCTCAAGGATCAGCTCGCGGTCTCGATCGCCGCCGCCACCTCCCGCGGGGAGGCGCTCGACCACGTCCTGCTTGCCGGCCCACCCGGGCTCGGCAAGACCTCGCTCGCGCAGATCGTCGCCGCCGAGCTCGACGTGCCGTTCGTCCAGACGGCCGGCCCGGCGCTCGAGCGCAAGGGCGACATCGCCGCCTTTCTCACCGCGCTCGAGCCCCGCTCGGTGTTCTTCGTCGATGAGATCCACCGGCTGCCCCGCGCGCTCGAGGAGACGTTCTACCCCGCGATGGAGGACCGCTGCCTGCCGATCACCGTCGGGCAGGGGGCGGGAGCGCGCGTGGTGACCATCGACCTCCCGCCGTTCACGCTTGTCGGCGCGACGACGCGGACCGGCCTGCTCACCACCCCGCTGCGCGACCGCTTCGGGATCCAGCACCGCCTCGAGCACTACGACGCGCACGACCTCGCCCGGATCGTCATGCGCTCGGCCCGGCTGCTCGAGGTCTCGATCGAGGATGGCGGCGCGGTCGCCATTTCCCAGCGCAGCCGGGGCACGCCGCGAGTCGCCAACCGACTGCTCAAGCGCGTGCGCGACTACGCCGAGGTTCGCCACAGCGGCGTCGTCACCGCCGATGTCGCCGAGAGCGCCCTCGACCAGCTCCAGGTCGACCACGAGGGTCTCGACCGGCTCGACCGGGAAATCCTCCGGGCGATCTGCGAGAAGTTCGGCGGCGGCCCGGTCGGCCTGTCCACGCTCGCGGTCGCCGTCGGCGAGGAGCAGGACACGATCGAAGACGTCTACGAGCCGTATCTGCTCCAGCGCGGCCTGATCGAGCGCACTCCACGGGGGCGGACCGCGACGCGGCGGGCGTTCGGCCACCTCGGGCTCGAGCCGCCCGGCCCGCTCACCCTCGTCTGACTCTTCATTTGCTCACAGGACCCATCGCTATATTCGGGCGCCGCATGTCGCGCGAGCACTATTTCATCTGCCCACACTGCGGCAATCGCTCGATGGGCACGGACCGCAACGCCGCCTTCCGGCGCGAGGCCCGCGGCTGCGAGAAGTGCGGTTTCGCCTACCTGTTCGAGCTGCTCGACGACTACTACCCGGCGCCAAACGCCGCCTTCTTCGCCTGTGACCGCGAGGGCCGCATCGTCGACTGCGGCCGCGGTTCCTTCGAGCTCACCGGGCTGAAGACCGAGCAGGTGATCGGCCGCATCGCGGGGGAGGTGCTCGGGCTCAAGTTCGAGGACGGCACCGACCACGTCAGCACCGCGCTCGAGTGGGAGGTCCGCGTCCAGGGCAAGCCGGTGGCGGTCCACGCGGAGGGCGACATGCCCGCCCACGCAGTGGCGGATATCTTCCCGGCCTATGATGACGAGGAGGGTGGGGTACTTCTGGTGCTCACCCCCTCGGGCAACCATCACTAGCATCACCTTCGTCGAATGACCGATCGCCAACGCAATGGGCTGATCCTGCTGGTGGTGCTGGGCCTGATCGCGATCTCCTCGCTGATCATCGTCTCCCGGAAGACCTCGCTCGGGCTCGACCTCAAGGGCGGCGTCGAGCTCGTCTACCAGGGGCAGCCGACCCCGCAGACCCCGGTCGTCACCCAGGACGCGCTCTCCCGCGCCGTCGACATCATGCGCCAGCGCGTCGACGCCTTCGGCGTCTCGGAGCCGAGCATCCAGACGACCGGCTCGAGCCTCATCACGGTCCAGCTGCCGAATGTCAAGAACACCGCGACCGCCGAGAAACTCGTCGGTTCGACCGCGCGCCTCGAGTTCTACGACTGGGAGAAGAACGCCCTCACCGCCAACGGCAAGACGGTGGCCAGCCAGCTCCAGACCCAGGACCCGAGTGCGCTGACGATCAGCCAGGGCGGGGGAGTCGGGCCCGGAGCCCCGAACGCCGGCAGCTTCAAGCTCTACGACGCGGTCAAGCTCGCCTCCAAGCAGCCGGAGGAGATCAGCAAGGACAACGCCCGCAGTGGCCCGCAGTACTACCTCTTCGGAGCGCCCGGCAGCGCCGCCTGCGCGGCCGCGGCCAAGGCCAATGGGACGACGCCGACCGTCGGCCAGCACTGTCTGCTCTCCGGCCCCGGCAGCAGCGTCCAGGACCTCGAGGCGGGCCTTCCCTCCGGGGTGTCGCTGTCCGACGGCGAGCAGCTCGTCGTCCCGCAGGGCACCGTTGTGCTCCAGGCCACCCCGTCGGACTTCAGCCACCCGCCGAGCGTCAACGACCCGAGCACGCAGTTCTTCGTGCTCAGGGATCACGTCGCCCTGTTCGGCAACGACATCACCAACCCGCAGCAGAGCACCGACCAGAGCGGCTCCCCGGACGTGAGCTTCGGCTTCACCTCCCACGGGGCGAGCGCGTTCCAGAACGTCACCTCGCAGATCGCCCATCGGGGCGATCTCGTCAGCGGTCTCGGCCAGACGCTCAACCAGCACTTCGCCGTCGCGCTCGATCAGCAGCTGATCACGGTCCCCCGCATCGACTTCAAGACCTATCCCGACGGCATCCCCGGCGACAACGGCGCCGACATCACCGGCGGCTTCACGATCACGAGTGCCCAGAATCTCGCCACCCAGCTGCGCCTCGGCGCGCTGCCGATCAAGCTCAAGCTGATCTCCGAATCCCAGGTCTCGGCCACCCTCGGCAAGCAGGCGCTTCACCAGGGCCTGATCGCGGGTCTGGCCGGGCTGATCGTCGTCGCGATCTTCCTCATCGCCTTCTACCGCGTGCTCGGCGTGATCGCCACCGCGGGCCTGATCGTCTACGCCCTCTATTTCTACGCGCTCATCAAGCTCATCCCGATCACGCTGTCGCTGCCGGGCATCGCCGGTCTGATCCTCACCATCGGCGTGGCCGCGGACGCCAACATCGTCATCTTCGAGCGCGTCAAGGAGGAGATCAGAGCCGGGCGCTCGATCCGCCAGGGCATCGCCACCGGCTATCGCAAGGGCCTGACCGCGATCATCGACGCCAACGTGGTCACGATCATGACCGCGTTCATCCTGTTCGTGCTCGCCACGGCTGAGGTCAAGGGCTTCGCCTTCACCCTCGGCATCGGCACGTTCGTCTCGCTGTTCACCGCCGTTCTCGCCACCCAGGCGATCCTCATGACGATGGGGAACTCGAAGCTGATCGCCCATCCCTCGGCCCTCGGCGCGGGCGGCAAGCGGCGGCGGATCACCTTCGACTTCATGGGCAAGAGCCGGTACTTCTTCACGATGTCCGGCGTCATCCTCGCCATTGGCGCGCTCGCCGTCGGCGGCAAGGGCCTCAACCTCGGCATCGACTTCACCTCGGGGACGCGGATCACCGCGAGCCTCAGTTCCGCCGCGAACGAGTCCCAGATCAACACCGTGGTCAGCGACGCGGGCGCCACCGGCCCGGTCGTCCAGCGCGTGAACAACAAGGGTCTCGGCAACCAGGTCTTCCAGATCTCGGCCAAGGAGCTGCAGCCCGCCGGCGTGACCAAGGTCCGCGACGCCCTCCAGACCCGCTTCGGGATCAAGTCCTTTGACTCGACCTCGGTCGGGCCGACGTTCGGCAAGACGGTGGCCAACAGCGCGCTGGTCGCGATCATCGCCTCGCTGCTCGTGATCTCCGCCTACGTGGCCCTGCGCTTCGAGTGGAAGTTCGCCGTGCCCGTGCTGATCGCCCTGATGCACGATCTGCTCATCACCAGCGGCGTCTACGCCCTCACCGGCCGGGAGGTGACGACAGCGACTGTGGCCGCGCTGCTGACCATCTTGGGCTACTCGCTCTACGACACGATCATCGTGTTCGACCGCGTCCGTGAGAACGTGCCGCGGATGCCGCGCGCTGCCTTCTCGCAGATCGTCAACCGCTCGATGTCCGAGGTGCTCACCCGTTCGCTGGCCACGACGGGATGCACCCTGATGCCGATCCTCGCGTTGCTCCTTTTCGGCGGCGCGACCCTCAAGGACTTTGCCTTCGCGCTGCTGATCGGCGTGGCCTCCGGCGCGTACTCGTCGATCTTCATCGCCTCTCCGGTGCTCACCCATTGGAAGGAGCGCGAGCACGTCTACCGCAACCGCCGGCACCGGATCGAGGAGGAGGTCGGTTACGTGCCCGCCTACGCGACCGCCGCCGCCGACGTCGAGCCCACGGACAGGAAGGCCCGGCGCACCGGCCGCATCACCCAGCCCGAGCCCGACACCGTCTCGGCGGCCGAGTTCGAGCAGATGAAGCGCGAGCTCGGGGTCGAGCCTGAGGGCACCGGCCGGCGCACCTCGACTCTGACCAAGCGGCTCGCGCGGCACGACGAGGAGGACTCGGCTCCGGCCAGCCGCGGTGGCGGTGGCGGTGGCGGCGGCGGCAAGGGCGCTGCCACGGGCGGCGCGGCCGCGGGCGGTGCTGCTGCGGGCGGCGCGGCCGGCGCGAAGGGTCGCTCGGCGAAGTCGCGGCCCGATGCTGCTCCGAAGCCGCAGGCGCCCCCGGGGTCTGCGGGCTCTGGCGCTCCGGCTCCGGCTGCGGCGGGCGACGGCGCCTCGGAGGGCGGTCGCGCTCCGGCGGGCGACGGCGCCCCGGCGGGCGACGGTGCTCCCGCGGGCGAGGGCGGCCCCGTGACCCCCGCCCCGGACATCGCCGAGAACGAGGGCGTCGCGCCGGTCCGCAAGCCGCAGGGCGCGTCCAAGTCACGCAGCCGCCACCGCCGACACGGGAGACGACGCTGATGGGCATGCTCGCCTGGGTGATGATGGGCCTGGCCCTCTGGCACTTCACCGTCTGGCTCCCCGACCATTACTGGGGCGGCATCGTCGGCGCGTTCATCGGCGCCCTCGTCGGTGCCGTTCTCTTCGGCCTCATCATCAACGGCTTCAACATCCCCGGTCGCCACGACACCCACCTGCTCACCGCCCTCGAGGCCATCCCGGGCGCCCTGATCGGCATGGGGATCGTCTACTTCGAGGGTCTCCGGCGCGAGCGCGCCGGAGAGACCGAGCAGCTCGGGCTGACCTGAGCCGCTTGGGCCCGGTCGCCCGCGCGGCCCGGCCGGGCACGGCCCGCGACCCCCCGGGGTCCGTGGGAGATCTTTACTCCCACGGTGTAAAGATCTCCCAGGCACCGTTACAACTCTGTGTCACGGTGATCCCTCACGCGCGGAAACCCGCCCGTGACCCGCAAATCCGGGCGATCCGTCCGAGCCGCGACCTACGTTGCCTCCATGGCCGAGGCCGCCCTGCTCCAGACGACGCTCACCGAGCCGCCGCCGCCGGCGCCGCTCCGGGCGATCCCCGAACCGCCGCCCGGCGCCGAACCGCTGCCCGGCGCCGAACCGCCGCTCGTCGACCCGCCCCGCGCCCGGACCACCCGACCCGAGCCTCGCGTCGAGATCCCCGCCTACGACCTCCGCGCCGCCCTCGCGCTCGAGCGGAGCCTGGGCGTCAGCCATGTGCTCGCGCAGATCCTTGTCCGCCGCGGCTTCGCCGACGCGCAGAGCGCCGAGGAGTTCCTTCATCCCCGTGAGGCGCACGATCCGGGCGCCTTCACCGGAATCGACCGCGCCGCGGCGACGATCGGGCGGCACATCGCCGCCGCCAACCGGATCGTCGTGCACGGCGACTATGACGTCGACGGCGTGTGCGCGACGGCGATCATGGTCCGCGCGCTGCGCTCGCTCGGCGCCGATGTGTCCTGGTTCCTACCGAGCCGCCTCGAGGACGGCTACGGCCTGTCGGCGGCGACCGTCGAGCGGCTCGCCGCCCGGGACACCCGGCTGCTGATCACCGTCGACTGCGGGATCACCGCCGTCGAAGAGGTGGCGCTCGCCCGCGCGGCCGGGATCGACGTCGTGGTCAGCGACCATCACGCCCCCCGCCCGGATGGCGTGCTGCCGGATTGCGATCTCGTGCACCCGGCGGTGTGTGGCTATCCGTGCCCGGAGCTCTGCGGCACCGGGGTGGCCCACAAGCTCGCGCAGGCGCTCGGCGCCGCGACCGCGGCCGAGGATCTCGACCTCGTCGCCCTCGCCACCGTCGCCGACCTCGTCCCGCTCGTGGGGGAGAACCGCCGCCTTGTGCGCGAGGGGCTCCGGGCGCTGGCCAACACGCCGAAGCTCGGGCTGCGCGCGCTGATGACGGTCTCGCGCTGTGACCCGAGCGGGATCGATGCTGGCGCGCTCGGCTTCCGCCTCGCTCCGCGGATCAACGCCGCCGGCCGGCTGCGCCGCGCCGACGCCGGCCTCGAGCTGCTGCTCACGGACGACGCCGCCCGCGCGAAGGAGATCGCCGCCGAGCTCGACCGCCTCAACGGCGAGCGCCGCGCGGTCGAGGAGCGCATCACCTGGGACGCCGAGCGGCTCGTCGCCGAGGCCGGTGAGCGCAGCGCCTATGTGCTCGCGGGCGAGGGCTGGCATCCGGGCGTGATCGGGATCGTCGCCTCGCGGATCGTCGAGCGCTACCACCGCCCGACGATCGTCATCGCCCTCGACGAGGCGGGAGGTTCCGCGCAGGGATCGGGCCGGAGCGTCCCGGGCTTCGACCTGCTCGGCGCGCTGCACGCGGGCGCCGAGCACATGCTCCGCTACGGCGGGCACCGGGCCGCCGCCGGGCTGACGATCGCACCCGAGCGGATCGACGCGCTGCGCGCCGCGTTCGAGCACCAGGCCGACCTGTTGCTCACCCCCGAGCTGCGCCAGCCCGTCGAGCGGATCGACGCGATCGTCTCCGGCGCCCAGCTCGGGCTCGAGCTCGCCGAGGAGCTGACGCTGCTCGAGCCCTGCGGCCTCGGCAATCCGCGCAGCCGCGTGCTGCTCCCCGGTGCGCGGTTCGCCAACGTCAAGACGATGGGGGAGGGGCGCCACGCGAGCTTCTCGGTGAGCTCGGCCGGCGCTCGCTCGCGCGCGGTGTCGTTCGGCTGCGACGGCCGCGTGCCCGGCGGCGACGGCGTCCCGGTCGACGCGACCTTCCGGCTCGAACGCAACGTCTGGAACGGCGCGGTCGAGCCGCGACTGCTGCTGTGCAGCGCCCGTCCCTGCGCGCCGGGCGAGATCGAGGTGCTCGGCGAGCCGGAGGACTACCTGACCACGATCCTCGACGACCTGCAGGGCGCGGTGATCGAGGCCGCGGCGATCGACGGCCGCAGCGCGGATGGCGAGACCCAGCAACGCGTCGTCCTCGACCGTCGCCGCGAGAGCCCGCTCGGCGTCCTGCGCGACGCCCTGGCCGGCGGCGGCGGCGTGCTCGCGGTGTGCGCCGATGTCCCCCGTCGCCTCGGCGGTCTGCGCGCCCGCACCGGTGGCTTCGCCCTCACCTCGTATGCGGCGCTCGAGCGTGACCCGCAGCTGGCCGCGGGGTATCGCCAGGTCGTCGCGCTCGATCCGCCGTCGTGCCCGGTGGTGGACGCCGTGCTGCGGGCCGGTGCGGGCTTTCTTCACTTGGCGTGGGGCGAGGCTGAGCTACGCTTTGCAGAGCAGATGCATGAGCTGGAGTTCGGTCTCCGCGCTTCGCTTGTCGCTCTCTATCGCGGCCTGAAGCCGCGGCAGCGGGTGGCCGGTCAGGAGCTCGAGCAACTGCTTCGCGGCGACGGACCGCACGCCCGCTCCCCTCAACTGGCGAGCCGGCTGATCCGGGTTCTCGCGGAGTTGGAGCTCGTCAGCCTCGATCGGGATCTGCCGGCCCTGGCGGTCGCGAGCGGGGCCCAGACCGCACTGGAACGCTCGCCCGCCTATCGGGTCTACGCCAAACGATATGAGGACGGACGGCAATTCCTGAGCAGCGCAAATCTTCCGCGAAGCGCCTGAGCCGGACGCGCGACGCCAACGGCAAGCGGGCCGCTGCCCGAGAGGCCGCTGCGCTCGACGCCCCCGCGGCCGAGCCTGACCTCCAGGCCGCCGTGTCCGACCCCAAGGCCGCGGCGTCCGACCGCCAGCCCGCCGGGCCCGACGGCCAGGCCACCGCGTCCGACGGCGCGGGCAACGGCACGGCCGAGTCCGCGCACGGCGCATCTGCCGGCGGCGGCCCGGTGGTCAGCGAGCTCGAGCTCACCGACGCCGAGCAGCGACTGCTCGGGGACCTGTTCGCGATCATCGAGGAGCACCAGGACCATTCGGCGGTGACGATCGACCGCGGGCGGGTCGTCGACGCCTTCATCTACGCCTGCGTGCACCACGCCGACCAGCGGCGCAAGTCCGGCGAGGACTTCATCATCCATCCGGTCGGGGTGGCCAAGATCTGCGCGGGCATGCGGCTCGATACCGAGACGCTGTGCGCCGCCCTGCTCCACGACACCGTCGAGGACACCTCGGCCTCGCTCGAGGAGGTGCAGGAGGCCTTCGGCGAGGAGATCGCCGGCCTCGTCGACGGGGTGACCAAGCTCACCGGGCTGACCTTCCAGTCCCGTGACGAGGCGCAGGCCGAAAACTACCGCAAGATGATGGTGGCGATGGCCTCGGACATCCGGGTCATCCTCATCAAGCTCGCCGACCGCCTGCACAACATGCGCACGATCGGCGCGATGCCGAAGCAGAAGCAGATCGAGAAGGCGCGTGAGACGCTCGACATCTACGCCCCGATCGCGCACCGCCTCGGCATCCACGCGATCAAGTGGGAGCTCGAGGACCTCGCCTTCCAGACGCTCCACCCACGCAAGTACAACGAGATCAAGGGTCTCGTCGCCCAGCAGCGGGCCGAGCGCGAGCGCTACGTCAACCAGGCCGGCGCGTACCTCCACAAGGAGCTCGAGGAGCTCGCAATCGAGGCCGAGATCTCCGGCCGCGCCAAGCACTTCTACTCGATCTACGCGAAGATGACCAAGAAGGGGCGCGAGTTCAACGAGATCTACGACCTCACCGCGATGCGCGTGATCGTCGGCTCGGTGAAGGACTGCTACGGCGCCGTCGGCGTCATCCACTCCCTGTGGAAGCCGCTGCCGGGGCGGTTCAAGGACTTCATCGCGATGCCCAAGTTCAACATGTACCAGTCGCTGCACACGACGGTGATTGGTCCCGAGGGCCGGCCGCTCGAGATCCAGATCCGCACGCGGGAGATGCACGATCTCGCCGAGTTCGGCATCGCCGCCCACTGGATGTACAAGGAGGACGGCCGCCACGACCCGCGGCTCAAGGAGCCCGACAACAAGCTCAAGTGGCTGCGCTCGCTGCTCGACTGGCAGCAGGAGCTCTCCGACCCGCGCGAGTTCATGGAGACGCTCAAGGTCGACCTGTTCGAGGACGAGGTCTTCGTGTTCACGCCCAAGGGCGAGGTGAAGTCGCTGGCCGCCGGGGCGACCCCGCTCGACTTCGCCTACGAGATCCACACCGACGTCGGCCACCGCTGCGTCGGGGCCAAGGTCAACGGCAAGATCGTGCCACTGTCCTATCAGCTGCGCTCGGGCGACATCGTCGAGGTGCTGACGTCCAAGCGCGAGCGGGGTCCGTCGCGCGATTGGCTCGCCCTCGTGCGCACGACGCGGGCGCGCAACAAGATCAAGGCGTGGTTCAAGGCCGAGTCGCGCAAGGACACCGAGCACTCCGGGCGCGAGCTGCTCCAGGACGCGCTCAAGAAGCAGGGGCTCCCCGCCCAGAAGCTCGTCGGCTCGCCGCTGCTCGCCGACGTCATCCGGGAGATGGGCTACCGCAAGGGCGATGACTTCTACATCGCTCTCGGCGGGGCCAAGATCTCGCCCAGGGTCGTGGTCAACAAGGTGCTCCAGCGCCTCAAGCAGGGCGAGGCGGCGGAGTCCGAGCCGACGGCGACCGACGATCTGCTCGAGACGCGCCGCCGGCGGTCGCGGCCGACGACCTCATCGTCGCGTTACGGCATCGCTGTCGACGGCATCGACGAGGTCATGCTGCGGATTGCCAAGTGCTGCCGCCCGGTCCCCGGCGACCCGATCGTCGGCTACATCTCGCTCGGCCGCGGGATCACCATCCATCGCGAGGACTGCCCGAACGTCGCCGTGCTGCGCAAGGACCCCGACCGCTTCACCGAGGTGGCCTGGGAGGGCGATGCCGAGACGTCGTTCCGGGTCGAGATCGAGGTCGACGGCTGGGACCGTCACCGGCTGCTCGAGGACATGTCGCGCACATTCGCCGAGGCGGGGATCAACATCCTCGAGGCGCGCTGCACGGTCAATCACCCCATGGTCAAGAACCGGTTCGTCGTCGAGGTGGGGGACACCCGCACGCTCGACCAGGCGATCAACCGCCTGCGCAACATCGACGCGGTGTTCGACGCCTACCGCGTGACTCCGGGCGCGGCGTAGCGGGCTCCCGCCGATCCCGGGCGGCCGGCAGCCCGGCGCACCCGCACGCCCCGGGCACAAGACCTCAACCAAGCTCGGGGCCCCGAGGCTCCGGGCCGCGCGGCGGCGTGATCCGCACCGTCCGCACCGCGGCCCGCGGCAGCTTGGTGATCAGCACCGCCTCGCCGGTCGCCAGGCTCTTGATCGCGTTCGGGTGGACGATGAACTGCTCGGACGCGCGCCGGGTGCCGCGACCGGTGTCGTAGCGCCCGAGCAGGCCGTGGCCGACCTGGCGGGTCTCCTCCCACACCGTCTCGGTGCCGGCCATCTGAGCGATCGTCTGCGCGCTCGCCGGAACGTCCTGCCGGTGGGCGATCTTGACCGCGGTGTTGCCGAGCACCTGGTCGCGCAGGCCGGGGGCCGCCCGGTCGAGGTCGGCGAGTTCCTGGGTGGCGAGGAGCACGGTGACGCCCGACTCGCGCCCGCGGGCGAGCAGCGCGAGCACGTGGTCCGCGCCGAGGGCCGAGAACTCGTCGATGCCGACGATCGCCTGCGGCCGCTCCCGGGCCCCGAGCCGGTGCCCGGCCGCGGTGACCAGGTCCTGGACGACGAGCGCCCCTAGCTGCGCGGCCAGCTTCCCGTACACGCTCGCGTTGAGGCTGAAGAGGACGACCTGTTCGCCGGCCAGCGCCCGCGGCAGGTCGACTGCGTTCGGCCCGCCGCCGAGATGGCGCCCGGTGTGCGACTCGCTGATGATGGCCAGCCGGGTGCCGAGCCCGCGGATGGCGCTGTGCTGGTCGGGCGTCAGGCCGGCCAGGTACTCATACACCCGCTCGGCCCGCTCGGGCGGGAGCGAGCGCAGCCGCGTCCCGAGCCGCCGGGGATCCATCAGCCCGACGACATCGTCGAGCGTCGGCCGTCGGCCGGCGTCCTCGGCGAGTAGGACCTGGAGCACCGTCTGCACGTACCGCTCGGCGGCGCGCTGGTAATGCGGCTCGGTGAAGCGCTCGGTCGCGATCAGCTTGTCCTTGAGCTCGGTCGCGTTGCCGTGGGCGAGCGGATTCCATGGCGTGGGTCCGTCGGGCGTCCACGTCAGAAACGGGCGGCCCGCGGCATGCGCGGCCGCGCCGAGCCGCGCCGCGAAGTCCGGGGAGCCCTTGAGGTCGATGGCCACCACAGGCCGCCCGCGGGCGACCCGCTCGCTGAGGATCGACAGCAGCGTCGTCGACTTCCCGGCCCCGCTCGCGCCGAGGATCAGCCCGTGGGCGCCGAGCTGCCGCTCGTCGAGCACGACCGGCGCGCCGCGGGCGTCGGTGCCGAGCCGGACTCCGCCCGCGGCGGGATCGCCGGTCGCCTCACGGCCGCCGCGCGCGGCGGCCCGCGCCGCCACCACGCGCTGTACGGTCCACGCCGCCAGGGCCACCCCGAGCGTTGCGGCGAGCGCGACGTTGGCCACGGCGGCAGGCGCCATCAGCAGCGCGATCAGGGCTACGACGGTCCAGCGCGGCTGGGGGCGAGGCGGTCCGGGCGCCGCGCTCACCGCGCCAAATCCTGAGCTACGCCCCGTCCGGGCACCACGATCCCGGCCCCGAGCTGGCGCTCGAGCCGCGCCATCGACGGGCTCCAGGCGAACGTCTGCACGTGGAGCAGCGGGGCGATCCCGAGCGCGGCCGCGCTGCGACGGAGATCGCGGGCGAGTCCCGGGCGGTTGACGAGGTAGACGACGGCGTCGAAGCGGCGGTCGGCGCCGTAGCCGGCGAGGATCCGCTCGCGACGCCGGCGCCCCTTGCCGGTCAGCTCGAGCTCGATCGCGATGCGCCGGCCCTGGGGCGTGACGACGAGCAGGTCCGGATAGTGGAGCTGCTCGCGCCCGCCGGGCCCGAAGCCGCCGAGGCGGACGGCGAGCGGCCCGTCGTGCGACGCCCCGACGCTCCCGGCCGCCTCCGCCCCGCGAGCCGCCCGGGCATCCCGCGAGCGCAGGTGGCGCTCGGAGAGCACCTCGGCGGCGCAGCAGAAGGCGCCGTCACGCGCGCTGAGCCACAGCCAGGCCGAGCCCACGTCGTGCAGGTAGCACTCGAGGTCGAGCCCGGGACGGCGCAGGGGGCTGCCGGCCGCGGCCAGCCCGGCCGGAGTCACGCGGTAGCAGGCCGGCTGCTGATGAAACAGCCGCCGCGACTCGAGGTAACCCGCTCGGCTCAGCGCCCGCAGCCGCGTGGTCGCCGCGCCGCTCGAGCTGCCGATGAGCACCGCGACGTGGGCGGCGAGGACCAGCCGGTGATCGGCGACGAAGGCGAGGATCGCCCGGTCGCGCTCGGTGAGCTCCAGACCGGGCCGGCGTCGCCCGCGCTGCCTGCTGTCGCGCGGTGTTCTCTCCATGTAGGAGAGAGCCGCGGGCGGCCGTTTCTCGCCCCCCTGAGCGGCCTCAGAGGCCGGGATGCGGCAGCGAGGCGGTGTTGACCACCTCGAAGTCACGCCCGCTCAGCTCATCGAGCAGGTGGAGCTGGTCGTTGTTCCACCGCGGATCCGGGGCGCCCGAGATGTACCACGGCGAGCCGTTGTCGGCGAGGATCAGGCCGTAGCGCTTGAGCGCCCGCGCGACGATCCGCGCCTGATAGGGCAGGTGAGAGATGTTGACGATCGCCTTGAGGCGGACCCGCAGGCCCATCGGCGGCAGCGCGGGGTCGGTCGAGCTCGAGGCGTAGTGGCGGGCGGGGTAGACGTAGGCCATCCGGGTCTCGGGGGCGGTGAAGCGCAGCGCGTGGTCGATCGCCCCGTGCGCGACCTCGTCGTAGCGCGCGAGTCCGGGCAGGATCGGCAGTCCGGCGGCGTCGGCCGAGGTCCAGCCCGCCGGCCGCAGATGGTTGGAGCGGAGATTGAAGATCGCGCCCGAGCCGGCGTGCCAGCGCGTGTCGCCGGCCCGCGGGTAGGCGGCGTCGAGCTCGTAGTCGACGCACGTGTCGCGATTGACGACGATCACGTGGCGATCGCCGGTCGAGGCGTAGCCACCCTCGATCGGCACGCCCCGCGGCAGCGGGTAGAGGTGCCCGTCGGATTCGCCCGCGTAGTCGAAGCTGACCGGGACCCGACGGGTGCGGTTGGAGACGACCGCATACGGGATCCCGATCGGCTCAGCGTTGTACAGGCCCGAGCCGAAATCGGGGTGGACCGGGCTGCCGAGCCCGATGCTCGCGATCAGCCGCGCCGAGTTCCGCGCCACCGGCAGCCGGTCGACGCGTTCGTTCCAGGCGTTATTGGGCGGGAACACCGGGCAGCGCGATGCGCCCGGGAGCGGCCGCGCGCGAGCGGCGCCGGCGAGCACCCGCGCTTGCACGAGCGCAGGGACCGCAACGAGCGCGAGGCAGGCGAGCACGAGCGCGGCGCGGCGGACCACGGCGACAATCTAAGCCACGACGTGGATGCCGCCGCGGATCAGGCTGAAATGGGCCTCGGCCGCCTGACCGATGTAGTCGCCGTCGACCTGAATCGGCAGCGGCCGGTCGTCGAGCGAGCGCACCGTTAGCCCCTCGCAACCGGCGAACGGGTGAACGCGGCGGTGCTTGGTGATCCGGGCCCGGTTGTAGAGCGCGCGGAACGCGACGGTCGGGATGTCGATGAGGCTGGCCCGCTCGAGCACGACCCCCGCGAGGTCTCCGCTCTCGAGCGTCGCGCCCTCGGCGATCTCGACCGGCCGGTTGCCGAAGTAGGTGTAGGGGGCGGCGTTCTGGACGATCGCCGTCACTCCCCTGACCGTCTCCTCGCCGATCGTGGCCTCGAGCCGGGGCGGCCGGACGAGATAGCGGCGGGTGAACGTCTGCACGCCGGTCCATGTGTAGTACCACTCGCCGACGCGCGCCTTGAGGCGCGGGTGGGCGTCGACCCGCTCGACGACGCTCGCGTCGAGGCCGACGCCGGCCGAGAAGGTGAAGTAGCGGTCGTTGACCCGCGCGAGGTCGACCCGGCGCGGCTGCCAGTCGTCGGCGAGTCGCAGGAGGTGCTCGGTCGCGTCGACGACGTCGGTCGGGATGCCGAGCATGCGGCAGTAGACGTTCGTCCGGCCGCCCGGCAGGCACGAGAGCGGCACGCTCGAGCCGGCGAGCCCGTTGGCCGCCTCGTTCACCGTGCCGTCACCACCGAAGGCGACGACGACGTCGTACCCCTCGCGCGCCGCCTCGCGGCACAGCTCGGTCGCGTGGTCTTTGGCCTCGGTGTCGATCGCGTCGACGTGGAAGCTGCCGCGTAGGGCGTAGACGACGAGGTTCTTGAGCCGATCGGAGACCGTCGTCGCGTACGGGTTGACGATGATCAGCATCCGCTTGCTCGGGGCGTGCTCGCTGACGCCGAGCCGCGCCTCGAGGCGCTCGACGGGATCCGTGGTGCCGACGGCCATGCCCGACCCTCAACACCACCCGGTCGGTCAAGTTACGTACCGCGCGGTACCGCTGGAGGTCTGGTTATACTTCCGTCCACATAGCTGTACGCATCCAGAGGGGTGGAGGGAATGGCCCTACGAAACCCCGGCAACCTCCCGCAAGGGAACGGTGCCAATTCCATCAGGCTCCAACAACAAGGCCTGGGAGATGTGGATAGGCGGTTTCACGGACCTCCGACCACTGACCCCGGCGGAGGTTTTTTCACATATGCCGCCAGAGTCACTTCGCTGCAAGGAATGCCAGACGACCTACCCGCTCGACGCGAGCTACGTCTGCGAGCGCTGCTTCGGCCCGCTCGAGGTCGCCTACACAACGCCGGCTGACGTCGATCCGGGCGAGCTCCGGCGCCGGATCCAAGCCGGTCCCCACTCGATTTGGCGCTACGCCGACTTCCTGCCGCTCGCGGCGCCCCCCAAGGGCACGCTGCCGGCCGGCTGGACGCCGCTGCTGAAAGCCGACCGCCTCGCCGAGGCGCTGGGCCTGCGCGAGGTCTGGATCAAGAACGACGCCGCCAACCCGACCCACTCGTTCAAGGACCGGGTCGTCGCGGTGGCCCTCGCCCGAGCGCTCGAGCTCGGCTACGAGACGATCGCCTGCGCCTCGACCGGGAATCTCGCCAACGCCGTCGCCGCCCATGCCGCGGCGGCGGGCCTCGAGTCCTACGTGTTCATCCCTGCCGATCTCGAGGAGCAGAAGATCCTCGCCACCGGCGTCTACGGCACGAACCTCGTCGCCGTGCGGGGCAACTACGACGACGTCAATCGGCTGTGCACCGAGGTCTCGGGCGAGCACGACTGGGCGTTCGTGAACATCAATATGCGGCCGTACTACGCCGAGGGCTCCAAGACGCTCGCCTACGAGACCGTCGAGCAGCTCGGCTTCGAGCTGCCCGACCGGGTCGTGGCGCCGATCGCGTCGGGGTCGCTGTTCACGAAGATCGCCCGCGGCTTCGAGGAATGGCTCGCGCTCGGGCTCGTGCAGGGCGACCTGCCGACGTTCAACGGCGCCCAGGCGACCGGCTGCTCGCCGGTGGCGAGCGCGTTCGAGGCCGGCCAGGACTTCTGCCGGCCGGTCAAGCCGAACACGATCGCCAAGTCGCTGGCCATCGGCAATCCCGCCGACGGCCCCTACGCCCTCGACCTCGCCCGCCGCACCGGGGGCGGGGTGGATTCGGTGAGCGACGAGGAGATCCGCCAGGGCATCCGCCTGCTCGCCCGGACCACCGGCATCTTCACCGAGACTGCCGGCGGGGTGACCGTCGCGACGCTGGCCAAGCTCGCCGCGCGCGGGGACATCGATCCCGCGGAGCGGGTCGTCGTCTACATCACCGGCGAGGGCCTGAAGACGCTTGACACCGTGCGTGGGACGTTCGAGACGATCGAGATCGACGCCTCGTACGACGCCTTCGAAGCGGCGAGACAGCGCGACGTGGTTGCCGCCTGAAAGAATCCCGCGCCATTATGGCTGTGAGCGTGAAAATCCCCACCCAGCTGCGGGCGGCCACCGACGGTGCGTCCACGGCCGAGGTCGACGGCACGACGGTCGGTGAGGTCCTCGACTCCCTGTACGAGCGTTTCGGCGAGCTGCGCAGCCGAATCGCCGAGGACGGAGGGCTGCGGCGGTTCGTCAACGTCTACGTCGGCGGCGAGGACATTCGCTTCCTCGACGGGCTCGACACCCCGGTCCAGGACGGCGACGAGGTGACGATCCTGCCGGCGGTGGCCGGCGGCTGAATGAGGCTGTGAGGGGGCGCGCATGCGCGCCTCCCGTTCCCCCTTCTACTGCTGCTGGGCGACCCCGAGGCCGGCGGGACAGCTGACGCCGGTCCCGCCGAGACCGCAGTAGCCGTTCGGGACCTTGTGCAGGTACTGCTGGTGGTAGTCCTCGGCGTAGTAGAACGGCCCGGCCTTGGTGACCTCGGTGGTGACCTCCGGGTAGCCGGCCGCGCGCAGGCGCTCGGCGAAGGCGGCCTTCGAGGCCTCGGCCTGCTCGCGCTGGGCGTCGGTCGTCCAGTAGATCGCCGAGCGGTACTGAGTGCCGATGTCGTTGCCCTGGCGCATGCCCTGGGTCGGGTCGTGGTTCTCCCAGAACAGCGTGAGGATCTCGCCGAAGGAGATGACCTGGGGGTCGAACACGACGAGAACGGCCTCGGTGTGGCCGGTCCGCGCGCCGCATACCTCCTCGTAGGTCGGGTTCGGCGTGTAGCCGCCGCTGTAGCCGACCGCGGTCGTGTACACGCCGCCGGCCTGCCAGAACACCCGCTCGGCACCCCAGAAGCACCCCATGCCGACGATCACCTGCTCGAGGCCCTCGGGGAACGGGGGCTTCAGCGGCGTCCCGAGCACGGCGTGGCGCTCGGGCACCGGCATCGCCTCCTCGCGGCCGGGGAGGGCCGACGCGGGGTCGATCATCGTGGTCTTGTGGCGCATGAACAGCATGGTTCATAGCGTAGCTCCGCAGGCCGATAACCTCCGCATGACGACGATGTCGCGCAAGGTCATCCTGCTCATCGGCGCGACCCTGCTCGCGGTCGTCCCCATCGTGGCCGGTGTCGCCCTCACCTCCGGGACGGTCGCCCCCCAGCGCGCCGCCTACACGCCGACGGCGACGCCGCCGGCACCGGCGAAGTCCACCGCGCAGCTGCCGACCGGCCCCGGCGTGCTCGTCGCGCTCGTCCTCCACCCCTCGACGATGCGCTCGTCTCCGGGCGGCGCGTCGCTTGGGCGCCTGCAGACGCACACCCAATTCGGCTCGCCGCAGATGCTGTGGGTCGTCAGCCGCAGCGGCCCGTGGCTCGGGGTCGTCAGCTCCCAGGCCGGCAACGGGCATCTCGGCTGGATCCCGGCCTCGGCGGTGAGGCTGTCGCGCAACGCTTGGGAGATCAAGGTCTCGCTCGCCGCCCGGCGGGTCGAGGTACTCGAGGGCGGCCGCGTGTTGCAGCGCTAC
Organism: uncultured Solirubrobacterales bacterium; assembly: GCA_963752905.1. Lineage (GTDB taxonomy): Bacteria > Actinomycetota > Thermoleophilia > Solirubrobacterales > Solirubrobacteraceae > Palsa-465. The sequence continues at coordinate 99,456 of CAVWAC010000005.1, forward strand.
ACGGTGGCCATCGGCCGTCCGTCCGCGCCGACCCCCACCGGTCGGTTCGCCGTCACCGACCGGCTCCTCACCGGCGACCCGACCGGTCCCTACGGCTGCTGCATCCTCGCCCTCTCCGCCCACTCGCCGCACGCCATCCAGGGCTGGAACGGCGGCACGCGGATCGCGATCCACTCGACACCGGACAGCGGCAGCATCGGCCTGCCGGTCAGCCACGGGTGCATGCGGCTGACGCTCGCCGAGGGCCGCTGGCTGCTCGGGCATGTGCCGCTCGCGACGCCGACGCTGATCAGCAGCGCCTAGGACCGCCCGACCGCCACGCGTGTCAGCCCCGGAGCCGTGGGGTAGCCAACCAGTACCTGAACTTCGAGCGAAAGGCACTGACATGGCACACGATCTGAAGGGCAAGCGCATCGCCGTTCTCTTCACCGAAGGCGTCGAGCAGGTCGAGCTGACCGAGCCGCTGAAGGCGGTCAAGGACGCCGGCGCCGACGTCGATCTCGTCTCGCTGGAGACCGGCGAGGTGCAGATGTTCAACCATCTCGACAAGGGCGAGACGATCGAGGCCGGAGTTGCCGTCGCCGAGGCCGACGCCGGCGAGTACGACGGCCTCGTGCTGCCCGGCGGCGTCGCCAACCCCGACGCGCTGCGCGCCGACGAGGACGCCGTCAGCTTCGTCCGCGCGTTCTTCGAGCAGGACAAGCCGGTCGGCGCGATCTGCCACGCTCCGTGGCTGCTCGCCGAGGCCGAGGTCGCCAAGGGCCGCACGATCACCTCGTGGCCGAGCCTGCAGACCGATCTGCGCAACGCGGGCGCCGAGTGGGTCGACAAGGAGGTCGTCGTCGACAGCGGCCTCGTGACCAGCCGCAACCCCGACGACCTGCCGGCGTTCTGCGCCAAGATCGTCGAGGAGTTCGCCGAAGGGCGCCACGAGCAGCACGTCGGCGCGGGCAGCAGCACAAGCGCGTAGGCCCTCTACGGGCAGCAGGGCATGCTGCACACCGACGCACCGCATCCCGAGGCCGATCGCGATGAGACGGCGACCGAGCGGCTCGATCGCAACACGGTCGAGCTGCTCAACGAGCTGCGCGTATCGGCCACCGGGGTGCAGGTGATGCTCGCCTTCCTGCTGATCGTGCCGTTCAACGTCGGCTTCCGGCGGATGACGCGCTTCGACCGCTACGACTACTACGTCACGCTCATCTGCATGCTCACGGCCGCGGTGTTGCTGATGGCGCCGTCGATCCATCATCGGCTCCTGTTTCGCCAGGCGCAGAAGGGCTACATCGTGCGCACCGGGAACGCGTCACTGATCGCGGCGATGGTGTTCATGTCGGTCGGTCTCACGGGGATCCTCGTGCTCATCTCCAACATCGTCTTCGGGGCCGCCGCGGCGCTCGTGGCCGGGGCCTGCGCGCTCGTCCTCGTCGGGGTCGTGTGGTTCGCGGTGCCCCTCGGCCGGCGCGCTCGGGTCGAGGCTCGTTAGCGGCTGCGCCGAGCGGGTAGCCATCTGCCGAACATCAGTTCCTCGACCGATCAGCCGAACCCCGGAAGGAGGCGACGATGCCGCCACGTGGCGTGAAACCCGGAACAAAGCGCGCTCGGCAGTACGAGCACATCAAGGAGAGCCAGCTCGGCCGCGGCGCGGGCGAGGATCGGGCCGAGGAGATCTCAGCGCGAACGGTCAACAAGGAGCGGGCCCGGTCCGGCCAGTCGCGCCAGCGCTCGCGCACGTCGATCCAGGACATGTCGTCCTCGCGGCGCGGCGGCCAGCGCTCGGGCACGGACCGGCCGAAGGGCCGCACCCGCGATCAGCTCTACAACGAGGCCCGGCAGAAGGGGATCGAGGGGCGCTCGAAGATGACCAAGGCGCAGCTCGAGCGCGCCGTCGACGGCGGCAAGTAGGTCCAAGCAGGCTTAGGGCTGGGGTGCCATATGGGAACCGGGCCGCCCTCATGGGATGAGGAGCGGACCGGTTCCACCCCGGCTGTCTGCGCACAGCGCCGCACGGCAAGTGCGAGCGGCAGGTCAGGTGAATAGCGGCAGGCGCCGTCGCCGGGCGAGCACGTCCATGCCGTGCTTGATCGACGCGCACACCTCGTCGTATTTGGCCTCCACGTACTCGTCGTCCTCGGCCCGCGCCGGGTCGCTGTCGATCTCGACCGCGTCCTGGAAGGCGGTGCGGATCTTCGTCGGCAGCGGCAGCTCGGGGAGCAGCGCGGGGGAGATGCCCCACGGCACCTGGAGGGCGATCGGGAACATCTTCAGCCGCGCGATGCGATCGAGCGCCAGCCAGCGGGCCAGGCGCTTGCCGGTGGCCAGCACCGGCATCGAGTCCGGGCCGCCGACGGTCGACACCGGCACGATCGGGACCCCGCAGCGGATCGCGAGCCGGACGAAGCCCTTGCGCCCGGCGAGGACGACCTCGTCGCGTTGGGTCCAGGGGCGCAGCGAGTCGCGCTCGCCTCCGGGCCAGAGCATGACGTCACGGCCGGCGGCGAGCGCCGAGCTGATGCTGTCCGGCGCCGCGGGCAGGACGCCCATGCGCCGGAAATAGCCGCCGACACCCGGAGCCGCCATGAGCGCGTCGTGAGCGGTGCCGTGGAGCGTCCGGGTGCGGCCGAAGTGCCGCCACCACTGGAAGCCGATCGTCCACGCATCCCACACGAACGGCGCCCCGGAATGAATGCCGATGAGCAGGGCCGGCGCCTCCGGGATGCGCTCCCAGCCCTCGATCTCCATTCGGAACCAGTAGTCCATGAGCGGGTTCCAGAGGTACTTCTGACGTTCGATAAGGTCCCAGTCGGGTCCGTCGAGGTCCCACTGCGACGCGCGATCGGACACCCAGCCCGCCGCGCCGGACTGCCGGGCGCGGCGCTCGGACATCCTCTCCCGCGCCGCCGCGGCCTGTTCGTCGGCCTGGCGGCGAATCGCCTCGTCGCGGTCGCCGCCGCTCACCACCGATGAGCGATCACGATCGTTCGTGTGCGCGGGGCCCGACCGACGGCGTTCCGGCCCCGAGCGCACGGGTTTGCCCTTCTGCTTGAGCTCGTCCACGTCTCCCTCTCCAATTGGCCGTTTTACGGCGGACGCTATGAGGCCTACCCACGGAGAGCCCGCCTACACGCTCGCACCAAGGGATCTCGCTCCGACGCCGCCGGCGGCGGCGCGCCGCATCTGATCGCCGAGGCGGTGGCTAGCGCAGCGGCGTGTCCTCGAGCGCGGCCCGCAGGTCGGCGACCGACTCGTACACGGCGATCGCGCCGGACTCGCGCAGCTCATCGATGGAGAACCCGCCGCTGAGGACGGCGATCGTGTCCACGCCGGCCTTGCTCGCCGCCTGGATGTCCCAGGGGGTGTCACCGATCATGATCGCCTCGCTGGGGTCGGCGGCCTCGCTGGGGTCGCCGCCGGCGCGCTCGAGCGCGGCGCTCACGAGGTCCGGCTCGGGCTTGGTCGCGTCGACGTCGGCCGAGGTCGTCCAGGCGTCGGCGAGCTCCCGGGCGTCGAGGAGGTCGAGATAGCGCTCGACCTCGTCCTCCTTGGCCGAGCTCGCCAGCACGACGGTGTGCCCGCGGCCCTTGAGGTCCGCGATGAGCGCTCGCGCCTGGTCCATTGTCTCGACCTCGTCGATCAGCTCGAGATAGCGCTCCTGCTCGGCGGCCCGGACGTCGTCGCCGTGCTCGCGTTCGGTCGCCTCGTCGGTGAGCGCGGCGACGAGCTGATCGCCGCCCATCCCGAGGTGGCGGTGGATGCGCCAGACGGCCAGCGGGATGCCGTGCGCGCGGAAGGCGCGATGCCAGGCGATCGCGTGCTGGTAGTTGGTGTCGACGAGGGTGCCGTCGATGTCGAGGATGGCTACGGCCATACCTACCGCTGTTACCCGCGTCGCGGGGGTGAGCAACACCGTCCCCTCGATCAGGCAGTTGGCGCGAGGGGAACATAATGCGCGCTCAGCGAACATTCCGTGCCTCTCGGCGCCGGCGGGCGGTCGAGTGGAACATTTTTGCGCCTGCACGCCGGCGGGTAGCTGACCGTCGATGGAAGAGACCGATCACGACGCCCTCGCCGACCAGCTCGAGGCCGAGGCCGACAAGCTGCAGCAGCACAGTGACCAGCTCGGGGACGAGGTCAAGGACGCGCACGAGGACTGGGAGCGCAAGCGAGCCGATGCCGGCGTGCCCGGCGCGCCGCCAACGACCGCCGACGAGGACGACGCCGACCACGACGAGCACGAGGCCGGCTGACCGCGCACCGCGCAGGCCCGAGCCTCCGGTGAGCGCTCCGAATCGTTACCTGCCGATCGGCGACTACGCCCTGATCGGCGACTGCCACACGGCCGCCCTCGTCTCACGCGAGGGGTCGATCGACTGGTGCTGCGTGCCGCGCTTCGACGCCGGCAGCGCCTTTGGGCGGCTCCTCGACGCCGATCGCGGCGGCTTCTGCTCGGTGCGACCGGTCGACGACCGGTCATGGGAGGTCTCACGGAGCTACCTCGCGGACTCGCTCGTGCTCGAGACGGAGTTCAAGGGGACCGGCGGGGAGGCCGCGCTCATCGACCTGTTCGTGATCCGCGCCGACTCACCATCGACTGTCGGCCGCGAGCTCCTGCGCGTGCTCGAGGGCCGGCGCGGGACCGTCGAGTTCGAGATCCGGATCGCGCCGCGATTTGACTACGGCGAGGTGCAGCCGCTCATCCGCCGCCACGGGCTGCGGCTGCACAGCGCGATCGGCGGCAACGACGGGCTGGTCATCTTCTGCGAGCAGGAGCTCGTCGAGGACCCCGAGCACGAGCTCGTCGGCCGGGTGACCGTCGGCGCCGGCGAGCGCATCCACCTGTGGCTGCGCTACACGCCGCCGGAGCTCGTCGACCCTGACGAGTCGGGCCCCGATCCCGGCGCTCTCGATCGCGACCTCGAGGGCACGCTGGACTGGTGGAGGGAATGGGCCCAGACGATCTCACTCGGGACCCGCGACGAGCCCGGGGCTCGCCGCTCGGCGCTCGTGCTCAAGGCGATGACCCATGACCCCACCGGCGCGATCGTCGCCGCCCCGACGACCTCGCTGCCCGAGGTGGTCGGCGGCGAGCGCAACTGGGACTACCGCTACGCCTGGGTGCGGGACTCGAGCTTCAGCTCCGAGGCGTTCGCCGAGATCGGGGCCACCCGGGAGGCCGACGCCTTCCGGGCGTTCATCATGCCTCCGCCGCCGGCTACGCCGGTGACCTCCAGATCGTCTACGGCGTCGGCGGCGAGCGCCGCCTGCCGCCGCTGGAGCTCGGCGATCTCGAGGGCTGGCGCGGCTCCCGCCCGGTCCGGATCGGCAACAGCGCGGCCGGTCAGCGCCAGCTCGACGCCTACGGCGAGCTCATCAACCTCGCCTGGCGGTGGCATCGGCGCGGGCACTCGCCGAGCGACGACGACTGGCGGTTCCTCGCGTCGCTCATCGATCACGCCGCCGAGCCGTGGGATCAGCCTGACTCGGGCATCTGGGAGTGGCCCGGCGAGCCCCAGCACTTCGTGCACTCCAAGGTTCAGTGCTGGTCGGCTCTCGACCGCGGGATCCGGCTGGCCGACGAGTGTCTGCGGCGGGCGCCGACGCGGCGCTGGAAGCAGACCCGCGATGCGCTCCACGAGGCGATCGAGGATCGCGGCTACGACGCCGATCGGGGCGTGTTCGTCCAGGTCTTCGACCGCGGAGAGCTCGACGCCGCGCTGCTCCTGCTGCCGACCGTCGAGTTCGTCGACTGGTGCGACGAGCGCATGGTGCGAACCGTCAGCGCGATCCGCGAGGAGCTCGATGCCGGCGACGGGCTGATCTACCGCTACCGGCGGCGCGACGGCCTGCACGGCACGGAGGGAGCGTTCCTCTGCTGCTCGTTCTGGCTGGCGGAGTGCCTCGCCCGTCAGGGCGATCTCGACGAGGCCCGAGGGGTCTACGAGTCCGCGGTCTCAGCCGGTAACGAGCTCGGGCTGTTCTCCGAGGAGGTCGACCCGCGCACGCGCGAGCTGATCGGCAATTACCCCCAGGGACTCACCCACCTCGCGCACATCTCCGCCGCAGTGTGTCTCGCCGAGGTCGAGGGCACGCCGTCGTCGCGGTGATCGCGCCCGCCGCCGCGAGCCCGGCGCCGGCGACATGGCGCTCGCCTCGCGGCTCGCCGAGCGGCTGGACCTCAAGCGGAGCGGCGGGCGAGCAGCGTCGCGGCGGCGCCGGCGGCGACCGCTGATGCACCTGCCAGCGGGCCGGTACGGTGGCGGCTGAGCCAGGCTTGGACGCTGCCGTCGTGGGCGTTCTCGTCGAAGATCCCGTGGGCGCCCTCGTCGTGGTCGCCGTCGACCGGCGTGAACAGGTTGACCGCCTTCTCGCCGTCGTAGACCTGCTTGGTCTGCTGGCCGTTGACCGCCTTGCGCGCGAGGTACCACTCCGCGAGCCACGGCGCCAGCTTGTTGCCGAGGATCGTGTACACGGTCGGCAGCCCGACGTACAACTCGCGGCGCCGGTGGTGGGCGGCCCAGTAGACCGCGCGCGCCGCGACCTCCGGCTGGTAGATCGGCGGCACCGGCATCGGATGCCGGGGCATGCGGCTCAGGCAATGGTCGAACTGCGGCGTGTTCATGCCCGGCAGCTGGACCATCGTCGCGTGCACCTTGCTGCCGCGGTTGCGCAGCTCGCACCGCAGCGATTCCTGAAAGCCCTTGATCGCGTGCTTGGCGCCACAGTAGGGGGCCTGGAGCGGGATGCCCTGGTAGGCGAGCGCGGAGCCGACCTGGACGATCGTGCCGTGGTCGCGGGGGAGCATCCGCTCGAGCGCGGCCTTCGTGCCCCACACCGTGCCGAGATAGGTCACGCGCGTGGCCCGCTCGAACTCCTCGGCCGAGATGTCGGGCAGGTAGGCAAACACCGTCGTCATCGCGTTGTTGACCCAGATGTCGATCGGCCCGAGCCGCTCCTCGATGACCGCCGCGGCGTCCTGCACCTGACCGTAATCGGCGATGTCGGTCTTCTGGGTGTAGGCGTCGGCGCCGAGCTCGCCGACTTCGCGAGTCGCGGCGGCGAGCCCAGCCGCCCCGCGGGCGATGAGCCCGACGGCGGCGCCGTGGCGGGCGAACTCACGGGCGATCGCCCGGCCGACGCCGCCAGTGGCGCCGGTGATGGCGACGACGGAGCGCTCAGCCATCGCCACGCGCTCCGCGGTGGTCCGCGCGGCGAAGCGGGAAGATCGACGAGGTATGAGTCGTGGTCGCAGGCATGTCCTTGGGGGGTACCCGAGCGGTGGGTGAGCTACGCATCGGGTGCTCGGGCTGGATGTACGACGACTGGCGCGGCCGGCTGTACCCCGCGCGCGAGCCCAAGCGGCGCTGGCTCGAGCTCTACGCGCAGGAGTTCGACACCGTCGAGGTCAATTCGACCTTCTACCGCCTCGCCCGCCGGCCCGCGGTCGAGGGCTGGGTGGCCCAGACGCCGCCCGGCTTCCTGTTCGCCGTCAAGGCGAGCCGCTATCTGACCCACGTGCGGCGCCTGCACGACATCGCCGAGGGGATCAAGCGCTTCTATGCGCCGCTGGCGCCGCTGCGCGAGGCGCGCCGGCTCGGGCCGGTGCTCTGGCAGCTGCCGGAGAACTTCCACCGCGATGACGCCCGATTGCAGGAGCTCCTCGACGCCCTGCCGGACGGACGGCACGCGATCGAGTTCCGCCACCCGAGCTGGTTCGCCCCCGCGGTGCTCGCCAGGCTCTCCGCGCGCGGCGTCGCGCTCACGATCGGCGACCATCCAACCAGGCCCTTCCAGCTCCGGGCGGCGACGACCTCGTGGATGTTCATCCGCTTCCACTACGGCGCTCGGGGCCGGCGGGGCAACTACTCGGCAAGCGAGCTGCAGACGTGGGCGCGGCGCATCGCCCAGTGGCGACGCGACCACACCGTGTTCGCCTACTTCAACAACGACTGGGAGGGATTTGCGCCCTCCAACGCGAGCGACCTGCGCCGGCGCCTGCGGCGCTCAGGAACGTGAGCGCGACGGCGTCGCGTGGTCGACCGGGACGCCGAAGCGCGCGCGAACCTCGTCGGGATCGACGTCCTCGCGGTAGCGCGCGTCGTCATCGCTGCGCGTGAACAGCACGATGCGGTCGGCCTTGAAGGTCTGCATCGCGTCCTCGATCGCGTCGAGGGGGTCGCTCTCCCCGGTGTCCCCGCTGGCGCTGATCCCCGCCTGATCAAGCGCGTCGCGCAGTTCTTGGCCTGAGATCGGAGTGGCGGTGAGGGCGAGGATCCTCATCGCTGCTCGACATTGCGCGCAGTTTCTCGAGCGTGCGGCGCAGGATGCGGGACACCTGCATCTGGGAGACGCCGACGCGGGTGGCGATGTCGGACTGCGTGCGGTCCTCGACGAAGCGCATGTGGAGTACGCGTCGCTCATCGCTGGAGAGCTCGCGGACCTTGGGGCCGACGGTGACCCGGGCCTCGGCGAGCTCGAAGCTGTCGTCCTCGCCGCCGAGCGTGTCGAGCCGGACCTGGGGGGTGCCGTCGTCGTCATGGGCGACCGGCTCGTCGAGAGAGGCGGCGCTGAACGCGGTGTAGGCCGCCTGCGCCTCGACGACCTCGGACTCGTCGAGCTCGAGACGCTCGGCAAGCTCGCCGGTGGTCGGTGTGCGCCCCTGGCGCTCGCTCACCTCCCGGGTCGCCTTATGAACGGCGAGGCCGCGTTCCCGGAGCCCGCGGGGCACGTGCAGCGACCAGGCGTTGTCGCGGAAGTAGCGCTTGAGCTCGCCGGTGATGGTCGGCACGGCGTAGCTGGAGAACGAGACCTGGCGGTGCTCGTCGAAGCGGTTCACCGCCTTGAGCAGGCCGACGTTGGCGACCTGGACGAGGTCCTCGAGCGGCTCGCCGCCGCCGTAGTAGCGCCGGGCGAGCTTGCGGGCGAGGGGAAGGAACCGCCGCACGAGAGCCTCCCGCGCTCGCGGGTCTCCGGTCCGCCGCAGACGGCGAAAGAGCGCGTGGGTGCTGCGCTCCGGAGGGGCGATGACGCTGGCGTCCGACGGTCTTGGAGGGCTTGAGCGCATCCGTGTAGGCCTACCCGATCAGCGGTTCGACAAACGACCCGGGCGGGGTAGCCCGTCCTCGCATGCACAGCGCGATCCCCGATCCCGGGCCGCGCGCCGCCCGGACGACCGGCACCCGGCACCCGGCACCCGGCCCGGCTACTCGTACATCGACTCGAAGACGTCCTCGTAGCGGTCGTTGATGACGTTGCGCTTGACCTTGAGCGTCGGCGTGAGCTCGCCCCGATCGATCGCGAGGTCATGGTCGAGGATGGTGAACTTCTTGATCTGCTCGACCCGGGCGTAGTTGGCGTTCGCCCGGTCGAGCTCCTTCTGCACGAGCTCTCGCACCTCGTCGGCCTCGGCGAGTTCCGCGAGGTCCTCGGGCAGACTCCGCTCACGCGCCCACGGCACGATCTCCTCCTCGTCGAGGGTGATCAGCGCCACCGGGTAGGGCTTGCGGTCGGCATACATCACCGCCTGGGAGATGAACCGGGACTGCTTGAGGTCGTTCTCGATGTTGGCCGGGGTGAGGTTCTTGCCGCCCGCGGTGATGATGATGTCCTTCTTGCGGCCGGTGATGCTCACGTAGCCCTCGTCGTCGATCGAGCCGAGATCGCCGGTGTGCAACCAGCCGTCGATCAGCGTCTCCTTCGTCGCCTCCTCGTTGTCCCAGTACTCGTTGAACACGTTCGGGCCGCGCATGAGGATCTCGCCGTCGTCGGCGATCGTGATATCGACCCCCGGCAACGGCCGGCCGATCGTGCCGAACTTGATCGCGTCGAGCGTGCAGACGGTGCCGACGCCGGTCGTCTCGGTCATGCCCCAGCCCTCGAGCACCGGCACGCCGGCAGCGTAGAAGAACTCGAGGATCTCCGGAGCGATCGGGGCCGCGCCGGTCACGGCCTGGCGGAGCTGGCCGCCGAACAGCTGGCGCACCCGCTCGAACAGCTCCTTGTCGGCCTGCTCGAAGTGCGCCGCCATCTCGTCGGGCACATTCTCGCCGTGCTCCCGGCGCCGGCGTACCTCGACGCCAAGCTTGATCGCCTGGCCGATGCGCTGCTGATCCTCCTCGGAGGCCTGCTCGCGGATTGTGTTGGCGGCGGCGAAGATCTTCTCGAAGATCCGGGGGACCGAGGGCAGGTACGTCGGCTTGGTCTCGATCACCTCCTCGACGATCTTCTTCGGGTTGCCGCCGAAGTAGATGAGCGTCGTGCCCTGGTCATAGGAGGCGAGCTGCGCCGTGAGGGCAAACACGTGGGCGAGGGGGAGATAGAGATAGGTGATTTCGCCGGGCTCGACGAACTCGAGCTCCTCGACGATGTGGCAGACCGACATCGCGTTGCCGTGGGTGAGAACGACGCCCTTCGGAGGCCCGGTCGTGCCTGAGGTGTAGACGATCGTGTACGGATCCTCGGGCGCGATGTCGTCCCAGCGCGGCCGGAGCACGGAGGGGTCGCCCTCACGCCCCCGCGCGCGCAGGTCGGCGAAGGGCAGGTCACCACCGCCGTCGATCCCGATCACGTGCGCGAGCGCGTCGAGCCCGCCGCGCACCTGCTCGATCTTCCCGGCCTGGTCGTCGTTCTCGACGATGACGGCGCACGACCCGGAGTTGCCGAGCACCCACTCGCACTCCTTCGGCGAGTTGGTCGGGTAGACGGGGACGACGACCCCGCCGGCCGCGGAGATCCCGTAGCTGGCGATCGTCCATTCGAGGCGGGTCTCACAGAGGATCCCGACCCGGTCGCCGATCTCGACGCCGAGGTCGATCAGCCCGAGGGCGACCTCTTCGATCGCCGAGACGACCTCCGCGTAAGTCATCTCCTTCCAGCCGTCGCCGGAGCGGAAGCGTGCGGCGACGTGATCCCCGAAGCGCTCGGCAGCCGAGGCGGGCAGCGCGCTCACCGTCGACGCGATGCCCCTCTCGTTCGCGGTGGTGTCGGCCATGGTTCTCTCCTCCTCGGCGATGTGAATGGGCTCGGCTGCATCGTCCGCTTCGACGCGCCGGATGCGCACATGATCCTTCCCGGAGGCAGTTTCGTCTAATGACGTGCCGGCCGGTCTGCTTCAGACGCGCCCCGATCGGGTAGTTGAGGAGCGCCGTGAGTCCCCTGTTGTTCGTCAATTGGCACCGCCTCAACCGGCGTTTCCGGGCGTTGATGTGGCTGATCGCCGCCGGCCTGGCCATCGTCGTGCTGTTCCACGCCGTGCCCACCCAGGCACACAACGACACGCCGCAGCAGCGGCTCGCACCGACCTATACGGCCCCGCCGTACACCGCCCCGGCCGGGGGTCATTCGTCCAGCGCGCAGTGGAGTCCGTGAGCAAGAGCCGCTAGCATCGGGCGGGCCAGCATGTCCCACTCGAGGCGAGTTGCACTACTGGCGCTGCTGATCGGGGGAGGGATCAGCCACGCGTCCGCGGCCCTGGCCGCTTCCAGCACGAAGCTCGTGCGCTATCACGGCTTCAGCGTCAGCGTGCCCCGGTCCTGGCCCGTCTACGACCTCGGGCGCGCGCCGACGACGTGCGTGCGCTTCAACCGCCACGCGGTCTACCTCGGCGTGCCCGGCCGCACCCAGCGCTGCCCTGCGCACTCCGTCGGGCGCACCGAGTCGATCCTCGTGTCCCCGCTGTCGGCCGCCGGGGCCGGCGCCGACGCCCGGTCCCTCCCGCTCGAGGGCGCGGCGACCGTCGTCCATCGGCATGGCCTGTCGATCGCGGCGACGTGGGGCCGGGACCCCGGGCAGATCGTCCGGGCGCTCGGGCTGCGCGGACCGCTGCGGCCGGCGGCCGCGGCGCGGGGCCCTGCCGCCCATCTCGCCGCCGCGCCCACCGCGCACGCCGCCGGGGTCACCTACACCGGTCGCGGCTTTGACGCCTGCTCGGCTCCGAGCACCCAGGTGATGTCGGATTGGGCGAGCTCGCCCTACCGCGCGATCGGGATCTACATCGGCGGAGCGAACATGGGGTGCTCGCAGCCGAACCTCACCGCGAGCTGGGTGCGCGCCGAGGCCGCCGCCGGCTGGCGCTTCATCCCCACCTACGTCGGCCTCCAGGCCCCGGCGACATCGTGCGGATGCGCGACGATCACCCCGAGCAAAGCGGCCGCCCAGGGCACCGCGGCGGCGTCAGACGCCGTCACCCAGGCGCAGCTGGTCGGGATCGGCAAGGGCAATCCGATCTACTTCGACATGGAGGCCTACGGGCCGAGCGGCTCGAGCACGGCGCTCAGCTTCCTCGCGGCCTGGACGGCCGGGCTGCACGCCGCCGGGTACCTCTCGGGCGTGTACTCGAGCGGCGCGTCCGGCATCAGCGACCTCGTCAACCAGTACGGGACGACCTACCAGGAGCCCAACGACCTGTGGATCGCCGACTGGAACGGCAGCCGAACGGTGAGCGACCCCTACGTCCCCAGCGCCGACTGGGCGACGCACCAACGCGTGCACCAGTACGACGGTGGGGCCAACGTGACCTACGGCGGCGACACGATCAACATCGACGGCGATTACCTCGACGGCGCCACCGCCGGGCCGGGCACCGGCAGCTCGGTCGCCCTGTTCCCGGACGGGACGTTCATCCAGGTGAGCGGCATTCCCTACGTCTACCAGATCGCCGGCGGCGCGCCGCTGTACGTGAGCAGCTGGACCGGGTTCGGCGGACCCCAGGTTGTCAGCGCGGCCACGCAGCAGCAGTTCAACTCGCTGCCCGACGTCCCGTTCGACGGCACGATGCTCGAGTCGACGACCGGCCAGTTGTACCGCGTGGCCGGCGGCGCGGCGCTCCCGGTGAGCAACGCAAGCGCGCTCGGGGTCACACCGGCTCCGGTCCTGATCGATGCCTGGGACATCGCCAACGTGGGAACCCCGCTCGCCCACCTTCAGACGGCCCCGGCGACCGGGACCGTCGTCGAGGGGCTGCCGTCGAAGACGTACTGGTCATTCCAGCCCGGCGGCCGTCGCGCCGTCTCCGCCACGCCGGGGGCGATCGCGGTCAACGACACCGCGCTCGCGTCGTACCCGGTCCTCCCGCCGACGACCGGCGGGACGAGCCCGGCCGTCGTGCCGCACTGCGTCGTGCCGACGCTGCGCCGCAAGACGATCAACCAGGCCCGGACCGCCCTGACGCGGGCCCATTGCCGGCTCGGCACGATCCACCGGCCGCGTCACCCGCTGCCGCACCACACCCTGCGCGTCGTCACCCAGAGCGCCCGGGCGGCGAGCCGCCACACCGCGGGCTATCGGGTCGCGATCACGGTGCGCTGAACCGCCGGGCTCAACGCTCGCCGTCGAATACGAGTCGCGCCCGCGAGCCCGCGGCGTCGGCGGTGAAGGTCGCCGTGGCCGGGCTGAGCGTGAATTCGATCAACTCGCCGTCGGCCCGCACGAGCAGCCGCCGGCCACCGTCGCGCACCTCGGCGATCACGCCCGGGACGGTGACCGCGAGGTAGCGCACGGTGACCGCGAGGCCGACCGTCGGCATGACGCGCAGGGGCATCGTTGTGCGTGGCGCGCCCGGCGACGCTGTTGTCACCGCCGGGACACTGCGGCTACGCCTTCGGCGCGGCCGCGTCCGGCAGGCGGTACCCACGGTCGGCCTTGGTGACCTCGCCGGCCTTGGCCAGCCGCGACAGCGTCGTGCTCACGCTCGCCCGACCGAGTCCGGTCGCCTTGGCGACGTCGGCGGCGGTCATCGCCTCGCCGGAGGACAGGGCGCCCAGGACGGCGCCCTTCGTCGAGCCCGAAGCGCCGCGGGTGCTGCGGGCGCGGCTGCTGCTGCCTGAACTGGAGCGCGACGCGCGCCGCGTCGAGGAGCTGCGCGACTTCGATGCGCTGGAGTTGCTCTTGGCCGAGGGGTCGCCGCCGTCCGAGCCCCCGAGGGCGATCAGCGCCTTGCGCAGTTTGTCGGCCTCGCCCAGGAGCTGGTCAAGGCGGGCCTGGATGTCTCGGCGGATTTCAGTGATCATGGCGTTTGGTCCCTTTTGTTCACGGTTTACATGAACGATCGTACTCACCTTTAGCCTTCGACCCCGATGTCAGGCATTGGTGTCATGCGCGAGGGACCGCTGCACGCGGCACTGAAAACATGGCTCGCCGAGCCGGGCGACCGCGTCGAGGTGCCCGTGGGGCGTTTTGTTGTTGACCTCGTGAGGGCCGACGGCGAGCTCGTCGAGGTGCAGACCGGGAATTTCGGCGCGATGGGCGGCAAGCTCGACGCGTTGCTCGATCAACACCGCGTGCGGATCGTCTATCCCGTGGCCGCCGAACGCCGCATCGTCCGGGTCGACAGCGCCGGCGAGGTCACCGCCATGCGCCGCTCACCGCGTCACGCTGGGGTCGTCGACGTGTTCGATCAACTCGTGTTCTTCCCCTCGCTGCTCAGCCATCCGAACCTCGTCGTCGAGGTGCTGCTCGTGCGCGAGGATCACGTGCGCGCGATCGCCCCGGCGTCTCGTCGGCGCCGCACGCGCGACCCCGGGGAGCGACGCCTCGTCGACGTGCTCACACGCATCGAATTGCGGGGTTACGGTGATCTGCTCGCGGTGCTGCCACCGCTGCCGAGCGCGCCGTTCAGCACGCGTGAGCTGGCCGAGTTGCTCGGCTGCAGGATCGTGCTCGCCCAGCGCGCCGCCTATTGCCTGCGCGTCGCGGAGCTGATCGAGCCCGCCGGCCGTCGCGGCCGGACGCCGCTGCACCGTGCTCGGTCCTCAGCCCCAGCTACGCGAACTCCGGAGCCTGCCAGCCCGGCATCACCTCGGGCAGGCCGTCGCTGACCCGGTCAGGGAACTCGGGCGCGCGTTTGTCGAGAAACGAGGTGACGCCCTCGACGGCGTCGGCCGAGCTCCCGCGCGCGACCATCCCGCGCGAGTCGGCCCGGTGGGCGAGCATCGGATGCTCGGCACCGAGCATCCGCCACATCAACTGCCGGGCGAGCGCGACCGACACCGGGGCGGTGTTCTCGGCGATCTCCCGGGCGAGCGCGTGCGCGGCCTCGAGCAGTTCGCCGGCGGGATGGACGCTGCGCACGAGCCCGCCGGACAGCGCCTCGGTGGCGGGGAACACCCGTCCCGTGGCCACCCATTCCATGGCCTGGCTGATGCCGACCAACCGGGGGAGGAACCAGCTCGAGCACGCCTCGGGCACGATCCCGCGGCGCGTGAAGACGAAGCCGAAGCGGGCGTCCTCGGAGGCAAGCCGGATGTCCATCGGCAGGGTCATCGTCGCGCCGACCCCGACCGCTGGGCCATTGACGGCGGCGATCACCGGCTTGGTGCAGTCGAACACCCGCAAGGTAAAGCGGCCGCCGCCGTCGCGCCGCGGAAGCTGCTCGCCTCCGGGGCGGTTGAACGTCTCGCCGCCGCCGGCGAGGTCCGCGCCGGCGCAGTACCCGCGGCCGGCCCCGGTGACGATCACCACGCGAACCTCATCGTCGGCGTCGGCGTGGTCGAAGGCGTCGATCAGCTCGTCGCCCATCGTCGGCGTCCACGCGTTGAGCCGCTCGGGCCGGTTGAGGGTGATGAGGAGCACCCGGTCGGTCAGCTCCGTGGTGATCTGCTCGTAGGCCACCTCTTCTATTCCTTTCATCGATGTTCGACAATCATGCCCGGTGAGGAGCACGAGGAGCACGGACGGCGCAGCCGGATCCCAGGCCGCGGTCGCCGCCGCCCTGGTGATCGTCGCCGTTCTGTTCGTGGCCGACCTGCTCGTCTCGCGCAGCGTCGTCCTCGTCGCGCTGATGATCGCCGCCCCGCTGCTGTGCGGGCTGCGCGCCTCGGTGCGGGCGACAAAGCTGATCGGGGCGCTCGTCGTCCTGCTCGCGGCGCTGTCGATCCTCTGGGACCCGCAGCCCTCGGCCTCCCGCTACACCATCCGGCTCGTCGTCGTCCTTACCGGCTCGATGTTCGCCGTGCTGATGGCCGGCTACCGCGCCCGGATGGCCAACGAGGCCACCCGCATGAGCGTCCTCGCCGACATCGCCGAGGTCGCCCATGGTGGCCGGTCGGCGGAGGAGATCGCTGCCTCCGTCGCCGATCTCGTCGTCCCGCGCGTGGCGAGCTTCTGCGTCGTCGACGTCGTCGGCAAGGCCGGCGAGGTCGAACGGCTGGCCGGCGCGCTCGACGGTGATCCCGAGCTGCTGCGCGCCTTCCTGCGGCGACCGCCGAGCCCCTCGGCGATCCCCGGCAGCGCCGCCGCGAGCATCGTCCCCAGCCACACCCAGCTCATCGCCGACTACGACGAGGGAGCGCTGCGCCGGCTCGCTCACGACGAGGCCGACCTCGAGCTCCTTCGCCGGCTCGGCGTCCGATCGGCGATCCTCGTCCCGCTCATCGGCCGCAGCACCGCGATCGGCGCGATCAACCTCGGCACCCGGGCTCCTCGCCGCCCCTTCGACGCCGACGACGTGCGCTACGCCGAGACCCTGGCCGGGCGGGTCGCGCTCGCGCTCGACAACGCCGCGCTCTCCGATGAGCTGCGGCAAACCGAGCGCCAGCTCCAGGCGATCCTCGGCACCCTCGACGCCGCCGTCACCGTGCGTGACATCCGCGGCCAGATGGTCTACGCCAACCAGGCCGCGGCCGATCTGCTCAAGCTGCCGAGCGTCGAGGCGCTGCTCGCGCTCGGGCCGGGCGAGATCATGGGACGCTTCGACGTCTACACCGAGGACGGGGACCCCGTCGCCCTGCAGGACCTGCCCGGAACGAAGCTGCTCGGCCGCCGGCCGGTCGAGCCCGGGCCGGCGCTCGTACGCAACGTCGTCCGCGCGACCGGCGAGGAGCGCTGGCTGCTCAACAAGGCGACCGCCGTCACCGACGATGCCGGCAAGGTCGTGATGGCGGTCAACCTCATCGAGGACGTGACCGAGACCAAGCGTGCCGAGCTCGCGCAGCGTCTGCTCGCGCGCACCGCGCGGACGCTCGCCGAGGTCGCCGACGTGCCGCAGACGATGCAGGCGATCGCCGACGCCGCCGTCCCCGGTCTCGCCGACTGGGCGGGCGTCGACCTGCTCGACGATCACGGCGAGATCATCTCGGTGGCGATGGCCCACCGCGACCCCGAGACGGTGCGGATCGGGCGCGAGGTGCGCGACCGCTGGCCACCGCGGCTCGATGGCGACCAGGCGGTCTCGCAGGTGATGCGTACGGGGGAGGCGCTCCTGCTCGCCGAGATCGACGAGAAGCGGCTCGCCCAGAGCGCCGAGACCAAGGAGGAGCTTGACCTCCTGCTCGCGCTCGGGCTGAAGTCGATGATGATCGTGCCGATCACCGTCGGTCCGCGCATCCTCGGGGCGATCAGCTTCGCCTCCTCGACCTCACGGCGCTTCGACGCGCGTGACCTCGACCTCGCACGCGACCTCGGCGGCCAGGCCGGCATCTTCATCAACCACGCGCAGCTCGGAGCCGAGCAGACCCACATCGCCCGCACGCTCCAGTCGGGGCTCATTCCCGACGTGTTGCCGACGCTCACGGGCTGGACGGTGTCAACCGCGTACCGCGCGGCCGGCCGGGCAAACGAGGTCGGGGGGGACTTCTACGACATCGTGCCCTCCGGCGACGGCTGGGTTGCGGTGATCGGCGACGTCGTCGGCAAGGGCGCGCGGGCGGCGGCGCTCACCGCCCTCGCACGGCACACGCTGGCCGCGATCATCGGCACGAGCGGCGACGTGGGCTTCGCCCTGCGCGTGCTCAACCGCCGGCTGCGCGACGAGGAGCAGCAGTTCAGCAACATGTGCACGGTCGCCGCGCTCCACGTGAGCGAGGACGGCCGCGCGCGGGTGTACACCGCCGGCCACCCGCTGCCTGTGCGCCGCCGCGGCGGGACGGTGGAGGAGATCGGCACGCCGAGCCCGATGCTCGGGTTCCTCGACGAGGTCGAGATCACCCCGGCGGAGGTGTCGGTCGAGCCCGGCGACCAGCTCATCCTCTACACCGACGGCGTGCTCGACGCCGTGCGCGGCGGCGAGCGTTTTGGCGAGGAGCGCCTGCTCGACGTCATCGGGCGCATGCCGGCCGGGCGTGATGGCGAGCTCGCCGGGACCCTCGTCGCCGCGGTCACCGACTTCCTCGACGGGGAGCAGAGCGACGACATCGCGGTGCTCAGCCTGGTGCGCAGTCCTGTGCCCGTCGCCTCTCCGACCGGTGGCGAGGGCGCCTGACGCCAATGCCGAGCGCGGACCAATCTGGACCTAGCGGTATGGCCGTCCGGGAACTCCCTCGCGACGAGCGCTGCGCTGCGACCGCCCGGCGATTCGTCGCCCAGCAGCTCTATGGCGAGGTCGGCGGAGAGGCGCTCAGCAACGCGATGCTCGTGGCCAGCGAGCTCGCCACCAACGCCTACCGCCACGGCGAGGGCCGCATCGAGCTGCGCGTCGCCCGGACCGGCGAGCGGATCCGGATCGAGGTCGCCGACAACGGCGTCGGCGTGCTCGTCGAGCCCCGCACCGAGCCGGGCGACGTCACCGGCGGGTGGGGCCTGCGCGTCGTCGAGGAGCTCGCCTCCGACTGGGGCGCCTCGGGCGACACGACGAACGTCTGGGCCGAGCTCCGGCTCGGCTGAGCGCCTGCCGGCGATGCCCGCGCTCGTGACCGTCGGGGTCTACGACTGGGATCTCGACCACTTCCTGGCCGCGCTCGCCGAGGCCCGGGTGCGCCTGCTCCTCGACGTCCGCCAGCGGCGCGGCGTCCGGGGCCCGCAGTACGCGTGGGCGAACGCGCGCCGGCTCCAGGCCGCGCTCGCCGGAGCCGGCGTCGGCTATCGCCACGTCCCGGAGCTCGCCCCGACAACCGAGCTGCGCCATCTCCAGTACGCCGAGGATGACCGCCAGGGTGTCGGCAAGCGCTCGCGGGTCATGCTCGCCCCCGAGTACGTCGCCCGCTACATGGCGGAGATCCTCGACCCTGCCGACCTCGATCCGCTGATCGCGGCGATCCGCGAGGCCGGGACCGCCGCGCTGTTCTGCGTCGAGCGCGATCCCGAGGCCTGTCATCGCTCGCTCATCGCCGCCCGGGTGGGCGAGCGCTCCGGAATCAGGGTGGGTCACCTGCGGCCTGGGTAGGACCGAACGGCGAGCCCTGGGTAGGACCGGGGAGCGAGCCCTCGCGCGGGCCGGAAGGCCGCGGGCGGCGGACTTCGGCAAGGATATGTCCGCCGATGGCGGTGACCGGACGGCTTGTCGGCTCGCTTCCCGGACGACGTGAGAGGAAATGGAGCCCCGAGCATGAGCGAGATCGCACCCCTGACCGAGCGCCCCGCGTGGCGGGCGCTGCGCAGCCACCACGCCGAGCTCGCCCCCCGGCATCTGCGCGAGCTGTTCGCGGCCGACCCGGAGCGCGGGGAGCGGTTCACCGTCGAGGCGCTCGGCCTCTACCTCGACTACTCCAAGCACCGCATCACCGAGGAGACGATCGGGCTGCTGCTCGGGCTCGCCGAGCAGTCGGGCCTGCGTGAGCGGATCGACGCGATGTTCCGCGGGGATCGCATCAACGTCTCCGAGGACCGGTCCGTGCTCCACGTCGCGCTGCGGATGCCGCGCCAGGCGACGCTCGTCGTCGACGGGGTCGACGTCGTCGCCGAGGTCCACACCGTGCTCGATCGGATGTTCGCCTTCGCCGAGGCGATCCGCTCAGGCGAGTGGACGGGCCATACCGGGCGTCCGATCCGCAACGTCGTCAACATCGGCATCGGCGGCTCGGACCTCGGCCCCGTGATGGCCTACCAGGCGCTGCGGCACGTCTCCGCCCGGGAGCTCACCTTCCGCTTCGTCTCCAACGTCGACTCGACCGACTTCGTCGAGGCCACCCGCGACCTCGACCCGGCCGAGACGCTGTTCATCGTCTCCTCGAAGACGTTCACCACGCTGGAGACGATGACCAACGCCCAGTCGGCCCGCGACTGGACGGTGAACGCGCTCGGCGAGGAGGCGGCGGTCGCCCGTCACTTCGTCGCCGTCTCGACGAACGCCGAGGCGGTGCGAAAGTTCGGGATCGACGAGCAGAACATGTTCGGCTTCTGGGACTGGGTCGGGGGGCGCTACTCGATGGACTCGGCGATCGGCCTGTCGACCGCGATCGCCGTCGGCCCCGAGAACTTCCGTGAGCTGCTCGCCGGCTTCCACGCCACGGACGAGCATTTCCGCACGACGGAGTTCGGCGTGAACCTGCCCGTGCTCATGGGGCTGCTCGCGGTCTGGTATCGGGACTTCTTCGGTTGCCAGACCGTCGGCGTGATGCCCTACGAGCAGTACCTCAACCGCTTCCCCGCCTACCTCCAGCAGCTGACGATGGAGTCCAACGGCAAGCACGTCACCGTCGATGGCGCGCCCGTCGGCGCCGACACCGGCGCGGTGTACTGGGGCGAGCCGGGGACCAACGGCCAGCACAGCTTCTACCAGCTCATCCACCAGGGGACGATGCTCATCCCCGTCGACCTGATCGGCTTTGCCCGGACGCCCAACCCGCTGCGCGACCACCACGACCTGCTGTCCGCGAACGTCTTCGCCCAGGCCCAGGCGCTCGCCTTCGGCAAGACGGCGGCGGAGGTCCGCGCCGACGGCACCCCCGAGGCGATCGTGCCCCACCGCGTGATGGAGGGCAACCGGCCGACGAGCGTGATCCTCACCGACATCATCAGCCCCTACCGGCTCGGCACGCTCATCGCACTCTACGAGCACAGCGTGTTCGTGCAGGGCACGATCTGGAGCATCGACTCCTTCGACCAGTGGGGCGTCGAGCTCGGCAAGGTGCTCGCCAAGCAGATCGCTCCCGAGCTCGAGACCGACGCCGAGCCGGAGCTCACCCACGACTCGTCCACCAACACGCTGATCCGGAAGTACCGGCAGCTCAAGAACGCCTGAGGAGGCGACAACGATGGCGACC
The DNA here is from genome assembly GCA_963752905.1 of uncultured Solirubrobacterales bacterium. Lineage (GTDB taxonomy): Bacteria > Actinomycetota > Thermoleophilia > Solirubrobacterales > Solirubrobacteraceae > Palsa-465. Next base: position 120,365 of record CAVWAC010000005.1, read on the forward strand.
TCACAGCCAATGCAGCTCGGGATGATCGGATTGGGACGGATGGGTGCCAATCTCGTCCGGCGCCTCATGCGTGATGGCCACTCGTGCGTCGTCTACGACGTCAACGCGGACGCCGTCTCCGGGCTCGCCGCCGAGGGCGCGACCGCGACGAGCTCGCTCGAGGAGTTCGTGGCAAAGCTCGAGACACCCCGGGCGATCTGGGCCATGGTCCCGGCCGGCTACGTGCAGGAGACCGTCGACAAGCTCGCCGACCTCTGCGACGCCGGCGACATGGTCATCGACGGCGGCAACTCCTACTACCGCGATGACCTCACGCGCGCGGCGCAGCTCCGCGAGCGCGGGATTCACTTCCTGGACTGCGGCACGAGCGGCGGCGTGTGGGGGCTCGAGCGCGGCTACTGCCTGATGATCGGCGGAGAGGACGAGCAGGTGGCCCACCTCGACCCGATCTGGAAGACGATCGCGCCGGGGGAGGGTGACGTCGAGCCGACTCCGGGCCGGACGAAGACCGACGGCACCGCCCAGCACGGCTATCTGCACTGCGGCCCGAACGGCGCCGGGCACTTCGTGAAGATGGTCCACAACGGCGTCGAGTACGGGATGATGGCCGCGATCGCCGAGGGCCTGTCGATCATTCATCACGCCAACATCGGCAAGCACCAGCAGGAGATTGATGCCGAGACGACCCCGCTGCGGGATCCTCAGTACTACGAGTACGACATCGACGTGGGCGAGGTGGCCGAGGTGTGGCGCCGCGGCTCGGTGGTCAGCTCCTGGCTCGTCGACCTCACCGCCGACGCGCTCGCCAACTCGCCGAAGCTCGACAAGTACACCGGCCGCGTGTCCGATTCCGGCGAGGGCCGCTGGACGATGATGGCCGCAATCGAGGAGGGCATCCCCGCACCGGTGATCGGGGCGGCGCTCAACGAGCGCTTCGAGTCGCGCGGCCTCGGCGCGTTCACCGGTCAGCTGCTGTCGGCGATGCGCAGCGCGTTCGGCGGGCACGCCGAGAAGGAGAAGAAGTAGGGCTCCGCGCCCGGCTCGTGGGTGGCCTCCGCTCCGGGCGCGGGCGCGGGCTCAGCCGCACCGGGTCATCGTGAGCACGCGCATCGATGACCAGGGAAGGTTGGACAGGCTCGGGGAGTCAGCCGGGACGCCGGCCTTGCTCCAGGCGTCGTAGCCACGTCCGAGGTTGCTCTCGGCTTCGATGGCCAGTGAGTCGCCGGTGTCGCCGACGTAGGCGCCGTAGCGCTGGAGCGCGGCGGCGATGACCTTCTCCCAGGTGGGGAGTGGGAGGGCGGCGATGTCGACGCCCGGGTCGAGTCGGACGTGGGCGCCGATCGGCAGGGCTCCGGGGTTGGTGCTCTTGCCATCGCTGCCGACGGCCGGGCAGGCGGCGTAGCCGGAGCGGGTGTCGGGGGTGGTGATCATCAGCGCGTGGTCGATGTGGCCCTGGGCGATCTCCTCGGGTCGGACGAGCCCGGCGGCGAGCGCGAATCCGGCGGCGTCGGCGCCACCGCAGCCGTGGTAGCGGGTGCAGTTGACGGCGGGGCCGGTCGCGCTCGCGAGCCAGCGCTCGCCGGCGGTCCAGCTCGAGCCGGTGTGCCGGGCGATCCACATGTCCATCTCCGAGCCGTCGGGCTCGAGCACGACCAGGTGGCCGTCGCTGCCGGTGTCCGGGGTGGCCATCGACGGGATGTGGACGGGCCCGAACGCGGTCGAGCACCAGTAGTAGAGGCAGCCCACGTGGTAGGTCCGGCTCTGGGCGCCGGCGGCGACGATTGGGATTCCCCAGGCGTTGTTGTCCGACAGGTTGGCGTCGCCCTGGAACCGGACCAGGGCGCTGGCGACCATCGCCGGGGAGCTGGGGTCGGGCGCGGCGTCAGCGGACACGGGGGTGTTGATGAACGCGGAGTCGGCGTAGAGGCGGGGAAACGGTCCGTGCGGCCGCTGCGTCGTCACGGTGCGGGTGAAGTCGCCGAGCACCGCGCCGCTACGCGCGAGGACTTTCACCTCGAAGCGATAGGACGTGTGCGGCCACAGCTGACGCGCGGTGTAGCCGGTCCCCGCCGCGGCGCCGAATTCATCGAGGAGATTCCCGTCCATGGACAGCTGCACCGACGCCGCGCCAGCAACCGACGGCCAGCTCACGTGCACCTCGTAGGCGTCGACCGTCGGCCTGTGGCGGGCGACGAGGAGGCCGATGATCAGCGCCACGGCCAGGGCGAGGGCGAGAGCGGCGACGACCCAGAGCGGTCGCCGGGTCGTCCCGGTCGCGAGGCCGCTTGAAGCCATGGCTATGGCGAGCGCTCCGCCCCGCGCGGTGTCGATGACGCCGGCACCCGGAGTCCGTAGGGCATCTTCGCGAACGATAGCTGCCGAGGGTCCGCCGAGCGCCTGGTCGACACACACGTCCCGGAGGGGGCGTCCGTGCGCATAGGATCTCGCCCCAACAGACCGGGGGCCGAGTCGCTTCGTCGTGTTCGCTTGGTCCTCTCGAACAAGGAGCACCTATGAGACGCGCACGCTTGTCGCTTCCGTCGCCTTCGCTCGTGATCAGCGGCGCCGCGTTGATCATCGCTGCCGCCGGGACGGGGTACGCCGCCCAGATGCAAGGTGGCCATCAGGCGCCGGTGGCGGCGACAACGCGCTCAACGTGTGTGTCGACGACGTCGCTGTGTCCTCCTGCGCTGCGCCGTGCCGTGGATCGTGAGATCGGGGCCTACGTGCGCGCCAAGCGCGCCCAGCTCGTCGGACCCCGTGGCCGGGTCGGCCCCCGCGGGGCGCAGGGCATTCCCGGGCTTACCGGGCAGGCGGGAAAGACCGGTGATCCGGGCGCACCCGGGGTGGGGATCGACGCGCTGTTCGGCAACGGATCGGACGGCACCCAGACAATCTCGACCGCGACGACGCTCACGCGCGACATGTACTACTCGAACTTGACGCTTGCTCCCGGAGCCGTCCTCGACACCGGCGGATTTCGCGTCTTCGTCTCCGGGACGCTGACACTGCAGAGCGGCTCCCGGATCAGTCGCAACGGCATCGACGCGACCGCGGCAAGTCCGGCGGCGGGGCTGGTTGCCGGAACCCTCGGCGGTTCCGCGGCCGGCGCGAACATGGGGCTGTGTGCGGGCGCGTCGTCATTCAACTCGCTCGGCGGCGCGGGCGGCGTCGGCGTCAGCTGTCCCGGGGGCCCCGTGATGCCGCCCGCCGCCAGCGCGGGCGGAGCACGGGCCTTCGACAACGCCCTTGGCGCGCTCACCGGGCGGACGCTCGACGGGACGATCGTGACCGGCGGCGCGGGCGGTGGTGGGGGCAGCACCTCGACCGGCAACGCGGGCTCAGGCGGTGGGGTGCTCGTCATCGCCGCCCGCAGCGTGGTCGTGACCGGGTCGGCCTCGATCACCGCCAACGGCGGGGCCCCAGCCGGTGACGGCGGCGGTGGTGGCGGTGGCGTCGTGGTGGTCGTCTCGGCCACACCCCAACCCGGCGCGCTCACGCTGTCCGCCAACGGCGGCGGAGCCTCACCGCACACCGGTCAGGCCGGCTTTTCGGCGTGGCTGAGCTGAACCCCGAGGCCCAATGCTCGCGGGGCGAAAGCGGCGAGCGCGCTGTCAGGCCCGCAGATCGCGGCAGCGAGAAGCGCGCCCGGCCGCGCAGTAGTACCTAATCCCGCGTGCGCTCACGGATCGGCGCGGGATCGTTTCATGGGGAGAGCTTGGAGGCTGGTAGGGGGTTGGGCGTCGCGGCATGGCTAGGCCTGCCGACCGCTACCGCCGCGAAGGGTGAGCGGCGAAGTGAGTCGCTCGGTTCGGCGATGCAGCCCCAGCATCGTGCAAGCCGCAACCTGCGTGCAAAATTCGTCCCGACGCTCCCACCGCAACCCACGCGCAGGTACTGTGCCGGCGTTCGCCCCGCCGGTATCGCACGGCCCAGCCCTGGACTGCCGCTTACGCCGACACGGACGACTCTAGGAGAACGGCGGCCCGTCGGTGGCCCCACCACGACGGGCCGCCGCCTCTCTTCCGTACGCCATATGCCCCCTCAACTCAAATCAACGAGGGGCTCTCCCGAAAGTTGCGGCCCAAGGCGCACCGGCGTTCGGCGGAGGGCGAACGATGCGGCCACGAGGGGGCGGAGGCCGGGGCGGCGCTGGCCCAACGCCTTACGGCGGTGGGGGGCTCACGGAAGCCGCGCCAGCGCCCCGAGCGGCCTGGCCTTGACCATGCCCCCGAGCTACCTCACCCTGCGCGTTCCGGGCTGCGTGAACGGCCCATAGGACGGGAGAAAGCACGCCGCAATCGGCACCAAATGGCACTAGCGGCGGTTTTGGCACCGCCAAGGGCCTAGCGGAGTGGATCTAGCGGAACGAAAAAAGCGTAAGCGTTCAGTTGGTTGGGGGGACATAACTTTGCGCTGTCGAATGTTGGGGTGTGGAGCGGTCTGAGGCGGAGGCGATCTATGACGCGGGGCGTGAGGTCGTGGTTGAGGTGTTGTTGCGGATGGATCGTCAGATCCAGCAGTTGACGGGGCGGGTGGAGCGGTTGGAGCGGGAGTTGCGGAAGAACTCGCGGAACTCGTCGCCGCCGAGTCAGGACCGGCCGAAGCCACCGCCGCGACCGAAGGGGCGCTCGGGCCGCAAGCAGGGCGGCCAGCCCGGTCACGAGGGGCACGGCCGGGAGTTGTTGCCGACGTGGGCTGCCGATGAGGTGGTCGTGCATTGGCCGCAGTGGTGCGAGTGCGGGCACGCGTTCTGCGAGGCAGAGCGGGTCGCGGTCGGTGATCCGGTCCGCCATCAGGTCGAGGAGCTGCCCGAGCTGGCGACGATCGTGATCGAGCATCAGTGTCCGCGGGTGTGGTGTCCGAAGTGCGGCGCCAAACCGCGCGCGGAGCTGCCGGCCGAGGTCGCGGGGAGCGCGTTCGGTCCGCGGTTCCAGGCGGCGGTCGTGACCCTCTCGGTCCGTAACCGAGTCTCGCGTCGTGATGTCGTGGAGCTGTTCGAGCAGCTGTTTCGCGCCCGGATCTCGACGGGCACGGTCGACGCGATCCTCGCTCGGACCGGTGACGCGCTTGAGGATCCCTTCGACGATCTGCTGAAGCGGGTCCGGCGCTCAAAGAGCGTGAACATGGACGAGACCAGCTGGCGGCTGCAGGGCAGCAAGCGAGCCTTGTGGGGTGCGTTCACCGACCGGCATGCGGTCCTGCACATCCGCCCGAACCGTCACGAGGATCACGCTCGTGAGTTGCTCGCCGATAGCACCGCGATCGTGACCTCGGACCGCTGGTGGGCGTATAGCCACCTCCCGCTGCGTCGCCGTCAGGTCTGCTGGGCGCACCTACGGCGCGACTTCCAAGCGCACGCGGAAGGGATCGGCGCCGAGAAGACGTTCGGCGAGGCGGGCCTGAAGGTCTGCGATGAGCTGTTCTGGTCCTGGGAAATCTTCCAGCACACCCGCGAGCGCAAAGAACTCAAGCGCCGCATCCGCCTGTTGCGCCGTGAGCTCAAGCCGATCCTCCGCAAATACTCTGGAAAGGCATCGCGCTACAAGTACACCCGCGGGCTCGCCAACAACCTGCTGAAGGTCTGGCCGGCGCTGTGGACGTTCTCCGAGAAGCGCGGCGTGGAGCCGACCAACAACCACGCCGAACGCGCGCTCCGCTCAGCCGTGATCTACCGCAAGCTCTCGCTCGGCAGCCAAAGCGAGGACGGCGAGACCCGGATCGCCCGGCTGCTCTCCGCGCACACCACCTGCCGCCTCCAGCGCCGATCGCTGCACGACTACCTCACCAACCTACTCAGTGCCACCGCCCGCGGCGATCCAGCACCCCTCCTCGCATAGCGAGCGCCAGTCCAAGCCCGACCAACTGAACGCTTACAAAAAAGCCCGCCTGAGCGGGCCTTTATGGAGCGCGCCCGGCACGATTCGAACGTGCGACCTTTCGCTCCGGAGGCGAACGCTCTATCCCCTGAGCTACGGGCGCGGGGATCGCGGGCAGAGCCGCGATGATGGTCATCGTACCGTGCAGATCGCGATCATCTCCGACACGCACATGCCCCGCGGGCCGCGGCGGTTGCCCGACGACTGCGTGGCGCGGCTGCGGGCGGCGGATCTGATCCTCCATGCCGGCGACCTCATGCGGCTGGCGGTCCTGTCCGAGCTCGAGTCCTACGGTCCGGTCTGCGCGATCCACGGCAACGTCGACGACGAGGCGGTGCGGGCGGTGCTTCCCGAGCGGCGAGTGGTCGAGGCGTCCGGGGTGCGGATCGGGATGATTCACGACGCCGGGGCGGCGGGGGGACGGCTCGAGCGGCTGCGGGCCCGGTTCCCAGACGCGCAGGCCGTCGTGTTCGGCCATTCGCACCTGCCGTTGCACGAGCGGGCGCCCGACGGCTTTCAGGTCTTCAATCCCGGTAGCCCCACCGAGCGCCGCCGCGCGCCGGTCCCGACGATGGGGCTCGCGCAGGTCACCGACGGGTCGATCGCCTTTGAGCTCGTCGAGCTCGGGCTGGCACACTGAGCAACCGTGGATCTCTCCGTGTTCTTCGCCGGGACGGCCGGCTCGATCCCGACCGCCCGCCGGGGCCTGCCCGCGGTGCTCGTGCGCCGGGGCGGCGACCGCATCCTGTTCGATTGCGGCGAGGGGACGCAGCGCCAGCTCGTGAGCTCGGTCGGCCTGATGGACCTCTCGGAGATCTTCATCACCCACTTCCATGCCGACCACTGGCTCGGGCTGCCGGGGATGCTCAAGACCTTCGACCTGCGCGGGCGCGAGCGGCCGCTGGCCATTCACGGCCCGCGGGGTCTGCGTGAGCTCGTCGTCGTCGCGCTGCGGCTCGCCGGCCGCGTGCGCTTCGAGCTGGAACTCGTCGAGCTCGAGCCCGGGGAGATCCTCGCCCGCGACGGCTACCGGATCGCCGCCGTCGCCGTCAGCCACCGAACGACCGCGTACGCCTACGTGCTGTTCGAGGATGAGCGGCCCGGCGTGTTCGACCCGGCGACGGCGGTCAGCCTCGGCATCACCCCGGGCCCCGAGTTCGGGCTGCTGCAGCGCGGTGAGACGGTCCGCGGGGTGGCGCCGGCGCAGGTGATGGGGGAGGGGCGGCCGGGGCGCAAGCTCGCGATCTCCGGCGACACCCGGCCCTGCGAGAACCTGCGCATCGCCGCCCACGGCGCCGATCTCCTCGTGCACGAGGCGACGTTCGCCCGCGATGAGGCCGACCGAGCCGACGACACCGCGCACTCGACCGCGGAGCAGGCGGCCACGCTGGCCAAGGAGGCCGAGGTGCGGATGCTCGCGCTCACGCATTTCTCCACCCGCTATCCGGTCAGCGTCCTGCGCGCCGAGGCACGGGCGATCTTCGAGCCGACCGTCCTGCCGCGGGACTTCGACACGATCGAGCTCCCGTTCCCCGAGCGCGGCGAGCCGGAGCTGATCCGCTGGGAGGATCGGCCCGAGCCGGTCGCGGACGTGTCGCCGTGAACCCGCCGGCCTGGGAACGCGTCGAGACCCCGCGCATGATCCTCGAGCGTGTTCGGCCGGCCCACGCCGACGAGCTCCACCTCCTGCTCAGCGACCCGCGGGTGGCTCGCACGCTGTTCCCGACGGCGCTCCCGCCCTCGGAGGTCGAGCTGCTCCAGCACCACGCGTCGAAGATGGCCCACTGGGACAAGTTCGGCTTCGGCATGTGGCTGCTGCGCGACCGGGAGACCGGGGAGATGGTCGGCCGCGGCGGCCTGCAGCACACACTCGTGGCCGGTACCAACGAGGTCGAGGTGGTCTGGGCGATCGTGCCCGACCACTGGGGACAGGGGCTGGCGACCGAGCTGGCCCAGGCCTCGGTCGCCCTCGCCTTCGACGACCTCCGCCTGCGGGAGATCGTCGCCTTCACGCTGCCGCACAACGTCGCCTCCCGCCGGGTGATGGAGAAGTCCGGCTTCGAGTACGAGGGACCGATCGTGCACGCCGGGCTCCCGCACGTGCTCTACCGGCGCTTCCCGCCCGCGTAGTCGGGCGCGGCGGCGACGATTTTCCCACGCATCCGCGGGCGTTGCTAGCCTGCTCCGAGTCGGCCCCTTTAACCCGGTCCCGTGAGGCTAGGAAGGAGCACGTTGGCAGATCGAACGGTCGTGCTCGACCGCGATGACATACGCCGCACGCTCGTGCGGATCGCCCACGAGATCGTGGAGAAGAACCCTGACGGAGCGATCGCGCTCGTCGGCATCCAGCGTCGCGGGGCGCATCTCGCCCAGAGGCTTCACGCCCTCACCGGCGAGCTGTTCGACCACCGGGTGCCCCTCGGCTTCGCCGACATCTCCTTCTACCGCGACGACCTGGCCATCCGCCCGGCGTCGCCGATCGTCCACGCCACCCAGCTCGACTTCGACCCGCGCGAGCTCACCGTCGTGATCGTCGACGACGTCCTCTACACCGGTCGCACGGTCCGGGCGGCGATCGACGAGGTGTTCGACTACGGCCGGCCGGCCCGGGTGCAGCTCGCGGTGCTCGTCGACCGCGGCCACCGAGAGCTTCCGATCCGGCCCGACTACGTCGGCAAGAACATCCCCACCTCCCAGGATCAGCGCGTCAACGTGCGGATCGAGGAGGTCGACGGGTATGACGAGGTGACGATCGGCCCGGCCGGCGAACCAAGGATCAAGGCGGCATGAACTCGAGCGCCCATCACAAGCATCTCATCTCGATCGACGACCTCGACCGAGCGGGCATCGAGCGGATCCTCGACCGCGCCGAGTCCTTCGCCGAGGTCTCCGGCCGGGAGATCAAGAAGGTGCCCGCGCTGCGCGGCCGCACCGTCGTCAACCTCTTCTACGAGGCGAGCACGCGGACGAGCTCGAGCTTCGAGCTCGCGGCCAAGCGGCTGAGCGCCGACGTCGTCAGCGTGCGCTCGGCGGGCTCGAGCGTCGACAAGGGCGAATCGCTCAAGGACACCGTGCAGACCCTCTCGGCCTACGACCCGGCGGCGATCGTCATCCGCTCCCCGCACGTCGGCGCCGCCCAGCTCGTCGCGGGCTGGACGCCCGCCTCGGTCATCAACGCCGGCGATGGGAAGCACGAGCACCCGACGCAGGCGTTGCTCGACGTGTTCACCCTGCGCCGCCGGCTCGGGTCGCTCGACGGGGCCAACATCTGGATCGTCGGCGACGTCCTGCACTCGCGGGTCGCCCGCTCGGACATCCTCGCCTTCACCCGCATGGGCGCGACGGTCACCGTGGCCGGCCCGCCGACGCTCATCCCGCGGGACATCGAGACGCTCGGCTGTGAGTCGACGGCGAGCATCGAGCGGCTGCACGAGGCCGACATCGTCTACGTCCTGCGCATGCAGCAGGAGCGGATGACCGACTCGTTCGTGCCGTCGCTGCGCGAGTACGCCCAGCGCTATCAGGTGAGCGCGAGCCGCCTCTCGAGCGGCCAGCTGCTCATGCATCCCGGGCCGGTCAACCGCGGCGTCGAGCTCTCGGCGGACGCGATCGACTCGCCGCAGGCGCTGATCGGCGACCAGGTCAAGGCCGGCGTCGCTGTGCGCATGGCGGTGCTCTACGAGCTGCTCGTCGGCTCGCCGATCCTCCAGGCGGTGGCGTGAGATGAGCGAACCGACCCCGCGCCTGTTCCAGCGCCCGCTGCCGCCCGCCGAGCTGCTCATCCGCGGCGCCTACGCGATCGACCCGCGCACCGGGCTCGACGACCCGCAGGACGTCCTCATCCGCGACGGCAAGATCGCCGAGCTCGGCGCCCCCGGCACGCTGCCCGAGCCGCCGGCGGGCGAGACGATCGACGCGGCGGGCAAGCACCTGTTCCCCGGCTTCGTCGACCCGCACGTGCACCTGCGCACCCCCGGGCAGGAGTACAAGGAGGACCTGGCCAGCGGCACCGCCTCGGCGGCGGCCGGCGGCTTCGTCGCGGTGATCGCGATGCCGAACACCGACCCGGTGAGCGACGAGGCGCCACTGCTGCGCGCGCTCGTCGAGGGCGCGCAGCGCGAGGCGAGCGTCCCGGTCGGGTTCCTGGCGGCGATCACCCACGGGCTGCGCGGTGAGGAGCTCACCGAGATGGCCGAGCTCCGCGACGCCGGTGCCCTCGGATTCACCGACGACGGCAAGCCGGTCGTCTCGGCCGGGATGCTGCGCAAGGCGCTCCAGTACCAGCGCCTGTGCGGCGGCGTGATCGCCCTCCACGAGGAGGACCCGGCCCTCTCCCGGGACGGCGTCATGCACGAGGGCGCGATCTCGGCCCGCCTCGGGCTCGCCGGCATCCCCTCGATCTCCGAGTCGACGATGGTCGCCCGCGACGGCGCGATCGCCCACTACGAGGACGCGCGCGCCCACTTCCAACACCTCAGCTGCGTCGAGTCGGTCGAGGCGCTCGCCGCGGCCAAGGCGGCGGGGGCGCGGGTGACCGGCGAGGCCACGCCCCACCACCTGACGCTGACCGACGACGTCGTCCGCACCCTCGACAGCCGCTTCAAGATGAACCCGCCGCTGCGCACCGAGCACGACCGCAAGGCGCTCATCGAGGGTCTGCGCACCGGGGTCATCGACTGCGTCGCCACCGATCACGCGCCCCACGCCCGGCACGAGAAGGAGGTGCCGTTCGAGGTCGCGCCGATGGGCACGACCGGCCTCGAGACGTCGTTCGCGGCGCTCTACACCGAGCTCGTCCTGCCCGGTGAGCTCGAGCTCGAGCTGATCGTCGAGCGGCTCACGTGCGGCGGCGCGCTGTACGGCCTCCCCGTGCCGCGGCTGGCCAAGGGCGAACCGGCCAACCTCTGCCTCGTCGACCTCGACGCGAAGTGGGAGGTCGGCGCCGAGGGCTATTACAGCCGCTCGGACAACTGCTGCTTCCACGGCCGCACGCTGTACGGCCGGGTGATGCTGACCGTCGCCGCCGGCCGCGTCGCCTTCCGGCGGCGGGCGCTGGTCGAGGCCAAGGCCCTCAGCCGATGAGCCCGGCGACCAGCGCCTACGTGCTGCTCGCAGACGGCAGCCGCTTCGACGGGGTCGGCTGCGGCGCCGACGTCCACGCGGTCGGCGAGATCGTGTTCACGACCTCGATGTCGGGCTACCAGGAGGCGATGACCGATCCGAGCTACGCCGGGCAGCTGATCACCTTCACCTATCCGCAGATCGGCAACTACGGCGTCTCGGCCGAGGCGATGGAGTCCGACCGGATCCACGCCCGGGCGGCGATCATGCGCGCCGCCGTCGACCGCGAGGACGCGGCCGGGGCCGAACGGGGATGGCTGTCCTGGCTCACGGACTGCGGCGTCCCGGCGATCACCGACCTCGACACCCGCGCGCTCGTACGCCACATCCGTGACGCCGGGGCGATGAAGGGCGGCCTCTTCCCGGCGCGCATGAGCGAGGCGGAGGCGCTCGCGCTGATCGCCGCCGAGCCGGAGATGAGCGGCCGCGATCTCGCCCGCGAGGTCACGCCGAGCGAGATCGCCGTCCTGCCGCCGCTCGTCGGCGCCGGCCCGCGGATCGCCATGATCGACACGGGTGTCAAGCTCTCGATCCTCCGCAACCTCCGCGTCCGCGGGGCGACGGTCGAGCTCCATCCGTGCACGGCGAGCGCGCAGGAGCTCACGCAGAACGACCCCGACGCGATCTTCCTCGCCAACGGACCCGGCGACCCGGCCGCGCTCGACTACGTCGTGGCCACGGTGCGCGAGCTCGTCGGCCGGTTGCCGGTGTACGGCATCTGCCTCGGCCATCAGCTGCTGTGCCGGGCCGTCGGTCTGCAGACCTACAAGCTCCCCTTCGGCCACCACGGGGCCAACCACCCGGTCAAGGACCTGACGACCGGCCGCACCGAGATCACCAGCCAGAACCACGGCTTCGCCGTGCTCGGGCCGGGCGGGGCGCGGACGATCGACCGCGACGAGCCGGTGCGGTGGGAAACCGACTTCGGCGCCGCCGAGCTCACGCACATCAACCTCTACGACCGCACCGTCGAGGGGCTCGCGCTGCGCGACGTGCGCGGGGCGACCGTGCAGTACCACCCCGAGGCGGGCCCCGGCCCGCACGACGCGCTGTACCTGTTCGACCGGTTCGTCGAGGAGATTGCCGCCGCCGCGTAACCCGCATGCCTCGCCGCGACGACATCCACAAGATCCTCCTGATCGGCTCGGGACCGATCGTCATCGGCCAGGCCGCCGAGTTCGACTACTCGGGCACCCAGGCCTGCCGCGTGCTCATGGACGAGGGCTATGAGGTCGTGCTCGTCAACTCCAACCCGGCGACGATCATGACCGACCCCGAGGTGGCGAGCGTCACCTACGTCGAGCCGCTGCTGCCGCGGACGGTCGCCCAGGTGATCGAGCGCGAGAAGCCCGACGCGCTGCTGCCGACGCTCGGGGGCCAGACGGCGCTCAATCTCGCGAAGGCGCTGCACGAGGACGGCACCCTCGAGCAGCACGGGGTCGAGCTCATCGGCGCCAACTACGAGGCGATCGACCGGGCCGAGGACCGCGAGCGCTTCCGCACGACGATGACCGAGGCCGGGCTGCGCGTGCCGCGCAGCGCGATCGCGCACAGCGTCGCGGACGCGCGCGCGGCGGTGGCCGAGGTCGGGCTGCCGTTCATCGTCCGCCCGGCGTTCACGCTCGGCGGCCGCGGCGGCGGGATCGTGCGCAGCGAGGACGAGATCGAGAAGATCGTCGGGCGGGGCTGCAACGCCTCGCCGATTGGCCAGGTGCTGATTGAGGAGTCGGTGCTCGGCTGGGGCGAGTTCGAGCTTGAGGTGATGCGTGACCTCTCCGACAACGTCGTGATCATCTGCTCGATCGAGAACCTCGATCCGATGGGCGTCCACACCGGCGACAGCGTCTGCGTCGCCCCGCAGCAGACGCTCACCGACAAGCAGTACCAGGCCTTGCGCGACCAGGCGATCGCGGTTATCCGGGCGATCGGGGTCGAGACCGGCGGCTCGAACGTCCAGTTCGCGGTCAACCGCGAGACCGACGAGATCGTCGTCATCGAGATGAACCCGCGCGTGTCGCGCTCGAGCGCCCTGGCCAGCAAGGCGACCGGCTTCCCGATCGCCAAGATCGCCGCTCGGCTCGCCGTCGGCTACACGCTGCAGGAGATCCCCAACGACATCACCCGCGCCACCCCAGCGAGCTTCGAGCCGGCGATCGACTACTGCGTCGTCAAATGGCCGCGGTTCGCGTTCGAGAAGTTCCCCGGGGCGGAGTCCGGACTGACCACGCACATGAAGTCGGTCGGCGAGGCGATGGCCATCGGCCGGACCTTTAAGCAGGCGTTCGCCAAGGCGCTGCGCTCTCGCGAGCTCGACCTCGAGCCGCTGTCGCCGACGAGCGAGGAGGCGCTCCTCGCCGAGGTCGCGCGGCCGGGGGCCGAGCGCTTCGATCACCTGCTCGCGGCGCTGCGGCGCGGGGTGCCGCTCGACGAGCTCCACACGCGCACGAGCATCGACCCGTGGTTCCTGGCCGAGCTCGCCGAGCTCGTCGCCGACCCGGAGGCGCCGTTCGCGGGGGAGCGGACGTTCAAGGCGGTCGACACCTGCGCCGCCGAGTTCGCCGCTCAGACGCCGTACTACTACTCGGGCTGGGAGCGGCCCGGCCGCGACGGCGCCGCCCACGAGGTCCGGCGCGGGGAGCGGCCGAGCGTCGTCATCCTCGGCTCGGGCCCGAACCGCATCGGCCAGGGGATCGAGTTCGACTACTGCTGCGTCCACGCCGCCCAGACCGTCCGCGAGCTCGGCCGGGACGCGGTGATGGTCAACTGCAACCCCGAGACCGTCTCGACCGACTACGACACCTCCGACCGGCTGTACTTCGAGCCGCTCACGCTCGAGGACGTGCTCGGCGTGTGCGAGATCGAGCAGCCCGAGGGCGTCGTCGTCCAGTTCGGCGGCCAGACGCCGCTCAAGCTCGCCGCCGGCCTGCACGCGGCCGGGGTGCCGATCCTCGGCACCGACATCGACGCGATCGACCTCGCCGAGGACCGGGCCCGCTTCGGGCCGCTGCTCGACCGCCTCGGCTACAAGGCCCCGCCGTACGCGAGCGCCCTCTCCGAGCAGGAGGCGCTCGAGCGCGCGCCGGACGTCGGCTTCCCGCTGCTCGTGCGCCCGAGCTATGTGCTCGGCGGCCGGGCGATGGAGATCGTCTACAGCGTCGACGGCCTGCGGGAGTACCTCGACCGGGTCGGCAGCAAGCCCGGGGCGACGATCTATCTCGACCGCTTCCTCGAGGACTCGATCGAGGTCGACGTCGATGCGCTCTGCGACGGCGAGGACGTGTGGATCGCCGGGATCATGCAGCACGTCGAGGAGGCCGGGATCCACTCCGGCGACTCGGCCTGCGTACTGCCCCCGCACGCGCTCGGCGAGGAGATGCTCGAGCTCATCCGCGAGCAGACGACCGGGATCGCTCGGGCGCTCGGGGTCGTCGGGCTGCTCAACGTCCAGTTCGCCATCCACGGCGAGGAGGGCCTGCACGTGATCGAGGCCAACCCGCGCGCGTCGCGCACGGTGCCGTTCGTCTCCAAGGCGATCGGACTGCCGCTCGCCAAGCTCGCCTGCCGGGTGATGCTCGGGGAGAGGGTCGCCGACCTCGACTTGCCCCGGGACACGAGCAATGGCCATGTCTGCGTCAAGGAGGTCGTCCTCCCGTTCGACCGCTTCGCCGGGGCCGATGTCCTGCTCGGGCCGGAGATGCGCTCGACCGGCGAGGTCATGGGAATCGCGCACGACTTCCCGACCGCCTTCGCCAAGGCGCAGGCCGCCGCGGGCATGACCCTCCCGGCCACCGGCACCGCGTTCATCACCGTCGCCGACGGCGACAAGGCCGCCGCCACCGGGATCGCCACCGCCCTGCACGACCTCGGCTTCGAGATCATCGCCACCCGCGGCACGGCCCAGGCGCTGCACCGCATGGGCATCCCCGCCCGGCCGATCAACAAGATCGGCGAGGGCTCCCCGCACGTCGTCGACTGGATCGAGCGCGGCGAGGTCGACCTCGTCATCAACACCCCGGTCGGCACGGGCGCCCGCACCGACGGCTACGAGATCCGCTCGGCGGCCATCGCCCGCGGGATCCCGTGCATCACGACGATGGCCGGAGGGATGGCCGCCGCCCGGGCGATCTCCGCCGCCCGCCGCCACGAGCCGCAGGTCGTCTCGCTGCAGGAGATCCACGCGCGGACCTCGGAAGTGCATTGAGCGCCGGCGCGGCGATCGTCGACCGCGTGCGGGCGCCGTTCGGCCGTCGCGACGTGACCATCACCGGGCGCGAGCAGCATGGGGCCTACACCGTTCTGCGGGCCGCCGACCCCGACGGGCCCCGCCCGCAGGCCGGGCAGTTCTACATGCTGACCGCCGCCGAGCGCTGGGGTGGGGGGGACGGCGAGCGGCCGTTCCTGCCCCGGGCCTTCAGCGTGCTGCGCGCGCCGGCCGGTGGTGACGAGCTCCAGTTCCTGATCGAGGACGTCGGACCGGGAACGAAACGGCTGTGCGAGCTCGGCCCGGGCGACGGTCTCGGGATCCTCGGCCCGCTCGGGATCGGCTTTCGCCCGCCGCGCGCGGGCCGCGCGCCGCTGCTTGTCGGCGGCGGGGTCGGGATCGCGCCGCTGGCGATCTGGCAGGACCACGTGGAATCGGCTGGCGCCGATTCCATTGGGGGAATCGCCCGGGGGGCGATTCCCCCGGATCCGGGAAATGCCGGCGTCCGGGTGCTGCTCGGATTCCGGGACGCCGCCCACGCCGCGGGCGCGGCGCTGCTGCGCGGGGCGCAGGTGGCGACCGACGACGGCAGCGTCGGTCATCACGGTCTCGTCACCGCGCTGCTTGCCCGGGAGCTCGCCGGGCCCGGCGCCGATCCCCCGGGCCTCAAGGTCTACGCCTGCGGGCCGCCGCCGATGCTCGAGGCGGTGCGCCGCGCCTGTGCGCAGGCCGGGACTCCGGCCCAGCTCGCGCTCGAGTCCGGCATGGCCTGCGGGTTCGGCGCTTGCTTCGGCTGCGTCGTGCCGACCCGCGGAGGCTACGTGCGGCTGTGCGTCGACGGGCCGGTGCTCGACGCCGAGCAGCTCGACAGCGCACTCGTCCCCGGTGCTGGGCACTGACGACGATGACCGCGCTCAGCGCCGGCGCAGCCGTCGACTTCTGCGGGGTGCGGTTCGCCCACCCGATCATCAACGCTTCCGGGACCTTCGACGCGATCGCCGCCCGCCGGGCGTTCGGCGACGGGCTGCTCGCCGACTTTCCCTTCGCCGGGTTCGTCTCCAAGACGGTGACGCTCGCCCCGCGCCAGGGCAATCCACCGCCGCGGCTGTGGGAGCTCCCGGGCGGGATGATCAACTCGATCGGGCTGCCGAACAAGGGCCTCGAGGGCTACCTCGCCCACGATCTGCCCGAGCTCGCCGAGCTGCCGGTGCCCCTAATCGTCAACGTCATGGGCTTCCGCCGCGAGGAGGTGGGCGAGCTCGTGAGCGCGTTCGCTGAGCGCACGGAGGTCGCGGCCCTCGAGCTCAACGTGTCCTGCCCCAACGTCGAGACGGGCATGATCATGGGCGCCGACCCCGGCGAGGTGGCCGCGCTGCTGCACTACGTGCGGCCGCTGACCACCAAGCCGTTGATCATCAAGCTCACGCCGAACGTCGCCGACGTGACCGTCGTCGCCCGGGCGGCGCAGGAGGCCGGCGCGAGCGCGCTCTCGCTGATCAACACGATCCGGGGGATGGCGCTCGACCCGGGGAGCGGGCGGCCGTGGCTCGGCGGGACGACGGGCGGCGTGTCCGGTCCCGCCGTGCGGGCGATCGCCCTCGCGCAGGTCCACGCGGTGCGCGAGGCGGTGTCGATTCCGCTCGTCGGCATGGGCGGGGTGGCGCGCGGCGCCGACGCCCTCGATCTGCTCCGGGCCGGCGCCGATCTCGTGGCGGTCGGGACAGAAAATTTCCGCGATCCGCGGGCGGGGATTAGGATCGCGCACGAGCTCGGCGATGTGCGCGCAAACTGCGGGAAATGACCCTGGGGGCGGTGGTCTTAACTTCCCGCACCCGTTTTCAGAGCCTTGGTGCACGTAAAAGCGCCTGCAAAGCGGTCCTATTCCCCCAACCATCCTCGACAATGCTCGACCTCAGCTTGAGGTCGAGTCGAATATCGGCCTCTGGCCTTGATCGCGTGTGCTCAAGATGTATAGTCGCCGCCCATGCCGCCGGTCAGTGAATCGTTCTCCAAACCCATCGCTGCGCCCGAGCGTTCCCTCCACCAACGCATGGAGGCGCTTCAGCGCGCGAACGACATCCGCAGCCGGCGCGCGCAGCTCAAGCGCGACCTCAAGGCCGGCCGCCAGCCGATCCACGAGTTGCTGCTCGAGCCGCCCGACTACCTCGAGACGGCGAAGGTCTTCGACCTGCTGCTCGCGGTGCCGAAATACGGGCGCGTGAAGGTGAACAAGATTCTCACCCAGTGCCGGATCTCGCCGAGCAAGACGATCGGCGGTCTCTCGCAGCGCCAGCGGACCGAGCTGGTCGCCCTGATGCGCCGCCGCTAGGCGTGCCCACCGGGACGACGCGAGCGCACCACGCCCACGGATGGCCGGAGTGTTCGTCATCACCGGGCCCTCGGGGGTCGGCAAGGGCACGCTCATCCGCGGGCTGCTCGAGCGCGTGCCTGAGCTCGAGCTGTCGGTCTCGGCGACGACCCGCAGCCCGCGGCCCGGCGAGGAGGACGGCGCCGACTACCACTTCCTCTCGCCCGAGCGCTTCGCCGAGCACGTCGCGGTCGGTGACTTCGTCGAGCACGCGACGTACTCGGGCAACCGCTACGGCACGCTGCGCTCCGAGCTCGAGCGCCGGCTCACCGCCGGGGCTCCGGTCGTGCTCGAGATCGAGGTTCAGGGCGCTCGCCAGGTCCGCAGGGCGATGCCCGAGGCCGTGCAGGTGTTCATCGCACCCCCGTCGATCGAGGCGCTGCGGGCGCGGCTCGTCGGGCGCGGCACCGATGACCCCGAGCAGGTCGACGCCCGCCTGCGCACCGCGGTCGAGGAGCTCGAGGCACGCCCCGAGTTCGGTTATGTGATCGTCAACGACCGGCTCGAGGACGCGACCGATGAGCTCGAGCAGATCGTGCGCCGGTCGATGGGCCCGGCGCGGGATCGCGCCCGCTAACCTTCAGTTTCCGAACCGACCTGCAAAGGACTGACCAAGAGCCGTGATCTCCCCCCGCATCGACAAGCTGCTGGACCACGTCGACTCCGACTATGCGAGTGTGATCGTCGCCGCCAAGCGCGCCCGGCAGATCAACTCGTACTACCACAACCTCGGCGAGGGCACGTTCGACGAGTTCCCGCCGCCGATGGTCGACACCCGCTCCAAGAACTACCTCACGATCGCGCTCGAGGAAGTCGCGCAGGGCAAGCTGAAGTACCACTACCGGTAGGGGAGAGAGAAAGGCACGCTCGCGATGGCCCGGTTGCTCCTCGGCGTGAGCGGCGGGATCGCGGCCTACAAGGGGCTTGAGGCGGCGCGACTGGCCGTGCGCCGGGGTCACAGCGTCCGGGTCGTGCAGACTCCGACGAGCGAGCGGTTCGTCGGCCGGGCCTCGTTCGAGGCGATCACGGGTGCGCCCGTCCTGCTCAGCGAGTTCGAGCCCGACCCGGCCCGGGGCGCCTATCCGGGCGAGCCCCTGCCCGACCGGGCGCCGATCAGCCACCTCGCGCTCGTCGAGCGGGCCGAGCTCTACCTGATCGCGCCGGCGAGTGCCAACACCGTGGCCAAGCTCGCCCACGGCCTGGCCGACAACCTCGTGACCACGGCAGCGCTCGCCGCCGCTTGCCCGATCGCCGTCGCCCCGGCGATGAACAACCGGATGTACCTGAGCCCGGTGACCCAGGCCAACCTCGAACTACTCGCCGCGCGTGGCCTGCGGGTGATCGAGCCCGCCGAGGGCGAGCTCGCCTCCCACGGCGAACATGGCATCGGACGGCTGCCCGAACCCGACGCGCTGCTTGAGGAGTGCGAGCGGCTGCTCGCGCCCCCGACCCTGCCCGGCGTGCGGGTCCTGATCACCGCCGGAGGCACCCGCGAGCCGATCGACAGCGTGCGCTTCATCGGCAACCGCTCCTCGGGGCGGATGGGCGTTGCGCTCGCCCGCGAGGCCACCCGGCGCGGCGCCGAGGTGACGCTCGTCGCCGCCAACCTCGCGGTCGCGCCTCCGCCCGGCGTGCGCGTCGTGCCCGTCGAGACCGCCGCGGAGCTCGCCGAGGCCTGCGAGCGGGAGTTCGACCGCTGCGAGGTGCTGCTGATGGCCGCCGCGGTCGCCGACTTCCGCCCCGCCGAGGCGGCCGCGCAGAAGCTGAAGAAGGACGCCGGCGTGCCCACGCTCGAGCTCGAGCCGACCGCCGACGTGCTCGGCGGGCTCGCCGCTCGCCGTCGTTCCGGGCAGGTGCTCATCGGCTTCGCGGCCGAGCACGGCGAGGGGGCGATGGCCTACGGGCGCGGCAAGCTCGAGCGCAAGCGCCTCGATGCGATCGTCGTCAACGACATCTCCCGGCCCGAGATCGGCTTCGACACCGGTGAGAACGAGGTGACGATCCTCACCGCAGGCGGCGAGGAGCGGCAGGTGTCCAGGACGACCAAGGAGCAGGTGGCGCGGGAGATCCTCGAGGAGGTCGCGCGCCTACGCTGGAGGGAGGAGGAGCATGGAGCCGCCCGAGGGCGCGCCGGCAGTCCCGCAGGAGCTTGAGTCGCTCGCCGCCGTCGCGCGGCGGATCTCGGACAACGTCGCCCGGGCGGTGCAGGTCCGTCCGCAGACGCTCACCCACGTGCTCGTCGCACTGCTCGCCGAGGGTCACGTGCTCGTCGAGGACTATCCCGGCGTCGGCAAGACCGCCCTCGCCCGGGCGGTGGCCCGGTCGATCGACTGCCAGTTCGCGCGCGTGCAGTGCACCTCGGATCTGCTGCCCGCCGACGTCGTCGGCACCAACGTCTACGACCAGCGCGAGCAGCGCTTCGAGTTCCGGCCGGGACCGGTGTTCGCCAACATCGTGCTCGTCGACGAGATCAACCGCGCCTCGCCGAAGACCCAGTCGGGCCTGCTCGAGTGCATGCAGGAGCGCCGGGTGACCGTCGACGTCCATACCCACGAGCTCGCGCGGCCCTTCCTCGTGCTCGCCACCCAGAACCCGATCGAGTTCGAGGGCACCTATCCGCTCCCCGAGGCCCAGGTCGACCGCTTCATGGTCAAGATCTCGCTCGGCTATCCGGCGCGCGACGCCGAGGTCGGGATGCTCGCCGACCACGAGTCCGGCGACAAGGTGCTCGCGCTCGCACCGGTCGCCACCGCGGCCGAGGTGCTCGCTGCCCAGGACGCCGCCGCCCGGGTCAAGGCCTCGGACCCACTGCGTGAATACGTCGTGCGGCTGCTGTGGCGCACGCGTGAGGATCCGCGCGTCGAGCTCGGGGCGAGCCCGCGCGCCGGTCTCATGCTGCTGCGCGCGGCCAAGGCGCTGGCCATGATGCAGGGCCGCGACCACGCGCTGCCCGACGACGTCCAGGCGCTCGCCGCGCCCGTGCTCACGCACCGCCTCGTGGTCGCACCGGAGTATCCGCGCTCGGTGGCGCTTGACGTGATCACCGACGCCGTCGCCGGGACGCGCGCGTTGTGAGGCGCGCGGCCGGAGTGACGCTCTTCGGGGCGGTGCTCACGCTCGCCGCCCTGACCTTCAACTCCGCACCGCTGTTCGTCCCCGGCGTCGCCTTCATCGTCCTCGGCGTCGCGATCCCGGCCTGGGTGGTGCTGTGTGCACAGGGTGCACGAATCGGCCGTGAGCTCGCCGTCGAGCGCACCGTCGAGGGGGAGCCGATGACGGCGATGCTGCGGATCCGGCGCGGGCCGTTCGGGCTGCCCGGGGCCGAGGTCCTCGACCCGCTCGGCGGGCGGGCGGTGTCGGTGAGCCGGCCGCTGTCGATCCTGTCGGGGCGCACCGAGGCCCGGGTGGCGGTGATGACGCGCTTTCAGCGCCGCGGCGTCCACCGACTCGGACCACCGGTCGTCGTCGTCCGCGACGTGCTCGGCCTCGCCCGGGTGCAGGTGAGCGGCCCGGGCGGGACGACGCAGGTGCTCGTCCTGCCCCGCACCGAGCCGATCCGCTGGAGCGCCGGCGGGCGGGGCGCGCGGACGCGCAGGGGCGACGCGGGCAGCGCCGGCGAGCCGTTCGCCGCCGTCGACCTCGACGGCCTGCGGCCCTACCGGGAGGGCACGCCGGCCTCACGGATCCACTGGCCGGCCGTGGCCCGCGGGGCGGGGCTGATCGAGCGCCGCCTGCGCCCCGACGGCGACACCCGGCCACTCGTCGTGCTCGACGCTCGGGCAGCCGCGGAGCCTGAGCACCTCGACGACGCGGTGCGGGCCGCGGCCTCGATCACCCTCGAGCTCGGACGCACGAGCGGCTGCCGCCTGCTGCTGCCCGGCGAGCGGCGCTCGCTGAGCATCGAGCCCGACCTCATCGCCTGGCCCACGGCGCACGCCCGCCTCGCGATGGTGCAGAACGCCCCGGGCACGCCGGCACCGGCGATCGCCGCGGGCGCCCACCTCGGGCTCGTGTTCTACGTCGCGGCCTCGAGCGAGCGCGCGCGGCCGCCCGCCGCCGGACCGAGCGCCCGGATCGTCGTCGTCCTGCCGAGTGCGGTGCTCCCCGGGGGCGGGCCGGCGCCGAGCTTCGAGGTGTCGGGCTGCCGGGGCTTCGCCCCCCGCGCCGTTCCGGGTGCCGGCCGCGCGCGCGCACGGGGGCGGGCGGCGTGAGCTCGACGGCCGTCCTCGAGCTGCCGGGCAGCTCCTACGAGCTGCCGCGCGAGTCGACTCCGGTCGGCCGGCGTGGGGTAGTGCGCCTCGCAGCGTTCACGTTGCTCGGGGTCTACGGCGTGCTGCGCTGGGCGACGCTGCTCTCGCCGGCCCCGGTCGGGCGCCTGTTCGGGCTGCTCGGCCTCGCGCTGCTCGTCGCCGGGCCCGTCGGCTGGCTACGGGGGCGCAGCGGCACGGCCGCGCTCGTCGCGACGGTCGCCGCGGTGCTCGCCCTGCTCGCGCTCGCGGGCATCCCCGTCGCGTGGATCGTCCACGTGCGGATCGCCGTCACGGCGCGGCAGATCGGCGACGGACTCGGCGCCCTCCCGCACGTGCTCGTGCCCTACGACGGGATCAACGACACGGTTCGGCTCGTGACCGTCCTCGGCGCCGGGATCCTGCTGCTCGACGGCGCCCTCGTCCTCGCCTGGACGCCCCCGGAGGCGAGCGAGCTGCGCCAGGCGATCGCGGCCCTTCCGCTCGTCGTGCTCGCGGTGCTGCCCTCGACGCTCGTCCGGCCCTCGCTCGCGTATCTCCACGGCCTGCTCCTGTTCCTGCTGCTCGCCGCCTTCCTGTGGGGCGAGCGCGTCGGTCGCTACGAGTTGCCGCTCGCCGCCGTCCTCGCGCTGCTCGCCGCTCTCGTCGGGTTGATCGCCGCGCCGGCGCTCGACCGCCACTCGCCGTGGCTCAACTACCAGTCGCTCGCCGGCTCGCTCACCGCCCAGTCCGTCGACCAGTTCGACTGGTCGCAGCGCTACGGGCCGCTCAACTGGCCGCGTGACGGCCGCGAGGTGCTTTCCGTCCGCGCCGTCCACCCCGACTACTGGAAGGCGGAGAATCTCGACGTGTTCAACGGCATCGGCTGGTCCTCGGGCTACGCGCCGCAGGGCTCGGCGCCGCCGGCTCCCGACGCCGCCCAGGTCGCCAAGTACTCGCAGACGATCGAGGTGACGATCCGGGCGATGCGGACCTCGGACGTCATCGGCGCCGGCTTCTCGGCCCTGCCCCAGCATCTCGACGAGGGCGTCGTCGCCGGGCCGAGCCAGGGCACGTGGACGACGCTCAGCGGGCTCGGCCCCGGCGACGCCTACACGGTGCGCGCCTACTCGCCGCATCCGACGCCGGTCGCGCTGCGGTCGGCGGGAGCGCTGCCCACGAGCCTCGCCCTCGCCGGGTACCGCACCGTCCTGCTGCCGGTCGCCCCGAACGCCCCCGGCGCGCCGGAGATCGTCTTTCCCACCTTCCACACCGGCGGCATGGCGACGAGCATCGCCGGCGTGTACGGCTACGACGGCCAGTCGCTGGTCGCGAACTCGCCCTACGCCCGCGTCTACGACCTCGCCCAGCGGCTCGCCGCGGGCGCGGCGACCGAGTACGACTTTGTCGCCGCCGTGCAGGCCTATCTGGCGCGCGGATTCACCTACGACGAGAACCCGCCGGTCCGGCCCTACCCGCTCGTCAGCTTCCTCTTCCAGGACCACCGCGGCTACTGCCAGCAGTTCGCCGGGACGATGGCCCTGCTGCTGCGCATGGGCGGCGTGCCCGCGCGCGTGGCGGTGGGGTTCACCACCGGCGCATACGACGCCTCGACCCGTCAATGGGCGGTAAGCGACCTCGACGCCCACGCCTGGGTCGAGGCCTGGCTCCCGCACTACGGGTTCGTCCGCTTCGATCCGACGCCGGCGAGCGCGCCGGCGCGGGCCCATCAGGCCCGGGCTCCGATCGCGAGCGACTCGACCGAGGGCCACACGCCGCTCCTGCCGTACCGGAAGCCCGAGCAGTCCCGCGCGACGGGGAAGGGTGGCGGGGTGGAGCACCGCGCCGCACAGCACCGCCCGGGTGACGCCGGCGGCCTGATGGCAGCGCTCGGGCTGCTCGGTCTCGGCGGGGTGCTCGCGCTCGTCCTGCGACGGCCGGAGCCGAGCAGCGAGCAGCTCCTCGCCGAGCTCGAGCGGGCGCTGCACCGCGCGGGGCGGTCGATCGGTCAAGGGGTCACGCTCGCCGGTCTCGAGCAGCGTTTTCGCAGTGCCCCCGATGCCGCCGGCTACATCCGCATGCTGCGGCTACACCGGTTCGCTGGCGCCAGCGCGCTGCCGACGGCGAAGCAGCGGCGGGCCCTGCGCGCGGCCCTCGGCGCCGGTCTCGGGCCGCTCGGCCGGCTGCGGGCATTGTGGGCGCTGCCGCCGCGTATCGGCTCCCGGACACCCCATGGCGCGCGTCCGCACGGGGCCTAGAATCGAGGGACGATGGAGGACGTCTACGACCTGTTTCGGCGCGGTAGTGAACTCCTCGAGGCGGGGCACAACCATCAGGCGGCGATCCCCCTGACCCGGGCCCGCGATCTCGCCCCGGACAAGACCTCGATCCGCGAGGCGCTCGGCCGGGCCCTATTCCACACCCAGCGCTACGAGCAGGCGGCGGCCGAGTTCCAGGCCGTGATCGACCGCGCGCCGACCAACGACTACGCGCTCTTCTGCCTCGGACGCTCGCTGCAGATGCTCGGCCGCCATGCCGAGGCCCGCGAGCCCCTTGCCCAGGCCGCCGGGATGCAGCCCGGTCGCCGGGATTACCAGCGCTACCGCGATCAGGCCCGGGCCAAGGCCGCCAGCCCCGAGTCCGACTAAGAGCCCGATTTCCTGCACACTCGTGTCCATCCCGGGCCGTCTGGCTGGGAGCGCAAGGCGCTGACCAGACCCTTGCCGGTGACCGCGCCGGTGCTACCCTCTGAAAGCACAGCTTGCGCGCCGGGCGCTTCCCGGTGGAGTTCCTGAAGTGGGCGCTGGCCCGCTTTTTTTATGACTTATACGACGGAGGAGAAAGTGAGTGCACTCCAGACTGAGATCGAGGCTCGGCTTGCAGCCAGCGAGCCAGACGTGGAGGTGCTGCTTGCTGAGGTCGTATCCGGCGCCACCCTGCGCCTCTTCATTGATCACCCTGACGGCGTGACACTCGCCCTCTGTGAGCGCGTCTCAAGCCAGCTGAACGACTACCGGGAGCGCTACACGCTCGAGGTCTCGTCCCCCGGGCAGGACCGCCCCCTGACCAAGCCACAGCACTACACGCGGTTCCTCGGGCGCCAAGCCCGCCTGCGGCTGCGCGAGGCGAGGGACGGCCACAAGAGCCTTACCGGTGAGTTGGTCGGCGCCTCGGACAGGGACGTCACGATCGTCGCCGGCGGCGGGGTCGTCACGATCCCCTACGAGGAAATCGCACGCTCCAACCTCATCCCCGGAGACTGACCATGTCGAGAGAGATCGTCGAAGCCGTTCGCGGCCTGGCCGCAGAGAAGAACATCTCCCAGGAGAAGCTGATGGAGGCGCTCGAGGACGCGCTGCTGTCGGCCTACAAGAAGACGCCCGGCGCGGCGCGCTACGCCAAGGTCGAGATGGACCGCGACAGCGGTGACTTCCGGGTGTGGGAGCTGAAGATCCCGCCGGAGCTCGAGGAGCAGCTGCTGATCGAGGCCACCACCGAACAGCAGCCGACCGTCGACCCCGAGACGGGGGAGATGCGCGAGCCGCCGGAGCCCGAGATCGACCTCGAGAAGCTCAAGGAGTTCGAGGACCAGATCGAGACCGAGGACGTCACCCCGCACGACTTCGGGCGGATCGCCGCGCAGACGGCCAAGCAGGTCATCCTCCAGCGGATCCGCGAGGCCGAGCGCGACATGATGTTCGAGGAGTACCGCGACCGCGTCGGCGAGCTGATCACCGGCATCGTCCAGCAGTCCGACTCCCGCTACACGCTCGTGCAGTTGCGCGAGCGGGTGGAGGCGCTGCTGCCCAAGTCCGAGCAGGTCGATGGCGAGCGCTATGACCACTCCCAGCGGATCAAGGCGGTCATCAAGGACGTCTCGAACTCGACCAAGGGCCCGAGCATCATCGTCTCCCGTCGTGACCCCGAGCTGATCAAGTCGCTGTTCGAGCTCGAAGTGCCCGAGATCGCCGACGGCCTCGTCGAGATCACCGGCGTCGCCCGCGAGCCCGGCTACCGGTCGAAGATCGCCGTCGTCTCGCACGTCGACGGCGTCGATCCGGTCGGCGCCTGCGTCGGCCCGCGCGGATCGCGCGTGCGCATGGTCGTCTCCGAGCTCCGTGGCGAAAAGATCGACATCATCCCCTACAACGACGAGCCCGCCCGCTTCGTGGCCAAGGCGCTCTCGCCCGCCCGTGTGCGCGAGGTGCTCGTCGACGACGCCAACAAGCAGGCGACGGTGATCGTCCCCGACGACCAGCTCTCGCTGGCGATCGGCCGCGAGGGCCAGAATGCGCGCCTTGCCGCGCGGCTGACCGGCTGGCGCATCGACATCCGCTCGGAGACCGAGTTCGCGGCCGAGGAGGCCGAGCACGGCTACGAGGAGGAGGAGGCCCAGGGTCGCTGCGCGGCGATCCTCTCCAACGGGCGCCGCTGCCCGAACGCCGCCCTGCCCGGCTCGCGCTACTGCGGGATCGAGGCCCACCAGGCGCTCGCCGGCAAGGACACCGATCAGGTCGACGCCTCCGAGGCACCCGAGCCCAACGACAGTCAACCCGCCGAGGGCGCCGCCTCATAGGCGACGTACACTGGAGGCAGATGAGTAAGCGCGTACACGAGATCGCCAAGGAGCGCGGGCTGGCTCCGCGAGAGGTCATCG
Organism: uncultured Solirubrobacterales bacterium; assembly: GCA_963752905.1. GTDB lineage: Bacteria > Actinomycetota > Thermoleophilia > Solirubrobacterales > Solirubrobacteraceae > Palsa-465. The sequence goes on from CAVWAC010000005.1 coordinate 146,817, forward strand.
ACAAGCTTCGGGAAGCCGGGGTCAACGTCAAGGCCGCCTCCTCGACGGTCGACGACGCCACCATCACGAAGGTGCTCGGCAACCTCGGCAACGGCGGTCGCGCTCCGCGCGGCGGTGCCGCGGCGGGCCAGCAGCGCCCCGCCGCCGGCAGTCGTCAGCCTCGCGCCGAGGGTGGCAGTCGTCAGCCTCGCGCCGAGGGTGGCAGTCGTCAGCCTCGCGCCGAGGGTGGCAGTCGTCAGCCTCGCGCCGAGGGTGGCAGTCGTCAGCCTCGCGCCGAGGGTGGCAGTCGTCAGCCTCGCGCCGAGGGTGGCAGTCGTCAGCCCCGCCAGGAGAGCGCTCCCGCCGAGCAGCCCCAGACGGGCGGCGGACAGGACGACGGTCAGCGCGGCGGCGGCGACGCCCACAAGCAGCGCCCGACGCGCGACTCGCTCCAGGGTGAGCGCGCCCCCGGCGCCGCCCACGGCCGCCGGCGCGTGGTCATCGACTCCCAGGCTTCCCGTCGCGCCCCGACCGGCGGTGGACCGCCGCAGTCCAACCAGCCGCCGCGCCGCCAGCGCCGCGGACGCCGCCGGCGCGGCGTCTACGACGACGAGGCCGAATCCCGTCCCACGCGCACGGCGGTCGCCGAACCCGACACCGTCCAGATCAACTCGGGCTCGACGGTCAAGGACGTCGCGGAGTATCTCGACGTCCCTGTGCCGGAGATCATGAAGAAGCTGATGGCTCTGGGTGAGATGAAGACCCTCACCCAGACGCTCTCGGACGAGTCGATCATGGTGCTCGCGTCCGAGCTCGGTAAGGAGGTCGAGATCGTCCATTCCGAGGACGAGACCGTCTCCGAGCCGCTGTTCCACGACACCGACGAAGAGCTCGTCGAACGCGCCCCGGTCGTGACGATCATGGGCCACGTCGACCACGGCAAGACGTCGCTGCTCGACTCCATCCGTGAGACCGAGGTCGCCGCCAGCGAGGCGGGCGGCATCACCCAGCACATCGGCGCCTACCAGGTTCACCACGGCGATCGCACGGTCACCTTCCTCGACACCCCGGGCCACGAGGCGTTCACCGCCATGCGCGCCCGCGGCGCGAAGGCGACCGACATCGCGGTGATCGTCGTCGCCGCCGACGACGGGGTCAAACCGCAGACCAAGGAGGCGGTCGACCACGCCCGCGAGGCGGAGGTGCCGATCCTCGTCGCGGTCAACAAGATCGACAAGGAGGGCGCGGACCCGACCCGGGTGCGCACTGAGATGACCGCGATCGGCCTGCAGCCCGTCGAATGGGGCGGCGAGACCGAGTTCGTCGACGTCTCCGCGCGCACGAAGGAGGGGCTCGATGGCCTGCTCGACACGATCGTCACCCTCGCCGAGCTTCAGGAGCTCAAGGCCAATCCCGACGCACCCGCCTCCGGCACGGTGATCGAGTCCAAGCTCGATCCCGGCCGCGGCCCCGTGGTGACGCTGCTGATCATGCGCGGCACCCTCGAGGTCGGCGACGCGGTCGTGGCCGGCGCTCACTGGGGCCGGATCCGCGCGATGCACGACTTCCTCGGCCAGCGCAAGACCCAGGCGCTGCCCGGCGAGCCGGTCGAGGTGCTCGGCTTCGACGGCGTCCCCGAGGCCGGCGAACGGGTTCGGGTCGTCGAGCACGATCGCCGCGCCCGCCAGCTCGCCGGCGAGCGCGCGACCCGCCTCAAGGCCGAGTCGCTCGCCCGACGCAGCGGCAAGCGCATCTCGCTGGAGGACATCTTCAAGAGCGGGCTGCAGGAGCTCAACCTCGTGCTCAAGTCCGACGTCGCCGGCTCACTCGAGGCGATCGAGGACGAGATCGCCAAGCTGCCCCAGGACGAGGTGTCGGTCAATGTCATCCGCGGCGCGGTCGGCGCGGTCACCGAGTCCGACGTGATGCTCGCCGCCGCCTCCGATGCGGTGATCCTCGCCTTCAACGTGCGGCCGGTCGGCGACGCCCGGGCCGTCGCCGAACGCGAGGGCGTCGAGATCCGCCACTACTCGGTCATCTACCGGGCGATCGACGAGCTGCGCAGCGCGATGCAGGGCATGCTCGCGCCCGAGGAGGTCGAGGAGACACTCGGCAGCGCCGAGGTCCGGCAGACCTTCCGCGCCTCGCGGGTGGGAACGATCGCCGGCTGCCACGTCACCGAGGGTCGGATCACCCGCGGCTCGAAGGTGCGTCTCGTCCGCGACGGCATGGTCGTCTACGACGGTGAGATCGCCAGCCTCAAGCGCTTCAACGACGATGTGCGTGAGGTCGCCGCCGGCTTCGAGTGCGGCATCGTCCTCCGCGACTACGCCGACGTCAAGGACGGCGACGTCATCGAGGCGTACGCCACGCGGCAGGTCGAGCGCGAGCTCGCCTGAGGGCGCGCCGCCGATGGCCGCGGGCGGCTTCGTCGCCGTGCTGGTGATCGAGCTGCACTTTCCCGACGCCGAGAGCCTCAAGGCCAAGCGCAAGGACGTGTCGTCGATCAAGGCCCAGCTGCAGCATCGCTTCGGGGCCGCGGTGGCCGAAACCGGCCATCAGGACCTGTGGCAGCGCTCGACGCTGACCGCGGCGCTCACCGGGGGCTCCCTGGCCGCCCTCAGCGCGGCCGTCGATCAGCTCGAGCGCTGGCTGCTCGGCCGCTGCCCGCAGGGTGTCGCCGTCGAGCGGCTTGTCGTGTCGGTGGAGGACCTGCGAGGATGAGCCGGCGCCGTGGTGGCATCCCGACGCACGCGGTTGTCGTTTCACTTCGCTATAGGCCGGGAGGGATAGGATGAGTTCCGGACGTATGCGCCGCGTCGACGAGGCGGTTCGGGCCGTGCTCGGCGCAGCTATCGCGTCCGATGTCAAGGATCCGCGGGTCGGATTCGTCACCGTGACCGCCGTCAAGACCAGCCCAGATCTTCGCCACGCGCGCGTGTTCGTCAGCGTCCTCGGAGACGAGGCTGCCCGCGCCGCGAGCCTCGACGGGCTACGCTCGGCACACGGCTTTCTGCAGCGTCGCGTCGCTGCGGAGCTGACCCTCAGGCACACGCCCACCCTGACCTTCGAGTACGACGACTCGGTCGACCGCGGGATGCGGATCACCGAGCTGCTCGACCATCCTGATGAGTGAAAACGGCAACCAATCCGACCGTGACGAGGTCCTGAACGAGCTCCGCCGCGCCGACAAGCTCGTCGTCGTCACCCATGAAAACCCAGACGGGGACGCCCTCGGGTCGCTGATCGCCATGCAGCAGATCCTCGTCATGCTCGGCAAGGACAGCGTGATGTTCATCGACGCCGCCGAGTTCCCGCTCCCCTACGAGTATCGCTTCCTGCCGCTCGAGGGTGTCGTCAAGGCTCCGCCCGAGGACCTCTACCAGCGGACCTTCGTGTTCCTCGACTGCGGCAACCTCGAGCGCAACCCGGCGACCGCCTTCCAGCGCCCCGGGGCCCACATCCTCAACATCGATCACCACCACGACAACACCCGCTTCGGCACCGTCAACCTCGTAGACCCGCACAGCTCGTGCACGGCGGAGATCGTCTGGGATCTCATGCACGGCCTCGGCGTCGCCGCGACGAAGAGCGTCGCCGAGGCGCTCTACATCGGGCTGATCACCGACACCGGCCGGTTCATGTACGAGAACACCGGCCCGCGGGCCCACCGGATGGCCGCCGAGCTGATCGAGGTCGGCGTCGACGTGCACGACGTCTACCGCCGGGTCTACGAGGGCGTGCCCTACGGCAAGCTCGCCCTGCTCGCCCGCGGCCTGGCCAAGATCAAGCGCTACGACGACGGGAAGCTCACGGTCACCGCGCTGAGCGCCGAGGACTTCAGCGACTCCGGCGCCGAGGAGAGCTACTCCGAGGGCGTGATCGACCATCTCCGTGCCGTGCAGGGCACCGCGGTCGCCGCGCTCATCCGTGACCGGCTCGGCAACGGCGACGGCGACGGGCACGTGCAGCGCAAGGTCTCGCTCCGCGCCAGCGACGAGCGGGTCGACGTCTCGGAGATCGCGCGGGCGCAGGGGGGAGGCGGTCATCGCCAGGCGGCCGGCTTCAGCACCGCGCTCGACTGGGACGAGCTCGTCGCCTTCCTCCGCGCCGAGGTCGCCCGCCAGCTCGCCTGAGCCGTGGCCCTCGACGGCGTCATTCTTTACGACAAGCCGGCCGGGATCACCTCGCACGACGTCGTGGCCCGTGTTCGTTGCGGGCTCGGCCGCGGCGTCAAGGTCGGCCACGCCGGGACGCTCGACCCGTTCGCCACCGGTCTGTTGCTCGTGCTCGTCGGCCGGGCGACCCGCGTGCAGCGCTTCCTCATGGAGCTGCCCAAGCGCTACGAGGTCGGCGCCCGGTTCGGCGCGGTGTCGAGCACGGGCGACCCCGAGGGCGAGATCACCGAGACGGGGACGGTCCCCGACGGCGCGCTCGCCCTCCCCACGGGCCCGATTCTCCAGCGGCCGCCGGCCTACTCGGCGGTCAAGATCGGCGGTCGCCGCGCGTACGCGCTCGCGCGGGCGGGGGAGAGGGTCGACATCCCCGAGCGCGAGGTCACCGTGTATCGCTTCGAGGAGACCCGGCGGGAGGGGACGCGACGCTGGTTCGTCGTCGAATGCTCGTCGGGCACCTACGTGCGCAGCCTGATCGCCGACCTCGGCGACGGCTACTGCGAGAGCCTGCGCCGGACGGCGATCGGGGCCTTCGAGGTCGCCGACGCCGACCCCGAGCGGATCCTCGCCCTCGATGAGGCGCTCGCCTTCCTGCCCGAGGTGCGGCTCGAGGGGAACGCGGCCCGCCGGGCAGGCCACGGCGCGGCCGTGCCCGGGACCGCATCCGGCCACGTGCGCCTCACCGATGCCGCCGGTCTGATCGCGATCGCGGCGCCCGATCCCGCCGCGGAGACGCTCAAGCCGATCGTCGGATTCCGGTCCTGACCCGGATCCCCCGGCTGCCACGCGGCCGTGGAACCAACCATCTAGGCTTCCGCCCCCGATGAAGGTGATCGAGCTCGACCAGGCCCAGCCGCGGCCCCGGCGTATCGCCGTGGGGGAGTTCGACGGCGTCCACATCGGCCACCGCGAGGTGATCCGGGGCAGCGACACCGTGCTGACCTTCGAGCCCCACCCGCTCGCGGTGGTCCGGCCCGAGGCGGCTCCGAAGCTGCTCACGAGCCTCGAGGCGAAGGCCGAGCTGATCGCCTCGCTCGGGGTGCAGGAGCTCGTGCTCATCCCCTTTGACGATCGCTTCGCCCACCAGACCCCGCAGGAGTTCATCGACCAGGTGCTCGTCGAGCGCCTCGGCGCCACGCACGTCTCGATCGGGGAGAACTTCCGTTTCGGCCATCGGGCCACCGGCGATCCGCAGATGCTCGCCGCCGACCCGCGGTTCAAGACGCGGATCGTGCCGCTCGTCGAGATCGACGGGGAGATCGTGTCCTCGAGCCACATCCGCGGGCTCGTCCTCGCCGGCGAGGTCGACATCGCCGCTCGCTTCCTCGGTGCGCCGTTCCAACTCCGTGGCGAGGTGGTCCACGGCGACGAGCGTGGCCGCGAGCTCGGCTTCCCGACGGCCAACCTCGTGCCTGACGAGTCGCTTGTCTGCCCCGGGCACGGGGTCTACGTGGCCAGGGCGGACGAGGACTGCGCCGCGGTGAGCATCGGCGTCCGCCCGACCTTCGGCACCGGACGCGCGGTGCTCGTCGAGGCCTACGTGCTCGATCGCGACCTCGACCTCTACGGCCGCAGCCTGCGGCTGGACTTCCTCACCCGGCTGCGCGGGGAGCGGCGGTTCGACAGCACCGATGCGCTGATCGCGCAGATGCACGAGGACGTGCGCCAGACGCGCGGGTTCTGCCCGTAGACGCGCCGCCCAGGCACGTCGATCGGGAGATCCCGTGCCCACGCCGACTCTCTGCTAGCCTCGTCCGCCGCATGTCTTTGACTCAGGATCGCAAGCTCGAGCTCGTCGAGCGCTACGGCGACAACCCCAACGACACCGGCAAGACCGAGGTCCAGATCGCGATGCTCACCGATCGCATCAACGACCTCACCGAGCACCTGCGCACGCACAGCAAGGATCACCACTCGCGGCGCGGCCTGTTGATGCTCGTCGGCCGTCGCCGTCGCTTCCTCAACTACCTGCAGCGGACCGACCTCGATCGCTATCGCGCGCTCGTCCGCGACCTCGGCCTGCGCAAGTAGGCCTCCGGGCGTGATCGAGCCCGGACAAACCGCCCCCGACTTCACCCTCCGCACCGAGGACGGTCAGGCGTTCACGAACGCCGACCTCGTTGGCAGGACGACGGTGTTCGTGTTCTATCCGTTTGCCTTCAGCCCGGTCTGCACCGATCAGTTCAACCTCTACGACGAGGTGCTCGACGAGTTCGGCGCTCGCGGCGCGACGCTCTACGGCGTCTCCTGCGACTCGACCTACGCCCAGCGGGCATTCCGCGAGAAGCTCGGGGTGAGCATCGCGCAGCTCTCGGACTTCGAGCCCAAGGGGGCGGTGTGCGAGGCCTTCGGCGTGCTGCACCCGGGCGGCTTCCCCCAGCGGGCGCTCGTCATCATCGGCCCCGACGGCGTGGTGAGGTGGAGCTACCAGGCGCCCACGCCGGGCGACCTCCCGGGCGCGAACCTGATCTTCGACGGCCTCGGTGGCTGAGCTCGGCTCGGCTCCGCTTCCCGACCCCGACGCCGACGATCATCAGCGCGGGCCGGCCGACGGGTCGCTGCTGATTGAGTACGCCGACTTCGAGTGCCCGTACTGCGCGGCCCTGTCGGTCGCGCTCGCCGACGTCCCAGCCCACCGGGTGTTCCGTCACTTCCCCGTGCGCTCGAGCCACCCGCGGGCATGGGCGGCGGCCTGCGCCGCCGAGGCGGCTGGCCGCCAGGGCCGCTTCTGGGAGATGCACGACGCGCTGTTCGCCGATCAAGGCCGGCTCGAGGATCCTCACCTCTGGCGGCGCGCCGAGGCACTCGGGCTCGACCTCGAGCGCTTCGACGCCGACCGCCGTAGCGACGCGGTGCGCGCGCGCGTCCGCCGCGACTTCCGCTCGGGCGTGCGGGCCGGGGTGGTGACGACGCCGACGGTGTTTGCCGCCGGGCGCATGTTCGCCGGCCGGGCCGCGGTGCTCGAGGTGCCGGCGCTCCAGGCCGGTGGGTGAGCCTGCACGCTACGCGGATGCGACGTGGCCCGCGGGCCGCGCGAGGGTGGGGGCGAACTCCGGCAGATAGAGGGCGAACACCGATCCCGAGCGGTTGCTGCTCACCCCGCATTGGCCACCGTGGGCCTTGGCGATCGCGTCGACGATGGCGAGTCCGAGCCCGACGCCGCCGGCGGACCGCGAGCGGGCCGCGTCCGCCCGGCCGAAGCGGTCGAAGATCCGCCCGAGCGCCGCCGGTGGGATGCCGGTGCCCTGATCCTCGACCTCGATCCTCACGCCGGGCCCCTCGCGCCGTGCGCGCAGTTCGATCGCCGAGCGGGCCGGGCTGTACTTGACGGCATTCTCGATGAGCGCGTCGAGAGCGGTGCGGATCTGCTCCGCGTCCGCGGTGAGGCGTCCGGCTGCGAGCGGTCCGAGGCGCCAGGCGCGCGGCGCGACCTCCGACCACCGCATGAAGACGTCCTCGAGGAACGGCTCGAGCTCGAACCGCACCGGGCGGACGAAGTGGGGCTGGTCGGCGGTGGCGAGGACGAGCAACCGATCGACGATCGCGTCGATCCGCTCGAGCTCGTCGAGGGCGATCGCGACCTCGGCCGCGTCGGCGTGGGTGCGGTCGACGAGCTCGAGGTGCCCGCGGGCGATGGTGACCGGCGTCCGGAGCTCGTGCGAGGCGTCGTGGATGAAGCGCTCCTGGCGCTCGAGCATCGAGCGGTGCTCCTCGGCGCGTCCCTCGGCGATGCGCTGCGCCTCGACCCGCCGGCGGGCGTGCCAGACCATGGCCAGGAACATCGCCGCCATCAGCGGCACCTCGAACAGCTCGCCCCACAGCTGGATCCCCTCGAAGGCATCGAACGAGATCGACACCGCCGTCATCACCACGAGGGTGATGAGCACGACCATCGTCGCCCGCAGCGGCCACACCCGGAAGCCGTAGAGGAGCGTGAGGCTGATCCACACGAAGTGGAACGGGATCGTCTCCCAGCTCGGCCAGAGCACCATCGCGGCGTAGTTCGCGAGCGCGAACAGCGCCCAGGCGAGCTCGACGCGGTAGCGGGCGAGCAGCGCGCCGAGCCGCTCACGCCCTCCGCTCGACTGCGGCAGTAAGGGCGGCGACCCGGAGAGCCCGGCCGCCGGGTTAGGCAGCCGCGCGGTATCCAGCATTACGGACGGTTTCGATCGGGGCGTCGGGACCGAGCCGGCGGCGCAGACGGCGGACGCACACGTCGACGACGTTGGAGCGGGGATCGAAGTCGTATCCCCACACCTCGGAGAGCAGCCGCTCGCGGCTCACCACCTGCCCGACGTGGAGCATGAGGAAGTGCAGGAGCCGGAACTCGCGGTCGGACAGGTCCGCGGCGCGGCCGTCGATCAGCGCCTGTCGGCGGGCGAGATCGAGCTCGAGCCGGCCGACGCGGACGCGCTTGCCGTCCTCCGTCACCGTCGCTCGGCGCAGCGCGACCCGCGCCCGCGCGAGCAGCTCGTCGAGCGAGAACGGCTTCGCCACGTAGTCGACCGCGCCGAGCTCGAAGCCGCGCAGCTTCGTCGGCAGATCGGTGCGCGCCGAGAGGATCAGCACCGGCAGCTCCGAGCGCAGCCGCTGCAGCTCAGCGAGCGTGGCCAGGCCGTCGCGGCCGGGAAGCAGCAGGTCGAGGATCATCAGGTCATAGCTGCCGGTGAGCGCGCGGGCGAGCCCCTCGTCGCCGTTGCCGGCGACGTCGACCGCGAAGCCCTCGGCCTCGAAGGCACGCGCGAGGAAGGCACGGATCCGTGCCTCGTCTTCGACGACAAGAACTCTCATCTCCCTCTCCTAGTCCGGCGTCGCCGCACACCCTATATCTCGGAACATGACCTGTAAATGACCGGCGGATGGCATCGCTGTCATTCATGCCCTGCTGCCGCTCGGGAACACATACCACCACTCGAGGGTCTCTGCGGCTTGGCGCGCCGCACCCTCGCCTTGACGGTCCGGCGAGCCCTGGGCTATAAGTCCGGGCCTCGTCGCAAGCGAGGCGGCCGGGATCGTGCGTTCAAAACCAAGGCGCCGGCCGCAATGAGAGGAACGGGTTCCTACCTTGAGCACTAGCCCGTTGGCGACACATACCCCTGCGAATAGCGCGCCGTGGACCGTGCGCGGTCTCATCGCTTCCCACAAGGTGGCTTCGCTCGTCGCAGCAGCCCTGTGCGCCGTGACGGTGGCGATTCTTGCCCTGGTGGTCGTCGGCCCGAGAGCCGGCGCGGTCACCGATAGCACCACCTGCGCGCAGTGGGGCTCGACGGACGTGGGCCATCAGGACGCCTACGCGAGGCTCTACGTCAAGGAGCACGGTCCTGTTTCCCCCCGCTGGGGGCCCGCACCGATGGGTGTGATCAATGCGATCAACGCGGGCTGCTATCAGGCGTTCGGCGAGGACGTCTCAGACACGGCGACCGTCGTCCACGCGATCTCGCGCGACTTCTGAGGGTCGGGCCTCGGCGGCTGACGCGCTGGCGAGGAGCGGGCCGATGCGTCGCTCGTCGTCGATGACCGCCCGAGGCATCTCCCTCTCGCCGACCGCGTCGACGCGTTAGCGATCGGACATCAGCCCTCTGTAGAGATGACTAGCAAATGACAGCTCGATGACATTGCCGTCATCTACGCGGCAGCCGCCGCGGCGCGATGTATAACACCGCGCCGAGAGGACGGAGAGAGAAATGGCTGCGGCTGGAAGACGAATCGCCCTCATCGCGATCGCGACATTGATCGTCTGCGTCGTGATCGGGCTCTACATCGGCCTGTACCTCGTCAACGTGCCTGGCTCCGTGGCGGCGACTCAGACATCCTCGGGGACGCAGCTCTACCTCGGGACCGTGCCGGCCGCGGCGCTCAACGATTCGCACCCGACCTGGGTCTCGTACTACGCGGTCGACGCCAACTCGCAGAACTGGCAGCACAAGACGACGTACGTCCTGCCGGCGAACACGCTCGTGCACGTGACGATCTACAACTACGACAGCGCCTCCGGGCTGCGCAACCCGTGGTTCGGCCAGGCCACCGGAACGGTCGGCGGCGTGATGACCCTCGGCGGCAAGACGACCCAGGGAATCAATCCCGACGACGCCTCACACGTCTTCTCGATCCCCCAGATCGGTCTGTCGGTGCCCCTCCAGGGCATACCCGACAGCGCGAAGAACCCGTGCAGCAATGCGCCCTGCGGCCTGTCGTACGACCATACGACGACCTCATTCACCTTCCGGACCCCCGGCAAGGGCCTCTACCGCTGGCAGTGCTTCGTCCCCTGCGCCGCGGGATACATCGCTGGGTTCGGTGGCCCGATGCAGACCGTCGGCTACATGGACGGGTTCATCAAGGTCGTATGAGTGAGTCGGTGACGCGATGAACGTCGAAGAATCGCGCCATTGGCGCAACGTCGTGGTGCTATGGCTGATCGCCAGCCTGATCTTGACGCCGATCGTGATCTTCGTGCTCGGCCCGGGCCTTCCGCCGGGCAACGGAAGCGTCGAGGCGTCCGGGCAGGTCACCGACAACACGGTGCTGCTGGCCACCGCCACGCCGGTGGCGCTCGCGGTGCTCGTCTACCTCGGCTACGTGCTGTGGGCATTTCGCGAGCGCACCCCGGAAGTCGTGGTCGATGGCCCGCCGATTCGCGGCGACTCGAGCGTCCAGTTCTGGTGGTTGGTCGTCACGACGACGCTCGTGCTGTTCCTGGCCGGCTACGGCACGGTCAGGCTGCTGGCCGACGGATCCGGCGGGGGCCAGGGTCCGAACCCGCTTGCAACTCCCTCGGTGCCCGCGGGCGGGAAGCGGCTGGTGGTGCAGGTGGTCGCGCAGCAGTGGCAGTTCAACTACCGCTTCCCGGGCTATGGGGGAGTCGAGACCAACCAGCTCGAGCTGCCCGGGAACACGCTGGTCCAGCTCAACGTGACCTCGCTCGACGTGATCCACTCGTTCTGGGTCTACGAGCTCGGCGTGAAGGCCGACGCGAACCCCGGTGTCAACAACGTCGCCTACGTGACGACGAAGGGACCGCTGACGTTCCACGTGCGCTGTGCCGAGCTGTGCGGCGTGTGGCACGGCTATATGTTCAATCAGGGCCGGGTCGTCCCCAAGGCGCAGTTCGCCGCCTGGATCGCGCAGCAGCAGCTGAAGTTCGCGCCGGCGACCAAGACGCTGCCGCCGTACTCGAAGACGTACTTCCCCGAGGCCCTGAGGAGGGCTGGATGAGCGCGACTGCACTGACGATTGCCCCTCGCACCGGCTGGCAGAGGTGGCTCGGATTCAACATCCTGACCGGGATCGTGCTGGGGATCGTCGGCTGGTTTGTCGGTCACTACATCGGCGATCACATCCACGGCGCGAATCTCGCCTACTTCTCGGCGCAGGCGGGCGAGAACGACATCGCGATCATGCTCGGCTACTTCCTCGGCGTGGTCGGCTTCCTGGTGGGCTTGGGCTTCGCCAACTACCCGCTCAAGCGTCTGCTCGGGCATCCGCCGTCGCTGGCCGAGCGCGAGTCCGAGGAGGAGGGCGTCTTCCGGTACTTCACCCTGTCGACCGATCACAAGGTCGTCGCCAAGCAGTACATGGTCGGGATCGGGGTGTTCTTCTTCGTCGCCGGGCTGAACGCGATGCTGATCCGGACCGAACTGCTCCAGCCCGACGTGCACGTCTTCGGCGCCAATCAGTACCTGACGCTCGTCGGCATGCACGGGTCGATGATGATGGGGACGATGACCTCGGGGTTGCTGGGGCCGTTTGCCACGTGGCTGGTGCCGATCTCGATCGGCTCGCGGCGGATGGCGTTCTCGCGGCTCTCGGCGTTCACGTTCTGGCTGCTGATGGCCGGCGAGGTCATCCTGCTCACGACGATCTTCTTCGGCGGCTTCCAGACCGGGTGGACCGGCTACCAGCCGCTGGGGGCGCAGGGGACCGCCGGCTACGACGCCTACATCTGCTTCTTCGCGCTGGTCGGTCTGTCGATGACGCTGTTCGGGTTCAACCTCGTCGTGACGATCACCACGATGCGCGCCCCGGGGATGACGTGGTCGAGACTGCCGATCTTCGTCTGGGGCGCGTATGCGACCGCCTGGCTGATGATGCTGGCGGCGCCGATGCTGATCGCCGCGCTCCTGATGGCGGCCAGCGACCGGACCGTGCAGACCGCGTTCTTCATTCCCGGGCAGGGCGGCAGCGCGTACCTGTTCCAGAACCTGTTCTGGGTGTTCGGCCATCCCGAGGTGTATATCCTCGCCCTGCCCGGCATGGGGATCGTGCTCGAGCTGATGACGGTATTTGCCCGCAAGCCACTGTGGGGCTACCGGCTCGCCGTGGCGGGAATGCTCGGCATCGCGTTCCTGAGCTGGTTCGTGTGGCAGCACCACCTGTTCGTGTCGGGCATCAACGCCGATCTGCGGCCGTTCTACATGCTCTCGACCGAGCTGATCTCGCTGCCGACGGGATTCATCTTCGTGTGCGCGATGGGAACGCTGTGGCGCGGGCGAATACGGCTGACGGTGCCGATGCTCTTCTGCCTGGGGTGGGTGTTCAACTTCCTCTGGGGCGGGATCTCGGGTGTGTTCAACTCGGACGTCCCCAGCGACGTCACCACGCACGGCAGCTTCTTCGTCATGGCGCATTTCCACTACACGATCATGGGCGGGCTGATCTTCGCGTTCTTCGCTGGGATCTATTACTGGGTGCCGAAGATGTACGGCATCAACCTCAGCGAGCGCCTGGGCAAGATCCACTTCTGGACGCTGTTCATCGCCTTCAACTCGACGTTCGCGCCGCTGTTCGCGCTCGGGTTCATGGGAATGCCCCGCCGAGTCGTGACCTACAACCTGGCCTGGCAGCCGCTGAATGTCTGGGTGTCGATCTCGGCCTACTGCATCGGGCTCTCGATGCTGGTGTTCCTGTTCAACGTCGTGTGGTCGCTCCTGATCAAGCGTGAGCCGGCCACGGCCAACCCGTGGAACGCCAAGAGCATCGAGTGGACGCTGCCGACGCCGGTGCCGGTGCACGACTTCGACCGGATCCCCGTCTTCGACGCGGATCCGTACCCGTATGGAGTCGAGCCCGCGCCGGCCAGAGCGCCGGCGTTGGCACCCGCCGGGGGAGGTGCATAGGCCATGGAAGCCTCAGCCTCCGCTCCCGTCGGCGGTCAGATCCAGCCCGAGCCCCCGGAGTGGCAGCCCCGCGCCATCTGGTTCGGCGGGCGGCTCCTGTGCGGCGCGATCTCGTTCTTCTTCGCGTCGTTCGTGTTCGCCTTCTTCTACTTGAAGGCGCTTGATATGAACCACAACTGGAAGATCGGCAACGTCACTCCCGACGGTGGCATCGGCATCGCAGTCGCGGCCCTGTTCCTGTTCAGCGCCGTGATCTACCGGCTCGCGGCGAGGCGTCCGGCCGGCGACTCGATGGCCGCCGGGATGATCGCCGTCGCCATGGGGGTCGCCGCGGTCGTGCTCCAGTTCGTCGAGTACACCGTGCTCGACTTCGGGGCCGCCCAGGGCGGCTACGCCGCGGTGTTCTTCGGATGGACGGCGACGTACGCGATCGTCGCGCTGATGGGCCTGTACTGGATCGAGGTGCAGGTGGCAACCCTGTGGCGGGTGCGGCGAGAGGGCAAGATGCGCGAGACCGAAGTGCCCACGACGGAGACCGCGTTGCTTCTGGCCGGCATCGAGGCCTCCTCGTTCTACTGGGCGTTCTTCGTCGCGATCGGCGTGCTCGCCTACATCCTCCTGTACCTGATCGACTGACCCATGGCCTGGACCCGGTGGTCGCTGGACCCGTCGCTCGTATACGTTGCGCTCGCCGCGACGCTGTACGTGCTCGGCAGCCGGGGACGGGATCGGCCGCAGCCTCTGCAGGCGCTCGCGTTCTTCGCCGGCCTGCTCGTCATCGTGATCGCGCTCTGCTCGCCGATCGACGACTACGCCGACGACCTGTTCTGGGTGCACATGCTCCAGCACGTCCTGCTGCTCACGATCGCCCCGGCGCTGATGCTGCTCGGGCGGCCGTGGCCGCGCATGTGGCGCGCATTCCCGCTCGGGCCGCGGACGAAGGTCGCCCGGACCGTGGCTCGTACGCGCTGGGTCGCGCCGGTACGGGTCCTCGCGCGGCCGGTGCCGGCCTGGATCCTGTTCAACGTCACGATTGTCGCCTGGCACATTCCCGCCGCATATGACGCGACGCTGACATCCGGGGTCGTCCATGCCCTCGAGCACGCGATGTTCTTCTTCATCGGGCTCCTGTTCTGGGCGCGCGTGATCGATCCCGGGCCGCTGCGGCCGCGCCTGGTCTGGCCGGCGCGGATCGTCTACGCGGGCAGCGCGATGGTCGTGGGCTGGCTGCTCGCGATCACGCTCGTGTTGGAGCCGCACGCGATCTACGGCTACTACGCGGCGCTTCCCACCCGGCCCGGCGGGATCAGCGCCCTGACCGATCAGCAGCTCGCCGCCGGGGTGATGTGGGTCCCCGGGTCAATTGCCTACACAATCACGTTCATTCTTGGCTTCTACCGGTGGCTGGAGACGGACAACTCTTCCGGCCGAGCCCCGGCGGCTTTCACGACCTGAGGAGACAGACTTGCCCTTGGTACCGTTCGCAGCCTTCCTCGCCGGCGCGCTGCTCACGCTGCTGCTGCCAGTCCTGTTGTTGATCGCGCTCGTCGTGTGGTACTGGTGGTTTTCCGTGCGCGTGCCCGAAACGACCGAGGTGTCTCAACGCGGCCCGGAGCCGGCCGAGGCGAATCCGGGGCCCACGGTCACGGAGACCCTCCCGCCAGAGCCCGGGGTGTCATGAGCGCGGACGGCGCTCCGTGGCCGTCGCGGCCCGCGATGCTGCGCCCGGCCCGGATCGCCGGTTCTCTGCTCCTCGCGCTGATCCTGGGGCTGGGCGTGGGGTTGGCGGTGCACCGGCTCACGGCCGCCGCGCCCGCGACCGTCGCGACGCGCTTCGGCATGCACGGCGAGGCGGCCTGGGCCGAAGCGACTCAGCCTGCGCCGACGATCGACTCCTTGCGCGACCAGACCGGAAAGCTGTTCTCGCTGGCCTCGCTCCGGGGCCGATCCGTCGCGATCGTGTTCTTCGACTCCTACTGTCACCAGGAATGCCCGCTCGAGGGGCGCGAGCTGGCAGCGGCCGAGCAGTCGATTGCACCCGCCCAGCGGGCCGTGCTGGTGGCCGTCAGCGTCAACCCGCTCGACACGCCGGCCAGCGCGGCGAGGGCAGCGAAGGAGTGGGGACTTGCCGCGGTGGCGCCCTGGCACTGGCTGATGGGCACCTCCAAGCAGCTCGGTCCAGTGTGGGCCGAGTATCACATCTACGTCTCGCCGCATCCGGTGAACGGTGATATCGCGCACACCGAGGCGGTCTACCTTGTCGACCGGCGCGGCTACATGCGGTCGGGGTACCAGTATCCGTTCCTTTCCCGGTCCGTGACCAGCGACCTCCGGACGATCGCCAGGAACAGAGGAGCCTGAGGGTGGCGGTCAGCGATTTCGTCGAGGTGCTGCCCGGCCCGGCGACGGTGCCGATCCGCCGTGCCGGCGGGACCTGGCGCGACTACCTGACGCTGACCAAGCCGCGGATCATGTCGCTGCTCGTGCTCACCGCCGTGTGCGCGATGTTCGCCGCCGCGCACGGGGCGCCGGCGGCCGGCCCGCTGGTCGCGCTCATCCTCGGCGGATCGCTGGCCTGCGGGGGCGCGAGCGCGCTCAACCACGTGCTCGACCGCGACATCGACCGTCTGATGGGCCCGCGCACCGCCTCGCGTCCGATCGCCGCCGGCCGGATCAGCCCGGCCCGGGGCGTCGTCTTCGGTCTCGCCCTGTCGGCGCTCGCCTTCGCCGTGATGGCCGTGTTCATCAACCTCCTGGCCGCCGTCCTGGCCATCAGCGGCGGTGTCTATTACGTCGTCGTCTACACGCTGTGGCTCAAGCGCTCGACGACGCAGAACATCGTCATCGGCGGGGCGGCCGGGGCGATACCGGCGCTCGCCGGCTGGGCGGCGGCGACCGGACGCGTCGGCCTCGGCGCCGTGTTCCTGTTCGGAATCGTCCTCCTCTGGACCCCGCCGCATTTCTGGGCCCTCGCGCTGCTGCTCGCCCCGGGCTACGCCGCCGCCGACGTGCCGATGCTCCCCGTCGTGCGGGGTCCGCGCGCCACCGCCGTCCAGGTTCTCGCCTACGCGGTCGGGCTGACCCTCTTCACCCTCGTGCCGGCCCTCCTTGGGACGTTCGGCGTGCTTTATGCCGTTTCCGCCGCCGTGCTCGGCGCCGCGCTCTGCGCGCTCGCATGGCGGCTCATGCGCTCCGGCACGAGCCGCAACGCGGCGCTGCTGTTCCACTACTCGCTGCTCTACCTGGCGCTGCTGTTCGCGGCCACGGCGCTCGACGCCGCGGTCCGCTGAGGCCGGCGTGGGGCCGCGAGCGTTCGGCCGAGGCCGGCGCCGCGCCAGCCGGCGCGGCGCCCGTCGCTCACCGACCGCAGGCCGTAACCGATGGCCGCTCCGGCGGCTACGGCTCCGAAGGCCAGCAGGGACATCGCTACGTTCAAGACGATCATAGTTGTCGTACTCATGTTCTTGGCCTACCCGGCATGGCGCGGGCGGTACATGAGAAGCCTCCTATCGAAAACCGGTGCGCCGCGGTTCTGCCCCGCGGACGGCGAGTCGCCCGCTAGCATCTGATGGGTTCGGAACGAATAAGAGAAACGAAGGCTCTTCGCCGACCGAAGGGCGAAGCAGAAGGGAATTGAATATGTCTGACGCCGTCACGCGCGTGTCCGTCGAGATCGCGGGAACTGAGATCTCGTTCGAGACCGGCAAGCTGGCCAAGCAGGCCTCCGGCGCCGTCGTCGTCCGTTCGGGCGACACTATGGTCCTGTGCACCGCGACCGCGGGGAACCTCCGCGACGTGGACTTCCTGCCGCTCACCGTCGACGTCGAGGAGCGGATGTACGCCGCGGGCAAGATCCCCGGCTCGTTCTTCAAGCGCGAGGGTCGCGCCGGCGAGAAGGCGACGCTCACCGCGCGCCTCATCGACCGCCCCATCCGTCCGCTCTTCCCCAAGGGTTGGCGCTACGAGACGCAACTCGTCGCCCTGCCGATGTCGGTCGATCACGAGCATCCGTACGACATGCTGGCCATGAACGGCGCCTCGGCGGCGCTGATGGTCTCGCACATCCCGTTCCCGATGCCCGTCGCGGCGGTGCGGATCGGCAAGATCGACGGCAACTTCGTCGTCAACCCCAACGAGGAGGACCTGCTCGAGGGCACCGACCTCGATCTCATCGTGGCCGGCAGCGAAGAGGCGATCCTCATGGTCGAGGCCGGCGCGACCGAGATCCCCGAAGCCGAGATCCTCGACGCGCTCGACATCGCTCACGACGCGATCAAGAAGCTCTGCGCCGCCCAGCGTGAGCTCGCCGAGAAGGCCGGCAAGCCGAAGGCCGATGTCGTGATCCCCTCGGTCGACCCCGAGCTCTACGAGCAGATCTCGAGCTCGCACGGCGAGGCCCTCAGCACCGCCACCCAGGTCGAGGACAAGCTCGAGCGCCAGGAGGCGACGAAGGCGGTCGAGGAGGAAGCCCTCACGCGGTACTCGGGCGATCCCGACGCCGAGACGTACGGCGAGTACCGGGCCAAGGCCCAGCTCGCGTTCGACAAGCTCGAGAAGACCCTGATCCGCGAGCGGATCGCCGTCCACAAGAAGCGTCCCGACGGCCGCAGCTCGGAGGAGATCCGGCCAATCTCGATCGAGGTCTCGGTCACGCCGCGGACTCACGGCTCGGCGCTGTTCACGCGTGGCCAGACGCAGGCGCTCAGCGTCGTCGCGCTCGGCACCACGCGTGAGGAGATGCGCCTCGACACGCTCGGGCTCGAGACGGCCAAGCGCTACTTCCACCACTACAACTTCCCGCCCTTCTCGGTCGGGGAGGCGGGCTTCATGCGGGGCCCCAAGCGCCGTGACATCGGCCACGGTGCGCTCGCCGAGCGCGCCCTCGTGCCGATGGTCCCCAGCCAGGAGGAGTTCCCCTACACGATTCGCGTCGTGTCGGACATCCTCGAGTCCAACGGCTCGTCCTCGATGGCGAGCGTCTGCGGCTCCTCGCTCTCGCTGATGGACGCCGGCGTGCCGCTCAAGCGGCCGGTGGCCGGCATCGCCATGGGCCTCATCAAAGAGGGCGATGACTACATCATCCTCACCGACATCGCCGGCGTCGAGGATCACCTCGGCGACATGGATTTCAAGGTCGCCGGCACCGAGCGGGGCATCACCGCCCTGCAGATGGACATCAAGATCACCGGTGTGACCTTCGAGATCATGCGCGACGCGCTGGCCCAGGCCAAGGTCGCGCGCGAGTTCATCCTCGGCGAGATGGCGAAGGTGATCGAGGGTCCCCGGGCCGAGCTCTCCAAGCACGCCCCGCGGATCTCGACGATCCAGATCGATCCCGAGAAGATCGGGCTGCTCATCGGCAAGGGCGGGGAGACGATCCGCGCCCTCCAGGAGGAGTTCGAGTCCCAGATCGACGTCAACGACGAGGGGCAGGTGCTCGTCTACGCCTCCGACGGCGAGCGTGGCGACGCGCTCGTCGAGCGGATCCGCTCGATGACCAAGGAGGTCGAGGTCGGCGACGAGTTCTCCGGCAAGGTCGTCAAGACGACGACCTTCGGCGCCTTCGTCGAGCTCGCCAAGGGCACCGACGGCCTGCTCCACATCTCCAACGTGGCACCCGGCCGCCGGATCGACACGGTCGAGGAGGTCCTCAACAAGGGCGATGAGATCAGCGTGCGCGTGGTCGAGGTCGACCGCGAGCGTGGCCGCATCGGCCTGCGCCTCGCCGACGATCCCGAGATCGTCGGCAAGTCCGTCGAGGAGCTCGCGACCGTCGGCAGCGGCGACGGCGGAGGCGGCCGGCGTGAGCGTGGCGGCCGTGAGGGCCGTGGTGGCCGGGACCGTGACCGCGGGCGGGATCGTGACCGCGGGCGGGATCGTGACCGCGACCGTGACCGCGCCCCCGAGGCCGGCCGCGTGCGGGACCGCGACCCCGATCGCCCGCGTTCCTAGCCGCCGACGGGCTGGTGTCCGCATCCAGTAGCCCGGAAGATCGCCCTCCCGAAGGCGATCTTCGGAGTCAATCGGCCGCGGGGCGACCCGCCCCGTGGCGATTGACCACGCTCGAGTCCGGCGTGCGGATCGTGACGGAGGCGATGCCCTCCGTCCGGTCCGTCTCGCTCGGCTTCTGGATCAACACCGGCTCGCGGGCGGAGACCGACAGCGAGGCCGGCCTCTCGCATCTGCTCGAGCACCTGCTGTTCAAGGGCAGCGCCAAGTACGGCTCGCTCGAGATCGACCAGATCTTCGACGCGATGGGCGCCGAGCTCAACGCCGGCACCGGCAAGGAGACGACCTCGGTCTACGCCCGGGTCATCGACGAGCACCTCACCGACGCCTTCGACGTGATGGCCGACATGGTGTTCCGACCGGCGCTCGACGACATCGACTCCGAGCGGGCGGTGATCCTCGAGGAGATCGCCATGTACGAGGACGATCCGCAGGAGAAGGTGTTTGACGTCCTCGGTGAGGCGGTGTTCGGCGAGCACCCGCTCGGCCGCGCGATCATCGGCCGCGCGCAGGTGATCGCCGAGACCCCGGCCGCCGAGATCGCCGCCTTCCATCGCGCCCGCTACACGCCGTCGAACATCGTCATTGCCGCCGCCGGCGCCGTCGACCACGACGCCTTCGCCGCGCTCGCCGCCGAGCGCATCGGCACGCTGCAGGCCGGCCGCGAGCTGGCCGTGGTGCCCGCCCCCGATCGCATCCGCGGTCGCAGGCGGTTCGAGCGCAAGGACACCGAGCAGTACCACGTCTGCGTCGGCGGCCCGGCGCTCTCCCGCCATGACGACCGCCGGTTCGCCCTGCGCGTCCTCGACACCATCTTCGGCGGGACATCGTCCTCGCGGCTCTTCCAGGAGGTGCGCGAGCGCCGAGG
This sequence comes from uncultured Solirubrobacterales bacterium, assembly GCA_963752905.1. Lineage (GTDB taxonomy): Bacteria > Actinomycetota > Thermoleophilia > Solirubrobacterales > Solirubrobacteraceae > Palsa-465. Next base: position 166,964 of record CAVWAC010000005.1, read on the forward strand.
CCTCGCCTACGCCGTCTTCTCGTTCACGAGCGCCTACCAGGACATCGGCCAGATCGGGCTCTACGTCGGCACGCGGGCGGACAACCTCGGCGAGGCGATGAGCGTCGTCCACACCGAGCTCGAGAATCTCCGCGCCGAGCCGGCGAGCAATGAGGAGCTCCACCGCGCCAAGGAGAACCTCAAGGGCCGGGTCGTGCTCGCGCTCGAGTCGACCGGCGCGCGCATGAACCGCCTCGGCTCCGAGGTGCTCGGCGGCGCGCCGCTACTGTCGCTCGACGACGTCGTGGGTCGGATCGACGCCGTCACGGTCGACGATCTCGCCGCCATCGTCGCCGAGCTGTGGGCGCCCGAGCGTCTGTCGGTGGCCGGCATCGGCCCCGACGAGGACCACTTCGACGCTGCCGTCGCGCCGCTGACCGCAGCCCTCGGCGCCGAGGCCAAGGCGCTGCGGTGATCCGCGTCGCCGTCGCCGGGGCGGCCGGGCGCATGGGGCAGACCGTGTGTGAGGCCGTTGAGGGTGCCGAGGACCTCACGCTGACCGGCCGCGCCGACCCTCAGCTCGGCACCGCGGTCGGGGACGTGCTCGACGGCGCCGACGTGCTCGTCGACTTCACGATCCCGACGACCGCGGTCGAGAACGCCCGCGCCGCCGTCGCCGCCGGGGTCCATGTCGTCATCGGGACGACCGGCTTCGACCTCGACCTGCTCGCGGGGCTGCGCGGCGCGAACATCTTCATCGCCCCCAACTTCGCCATCGGCGCCGTGCTGATGATGCAGTTCGCCGCGCAGGCCGCGCGGCACATGGCCAAGGCCGAGATCATCGAGCTGCACCACGACGGCAAGCTCGACAAGCCGAGCGGCACCGCGGCGAGGACCGCCGAGCTGATGCGCGCGCAGTCGCCGTCCGGCGCCGAGGTCCCAATCCACAGCGTGCGGCTGCCCGGGCTCGTCGCCCACCAGGAGGTGATCCTCGGCGATGTGGGGCAGACGCTCAGCATCCGTCACGACTCGATCGACCGCGTGTCGTTCATGCCCGGGGTGCTGCTCGCCGTCCGCCGCGTCGGCGAGCTGACGCAGTCACCGGTCGTCGGACTCGAGCACCTGCTGTAGTCGTCCGGTATTCGGTGAACCGTGTTTCCCCCGTATGAGCGGGGAGAACCCGCAATCCGGTGTGTGGGCGCGCGCGGATGGCAGATCGCCCATCGCCCAACAGACTGCGTAGCGCACAAACCAAACCGTCCGCGTCACGGCCACGGCCGAGGCGCGCGGAGGAGGAAACATGTCATCACGCAAGCTGTTCGAGATAGGCGGCATCGTCGCGGCCATCGTGCTCATCGCTTTCGGTGTCGGCGCACTGGTGATGGGGCTCAACGGACGTAACACCGTGCACGACAACCTCGCCGCTCAGAAGATCGTCGGCACGCCCGACATGACCCCGGCGGGGATCACCGCCGAGGCGAAGAAGGCCGGTCTCAACACCGCGACGCTCACCATCCCGAGCTGCTCGGTGGCCAACCAGCAGGTCACCACGGGCTCGCAGGCCCGCTGCTTCGCGCAGTACATGCAGATCCACGCCCTCGAGGCGACGGGCGGCGCGCTGTACTCACAGATGCCGCACTATGCGACGGCCGACGGCAAGGGCACGAATGACCCGACCAAGGCGCTGACCGTCAAGGGCCAGCCGGTCGACAACCCGGCCCACAACGTGTGGATCCAGGAGACCGCGCTGTCCACCGCGCTCAACGCGAGCTACATGGCCGACCAGACCTCGCTGTTCGGCGTGGTCGTCGGCATCGCACTGCTGCTCACCGGCATCGGCTTCGGAATCCTCGCCGTCGGTGGCGCACTGCGCAGCCGCGAGTCGATGGTCGCCAAGGAGAGCAAGCCCGTCACGGCGCCCTCCAGCATCCAGCCGGCTCCCGGCGTCTAGCCGTTTCCTCCGCAACGATGGGCCGTCCGCACGGGCGGCCCATTGTTGTTTAAGAGCCTGTAAGCCCCGGTCGAAGGGCTCAGTTGCCGCGCCGCTCGCCCGCGCGGCTCGCCGTCTCCACCGAGGCCTGGACGATGTCGACGTACCACTGCGCGACCTGCTCCCGCGGGACGTGTGGGTGGTCGAGCCACCAGTTGGCCAGCGACTCGCCGGCCCCGACGATGGCGTGGGCGATCGCGTCGACGGCGGCCTCCGACGGCGGCGATGATCCGAAGGTCCCCGGGCCGAACATCGCTCGCACGCGCTCGGTGATCTGGCCGCGGAGCACGGCGACCTCCTCGGCGAGCGGGCGGCTCGAGGTCAGCTCGCTGAACAGCACGGTCCAGCCGTCGCGGTGCTCCTCGACGAAGGCGAGGAACTCGTTGATCGGCTCGCGCAGCGCGCGAGGGTGGCGCTCGCGGGGCGCCGCCTGGCCGAGGCGCTCGAGCAGCTGGCGGCCGGTGCGGTCGATGTAGGCGACGTACAGACCCTCCTTGGAGCCGAAGTAGGCGTAGACCATCGGCTTGGAGACGTCGGCCCGCGCCGCGATCTCGTCCATCGAGGCGGCGTGGTAGCCGGCCCGCGCGAAGATCTCGCCGGCGACGTCGAGGATCGCCTGCTCACGGACGGCGCGCGGGACGCCACGGCTCCCGAGCTTCCGCGCCGAGGACCGGCGCCGAGAGTGTCGATTGGCTGCAGTAGGCAATTGGTGGTTAGGAACCTACTCATCGGGATATTACCCCTGAGTAGATGCCCGAGAAAGGCGCACCCCCAAACGTCCATCCGGTACAGCGCCGGGTGCTGAAGGCGCTCGGCGCGCTCAGCTCGCCGCTGCTGCCCGACGACTACCTCGAGTTGATCAACCCGCTGTGGTCCACGCGTGAGCTGCGCGGTCGGATCGAGGCGATCAATCACGAGACCGCCGACGCGGCCACCGTACTGATCAAGCCCGGCTATCGCTGGGGCGGGCACGAGCCGGGCCAGTACCTGCGCATCGGCCTCGACATCAAGGGCGTCCGCCACTGGCGGGCGTACTCGCTGACCTCCGATCCCTATCGTGCCGACGGGCTGATCAGCATCACGGTCAAGAACGTCGACGAGGGCGCCGTCTCGCCGTATCTCGTGCGGCGCGGCCGGCCCGGCACGATCGTCTCGCTCGGCGGCGTCGAGGGCGATTTCATTCTCCCGCAGGAGCCACCGCCGAAGCTGCTGTTCATCAGCGCCGGCAGCGGCATCACGCCGATCATGAGCATGCTCCGCCACCTCGACGGCGACGGGGGCCTGCACGATGTCGTCCTGCTGCACTCGGCCCGCCACACCGACGACGTCATCTTCGGGTCCGAGCTGCGCGCGCTGGCCGGCCGCAACAACGGATTCCGCCTCCACGAGCAGCTGACCCGGGACAACGGCCGGATGGGCCCCAGGGATCTCGACCGGCTCTGCGACGACTGGCGCGAGCGTGAGGCCTACGTGTCGGGACCGAGCGAGATGCTCGACGATCTCACCGAGCACTGGGAGGAGCACGGCGACTGCGACCGGCTGCACATGGAGCGCTTTCAGCCCAAGCTCGCGCTCGGCTCGGCGGGCGAGGGGGAGGGCGGCCCCATCACCTTCGGCAAGAGCGGCTGCGAGGCCGAGTCCGACGGGCACAAGCCGATCCTCGTGGCGGGCGAGGACGCCGGGCTGGAGCTGCCCTTCGGCTGCCGTGAGGGCATCTGTCACACGTGCGTCGGCGAGCTGCGCTCCGGCCGGGTACGGGACCTCCGCAACGGCCAGGTCTACGGCCAGGAGGGGGAGATGATCCGCACCTGCATCAGCGCCCCCGAGGGGCCGGTCGAGATCGACCTCTAGGACCTATCAGTTATCAGCGACCACGACAGGGGAGAGCATGGACACGGCAACGATGAACGGGCATCGCACGAACGGCGAGGTGAGGATCGACCCTTCGGACAATCCGCTGCACCGGCTGACCCCGGAGCAGATCGAGGCGATCGGCAAGGAGTTCGACGAGCTCCACGAGCAGGTCAAGGCCGATCTCGGTGACCGCGACGCCAAGTACATCCGGTCGATGATCGCCCTCCAGCGCCGCCTCGCGCTGATCGGGCGGGTCGAGCTGTTCGCCTCGCGATGGCGGCTGCCGTGGCTGCTCGGGGCGAGCACCCTCGGCCTGGCCAAGATCCTCGAGAACATGGAGATCGGCCACAACGTGCTCCATGGCCAGTGGGACTGGATGAACGACCCGGTGATCAACTCCCGGGCCTGGGACTGGGACACCGCCTCGACCGCCGAGGCCTGGCGCCACTCCCACAACTACATCCACCACACGTTCACCAACATCCTCGACAAGGACCGCGATCTCGGCTACGAGATCATGCGCATCGACCCGGCGCAGAAGTGGCACCCCGTCTACCTGCTGCAGCCGATCTACAACATTCTGCTGGCGATGTTGTTCGAGTGGGGGGTGGCGGTCCACGATCTCGACTTCACCGCGATCCGCTCCGGGGAGAAGAGCCTGGAGAAGGTGCGCGAGGAGCTGAAGGGGATCGCCGGCAAGGCGGGCACGCAGATCCGCAAGGACTACATCGCCTGGCCGATCCTCAGTGGCGTCGTCAGCACCCTGGCGGAGTTCGGGGTCTATGCCGCCAAGCAGCACCTCGACAGCCGCAGCAAGGCGCCGGCCGACCAGGCCAGGCGCGTCGGGCGCAAGCTGCGCCGCCGCCGAGAGAGCGCCGGGCGCAGCGTCGTCCGCGAGCTCGTCGAGCGCCGCTCGTTCCGAGAGCCGTTCAAGCGCACGCTGACCGCGAACATCACCGCGAACCTGATCCGCAACGTGTGGTCCTACGCGATCATCTTCTGCGGTCACTTCCCGGACCAGACGTACACCTTCACGCAGGAGGAGACCAACGACGAGACCCGCGGCGGGTGGTACGTGCGCCAGCTCACCGGCGCGGCGAACATCGACGGCGGCCCGATGTTCCACGTCATCAGCGGCAACCTCGGCTACCAGGTCGAACATCATCTCTTCCCGGACATGCCGAGCACGCGCTACGGCGAGATCGCCCCGAAGGTGCGCGAAATCTGCGAGCGCTACGAGCTGCCCTACAACAGCGGGCCGTTTCACCAGCAGCTCGGGATGGTGCAGCGGTCGATCCTGCGTCTCGCCTTCCCGGGCGGCCGGGCGCGACCGAAGCCCGGCCCCTACCACGGCCCGCGCGTGCGCGGCAAGGGCGAGCAGAGCTCGCCCGCGGTGGCCGACTCCGCCGCGTAGCGGGGCGGGAGCGGCGCGAGCGAGGACGCCGCGACCCCAGCGGGCGGAACCCCTGCGATAATCGTCGGCGATGGCCTGCGATCTCGGCGCGATCCTCACCGCGATGGTCACCCCGTTCGACGAGCACGGGCGCGTCGACGAGGACGCGACCGTCGCGCTCATACACCACCTCGTCGAGCACGGCTCCGACGGTCTCGTCGTCTGCGGGACGACCGGGGAGGCGGCGACGCTCAGCGACGAGGAGCACCTCGGGGTGATCGCGCTCGCAGTCCGCGAGGTCGGCGGCCGCGCCTCGATCACCGCCGGCGTCGGCTCCAACGACACCCGGCACGCCGTCGAGCTCACCGAGCGCGCGACCGAGCTCGGCGCCGACGCGATGCTGTCGGTCACCCCGTACTACAACCGCCCCAACCGGCGGGGGATCATCCGGCATTTCCAGGAGGTCGCGCGGGCGACCGACAAGCCGATCCTGCTCTACAACATCCCGAGCCGTACCGGCACCGACATGCCGAACGACCTGCTCGCCGAGCTCGCCCAGATCGACAACATCGAGGGCGTCAAGCAGGCCAACAACGCCAACCTCGCGCTGATCGACGGGCTCGAGCTGTACGCGGGCAACGACGACATCCTCTGCGACACGCTCGAACTCGGCGGCGCGGGCGGGATCTGCGTGGCCAGCCATATCCTCGGCGAGGAGATGCGCCGGATGGTCGACGAGCCCGAGCGGCGGCGGGAGATCGACGCCTCGCTGCAGGACGTCTACCGCGCGCTCGCGGTGACCACCAACCCGATCGCGATCAAGACGGCGCTCAATCTGCTCGGCCACCACGTCGGGGGCTTCCGGCTGCCGATGGTCGAGGCCGACGAGCACGAGACCACCGTGGTGCGGGCGATGCTCGAGCACCACGGCCTGCTGACGACGGCCGGGGCGTGAGCGGCACCCTCCGCGTCCTGCCGCTCGGCGGTCTGGGCGAGATCGGCAAGAACATGATGGTCCTCGAGTACGAGGGCCGCCTCGTCGTCGTCGACACCGGGCTGCGGTTCCCCACCGCCGAGATGCTCGGCATCGACCTCGTGCTCCCCGACTTCACCTACCTGCGCGAGCGGGCGCAGGACATCGAGGCGATCGTCATCACCCACGGCCACGAGGACCACGTCGGGGCGCTGCCGTGGGTCATGCGCGAGCTCGGCGCCGACGCCCCGGTCGTCTACGGCCGGCCGTTGACCATGGCCATGGCCCGCTCCAAGCTCGACGAGCATAAGCTCCGCGACGCCGATCTCGAGGACGTCCATCCGGGCGAGGAGATCGAGGCCGGACCGTTCTCGATCGAGCTCATCCACATGACCCACTCGATTCCCGACTCGTGCGCCGTCGCGCTCACCACCGAGCTCGGGACCGTGCTTGTCACCGGCGATTACAAGTTCGACCAGACCCCAGTGGACGGCCCGCCCGCCGACGTATCGCGCCTCGCCGAGCTCGGCCGCGAGGGACTGCTGCTCCTGTGCGGCGACTCGACGAACGCCGACCGCCCCGGCTTCTCCCCGTCCGAGCGCGGCGTCGGCCCCCACCTCGAGGAGGTCTTCGCCCGCGCCGACGGCCGGATCGTCGTCACCAGCTTCGCCTCGAACATCCACCGCGTGCAGCAGGTGATCGACGCCGCCCAGGCGCTCGGCCGCAAGGTCTCGCTGGTCGGCCGCTCGATGCGCAAGAACGTCAACATCGGGCGCTCGCTCGGCCATATCGAGGTGCCCGAGGGGATGCTGATCCAGCCCCAGGAGGTCGAGGACTGGCCGGACCACAAGGTCGTCGTCATCTCCACCGGCTCCCAGGGCGAGCCGCTCTCGGCGCTGCGCCGCATGGCCCACAACGACCACCGCATGATCAAGCTGCGCGAGGGCGACACCGTCGTCTTCTCGGCCACGCCGATCCCCGGCAACGAGCGGGCGGTCAACGAGACGATCGACCGCCTCTATCACATCGGCTGCGACGTGGTCACGCCGCGCGAGGCGCCGATCCATGCCTCCGGTCACGGCTACGTCGAGGAGCTCAAGCTGATGCTCAACCTCGTCAAGCCGCGCTACGTGATGCCGGTCCACGGCGACCACAAGCGGATCCATCTTCACGCCCAGATCGCCGATGCCGTCGGGATCGACCCCGACGACGTCTTCCGCGGCGAGAACGGGCTGCCGCTCGAGCTCGACGAGCGCGGCGCGCGGTTCGGCGAGCACGAGCAGTCGGGGATGATCTTCGTCGACGGCGTCGACATCGGCGACCCGGCCGACGTCGCCCTGCGCGACCGGCGGATGCTCTCCGCCGACGGCATCTTCATCGTCGTCGCCACCGTCTCCGAGCAGACCGGCGCGCCCGTCGCCGAGACCGAGGTCATCTTCCGCGGCGTGCCGTTCATCGAGCAGGCCGGCAATCTCGTTGAGGAGATCCGCGACGAGGTCACCCGGAGCCTGCAGGCCTCGGCCAAGGACGGTGTGCGGGAGATCGACCTGCTCCAGCAGGAGCTCCACGACGACCTCGCGGCGTTCGTCTATGACCGCCTGCGGCGGCGGCCGATGGTGCTGCCGGTCGTCGTCGAGGTGTAGCTCGTCCAGCGAGTTTCGTGCCGGTCAGACCGGGCGGAGGTTCGCCCGGCGCACCGTCGCGCGCAGGTCGCTCGGCACGGTCGTCGTCGGCAGCTCGATGACGAAGCGGGTGCCGCGGCCCTGCGCGGGCCGGTCGAGCGTCACCGTGCCGCCGTGCGTGGACACGACGGCGTGGACGATCGCCAGGCCGAGGCCCGAGCCGCGGCCACCGTCGCCGGCGCCACGCACGAAGCGCTCGAACACCCGGTCGGCGAGGGCGGGCGGGATGCCGGGGCCATCGTCCTGCACGATCAGCGTCGCCGTCCCATTCGCGGAGTGGGTCGAGGCGTAGATGTGGGTGCCGGGCGGCGTGTGACGGACCGCGTTCTCGAGCAGGTTGAGCGTCAGCCGGTGCAGGTCGTCGCGGATCCCGGGCACGACCGCCGAGCCGGCGTCGATCGTCAGCTCGTGGTCCTCGGCCACCGGCTCGAGCTCGGAGGCGGCCTCGGTGAGGACGTCGGCGAGGTTGGTCGGGTGGAGCGTCTGCTCCCGCTTGGCGTCGGCCCGGGCGAGCAGCAGCAGGTCCCCGACGAGCCGGCGCATGCGCCGGGTGGAGCGGAGCGCCGCCTTGGCCGAGTCGGCCTGCTCGCCGTGGAGCTCCTCGGCGAGCAGCTCGAGGTTGGCGAGCACGCTGGTCAGCGGTGTGCGCAGCTCGTGCGAGGCGTCGGCGACGAACTCGCGCTGGCGGTCGAGCATCGCCTCGGTGCGGGCTCGCGCCGAGTCGAGCGCCGCGAGCATGCCCTCCAGCGTCCGGGCGAGCTCGGCGACCTCGTCCTCGGCCTCGGGGTGGGGGATGTGCAGCCGCGGGTCGCCGGTGCGCTCGATCTCCCGGGCGGCCTCGCTGAGGCCCCGGACGGGGCGCATCGCCCGCTGCGCGGTGGCCAGGCCGGCGAGCAGCGCGAGCACCGTGCCGCCGAGCACACCGAGGAGCAGGAACACCCGTACGCGGGCGAGCGTGTGGTCGACATCGGACAGCGGGCGCGCGTAGAGCAGGCTGAAGTCGCCCTCGGGATCGCCGCCGAGGGGCAGCACGACGACGCGGTAGCCGAGCTCGGCGAACGTGCCGGAGCCGGGGGGGCGGGGAAGCGGGGCGCTGCGGCCGGGAGCCGCTGGCCCTTGACGACGACGTTGTCCTGGGTGCACAGCAGCCAGCCGTCGTCATTGTTGTAGATCCGGATCTGCGCGTGCTCGGCGCTCGCGTAGTCGCTGAGGCGCACCGTCCGGTTGCAGTCGAGGGTGGAGGTGCGCCGGTTGAGGTGGAGATGGAGCTGGCGCTGGAGCTGATCGGCCGCCGAGCGGACCTCGTCGTTGAACTGACCCTCCACCTGGCGGGTGGTCAGCACACCGACGATCGCGGCGAACCCGGCGAGGATCACGAACGTCAGCGCTGCGGAGCCGCCGGCGAGCCGCCAGCGGATCGGCAGCCGCCTATACGCGGAGAACGTAGCCCGCGCCGCGGATCGTGTGTAGGAGCCGGGGCTCTCCACCAGATTCGAGCTTCCGTCGGAGGTTGGAGACGAACACCTCAATCGTGTTCGTCATCGAGAACGGGTCATAGCCCCACACCTCGTCGAGCAGGCGCTGGCGCGAGATGACGATCCGCTCGTTGCGCATCAGGTACTCGAGCAGCTCGAACTCGCGCTGGGTGAGGTCGATCGCACGGTCTCCGCGCATCACTTCGTGGGTGTCGGGGTTGAGCTTGAGGTCGCCGACCGACAGCGCGGCCTGGCCGCGGGGCGGTCGCCGTCGCAGCAGTGCCCGCAGCCGCGCGAGCAGCTCCTGGCGCTCGAACGGCTTGACGAGATAGTCGTCGGCGCCGGAGTCGAGGCCCTCGACCCGCGCCTCGACCGCGTCCCTGGCGGTGAGGACGAGGATCGGCACGTCGTCGTTCTCACGCAAGGTCCGCGCCACCTCGATCCCGTCGAGGCGCGGCAGGCCGAGATCGAGGATCACGAGGTCGGGCAGGAAGGCGTGGGCGAGATCGAGGGCGCTGATGCCATCGCCGGCCACGCGCACGTCGTAGCCCTCCATCCGCAATGACCGCTGGAGGACCTGGGCGATCGCATCGTCGTCCTCGACGACGAGGACGCGGGGTGGACGTTCGTAGTCGGCCATGGTTCGACGGTGATGGTACGGGCTTTATCCGCCGGGAGCGGGAGATTTAGTGGCCCTTGATCGGCCTCTTACGGGGAGGACACCAGCGGCCGCCGTCGAAGCCACGAACTCGGACATGGCCGCCACCCGAGCAAAACCGCGCGCGAAGCGGAAGCCCCCGCCCAAGCGGGCCAAGCGCTCGCTTCTCGCCAGCCGCCCGTCGCTCTCGCTGCCGCGCCTCCCGCTCGAGGCGCACCACGTCGACATCCTCGCCCTCGCGCTCATCGCGGTCGGGATCTTCCTCGCCGGCGTCGCCTACCTGCACTGGGCCGGCGGGACGCTCGGCACCGGGGCCGTGACCGCCATGAAGTTCGTCTTCGGGCGCCTCGGATACGCCGTCCCCGCCGCGCTCGTCGCCGGCGGCGCGCTCATCCTCATCCGTGAGCTGCGCCCGCCTGCCCGGCCGATGCGGACCGGCGTCCTGTGCCTCGTCGCCGCGATCACGCTCGCCCTCGCCGCCGGCACGTTCGGCCTCGGGCCGGGTGCCCTATCCGGACACGAGTTCTGGCGGGCGAGCGCCTTCGAGAACCGCGGCGGGGTGATCGGACAGAGCGAGTTCTGGGCCGCCTCGCACCTGTTCTCGACCGTCGGGGCCGACATCCTCGCCGTGTTCCTGTTCATCGCCGCGCTCATCCTCGTCACGGGGGCGACCGTGGCCGGGATCATCCGGACGACCGGCGAGAGCATGGCTGGCACCGGCCGGGTCATCCGGCGCTCGACCGAGGAGCTCTCGGCCACCCGCGACCGCCGCACCGCGGCGACGGCTGCGCCCGCGACCGCCGCGGCCCGCACCGGCGCCGGCGAGGCGTTCGATCCCGCGCACGACGACATCGACTCCGTGCTGCCGCCGGAGTCCGACACCGCCGAGCTCGTCGTCCGGGCCACCCACGTCGAGGCGCCGGCCATCCACGGCGACGCGGACGAGGCGGACGAGGCGAACGAGGAGCCCGTGCAGGAGGCGCTGCCGTTCGATGACCCCGAGCATCCCCCGGCGTCGGTCGAGGAGCCCGACGGCGATGGCGTCGCCGCCGGGCCGCCGCGGGCGGTGAGCGAGGGGGACCTCACTCCGCAGGGCCGCTACCGCGCCTCGGTCACCGACGATCCCGATTTCATCTGGCGCGTGCCCGGCGCGCGCTTCCTCACGCGCTCGACCGGCGAGGCCGCCAAGCCCGACACGGCCGGGCAGGAGCAGGTCGCCCGCACGCTCGTCGAGACCCTCGGGCATTTCGGCATCGAGGCAAAGGTGATCGGCCGGGTCACCGGTCCGCACATCACCCGCTACGAGCTGCGCCTCGCCCCGGGCACGAAGGTGGCGAAGGTGGCGCAGCTCAAGGACGACCTCGCCTACGCGCTCGCCGCCACCGACATCAGGATCCTCGCGCCGATCCCCGGCAAGCAGGCGGTCGGGGTCGAGGTCCCGAACGCCCGGCGCCGGATCGTCCATCTCGGCGACGTCTTCCAGGAGCCGCCGCCGGAGTGGTCGCCGCTCACCGTGTGGCTCGGCAAGGACATCGCCGGCCGGGCGATCGGCGCCGACCTCGCCAAGATGCCCCACCTGCTCGTGGCCGGTACGACCGGCGCCGGCAAATCTGCGTGCGTCAACGCGATGCTCTCGAGCGTGCTGCTGCGGGCCACGCCGCACGAGGTCCGCCTCGTGCTCGTCGACCCCAAGCAGGTCGAGCTCAACCACTACGAGGGGATCCCGCATCTCCTCACCCCGGTCATCACGAGCCCGCGGATGGCCGCCAACGCGCTCCAGAACCTTGTCAAGGAGATGGAGCAGCGCTACGGGACGATGTCGCTGGTCCGGACCCGCAGCCTGCCCGAGCTCAACCGGGCCCGGGAGAAGCGCGGCGAGCCGCCGCTGCCGTACATCCTCTGCGTGATCGACGAGCTCGCCGATCTGATGATGGTCGCTCCGGCCGACGTCGAGGACTCGATCATCCGCCTCGCCCAGAAGGCCCGCGCGGTCGGCGTCCACCTCGTGCTCGCCACGCAATCGCCGCGGGTCGACGTCATCACCGGCATGATCAAGGCCAACGTCCCCTCGCGGATCGCCTTCGCCGTCTCCAGCCAGACCGACTCCCGGGTGATCCTCGATCAGAACGGCGCCGAGTCGCTCCTCGGCCAGGGCGACATGCTGTTCTCGCCCGTCGGCTCGAGCAAGGTGCAGCGGATCCAGGGCGCCTACATCGATGAGGAGCAGATCCTCGAGCTCACCGACGCCTGGCGGCGCCAGGGCGAGCCCGATTTCAAAGCCGAGCTGCTCGAGGAGGTGCCCTCCGAGGACGCCGGCGACAGCGGCGAGGAGCCCGAGTTCCATCCCGACGAGGATCCGCTGCTCGAGGAGGCGATCGGGCTCGTGGCCCAGATGGGCACGGCCTCGACCTCGATGCTCCAGCGCCGCCTGCGTCTCGGCTACACCCGGGCCGGCCGGCTCATCGACATGCTCGAGCGCCGGGGGATCATCTCCGGCTACGAGGGCTCCAAGCCCCGCCAGGTGCTGATCACCGAGGCCGACGTGCCGCGGATCCTCCTGCATCTCGCCGAGGCCGATTCAAGCCCGGCGGCGGTCGGTGGTGGTCCCGAGAGCGCTCCGCCCCCGGCGGGCGCGTCGGAGCCTGACGGGCTCTGACCCGAGCCCCCGGCTCCCACGCGGCTGTGAAATCAACCATCTAGCCTTCCTGCGATGGCGGACATCGGCTCCACGTTGCGGGAAGCGCGGATGCGCGCGCGGATCGACATCACCGAAGTCGAGGCGCGGACGAAGATCCGGGCCAAATACCTGCGCGCGCTCGAGAACGAGGAGTGGGAGGCGCTCCCCGGCCCGGTCTACACAAAGAGCTTCCTCAAGACCTACGGCGACTACCTCGGGCTCGACAGCCGGCTGCTCGTCGACGACTTCAAGCGGCGCTACGAGCGCCCCTCTGACAACGAGATGCGGCCGATCTCGACCCTCAGCCCCCGCGAGCGCGAGCGGGCGGCAAAGCGGGCCGCCCGCGGGCCGCTGATCCCGTCCTGGGCGATCATCGCCGCCGTGCTCGTCGTCGTCGTCGTGGCGCTCTACGCGCTCGGCAGCAGCAACAAGAAGCCGACGCCCTCGCCGACCGGCCTGCGGGGTCAGGCGACGACCCATCACCACGCGACCGCGCGTCCGACCCGGCCGGCGGCGCCGCCGAAGCCCAAGACGGTCAAGCTCGAGCTCGTCCCCACCGGCCAGGTGTACGTCTGCCTCGTCGACGGCACCGGCCGCAAGCTCATCCCCGGCGTGATCTACAACGTCGGCCAGACCATCCCGGCCGAGACGTCCTCGAAGCTGCTGCTCACGCTCGGCAATGCCGCGGTCGACATGAGGGTCAACGGGGCGAGCGTCAAGGTCGCGCCCTCCCCGACCTCGATCGGCTACGAGCTCACCCCGACGAAGACCGCGGTGCTCGCCGCCGCCCAGCAGCCGCGCTGCGCATGAGCGCCCGGGCCGGGATCCTCATCACCGGGACCGAGGTGCTGACCGGGATCATCGCCGACCGCAACGGACCCTGGCTGTCCGAGCGGCTGCGCGAGGTCGGCGTCGACGCCGCGATGATCGAGATCGTCGGCGACCGCCCCGAGGACCTGCGCTCAGCGCTGGACTACATGGCCGCCGAGGGCATGGCGCTGATCGTGACCAGCGGCGGGCTCGGTCCGACCGCCGATGACCTGACCGCCGAGGTCGTCGGCGCGTTCACCGGACGCGAGATGGTCCTCGACGACGTGCTCGAGGCGAAGATCGCCGACATCCTCGCGCCGATGATGAGGCGCTGGCCGGGACTGGATCTCGAGGCCGTCCGTGACTCGAACCGCAAGCAGGCGGTCATCCCCGCCGGGGCGACCGTGCTCGACCCGGTCGGCACGGCACCCGGCCTCGTCGTCCCGCCCGCCTCGGGTGACGGGCCCACCGTCGTTGTGCTCCCCGGGCCGCCGCGCGAGCTTCAGCCTATGTGGGAGACCGCGCGGGGCACCGAGGCGTTCGCCGCCGCGACCGCCGGGGCCACGACGTATCGGCGGGAGATCGTGCGCCTGTTCGGGATCCCGGAGTCGGAGATCGCCAACACGCTGCGCGCCGCCGAGTCCGACGGCCTCAGCCTCGCGCCGCTCGAGATCACCACCTGCCTGCGCCGCGGTGAGATCGAGATCGCCACCCGCTTCGAACCGCCCGCGCAGTCCGCCTACGACGAGCTGATCGAGTTCATCGCCTCCCGCCACGGCGCGCTCATGTTCTCACGCGACGGCTCGACGATCGACGAGCAGGTGGCCGGGCTGCTCGCGGGCCACCGCATCGCCGTCGCCGAGTCGTGTACCGGCGGGATGATGGCCGCGCGGCTCACCGACCGGGCCGGCTCCTCGGCCTACGTCGCCGGGGGGGTGGTGGCGTATTCCAACGAGGCGAAGGTCGCCCACGCCGGGGTGCCGGTGGAGCTCATCGAGCGTCACGGAGCGGTGTCGACCGAGGTCGCGGAGGCGCTCGCCGACGGCGCGCGGGCCGGCTTCGGCGCCGACGTCGGCGTCGGGATCACCGGCATCGCCGGTCCCGGTGGCGGGACGGAGGAGAAGCCAGTCGGCACCGTGTGCTGCTCGGTCGCGTTCGCCGGCGGGCAGGGCGACGCGCGGCGGATCACCCGCAGCCTGCGCCTGCCCGGCAACCGCGCGGACATCCGCGACCGCTCGACGACCGTCGCCATGCATCTCATCCGCAGGCTGCTGATCGGCGAGACCGGCGCCCTCCCGCTCCCCGGCGAGGCGAGCGCGCGGCGGTGAGCACGGCTGCGGCCGCGGGGCCCGAGGCGCCCAGCCCGGAGCGCGCCCGGCTGTTCGTCGCCCTAGACCTCCCCGGCGAGGCGCGCGCCGCGCTCAGCCGCTGGCGCAACCAGGTCATCGCCGGCCAGGCGGCGCTGCGTGGCGTGGCGTCCGAGATGCTCCACGTCACCCTCTGCTTCCTCGGGTCGCAGCCCGTGGCCGAGGTCGATGCGATCGCCACGGCCTGCGAGGCGGCTGCGCCCGCCAGGGACGTCGGCCCCGGCGGCGAGTTCGGGGGCATGGCCGGGGGGTTCCCGCTCACCGTCACTGGGGCCGTGTGGCTCCCGCGGCGGCGCCCGCACGTGCTCGCGGTCACCCTCGCCGAATCCGGGGAGCGACTCGCCGGCTTCCAGCGCGACCTCGCCACCCGGCTTCAGGTGGGTGGCTGGTACCCGCCCGAGGACCGGCGTTTCCTCGCCCACGTCACCGTCGCCCGCGTCCGGTCGCGCACCCGCCTGCGACCGTTCCCGCTGCCGTCGCCGCCGGCCCTGGCGCTGACCGCTTCGAGCTTCACGCTCTACCGGTCGCGGACCGAGAGCGGGGGCGCTCGCTACGAGGCGCTGGCCACGTTCGCGCTCGGCTGACGGCGCCGGCGCGTCACGGACGGGGGTCGGTCGCCTTTGCCACGCGCCGACCCTGGCCGCGCTTCTCGACGATCAGGTAGTGCCCGTGGTCCTCGACCACCGCTTCGATCTCCGCGCGCTCGTGGCCGGGCGCGAGCACGAACAGATCGGCGCTCGTCCGCACCCGCTTGTACTCCTGCACGCTGAGGTCGAGGAGCTCGTTGCAGCCGAGGTGTGCACACTCGCAGCGAAACGCGCCGCGGGCCGCGTCCTCTCCCGGCCAGCTCCCGCTCATGATCGCCTCGTTGACCTCGCGGAAGACGGCCTCGTTGCGGGCCAGGCGCTCCTCGGATTGCGGATCCATGGCGTCATCGTTGCAAACCTCCCTGAGGGGCGGTCATCCCGGGGACCCGGGGCGATGTTCATGCCCATGTCACAAATACCTCCCAAGACCTCACAAAGGCTCCTGCAGGTTGGGCGTCCGTCACCGTCCGAGCCGTGTTTGATGCCCTGATATCGGAGTAAGCTGGGCTTTTCCGCCCGCGTGGGGACCGGACTCGGCTCTGGCCGCAACGGACGGAAACCCGGTTGCGAGATCAGGGGAGGAACCCTTGGCGAAGCGCAACGCTTCTGCACTCCCATTTCTGCCGCAGATGCTCGTGGCCACGATCTTCGTGGTCGTGATGCCGGTCGCGGTCGCCTGGGCGCTGCGGGCCGGCGGGGTGATCTCATCGCCCTGGGCGTGCGCGGCGGTAGCCCTCATCCTCGCGCTGCTCGCGTCGCTGGCCGGCCGCGCCTACTGGGAGCGGCACGAGACCGGCGACATCGTGTTCAGCGAGCTGCTCGTGTGGGGCTGGGCGCGACGGGTGCGGATCGACCGCCAGGTTCAGCAGACGACGCAGAGCCTGATCGCCGAGCCGGTCAGCGAGCCGGCCGCGAATGCGGATGCCGACGCCCATCAGCGCCGCGCCGAGGTCCTCACCCGTCTCGCCGCCGCGCTCGATGCCCAGGACCCGTACCTCGCCGGGCACTCGCGCCGGGTCGCCCGCTACGCCACCGGCACCGCGCACAAGCTGAGCCTCGAAGCCGACGAGTGCGCCCGCATCCAGCGCGCCGCGCTCATCCACGACATCGGCAAGCTGCAGGTGCCGGCCGCCCTCCTCGCCAAGCCCGGCCGCCTCACCGATGACGAGTTCGAGCAGACGAAGTGCCATGCCGACGAGGGCGGGAAGATGGCGGCCTGCCTCGGCGACGCGGAGCTCGCCGCGATCGTCCGCCACCACCACGAGCGCTTCGACGGCACCGGCTACCCGTCCGGGCTCGAGGGCGAGGAGATCCCGCTCGGCGCGCGCGTGATCGCGGTGGCCGACACCTTCGACGCGGTGACCTCGCTGCGGCCCTACCGAGCCGCCGCCCGACACAAGCAGGCGATCGAGATCCTCCGGGCCGGGGCCGGCACGCAGTTCGATCCCGAGGTCGTGCACGCGTTCATCGCGTACTACTCGGGCCGTGCGGTTGCCCTGTGGGCGCTCGTCGCCGCCGTGCCCGAGCGGGCCTTCGCCTGGCCGCTGCGCAGCCCGGCCTCGCGGCCCGCTCTGCCGGGCAACGTCGCCGCCGCGTTCGGCGCGAGTGCGATCGTCGCGGCGGCCGCGATCGCCGCGCCGTTCCATCCCGGCGCTGCCGGCCGTGCCGGCGGGCCGGGCGGGGGGTCGCCCTCCGCGGTGGCGGCGGCGAGCGTGACCCGGGGCGGGGGCGGAGCGCACGGCGGCGGGGCCGGGGCAGCGGCCGGGAAGAGCGGAAATCCCCTGGTCCTCGCCAGCGCCGGTCGTGGCCTCGGCGGTGGGGCGGCCTCGCCGCTGGGCACGGCGGGCTCGTCGGCCGGCGGGGCGGGGGGCGGAGGCGGCGCGCTGTCCGGGGGCTCGGGGTCGTCACCGACGCGGGCCGGCGGCTCGGGGAGCGGTGGGGGTCAGGGCGGCGGCGGTTCGGGTGGCAGTGGCTCCGGCGGCGGGAACTCGGGTGGCGGAGGCTCCGGTGGCGGAGGCTCCGGTGGCAAGTCCGGTGGCGGCGGTTCCGGCGGCAATCCGGGCGGTGGCGGTTCCGGCGGCAAATCCGGCGGCGGGCAGGGCTCGGGCCCGACCACGACTCCGGGCGGCGGGGGAGGGAGCACGCCGACCGGAACGAGCCCCGGAGGCTCCTCGCCCGGCAGCGGCTCGACCACAACTCCCGCAGGCGGCGGGGGCACGGACGGTGGCGGCGGCACCACCACGACGACCGGTGGTGGCACCACGACGACGACGAGCTCGAGCACGTCCACGAGCACCTCGACGAGCTCATCCGTGCCGAGCACCTCGACGAGCACGTCCACCAGCACCTCGACGAATGCGCCTTCGGGCCCGGCGAGCAAGGCCGACTGCATGAACGGCGGGTGGCGGAACTACGGCTTCCCCAACCAGGGGCAGTGCATCGCCTACGTCGTCCACCACGGCGGCTGACCCGGCCCATCCGGCGCCCTCGACACACTTCTGCAGGCACTTTTTGCACTGTTGTGACGTTTGCGTCTTGTTCTGCCGCAGACCGCGGATTTACCGTCGGGATTCCGTCCGCCCCTCGCCGTACCGTGGGGTGTTCAAAGCGCATGAATGAAGGAGCCCAGTGAAGATGAGCCAGAACGAGAAGGCCGGCGCCAAGGCCACGACCGACGCCAAGTCGGACGCGAAGCGTCAGGCCGCCCTGCAGGGGGCGCTCACCCAAATCGAGCGCCAGTTCGGCAAGGGCAGCGTCATGCGAATGGGAGATCCGGGCGCGCGCGTGGCCGTCGACGCGGTTCCCACCGGTGCGCTGTCCCTCGATCTCGCGCTCGGCATCGGTGGCGTGCCCCGTGGCCGCATCATCGAGATCTTCGGCCCGGAGTCCTCCGGTAAGACGACGCTCGTCTACCACATCCTCGCCGAGGCGCAGAAGCTCGGCGGCGTGTGCGCGTTCGTCGACGCCGAGCACGCGATGGACCCGCTCTACGCCCGGGAGATCGGCGTCGACATCGACGAGCTGCTCGTCTCGCAGCCCGACTACGGCGAGCAGGCGCTGGAGATCGTCGACATGCTGATCCGCTCCGGCGCGGTCGACGTCGTCGCCGTGGACTCGGTCGCCGCGCTCACGCCGCGCGCCGAGCTCGAGGGCCAGATGGGTGACCAGACGGTCGGCGTGCAGGCCCGGATGATGTCCCAGGCCATGCGCAAGCTGGCCGGCAACCTCAACCGCACGCAGACGCTGTGCGTGTTCACCAACCAGATCCGTGAGAAGGTCGGCGTGATGTTCGGTTCGCCGGAGACGCAGCCGGGCGGCCGGGCGCTCAAGTTCTATTCCTCGCAGCGGCTCGACATCCGCCGGATCGAGACGCTCAAGGACGGGACCGAGGCGGTCGGCAACCGGGTCCGCGTCAAGGTGGTGAAGAACAAGGTCGCGGCGCCCTTCAAACAGGCCGAGTTCGACATCGAGTTCGGCAAGGGCATCTCGACCTCGGGCTGCCTGATCGACTATGGCATCGAGCACAACATCGTCACCAAGTCGGGTTCGTTCTTCTCCTACGGCGACGAGCGGCTCGGTCAGGGCCGAGGCAACGCCAAGGCGTTTCTCGACGAGCACCCGGAGACCGCTAAGGAGATCGAGGAGAAGATCTACGCCGCGCTCGGGCTCAGTCACGACCTGGTCAAGCCGATCGAGCCTCGCGAGGAGGCACCCCTCGCGCCGGTCGAGTCGGTCGCCGACCGGGCGGCATAGGCGTCGCACCCAGGGCACGTGCCGGTCGACGGTGAACCGGATCAGCGCGCGCTCGAGCAGGCCTACGCCTATCTCGGCACGCGGGACCGCACCGAGGCCGAGGTGCGTCGCCGGCTCGAGCGCCATGGCGCGAGCGAGGCGTCGGTCGACTACGCGGTAGGCACGCTGCGCGAGCAGGGCTACCTCGACGACACCCGTTTCGCCCGGCTGTTCGCCGAGGACAGGCGGAACCTCGACGGCTGGGGGAGTGAGCGGATCCGGCGCAGCCTCAGTGAGCGCGGCGTCGACCGCGAGCTCATCGAGGACACCCTCGCTGCCGACACCGGCGAGGACGAGCTCGGGCGCGCCGTCGAGCTCCTCCGGCGCCGTTTCCCGGCCCCGCCGCGCGACCGCCGCGAGCGCGATCGTGCGCTCGGAGTCATGCTCCGTAAGGGGTATGACAGCGAGACTGCGGTCGACGCGCTCACCGCTTACGCCCGCGAAGGGTGAGGCGTTCCTGCAGCGTGCGGGGCAAAGCGTCGGCCGCGCATTGCGCCGCCACCCTCGCGGTACTACGATTCCCTCAGCGAACGAACGGCCCAGCGGGCCACAAAACACCAGCAAACTTCGTAGATATTGGATACCGACGTACGTGTTGACGGCAAGTGAACTCGGGTCTCGAACCCCATTTCTAAGACGTCGAGAAATCGCCAGCTAGCCGTGGCCTGAACGGCGCGGCGACACCTCATACCGCCGGAATCCGTCTGTGCGCCCGCACGGGTCGCTCGGTCGCTCCCAAAACCCAGAAGCTGTGAAGGCCCGGGCTCCGGGCTCCAGGAGAGGAACGACCATGGACATCATTGCCGCCGCAGCGCTGATCGCGGTGGGCATCGTGGCCGCTGCCGTGGGATACGCGTATGTGACCCGCCGGCACGACCACGCTGACCCGGCCCCTGCGTCAGCACCGGCACCGGCTCCGGTGGTGGCCAGCAACGGCGCGACGAGCCAGGATCTGGCCGATCGGGCGGGGGCGCTGGCCCGGCGGGAGGAGGCGCTGGCTCACCGTGAAGCTGAGCTTGAGCGTCAGCGGACGTCGATTGCCGCCGAACACCAGGAGCTGAGCCGCGAGCTCGAGCGGGCCTCGGGTCTGTCGGCTTCGCGGGCCAAGCAGCTGCTGCTCAAGGAGGTCGAGGACCAGGCGCGCCACGATGCCGCGCGTCGCATCCGCCAGATCGAGGAGGAGACCAAGCGCGAGGCCGAGCGCCGCGTGCGCAACATCCTCTCCGTCTGTATGCAGCGGCTGGCCGCCGGACACGCCGCCGAAACGACCGTCTCGGTCGTCCAGCTCTCCGCCGACGACATGAAGGGGCGGATCATCGGCCGCGAGGGCCGCAACATCCGCGCACTCGAGAACCTCACCGGCGTCGACTTCATCATCGACGACACCCCGGGTGCGGTCGTCCTCTCCGGCTTCGACGGCGTCCGGCGGGAGATCGCGCGGATCACACTGGAGAAGCTGCTCCAGGACGGCCGCATCCACCCGGCCCGGATCGAGGAGATGTACTACCAGGCCAAGTCCGAGCTCGAGAACCACATCGTCGAGATGGGGGAGGAGGCCGTGTTCGAGTCCGGCGTCCAGGGCCTGCACCCCGAGCTCATCAAGCTCCTCGGCCGGCTCAAGTTCCGCACGAGCTACGGGCAGAACGTGCTCGCCCACTCGATCGAGGTCTCGCGGCTCGCCGCGATGATGGCCGAGGAGCTCGGCGCCGGACCGGCCACCGCCCGGCGCGCGGCGCTGCTGCACGACATCGGCAAGGCCGTCTCGCACGAGATCGAGGGCCCGCATGCGCTCGTCGGCGGCGGGCTCGCGCGCAAGTACGGCGAGTCCGAGGCCGTCGCCCACGCCATGGAAGCGCACCACAACGAGGTCGAGCCGCAGACGATCGAGGCGGTCATCGTCCAGGCTGCCGACGCGCTCTCCGGGGCACGGCCGGGCGCACGCGGCGAGTCGCTCGAGCAGTACGTCAAGCGGCTGCGGGACCTCGAGCAGATCGCGACGCGCCACGACGGCGTCGACAAGGTCTACGCTATGCAGGCCGGGCGCGAGATCCGCGTCATGGTCCAGCCCGGCGCGATCGACGACGACGCCGCCACCCTGCTCTCCTATGAGATCGCCCGTGAGATCGAGAAGGAACTCGAGTATCCCGGCCAGATCAAGGTGACGGTGATCCGCGAGTCACGCGCGGTCGAGTACGCCCGCTGATCCGCGCGCCACGCGCGGTCGAGTGTGCCGTCGATCCGCGCGGCACGCGCGGCCGCCTATGCCCGCTGATCAGTGGTCGTGGTGGTGGATCGCGCCGGCCGCGGTCCACGTGTGGAAGTCGGGCACGAGTACGAGCGCGAGCACGAGACCGGCCACGAGTGCGCCGGCGAGCATGATCCAGCGGCCGGCGGCGCCGGGTGAGGCGGTCAGCCCCTCCTCGCGCGGGCGCTGATAGCCGAGCATCCCCCCGAGTCCAGGCAGATGGCCGAGGACGTGCAACGCGGTCGCGCCGAGCCAGAGGATGAAGCTCGCCTTGTGCAGGAGCAGCCACGGCTCACGGGCCTGCGGCCCGTTGAACAGCAGCACGACGCCGGTGAGGAACACGACCGCGGTCAGGAGCACGACGAACGGTGCGAGCAGGCGCAGGGCCCACGGCGGCGGACCGCGGCGCACGTAGGCGCGCCTGCCGGTGTAGTAGCGCATGAAGCGATAGCCGGTGGTGCCCACCTTCAGTGTCACGGGACCGATCAGGAGCAGCCCGACGAACAGGTGCACCGAGATCAGCTGACCGATCCGCAGGATCGTCAGCCCGAGCACGGCGAGCAGCCCGATGAGCAGGACCCCGGTCATCGCGGTCAGCTGCTCGTTGCCGCC
This sequence comes from uncultured Solirubrobacterales bacterium, assembly GCA_963752905.1. Taxonomy (GTDB): domain Bacteria; phylum Actinomycetota; class Thermoleophilia; order Solirubrobacterales; family Solirubrobacteraceae; genus Palsa-465. The sequence goes on from CAVWAC010000005.1 coordinate 189,058, forward strand.
GGGGCCGCCGGCGGTCAGCGCCCACGGACTCGAGCGGCGACGCCGACGAGGCGCATACGATGACGTCGGCCGGTCCGTGGCGGGCGCCAGTGAGCGTTCCCCCGTGGGCATGAACCATAGTTTGCGGGGCGAGGTGAACGCTCCTTCAGCGCTGGATGAGAAAGCTCTTCTCTCTGGTGCGCGGCCTATGATCGGGGCGTGCCGCACCCCGCCAATGTGTTCGGACGGAGCTGAGGATGGCCCGTCGGATCCTCGTCGTCGAGGACGAGCCCGGGATCGTCGATTTCCTCGAGCGCGGCCTGCGCACCCACGGCTACGACGTCATCACCGCGACCGATGGCGAGGCCGGGATCGAGCGCGCGCTCGAGGAGCCGGTCGACCTCGTCATCCTCGACATGATGTTGCCGCGTCGGAGCGGGCTCGAGGTGATGGCCGCCGTACGCAGCGCCAAGCCCACCCTTCCGGTGATCGTGCTCACCGCACGCGGCGACGTCGAGGATCGCATCGCCGGACTCGACGCCGGCGCGATGGACTACCTGACCAAGCCGTTCTCGCTCAGCGAGCTCGCCGCGCGGATCCGCGCGCACCTGCGTGTCGCCGCCCAGGCCCCGGTGACCGCGCTGCGTGGCGCTGACATCGAGCTCAACCTCCTCACCCGCGAGGTCGAACGTGCCGGTCAGCCCATCCGTCTCTCCTCGACCGAGTTCGAGTTGCTCAGCTATCTCGTGCAGAACAGCGGTCGGGTGCTCTCGCGTGAGCAGATCCTCCGCGCGGTCTGGGGTTACGAATACGACCCCGGCACGAACGTCGTCGACGTTTACATCGGCTACCTGCGGCGGAAGCTCCGCGTCGATGGGAAGAAGGTGCCGATCGTGACCGTACGGTCCGTCGGCTACCGCTTCGATGCGAGCGATTAGCCGCTGGCTGCCCTCCGGACTGCGCTGGCGGCTGACCATGTGGGTCGCCATCGTGATGCTCGTCTCGGCCGCGGTCGTCTTCGCCGTCGTCTACGTCAGCACCGGGGCGCAGATCCGCAGTCAGATCGACCGCGACATCGCCAGCGACAACCACCAGCTCGCCGAGACGGTCGCCCGGCTCAGCGGCCGCACGCCCCGGCAGGTGGCCACGGCCACCCAGCGCTACCTCGACGCCCAGCCGTACACGGCGAGCTCAACGCTGCTGTTCGCGATCATCCCGGGCGCGCCGACGGTCAGCAACCACATCGAGGTGTTCGGCGGGGGAGAGGCCGAGGACGGCGAGACGGCCAGTGAGCAGCAGACCGAGAACGCCGCCGGCCAGCGCCTGCTTGTTCCCCAGCTCGGCTACTCGAACCGCCACGTGCCGGATGTCGGGCGGGTCCGGGTGCTCGAGCGCGCGGTCCGCGTCGGCAGCTTCCCGGTCGTCGTCGGCACCGGGCAGCCGCTCGCCCTCGTCGAGTCCGCCCAGCACGGCGTCGCCCGGGCTTTCGTGCTCGCCGGCGCGGTCACGTTGCTGATCGCCCTGCTCGCGTCCTACCTCGCCGGCGCGCGGGTCACCGCTCCGCTGCGGCGCATGGCCACGCTCGCCGCGCGCGTCGACGCCGGCGACCTCGAGCCGCGGATGGACCCCTCGCCCGAGAGCGGCACCGAGGTGCGCGTGCTGGCGGAGTCCTTCAACCACATGCTCGATCGGCTCTCGGAGGCGTTCGACGGGCAGCGAGCGTTCGTCGCCGACGCGTCCCACGAGCTGCGCACGCCGCTCACCGTCATCCGCGGCCAACTCGAGCTGCTCGCCGCCCAGGAGGAGCCTCCGCCGGAGGAGATCCGACGCGTCGAGCGGGTGTTGCTCGCCGAGGTGACCCGCATCAGCCGGCTCGTCGATGACCTGCTGTTCCTCGCCCGTTCCGAGCAGACCGACTTCCTCCGTCCCGAGGAGATCGAGCTGCGCACGTTCGTCTCGGAGCTGTGGGACGGCGTGAGCCTCACCGCCGACCGCGACTTCGAGCTCGGCGCGGTGCCCGACGGCACGCTGACCGCCGACCCCGATCGTCTCGCCCAGGCACTGCGCAACCTCGCCCGCAACGCGATCGAGCACACCGAGCCGGGAACCGGACTCGTCCGCCTCGACGTCACTCGCCTCGGCCCCGATCGGCTGCGGTTCGTCGTTCGCGACGACGGTCCCGGGATCCCGGCCGAGGAGCGCGAGCGGGTGTTCGAGCGCTTCCATCGCACCGACGCCTCGCGCTCGCGCACGGCGGGAGGGGCCGGACTCGGGCTGGCCATCGTGCGCGCGATCGCCGATGCCCACGGCGGGCAGGTGCGCGCGACCGATCCCGGCACGTCGCCCGGGGCGCGCGTCGAGCTGATGCTGCCCGGGTTCGCCCCCGCCTGAGCGAGAGCCACCGCTACCCTTCGCCCGAGGATGAAGCGCTACCACGTGACCACGTGGGTATGTAAAAACATATGACCATGGGTAGGCCCAAGGGCTAGGGCCAGGATCGCCGCAGGCGGCCGCAGGACACATCAGGGGGCCCGTTCCGCGGCGGTAGGATGCCGCCGGGGGCGTCGCCGTCAAGACCATCGCCGATCGGTCGCCGGCGCGGATGTCATCGCGCGGCTCCGCGCGTTCGATCGCAGCCGACCGTAAGTAGTTGGCTCAGGACTCCGCAGAGGATTCCGAGGCGCTGTGCCCCACGAGTGGTGCCATGCTCGGTGTGGGGGCGGGCTGACATCAGCCGCGTGGGGCACAACGTGCAGTAGGCACCGGGGGTCCGGTTGGGATTGATTAGACCTACTGCCGGTCGGGTGCTGAACCCGGACAGGCAGCATACGCCCTGGCCCCGGGCTCGTGGGAATAGATCGGGATGCGATCGAGGCGCGCAGTTGCGCCACTTCGAGCGCTAATCTTTCTGCTGGTGCCGCCAGTCGGCGGTCAGCCAGACGCAGCGGTCACTCGTTAGATCGGGGCCGCGGAGACGAGAAGGAAAGGGAAGCCCGCGATATGGGTCTTCTCAGCTACCTCCGTGGCGACGGCATCACCCTAGACATCGACGAGCGTGCTGAAGACCGCACGCTGACCCCGCAGACCGTGCCGCCGGTGATGCTGCCGTACAGCCGGCATCGCTGGCACCACCACGGGGCGCTCCTCGACGCCAATCCGAGTACCGCACTAAGGATCGCGGACGCCTACAGCTGTGTTCGCGTGTTGAGCGATGCGGTCGCGTCGCTGCCGCCGAATGTCTATCGGCAGACACCGACCGGGCGGGTTCGCGTCGGTGATGATCAGCGGCTCGCGGCGCTGCTGAAACGACCGTCGCCAGGGTCGACGTCGGCGGATTTGTTCGGGACGGTCATGGCGCACCTCAACACGCACGGCAACGCGTTCGTTGGCAAGTACCGCGGCGCTGACGGCGAGATCGTGCAGCTCGGCTGCCTGTACCCGAGCCAGGTCCGCGTCGAGCTGCGCGGGAACGTGATCACCTACATCCTCAGCCGCACCGATGGCGTCTTCGAACTCGGCCTATCCGATGTACTGCATATCAAAGCGATGTCGAGCGACGGGCCGGGCGCGAACGGCCTGCTGGGCCTGAGCCCGGTCGCGCAATGCCGACTCGCGCTCAGCCTCTCAGCGAACCTCCAAGAGAGCGCGCGTCAGTTCTTCGAAAACGGCTCGATGCCGTCCGGGGTGATGAGCATCGAAGGCGCCAGCGAGGAGGGCGTCAAGGCATTCGAAGAAGAATGGCGGAACCGGCAATCGCTGCAGGCCGGGAAGTTCCACAGCATCGCCGTCGTCAACGCCGAGACGTCTTTTACGCCCATAGCGTTCTCCGAGCGGGACACCCAGTTCCTCGAGCAGCGCCAGCTAAGCGCGGTCGAGGTTGCGCGGTGCTTCCGCGTGCCGCCGAGGCTGATCGGTGCCGCCAGCGGCGATTCGATGACGTACTCCAACGTCCTCGAGGAGAACCGGCATTTCGTAACCCATAGCTTGCGGCCGTGGTTGGTTCGCATTGAGCGCGCGTTCTCCAACGACGCCGAGCTCTGCCCCGGCGGCACGTTCTTGGAGTTCGACCTTGACGCCCTGCTGCGAGCCGATCTCGCCACCCGCTCGGAGATCTATCAGCGGGCGCTCGGCGACGACAAACACCCCGCTTGGATGACCGTAAACGAAATTCGTGAGGCCGAATCGCTGCCTCCACTAGACACAACACCGCCGACCGGAGGCATAACAACGCCATGAGTGCACCAACGGGAGATTCGCTCCAGACCCTAATGAACATGATCACGGAAGCGAAGGCATACATTGTCGCCGCTCCCGATCCCGAGGACGCCACGGAGATGCAGGCCGTCCTCGACGCTCTCCAGGAGCTGATGTCCGACGTCGACGACGTCGCCGACCAGGCCGAAGACTCCTCAGAGCAGCGCAGCCGTCCCACGCCGGGACAGATCGAGGAACGCCAAGCACCCGCGCTCGAGGCAGACGGCAAGCGCATCCGCGGCGTCATCCCCTACAACATCGAGTCCAGGGATCTCGGCGGATGGAAAGAGATCATCGACCCGGGCGCACTCAACCGCACCAACCTCGACGACCTCGTCGTCACGGTCGACCACGCCGGCCTGCCATTGGGTCGCTATCCGAACACGCTCCAACTCGAGGACCGCGCCGACGGCATGCACTGGTCAGTCGATCCGCCCGCCAGCCGCCAGGACGTTCGCGAGGCAGTCGCACGCCACGATCTCAAGGGCGGATCGTGGCGCATGATCGTTGGCAAGGATCGCTGGGACGGCAACGTTCGTCACGTCACGGAGATCAGGGCCCTAAGAGATGTCGCAATCGTCACCACAGGCGCATATCCGGCAGACGCAGCAGCAGTCGAACTCAGAACCAAACCCGACCCGGCCCAGCGCCAGGAGGACACCATGGCCAACGAGGCCGAACAGCACGAACAGCGCACCAGCGGCGCACTCCAAGTTGAGGACCGCGCCGAGAAGACCGAGGACAGAAACCTCGGATTCCAAACACTCCTAGCCCGGATCGTGCAGTAGGCGCTCGGGTGTGGCCGCGCCGCGCGCTTTGAGGGGTGAGTGTCAGTGTGTGGGCGGTCCGGCGCGGTGGAGCTGCGTTCGGCTCGTCCTTTCAGCAGCGGTCGGTGGGTGTTCGCCCTCGGTTCTGCTCAGCGGTGATCGCGGCCGGTGACCGGGAGGTGTCTGCTCAGGCGTGATGGCGTGGCGCGTGGGGTTCAGCCGGTGGCGGCGGGGAGCGTCTTGAGCTTCTCGAACGCGGCCTTGAGCGTCTCGGTCCACGGCCAGGCGGCCGGGAGGTGCAGCTTGCCGCGTCGGCCGGAGAACGCGAGCCGGGCGGCGACGTGCAGCAGCCGGTAGCGCAACCGTTTCGGCTCGGCTTTGGCGAGCTCGCCGTCGAGCACGAGGGCTTGGGTCCAGACGATCAGGTCGTGCGCGAGCATCACGATCTCCAGCCACACCTCGTTCATCGCGAACGCCTTGAACGGCAGCTTCGCGAGACCGGTGTCTTTGTCGTCGCGGATGCGATCCTCGACCCGGGCGCGCTGGCGGTGACGGCGCTCGATGATGGCGATGTCAGGGTCGGTCTGGTCGGTCAGGATCGCTTGGAAGCGGTACCCGTCGTGATCGGTGAACGACAGCTGCGCGCCGGGATGCGGACGCTCGCGCCGGACAATCAGCCTGGACCCGTCGGGCCAGGTGCCGAGCTCGAGGTGGTCGGTGATCTCCACGACCTGCCCGTTCTCCCGTTCCGATCCGTCCTGGTCCAGCGCCGGGATCCAGGCGTCGTCAGGGGTTTGGAGGATCGCGGCGCGGACCGTCTCGGTCAGTTCATACCCGAACGAGAACCGCAGGTTCGCGTCATGGCAGTGATCGGCGGTGTCGTGCGTCGCGCCGCCCGAGTCGGCGCGGATCAGGATCTCCATGCTCTCGATCTGCTCAGCGGGGATCTGCGCCAGCGCCAGGTCGATCACCGTCTTGTGGTCCTCGGCGGTGTTCGACCCGGCGTTCCCGGGGCGCAGCATGATCGCGAGCGCTTCGCGGGTCTCATCGGCATAGGCGCCGAGCGGATGGAACCCGTACCCGTGCGTGTCGTTCCCGGCCGCCTGCTCCTTCTCCGAGTGCGCGGTGATCAGCGTCGCGTCCACGTCGATCGTCAACGACCCGGGCGCACCATGCAGCTCCCAGAACCGCTCGCGTGCCCTTCCATGCGCCGCACGGAGCGCGTCCAACAGACCAGGTGTCGACGCGACCTTCTCGACCATCCGAAACGCGGTCGAGTCAGACGCCACCGACCCGAACAACGCCTCCTGCTCACGCACCGCTCCGAGATCCGAGACGCACTCGCCACCATCGGCGAGCATCACCGCGAGATCCCGGATCACGACCCCCGGGTCGTGGCCACGCCGGCGCTGCTTCAGGCCCGCCAACCGCATCGACAACGCCTGCGTGAGCCCGAGCTTGTCCGCCACCCGGCCAACCAGCGCCGTCCCCGCGTGCGACACCAACCCGGCTCCGTCCGACGTGACTTCTACGGTTACCGGGCGTCCATCACGCATCACCTTCAAGGTGAAACCTCCAAGCTCGGGATTCAGGAACTCGCAATCCCAAGAATCCCCGCTCAGCCGGACGACTCCGCGCCCCCGAACCCCCCGGGGGCGCGAGTCTTACCGCACGATCCGGGCTAGTCAACGGGATCCGTGACGTGCAGATCGGTGAGACACGCTCACTCACCAGTGCGGGCAGTCCACTCTCACCCGCAGACCTGTCCACTCAACTGTTCCAGTCACTGCGCCCATCATCGATCGCACTCAAGAGTGGCATCCCAACGATCAGCACGACACGCGAGCAGATCATCTGGCCCAAGTTGAACACGGATGTCAGTCCTGGGTTCGTCACAGAGTCAGGCACGATCACACCAGGCGACCCAGGATTCACGCAGGTCAAGTCTGAGCCGCAGAAGATCGCGCACATCACCGTGTGCAGCAACGAAGTGATCGACGATTCAGACCCACCCGTCGTTCGCGTACTCACCGAACATCTCGCAACGATGCTCGCGTTGAAACTCGACGCTGCCGTCTATCAGGGCGGAACTGCACTACCTGGGATCACAGGACTGAACTACCTTGCCTCGACGCAGATCGGTGGCACGATCGTGAGCGGCGGCACCGCGAGCCTCACGTCCTACCCAACACTGATTGCAGGCGTTGGCCTACTGCGAGCCGCGAACGCGCCCCAGCCGTATGTCCTGGCGTGCCATCCCAACGTGCGCACCGCGTTCGAGTCACTGACGGACACGCTCGGCCAGCCGCTGGAGGCCCCACCCTCCACGCCGACGTTCTACACGTCAACGCAGATCACATGCGGGACGGCGTTCCTCTACTCGCCGTCAGAACTGGCGATCGTCCGTCGGCAGGACAGCACCGTCGAGGTCGATCGGAGCAGATTGTTCAACTCGGATCAGTCGGAGATCAGAGGCAAGCTGAGGATGAACCTCATCGCGCCAAATCCAAGCGCGATCGTCAAGCTCACCGCCGGCACCGCCGTCTGAGAATGGGGTCCGGACCCGATAAGGCAGCCCATGACGCACGCCGATAAGTCCATGGGAACCTCGAGGGAGTTGCCCCCTCCTCGAGCGATTGGGGAACGCGCGGCCGTCAGACCACCATCCATTACCGACGGCCGTCGTTTCCCCGTTTTTTCGAGCGGTGATCGCGGAAACCGTCGGATGCCGGGATACACAAAGATGCCGGGGCAGACGCGGCCTAATCGGGTGAGGTGACGGTGATCGCCGGTGATCCGGTTGAGACGGCGATCCGCCCCGGCTATCGAGGCCTCGTCTCGTTCTGCGAGGTGATCGAGGAGGCGTTGGAGCCGCATGAGAAGCGGATCGCCCGTGTTCACTTCGGCGATGAGCGGGAGGTGTACGCGATCCTGCCGCGCGGCAACCTGAAGACGAGCCTCGCCGCGAAGATCGGGCTGCATCATCTGTTGACGGTGCCGAACGCGAGCGTGACGATCGGCGCGTCCAGCAGGGACCAGGCCCGCATCTGTTTCGAGAGGATGCGCGGCTTCGCGCTGCATCCGGCGCTCGAGGATCAGTTGATCGTGCGGCATCTCGAGCTACGGCACGAGGACGAGGATGGGGTGCGGCTGCTGCGCGTCGTCGTCAGCGAGGGTGCACGGGTCCACGGCCTGTCCAGCTCGCTCTACATCGGCGATGAGATCTGGGCCTGGCGCGGCGACGAGCTGCTCGAGGCGATGCTGACCGGGTTGGTGAAGCGCCCGGACGCGAGGTTCCTGGGGATCAGCACCGCAGCAGCCCGCCTGGACACCGCGCTGGGCCGTCTGCGGGCGCGGGCGATGGCTGGCCGGGTGGTACGTAAGGGCGCGGTGATCGACGCCGTAGCGCCCGGCATGCGCTGGCTGGAATGGTCCCTCGCCGAGGATCGTGAACTGACCGACTGGCGCGCGATCAAGGCGTGCAACCCGGCCGGCTACATCAGCACCGGATCGTTGCGCGAGCAGGCGCAGCGGGTGACGCCGATCGCGTTCGCTCAGTTCCACGCCTGCCGCTGGGGCGTCTCCGAGGGCTCCTGGCTACCCGTCGGTGCATGGAGCGCCTGCGCCGGCGACTGGGCTCCGAGGGATGCTCCGGTGGTGCTCGGCGTCGACATCGGCGGTAGCCGCAGCATGTCGGCCGTCGTCGGCGTGACGAAGGACTTGCAGGTGGCCGAGGTTCACGTCTTCACCGGTGATGAGGCGGTGATGGACGTCGTCGACAAGATCGTGGAGATCGCGTCGCGGCGAACCGTGCTCGAGGTCGCGCACGACCCATGGCGATTCCAAAGCGAAGCTCTTCGCTTACAGCGCGAGCATCGGTTGCAGGTAGTGGCGATCCCGATGTCGGCGTCGAGGATGGGGCAGATGTCGGAGAACCTGCACAGCGCGATCGTCTCCAAACGCTTGAGGCATCCCGACCATCCGACGCTCAATCAACACATCGCCAACGCGGTGGCTATCGAGGCGCCGCGGGGCTGGCGTCTGTCGAAGCCCTCGGACGATGCGCCGATCGACGCTGCTATCGCCCTGGGTCTGGCGGTCGAGCGGGCTGAGCAACGACCGGAGCAACGAGAGGTGAAGTTGCTCGGATGGTTGTGAGGGAGCCCAGTTTTCGGGAAGTTTTCAGCGGAGCCAAAATCCCCCGTATTTACAGGCGATTCGGTGACGCCGGTATCGCTCTAAGCCGTTCTAAGGGCCTGCATGGTCGAATGCGATTGGATTGGTCGCCATGGGCCGAGTGACCCCTTCGAAGGGCTTAGGTGAATGATCTTGCAGCGCCCATGTCTGAGGTGTGGCGCGGTGATCGCGGCCGGGAGTTATTGCGGCCGGTGTCGTCCTGACTATGCGCCGACGCGGCTACGCGGCCGTAAGTGGATGCGCAAGCGGTTGGCGGTGTTGCGCGAGGCCGAGTTCATTTGCCAGAGGTGCGGCGACCGGCTCGCCGATGAGATTCACCACGTCAACGGTGATCCCGGCGATAACCGGTTCGAGAACCTGCTCGCCACCTGTCGCCCGTGCCATCGGCAGCTCGAGGCCGAGAAGCGGGCGGGTTAGTCGTCGGTCTCGTTGCGGAAGTAGAACTTGTCGCCGGTCCTGCGCTCAAACACCGCGCGAATCTCGGCTTTCTCAAGCTCGGTGAGATTGCGGCGTTCTTGACCGTCGTCTTCTACGGCGAAGAAGCGGAGCGGTAGGTGCTGAAGTTCGTCTTTGGTGGCACGGCCGTCCCGGAGCGCGGTATCGAGCGCGCGCGCGACGGTCTCGACCAGCCAGCTGAGGTTTCTCCCGGGCGCGCCGATATCGGCGTGGTATTCCGTCATCGTGCTCGCAGGGTAACCTACGGGTTGCAGATAGAGCGCGGTGGGGTGGCTCCCCACTTTCCGAGGCGGCCCGTTTTGGATTGAGGCGGGCCGCCTCGGCTCGTGTTGGGGGGTGTAGGATCTGCGCCGACATATGGAGGGCCCCTAGCCGGGGCGGGTTCAGCCACCCCCCTTCTCAACGCTCTACCTGAAAGTCGGGTGGCTGTATGCAGTTCAATCCGTATGACCCGCCTACCGCGTTTGTTGAGGGCGCGACCTGGGTTGACAAGTTCGGCCGGGTGCGACGTCCGCGGCAAACATTCTGCGCGGACGACGGCACCGTCCACCACGGCATCGCCGCCGTGAAGGCCGCTGTCGCTCACGACTGGAACCGGAGATCGGAACCACTGCGGATGAAGCCGGCGGCTCGTCCGACGGTGCGAACGGCCGGCCGCGACCGGAGGCCCCGCCGATCATCCAGCTCGAGCACAACGTCGGGCAGCGACCCCGGCGACCCTGACCCAGACCCCGATTCCTGGGCGCAGGTCTTCACTGAGCTGCGCGCCGGCGGGTTGCAGCTCACCCTCTTCGGAAGGGAGCTGGCATGAGCGTCCTCGAGGCCGCTCTCGGCTACGCCCGCGCCGGCTGGGCCGTGTTCCCACTCGCGCCGCGCAGCAAGGCGCCTGCCGTCTCGAAGAAGGAGGGCGGTAAGGGCTACCTGGACGCCACCACCGACGAGCGGATGATCGTGCAGTGGTTTGAGCGTCGGCCGGACCTGAACCTCGGCATCGCGACCGGGGCGCCGGGGCCCACCGTGTTGGACATCGACGATCTGGTCGCGGCGAGCGATCTCATCGCACGTTGCATCGACCTCGGTGCGCCTACGGTCGCGACCGCCCGCGGCCTGCAGTTCTACTTCGCCGGCACAAGCAATCGGACAATCGGGCTGGGCTACGGCGAGCTTCGCAGCGTCGGCTCGTACACCGTTGCCCCGCCGTCGATTCATCCGTCCCTGAAGACCTATGTCTGGATCGCCGCGCCGCACGGCACGCTGCCGACCGTTCCTGACTCCGTCGGCAGGGGTCGCCGAACCGCTGGCTGCGGCATGGCGCCGCTGCGCGAACAAGTCCCACCCGGTCAGATGTACGAGTTCCTCCTCGATAGGGCGATCCGCTTGGCCCGCGCGGGCGAGGCTGACCCCGACGTCATCGAGGCGGCGCTCATCGCCATGTTCGCGGCGAAGCGCATCCCTGGCGCCAGCTATGGCGATCCCGTGGCTGGAAGGCGTGATACCCGGCGCCTGGCCGAGTGGGCCGCCGGGAGCGAGATCGCGATCCGGGAGGCCAAGCGCACGGCGCTGGTGGGCCGGCCCCTGCCGGTCAGGGCTCCCCGCCCGATCGGGGGTGGATCATGACCCGGCAATTGCTCAAGGACATCGAGGCGTTCGTCCGCCGGTTCATCGTGTTCGCCTCCGACGCCCAGGTCACCGCGGTGGCGCTGTGGCTCCTGCACACGCACGCCATCGAGGCGGCGGAGGTGACGCCGTACCTGAATATCTGCAGCGCAGAAAAGCGGTCGGGAAAGAGCCGGCTGCTCGAGCTGCTGGCCGCGCTCGCCGCCGGCGCCGTGCATGTGGCGAACATCTCCGAGGCGGCGTTGTTCCGGATGCTGGGCACGGCGCCGACGTTGCTGGTTGATGAGGTTGACGCCCTGTTCGCCTCCAATGGTGAGCGGACTGAGGCGCTGCGCGGGATTATCAACGCCGGCAACCGGCGCGGCGTCAACGTGGTGCGGTGCGTCGGGGCGAAGCACACACCGGCGGAGTTCGAGGTGTTCTCCCCGAAGGTGCTCGCGGGGATCGACACCGGCAAGCTGCCTGACACGATCGCCGACCGCTCGATCACCCTGCGGATGAAGCGCAAGGTGACCGGCGAGCCCGTCGAGCGGCTGCTGTGGGCGAAGGTGAAGCCGGAGGCCGCGGCGCTGCGCGACCGGATCTCCGAATGGGCCGGAGCGCACATCGACGTGCTCGCTGTTGCGGAGCCCGACCTCCCTATCCAGCTCGATGACCGCGCCGCCGAGGCATGGTGGAGCTTGTTGGCGGTCGCCGACCTTGCGGGCGGCGAATGGCCCGAGCGCGCCCGCAACGCCGCGAAGGCGCTGCACGCCGCCGGCGCCGAGGACGAGAGCCTCGGGGTCCGGTTGCTGACCGATGTGCGGTCGGTGTTCGACGGTCACATCGCGATGCACACGAAGACCCTGCTCGCCGCGCTCAACAAGCTCGAGGAGAGTTCCTGGGGCGGCTGGAATGAGGGCAAGGGGCTGCTAGCCCGCGACCTGGCGAAGCGGCTGAAGCCGTTCGGCGTGAAGTCGAAGAAGGTGAAGGTCGAGGGCGACTCGCTGCAGGGCTACCACCGCGACGACCTGGGGGACGCGTGGGCTCGATACCTACCGTCCGACCCTCCGGAACCTCCGGAACCTCCGGAACCTTCCAATGTCCACGGGGGATCTGAGGTTCCGCTTTCGGATGAGGTTCCGGAACCCGAAAACCAAGCGGAACCCGAAATCGCCCGTTCTAACGGGAAGGTTCCACGGGTTCCGGAGGTTCCGGAACCCGTGCCACATGCGCGCACGGTGGCCGACCTGACCGACGGCGAGCTGCTCAAGCACTTCCCCGGGGTGTTACTCGAGCACCCAGATCCCGGCCCGTGGCGGACCTGCGACCCGGACGCGCCGATGGCCGCCGGCAAGTTCAACGGGGTCCCCTGGACGCCCAACGGCGCCCAGTCCCACAGCACGGGCCGGCCGTCGTGCGCTACCACGCGGGCGGCACCATCTTCTTCTACGCCTGGAAGAAGGGCACGAAGAGGACGTACGCGTACGGCGGCGCGGCGGTGACGTCGTGATGCCGCCTCACGTCCGCGCCGAGGTCCAGCGCCTCGCCGACGCCGTCGCTCGGCGGCTACTCGCCGAGCAGATGAATGCTGATTCGGTCGTCGCCGCGGCCGGGCGCGACGACGGCTCGATCGACGGTGGCTCGAATGAACGCGCGCTGCTCGTCGGTGGTGAGCCGATCCCAGTCCGCAGCGATCGGGATCTGTAGCGCCTGCCGTGCGCCACCGACACGATCGAGGTGCTCGCGTGCGTCGTCGCGCGCCGCCGTCGCCTCGGTGAGGCGCTCGACCGATGCCGGTTCGAGAGGATCCAGCACGCGGATGAGCGCGTCGAGGGTCTGCTGCGCCCGATCGAGTTCGCGCTCAGCGTCGCGGGCGTTCGTCTCCGCGCTCGCCCGCCCCTCGACGTCCGCGATGTGCCGGCGCACCGCTTCGACGACGGCGTTCTCGGCCTTCACGGCCGAGATCGTCACGTGGTGGGCACAGTCGCTCGTGGACGGGCACCGATATATCGGGTAATCGCCCTGTTTCGGGAGCTTCATGGCGACGAGCCGCGCGCCGCACGACCCGCAGCGCAAAACATTGAGCCTCGCGAGCAAGCGGGTCGACTTGGCCTGCCGCCCACGGGGGACCACCATCCGCTGCACCCGAGTCCACAGCTCGCGCTCGATGATCGGCTCGTGGGCGCGGAGGTTGACGAGCGTGCCGAAGTGGACCTCACCGAGGTAGACGCGGCTCGCCAACATGACCTGAACGCCGCGGGGCGAGCGGTCGACGCCGTGCGACTTGAGCATCTCCCGGATGCGTGGAATGGAGGCGCCCGAGAGGCGCATCTCGAACACGCGCACGACGAGCGGAATTTCCTCGCGGTTAGGCTCGAGGGTGCCGTCGCCCCTGCGGGTGTACCCGAGCGGGACTCGCGCCCAGGGCGTGGCGCCCCGGGCGACCGCGCGGGCCTGACCTTCGGCGCTGCGCTCCTTGGCCGAACGGCGGAAGTATTCGCTCACGGCGCCGAGCATCGTGCCAGACAACCACTGGCCGGCGCTGCCGTTCCCGACCTGGCCAACATCGACAGCCAGCACCTGGCCGCCAGCGCGCTCGACCCGCTCGAGGACCTCGGCCTGCGTGGACAGGGAGCGAAACAGCCGATCGAAGTAGGCAGCGGCGATCACATCGGCGTCCCCGGCTTCGATCGCCGCGACGGCGGCGCCGAGACCGGGGCGATCGGCCAGGGCCTTCCCGCCGCTGACGTCGAGTTCCTCATGCACGGCGACGAGAGCGAGGCCGTCGCGGGCGCACGCAGCCTCGATCCGGTCGCGCTGCTCCTCGGGGGAGACGAACCGCTCTCCCTCGCGCCCGCCGGTCTGACTGACGCGCACGACCCCGATGGCCCGGCGCTGCGGGATGGCATCATGGGCGAGGTTGGGATGAGCGCTCATATGCATAAAAGCTACCACGTGACCACCTTCGGGTGTCAGATGAACGAGCACGATTCCGAGCGGATGAAGGGGATGCTCGAGTCGCTCGGCTATCGCGAGGCACCGACCCGCGAGGACGCGGACCTCATCCTCTTCAACACGTGCTCGATCCGGGAGAAGGCCGACGACCGCTTCGTCGCCCACCTCGGACAGGCCAAGCGCCTCAAGGCCGATCACCCGGACCGCATCATCGGCGTCGGCGGCTGCTGGGCGCAGTCGGTCAAGGAGGAGGTGTTCGCCCGCTTCCCGTTCGTCGACGTCGCCTTCGGCCCCGGTCAGGTGCACAAGCTCGCCGAGTTCCTCACCAGCGATTCGCTGACCGCCCAGGGCTTCTTCGAGTTTGAGGGCTTCACCGGCCATCTGCCGGCCAAGCGGGAGCGCCCCTACCAGGGCTGGGTCCAGATCAGCGTCGGCTGCAACTGCGTGTGCTCGTACTGCATCGTGCCCTCGACCCGGGGCCGCGAGGTGAGCCGCCGGCCGGACGAGCTCGTCGCCGAGGTCCGGGCGCTCGCCGCCGACGGCGTGCGGGAGGTGACGCTGCTCGGCCAGAACGTCAACTCCTATGGTCGCGACCTCACGCGGGAGGACAAGACCACGTTCGCCGAGCTGCTCGCCGCGATCGACGCGATCGAGGGCATCGACCGGATCCGTTACACGAGCCCGCACCCCAAGGACATGCGCGAGGACGTCATCCGCGCCCACGCCGAGCTCCCGGCGCTGTGCGAGCACATCCACCTGCCGCTCCAGTCCGGCTCCAGCCCGGTGCTCAAGCGCATGCGCCGCACCTACAGCCGCGAGCGCTACCTCGATCGGGTCGCCCTCATCCGGGAGCACGTCCCCGACTGCGCGCTGACCACCGACATCATCGTCGGCTTTCCGGGCGAGACCGAGGCCGACTTCGAGCAGACGCTGTCGGTGGCCGAGGAGGTCGGGTACGACGGCGCGTTCACCTTCATCTACTCGCCGCGGCGGGGTACCGACGCGGCGACGCTCCCCGAGCAGGTACCTCACGAGGTCAAGGTCGCGCGCATGGAGCGGCTCGTCGCCGTCGTCCAGCGTCGCGCACAGGAGCGCGGGCAGCGGTTCGTCGGACGCACGCTCGAGGTGCTCATCGAGGGGACCTCACGGACCGATCCCACCCGGCTGCGTGGCCGCTCACGGCACAACAAAGTGGTCAACTTCGAGGGTCTCGGGGCGCCCGGGGACCTCGTCGAGGTGACGATCACCGGGGCGACGAGCCAGACGCTGACCGGCGCGGCCTCGCTCGTCCAGCCTGCCCTCTCGTAAGCCGTCGGGACGCCGGCACCGACTTGAGCGGCCCGGCGAAAACCTCCGACATTTGTCCATTGGACGCTCGTTCGAGACATCCTCGCGCGCGTTTAAGCCGACGAAGCGATTGTGGGGAATCTCGCTCCAACGGCTGACCACCTTCGGCCACGGTCTCGGCTGCCGTGAGTAGCCCAGCGCTGGCACTCATCGGGTCTCAGGGCGAGATCGAGCACAGCACTCAAGTGTTCCGCCGGCGCTATGAGGATCGCGCCGAGTTGTACCGCAACTCTCCCCAGCTCGAGAGCGTCCTCGCGGGCAGCGCCGAGCGGGCCAGCCTCAGCTTCGACGATGGCATCGACGCCGAGTTCGAGGCAGTGACCGACACCGCGGGCGTGCGCCACGCGCTGATCACCCTGCGTCCCGAGGACGGCGACCACACGTCGACGGGACCCAACGAGCTGCTGAGCGAGTCGCTCGACGGGAGCCGGGCGCTGATCTGGCTGAAGGACCTCGAGGGGAACTACCTGCGCGTCAACACGCGCTTCACCGAGATGCTCGGGGCCACGACCGAGGAGGTCCGGGGGAAAAGCGATACCGATCTCCCGGCGGCACGCACCGTCGACGGGCCACGAGCCCTTGATCGCGATCCGTCGCTCCCGGAGCCACTCGAGCTCGAGTACAGCGTGCCTCAGTTCGACGGGCGCCCCGCGATGATCGCCATCCGCTTCGCCGTGCGCGACCCGAACGGCGAGCCCGTGGCCATCTGCGGCGTCGCGGCGCCGGTCCAGGAAGCGCGGATCGCCCGCGATGAGGCGGAGTGGCTCACCGAGATCGAGCGCTGCAGCGCGCGGGACGCGAGCACCGTTCGCATCCAGATGCTGCAGGAATGGGGCGTCGTGCCGAGTGCCACCGGGGCGGTTCGCGCGCCGGCGTCCGCGGCCTCCGAGGGGTCGATTGCCGTCGGCCGGCTCGAGCCCGTCAACGGAGACGACATCGCGCCGCCTCGCGTCGAGCCCAGGCTGCTCGAGGAGCACAACGAGGTCCGGGAAGCGGCCGAGCGCGCCCGCCACGACGCCGACCAGGCCCGCGCGGACGCCGACAATCTCCGTTCCGAGGCCGACGCCGCGCGCCGTGAGTCGGCCGAGGCGCTGCTGCACGCCGAGCGCCTCGAACGCGATCTTGAACAGTGGCGCCAGCAGGCCGAGCACGCCCAGGCCGACAGCAATGCGCTCCGCGCGCGGCTCGAGCAGAGTGAGGCCGAGGCCCATCAGCTCCGCGCGCGGCTCGAGGAGGCCGAGGCCGATCACCGCAGCCTCCGGGCGCGGCTCGAGGAGGCCGAGGCCGATCACCGCAGCCTCCGCATCCGCATGGAGGAGACCGAGGCGGCCGCCGCCGACGCCCGCCGCCGGGCGGACCGCGCTGAATCAGAGCGGGTCGACGCCGACGCTGCACGGCTGCAGGCCGAAGGAGCAAGCAAGGATGTGGTCGCGCTCCGCGCGGAGCTCGCCAGCGCCAAGGCCGAGGCCGAGGCCGAGCGCTCAGAGGCCGTCGAGGCGCGTCGGCGGGCCGAGTCTGCGGCGGCCGAGGCGAGCGCGGCCCGGGCCCAGTCCGAAACCGCGGGCAAGGATCTTGCCGCGCTCCGCGCCGAGCTGGCCACGGCCAAGTCCGAGGCCGAGAAGCAGCGCTCGGCGGCCGTCCAGGCCGAACAGGGCACGCAGAGCGCCGAGTCGGCCCGCGCAGCCGCCGAGACCGCTCGGCTCGAGGCCGAGACCGCCCGGGTCGAGGCCGAGAGTGCGCGTCTCGAGGCCCAGTCCGCACGAGTTGAGGTCGAGTCCGCTCGAGCCGAGGCCGCGTCGGCGCGAGTCGAGGCCGAATCCGCGCGCGCCGACGCCGAGGCCGCGCGCGCCGACGCTGCGTCCGCGCGGGCCGAGTCCGAGGCCGCGCGCGCCGGCGCCGAGGCTGCGCGCGCCCAGGCCGCCGCCGCCCACGCCCAGGTCGAGACCGCACGCGCGGAGGGGGAACGGGCCCGGACCGATGCGGAGGCCGCCCGCAGCGAGGCCGTGACGTCCCGGAGCGAGGCCGACGCCGCCCGCGCTGAAGTCGAGTCCGCCCGTGCCGAGCTCACCGTCGCCCGCAGCGACGCCGAGTCGGCTCGGGTCGAGGCCGAGCTCGCCCTGGCCGAGGCGGAGTCAGCCAGGGCGGAGGCCGAGACGGCCCGCGCCGCCGCCGAAGAGGTCCGCACCGAAGCCGCGGCCAAGGCCGAGAAGCTGACAACGCTCGGCGCCGAGCTTGCGGCGGCTCAGGCCGCCGCCGAGGCCGAGCGCGCGAAGGCCGCCGATGCGGTGAGCGCCAACGCTGAACTTCGGCACGAGCTCGAGCGCCACGAGGCCGACGCCGCGTCTCGCCACGAGTCGCTCGCCGCCGAACGGGCGAACGCGCTGCGCGAGGCGATCGCGGCCGAGCGCGAGCGCACCGACGAGCTCATGCACGCCATCTCTGGCCAAACTGGTTCGCCCCCACCGGACCAGGGGGAAGGAGACACCGGGCCCGGGCGGCCCACCTGGACAGCCCGGGCCCAACGTGTCCTCGTCGAGGCCCTGGCCGGCGCCGAGGATTGGCCGCAGGCACTCGACGGCGCGCTCGCCGCGATCGGCGGTCAGGGCGGGTGGACCGTGGCCACCGCCTGGATGCCCGACGCGTTCGGCACGCTGCGCAGTGCCGGGAGCTGGACCGCCGTCGCCGACCGCGACGCGCTCGCCGCGCTCACGCCGAGCGAGCACCGTCTCGGGGCCGGGTCGGTGGCCGCCCAGGCCATCCACAGCCCGTCGGTCAGCTGGCTCGCCGATCTCGACGGGGCGGGCGACGAGCGTCTCTCGGCCGCCGCAGCCCGCGGGCTGCGCTCCGGCGTGCTCGTTCCGGTACGCGCGGCCGGCTCGACGATCGCCCTGCTCGAGCTGCTCACCCGCGACGAGCTCGCGCCCGACCCGGCGACCGCCCTCGCGCTCGAGGGTGCGGCCCTGCAGGTCGGGCGCTTCGCCCATCGACTGACGCCCCGCGCCTGAGCGCGCGCGGCGCTCGCGGCCCGCGACCACGCGGCTTAGGCGTCCATCGTCCGCGTCCGCCACGCGCCGGCCGCGAGCGCGACGACGCACCACACCCCGACGACGATGAACGCCGTGCTCAGCGCCATCGAGAGCGTGTCGTGGCTGGCCGTCACCGGCGCGATGCGGTCAAGCGAGGTCGTCAGCAACCCGTCGCGAGCCGATCCGAGCGCGGTGACGTTGAGCAGCAGCCGAGAGGCGACCGTCTGCCAGCCGATGACCGCTGTCAGCGTGACCGCCCGTGATCCCGACAGGGATCCGACGCCGACGGCGAGCATCGTGACGGCGACGTTGGCGAGGGCGATCCACGCCGCGGTCCGTCCGATCAGTGACGCGCTCGGGGTCGGCGCCGATCCGGCGAGCGCGAATGTGGCCAGCACGGTGAGCGCGAAGGCGAGCGCGCTGAACGCGAGGGTGACGATGACCGCCGCCGGGGCGCGCACCGCAAACAGAGCGAGCCGCGAGCGCCCGGTGGCGACGAGATCGCGGAACACGCCGCTGCTGAGGTCCGAGGTCCCGGCCTCGCCGCCGATGAGGATCGCGGACAGGGCGCCGAAGTACACCCCAATCGCCGCGGCGGCGTTGCCGAAGTTGTGCAGGCCGCCGGCCGGTCCGTAGTTCGAATTGGTCGCGTGCTGGATGGCCTTGTAGCCGAACACGAGCACGATCACGCCCGAGGTCAGGAGGAAGGCAAAGGTCATCAGCGACCGGTTGCGACGAAGCTTCAGCACCTCCGCGGCCACCATCCGGCGTGCGATTGCGAGTGTCATCACTCTCCTCCAACTCGTGAGGTCATTTCCAGGAACCTGTGCTCGAGCGACTCGCGGACCGGCTCGAGTCGAAACACGGCGACGCCGGCGCCGACGAGGCTCGCGTTGATCGACGCGACGCCATCGCCCCCGGCCAGCTCGATCCGCAGCCCGTCGGCGGTCTCACGTGCCGCGGCCACGGCCCGGTGGCCGTCGAGCAGGTCGAGCGCGAGGCGGGGGTCATCACAGCCGATGTCGAGCCGGGGGCGGCCGCCGCCGAGGAGCTCGGCAATCGATCCCGCGGCGATCACCTTGCCGCGATCGATCACCGCGGCGGCCGAGCAGGTCTTCTCGACCTCGTCGAGCAGATGCGAGGACAGGAACACCGTGCGTCCCTCGCCGACGAGCTCGCCGATCATGCAACGCAGCTCGAGGATGCCGCCGGGGTCGAGCCCGTTCATCGGCTCGTCGAGGATCAGCAGCTCGGGGTCGGCGAGCAGGCAGCGCGCGACGCCGAGCCGCTGGCGCATGCCCTGGGAGTAGGTCCGCACCCGGTCGCCGGCCCGGTCGCTGAGACCGACCCGGGCGAGCGCCCCGTCGATCCGGTCGACCGCGGCGCCGCCGCGGACCGCGGCGATGATCTGGAGGTTCTCGCGGCCGGTGAGGTGCGGGTGAAAATGCGGCTCCTCGACGATCGCGCCGACACGGGCGAGCACCGAGGCCCGCGCATCGGGCATCGCCTCTCCACCGATCCGGATCGTCCCGCCGCTCGGCTCGGTGAGCCCGAGCAGCATCCGGATCAGCGTCGTCTTGCCGGCGCCGTTGTGGCCGAGGAAGCCATAGGCACAACCACGGGGGACGGTGAGCGTCACCGCGCTCACCGCCTCGCGTTCGCCGAAGTGCTTGGTGAGCGCCTCGGTCTCGATCATCTGTGCGGTGGAGGTCATGTCAGGCACGCTACGTCCGGGCCTCGCGCGTGTCGTCGGCCGCCCGAGCGAGCGGCGACTCCGGCGAGTGGGGGAGATCCCGGGGCGCCTCCGCCTCGCGGGGGAGGCCGTCGCCGCTCAGCCGCCGCCGGGCTGGACGAGGCCGATCTCGTAGGCGAGGACGACCGCCTGCACCCGGTCACGGAGATCGAGCTTCATCAGCACGTTGGAGACGTGCGTCTTGACCGTCGCCTCACCGACGACGAGCGCCTCGGCGATCTCGGCGTTGGACTTGCCCTGGGCGAGAAGCTCGAGCACCTCGCGCTCGCGCTCGGTGAGCTGGGCGAGCTCCTGCGGCCCGTGGCCGACGGGCGCCGGCAGCCGACGCGCGACCCGGTTGAGCAGCTGCCGCGTCACCGCGGGTGTGAGCAGTGCCTCGCCGGCCGCGACGAGCCGCACCGCGCGGACGAGCTCCTCGGCCGGGACGTCCTTGGTGATGAAGCCACTCGCGCCGGCCCGCAGCGCCTCGACGATGTACTCGTCGAGGCCGAAGGTCGTGAGTACGAGCACGCGTTGGGTGGGCAGGCGGCGGATCGCCTCGATCCCGTCGAGGTTCGGCATCCGCACATCCATGAGGATCACGTCGGGTCCGGTGGCCTTGGCCGCAGTCACGGCCTCGAGCCCGTCGCCGGCCTCGGCGACGACCTCCATCTCACCGGTCGCCTCGAGCACCGCCCGGAAGCCGGCGCGCATGAGCGGCTGATCGTCGGCGATGAGCACTCGGAGCTTGGTCATGGCAAGTGGACGGGCAGGGTGGCGGTGACGCGGAACCCGGGGCCGTCGGTCCTCCGGCCGGCCAACAGCTGACCGCCGAACAGCGCGACCCGCTCACGCATGCCCACCATGCCATGGCCCGCGGCGGAGCCGTTCGGGGCCGCTTGACCGTCGTCCTCGATGCTCACGACGACGCCGCTGTGCGCATAGGCGAGAGTGACCGTCGCGTGACGGGCATCGGCGTGACGGATGACGTTGGTCAGCGCCTCCTGGACGATGCGGTACGCGGAGAGGTCGACCCCGGCGGGAAGCTCCCGCGGGGTCCCGCGGACGATGAGGCGGGCCTCGAGACCGGCGGCGCGCGTGCGATCGATCAGCGCCTCGAGGTCGCGCACGCCGGGCTGCGGCTCGCGCTCCGCCTCGGCGCCCTCGGAGACGCGGAGCACCCCGAGCATCCGGTGCATCTCGGACAGCGCCTCGCGGCCGAGGTCGGCGATCGCCCGCAGCGCGGGCTGACCATCGCCACCGTCCCCGCCATCCTCAGGTGCTTCGACGTCTGGAGCCGCCGTGCGGGCGTTCGTCGCCGCCAGCGCCTGGGCCTGGACGACCATCAGCGAGACGTTGTGGGCGACGACGTCGTGCAGCTCACGAGCGATCCGCACGCGTTCGTCGGCCACCGCCCGATGGGCGAGGAGCTCCCGCTCGCGCTCGAGACGCTCTGCGCGGTCGGTGAGCCCGGTGACGTAGTCGGCACGTGCGCGCAGGTAGAGGCCGAGGGCGACGGCGAGGCCGATGGCAATCAGGCGGGAGAGGATCACGCCGGTCCACGGGCCCGCGGTGTTGCCGTGCAGGGCCGGGCTCGCCACGCAGACGATGGCCGTGACCGCGGCGGCGATCAGCGTTCCGCTGCGGTCCTCGTACTCGGCCACGGTGAAGATGGCGAGCAGCAGCGGCAGCATGAGCAGGGTGTGGTTGCCGAGGACGAGGTCGACGGCGAGGATCACCCCGAGGGTCATGGTCGGCGCGCGATGCCGGTCGAGCAGCGCGAGGAGGATCACGAGGAGCGCGACGGCCGAGGCCCAGATCGCATTCCCGTGGTCGTGGCTGACGCCGAGCTCCGCGAGCCCGACGAGCCCGACGACGACGACGGGGCCGATGTCGAGCACGCGGTCGGGGATTCGCCAGCCCAAGGCGATCGGCAGGGGACGAGGCGCGCTGGGACGGTTCACGCTCGGAGGGTAAACCCGGCCCGCGAGCGCCGCATCCACTTTCCCGGGGAGCCGGGCCTCCGTCGCAAGGGGGAGGACGTGGCCCCGTTTCCCTCGGGGCTAACCGAACGTGCCGTCGGCGGCGAGCGGGGCCCGCTCGGCGATCTGCGGCATGTACTCATCAAGAAACAACCGGGCGACGAGCTCCTGCCGCGAGGACACCCCGGTCTTCTCGAACAGGTTCTTGATGTGGTCCTGGACGGTGTACGGCGAGAGCACGAGCGCCTCGGCGATCTCGGGGTTGGAGCGCCCCTGGGCGAGCAGGGTCGCCACCTCCCGCTCCCGCGGCGTCACTCCGTCGGCCTCGAGCCGGACTGCGGTTGATTGTCGGCTCGCGGCGCGCTCGAGCACGATCGCCACCCGACCGTCGGCCGTCCCCTCCGGCAGCGACGCGTGCAGCGTGACCCAGCCCGAGGACGTCGGCACGGCCACGGCGTCGACGCTGTCGTCCGCGGCCTCGGCCCGGCTGCGGGCGAAGTCGGCGAGCGCGAGCACCGGAGACGGGGGCCGCTCGCCGTCACGCGGATGGCCGCTCTCCATGCTCGCGAGGATCTCACGCGCGGACGGACTGATCATCTCGATCGCGTTGCCGGGAGAGAGGACGACGAGCCCGGGGGCGGCGGCTCCGCGGGCGTCACGCGCCGCGTCGAACCGCAGCGAGGTGCGGATGCCGTCGGCGATCGCCCGCGTGACTGCGGCCAATGCCGCGGCGTCCTCGGCGCTGAAGTCCCCGCTGTCGTCCCGGCGCGCGAGGTGCACGGCGCCCCACGCGCGACCGCGGCTGATGAAGGTGGCACGCATCTCGAACGGAATGCCCGACGGCTCCAGCAGGTCGCGATAGCGGACGCTGCGCTCCGGACGGCCGTTCGTCGTCTGGCTGAGGATCGCCACCGGTACCCGCCGCGACGCGAGGGACGCGAATGTGTTGACGTCGGGGACGAAGTACTCGCTCGCGATCATCCGCGCGCCGGCGTCCGCAACCGTCTCCGGCGTGTAGACCCCGGTGCTGACGAGCTCATCCGAGGCATCGCTCGTGATCAGCCTCGTGTGGGGATCGAGCGTATGCCAGCACGCCGCGTCGCAGTCGAAGACCCGGCGCAGGCGGTCGGTGACCTCGCGGTAGTACCGCTCACGCGGCAGGCCACGCCGTCCCAGCACCGTCACATCCTCGATGAGCCGCTCGATCTGCCAGCGTCCTGCAGGCACGGGTCGAGTATGACCGCCGCCTTCACCGATGTCGATGCGCGCGGAATATCCCCGCGACCGAGGGATCGACGCGGCGACGGCGGTCGAGCAAGCTGCCGGTAGTTGATCAGCCCCGGCCCCAGGAGGGACGCAATGAGCATGACCACATCCGACGCACAGACGACCCGGACCACCGCCAAGCCGATCGAGCCGATCGCCCTCGGTCCCGGAGAGGGCGAGGCGCGCTGGTTCCTCGGCAGCCTCGCGATCATCCGGTCCTCCGCAGAGACGACCGATGGTCGCGTGGCGGTGATCGAGCACCTCGGACCCCGCGGCAGCGGCTCTCCGCTGCATGTCCATCACCACGAGGACGAGTGGTTCTACGTGATCGAGGGGGAGCTGACGTTCTGGGTCGGCGGCCGCGTCATCACGGCGCTGGCGGGCGCGTTCGTATACGGGCCCCGGGGAATCCCGCACACCTTCATGGTCTCCTCGTCCGAGGCCCGGTTCCTGCTCGTCACCGAACCGGCGGGCTTCGAGGGCTTCCTGCGCGCGCTCTCCGAACCGGCCGAGCGTCTCGAGATCCCGCCGGCCCCGACCGTCCCACCCGACCCGGCGCCGATGGTCGCCCTGGCCGCGGACTACGGCATCGAGATCCTCGGACCGCCTGGGATCCCCGCCTGAGAGCCGGAGTCTTTCGGGGCGCAGCATGGGCGAGCGAGGCAGGGGCAGCCTCGCTCGCCCATCGTCGGGGGGTCGGTCCGCCCCTTATGCGAACATGTGTTCGATGCGGTGGAGCAACCTCAGCGTGGAGGGGGAGACGCGCGCCCGTCTGCCGGGGTATCGCGACGAGGCGGTCGTGCGGCACTTCGAGGCGCCGGGCGCGGTCAAGACCCGGTTCTACGAGGTCCGGGCGAAGTCGATCCTCAACCGCGTCCCGGAGTCCTCGGCCGTCCCGTTCCGCTGGACGATCAACCCGTATCGGGGCTGCACCCACGCCTGCGTTTATTGCCTACACGGCGATACTCCGGTCCTGGTCGCCGACGGGCGGCACAAGCCCATCGCTGAGCTCGAGGTGGGGGATGAGATCTACGGCACGGTGCGGCACGGGCGTTACCGGCGCTACGCGCGGACCGTGGTCCTCGACCGCTGGGTCGCCGTCAAGCCCGCGTATCGCCTCGAGCTCGCGGACGGCACCGTCCTCGTGGCCAGCGGTGATCATCGCTTCCTCACCAACCGCGGATGGAAGCACGTGGCCGACAGCGAACCGTCGGCTCCCGCCCGCGCCCACCTCACGACCGCGAACAGCCTGGTCGGCACCGGCGTCCTGATGTCGCAGATGCGCTCGATCGAGGGCCAGATGGTGAAGACGCTCAGCGACCTCCGCGTGGTCTCGGTTGAACCCCTCCCGGGCGAGATGGCCCTCTACGACATCACCACCGGGACGGGCGATTTCATCGCCAACGGGGTCGTCAGCCACAACTGCTTTGCCCGTCCGACCCACAAGTACCTCGACTTCGACGCCGGCCGCGACTTCGAGCGGGAGATCGTCGTCAAGGTCAACGCGCCGGAGGTGCTGCGGGCCGAGCTGCGGCGCCGGTCGTGGCGCGGAGAGCACGTGGCGCTCGGCACCAACACCGATCCCTATCAGTGGGTGGAAGGGCGCTACAAGCTGATGCCGGCGATCTGGGAGGCGTTTCGTGACGCGTCCAACCCGTGCTCGATCCTCACCAAGTCGCCGTTGCTGCTGCGGGACCTCGAGCTGATGAAGGAGATCGCCGCGCGGACCGACTTCAGCGCCGCCCTGTCGATTCCGACGCTCGACGAGCGGGCGTGGCGGGCCACCGAGCCGCACACGCCCAATCCGTACGCCCGGCTCGAGGCGCTCGCTGAGCTGACCCGCGCGGGGATCCGCACCGGGGTGCTTGTCGCGCCCCTCATGCCCGGAATCAACGACGCGCCCGAGCAGGTGGCGCGCGTGCTCGCGCTGGCCACCGAGGCGGGGGCGTCCTACGTGAGCGGCATCGCTCTGCACCTTCGCGGCGAGGTCCGCCAGGTTTTCCTGGGGTGGCTGAGGGAAAACCGTCCGGACCTTGTGCCACGCTACAACGAGCTCTACCGGAGAGGCGCCTACGCGTCCCCGGAGGAGCGCCGCCGACTCTCGCGGATGGTGAATGGCCCGGATGTGGCGCCGTTTGAGCGCATGCGCGGCCAGATGAGAGCCGCCCCGTCGCCCGCGGCGCCTCGCCCGAGCGAGAGCAACGAGGTCCAGCAGACCTTGTTTTGAGCCAATCTTCAAGCGCGGCTGGTGAAACTCTCGGCCCGCGGCGGTGATAGGAAATTGGTAAGCGAACAAAGGCAGGGACACCAGCAAACATGCGACAGCGTCTGAAATCGGGTAGGGACCTTCACTTGGAGCGGATGTTCGAGACCCGCAGCGAGGCCTGGGAAAAGGTCGGCCTCGCCGTGAACGTGAGCGATCGCGTGGTCAGGCGCGCCCGCCGCGAGGTCGGCGTTCTGCTGCCGCTGTTGATCGCGGTGTACGTCGCGTACGCCAACCGCGAGGCGTGGTTCGGGATCAAGCCGAGCAGCCAGTGGGACACCCCGATCCGGATCGTCACGGTGGTCGTGCTGCTCGTGCTCGGCTGGTGGATCGCGCGGGGGGTCGGCCGCGCGGCCGCCCCGACGTTCTTCCGCCGCATGGACCCCGCCACCGCGGGCACCGTCGGCTTCCTCATCCGCCTCGTCTCGGTGGCGATCGTGCTGCTCATCGCGCTGCACGTCGCCGGCGTCAACCCGCAGACGCTCGCCGTCGGCGGCGCCTTCACCGCCGTCGTTTTCGGTCTTGCCGCCCAGCAGACGCTCGGCAACCTGATCGCCGGGATGGTGCTGCTCAGCGCCCGGCCGTTCCGGGTCGGCGAACGCGTGCGGCTGCAGGCCGGTGCCGTCGGCGGCCAGGCCGAGGGCATCGTCAGCTCGCTCGGGCTGCTCTACACGACGCTCGCGCGCGGCGAGGACCGGGTCCTCATCCCCAACAACGTCGTCCTCGGCGCCGCGATCGTGCCGCTCCGCGAGCCCGAGGCGGTCGACGTCCGCGTGCGCCTCCGCTCCGGCGTCCGGCCCTCGCACGTCCAGCAGCTGCTCGACCAGGAGATCGCGACGGCGACCCGGTCCAAGCCGACCGTGCTGCTCGAGGAGATCGACGGCGACGATCTGCAGGTCCGCGTCCAGGCGACCCCGGAGCGAGCCGTCGACGGCGCCCGGCTCGCCGACGAGATGATCGTCGCGCTCGCGTCGGTCACCGGCGAGCACTCGTTCGGCGACAACGGAGAGCCGCGCACGGCCGCGACGGCCACCTACCGCCGCAGCTGACAGCTAGCGCTTGTCGACCTGACCGGCGGCGAGGCGCGTGGCGATCTCGCTGCCGCCCATCTTCCGGCTGACCGACGCGGCCGTCGCCGGGGCCACAGCGGCGAAGTTGGCGCCGAAGCGCAGCCCGAGCGGGGCGACCTCGACCTCGGCTCGGTTGCGCTCGATCGCGCCGACGACGGCGGCGGCGACCTCCTCGGGCGAGCGCGTGCCCACACCGCGCGGAAGCGTGATCTTGGCGTCGGCGAACATGCCGGCGTCGCGGATGAACCCCGGCAGCACGACGGACACGCCGACGCCGTGGCGGTGGAGGTCCTCGCGCAGGCCGAGGGCGAACCCCCGGAGCCCGAACTTCGTCGCGGAGTAGATCGAGGAGGCCGGCGAGGCGACCTTGCCCGACAGCGAGGAGATGAACACGAGATGGCCGCTGCGCCGGGCGATCATGCGGGGTACGAGCGCGTGGGCGAGGGCGATCGGCGCCCGCAGGTTGACCTCGAGCATCCGGTCGACCTGCTCCTGGGAGAACTCGGTCAGCTGTCCGCTGGCCGGGAGGGCGGCGTTGGCGATGAGCACGTCGGCGCCGGCGATCTCCTCGGCGAGCTCCGCCACCGCGCCGCGGTCGGCGAGATCACAGGCGACGGCCAGCCCGCCGAGCTCAGTGGCCAGCGGCTCGAGCACCTCCTGTCGGCGGCCGGTGAGGGTCAGCCGGGCACCGCGGGCCGCGCAGGCGCGAGCGATCGCGTGGCCGATCCCGCCGGTCGCCCCGGTGATCACGACATTGCCGCTGACCACACTCATCGCTCGGGCAGTCTATTGCCGATACTGAGGCCGTGCCCAACCCCGAGGTGATCGCCCTGTTCGGCCCGACCGGCGTCGGCAAGACGGCGGTGGCGATCGCGCTCGCCGAGCGGCTGCGCTCGCGCGGCGAGCACCCGGTCGCGGTTTCGGCCGACGCCCTTCAGGTCTACGCCGGGCTCGAGATCCTCACCGGCGCGGCCGGTCCCGCCGAGCGGGCCTGTCTCGAGCACCGGCTCGTGTCCTTCCTGCCCATCGACGCCCAGTTCAGCGCCGGGCAGTACGCCGAGCTCGCCCACGCCGAAATCGATGCCCTGCTCGCCGCCGGCCAGCGGCCACTCGTCGTCGGGGGCACCGGGCTCTACCTGCGCGCCGCCCTCACCGAGCTCAGCCTGCGCCCGCCACCGCCGGAGGGGGTGCGGGAGCGCTGGACGGCCGAGCTCGAGCGGCTCGGGCCGCACGCGCTGCATCAGATCCTCGCCCAGCGCGCCCCCTGGGCCGCGGCCGAGATCAGCCCGACCGACCGCCAGCGCATCGTCCGCGCGCTCGAGCTGCTCGACGCCGGCGAGCTCGAGCCGCCCGGCGGCGAGTCAGAGCTGTGGACGGCGACCGTGCGTCACCCGACGCTGCTCGTCGGCCTCGTGCTCGAGCGCGAGCGGCTGTATGCCCAGATCAACGCCCGCGTCGACGCGATGCTCGCCGCCGGCGCCCGCGAGGAGGTCCAACGCGCTCACGCCGCCGGCGCCTCGCTCACCGCCCGCAAGGCGCTCGGCTTCGAGGATCTGCTCGCCGGCGACGTCGAGGGCATGAAGCGCCGAACCCGCAACTACGCGCGCCGCCAGCTCACATGGATGCGCAAGCTCGCCGGGGTCCACGTCCTCGACGTGACCGGCCGCAGCCCGGGCGAGCTCGCCGACGCCGTGCTCGCGCTGTGGCCGGACTAGTCTGCTCCCGAGGTTCCGACTCACGACACGGGCCTCAGGGCAGCGGCGTGAGCGGATAGCAGACGACCGCCGCGCAGATGAGCGCGCCGCCCCAGACGAGGATCAGCTGCTGGCGGCGGGTCGCCCAGCGCCCAGTGCGCCGCCAGCCCGCGGCGACGAGGTAGACGACGGCGAGATAGATCGCCGGCATGACCACGACCATGTAGTACAGGTAGCTCGTGCGCTGAAAGAACAGGCTCAGCACGACGAACGGGGCGAAGGTCCCGAGGAACCACGCCCAGGCGAACCCGGGCACCGACTCGCGCGCCCGCCAGGCGGCGTAGGCGAGCGCCGGCAGCGCGACCAGCATCAGCGGGGGGCTGATCAGGCCGAGAAAGTGCACCGCGGGATGCACCCCGATGAAGCCCGGTTCGGGCTGGGCGGGGTTGATGTTGAGATAGACGATCGGCTGGATGTCGACGAGCCAGCCCCACGGGTAGGACGCGATTCCCGTCGGTCCGTGCGGACTCGTCTGCTGGGCCGCGTAGCTGAGCATGTGCGCGAGGTGATGCAGGGGACCGCCGGCCACGGGCCGGTGCAGGGCGTAGTCGTAGGGCGGCGCGATCCGATCGAGCACGGCGAGCAGCGCGATGAACACCACGGCCGCGGCGCCGGTCACCCGGGCGAGCCGGCTCGCGATCCCCGGCAGCAGCGCGCGCCATCGGGCCCACCCGGCGCGTCCCGCGCCGTCGCCCCCGCCGACGGCGGCCCGGAGGAGCTCGAACAGGACGAGCACGATCAGCACATACGGCGCAACGAGCTTGCAGCACGCCCCGATGCCGATCACGACCCCCGCGCCGAGCGGACGCCCGCGGAGGTAGAGCACCGCGCCCCAGATCATCGCCGCCAGGGCGTAGATGTCCAGCGTGAAGATGCGGCCGTGGACGAGCAGCAAGTTGTCGAAGGCCATCAGCCCGGCGGCGCCGACGGCCAGCCAGGGACCGCCCCCGGCGGCCCGGGCGAGGCCGTACATCCCGAGGATCGCCGCCGTGCCGAGGATCAGGCTGCCGAGCCGCCACGCCCACGGGCCGTCGCCGAACAGCTCGATCGAGCCGGCCACGATCACCTTGGCCAACTGTGGATGCTCGGAGTTCGGGTCGTCGCCGAGCGGAGCGCCGGCGTAGCGCGCCCCGGCCGGTGGCTCGATGCCGGCGATGACGCGCGCGGCGTTGACGTAGTACGACTCGTCGAAGATGAGCAGGTGGTCCGCGCTCGTCCGGCACGGGGCACGGCACGGGTCGCCGAGCCAGGCCACGCGCGCCGCGAGCGAGGTCACGGCGATCACGGCCAGCAACCCGACCGGGGTGATCCTCGCTCGCAGGCGCCGGGCCATCGCGACGCGACGGTACCTAGACTGCGGCCGCGTGGACTTCGAGAAGTGGCACGCGCTCGGCAACGACTACGTGATCATCGAGGAGCGCGGGCTCCCGTTCACGCTCACGCCCGCCCGCATCCGCGCGATCTGCGCCGCGCACACCGGCGTCTTCTCCGACGGGATCCTGCTGCTCTGCGCGCCTCGGGAGCGGGGCTACGTCGCCGGGCTGCGCATCTTCAATCCCGACGGCTCGGAGTCCGGGCTGTCGGGCAACGGCGCCCGCGAGGCGATCCTCTATCTCCGCCACCGCGGCTGGACCGACGCTGACACGTTCTCGATCGAGACGGCCGCCGGGGAGATCCGTCCGACGATCACCTCGCCGAGCACGTGCATCGTCGACATGGGCCGCGCTCGGCTGCGCAGCGAGGATTATCCGAGTGGCCCGGAGGACGGGCGTGGCGAGCTCGAGGCCGGCGGGAGCGCGTGGGCCTTTCAGCATGTCCAGGTCGGCAATCCGCAGTGCGCGATCGCCGTCGCCGACCCCGAGGCCCTCGCCGGCCTCGACCTGAGCGTGCCCGGCCCGGAGATCGAGCATCACCCGCTGTTCCCCCACCGCACGAACGTCTCGTGGTTCGCCGTCCTCGCCCCTGACCGGATCCGGGCGCGGATCTTCGAGCGCGGGGTGGGGGAGACCTCGGCGAGCGGCACCGGCGCGACCGGCGCGGCCGTCGCCCACGTCCTGCGCGGCGGAGACTCGCCGGTCACCGTCGAGCTCGACGGGGGCGAACTCGAGGTCGAGGTGGGGGAGGACCTGCACATCAACCTCAGCGGCTGGGCGGTGCCGGTGTTCCGCGGCACGCTCAGCGACGAATTCGTAAAGGAGCTTCATGAGACCGAGTAGGCGCCTGGAGAAGATCCCGCCGTACCTGTTCGCCGAGCTCGAGCGCAAGGTCAGCGAGAAGCGCGCGGCCGGCATCGACGTGATCAGCCTCGGCATCGGCGATCCCGATACGCCGACCTACGCGCCGATCGTCGCCGCTGCGCAGCAGGCGGTCGCCGACCCGAGCACCCACACCTACCCGTCCAACCGCGGACGGGCGGAGTTCCGCGAGGCGGTGGCGCTGTTCTACGCCCGCCGCTTCGGCGTCGAGCTCGACCCCGACACCGAGGTGATGCCCGCGCTCGGCGCCAAGGAGTGCATCTTCAACCTCAACCTTGCCTTCCTCGACCCGGGCGACGTCGCCCTCGCCGCCGACCCCGGCTACCCGGTCTACACCGGCGGCCCGCTGCTCGCCGGTGGCGAGCCCTATCTCATGCCGCTGCTCCCCGAGCGCGGCTTCGCCCCAGACCTCGAGGCGATCCCCGCCGACGTGCTCGAGCGGGCGCGACTGCTGTTCTTCAACTACCCCAACAACCCGACGGGGGCGATCCTGCCCGACGGGCTGTTCGAGGCCGTCGTCGACCTCGCCCGGCGCCACGACATCCTCGCCGTGCACGACAACGCCTACAGCGAGACGACCTACGACGGCTACAGCGCCCCGTCGTTCCTCGCCACGCCCGGCGCCAAGGAGGTCGGGGTCGAGGTCTTCTCCCTCTCCAAGGGCTACAACATGACCGGCTGGCGCTGCGCGGCGATCGTCGGCAACGCCGCGGCGATCGCCCAGTACTGGCGGCTGAAGTCGAACATCGACTCGGGCCTGTTCGAGGCTGTCCAGCTCGCCGGCGTCGCCGCGCTGCAACCGGAGGTCGACGCGTCGGTGCGGCAGATGAACGACATCTACCAGCGGCGGCGGGATCTCGTCTGCGCCGCGCTCGCCGAGGCCGGGGTCAACGTCACCCCGCCGAAGGGGTCGATCTACATCTGGGCGCCGGTGCCCGAGGGCTTCGACTCCGCCGCCGCGTACTGCGAGCACGTGCTCGAGCAGGCCGCCGTGGTCATCTCGCCCGGCGGGGCCTACGGACCCAACGGCGAGGGCTTCTTCCGGATCTCGCTGACGACGCCCGACGATCGGCTCCTGGAGGCCGTCCGCCGCATCCGCGAGCTGTAGGCTCGCGGCCATGAGACGACCGATCGCCGCGCTGCTCGCGGGAGGCTGCGCGCTCGGGGTCGCCGCCTGCGGCTTCGACTCCCGGGCCTCCGGCGACCACCTCATCCGCGATTACGTGAGCCGCTTCGGCGGCAGCCGGGTGAGCCTGAAGTCGGTGAGCTGCCCGAGCGGAGTGACGGAG
Organism: uncultured Solirubrobacterales bacterium; assembly: GCA_963752905.1. Taxonomy (GTDB): domain Bacteria; phylum Actinomycetota; class Thermoleophilia; order Solirubrobacterales; family Solirubrobacteraceae; genus Palsa-465. The sequence goes on from CAVWAC010000005.1 coordinate 221,249, forward strand.
CGCAACGGCGGCACCTACACCTGCCACGTCGTGCTCCACGATCGCAGCACGAACACCGATCACACCGGGACGATCACCGTCCACATGGTCTCCAGCAACAAGGTGGGGATCCAGGGCGCCGAGGACGTCCACGTCAACTGAACGCTCGGTCGCAGTCCGGGCCGCGGCTACCATGAGCGGCGTGCCGCCAAGCCGTAACGGCCAGGCCGGGCCGTCCAGTCTGTCTCCCGCAGGTCAGCGCCCCTCCGGGCGAGCGCGCCAGCGTGCCTTCATGATCGCCGCGGTGCCCGACGGCGAGAGCCATCAGCTCGGCGAGCTCGAGGAGCTCCTGCGCACCGCCGGGGTCGCCGCGGTCGGCGAGCTCGTCCAGCACCGCGAGCATCCTCACCCGAACAGCTACCTCGGGCCGGGCAAGATCGAGGAGCTCAAGGCCGAGATCAAGCGCGCCGACGCCAACCTCGTCGCCTGCGACGACGAGCTCGTCCCCCGCCAGGAGCGCAACCTCGAGGCCGAGCTCGGCGTCCCGGTCATCGACCGCACCGCGATCATCCTCGACATCTTCGCCGCCCACGCCCACAGCGCGGAGGGCAAGCTCCAGGTCGAGCTCGCCCAGCTCGAGTACAACCTCGCCCGCATGCGGGGCCTGTGGTCTCACCTCGAGCGACTCGGCGCCGGACGCATGGACGGCGGCATCGGCACCCGCGGCCCGGGCGAGACCCAGATCGAGACCGACCGCCGGCTCGCCCGCGACCGCATCTCCGCGCTGAAGCGCAAGCTCGCCCACGTGCGGTCGAGCCGCTCGGTGATGCGAGCCGAGCGCGAGCGCGCCCATCTGCCGCAGATCGCGCTCGCCGGGTACACGAACGCCGGCAAGTCGACGCTGCTCAACGCGCTCACCGGCGCCAGCGCCGGCGTCCGCGACCGTCTCTTCCACACGCTTGACCCGACGACCCGCGTGCTCCGTGCCGGCGGCCGCGACTACCTCGTCACCGACACCGTCGGCTTCATCCGCAAGCTGCCCCACCAGCTCGTCGAGGCCTTCGGCGCGACGCTCGAGGAGACCCGGCTCGCCGATCTCCTCGTGCACGTCGTCGACGCCTCCGTGCCCGAGGAGGAGCTCGTCGAGATGACCCGGGCGGTCGAGGACGTGCTCCACGAGATCCATGCCGACGAGGCGCCGCGCATCCTCGTCCTCGGCAAGGCCGACCTGATCGACGAGGAACGACGGACCGAGCTCGCCAACCGCCATCCCGGGGCCGTGCTCGTCTCGGCCATGACCGGAGAGGGCTTGCCGACGCTGATCGAGCGCATCGAGGAGGAGTTCGCACGGAGCCTGCTCGAAGTCGAGCTGCTGATCCCCTACGACGAGGGGGGACGCCTGGCCGAGCTGCACCAGCTCGCCGGCGACCTCGAGCGCACCGACACCCCGGAGGGCGTCCATGTCGTCGTCCGCCTACCGGCGACCGTCGCCGCCCGCTACCAGTCCTTCACGCTCAGCCCGCGTCCGTGACTGGCGCCGACGGCTCAAGCGGTCTCCGCGTCCGCCGCCTGCATCCGCATGCCCGCCTGCCGAGCCGTGCCCATCCGGGCGACGCCGGCCTCGACCTCTACGCCGTCGAGGCCGTGACCCTCGGGCCGGGCGAGCGCACCTCGGTGCCCACCGGCATCGCGGTCGAGATCCCCGCGGGCCAGGCCGGCCTCGTGCTGCCCCGCTCGGGGCTCGCCGCCCGCCACGGCATCTCGGTGGTCAACGCCCCCGGGCTGATCGACGCCGGCTATCGCGGCGAGATCAAGGTGTTGCTGCTCAACACCGATCGCCGTGAGGCCTGCGCGATCGCCGCCGGCGATCGCATCGCCCAGCTCGTGCTCGTTCGCGTCGAGACACCCGAGGTCGTCGAGGTCGACGCGCTCGCCCCCTCCGAGCGCGGCGCTGGCGGCTTCGGCTCGAGCGGCGGATTCGGGATAACTGACAGCTGAGCGGCTCCGGTCGGGATAGGATCCCGTCGTCAGCGAGAGGCGCAGAAGGAAGACGGTCGTGGCCGTGAAGCGTCGGTGGCTGGGATTCCTCGTGATGTGCGTTGGAGCGGTCATGGTGCTCGCCCCCGGATCGGCCAGCGCGGCGGCGCAGAATCTCTGCATCGCGCACCACCCACAGGACTTCGTCTGGTACACGGCGAGCTGCACCGGCCACGACGAGCCCGAGATCACGCCGGTCTCCAACCGGCCCGGTTCGGCCGAGGACCTCACCTGGACGATCGTCCTCCCGACCAACGGCGCCACCCAGGTCGACGCCGTCGGGCCGACGTTCTGAATGGGCGGAACAGTCAGCGACCCCGCGAGCCTCTACGGTCAGGCGTTCCTCGAGGTCCAGTACTACCCGAACAGCGTCGTGCAGACGTGCAGCGGCAACGGCGGCTACCAGGTGAGCTATTCGCCGAACACGTACTCGGTGTGCGCGCCGGTATGGGCGGTCGCGCCGAACGGCAAGCGCGAGTACGCGGCCTACAACGGGATGCTCACCGACAGCCAGACCGGAGGGCCGCTGCTCACGCACGCCGGGGACACGATCACCGACACCAGTACGTGACGCCCGCCGCCGACGGCATGCACGTCACCGTGACCGACGTCACGACGGGACACAGCGGCACGCTCGTCCTCTCCGGCAAGGACGGTCCGCTCATGCCCGGCTACAGCGTCGAGCAGATCGGCAACACGCTCAACTGGGGGCTCGTCCATGACGCGCCCAACTCGCTCGTCTGGGAGATCGGCCACACCGGCAACTTCACCAGCCCGCAGGGCCAGTTCTGCCTCCCCGGCAGCGCCACGAAGCCGCCGTGCTACTCGTACAACCTGCCCTCGTGGCTGCAGTTCGCGCCACTCCAGGTCAAGGGCGTGACGTTCGGCGACGGCAGCAAGCCCCAGTCCTACGCGGTGGTCAGCGACTTCGGCGGCGACGCCGAGATCACGCAGGACTGCGGCGCCGGCACCGTCGGCACGCCGTTCTGCACGTACCCGTGGTATGCGTACAACGGCACCGACAGGGCGTTCACCTACGGCGGCGACTACCCGGGAACGACGAACGACCTCGGGCAGGGGGCCCAGTTCGCCGAGCAGCAGAACTGCACGAGCCCGATCGGGAACAACCCGCAGTACTGCTCGACACCCGTGAAGTAGCGGCCTAGCCGTCCGGCGACCCGCCTAGGGGGTCGCCGGCGGCACGAGCCCGTGGGCCCGCAGGAAGGTCCGCGCGACGTCCGCCGGGTTGCCGTGGGCGAGGTCGATGTCGGCATTGAGGTCGCGCATCACGGGCTCGGTGAGCAACGCGCTCACCCGATCGACCGTCGCGGCGAAGGCCGGTCCCTCGGCGAGCAGCGTCTTGACCGAGACGACGGGCACGACGTTCCCGGGCCCGAACACGTGGGCGGGGTCGGCGAGCAGCGTGTAGCCCCCCGTCGTGAGCTGCGCGTCGGTGGTGTTGACGTCGGCCGCCTGCACGCTCCCCGCGTCGAGCGCGGGGTACTGGCCGCCGACGACGAGCGGCTTGAACCCGGCGGGGGTGAAGCCGTAGACGTGCTCGATCGCCGGAAGCCCGTTCGCGTCCTGTGCGAACTGCGGCGGTCCGCCGACGGTCACGCTGCCGGGAAGCGTGCTGAGGTCGGTGAGCGAGTGCAGGTTGTTCTGGCTCGAGAACGCGCGGGTCACCGCGAGCGCGTCGGTGTCGCTGAACGGCGTCGCGTTCAGCAGCTGCAGCCCCCGGGTGAGCGCGAAGCGCTGTCCGGCCCGGTAGGCGCCGAGCAGCGACCCGTAGTGGTGGGCGTCTCCGGCCACGACCCGGTTCCAGGTGTCGAGGTACTCCGGATACATGTCGAGCCGGCCGCTTTCGAGGGCGGGGATGGTCACCTCGGTGGGACCGATGTTGCGGTTGAGCATGGCGTCGAAGCCCTCCGCGTTGAGGGCCTCGGTGTAGAGCTCGCCGAGGATGAACTGCTCGGTGAAGTTCTTGTCCCCGATCGTCACCGCGGGCTTTCCGGTTCCGGGCAGCGACGTGGTCGTCGTCGTGGTGGTTGTGGTCGCCGTCGCGCTCGTGGTCGCCGAGGTCGTGCTCGTGGCCGTGGCGCGGCTCGCCGTCGCGCTTGCGCTCGTCGACGGGCTCGTCGAGCCGCTGCAGCCGGCGAGCACCACGCCGGCCGCGGCGAGGCCGGCGAACGCGCCCAGGACCGACGCCAGTGGACGCCGGCTCATGCTGCCAGTCCGGCCGCGCGCAGCGCGTCCGCGTGCGCGGCCTCCTCGAGGCGGTCGTCGAGCGCGGCCAGCGGCGCCTCGAGGCCGAGCGCCGTGGCAATCAACCAGTCGGCGAACCAGGCGTTCTTGGGGAGCAGCGGGCCGTGCATGTAGGTGCCGATCACGTTGCCCGACCGCACGCCCTCAAACCCCGAGCGGCCGTTGTTGCCGTGCCCGCGGAGCACGCGGCCGAGCGGCGTCGCCGTCGGCCCGAGGTGGGTGCGGCCGCCGTGGTTCTCGAAGCCCGCGAGCACGCGCGGCCGTCCCGGCTCGAGTTCAACCTCGATGGCGATGTTGCCGATCAGGCGCGGGCCGTCCTCGCGGACCGTGCGGAGATCGACGAGGCCGACGCCCGGCAGCGTCTCCTCGCCGAGCTCGTAGGAGTGCCCGAGCAGCTGATAGCCACCGCAGACGGCGAGAATCACCCCGCCGCGCCGGGCCACGGCGTGCAGCGCGTCGCGCTTGACCTCGGCGAGATCGAGTGCGCACAGCTTCTGGTCGCGGTCCTGACCGCCGCCGATGTAATAGAGATCGGCGCCGTCGGGGTCGAGCGGGTCGTCGAGGCTCACGTCCTGCACCGAGAAGCCGATGCCCCGCCAGCGGCAGCGCTGCTCGAGCAGCAGCAGGTTGCCGCGGTCGGCGTAGATATTCATCAGGTCGGGGTACAGGGCGCACACCCGGAGCTCACGGCCGGACTCAGACACTGAGCAGCACCACCGTACTCCCCACGTAGTCGCGGGTCTCGGGGACGCTCTCCCGGCCCGCTGGGCGCAGGCCGATCGAGCGCCCTTCGGCCTCGAGCTCGTCGGGCGTGAGCTCGTCGAGGTGGATGCGGTCGCCGAGCGTCGTGCGCTCGCCCTGCGGGGTGACGATCTCTCGGCGGCGCTCGAGCACGAACCCGTCGTCGTCGGCCCGCACCGCCGTCGGCTGGCTCGAGTAGACGACGCCGTCGTGCTCGACGATGTCGGGCAGGGGCATGAGCAGCCCCTCGGCCTCGTCATAGAGATCGAGGGCATCGCTGAGCGCGATGGCGAGCACGCCGCCGGGGGCGAGGTGGGCCTGTGCCGCCCGCAGGAAGCCGAGCCGGCCCTCGTGGCCGCCGAGCAGCTGAATCGTCTGCATCGGCACGATGCAGAGGGCGTAGCGGCGGTCGAGCTCGAACTGCCGGGCGTCGGCGACGACGGTGTCCACGGGGAGTCCGGCGCCCCGGCGGTCGAGCTCGGCGATGAGCGCCGCGTCGCGGTCGAGCGCGGTCACGGTGTGGCCGCGGCGGGCGAGGTCGAGCGTCACGCGGCCGGTGCCGGCGCCGACGTCGAGCACCGGGTCGCCGGTGCGGTCGGCGAGCGCCCGCCACAGCTCGAGATCCTCCGCGTAGCTGCCGTTCTCGAGGTCGTGCCAGATGACCGCGCTCATGCCTCGACCTGCTCGCGCTGCCAGAACTGCGAGACGTAGCCCCGGTGGGAGAGCTCGTCGCGGAGCTCGAGCAGCGCGGTGTAGGTCGGCAGCACGAACAGCCGGCCGTCGGAGACGGTGCTGAGCGCGGTGTCGAGCGCCTTGGCCAGGCTGCCCGGCACGACGTGGAGGCGGTCCTCCGGCACGCCGGCGTACTTGAGCCGCAGCGCGAGCTCCGCCGCCCGGGTCCCGCCGCAGGTGATCGTCCGCGCCCGCGGAGCGAGCAGCTCGAAGTCCGCGTCCCACACCCAGGAGACGTCCTTGCCGTCCGCCGTGCGGTCGTTGAGGATCGCGAACAGGTCGAGCTCGCCGGGCTCGAGCGCGAGCGTGCGCAGGATCTCGTTCGCACCGGCGGGATTCTTGACCAGCAGGAGCGCGAGCTCGACATCCCCGATCGTCACCGACTCCGCGCGCCCGAACGCGGCCCGCACCGTCTCGAGGCCGGCGGCGATCCGCTCGAGCGGGACCTCGAGGGCGAGGCACAGCGCCGCGGCACCGAGCGCGTTGTAGACGTTGTAGAGCCCGGGGAGGGGGAGCGAGACCTCGGCGCTGCCCTGCGGGGTGCGGAGGGTGAAGCGCGCCGACCGGGTGCCGTGCAGGGTGATCGCCTCGGCCGCGACGTCGGGCGCCGGGCGGTGCTGCCCGCAGTGGGGGCAGCGGTAGCGGCCGAGATGGCCGAGATAGACGACGTCGTAGACGTAGGCGGCTCCGCAGCGGCGGCAGTGCTTGGAGTCCGAGGCGTGCTGCATCTCGGGCAGCGCGACCGACGGGTCCTCGATCCCGAAGTAGCTCACGCCGGCGCGCTCGCGGCCGAGGTCGGCGATCAGCGGATCGTCGGCATTGAGCACGAGCCGCGCATCGCCCGGCAGCGTGCGGACGACCGCCGCCCAGCGGTCGGCGATCGTCTCGAGCTCGCCGTAGCGGTCGAGCTGGTCGCGGAACAGGTTGCCGAGCACAATCGCGCGCGGGTGCAGCTCGGCTGCGACGCGGTCGAGCCAGAACTCATCGACCTCGAACAGCCCGAAGTCGCCGGCGATGCCGTTGCGGGGCCGGGCCGCGCCGAGCAGCGTCGAGGCGATCCCACCGGCCATGTTCGCCCCGGCCCGGTTGTGGACGAGCGTCAGTCCCGATCGCTCGAGGATCGCCGCCACCATCGCCGCCGTCGTCGTCTTGCCGTTGGTGGCCGAGATCATCGCCGAGCCCTGGGGCAGGCGCGCAGCGAGCTCGGCGATCGCATGGGGCTCAAGCCGCATCAGCACCTTGCCCGGGAGGCTCGTGCCGCCGCCACGCCCGGCCCGGCGCGCGAGCTCACCGACCGCCCGGGCGGCGGCGATCTTCGCCGACAGGGCGCTCACGCGGACCCCATCACGCCGGCACCATCACGCGGATCGCGGCATGGAGCGCGCGGATCCGGGCCGGCAGCTCGCCGATCGGGTCTCCGTCGGCGAACACCGTGAACGGCCGGTCGGCCGAGATCTCGATCTCGCGGGCGCGGAGCACCTCGACGTTCGGCTGGCGGACGTGCTCGCCCTTGAACACCGTCGGCAGCAGGCGCAGGAAGCGCAGCTTGGGGGCGTGGGAGATCATCACCACGTCGAGCAGGCCGTCGTCGAGCTCGGCCTGGGGCGCGAGCAGCATCCCCCCGCCGTACGCCTTCGAGTTGGCCGCGGCGATGCTGTAGCCGCGGATCGTCCGCGCCGGGCCGCCGTCGACGCGGACCTCGAAGGTGGCCGGCCGCCAGGTGACGAGCGCGCGGAGCGCGCCGTAGGCGTAGACGAGGTTGCCGCGCACGATCCGCGTCTCGTTGGCGATCCGGTTGGCCACCGAGTCGAACCCGCAGCTCGCGATCCCGATGTAGGTGTGGCCGTCGAGCTCGCCGAGGTCGAGCGGGCGGACGACGCCGTGGGCGAGCACGTCGCAGGCGGCGACGGGGTCAAGGCCGATCCCGAGCGTCCGCGCGAAGTCGTTGCCGCGTCCGCCGGGCAGGACCCCGAGGGTGCCCTCGGTGTTCTTCAGCGCGTCGGCGACGGCCCCGATCAGGCCGTCCCCGCCCAGGGCGGCCGCGATCTCGCCCTCGCGCACCGCCGTCCGGGCCAGCTCACGGGCGTGCTCGATGCTGCGCGTGCGCTCGGTGTGGAACGCGAGCCCGAGGCGGGTGAGCTCGGCCTCGACCTTCGGGAGCTCCTCACCGGCCCGGCCGTTGCCCGCATGGGGGTTGACGATCAGCGAGAACATCAGCGTCCGAGCACCAGCGTGTGGAGGTCGGCGGCGACGGCGACGGGCCTGGGGTCCTCGGCCGCGCGGGCCTCCTCGGCGGAGGTGTTGCCGGAGAGGACGATCGCGCCGTCGAGACCGGCCGCCGCGGCGCCGGCGAGGTCAGAGTCGAGCCGATCGCCGATGACGAGCGTGCGCCCGGCGCCGAGCCGGTCGAGCGCGGCGTGGAAGATCCGCGGATCGGGTTTGCCGACGATGCTCGCCGTGCGCTCGGTGGCGTACTCGAGCGCGGCGACAACCGCACCGGTCCCCGGGGCGATCCCGCCGTCGGTGGGAAAGATGCGGTCGCGGCCGGCCGCGAGCATCTCCGCCCCGGCGGTGACGGCCCGCACGGCGGTGCGGAGCTCGTGGTAGCCGAGCTCGTCGTGGCCGGCGATGACGACGAGCTGCGCGCTGTCCTCGCGCTCGGTGCCGTTGACGATCCGCTGGCCGGAATCGACGACGTGCCGGAACACGGCGGCGGACCCGATCACGTACGTCTCGGCGGGCATCGGCCGCTCAGCGAGCACGAACTGGATCGCGGCGCCGACGCTGACCATCTCCTCGAGCGAGGCCTGGACGCCGAGCGACCACAGCTTGCGCACGTAATCCTCCGGCGAGTACCGGGCGTCGTTGGTGACAAACGCGAGCCGCCGGCCCGCGGCCCGCAGGGCGGTGACCGCCTCGGCGGCGCCGCGCGTCGCCTCGGCGCCGATCCACACGCATCCGTCGAGGTCGAGGATGACGTGGTCGTAGCCGTCGAAGAGAGGGGAGAGGGGCATGGCGCCGCTGATTATCGCGGCGGAGTCTGCTTTGCTTGCACCCGGTGCGTCTCATCCGCCTGCTCATCGTCCCCCTCATCCTGCTTCTGGCCGGCTGCGGAAGCTCGGGATCGTCCTCGAGCTCGGCCGCCGCCGGCGCCTCTGCGACGAGCTCGGCGCCCGCCTCCTCGGCGACGTCGGCCGCCTCCGGCACGGCCGCGAGCGGCTGCAAGACGGTCCCGGTGCCCGCAGCCAAGGGCCCCCAGCACCTCAAGGCGCCGACCGTGCATCTCGATCCGAGCAAGACCTACACGGTGACCGTGGTCACCAACTGCGGCACGTTCGCCTTCGCTCTCGACGTCAAGACCGCGCCGAAGACCTCGGCCTCGTTCTACTCCCTGGTCAAGCAGGGCTTCTACGACGGCCTCACCTTCCATCGCGTCGCCGCCGGCTTCGTCATCCAGGGCGGAGATCCGCTCGGCAACGGCTCGGGTGGCCCGGGCTATACGGTCGTCGAGCCGCCGACGCAGAACACCCAGTACCTCCAGGGTGACGTCGCGATGGCCAAGACCGCGACCGATCCCTCCGGCGCCTCGGGCTCGCAGTTCTTCGTCGTCACGGCCCAGAACGCGACCGCCTCGGCCGGGCTCACCCCGGACTACGCCCTCGTCGGCAGGGTCGTCTCGGGACTGCCGGTCGTCCTGCGCATCGGCGCGCTGCCGACCAATCCCCCGGGCGACGGGGCCCCCTCGCCCTCCGTCGTGATGTCACGCGTCACAGTCAGCGCGTCCTGACACTCATAATCTTGGCTTAAGGTAGGACGTGAACACTGCCGAGCCGTGCACGGTTACCCCTTAGGGGTGGGCGGACCGCGCGCATCCTCGGGGCAGGATCCGCGTCTGAACCATCCACTCCGGCTGCTCATCGTCGCTGCCGTCGTCGCCGCGATCGTCGCCGCCGCGATCATCGCGGTCACCCACACCACCGCGCGTTCGACGGTCGCGACCGCCGCTCGGGTCGGCAACGCCGGCGCCGGAGGGACGGGCATGCTCTGCGCCGGTGGCGCCTGCGGAGCGACGGGAATCCACAAGATCCGCCACGTCGTGATGATCATGCAGGAGAACCGCTCGTTCGATTCCTACTTCGGCACGTATCCCGGCGCCGACGGCATCCCGATGAAGAACGGCGTACCGACGGTGTGCGTGCCCGACCCGGCCGCCGGCACGTGCGTGCGGCCCTACCACGACACCGCCGACACCAACTCCGGAGGACCGCACGGGCTCCCCAACTCGATCGCCGACGTCAACGGCGGGGCGATGAACGGCTTCATCTCCCAGGCCGAGCGCGCCGGAGCGTGCGCCCCGAACGATCCCAACTGCGGCCACACCTGCCCACCGGGCCAGCAGGGGTGCACGGATGTCATGGGCTACCACGACGCGAGCGAGATCCCCAACTACTGGGCCTACGCCCGCGACTTCGTCCTCCAGGACCACATGTTCGAACCGGTCGACTCGTGGAGCCTGCCCGAGCACCTGTTCATGGTCTCGGCCTGGTCGGCCTACTGCCCGTACCTCAACGACACCGCGCACAACGCGATGCGCTGCCGCAACGATGCGGCGTCATCCGGGCTGCCGCGCGACTACGGGCCGCCCTCGCTGCGCAATTTCACCGCGAACCACCCCGGCCCGTTCTACGACTGGACGGACATCACCTACCTGCTCCACCGCGCCCACGTGAGCTGGCGCTACTACGTGCTCAAGGGCTCCGAGCCCGACTGCGAGAACGACCTCGCGATCACCTGCACCCAGATCCCGCAGAACTACCACACCCCGGGCATCTGGAACCCGCTGCCGCATTTCGCCACCGTCCATGAGGATGGACAGCGGGGCAACATCCAGCCGCTGTCGGATTTCTTCTCCGCGGCCAAGGCCGGGACGCTGCCCGCCGTGACCTGGGTGATCCCCAACGACAAGGTCTCCGAGCATCCGCCCTCGCTGATCAGCACCGGCCAGACCTACGTCACCCAGCTGATCAACGCGCTCATGCGCAGCCCGGACTGGAGCTCGACGGCGATCTTCCTCTCCTGGGATGACTGGGGCGGCCTCTACGACCACGTCAAGCCGCCGCATGTCGATGAGAACGGCTACGGCATGCGGGTGCCGGGCCTGGTCATCAGCCCCTACGCCCGCGCCGGCTTCATCGACCACCAGACCCTCAGCCACGACGCCTACCTCAAGTTCATCGAGGACGACTTCCTCGGCGGCGCTCGGATCAACCCGGCCACCGACGGCCGCCCCGACCGCCGTCCGGACGTCCGCGAGGACGCGCCCCAGCTCGGCAGTCTGGCCAAGGACTTCAACTTCAACCAGCCGCCGCGGGCGCCGGTCATCCTGCCGCTGCATCCGCCCTACAGCTAGTCCCTCCGAAACTTTCACGGCGCCCGCTGGTTTCAGGGTGCTGACTTGGCAGAACGAGGAGGTTCCGTGGTGTCTATTGTCCTGGCGCGTCGCGCAGGGTTCGTCATGCTCGCGCTCGCCCTCCTCCTGGCGGCCGTTCTCCTCAGCATCGGCGGAGGCGGCGATCCGTCGACCGCGGCGGCCGCCTCCGGGCCGGTGAGCGTGTTTCCGATCCCCGGCAGCCAGGTCGCCTCGCCACAGGCGCAGATCGCCTTCCGGGGCATCCCGGCCGGGCAGATCGGCACCGTCACCGTCACCGGCAGTCGCAGCGGCGCGCACACCGGGCACATCGCCGCCGACTCCGACGGCCAGGGCGGCAGCTTCCTCCTGGACCGGCCGTTCACCTCCGGCGAGACCGTCACCGTGCACACGTCGCTGAACGTGGCCGGCGCGCGCAACGGCGGCTTCATCTTCCACGTGGCCACCCCGGCCGGTGGGATCCCGAATGCGCCGCTGCCCGCGGCCAAGCGCGTGCGCAACGACGTCGTCACCTTCCGGTCGCGTCCGGATCTCTCGCCGGCGACGGTGTCGATCGACCGTCGGTCGGGCGCCACCGCGCCGGGCGACATCTTCCTCGCGCCCCAGCAGGGGCCGCTCCAGAACGGGCCGATGATCATCGCGCCCACCGGCCAGCTTGTCTGGTTCAAGAAGCTGGCCCCGGGCATGCTCGCGACCGACCTGCGCGTCCAGCGCTACCAGGGCAAGCCGGTGCTGACCTGGTGGCAGGGCACGATGGGCGCCGGCGTCGGCGTGGGGGAGGACGTGGTCAACGACACCGCCTACCGCCAGATTGCGGCCGTCCATGCCGCCAACGGCCTGAACGCCGATCTGCACGAGTTCGACATCTCACCGCAGGGGACGGCGCTGGTCACCGCCTACTACCCGGTCTACGCCGACGCGTCCTCGGTCCACGGCCTCAAGCGGCAGATCGTCCTCGACTCGGTCGTGCAGGAGATCGACATTCCCACCGGCCTCGTGCTCTTTCAGTGGGACAGCCTCGACCACGTCCCGCTCACCTCCTCCTACTCGGCGCCGCCCAAGAGCGCCGGCGCTCCCTACGACTACTTCCACGTCAACGCGATCGAGCCCGATCGCGACGGGGACCTCATCATCTCCTCGCGCAACACCTGGGCCGCCTACAAGGTCGACCACGCGACCGGTCGCATCCTCTGGACGCTCGGCGGCAAGCACTCGTCGTTCAAGATGGGCCCCGGCGCAGGCTTCGCCTTCCAGCACGACGTTCGGGTGCGCAGCAACGGGGACCTGTTCATCACCATGTTCGACGATGGCGCGGGACCGCCGTCCGTGCACTCGCACTCGCGCGGGCTGAAGCTGCTCCTCGACTTCAAGCACATGACCGCGCGCTGGGTCGCGGGGCTCGACCACGCCCCCAACGTGCTCGCCAACTTCGAGGGCAACTACCAGCAGCTGCCGGGTGGCGATGACTTCCTTGGCTGGGGCCAGCAGCCCTACTTCACCGAGTTCAACTCCCACAGCCAGGTCATCTTCGACGGGCGCTTCACGGGCGTGAACTCCAACTACCGCGCCTACCGCTTCCCGTGGACGGCGCAGCCCGACACGCCCCCGGCCCTCGCCGCGACGACCGGCAAGAACGCCACTGCCTACGTGAGCTGGAACGGCGCCACCACGGTGTCGTCCTGGCGCATCCTCGGCGGCTCCGACCCGTCCAAGCTCACCGTCGTCGCCAGCGGCGCCAAGCGCAACTTCGAGACGGCGATCCGGATCCCCTCGGAGACCTACGTGCAGGCGCAGGCGCTTGACGGTCACGGCAATGTGCTCGGGACGACGCCGACGGTCCAGGCGCACTAGAACAGCGTCGCCTGCGGGTCGGCGAGCGGCGCCGCGAGGCACTCCGGACCGTCGTAGCGCGCGTCGTTGACCGCGGTCCCGACTGGGCGCAGCGCGGTGGCGGCGGCCGGCAGGCCGGCGAGGACCTCGTGGAGCTCGGCGGGGGAGGTGGTGGAATCGAGCCACGCCGCCTCGACATCCGGCGCGAGGATGATCGGCATGCGGTCGTGGAGCGAGGCGATCGCCGCGTTGGCCGCAGTGGTGAGAATCGTGCACGTGCGCAGCGGCGGGTCCTGGCCGTGCCAGATCGACCACAGGCCGGCGAAGGCGAACGCGCGGCCATCCTCGCGGGTGATGTGGAAGGGCTGCTTGCGGCCCGCGGTCGCGGCGCTCGCCGGCTGCCACTCGTAGAAGCCGTCGGCGATGATCAGGCAGCGGAAGCGATCGAACGCGCGGCGGAACGCGGGGCGCTCCGCCGCGGTCTCCACCCGGGCATTGATCATCTTCAGACCAGTATCGGCCTGCTTGGCCCAGGTCGGGACGAGCCCCCAGCGCAGGAGCTCGCCGCGCGGGGCACCCTCCCGGTCGGTCGTCACGGCGAGGACATCGTCGCCCGGCGCCACGTTGAACCGCCGGCGGACCTCGACCGACTCACCGATCGGGAAGCGTGCCCAGAGGTCGCCGGGCGCCGGTGTGGCGAGGGTGTAGCGACCGCACATCGGCTCAGAATGTCATCCGGGCGCGGCCCATTCCGTCGAGACCGCGCGGTCGCCGCCGCGGACGGACCCGCCCTCAGCGGCCCGCGCGCGAGGCGATCTGCTCGGAGCGCTCGGCCTGCGCGCGTTTCTGCCGTCGACGCCCGAAGAACGCGAGCGCGCCGAGCACGATCACGACGAGCAGGAAGCCGTAGAAGATCGAGAGATCGAGCGAGATGCCGCCGAACGGAAGCGCGATCAGCTCCACGATGCCGATGCCGAGCGCGAGCACGGCGATGATGAGCACGATGATGATCAGGATGCCGCGCACACGAGCGAGCATCCCGGCGCTCGCCGGCGGCGCGACGAGACCCATGATCTTCAGGCCGCGCAGCTGGCGGTTCGTCGGAGCCTCGACGCCGAGCCGCTCGGTGGCCTTCTTGAGGTCGTCGGCGCGGCGCTCGGCGAGCGCGAGCGAGGCGTCGGCCATCCGGCGGATCTGCAGCCGCTCCTGCGGGCGCGCGGCGGCGATCGCGCGCTGGAAATGGGCCCGGGCGGCCTTGGCGTCATAGCGCTCGGCGGCGCGGGCGCCGAGGATCGCCTGGGCGGCCGACTTGTACCGGGTTTCTGCCTCGAGCTCCTCGTCGGAGCGACTCTCCATCTGTTGCATCGCGGCGAGCTGGCTGCGCTGCTCGATCCGCATCGTCCGCTGCTGCTTGGCCATGGACTGGAGTCTAGTGTGCGCGCGCGGATCTGCCGCCGCCGAAATGCGAATTCACGCGATCGGACGAGCTCGGTTCAGTGGCTGCCGCGCGGCTTGATCACGTAGGCCCGCGCGCCGGTGATGTACTGGCCGCCGTCAGATGCGCTCGCCGGGGGCGAGCGGTAGACGTCGATGCGGTGGCCGTTGATCGCGCCGCCGGTGTCCTGGGCGACGAACCAGCCGCCGTGGCCGTCATGCCGGTAGGCGGGTAGATACACCCGGCTGCCCATCGGGATGACCCGGGGATCGACCGCGATCGACTGGTAGAAGCGCAGGGGCAGGGACGGGCCCGAGGCGAAGCTCACCCCGTTCAGGGGGACATAACGCTTGCCCGGAGCTGCGGACCAACCACCGGCCGAAAGGGGGAAGGTGACACCGCCGAAGCTGTTCTTCCAGTAGCCGCCGGCACGCCAGTAGGGCGGCCCGGCAGCGAAGCCGTCCGAGGCTGAGGTCAGCGAGCCGGACAGCGTCACCCAGCCGCCATCTCCGAGCGCGTCGATGTGGTACATCCGGCCGTCGAGGCCGAGACCCTCGCCCTGCATCGACACGCCAGTGGCCGAGTAGAGCCAGTCGATCCGGTGCATGCCGCTGAGGCCGGGGGCGGTGACGAACCGGCCGACGAACCACTTCTCGGGCGCCGGCCAGTACTCGGTGACGATGAACTTGGTCAGCCAACGGCCGCCGGTGAGCTTGGCCGGGGGCGCCGCCGGCGTCTTGCGCGGCGTCGTCACGTTCGTCGTCGGCCCGCCGAGCCCGGCGCCGCCGGTCGGGGCCGTGCTGCGGTAGTTCCAGACGGCGCTCGCCGACGCGCTGCTGGCCGCCGCCGTCGGCGTGCCGCACACCGCGACGACCGCACATGCGGTCAGGGCTTTGATCGTGACGACGGCGGCTCGTCGGAGCGCCTGTCGCGGTTGAGCGAACGTGGCCGAGAACATGCCTTACGAGATCTGCGTCGGCGCAATGATGCCGGGACTTGAAGGCTGATGACGTGTTCGCGGCCCAGCGGCGTGGCCCTGCGCGTGGGCAAACGGGCGTTCTTCCCACGGTGGTACACATAAGCCCGATTATCGAGCGTTCAAGCAAGACGCCCCACCCAGCGCCGGCGACCGCGGCCCCGCCTCGGCTTACGGCCTGACGACCTCCTGAGGCGCGATCCAGGCGTGGCCGCGCGCGGCGGTCGATGCGCACCGGCGTCGCGGCTGCAGCGAGTCGCCGCGTCCGGCGGAGCAGCCGGCGTACTGACACCTCGGCCGTGTTGCACGGAACCGTCAATCCGAGCGGCGCCGCGTCGCGCTACGGGTTCGAATGGGGGCTCACGACGAGCTACGGCGTGCTCAGCTCGGCCAAGACGCTGGCCGCCGGCACGAAGTCGGTCGCCGTCAGCGATACCGCGCACGGGCTCATCCCCGGCACCACCTACCACTACCGCATCCTCTCGAGCAACAACTACGGCGTCGTCTTCGGCCAGGACCGGACGTTCAAGACCGCCGGCAATCCGCCGCCGTTCGTCGCCACCGGCCCCGCCTCGGAGCTAAGCACGACCGGCGCGCTGCTCAGCGGGATCATCAACCCCCACGGCGACAAGACGACGTACTACTTCCAGTACGGCGTCAGCCCGTCCTACGGCTCCCAGACGTTCGCGCAGACCGCGTCATCGACCACCACGCCGGGCATCGTCGTCTCGAGCCTCTCGGGCCTGACCCCGGGAACGTGGTTCCACTACCGGCTCGTCGCCGTGCATGCGGTCGGGCCGGCGGAGTACGGGGCCGATCAGACGTTCTTCACCTACCCCTCCCCTCGGCCCGCACCGCGGGTTCCGGTCACCGTCAAGCCCCATCGGACGAGCAAGCGGCCGTTCACCTTCACCACGACCGGCAAGGTGATCCCGCCGTCCTGGATCCCGCAGCCGCAGTCGTGCTTCGAGGGCGTCTACGTCCGCTACTTCCTCGGCAAGCGGCAGATCTCGTTCCAGGAGGTCCAGGTGCAGCCGAACTGCACGTTCGCGGCGACGACGGTGTTCCGGCACCTACCCGGCCGCGGCAAGCGGACACGCACCGTGCATCTCACGATGAAGGTGCACTTCCGCGGCAATCCGTACGTCGCGCCCTTCGACGCCAAGCCGCAGACGGTGGCGCTCGTCGGCTGACGAAGACAACGGATGGGCATCGCCGGACGGCGGCCGGTGATGCCCTCCGTGTCGGCCGGACCTGGGCGTTGTCAGTTATAAGGATTCGCTATCAGTACCTGCTGATACTTGTATTGGACATCTAAAGCGGCAACCAGGAAGATGCTCCTACAACCCTCTCTCCCCTCATTCGCGCCCCCAACAGATCCGGCCTCATATCCCGCCGGCTCCGGGGCGCGAATACTTTAAGGATCGAGAGATCAGCCGCGGGATCGCAGCTGCAGCCTGACCAGAGCCGCGCTGTATCGCGGCACCGCGACCCGGTAGCCGTCCGCGCCGCGCGTGACGACCTGCGCCGTCGAGCGCCCCGCCCACTGACCGTGCGCGGAGAGATGCCAGCCGGCGTAGCTCACGCCGTAGCGCGCGGCCGGCGAGGGCGCGAGCAGGCGGACGATCGAGGCCGGACCGGTCGCCGGAACCCGCAGGTCGACGACGGCTGAGCGAGCGCCCTTGTCGATGAGCAGGATGTGGAGCCGGTTGCCGGCCACGCGGACCGCCCACGCCTTGAGATACACGCCGCGACGGCTCCCGACGTTGACCCCAAGCAGCGAGGCCTGAGGCCCGAGGCTGCGCACGAAGGTGACGAGCCCGTACATCAGCGGCCGCACGTCGAGTCCGGCCGTGGTGAACGCGAAGGGGGCATTGATCGTGTTCGCGCGGATATGGAGGTTGGCGCCGTCGGCCCCGGCGCGCCACAGACTGAACAGCGCGTCGGGCGCCCACAGCGCGGTCGCGAAGGTGTCGCTCACCCGCGGCAGGCCGCCGCAGGTGACCGAGTTGAACTCGGTGAGCCGGAACGGCAGGCCGGCGGCGTGGGCGAGCGCGACGGCGGGCTCGATCCCGGCTGCCATGCGCGTCGAGGCGCGCTCGGAGAGGACGCGGTCGATGGTCGGATACGCGCTCGAGTCGAGGGGCGCGCAGGCGGAGAACGGATAGCGATGGGCGCTGATCGCGCCGAGCCCGTCGTGCGGGGACCGCAGCAGACGCGCGATCCACCCCACGTCCATGTGCGCGTTGGCGATCGCCGGGCCGAGCAGCGGCACGCCGGGGACGGCCCGGTCCAGGGCGCGCTCGTAGGCGTGGAAGTCCCGAACGTAGCTGGTCGCGTTGAGGACAGCGGGCAGGAGCCGACCGAGGGCCGTCGTCTGCAGCCAGTAGGGCCGGTTGTAGAGGTCGGGCTCGTTGCCGACCTCGAAGCCGGTGATGCTGCCGCGGGGGAGCGCGTTCTCCGCCGCCCGCGCCCAGGCGGCGCCGAGCCGCGGCGAGCCGGTGATGAGGTTGAGATCGAGAATCAGCTTGAGGCCGAGGTCATGGACCATCTCGGCGGTGCTGTTGACGATCGCCGGGGTGAGGGGAAAGACCCAGGCGGGCTCGAACGCGAACTGCGGCATCCACATCGTGCGGTCGGCCGAATCGCCGCCGATGCGCAGGAGCATCGGCCCGTTGCCCGGCACCTCGAGCAGCGAGAGCATGTGCTCGAACACGGCCGCGCGGCGCTCGTAGATCGGCAGCGTCCAGTACTCGGTCGAGATCCCGAAGAACGACGGTGGGAGCGGTCGCGGACGAACCGGTGAGGCGAGCGACACGGCGATCTTGGGCCAGCGGGCCTGTACGGCCGCGCGCGTGTCGCCATCGTGGTCGGGCAGCCCCAGCAGCACCCAGGCGGGCATCAGCAGCGCCCCACTGATCACGATGGCCAACAGTCTCCGACGACTGATGGGGGAAGCCGGCGCATGGTTTACGCCGAAATGTAGAGCCGCGTCGGACGTTCTCCGGTTAGCCCGCGTTAGCGCTCGGTAGGAGTCTTGTCACCCCGCGCTAACCCGGGATCCATCCGCGGCGCGCACGTCAGGGTGCGCGAGGCGCCGAGTGACTACGTGCGGTCGGCGAGCCGGTACACGAACCGGAGCCCCGACCAAGTCGCATCGATCGCGCAGATCTTGTTGTCGACAAGTCCCTCGGCGAGCCCGAGCGCGCGCACGCCGCCCTCGGTGACATCGGTGGCCATGCCTGAGGACCGCTTCGGCCAGGCGACCCAGAGTGCCCCGGCGGGGTCAAGGGCGGCACGTAGGACCGGGAAACGACGCTCGAGCCGGGCGCGGGAATCGAAGAAGGCCACGATCACGTCGACCGGTCCGCGGGCCTGGCGGCGGACCGTCACGCCCACGGGCAGATCGCCGAGAAGCGCGAGGAAATGCTCGGGACCGTCGACGACGGCAAGCCGTGTTTCGTCTCTGATTCCGAGTTTCTTCACCAAGCTGCTGGCCATGGCTGGTCCCCACTTTCGCGGCCGGTCTCACCAGAACCTAAATACTGCCGAAAGACCAGGACCCCGGCGCGCGTTCGTTTCCTGATACGGCCCACGGACGGGGCGTATCCATCGTGCGGCGGTCTTGGGTTGGGCAGCGTTCCCCTTGGTGCCGGCCCAGGGCCCCGCACCCCCGGATTGTGGTCGTTTGGGTTGACGCGATTACGGGAAAAGTGGAAGATAGTAGGCATCGGGAGATTTGAGGCCGCTGATGCACGCGGATTGGCGCATAGCTGGAAGGTTCTGGTGACGTCGCAAGGGGCGATACGTCTTCGCTGGAGCGCGTGCGTCGCCTCGCTGGCCCTCCTGCTTGCCTGGTTGTCGTTGGCCCCGGTCGCCAACGCCGGAATCATGTCCGCCGTGACGCATACCGCAACGAGCGTGACGACACCCGTTACGGGCACCGTCAGCAGCACGGTCGCGCCAGTTGCGAACGCGGTGGCCCCGGTCACGAAGGCCGTCGCGCCGGTCGTCAAGGCCGTCGCGCCGGTGACCAACACCGTCGCTCACACGGTCGCTCCGGTGATCAACGCGGTCGCGCCGGTGACCAACACTGTCGCCCACACAGTCGCTCCGGTGATCAACGAGGTCGCCCCCGTGACCACCACGGTGACCCACACGGTCGCCCCGGTGACCAGGACCATCGTCAAGACGATCGCCCCGAGCCGTCCGGCCGGGCCGACCGGCACGACGGCGGCCGGGACGACGTCGGGCGCGCGTACGCCGGCAGCGGCCACCGCTCCCTCCCCCACTCCCCGTCTCGCCGACGGTGCGGCCGCCGCGCAGGTCACGGTCGTCCGCCGTGAGGCTCCCGCGCTCTCCGCGGCCCACGTGCGCAGCGCCCGAGTCGCAGCCGTCTTCATGGGCGACCACTCGGCGATGATCACGTCTCAGATCGCCTCCGCGCGTCGCGCTGCTCGTCCAGTCGGCAGCGCACCGGAGCTCGTTGCAGGCGGCCCGAGCGGCTCTCCGGCCGGGACTCCGGTGCAGACCACGGCGAGCACGGGCGCCGGTTCCTCCGCCGCTGGGGGCTCCGGAATCTTCTTCAACGGTTTCGTCGCAGGATTGGTGGCCCTGGCCATCCTGGCCGCGCCGCGCCTCAACGCGAGGCTGCGCCTCGTGCGCGAGTCAGGCGTGCCGCTGCCGTTCATCCTGCTGCTTGATCACCCCGGCTAGTCCCCGCGTCGGGCAGCCCCAGGGACCGGTGTGCCGTGGGCGGCTCAGCCCACGTATCGCAGCTCTGATCAAGCAATGGGAGAAACCCATGTCACGCTCTCGATGGGCGTCGGCGAGAACCACGCGCTGCACGGCGCCGTTGCCGATGGCGCGCCCGACCGAACGAAATCCCGATCGCGGATCGGGTGTGGACCGCTGCTCGTCGCGGCGATCGTCGTCGCGCTCACGGCAACCGCCACAGCGCCCGCGTCGGCCACCGCGGCGGATCGCTCATCCGCAGCCCCGGCCCCGGTCCTGACGTTCGGTTCCGGCTACCTCGACCACACCGGCTCGAGCGCGGTGCTCGGCCTTCAGCGCCGGCTCGCTCAGGCCGGTTACGCGCCCGGACCGCTGGATGGCCGCTTCGGCCCGCGCACCGAACTTGCCGTGCGCCGGTTCCAAGCCGCCGAAGGCCTGCAGGTCGACGGCATCGCCGGCCCGCAAACCCTCGCCGCGTTGACCCGGCCGACACTCTTCCCCGGAAGCGGCGTCCAGGCTGGGGGCGCGGCCCTCGTCCGTGACCTGCAGCAGCGGCTGGCCGCAGCCGGTGACACGCCCGGTCCGTTCGACGGGCGTTTCGGCCCCCGCACTGAGGGGGCGCTCCGTCGGTTCCAGGCGACGCATGACCTGCCCGTCGACGGGATCGCGGGTCCCCAAACCGCGGCCCGACTCGGAGAGCCAAGTCTTCAGGTGGCGATCAACCGCCGACCGAGCCCCCGTGCGCGGAACTCGCGCTCACAGCATCGAGGGGCTCCCAGCCGACCGGGAGCGATCCAAGGCCGACCGCGACCGACTCCCACCCGGCCCACGGCGGTCCATCCCCGGGCGACGTCGAGCGGAAGTGGTTGGCTGGTGCCGGCGATCGTCGTCGCCATCATGTTCGGACTGCTGCTGCTGGCCGCTCAGGTGCGGCGTCGTCGGCCGAGAAGCTCTGGGGCCCTGCAGCCGGTGGAGCAAGCAGCGGTCGGCAACGGAGCTGAAACCGCGCCGGAGCCGCTCGCTGGCGAGCCGATTCGGGAACCCGCTTCTTCCGCGCCCTCCGTGGCAGCCCCGTCCGAGGCGGAAGACCCGGAGCGGGTGTTCCCCCTCGGCGTGGAGTTCGAGGAGCAAGGCGACCTGGCGAGCGCTCAGGAGGCGTTCACCTACGCCGATCGGCGCGGCCACGCAGCCGCGGCGTCCAACCTCGGCGTGCTTCTGGACAGGCAGGGAGATCTCGCGGGTGCGCAGGCGGCGTACGCGCGGGCCGATCAGCGAGGCGAGCCGATCGGCACGTTCAACCTCGCGGCGCTGCTGGAGGAGCGCGGCAAGATAGACCACGCACTGGACGCCTACCGTCGGGCCGCGGTGCGCGGGGTGCCGGCGGCCGCGTTCCGACTCGGCGAGTTGCTCGAAGACCGGGGCGAGCTCGCAGGCGCTGAATCCGCGTACCGACATGCCGACGAGCGCGGCCATGGTCCCGCAGCTGCACGCCTCGGAGCGCTGCTCGCTCATCGCAGCGATTTCATCGGCGCCGAGCAGGCATTCCGCCGGGCCGACGAGCGGGGCGAATCCGCCGGGACGCTGCAACTCGGTGCCCTGCTCGAAAGTCGCGGTGACCGCGCAGGTGCCGTGGCGGCCTACCACCGTGCGCGCCAGACCGACCAGGGAAAGGTCGGGAAGATGGCGGAGGTCGCCCTCTTAGAGCTCGGGGAGCGGGATGGAGGGAGACGGTGAACATTTCACAAGCACCTCCCGGATTCAGGTATTATGGTGATTGTCAGCTTTGGACAGCGGGCAATAAGTACGCTGGCGGGCCGCGAGACAGATCTGCACACGAGGTGCGGCTAAGTAGCGCCGGAACGCCGGGGGGCGGCGACGGAACACGCCGAGTCGGTCCAAATCAAAGAGGGGGTAGCAGATCACCATGTCGCTTACGCGATGGGGTGTCGCGTGGGAGACTCCGCGCGACGAGCTGGGACCGGACGAGGGCATTGGCCGGTGTATCACGATGCTCGGTAAGACGATCAGGTCTCACGTGGGGACGCTTGTCGTGCAAGTTCGGACCGGATCGGGTCGCCGACGGGCGTGGTTGATGGCCGTAGCTGCAGGGTTGGTCGTGGCGTTGGTGATCGCGCCAGACGGTGGATTCAGGTCCCTGGATCTGAAGGTGAGCCTCGACACGCTCGGAAGCGCGTCAGTGTGCTTCGCCGCCGCGGTGGCCTGCGCCCGCAGTCGCACGCTGGTCTCGCTCTCGAGCCGAATCCTGGTGCTGGCACTCGTTGTCGCCTCGACGTCGATGGTTGTGTTCGTGACGGTGCCCGCACTGCTCGGTGCGTCCCCGGGACCGACCCTCCGCTTCGCTCGGACGCTGTTGAATCTCACCGCTGCTGCACTGCTCGCGTGGGCCGCGCTGGCATCGCCCTCGGCTGATGGCTCCCGCAACTGGGAGCGGCGCCTGAAGGCGCTGATCCTGCCGGAGCGACGGCTGCTCGCGCGGGCCGTCGCCGTATCGATCGTTGCGGCCAGCCTCGGCGTTGCGGTCGCCGGCATCGTGGCCTCGCCGAGCTCCGTTGACGTCTGCTACGTGGCGGCTGCGGTCGTGTTCGTCGCTGCCGCCGCCGGGCTCGCCGTCCGCGCGGGCAACGTCAGTCCTACCCTCGCCTGGTGGCTTGCACTGAGCTCGATCTTCGCAGCGGGGGCGATGCTCGCCCTGCTCATCAATGGAGCCGTCGACCTCAAGCGGGTCTCGCCCAGCGACCTGATGCGCGCGGGAAGCTTGCTCGCGCTCGGGGCCGGCGCGATGAGCGAGCTCGGCGCGATGCGACGCCGTGAACGTGCCCAGGCCGCCGGCGAGGAGCGCCGGCGCGTTGCCTCTGAGCTCCACGACGGCGTGGCTCAGGAGCTGTCCTACATCGCCGTCCAGAGCCAGCATCTGGTCGCCCTGTACCCGGACGCGCCCGGGCTCGACGAGATCCGTGCCGCTGCGCAGCTCGCGCTCGAGGACTGTCGCACGGCAATCATCGGCGTCAGGTACTCGGCCGCGCCGACGCTCGCCAGCGCCATCGAGTCACGGGCGCGAGCGCTCGCGCGCCGTGCCGGCCTTGAGCTCACGCTCGACGTCGCCGACGATGTCGTCGCCTCGGCTGAGCTCGAGCACGAGGTCGTGTCGATCATCCGCGAGGCGATCTCGAACACCGCCCGCCACAGCGGGGCGAGTCGCATCGAGATCTCACTGCGCGCTCGCCGCGGCACGATCGTCGTGCGGGTTTCCGACAATGGTCGCGGGTTCGAGACGCGGGCGACGACGCCATCCCAGCGCGGAGGCCTAGGCCTCACGAGCATGCGCGAGCGCGCCCGGCGGCTGGGAGGAGAGCTCGTGCTGGATTCGCGTCCCGGGGACGGCACCACGATCGAAGTCGTGATCCCGTAGGCCGGGCGGCCAACGTGCGGCCGTCCCGGGGTAGCGAGGACGAGATCGCGGCCGATCAGGCGACGCCGAGCCGCGGAGCCGGGCCCTGCAGCGCCGGCCGGTCAGGCGTCCTGGCTGCGGGCCACGGTGTCCGCGATCACCTTGGAGAGCTGGCTGCCCTGCCAGGCGACCGGGGAGTGGCCGGGCTCGTCGGTGACGAGCCGAGCCCCGGGGATCGCGGCCGCGTACGCCTCCCCCACCGCGCGCGGATGGCCGGGATCGGCCTCGTCGTCGCTGGCCACGACCGCGGTGGGGACGGCGATCGCCCCGAGCTCGTCGACCGTGCCGAACGGCCGTGAGCGCGGCACCGCCTCGAGCGCGTCGGCCACGGCCGCGGGATGCTCGTGAAGGGAGAGCCGCTGGCGGATGACCTTGAGCACCGTCTCGCGCCAGGCGGCGGGCACCGACGGCTCGCCGTAGGCGGCGAGGAAGCCCTCGACCCCACCCTCGCGCAGGCCGGCGGCGAGCGCGTCCCAGCGGGAGAGCCGGGCGTCATCCTCGATCACGTCGGGGTCGTAGGCCGGCGTGATGACGACGAGACCGGCGACGCGCTCGGGCCGCCGCAGCGCGAACGCGAGCAGCGTGTGTGCCCCCATCGAGGCGCCGGCGAGCACGGCGCGCTCGATGCCGAGCTCGTCGAGCACTGCCTCGAGGTCGAGCACGAGGGTGTCGTAGCCGTAGTCGCCAGGGTCGGGTGCCGGCGTCGAGCGGCCGTGGCCTCGAGCGTCGTAGGCGATCACGTCGTGTCCGGAGCGCTCGAGCGCACGTGAGCCCATGACGACGTAGCGGCGGGTCGCGGTGAGGCCGTGGAGCAGCACGACCGGCGGCCCCTCGCCCGCCCGTTCGGCGGCCAGGGTCACTCCGTCGCGTTCGATTCCGATCTCGGTCACCGGCCTTTTCTACCATCAAGGTATGGACGTCACCGACAGCACCTTCCAGACCGCGGTTCTCGACCGGTCGCACACCGTCCCCGTGGTCGTCGACTTCTGGGCCGAATGGTGCGGCCCGTGCCGGCAGCTCGGCCCCGTGATCGAGCGCGCCGTCGCCGCCCGCGCGGGCAAGGTCGAGCTCGCCAAGGTCGACGTCGACGCCAACCCCGGGCTCTCGCAGACCTTCCGGATCCAGAGCATCCCCGCCGTCAAGGCCTTCCGCGACGGTCGCGTGGCCGCCGAGTTCGTCGGCGCCCAGCCGCCGGCGGCGGTCGATAGCTTCCTCGACTCGCTCCTGCCCTCGCCGGCCGATGAGCTCGTCGGCCGCGGGGACGAAGAGTCCCTGCGTGAGGCCAACACGCTGGAGCCGACCCGCGCCGACGCGGCCGTGCCCCTCGCCCGGATCCTGCTCGGGCGTGGTGAGACCGACACGGCGGCAGCGATCCTCGGGCGCGTGCCCGGCAGCTTCGCCGCCGACGGCCTGCTCGCCCGGATTGAGCTCGAGCGGACCTCGGCCCCGGAGCTCGCCGACGCGTTCACCGCGCTCGACACCGGCGACCAGGAGCGGGCGCTTGACCTGCTGCTCACCGCGCTGCCCTTGGCCGACGGGGCCCGCGACGACATCCGCCGGGTGATCGTCGGGATCCTCGACGAGCTCGGCGTTGAGAGCGAGCTTGCGCGCGAATCCCGCCGCCGGCTGGCCTCGGCGCTCTACTGACTCGCGACACTAGAACACCAGGCTGAGCTGCTCCTCGGCCTCGGGCGAGCGCCCCTGCAGGCCGGCCACGCGCACGCCGAGCAGTCGGACCGGCCGCGGCGCCGCGAACCGCCGCAGAAGATCGAGCGCGACGGGTCCGACGCGGTCGGCGCTGCTCACCGGCTCGCTCAGGGTCCGCGCGCGGGTGTGAGTGGAGAAGTCATCGAGCCGGACCTTGATCCCGATCGTCCGGCCGGCCCGGCGCTGGTCGGCGAGCGCCTGGCAGAGGCGCGCGACGAGGCCCTCGAGCACCGCCTCGAGCTGGGCGGGCTCGCTGATGTCGCGATCGAAGGTCGTCTCCCGCGACTCCGAGATGACCTTGCGCTCCTCGGTGACCGGCGCGTCGTCCTCGAAACGTGCCCGCCGCTGAAGCTCGGCGCCGGAGCGGCGGCCGAAGCGGGCCGCGAGCTCACGCGGTGAGGCAGCGGCGAGCGTGCCGAGCGTGTCGATGCCCATCGCCCGCAGGCGCTCGGCCGTCTTGGGACCGATGCCGGGGACGAGGCCGCAGGGCGCGGCGGCAAATCGCTCGCAGGCCTGCTCGCGGGTGAGCACGACGAAGCCGCGGGGCTTCTCGGCGTCGGAGGCGACCTTGGCCACGAGCTTGCTCGGGCCGATCCCCACGGAGGCGCAGAGGCCGGTCTCGCGCTCGATCTCGTGGACAATGCGGCGCATCGCCGCCCGCGGCGCGGGCAGCCCGGTGAGCTCGAGGTAGGCCTCGTCGAGCCCGATCACCTCGACGGTCTCGACGTGGGCGCGCACGATGCCGAGCACCTCACGCGAGGCCTCGCGATAGTAGGTGAAGTCCGGCGCGAGGAAGATCCCGTCCGGGCACAGCCGCCGGGCCCGGGCGGCGGGCATCGCCGAGCCGACGCCGAAGCGCCGTGCCTCGTAGGAGGCGGTGGTGACGACCGCCCGCGGTCCGCTGCCGGCGACGATCACCGGCAGGCCCTTCAGCTCAGGGCGCCGCCGCAGCTCGACCGAGACATAGAACGCATCCATGTCGAGATGGGCCACACAGCGCTCGGACACCCCGTCACGGTACGCGACCGGCCAGACGGCCCATATCGATGGGCGGGCCGTCCAACCGGATCACGTCAGGCGTGCCTTAGAACGAGGTCCAGACCGTGCCGACGCCGCCGAAGCCGAGCGCCGCCGCGGTGTTCTGGTTGAGGTCCCACGAACGCCCGCCGACGTACGGTCCGCGATCGTCGACGGTGGCGGTCACGCTGCGGCCTCCAGAGCGGAAGGTGACCCGCGCGCCGCAGGGCAGCGCCAGGTTGGCCACGCCGTAGTAGGCGTGGAACCCGCACGCCGTCGAGCCGGCGTCGCTGTACCAGGACGCCACGCTCGGCTGGAACACGGTCACGTGCCCGGCGTAGGACCAGGCGCCGGTGTTGGTGCGGTCACCGGCGAAGGCGACGCGCAGCCAGCGGCTGGCGCCGCCCGACGGGTAGCTCAGGCTGAAGCCGCCGTGACGACCGGTGCGCGCGGTGGCCAGCGTGCGCCAGCCCCGCCCGCTGTGGGTGATGAGGCGGACCCGGCGGCCGCCGACGCTCGGGAGCAGGTGGCCCCAGACATGGACGCGGCCACCGCCGTACAGGGAGACGTTCGGCTGCGGGACGGCGAAGCGCGACGAGACGGCGATGCGCTCGATCTGGCTCGTGGCGCGGACCGAGGCCTGGACGGCCCCGAACGGCGACGTGCCCGGACCGGACGACGCGTTGTCGACGACCTTGACGAGGCCGGAGCGCCGCAGGGTGCCGATGACGCGGAAGTTGCCGTGCTGCCCGACGCGCGTCGCCCCGACGACCTGCCAGCGGTTCGTGCTCCCCGGCGCAAACTGGAGCTGCACGGTGTGGCCGGCGGAGGCCGAGTCGGCGTTGCCGGTCACCGTCAGGCTCCGTCCGAGCGCCAGGTGGCGGGAGCTCAGCTTGATGTGAATCGCGCTCTGTGCATCGGCTTGCGTCGCGGTGAGCGCAACCGCGGCGCTGGGAATGGTCAGCATCAGCGCACCCACGCCCAGGTGCACCGGGCGCAACGTGCGCAGCGTCAGTTTAGGCCTCACGAGAGGACCTCCTGTGTACTGTTCGACCGGGCGCCTACGGGGTTAGCTGTCGGGCTCGCGGCCAGCCTGCGGGCCCGTAATGTGGGGTCCCGGAGAGTGGTCGCTACGACTGCAGGCCGGATTCATTCCGGGCAATCGATTCGCCCCGGCCGGGTGGTGATGCCAATACCCGGCAGTGGGTCCTCCGCTCGCCTCCGCACCGGGCAGAGACGACTCGGCAGATCGAATTACGACCCTCTGAGGCTCGCAGGCGACGGTCGGCCTCACTGTGACGGTGGTCACACTCCGATGGCGTGCGAAAATGGGCGGTCCGTGGCCAACCAAGACCGTCTGACCGGGCTTGACAGCTCGTTTCTGCACCTCGAGCGCGAGTCGGCGCACATGCACGTCGCCGGCGTGATGGTGTTCGAGGGCGAGGCGCCGGAGTACGACGACCTCGTCGAGGCGATCGGCAGCCGGCTGCACCTCGTCCCGCGCTACCGCCAGCGGCTCGCCTTCGTGCCCTTCGAGCAGGGCCGGCCGGTCTGGGTCGACGACCCCCACTTCAACGTCGCCTTCCACGTCCGGCACACGGCGCTTCCCGCCCCCGGCAGCGACGACGAGCTCCGCCAGCTCGCCGGCCGCGTGTTCTCCCAGGCGCTCGACCGGGGCCGGCCGCTGTGGGAGCTGTGGCTCGTCGAGGGGCTGGCCGGCGACCGCTTCGCGCTGCTGTCCAAGACCCACCACGCGCTCGTCGACGGCGTCTCCGGGGTCGACATCGCCACCGTCCTGTTCGATGCCTCACCGGACCCGATGCCCGTCGCGCCGCCCGACCACCCATGGGTCGCCCGGCCCCTGCCGAGCGACACGCAACTGCTCGCCGACGCCCTGCTCGAGCGGGCGACGGTCCCGGCCGAGATCGTCCGGGGCGTGCGCGCCGCGCTCCGCGGCCCGCGCCAGATCGCCGGCGAGGTCGGCAAGGCGCTCGGAGGGCTGAGCGCGATGACCCGAGCCGGGCTGCAGGCCGCCCCGCCGAGCCCGTTCAACGTGCAGATCGGGCCGCACCGGCGCTTCACCTGGGTCCGCGGCGACCTCGGCGAGTTCAAGGCGGTCAAGAACGCCCTCGGGGGCACGGTCAACGACGTCGTTCTCGCCGCCGTCTCCGGCGCGCTCGGGCGCTACATGCGCATGCACGGCGAGGCCACCGAGGACGTCGAGCTCAAGGCGATGGTGCCGGTGTCGGTGCGGGCCGACGTCGAGCATGGCGCGCTCGGCAATAAGGTCGCGGCGATGTGGGCCACGCTGCCGGTCGGGCTCACCGATCCGCTGGAGCGCCTGCACGTCATCAGCGGGTCGATGGAGGGCCTCAAGGAATCCGGGCAGGCCGTCGGGGCGCAGGTGCTCACCCAGCTCTCGGGGTTCGCGCCGCCGACGATCATGGCCCAGGCGGCCAGGTTGCAGGCCCGCCAGCGGCTGTTCAACCTCGTCGTCACCAACGTCCCCGGCCCGCAGTTCCCGCTCTACGTGCTCGGCCGCGAGCTCGAGGGGCTCTACCCGATGGTGCCGCTGGCCGAGAACACCGCTCTGGGCATCGCGATCATGAGCTACAACGGCCAGCTCAACTTCGGCCTCGTCTCGGACTTCGACGCCCTGCCGGACCTCGAGGCCCTGGCCGACGAGCTGCGTTCCTCGATCGAGGAGCTCGTCGCCGCGGCCGGCGCGGACGTGATCGACACCGGGGGCGGGCGCGATGCCCGCTCCGGACGGTCGGCCGTCCGCGCGATCGAGTGAGCGTCTGGCTCGAGCGCCTGGCGATCGTCGTCGCATCTCTGGCGCTCTCGATCGGGCTGATCGCCGTGCTGTCGGGGTTCTTCGCCGGACGCGACCAGGCCGGCATATCCGCCGGTGCCGCGCAGCTCGGCCAGCACTTCCCCGACCAGGGCGCGGCGCACCTTACGCCCGGCGAGCTGCATCCGGCCTACAACTCCGACCCGCCGACGAGCGGCCCGCACGTCCCCGCGCCGGTGGTCAGGGACGCGACCCAGCTCACCGACGACCAGCTGCTCCAGGCTCTCGAGATGGGTGACGTGGTGATCGACTACGGCACGCCGGCGCCGCCGGCCGGACTGCGGGCGCTCGCCACCTCGGCGAGCAGCCCGTTCACCCCCGCCCTCGCCGCCACGGGGCAGGCAGTCGTGCTCGCCCAGCGCCCGGATACCGCTGGGCTGATCGCCCTCGCCTGGACGCGGATGCTGCAGGTCGCCTCGGTGCGCGACTCGCGTCTGCGCGCGTTCACCGAGCAGTGGCTCGGGCACGGCGCCCATAATTGAGCTGATGCCCCAGCCGCTGGACCTGGCCCTGTGCCAGATCAACACCACCGTCGGCGACATCGCCGGCAACGAGCGCAGGATCCTCGCCGGGATCGGCTCTGCCACGCGAGCCGGGGCGCAGCTCGTCGTCTTCCCCGAGCTCACGGTCACCGGCTACCCGCCCGAGGATCTGCTGCTCAAGGAGCACTTCCTCTCCGACGCCCGGGCGGCGCTCGAGCGGATCGCCACGCAGACCCGGGGGATCGTCGCGCTCGTCGGCTTCCCCGAGCGCGCCGACGACGTCTACAACGCGTGTGCCGTGCTCGCCGACGGCGCCGTTCAGGCCACCTATCGCAAGGTGTACCTGCCCAACTACGGCGTGTTCGACGAGCAGCGCTACTTCCAGAGCGGCGAGACGGCCGCGCTGATCGAGCTCGACGACGTGACCATCGGCCTGACCGTGTGCGAGGACATCTGGGAGCCGGGTCCGCCCGCCTCCGACGAGGCACTCGCCGGGGCGACGCTGATCGTCAATCTCTCCGCCTCCCCTTATCACGCCGGCAAGGGCCCCGAGCGCGAGCGGATGCTCGTCCAGCGCGCACGCGACAACCTCGCCGCCGTCGCCTTCTGCAACCTCGTCGGCGGCCAGGACGAGCTCGTGTTCGACGGCCACTCGCTGATCATCGACCACGAGGGGACGATCGTCGCCCGCGCCGGCCAGTTCCGGGAGGAGATGCTCGTGGCGACGATCGACGCCGAGGGCTCGCGCGGCCTGCGGCTGCGGGATCCCCGTCACCGGCCGGCGGTCCGCCGCTCGGCGCCGGTGGCCCGGCGGATCGCGACGCTCGCGCTGCCGGACCCGCCCGACGGTCCGCGGGAGCTGCACGGGGCGATCGCCGAGCCGCTCGGACGCTGCGACGAGGTCTACTCCGCGCTCGTGCTCGGGCTGCACGATTACGTCGAGAAGAACGGCTTCGGCCATGTCGTGCTCGGCCTCTCGGGCGGGATCGACTCCGCGCTCGTCGCGGTGATCGCCGTCGACGCCCTCGGCGCCGAGCGCGTGTCGGCCGCGATCATGCCCTCCCCGTACTCATCGGAGGGCACCCAGCGGGACGCGCGCGCCCTGGCCGCGGAGCTCGGCATCGAGGCGATCGAGCTGCCGATCGAGCCGGCGATGAAGGCCTACGATGCCGCGCTCGAGGAGGTCTTCGGCGGTCACGTGCCCGACCTCACCGAGGAGAACCTCCAGGCCCGGATCCGGGGCAACCTGCTGATGGCGCTCTCGAACAAGTTCGGTTGGCTCGTGCTCACCACCGGCAACAAGTCCGAGATGGCGGTCGGCTACTCGACCTTGTACGGCGACATGGCCGGCGGCTTTGCGGTCATCAAGGACTGCCCAAAGACCCTCGTCTACGAGCTCGCTCGCCACCGCAACCGGTCCGGCGCGCCGATTCCGCCCTCGATCATCGAGCGGGCGCCGAGCGCCGAGCTGCGCCCGGATCAGCGCGATCAGGACTCGCTGCCGCCCTACGACGTGCTCGACCCGATCCTCGACGGCTACATCGAGGACGACCTCGGGCACGACGCGCTCGTCCTGCGGGGCTTCTCCCGCGATGACGTCGATCGCGTCATCCGGCTGGTCGACCGGGCGGAGTACAAGCGCCGCCAGGCGCCCCCCGGGATCAAGATCTCCACGCGGGCGTTCGGCCGTGATCGGCGTGTGCCGATCACCAACCGCTACGGCGGCTGAGCGTCACGACGAGAGCTTGCGCACGGCCACGGTCATCCGGGTCAGCACGCACAGCCTTCCGGCGTCGTCGCTCATCTCGACTTCCCACACCCACGTCGTCCGGCCGCGGTGGCGGCGGATCGCCTCGGCGTGGATCGTCCCGTCGGTGATCGGCCGCAGGAAGCTCGTCTGGTTGGAGAGCCCCAGCGCGGCACAGCCGTCCTCGGCCACGCCGATGTGCGTGGCCATCGACGCGAGGCTCTCGGCGATCGAGGCGTAGACCCCGCCGTGGACGAGACCGGCGGGCTGCTTGAGCTCGTCGCGGACGGGCACGCGGCCACGCACGTGGCCGTCGCTGAAGTCGGTGACCTCGAGGCCGATGAGGTGATCGAAGCCCCGCTCGAGCTGGAAGGGACCGGAGAAGTCCATCTTCGGCACCTTATTGAAGGCCGCCACTTCGGCGTTTCTTCGGCCGCTTCTCTACGCTACGCGACCCATGGCCTCCCTCGACTCACTGCCGCCCGATCAGCGAGCCGTCCTGCAGCTCGTCCTGCAGCGCGGTCGCAACTACGACGAGATCGCCGACATGCTCTCGATCGACCGCGCCGCCGTGCGCGAGCGGGCGCTGTCCGCGCTCGACGCGCTTGGTCCCGGCACGCGCGTGGCCCCTCAGCGCCGTGCGCTGATCACCGACTACCTCCTCGGCCAGCTGCCGCCGCAGGTGGCGCGGGATACCCGCGACCATCTCGCCGAATCGGCGAGCGAGCGGGCCTGGGCACGCGTGGTCGCGTCGGAGCTCGCGCCGCTGGCCGCCGACGAGCTGCCGGAGATCCCCAGCGAGGCCGCCGCCCCGACGCCCGCCTACGACTCCCCGCGTGAACCGGAGGCGCCCGCGCGCGTCGCTCCGGTGCCCGAGCCGTCCCGCGACGAGCCGTCACGCGGCGCGGCCGAGCGCCGTCCCCCGAGTGACCGCCGCGGCGGCGCGATCGTGCTCGGCGTGGCCGCCGTCGTCGTCGTCGTGGTCATCGTCGTGCTCGTCGTCGCCCTCTCCGGCGGCAGCTCGAACAAGAGCAGCTCAAGCAGCGCCGCCGCCTCGACCCCGGCCACCAGCTCGACCGCCGCCGCGAGCACCGCGACGACCGGGAGCTCCACCGCGGCTGCGAAGCCGATCGCGCAGGTCAACCTCGTCTCCCCGAGCGGTGGCAAGAGCACGGCCGGCATCGCCGAGGTCATCCGTCAGGGCACGAACACCGGCCTGGTCATCGTCGGACAGGGCCTGCCCGCCAACACGAGCCATGACGCCTACGCGGTATGGCTCTCCAACTCGGCCTCCGACAGCCACCTGCTTGGCTTCGTCAGCCCGGGCGTGAAGTCCAACGGCAAGCTGCAGACTGCGGGCGCGCTACCGAGCAACGCCTCGCGCTACCACCAGCTGCTCGTCACCCTCGAGACGCAGTCGAAGCCCACCCAGCCGGGCAAGATCGTGCTCGAGGGCACGTTCAACATCTCCTAGCGCGGATCGACGAGCGGGGAGCTCTCAGCGCGGATCGACGAGCGCGCGCTCGAGGCTGTCGAGCGCCTCGGCGAGCTTGCGCCCGCTCGCACGGCGCAGGAGCAGCCCGCCGGTCCGCGAGTAGCCGCGCATCTTCTGCCGCCAGGCGATCGTCACCTCGGTGCTCTCGCTCTCGGGCTTGAGCACGATCTCGGTCACCGACTCACCGAGCACGCGCTCGAACGGGGTGCCGGGGATCTCCTGGGACCAGGCCAGATGGTACGGCGGCTCGGCGACGAGCACCTGGAAATCCATCCGCACCGGCCGGCCCCGCTTGGTCTGGAAGACCTGGGTGAAGCGGTTGGTGGACACGCTCTCCATGCGCACGACGCCCGGCCACCAGCGGGGCATGTGGTCAGGGTCGGCGATCAGCTCCCAGACCTGCTGGATCGGAGCCGAGATCGTGCGCGTACGGCGGGCGGTGGCCATCCGGCGCTATGAGTCGTAGTCGACGAGCGCGTGCACGTGGTGCGGAGCGAGCCGCTCGCGGCCGCCGAGGAAGCTCAGCTCGATCAGGAACGCGCAGGCGACGATCTGGCCGCCGAGGGCCTCGACGAGCTCGCACAGTGCGCCCGCCGTGCCGCCGGTGGCGAGCAGATCGTCGTGGATCAGCACTCGGGCCCCGCCGGCGAGGGCGTCGGCGTGGACCTCGAGGGCGTCGATGCCGTACTCCAGGCCGTACTCGGCGCTGATCGTCTCGTGGGGCAGCTTGCCGCGCTTGCGGGCGGGCACGAAGCCGGTGCCGAGCTGGTGGGCGACCGCGCCGCCGAGAATGAACCCGCGCGCCTCGGCCGCGACGACGAGCTCGATGTCGAGCGGCTTGGCGAACTGGACGAGCCGAGTGACCGCGGCGTCGAGCGCGCGCGGGTCGAGCAGCAGCGGCGTGATGTCCCTGAACACGATCCCCGGCGTCGGGAAGTCGGGGATGTCGCGCACGTAGGCGCGCAGGTCGACCCCGCTGCGGCGGTCGGGGTCCACCGTCAGGTGGCGATCCGGCGCAGATCGCGGATCAGCAGGAGGTGCTTGAGATGGGTGGTGACCGAGGCGAGGTTCTCGAGCGCCTCGATCGCCTCCTTGCGGCGCTCGGGATTGCGCGAGCGCAGCGCCGGCGCGAGGATGCTCT
Source organism: uncultured Solirubrobacterales bacterium (assembly GCA_963752905.1). GTDB lineage: Bacteria > Actinomycetota > Thermoleophilia > Solirubrobacterales > Solirubrobacteraceae > Palsa-465. The sequence continues at coordinate 255,318 of CAVWAC010000005.1, forward strand.
GCAGCAGCTGCGCCTCGCGGTCGGCGGAGCTGCGGAACACCCGGAGGTTGCGACCCCCCACGCCGTAACGGGCGAGCTCGGACACCGCCCGGATGATCTCCCGCTCGGTCTCGTCGTAGTAGCGCGTGCCGCCGCGGTTCTCGCCCTTGATCACCCCGAACTCGACGAGCTCGCGCACGAGCTTGGGATCCGCCCCGGTTTCGTCGACGACGTCGTCGAGCGAGTACAGCGAGCCGGGGTCGTGGACGGTGACGCTCGTGCGGCGCAGCGACCGCGCGTCCCCGCCGGGGGCCACGTCCCGGTCCGAGCGCCCGCCCGCGAGCTCCTGGCGGATGACCCGCAGCGGGAGGAACTCGTCGCGCTGGAGGCGGAGGATCGTCCGCAGGCGCTGGATGTCGCTCTGGGTATAGAGCCGGTAGCCGCCCGGGGTCCGCCGCGGCGAGAGCAGCTTCTGGTCCTCGAGGTAGCGGATCTTGGAGATCGAGATGTCCGGGAACTCCTGGTGCAGCGCCTTGCAGACCGCGCCGATCGTCACGGCCTTGTTGCGCGGTCCGCCCGCCTCCGGCGGCGGGGCCTCGGGGAGCTCGAGCTCGGGGTTGGTGGTCTCGGGGGTGGCCATCAGCGGCTCAGGAACGCGAGCTTGTACTTGCCGATCTGCAGCTCGTCGCCATCGGACAGGCGATGGGACTCGATCCGGCTGCGGTTGACGTAGGTGCCGTTCAGCGAGCCGCAGTCGTCGAGGTAGTAGTCGCTCCCGCGACGCACGAGGATCGCGTGGTCCCGGGAGACGGTCACGTCGTCGAGGAAGATGTCGCTGTCAGGGCGGCGCCCGACGCTCATGCGGTCGCCCTCCACGGGGAAGCTCTCACCGGCCCGGCCGCCGCCGGCGCGGATCACCAGCGCAGCGCCGCGGGCCACGACGTCCTCCAGGTGGACCTCTTCGATCTCGCCGGTCTCCCCCACGCGGTAGGTCGCGGTGTTGGCGCCGGGCGGTGCCTCGGTGGCGGCGAGGAACGCTCCGCATCGTGCACAGTAGTTCGCCCCCTCAGCGTTGGTGAAGCCGCACTCGGGACAGTGCTGGGCCACGACGCCGGGTCGCTACTCGGGATCGGCGGCCGGAACGCGGCCGGAGAGGATGTCGGTGAGCTGTTGAACGTCGGCGCCGGTGATGATCAGCTCGCCGCTCTCGTCCTTCTTGCGCAGACGATTGACGAGCTCGGCACGGAGGATGTCGATCTTTCCGTGGAGGATGCGCCGCTTGTAGGAGATCTCGAGCTCCTCCTCGGTGAGCTGCTTGATCAGGTCCTTGAGCTCCTGGTCCGTGAGGGAGCCGAGGTCAGGAAACGTGTCCATCGGAAGGAAGACCCCCGTCCTGCGGTGGTGGTGATAGCCGAAAGTCGAGTATACCCCCGCCCGCCTCGCAGGGTCAATCTGAGCTTGAGCCTTTGCCGGTGGGCGGCGCGTCGCCGGCGCCAGAGCGTCTCGCGTCGAGCGCCCGGGCCTGGCGCAGGCCGTCGCGCACGTAGAGCACGGTCGCGGTCAGCGCGAGCGCGAGGCCGCAGTACAGCAGGATCAGGGCGATCGTGTGCAGGCCGCACATGGCGAAGAACGGCGCCCCCATCGTCGGGGCCACGCCGATCCGCCCCGGCCAGTTGATGCGGATCTGCAGGCCGCGGGAGAGCGCGTAGCGGCTGACGACGAGCATGAACAGCTCGCGGGCGACGACGAGCGCGATCGCCCAGCGCGGCAGCAGCTGGAAGTGCCAGCACACGACCATCCCCGAGATGACGAGCAGCCGGTCGACGATCGGGTCCAGCAGCGCGCCCATCCGGCTGTACTGGCCGGTGAGGCGGGCGGCGAACCCGTCGAGGTAGTCCGCCCAGCCGATCACCGCGAACAGCACCACGGCAACCGCGTCCTGGCCATCATCGCTCGAGAGGGCAACGGCGAGGAACACCGGAATGCCGGCGAGGCGCAGGTAGCCGATCAGGTTGGGGATCGTCCACGGGCGCAGTGGTTGATCGGACAGCGTCTGCGGCGGCGGGGGCCCCGAGCGGTCGATGCCGAACAGACGGCGCTTGGTGATCGGGCTCACGGCGCCTCGCAGCGGCTTACGGCAGACCCTGCCAGAGCTCGCGCACCGCCGCCGCGGCGCCCTCGAGCGGCACCGTCCGCGCCTCCCGGCCCCGCCGGACCTGCACCTCGATTTCGCCGGCGGCGAGTGTCCGGCGCCCAACCGTCACCCGGGCCGGACAGCCGAGCAGCTCGGCGTCGGTGAACTTCTCCCCCGGGCCGGCGTCACGATCGTCGTACAGCGTCCGCAGGCCCTCGGCCTGGAGCTCCTCGTAGAGACGGTCGGCGAAGGCCCGCTCGTCACTGCCCGGCTTGCCGACGACGACGAGCTCGACGTCGAACGGCGCCACCGCGCGCGGCCAGGAGATCCCCTGCTCGTCGGCGTACTGCTCGACCGCGGCTGCCGCCGCCCGCGCGGGACCGAAGCCGTAGGAGCCCATCCACACGAGCTGAGCGTGGCCGGACTCGTCGAGATAGCTCGCCCCGAGCGGCTCGGAATAGCGTGTGCCGAGCTTGAAGATGTTCCCGACCTCGATCGCCCGCTCGATCCGGAGCGGTGCGCCGCCGACGGTGTCCCCGGCGACGACGGTCCGCACGTCGACGGTCTCGAAGGGGAAGTCACGGCCCGGCTCGACGCCCCGGAGATGAAGATCGGGGCGGTTGGCACCGACGACGTAGGGCCCGGGCGTGACCGCCTCGTCAAGGAGGATCGGCATCTGGGCCCCGACCGGGCCGATGAACCCGGGCGGTCCGAGCCGCGCCTCGATCTCCTCCGCCCGCGCCGGGCGAAAGGTTGCCCGCAGGGCCGTCTGCAGCTTGATCTCGTTGACCCGGTGGTCGCCGCGGACGACGATCAGCTTCATCTCGTCCTCGCCGACGATCACCGGGAAGGCCTTGAGCAGCGCCCCCTCGGGGAGCTCGAGCGCGCGGGCCACGGCGTCGATCGTCGTCATCCCCGGCGTGTGCACCTCCTCGGGCGCGGCCAGCGGCGCGGGCAGGGTCACGGGCTGAGCATCGGCGCTCGCCACCTCGACGTTGGCCGCGTATCCGGGCGCGAACGCGACGTCGTTCTCCCCGGCCGCGCACGGCGCCATGTATTCGTCGGCGCCGTGGCCGCCCATCATGCCGACGTCGGCCTCCACCCGGTACCACTCGAGCCCGCAGCGGTCGAGCATCCGGTCGTAGGCCTCGATGTGCTTGCGGTAGGCGACGTCGAGGCCCTCGGCGTCGCGGTCGAAGGTGTAGGCGTCCTTCATGATGAACTCGCGCGTCCGCAGCACGCCGGCGCGGGGCCGCGGCTCGTCGCGCTCCTTGATCTGGAAGTGGTAGAGGATCAGGGGCAGGTCGCGGTAGGAGCGCACGGCGGCGGCGACGTGCCCGGTGACGATCTCCTCGTGGGTCATCGCGAGCACCATGTCGGCGCCACGGCGGTCCTGCAGCTTGAAGATCTCGTCGATGTCATAGCGGCCGGTGCGGCGCCACGGCTCGGCCGGATGGAGCACCGGCATCAGCATCTCCTGGCCGCCGATCGCGTTCATCTCCTCGCGGACGATCTCGACGATCGCCTGGTGCACGCGCCAGCCGGCGGGGAGCCAGGACCACAGCCCGGAGCCGACCTGGCGGATCAGGCCGGCGCGGACCATCAGCTTGTGCGACAGCGCCTCGGCATCGGCCGGGGGCTCGCGTTCGGTGGGGAGGAAATAGCCGGAGAGACGGGTCATCGGGCGCCAAGCCTACCCAGCGACGAGTACTCACTGACCCCGCAGGGCATCTGATAGAAGTGGATCTACCCCTAGACAAGTCCCCAAGGAGCCCGATATGGCCTACTCAGTACCGCCTCTCTCCTATGACTACAGCGCGCTCGAGCCTCACATCGATGAGGAGACGATGCGCCTGCACCACGACAAGCACCACCAGGCGTACGTCGACAAGGTGAACGCGGCACTGCAGGGCACGGAGTGGGAGGACAAGCCGATCGAGGACGTCGTCAAGAACCTCTCCGCGATCCCCGAGGACAAGCGCGGCGCCGTGCGCAACAACGGTGGCGGCCACCTCAACCACTCGCTGTTCTGGGACTGGATGTCGCCGAGCGGCGGGGGCGAGCCCCAGGGCGACCTGCGGGCGGCGATCGAGTCGGCGTTCGGCTCCTTCGACGAGTTCAAGGCCAAGCTCAAGGACGCCGGTGTCAACCGCTTCGGCTCGGGCTGGGCCTGGCTCGTGCACGACGGCTCCGGCCTGGCGATCGTCTCGACCGCCAACCAGGACAACCCGGTGACCGACGGCCAGACGCCGCTGCTCGGCGTCGACGTGTGGGAGCACGCCTACTACCTCAAGTATCAGAACAGGCGCCCGGACTACCTGGACGCGTGGTGGAACACGGTCGACTGGGCGAAGGTCGCCACCGGCTACGAGAACGTCAAGTAGCGGCGCTCAGGTGCGGGTGAACCGGCGGCCGGCCACCGGCGAGATGCTCTCGTCGAGCCGGACGGCCGCCGGGGCATCCTGCTCGTCCTCGGCGGCGGCGGCCGCCGCCTCCATCGCCGCCAGCCGCTCTGGGGTCATCGCGGTCGCGTCCTCGTTCTCCTGCAGCCAGGCCGCCGCCTCGGCGGCGCTCGCCTCGTCACGCACGACCCGCTTGCCGGCGGCGTAGTAGCGGTCGATCTCGGCGAACAGCTCGTCGACGAGATCCTCGGTGCGCACCTTCTTGAGCGGCTCGCCGCGCGAGTAGATCATGCCCATGTCCTTCGCCCCGGTGATGCCGAAGTCGGCGTGGCGCGCCTCGCCGATGCCGTTGACGGCGCAGCCGAGGACGGAGACCTCGATCGGGTCGTCGTAGGCCTCGAGCCGGCGCTCGACCTCGGCGACGACCGTGTCCATATCGAACTGGAGCCGGCCGCAGGTCGGGCAGGCGATCAGCACCGGGCCGCGCTCGCGCAGCTTGAGCGCCTTGAGGATCTCCCAGGCGACCTTGACCTCCTCCTCGGCGTGGAAGGTCGAGAGCGAGATGCGAATCGTGTCACCGATCCCGTCGGCGAGCAGGGTGCCGAGCCCGACGGCGGACTTCAGCGAGCCGGACCACTTCGTTCCCGCCTCGGTGACCCCGAGATGCAGCGGGTAGGGGATCCGCTCCGAGAGCAGGCGGTTGGAGGCGATCGTGTTCGGCACGCTCGTCGACTTGATCGACACCTTGAAGTTCTCGAAGTCCAGGCGCTCCATCAGCTCGACGAACTCGACCGCAGCGGCGACGAGCGCCTCGACCGGGTTCTCGTCCTCGAGCTCGTGCAGGTGCCGCGGCAGCGAACCCGAATTGACGCCGATCCGCAGCGGCGTTCCGAGCTCGGTCGCCCGCGCGGTGACCTCGGCCACCTTGTCCGGACCGCCGATGTTGCCGGGGTTCAGACGCACGCAGTGCGCGCCGGCGTCGAGCGCCTTGAGCGCGAGCGTGTGGTTGAAGTGGATGTCGGCGATCACCGGGATCGGCGAGTCGCGGACGATCGTCCGCAGCGCCTCGGCGTCCTTCTCGCGCGGGACGGCGACGCGGACGATGTCGGCGCCCGCGTCGGCCACCCGGCGGATCTGGTCCATCGTCGCGGTCAGGTCCGCGGTCTCGGTCTTGGTCATCGTCTGGACGGCGACGGGGGCACCGCCGCCGATGGGTACGCCGCCGACGTCGATCTGACGCTGCGAAGCCATGTTCGCTCCAGTGTAGAGCGGCCGCTGCGAGCGCTCGTCAGCCCTGATCAGCGCCGCCGCGGCGCCGCAGAGCCAGGGCGGCGAACGTCGCCCCGCCGAGGATCAGCACGACGAGCAGCACGATCACCGGCGTGGGCAGGAACGACCCGCCGCCGCCCGAGCCCCCGCCCGAGGCGTGCAGGCCGCCGAGCTGGGCGTTGAGCGCCCGCTGGATGATGTCCGGGCAGGCGGTGTACTCCTTGACATCGGCCGACATCGTCGCCAGCGCGTTGCGCAACTGAGCGACCGTGTAGGTGTGGGTGAGCTGGTTGTGCGCCGTGCAGTCGACGACGACGGGGTTCGCCGCGGCCGCGGCGACGGGCGCGTTCAGCGCCCCGGCGAGGACCGCGCACAGCAGCACGAGCACGATGGGGCGCAGCCGTCGCATGGGGCGCACAGGTTAGGCGATGCCCTGCTCGATCAGCACCGCTGGCGCAGCGGACGGGGCGCTGAGCAGAGTGCCCGCGCGGGCGGCGATCTGCTCCGGGGTGCCCTGCCAGGCGGGGCTCACCGCGAACCGGGCAACGGTCAGCCCGTGGACGCTGCCGCGGCCGATCAGGCGCGCTCCGGCGGGCAGCCGGGCGGCGGGCGTCTCGTAGGTGCCGGCGACGACGTCGACCTCGGACACCGACACGGGACCGTGCGGCTGGGACCACGGCACCCGCGGCAGGTAGAGCGCGAGCGGATCGGTGGCGAGCGAGCCGTCGACGGCCACGATCGCCCGGCGCGAGGGGCTCGCGCCCAACAGACGCGCCGCGCCCCGCCAGTCGCTGCGCTGGTAGCGCCAGTCCCCGGCGATCTTCACCCCGGCGAACACGAAGGCGCCGAGCGTGACCACGGCGAGCACCACCCCCGCCCACCGCAGCCGCACCGTCGTGCACGCGGCGCCGACGACGATCGCGAGTGGCACCCAGGCCGGGATCAGCGCCCGCGCGATGTAGTAGTCGTGGCCGGTGGCCACCGCGAGCAGCGGCAGCAGGATGACCGCGCCGGCGAGGACCCCCGCCAGCGCCGCGCCACGCAGCTCCCGCGGCCCGGCGCCGCCTACGAGCAGCAGGATCACCGCCGCGAGCACAATCGCCGCGGCCAGGATGCCGTAGTTGACCACCGAGCTCTGATAGAGCGTGTTCAGCGCGAAGGCGACCGGCACCTGGTCGATCCGGGTCGACAGCGGCACGGCTTTGATCCAGCCGATCGGATGCGATGTGTCGGAGATGGCGAGCGGCATCAGCGCGAGCTGGACGACCGCGAGTCCGACGACCGCGAACAGGCACGCCCGCGTACGCCGCCGCCACAGGAGCAGCACCGCCTCCGGCGCGACGAGGAAGCCGGCGTAGAAGTGGGTGAGCAGCGCGAGCGCCGACAGCACGCCCCACCACAGGAAGTCGCGGCGCTCGCGGCGGTTCCAAGCCCGGGCGAAGAACAGCACCGAGCCCGCCGAGGTGAGGGCGAGGAGCATGTACTCGCGGGCCTCCTGCGAGTACCAGATCATGAACGGGCTGAGGGCCACGAGCGCGGCGGCAACGACGCCGGCCCGGCGGGAGACGAGCTCGCGGCCGGCCAGGTAGGCGACGGGGATGGCCGCGGTGCCGGCCAGCGCCGAGAACGAGCGCAGGGCCACCTCGCCGTGGCCGAACAGCTTGCTCCACCCCCACACGAGCACGAAGTACAGGGGCGGGCTCGTCTCCTGCTTTCCGAGCGTGTGCACGAGGCCGCCCAGTGACAGCCCGACCTCGTGGGCGAGCTGCGCCTCGTCGAACCAGAAGCTCTGGGCGCCGAGCGTGGCGAAGCGCAGCACCGCGCCGAGCGCGGTGAGCGCGAGCACGACGGCGAGGTCGATCGAGAGCGGCCCGGCGACGGCGGAGGATGGCGACGGGCCCGTGGGGCGCGGACGCGCGGGGGCGAGCATCCGGCCGGATTGTAGGCCGCGCACCCACCCCGACCGCGCCGTTCGCAGCCGTCACTCGTTACCGTCAGCCGTGTGCGCTCACTATCTCCCCGAGTGGCGCGCCGGTGGTCGGCGCGCGCAGCTGGAGCCGCGACGCTGCTCGCGGCGCTGGTGCTGAGCGGCTGCGGCAGCAGCACGGCGACCGGCACCGGCGCGACGAGCTCCGGCCCCCGCACGACGCCGCTGATGTCGATCTTCGAGGCCGACAGCCAGCTCCACCAGGACCCGGGCGGGACGCTTGATCTGCTGGGGCGGCTCGGCGTTCAGACGGTGCGCGTGTTCATGCCCTGGGGCGAGCTCGGTTCGCTCGGCGCGGTGGCGCCGGATCCGACCTCGACCACCCCGCCGGCGGGGTTCAACGGCGCCGACCCGGCCGCCTATCCGCCGAGCAGCTTCAGCGCCTACGACGCGATCGTCCGCGCCGCCCAGGCCCGCGGCATGCAGGTCGATCTCACGCTCGGGCCCCCACCGCCGCTGTGGGCCCGCGGCGCAGGCGATCCCGGCCACCCGGCCCACCCCCAGTGGCATCCCTCCGCCGGCGACTTCGGCGCCTTCGTGCGCGCGGTCGGGACCCGCTACAGCGGCCATTACACCCCCCCGGGCGCGTCCGCTCCGCTGCCCGCCGTCCACATGTGGGCGATCTGGAACGAGCCCAACTTCGGGCCGATGCTCGCGCCGCAGACGACCAACCAGTCGCGGATCGACGTGTCCCCCTCCCTCTACCGCGGCCTGCTCGACGCGGCCTGGGCGGCGCTGCAGCAGACCGGCCATGCCGCCGACACCGTGCTCATCGGCGAGCTCGCCCCGCGTGGCCTGAGCATCGGCGAGGGCCCGGGGATGTTCCGCTACATGGTGCCGCTGCGCTTCGTGCGCGACCTCTACTGCGTCGACGGCAACTTCCAGATCCTCCACGGCGCGGCGGCGACCGCGATCGGCTGCCCGGCCTCGGGGTCCACCACGACCTTCACCGCCGCCCATCCGGCGCTGTTCCGGGCCACGGGCTTCGCCGTGCATCCCTATCCGATCGGGCCGCCGAACACCCCGACCCCGGACGAGCCCGATTACGCCGACCTGCCCGCGCTGCCCCGGCTCGAGGCCGCGCTCGACAAGGCGGCCTCGGCCTACGGCTCGAGCGCCCGGATGCCGATCTACTCGACCGAGTTCGGCTACGAGACCAACCCGCCGGAGACGGTGTTCGGGACCGTCTCGCCGGCCGTCGCCGCCCTCTACCTCAACTGGTCGGAGTACCTCTCCTGGCGCGATCCGCGGATCCGCTCCTACGACCAGTACCTGCTCACCGACCCCCCGGCCGGCAACTTCGCGACCGGGATCGAGTTCACCAACGGGACCGAGAAGGCGACCTACCCCGCCTACCGACTGCCGCTGTTCATGCCGGTGACCAGCCACGCCTCCGGGGGCGCGCTCGAGGTCTGGGGCGACGTGCGCCCGGCCCGGTACGCTGCCGTCAGCGGCAGAGTTCCCGCCCCGGTTCAGATCCAGTTCCGTCCGGACGGTCAGGGACAGTTCGTCACGGTGCAGCGGGTCCCGCTGCATGACCGTGTCGGCTACTTCGATGTGCATCACTCGTTCAATGGCGGCGGTGCAGTGAGGCTCGCCTGGAGCTCCCCCGGCGGGCCGACGATCTACAGCCGCACGGTCACGATCACGCGCTAACCAAGAGGACTTCACACAGCATGCAGCTCGGATGGCAGCGAGACGCAACTTCGCCGCGGGCAACGGGTTATCTCACCGTGCCCCTCCCCAGGACGCTCACGCGCGCCGCCGGGCGCACGATCCTGCTGGCGCTCGCCGGGTTGCTGGCCGTCCTCGCCCTCGCCGCCGCTCCGGCGCAGGCCTCCCACTCGCAGGTGGCGATGTTCGAGGACGACGGTCTGCTCAGCGATCCGACCGCGGTGCTCACCCGGATGCACATGCTCGGCGTCGGCGAGGCCCGGGTCTACGTCGAGTGGTCGGCGATCGCCCCCAAGCCGCTCTCCGCCACCCGGCCGAAGAACTTCAACGCCGGCGACCCGGCGGCATATCCGAGAGCGAACTGGGCCCGCTACGACGCGGTCGTGCGCGACGCCGCCAGTGACGGGATCACCGTCGACATGGTGCTCACCGGCGGCTCGCCGATCTGGGCCGACGGCTCCGGCATCCCGCGCAACGCCCGCAACAACCCGCACTTCGCCTGGAAGCCCTCGGCTCGTGAGTTCGGCTACTTCGTCCACGCCGTCGCCAAGCGCTACAGCGGCAGCTACCAGGGACTTCCGGCCGTTCGCAACTGGGAGCTGTGGAACGAGGTCAACTTCGGCGAGGACCTCGGCCCCCAGGCCACCGACGGCTCGACCGTCTCGGTCGCGCCGAACATGTACCGCGGCCTGCTGAACGCCGCCTGGAGCAGCCTCCGCGCGACCGGCCACACCCGCGACACGATGGTCATCGGCCAGCTCGCCGCGCGCGGCCTGCAGCTCACGGGCTGGCGCAAGAACCCGCAGGGCCTGCCCGGGGACTTCGGCCAGACCAAGCCGCTGCAGTTCATCCGCACGCTGTACTGCGTGGACTCGCACTTCAGCCCGCTGCGCGGCAGCGCCGCTCGCGGCACCGGCTGTCCGACCTCGAACGCCGCCTCGCGGCGGTTCGCCGCCCAGAACCCGGCCCTGTTCTCGGCCGGCGGCTTCGGCGTGCATCCCTACCCGCAGAATCTCCCGCCGACGCAGGAGGCCTCCACGGACCCCGACTTCGCGGCCTTCTCGGAGATCCCCAACCTCGAGCGGACGCTCGACCGCGCCCAGCGGGTGTACGGCCGCTACCGGGCGCTGCCGATCTACAACAACGAGTACGGGTACGTGACCCGGCCGCCGTCGAGGGGCAACTTCGTCACGCCGGCGACCGCCGCCTACTACCTCAACTGGGCGGAGTACCTGTCGTGGCGCAACCCGCGCATCGTCACCACGATGCAGTACCTGCTCTACGACCCCCGGCCCGGCCCGAGCCAGTTCGACAGCGGGCTGGCGACCTACAGGGGCGCGCCCAAGGCGACCTACAGCGCCTACCGGCTGCCGCTCTACCTCCCGGTGACCAAGGGCCGCCGCGGCCAGCGCCTCGAGGTCTGGGGTGGCGTGCGCCCGGCCCACACCTTCGCCGGCTCCCAGCAGGCGAGGATCCTGTTCGCCCGCGGCGCGCACGGCGCGTGGACGACGCTGACGACGCTCACCATCACCGATCCCCGCGGCTACTTCGACACCCGCCTCGCCTTCCCGGCCAGCGGCTCGCTGCGCATCTCCTGGACCTATCCGTCCGGGGCGGCGGTCAGCAGCCGAACCGTGCAGGTGACGATTCACTAAAGACCACTGGCCGTCCGCCGCGATTGGGCGATACTGCCCGTATGCGTAGCGGCGCGGATGTGATCTCCCGCCTGGAGGGGATCTGCGGAGAGGACTACGTCCTCACCCACCCGCACGCCCTCGCCACCTACCGCTCCGACGGCCTCTCGCACCTCCGTGAGACGCCGCTCGCCGCGGTGCTGCCCGGAAGCGCGGCCGAGGTCCGCGCCGTCGTCGCGACGCTCGCCGAGGCGGGTCTGCCCTGGGTGGCGCGCGGGGCGGGCACCGGCCTGTCCGGCGGCGCCCTGCCCGTCGCCGAGGGGGTGCTCATCGTCCTCGCCCGACTGCGACGGATCGTCTCGATCGATCTGGCCAACTCGCGAGTCGTCGTCGAACCCGGCGTGACGAACCTCGCGGTGTCCCGGGCCGTGGCCCCCACGCACTTCTACCCCCCCGATCCCTCCAGCCAGATCGTCTGCACGATCGGCGGCAACGTGGCCGAGAACTCAGGCGGTGCGCACTGCTTCAAGTACGGCTTCACCACCAACTACGTGACCGGCCTCGAGGTCGTGCTCAGCGACGGCAGCGTCGTCGAGCTCGACCGCGATGCGCCCGGCTATGACCTGCTCGGGGCGTTCGTCGGCTCCGAGGGCACGCTCGGCGTGGCCACCCGCATCGTCCTGCGCGTCGTGCCGGTACCCGAGACCGTCCGCACGCTCGTCGCCTTCTTCGAGGACACCGGCGACGCCGGCGAGGCGGTGAGCGCGATCGTCCGCGCCGGGATCGTCCCCGGGGCGATCGAGATGATGGACCGGCTGTCGATCGAGGCCGCCGAGGGCGCGACCCACGCCGGCTACCGGCTCGACGCCGGCGCCGCCCTCGTCGTCGAGCTCGACGGGCCCCGCGAGGAGTGCGACACGAGCTTCGAGCAGGTGATGGCGCTGTGCAGCGCCTCCGGTGCCCTCGACGCCCGCGTCGCGGTCAGCGACTACGAGCGGGCGCAGATCTGGCGCGCCCGCAAGGCGGCCTTCGCCGCGATGGGCCGGATCGCCCCCGCGTACTACGTCCAGGACGGGGTGATCCCGCGCACCCGGCTGCCCGAGGTGCTCCGTCAGATCGACGCGCTCGCCGCCGAGTACGGCCTCCAGGTCGCCAACGTCTTCCACGCCGGCGACGGCAACCTACACCCGCTCGTCTGCTATGACGCCGCCCGGCCGGGCGAGCCCGAGCGGGCCGAGAAGCTCGCCGGGCTGATCGTCAAGGCCTGTGTCGACGCCGACGGCTCGATCACCGGCGAGCACGGCGTCGGCGTCGACAAGAAGGCGTATATGCCCGCGATGTTCTCCGAGCCCGACCTCGAGGCCTTCCAGCGCCTGCGCTGCGCCTTCGATCCGGCTGGGCTCGCCAACCCCGGCAAGGTGATGCCGACCCCGCGTCTGTGCGGCGAGGTGCCCGGCCCCTACCGCCGCCACCCGCTCGAGCAGGCCGGGCTGGCGGAGCGCTTCTAGTGTCGACGCGGACGCTCGCCCCCGAGAGCTTCGAGGCCGCCGCAGCCGCGCTCGCCGCGGCCGCCGCCGAGGGTCGGTCGGTGCGCTGCCGCGGCCGCGGCAGCAAGCTGCAGTGGGGCAACCCCGTCCCCGCGCCCGATCTCGAGCTGAGCACCGCCGCCCTGAGCGAGATCGTCGAGCACAACGCCGGCGACTTCACCGCCGTGCTCCAGGCCGGCGTTCCGCTCGCCGCCGCCCAGGAGCGGTTCGCCGCCGCCGGGCAGATGCTCGCGCTCGACCCCCCGCTCGGCCTCGACGCCCCCGCGGCGACGATCGGCGGCGTGATCGCCACCGCCGACACCGGCCCGCGGCGCCACCGTTACGGCGGCCCGCGCGACCTCGTCGTCGGGCTCACCGTCGCCCTCAGCGACGGCACGATCGCCCGCTCGGGCGGCAAGGTGATCAAGAACGTCGCGGGATACGACCTCGGCAAGCTGTTCTCCGGCTCCTTCGGCACGCTCGGCCTGATCCTCGCCGCCACCGTGCGGCTGCACCCGCAGCCGGTGGCCACGGCGACCGCGCTCGGCACGACCGGCGACCCTGCGACGCTCACCGAGGGCGCCCGCGTGCTCGCCGGCGCCCCGCTCGAGCTCGAGTGCCTCGACGTCGCCTGGCGTGGCCAGCGCGGGATGCTGCTCGCGCGGTGTGCCGGGGCGGCGGCCGACCGGCGCATCCGGCGCGTCGCCGAGCTCATCGCCGCCGCCGGGTTCGGGGGAATCGAGGTCGTCGGCAACGACGAGGGATTGTGGGCGGGACAGCGCGCCGCCCAGCGTGCCGCAGAGGGCGCGATCGTGCGCATCGGGGCGCTGCCGAGCGCCCTGCCGGCGATCGTCGCCGCCGTCCGCGCCTGCGACGGCGCACTCGTCGGCCGGGCGGGACTCGGCACGAGCTACGTCGCCGTCGATCCCGGCGCGATCACCCGCCTGCGGGCCGCGCTGCCCACCGGCGCCGTGTCGGTGATCCTCGACGCCCCGGCGGACGCGCGCGCAACGCTGTCGCCCTGGGGCCCGGCCGAGGGTCCGTCGCTACGCTTGATGGAGCAGGTCAAGGCCCGCTTCGATCCCGCCGGCGCGTGC
>CAVWAC010000006.1:0-88680 GCA_963752905.1 uncultured Solirubrobacterales bacterium
TCACGGTGCGCAGATCACAGTCGAGCCGCTGGCGAACCTGCCGATCCTGACCGATCTGGTCGTCGAGATGGAGGGGTTCTTTGCTCGCTTCCCGCATGCGCACCCGATCATCCGCTCCAGCGAGCTCCCGCCAGACGCTCAGCGCGGCGATGTCGTGGAAGGCCAACACGCCGAGGTGTTGCTGCACCACCATCCGCTGCACGATCAGCATCGCGCCGCGCCGCTCGGCGCCGACTTCATGCGCTTGGAGGACTGCATCGAGTGCGGGCTGTGCCTGTCGGCGTGCCCGGTCGCCGCGACCTCGCACGAGTACGTCGGTCCGGCCGCGTTGGGCGCCGCCGAGCGGCTGCTCGAGGAGCCGCGCGGTGTCAAACGCGAGGACGTGCTGGCGTGGGCGAGCCGGCCCGAGGGCGTGTGGCGCTGCCACGTGGGGTTCGAGTGCACCAGCGCGTGCCCGACCGACGCGATCCCGGCCGAGCGGATCATGGCCCTGCGCCGCGAGCTGATCTTCGGACATCAAGACGACAAGGAGGGCAAGCGATGAGCGAGCCCGCGATCAACGAGCTTCCGGGCACGGCTGAGCGGGCCCTCGCCGGGCCGGTTCACCACAAGGGCCGGGGGCCCGCCGAGAGCGGCTGGCTGGAGCCGCGCGGAAGGGGCCGTGGCGGACGTGCCTTGGCGCTGCACCGCATCACCGGAGTGGTGATCGTGCTCTATTTGTACCTGCACCTCGCCGTGCTCTCGATGCTGCTGATCGGCCACTCCGCCTGGAGCAGCTTCCTCAGCCTGGTGACCGCCAAGAGCTTCCTCGCTCTCGAGGTCGTGCTGATCGCCGCCGTCCTCTTCCACGGCCTCAACGGCATTCGCGTCGCGCTCGTCGGCAGCGGCATTGCGGTCCCCCGTGAGCGGGCGCTGTTCTGGACCGGAACCGCGATCGGGTCGGCAGGGATCATCTACGCCGCTCTCCACATCCTGGGAGCGGTGTGATGAGCGTCGTCGAGCTCCCTAAGCAAGAACCACCCGCCGTCTACCGGCGCGGACGCTCGGCCCGGGTGTGGTACTGGACCGCCGGCAGCGGCCTCGCGCTCGTCGCGCTGGCCACCATGCACATCATCGCCCAGCACTTCATCGTTCACCAGACAGGCGGCCTGCGGACGTACAGCGAAGTGCTGAGCTACATCGCCAACCCGATCATCTTCGTCCTCGAGACCGGCTTCCTGCTCGCCGTCACGGTCCACGGGATGCTTGGAATACGAGGCATCCTGCACGACCTCGACCTCGGAGCCACGGCCAAGCAACGGATTGACGTAGCTCTGTGGGTGATCGGAACGCTCACCGTCGCCTATGGCCTGGTGTTGCTGATCACGCTCGCGTCGCGCGCGCCGTGAGTGCGCTCACCCAGCTGCTCGAGCGGCTGCGGCGCACCCGGCCGCCACCTGGGGCGGCGGCGGGCGTCGTCGCGGTCCCATCTCGCGGAGAGGAGCTGACCGGCGAGGTCGCATTCCTGTTCGCGCGGCTCGACGAGATCGAAGCGCAGGGCGAGCTGATCCGCTCGACCGCGATCTCGGATGCTGCCGAGATCGCGGCTGCAGCCGATGCCGAGCGCCGGCGGATCCTCGCCGATGCGCGCGCGGAGGGTGAGCGGGTCGCGGCCGAATTGCTCGCGCGTCGCCGCGCGACCACCGAGCAGCAGGTCGCAGCGATGCTCGCCGACGCTCGAGGCCACGCTGCCCGAGTCCATGCTCGCGGCCGGGAGCGCACCCCGGCGCTGGTCGACGAGATGGTCGAGCGGATGTTCGAGGGCGGCGAATGAGGGCGGGGTGGACAGCAGGGGTGACGCGCGCGCGGCTCCTGCGGACCCGGGCGGTGGGCGCCGAGCACGCGCGGGCGATCGCCCGTTCGCCGTCGCTGGAAGCTGGCATTGGCGTGCTTGCGGGGAGCGCATACGGCGAGCGCGTACACGCCGGTAGCGGCCCGGTCCGCGCGGAACGCGCCGTCGCTGAGACGCTGCTTTGGCATCTGCGGATCCTCGCGGGCTGGTTGCCGTCTCCCGGCGCCGGTCTGGTGCGGACGCTTGCTGGGTGGTTCGAGCTGGCGAACATCGACGCGCGCCTGGCGGCCTTCGCCAGCGACGGACGCGAGCCCGAGCCGTTCGTGCTCGGGGGTCTGGCGACCGCGTGGGGGCAAATCGATCAGGCGCGCACGATCGAGGAGATGGCGCAGACGATCGCCTCTTCTGCCTGGGGGAAGATTGAAGGGGGCACGCCCGCGGAGCTGGCGCTCGGGCTGCGGATCTCCTGGGCGCGCCGGGTGGAGGAGGCCGCTCCGGAGGCCGCGGATTGGGTCGCGGGCGCGGGGGCGCTGCTGCTCGCGCGCGAGCTGCTGGTCGCCGGCAGTCGTGAGCGCACTGCACAGCTCCGCCAGCTGCCGGCCGCCAGCGATCGGGCGCTCGCCGCCGGCTCGCTGGACGAGCTGCGGGCGGCGCTGCCCGCGCGCGCGAGCTGGGCGCTTGCCGGCGTGGACGATCCTGCCGAGCTGTGGCGTGCCGAGCTCGGATGGTCGGATCGGGTCGAACGCGACGCGCTCGCACTGCTGCGCACCAACAGCGACGAAGCAGTCGTGCTCGCCTCGGTCACGCTGCTGGGCATCGACGCGCAGCGCACGGCCCGCGCACTTCAGGCGGCCGCGCACGGCACAGATTCCGAAATCACGGAGCTGATCGGTGGAGCTGCCTGAGCGAACGCTGCCCGTACGCATGCGGCGGATTGCAGTGGTGGCACTCCGCGGCAGCGTGCGCCACGTGCTCGTCGCGCTGGCGGAGAGCGGCACGGTCGATCTGGCCGGGCCGCTCGGAAGCGGCGAAGGCCCCGCCCTCGAGGCGCTCCGGCGACTAGAGCGCGGGGGCGATCGAGGCGCGCGCGCCAAGCCGGTCCTGTCCCGCCGGGCGCCCGAGGTCCAGCAACTCGAGCAAGACGGAGCACGCGAGCTGCTGGCCGGCGAGGTGGAGCTCGGGCGCAGAAGGGCGAGCCCCGTGCAGCACCGGAGCTTCGCCGTATTCGTGGGCTGGGCGCCGGAGCCGGAGCTCGCACATCTGGGCGAGCGGCTCGCGCCCCTCGGGGCGTCCCTGGTCGAGCTGCCCAGTCCACGCGGCGCACGGCCGCCGACGCTGCTCGCTCCGGCACGGGCCGCCGAGCCTTTCCACCCGTTGCTGACCACGTACGGCACCCCGCCGTATGAGGATGTCGACCCGACACCGTTCGTGGCGTTCACCTACAGCCTGATGTTCGGGATGATGTTCGGCGACGTCGGCGACGGGCTGCTGATCGTGCTCGCGGCGCTGGCGCTGCGCCGCACTCGT
This sequence comes from uncultured Solirubrobacterales bacterium, assembly GCA_963752905.1. Lineage (GTDB taxonomy): Bacteria > Actinomycetota > Thermoleophilia > Solirubrobacterales > Solirubrobacteraceae > Palsa-465. Next base: position 3,359 of record CAVWAC010000006.1, read on the forward strand.
CACCCGCGCCTTCAATCGTTGCGCAAGGCGTGGCCGATGATCGCCGCCCCGGGCGCTGCGGCAATGGTGTTCGGGGCGCTGTACGGCGAGTTCTTCGGTCCCACCAAGGTGCTGCCGACGCTGTGGCTTGCGCCCCTTGACGAGCCGACGCGGCTCCTCGTCGTCGCCGTGGTGGTCGGTGGCTGCCTGCTCGCCGGCGGCTACGCGATCGGGATCGTCAACCGGTGGCGCGAAGGCGGAGCGCGGCTGGCGCTGACCGCGGCGTCTGGCGTACCAGGGCTCATGCTGCTGGTCGGCTTCGGTCTGATCGGGCTCGGGATCGCCGTTCACGCGCCTCCGCCCGAGATCCTCGGCTTCACCGTCGTCGTGGCGGCGGTCCTGCCGCTCACGATCGGGCTTCGCTCCGAAGCGGGTCCCGGTCCTGCGGGCGTGTTCGAGGTGCTGATCGGCCTGCTCGATGCGTTGCTGCGAGTCTTCTCGAATGTGTTCTCCTTCGCGCGCCTCGCCGCGTTCGGCTTGATGCACGCAGCAATCGGTCAAGAGGTGCTGCACGCGGCGGGCGGCTTGATCGGCTCTCCGCTCGGCGATCTGGCGGCGGCCACCGTGTTCGTCATCGGCAGTGCCGTGGCGTTCGCGCTCGAGGGGCTCGTCGTCGCGGTGCAGGCGCTGCGACTGGAGTACTACGAGCTGTTCTCGCGCGTGTTCGCGCGGGAGGGTCGTCCGTTCAGGCCGTGGAGCCTGCCATTGTTATCTACGAAGGAGGCGCAATGATCGAGTCGTTGTTGATTGCCGCGCCCGCCGCCGTCGGCGGAGGGTTGACGGCGCGGGCGCTGCTGCGCCGCTCGCCGAGAGTCGGCGTACGGTGGCTGATGAGGGTCAACATCACGATCGCCGGCGCGTCCGCAGTGGCGCTACTGCTGATGCTCGCCGGCGTGGTCGATCCTGCCCAGGCCGCCACCACGGCGGCGGCGAGCCGCAGCTCGGGCGACGCGTTTCTCGGCGCGGGAATCGCGGTTGCCGGGTCGACGATCGGCGCCGGGGTGGCCGTCTCCTACACCGGGTCGGCCGCGCTGGCCGCGATCGCCGAGAAGCCGGAAATGCTGGGCCGCGCGCTGGTGATCGTCGGACTGGCCGAAGGCATTGCCATCTACGGGCTGATCGTCGCGATCATCCTGATCGGCAAGGCATGAGCGGGATCGCCGCGATCGGAGAGAGCGACCGGGTGCGCGGCTTCGCGCTCGCGGGCGTGTCCGTCGCCGCAGCCGACGAGCCCGACGCCGCCCTCGCCGCGTGGCGGGCGTTGCCCGCCGATGTGGCGCTCGTGATCCTCACGCCCGCCGTACATGACGCGATCGCGGGCGAGCTTGCGGACGGCGGCCGGCGGCTGTGGGTGGTGATGCCCGCGTGACGCTCGAGGACGTGCAGAACGCCGCGCTCGACGGCGCCTCGGCCGAGGCTCACGCGATCCAGCGTGCGGCACGGAACCGCGCGGAGCAGACCCTCGTCGAGGCCCGTGCGCACGCGGCGGCGCTGCTCGCCGAGCGTCGCACCGCCGCCGAGGCGCTCGCGGACCTTGAGGAGCGCGAGCGACTTGCGCAGGCGCGCGGCGATGCACGCACGACCGTACTGCGGGCGCAGCGGGCGGTGCTGAACGACGCCACCGCGGCAGTGCGCGCGGCGGCGCTTCAGCTGATCCACGACCCGCGGTACGAGCGGCTGAACGAAGCTCTCGCTGGGGAGGCCCGCAAGCGGCTCGCCGGCAGCGGGTCCGTGCAGATCGTGACCGCGCCGAACGGCGGATTCGTCGCGCGCGCCGGGAGCCGCGAGCTCGACTACTCGCTGAGCGCGCAGGTCGAGCGCCACCTCGACGCGCTGGGGGAGGAGCTCGAGCGGCTGTGGCGATGACCTCGGCGCTCGTCACGCGCGTCAACGGCCCGGTGGTCGAGGTGAGCGCGGGCGACGGCCTCGCAATGCTCGAATTGGTCGAGGTCGGCCCGCGGCGTCTCCCGGGCGAGGTGATCGCGCTCGACGGCGCCTCGGCGACCGTGCAGGTGTACGAGTACACCGGCGGGCTCCGGCCGGGTGACGACGTGGTCGCGACCGGTGGTCCGCTGGCTGGGCAGCTCGGGCCCGGACTGCTCGGAGGCGTGTTTGACGGCGTGCTGCGTCCGCTGGCAGCCGCGGGTGTGCGGATAGAGCCCGGCCGCGCGACCGGCAGCCTCGGCGGCGAGCGGGCGTGGCAGTTCACCCCGAATGTCAGCTCCGGCCGCGAACTGGGTCCCGGTGCGATTCTGGGAAGCGTGCGCGAGACCGCGGCGGTCGAGCACCACGTGTTGGTGCCGCCCCAGTGCGGTGGTCTGGTCGAGTGGATCGCGCCGGTCGGCGCGTACCGGGTCGAGGATCCGATCGCTCGCGTCGGCGGCACGTTGCTCGGTCTCTCACACCGCTGGCCGGTCCGTCGTCCACGGCCGGCACAAGCGCGGCTGCCGGCGACCGAGAGCCTCGTCACCGGCCAGCGCGTCCTTGACCTGCTGTTTCCGATCGCGCGCGGCAGCACCGCCGCGATCCCGGGCGGGTTCGGCACCGGCAAGACCGTGCTGCTCCAGCAGATCGCCAAATGGTGCGACGCGGCGGTGATCGTGTACGTCGGCTGCGGCGAGCGCGGCAACGAGCTGGCCGACGTCCTCGAGGAGTTCGAGGGGCTGGAGGACCCCCGAACCGGGCGGTCGCTGCTCGAACGCACCGTGCTGATCGCGAACACCTCGAATATGCCGGTCATGGCTCGCGAGGCCAGCATCTACACCGGGGTGACGGTCGCCGAGTACTACCGCGACATGGGATACGACGCGGTCGTCATCGCGGACTCCACCTCGCGCTGGGCGGAGGCGCTGCGCGAGCTGGCCTCGCGCACCGACGAGCTCCCCGCCGAAGAGGGCTATCCGGCAGGTCTCTCGTCCGCGCTCGCCGACTTCTACGAGCGCGCCGGCCGGGTCGAGACGCTCGCCGGCGACATCGCGTCGGTAAGCATCCTCGGCGCGGTCTCGCCTCCCGGCGGAGACCTGACGGAGCCGGTGACCTCGCACACCCGGCGGTTCGTGCGCTCGGTGTGGTCGCTCGACCGCGACCTCGCCTACGCCCGGCACTACCCGGCCGTCAGCTGGCGGGACTCCTCCTCACGCGACGCCGACCAGCTCGCCACCTGGCACGCCGAACACGGCGATCCCGCCTGGGGCGAGCGCCGCCTGACCGCGCTGCGGCTGCTCACCGACGCCGACAGGATCGAGTCGATCGCCCAGCTGGTCGGGGCCGACTCGCTGCCCGCACACGAGCGCGTGTCGCTGCGCGCCGCGAGGCTGCTGCGCGAGGCGGTGCTACAGCAGAGCGCCGTGCTCGACAACGACCAGTACAGCTCGCCCGCCAAGCAGCGTGCGCTGCTCGAGCTGGTGCTCGCCGTCCACGAGCGACTGATCGCGCTGCTCGCGCGTGGGGTAGCGATCGCAGAGCTCGACGAAGCCGACCTGTCGACGGTGATGCGCGCCCGCTACGACACGCCGCCCGACGGCGCCGGCGAGGTCGAGCGGATCCACCGTGAGCTGATCGGCGCGCTCGAGTCGCTGGGGCCGCCGTCATGACCGCGAGACCGGAGGCCGAGCATCAGTCTCAGACCGCGGGGCCGGATTCCGCGCGGAGGACACCGCCGGCTCCGATCGAGTACCGCTCGATCGGATCGATTCGCGGGCCGCTGATCGTCGTGCAGGACGTCACGGACGTCGGCTGGGACGAGGTCGCACAGGTCAGGCTCGACTCGGGTGAAGTCCGCCACGGAACGGTGCTCGACGTGCACCGCGACCTTGCGGTGGTCGAGATCTTCGAAGGAACCTCGGGGATGCGACTGGACTCGGCGCGGGTCGCGTTCTCAGGCACCCCGATGCGGATTCCGGTTGGCGAGGGGTGGCTCGGACGGACCTGCAACGGCCGCGGGGACCCGATCGACGGCGGGCCGCCGGTGCTCGGGGGCGAGCTGCGCCCGGTCGCCGGAGCGCCGATCAATCCCGCGGCGCGGGCGGCCCCAACCGAGGCGATCCTCACCGGAGTGAGCGCGATCGACGGTCTCGCCACGCTGGTACGCGGGCAGAAGCTGCCCGTGTTCTCGGTCGGCGGGCTGCCGCACCTCGAACTGGCGGCGCAGGTCGCGGCCCAGGCGCACGTCGAGGGCGAGCAGTTCGCGATCGTGTTCGCGGCGCTCGGCCTCCCGCACGCAGACGTCCACACAGTCCGCAGCGTGCTCGAGCGCCGCGCCGAGCTCGGCGACCTGGCGCTGTTCGTCAATACCGCCGACGATCCAGTGGTCGAGCGGATCGTCACCCCGCGCGTCGCGTTGACCGTCGCCGAGCACCTCGCGTTCGACCTCGGGCGCCACGTGCTGGTGGTGCTCGCCGACCTGACCAACTACTGCGAGGCCGTACGCCAGGTATCTGCCGCGCGCGGCGAGGTTCCGAGCCGCCGCGGCTACCCCGGCTACCTGTACAGCGACCTGGCTTCAGTGCTCGAGCGCGCCGGCAGGATCAAAGGCGTGGCGGGATCGCTCACGCAGGTGCCGGTGCTCACGATGCCGGCCGGCGACATCACCCACCCAGTGCCCGACGTCACCGGTTACATCACCGAAGGCCAGCTGGTGCTGAGCGCCGAGGCCTACGCCCGCGGCATCTCGCCGCCGCTGGACCCGCTCGCCTCGCTGTCGCGGCTGATGGGCCACGGCGCCGGCCCTGGCTTGACCCGGGACGACCACCTCGAGATCGCCGCTCAGTTGTACGGGATCGCCTCCCGCGGCCGCCAGGCCGCGGACCTCGCCGAAGTGGTCGGTGAGGACGCGCTGGCCGAAAGCGACCGCGACTATCTGCGCGTCGCAGCGGCGTTCGAGTCGGACTTCCTGTCCCAGCCACTGGACCAAAGCCGCTCGCTTGAGGACACGCTCGACCGCGCGTGGGCTGTCGCCTCGCGACTGCCGCGGCACGAGCTCTCGATGATCACCCCTGCCACCCTGGACGCGCACTACGTCGATGGCGTTGCGGATTCCCCCGGGTAGGGCGGGCCGGATCTGGCTCGTGCGGAGGCTTGACATCGCCAGGCGTGGCGCCGAGCTGCTGGATCGCAAGCGCCAGGTGCTGCTCCGCGAGCTGGCGCGGGTCCGGACCGAGGCCGCCGACGCCGAGCTGGCGTGGCATGAGGCGGCCGCGCAGGTCGCGCTCTGGTCGGCGCGGGCGGCGATGCTCGACGGCCCCGGCCGGCTCGAGCTACTGGCCCGCCACGTCCAGCAGCCCGCATCGTTCGAGCTGTCGTGGACGAACATGATGGGCGCTCGTCTCCCCTCGGTGGAGCGGATCGACATCCCGGACCCGCCGCCGCTTTCGGCGCTCGGCGGCAGCTCCGCGACGGTGCTCGCCGCACGCGCCTGCGCGGACGCCACGCGCGCCGCTCTGCGCTACGTCGCTCTCCAGCGCGCCGAGGCCGAGCTGTCGGCCGAGCTGCGGCGCGCCGCCCGACGGCTCCGAGCCCTCCAGAATCGTTGGATCCCGCAACACGAGGCCGCCCTCGCCAGCCTCGACCTCGCGCTCGACGAGAGCCAGCGCGAGCAGTCCGCGCGAGCACGATGGGTGCTACGCGGCTTACGCCTGCGGGAAGGCGCGTAGCACGCTCGAGCTGCGGATCCGGTTCCGCAACAGCCGCGTGCGCGTCCACGTCCGCCCCGACAGCCTGGAGGCGGGCGCCGACCCGCCCGTATCCGCGCTGAACCCCGCCGGCGAGCGCGTACAGCTCGGCCGCACCCCCCAGAGCTCTCCATTGTCCCGGAGGAGGAGTCCGTGACCACCGTGCTCGCCGCACTCGACTCCAACGCCTCCGGGCGACCGGTGCTCAGCACCGCGATCGCCCTCGCCGACCTGTTCGACTCCACCGTCATGTGCCTACACGTACACGAGGAAGCCCTCAGTGCCGCGAGCGAGCTCGCACGCGCCGCCGGCGTCGAGCTGCGCGAGGTCAGCGGTTCCCCGGTCGAACAGATCGTGAATGCCGCCCAAGACCCAGACGTCGCCGCGCTCGTTCTCGGCGCGCGCGGCGTGCACGGAGCCCCCAGCCCGCCGGACACACCGCGCTGCAGGTCATCACGCGCATCCCACAGCCGGTCGCCGTCGTCCCACCCCACGCGCATCGGCCCGAGCGAATCGACCGCATCCTCGTTCCGCTCGAAGGGACAGGCGAAAGCTCGCAGGCGCTCGACGCATCGATCAGGCTCGCTCACCGGCGCGGGCTTGAGGTCCTCGTGCTGCACGTCCACTCATCGGCAACGGTGCCCGCGTTCTCAGACCACGACCCATACGCAACCCTGGCATGGGAGCGCGAGTTCCTCTCGCGCTACGTCCCGCGCGACCGCGTCACCCTGCTGCGTCGCCTCGGCGTCCCCGCCGACGACGTCGTCGCAGTCGCCCGCGAGACCGGCCCCGACCTGATCGTCCTCGCCTGGAGCCAGGACCTCACCCCGGGCCGCGCGCGCGTGGTGTCAGAGACGCTCGCGCACACCGACATCCCCGTGCTGCTACTGCCCGTTCGTGACGACGGTGCCAGGGGGCGGCACGAGTCAGCTCAGTAGATCCCCGCACGTAGCCTCAGCGGCCGACCCCGATGCCAGCATCGCAGCGGAACGGTTCAATGAGATCACGATGCCAGAAAAGACGACAAGCGGCGCACATGTAGGAGACTGGATCGAGGCCCGCGGGCTGCACGGCGAGTCATCTCGACGCGGCCAGATCGTCGAGTTGCTCGGCCACGGCGAACACGAGCACTACCGCGTTCGCTGGGACGAGCGGCACGAATCGATCCTGTACCCAGCTGACGGGGTCATCATCACCCCACAGCACGGGCGACCCGCCCGCCGCGCAAGCCGCTGAGGGGCCAGCCCCGATGATGGCTGAGGCGCTCGGGATCGACACGCCAGAGCGGCTCTCGCAGCTCGGCTGGCAGGGGCACCCCGTTCTCAGCGTCTACCTCGATCTGGACCCGACGCGGTTTCCCACCCCAGCTACGCGCGACACGCAGCTCCGCGCGCTGCTGAGCGAAGCACGGCGCGACGCGCCCGAGAGGGACGTGGACGCGATACGAGCATTGCTGGGCTCCGAGCCGGCGATCGCGCGCGGGGCGCGCGGGCTGGCGATCTTCTCCTCAGCCGACGCCGACGTCCTCGAAGCCGTCCGCCTGCCGAGCCCGGTTGAGCCGATGGCTGTCGTCGACACTGTCCCGTGGCTCGAGCCACTCGCCGCCATGATCGCCCCCCGCGACTGGGGCGTCGCAGTCGTGAGCCGCAGCGCAGCTCGCCTGTTCCGAGGAGGACCGACCGGGCTGACCGAGTTCGCGGCGATCCACGACGACCTTCACCGCAGGCACGCCCAGGGCGGATGGTCCCAGGCTCGCTTCCAACGAGGGGTCGAGGAGCAGGTGGCATTCCATGCACGCCGGGTCGCTGACCATCTGCTGCGCGCGCATCACCACCGGCCGTTCGAGCACCTCGCGATCGTCGCCTCGGACGAGCTACAGCCGGTGATCGTGCGCAGTCTGCACAGCACGTTGTCTGAACGCCTCGCCGGCACGATCGACGCCGACCTTGAGCATCTCCCCACGGGCGAGATCGCACGCGCGGTCGAGCCGGTGATCACACGCGCAGCGCACGACCGCGAGCGCGCGCTCGTCGGCTGCATCGAAGAGGCGCTCGGAACCGGCGGCGCGGCCGCGGCCGGCCTCGACGAGGTGCTCTCGACGCTCGAGCAAGACCGCGTCGAGGCGCTGCTCGTGCCAGAGCGTTCAACGCTCAAGGCAGGCCTGTGCCCCACGTGCGGCCGGCTGTCGGGCGACGGGGGCCGCCGCTGCCCGCTCGACGACGCGGTCCTCGCCGAGGTCGACGCCATCGAGCACGCCGCCGAGGAAGCGGCGCGCCGATCAGCGCCGATCGTCGTCGTCCGCCACGAGACCGACTGGCTCACAGAGCACGGCGGAATCGCCGCGCTGCTGCGGTGGTGAGCGGCCGCACACGGGTCGCCGACAGCCCCGCCTGCATGTGACCGTCGCGCCCGACTGACTCTCAGGAAATCGCGACCATCCGCTCGATCGGCACGCGCGCCCGGCGTGCGATCTCCTCCGGGACCCTGACCTCGAAGCGCTGATGGCGCAGCGAGTCGCGCAGCTTCGGCAGCGTGATCATCTTCATGTACTTGCACACCGCCTTCGGGTTGACCGCGGTCAGCCGTGCCCTCGGGGCCGCCTTTCGCAGGGGGTGAAGCATTCCGGTCTCGGTGGCGATGATGAAGTCGCCGTCAGGGTGCTCACTCACGTACCTGAGCATGCCGCCGGTGCCGAGCATGTGCACGCCGCCGTCGGGAATATCGCCGGCCGCGACGTATGCCATGCACTGCGTGGCGCATCCGCACTCGGGGTGGATCAGGAACTCCGCTCCTGGGCGCTCGGCGCGCATTCGGTTGACGTCCTGCGGCCTGATCCCGGCATGCACGTGGCACTCGCCCGGCCAGACGATCATCGGCCTGCCGGTGACCCGCTCGACGTAGGTTCCCAGCCACATGTCCGGGCCGAAGAGGATCTCAACGTCGTCGCCGTGCTCTGCGCGTACGTGCTCGACGACGGCCACGGCGTTGGCCGAGGTGCAGCAGTAGTCGGTCTCCGCCTTGACCTCGGCGGAGGTGTTGACGTACATCACGACGACCGCCTCGGGGTAGCGCTGCTTCCAGTTGCGAAGCTCGTTGGGCGTGATCGACTCGGCCAGCGAGCAGCCCGCATCGAGGTCCGGGATCAACACGGTCCTGTCGGGCGCGAGGATCGAGGCTGTCTCGGCCATGAAGTGCACCCCGCAGAACACGATCAGCGCCGCATCGGTCTCCGCGGCCCGGCGGGAGAGCTCGAGCGAGTCGCCCACGAAGTCGGCCAGGTCCTGGATCTCGGGCACCTGGTAGTTGTGCGCCAGGATCACCGCGCCGCGGTCAACCGCGAGCGCACGGATTTCGTTGGTCAGTTCTTCGATCTCCTCCGAGCTGAGGTCGAGAACCGCTACCGGCTCGTCGATTGTCGGAGTCTCACGCATCGCCATGGACCTCGCTGTCGTGTCGTTGCGCTGATCGTAGGCCGGTGCCGGCATGAGGTCATCCGTAGCTTCCCCCGGGGGTTGGGCGGGAAGGATCCCCGCTCCTGCCAGCGACTCCGCACCGTAGGATCGTTCGAGATGCTCCAGTGCGAACCAGCGCGCGGCTCCCCTGGTCGTTTGCGGGAGGCGGACCTGGCGGTGGTCGGTGCCGGCGCCGCCGGGATGTATGTGGCGCTGCGCGCCGCCGAGGCGGGCGCGCAGGTGGTGCTCGTGTCGCGCAAGCGTCTGCGGGAGGCGGTCAGAGAGAGCGCGAGCTTCTGGGCGCAGGGCGGGCTCGCGGCAGCGCTCGGCGCGGGCGACTCCGCGGAGCGCCACGCCCACGACACGATCGAGGCTGGCCGGGGACTCTGCCGCTCGGCCGCCGTCGACGCGCTCGTCCACGAGGCGCCGGGAGCGGTCGAGGAATTGGTGGCGCGCGGCGTGGGCTTCGACATTGGCCCCGATGGGACCCTGGCGTTGGCGCTGGAGGGCGGCCACAGCGCCCGGCGGATCGTCCATGCTGGCGGCAGCGCGACGGGTAAAGCGCTCACTGACCGGCTGATCGAGCTGGTCGCGGCGAGCCCGGGCATCGAGGTGCGCGAGGGGACCTCGATGACAGCGCTGTGGAGCGACCGCGAGCGGTGCTCCGGAGTCATCACCGACAACGAACCCGTGGCGGCGCGCGCGACCGTGCTCGCCACCGGGGGCGGGGCCGCGCTGTGGGCCCGGACCACCAATCCATACGGGGCGATCGCGGCCGGCTCGGTGCTCGCGCACGCAGCCGGGGCCGACCTGGCCGACCTCGAGTTCTGCCAGTTCCACCCGACTGCCCTGGCACTCCCGAGCAGCGACCACGACGGCACGCTGCTCACCGAGGCGCTGCGCGGCGAAGGAGCCACCCTGCTCGACGCCTCCGGGCAACGATTCACCGACGAGCTCGCACCCCGCGACCAGCTCACCGCAGCGATTCTCGAGCGCATGGACACAGACCGCACCGATCACGTCGCGCTCGACTTGCGCGCACTCGATCCCGCGCGCTTCCCGAACGTGTTCGCCGCCTGCCACCACGCCGGTCTGTCGCCGGAACGTGAGCCGGTACCCGTCGCGCCCGCGGCGCATTACCTGATCGGCGGCATCCTGTGCGACCTGCACGGTCGCACCACGCTGCCCGGCCTCTACGCGGTCGGCGAGGGCGCGTGCAGCGGCGTGCACGGGGCCAACCGCCTCGCGTCAAACTCGCTCACCGAATGCTTCGTGTTCGGCGCCCGCGCCGCCGAAGCAGTCGCGGCCGAACCTCACGTCGCGCACCGGCCGCCGATGCCGGAGTGGCGGTTCACACCCCCAAGCGCCCAGGCACGGCAGGACATGTGGCGCCTGGCCGGACCCAGACGACGGGCCGCCGAACTCGAGCAGCTGCTCGATCACCCCTACCCCCTGGCACGGCTGATCGCGCAGGCGGCCCTCGCGAGGCAGGAGTCCCGGGGAGCGCACCAGCGCTCCGACTTCCCAGACCGTGACCCGGCACTCGACGGCGTTCACCTCGTGATCGGCGCCGACGAGCACGTCCGCTGCGAACGCTGGCGCTAGCGGACCTGCGTCCGAGCGAAGCTCATGCCTCGTGCAACCGGCACGAGCCCGCGCGAATGTCCGCAGGCGCGTCGCTGGCCGCGTAGCCGTCCGAAGCCGAGCACTTGGTCGGGAGCGACGCGATCCTTTCGACGCACGGGCACCGGGACGCGATCGGCGGCCTGCCTTCGCTGCGCCGCTGGTGGCTGGAGCAGAACAGCTCCCGGCCGATCGACTTTCTTCTCGGCGATGCGACCGCCCGGATCATCCAGGGGCGGTACAGGGCGCCTTGAGCACTGCTGTGGCCCCGTTCTTGGGATTTAAGTTCGTGGGCCGCTCACACAGAGCCTGGATCGGAGTAGTGTGGGGAAGTGAGCTGGCCCTGCGGCTAGCATCCTCAGCCCAAGCCCGAAAGCCACCGACGGCGCGCACGCGCTGCGAGGCGAGGAGCGGGGGCAAACAGGTTGCGACTGCGGGGCCGGTCCACTTACTTCTCCGGACGTCGGCCTGCATGCCTCGCGGCGCCATCGCCCATGATGCCGGATCGCCCGCTCGGCAAGAGCGCCCCTTCCTGGCGATCCAACGAGGGGGAAGGGTGAGGACCATGACCAGCACCCCCGCGCCGGCGCCTGCGCGCCGGCGCGCACGCGCGGTCAGTACCTGACGCTCCCGGAACGGTCATGGCGACAGGTGGCCCGCTCCGATCGCCTCCCCCGTCCTATCAGCATGATCCGAGGAACCAGCGATGGCATACATCACGATTAAGACCACCACACACGAAGGCTCGATGACTCTCCAGGAGCGAGTGCTGCCCAGCGACCTGCAGAGCGAGTTCTTTTGCGCGCATCTGGTCGAGCGTCTGCGCTGGGCCGTTGAGGACGCCCACCCGACAGTGCCCCGCCCAGCTCCATCCCCGCAACCGACCTCGACTGACGCGACCGCGGTGTCACCCGACTTCGCACCAAGCCCGGCGAAGCCCTCGTCTCGATAACCGCGACCAAGACAACCGCCGCTGCGGAGCTGGGCCTCCGGAGAGGCGTCCGGAGTACCACACGAAGGTCGTTCTCGATATCCCCGCTCTGGAGGCGAGGCACATTGCGGACCGTGCTCGGGCCAAGGACCAGCTTGCCACCCAGCGCGACGACGCTGCGGTCGCCCGAGCCGACGCGAAGCTCGCGCGCGGTGGCGCGCCCGGGCTCGAGGATGATTGGCCTGACGATCGCATCGCGTGAGGCGGCACTCGAGCACCAGCGCACCCTTTAGGGCTGGACTGGAGGACGTGTTGATCACCTTCGGCGCGGCGGGAACGACGATCGCGTCGAGCTTGCCGGCGGAGGGGGGATCGCCTCGCTCAGCGCGCCGCTTCCGAAGCGCGTCGCGGCAGTTTCCAGCCCGGACGGACGAAGTGGCAGGTGTAGCCATTGGGGTAGTTCTCGAGGTAGTCCTGGTGCTCGGGCTCGGCCTCCCAGAACGGTCCGGCGGGCTCGACCTCGGTGACGACCTTGCCCGGCCACAAGCCGGAGGCGTCGACATCGGCGATCGTGTCCTGCGCGATGCGGCGCTGCTCCTCGTCGAGGTAGTAGATCGCCGACCGATAGCTCGCGCCGACGTCGTTGCCTTGACGGTTCTTCGTCGTCGGGTCGTGGATCTGAAAGAAGAACTCGAGCAGGTCTCGGTAGGAGATGCGGTCGGGATCGAACAGGATCTCGATCGCCTCGGCATGCGAGCCGTGGTTGCGGTACGTCGCGTTGGGTGTGTCGCCGCCGGTGTAGCCAACACGCGTGCCGGTCACACCATCGAGCTTGCGGATCAGATCCTGGACACCCCAAAAGCACCCGCCCGCAAGGATCGCCTTCTCAGTTCCGGCCATCTCTCTGCTCCTCCTCGTCACGGTTGTGGGTCGCGCCTACATATGCTGACAACACGGTAGACGCGAGGGGTCCGCCTCGCATCGCGGCCTCGACGCGGAGCGCTCGGATCAGTGGGCGGCCGCCATCTCAGGCTGCCGTGTCGCCGCCGATCCGGCCGGACGACGTCGCGGTCTCAGACTGCCGTGACCTGTGGACGCCCATCACGCGACGGGTGCGCTCCGGCGCAGCCGGGTCGAAGCTCCGCGTTGAGGCCCGCACGTGGCTGCTCTCGGACAACACCCGGCTGGAACTGCAGCGCGCGCCACTGCGGTCAGGCATCGGCACGCGCAACCTCGCCCGCCGGACGCCCGTCCCGCGCCCCAACCTAGCGCCGGGTTGACGTAGGCGCACCAGCTCGCGCCGTCGCTCGGCGTTGAACTCGGTCCTCAGCCCATGGACGGCCTCACAATCGCTCTTGGGTGACGGCGATCTCCGGCCTTCGTGGCTGCTCAGCAGATCGTCGCAAGCGGATACTCGCCGGGCCCCACACATGGCTTCTCGCGTTCCCGAGCCGGGTCTTTCTTCCTCGTATACGAGCGCACGCAAGAGGAGTAGAGTCATCTCTAGCTGGCCCTGCGGCCAGGATTCTCACCCCCCGCCGGGATGCCACCGACGGCGCAGACACAGCGCCACGAGGCGCGAGGCGCGGGTTACTGATTTTGACTGCGGGGCCGGTGTCGCGTCCGATGGCCTGCCCCGGTGTCCGGGGCCCTCGGGTTCGTCGATATCAATGAGTGACGGGAAGGCTTCAAAGAACAGGGGGTCCAGGCCTCGTGGCCTCATGGAGTGCAGGCGACGCGGAACGTCTTGACAGCTCGGATTTCATGCTGGTGTACGACGGCTTTACCCCGGGCGAGGAGGGGCTCCGGGAGGCGCTGACATCCACGGGCAACGGCTACCTGTGCATTCGTGGCGCGGCGGAGTGGGAGGAGCCGGGCGACGTGCATTACCCCGGCTCCTACGCGCACGGCGTGTACAACCGGCAGACGACGATCCTGGGCGGGCGTCCGGTCCCCAACGAAGACCTGGTCAACCTGCCGAGGTGTGCCTCGCTTCGCCTACGAATCGAAGACGAGGACCCGATCCGGCTCACCAACGTCGAGCTGTTGTCCTACCGGCACCTCTACGACGTCCGCTACGCACTGCTCACACGCGAGTTGCGCTTCCGGGATCGAGCCGGTCGCCAGACGAGCCTGAGGAGCCGACGGTTCGTGAGCATGGGCAGGATGCACATGGCCGCGGTCGCGTGGGAGCTCGTGGCCGAGAACTGGTCGGGGCGCATCGAGGTGCTCACTGCGCTCGATGGACGAGTCGTCAACCATGGCGTGCCGCGCTACGAGCCGCTCGAGGGCCGTCACCACGATCCCCAGGGGCCCCGCATCTATGCCCCCGACGTGATTGCGTTGAAGACGCGCACGCGACAGTCGAGGATCGAGGTCGCGGAGGCCGCGCGGACACGTGTCTACCGCGGCGACGAGGAGCTCGCCGCGCAACGCGTGACGCACCAAATGGAGGACTATGTCCACCAGATCATTGAGCTCGACCTGCAGGAGGACGCGCCGGTTCGGATCGAGAAGATGATCGCGATCTACACCTCGCGTGATCGAGCGATCAACGAGCCCTTGGCCAACGCGGGCAAGAGCGCTATGCGTTATCCGACCTTCGCGGAGGCGTTCGAGGGTCATGCGTACGCGTGGGACGAATTGTGGGAGCTGTGCGACGTCCGACTACCTAGCGACCCGCGGGTGCAGTTCCTTCTTCGCCTGCACATCTCCCATCTGCTGCAGACGTGCTCGCGGCTCACACCCCACCACGACGCCGGCGTGCCGGCTCGCGGTTTGAACGGCGAGGCGTACCGCGGGCACGTGTTCTGGGACGAGCTCTACGTCTACCCGTTCCTGACCTACCGGCTGCCGGAGATCACGCGCGGACTGCTGATGTATCGCTACCGCCGCATCGGCGAGGCCCGCGCGGCGGCCGAGGCGGCCGGCTTTCGAGGAGCGATGTATCCGTGGCAGAGCGGGAGCGATGGCGAGGAGCAGACGCAGAGGGTGCACCTCAACCCGCTCACGGGGCGGTGGGAGCTGGACCTCAGCCGCAACCAGCGTCACGTCAACGCGGCGATCTTCTACAACGTCTGGCACTACTACCAGATCACCCATGATCTCGAGTTCCTGCGTGACCACGGCGCGGAGATGATGCTCGAGATCGCGCGTTTCTGGTCCTCCATCGCGCACTTCAACCCCGCGCGCGACCGCTGGGAGATCCACGGCGTCATGGGCCCCGACGAGTTCCACGAGAAGTACCCGGGCGCCAGCGAGGGCGGACTGCGCAACAACGCATACACCAATGTGATGGTGGCCTGGATCTGCGAGACGGCGCAGAGCGTCCTCGCGCTTCTCCCCGCGAGCCGGCGCGACGTGCTGCGTGCTCGGATGGGCCTCAGCGAGGAGGAAGTCACCCGCTGGGAGGATATGAGCCGCAAGATGTTCGTTCCCTTCCACGGTGATGGGATCATCAGCCAGTTCGAGGGCTACGAGGATCTGGAGGAGCTCGACTGGGACGACTACCGGGCCCGGCACGGCAACGTCCAGCGCCTCGACCGGATCCTGCACGCGGAGGGCGACGATCCCAATCGCTACAAGCTGGCCAAGCAGGCGGACACGGTCATGCTGTTCTTCCTGTTCGCCGACGACGAGCTGCGCCGACTGTTCGAGCGACTCGGCTACGCGTACACGGACGACACCGCCCGCAGGACGTTCGATTACTACGATCGGCGTACTTCCCACGGGTCGACGCTGAGCTTTGTCAGCCATGCCGGTGTGCTGGCGGCTATCGATCCGGAGGGGTCGTGGCAGCGATTCCTCGTCGCGCTGGAGAGCGATATCGGCGACATCCAGAGCGGCACGACCCGGGAGGGCATCCACCTGGGGGTGATGGGCGGCACCTTGGATCTGGTCCAACGAGCCTTTCTTGGGACCCGGATCAGCGATGGCGTGATCTCTTTCAACCCCACGCTTGTCGATCGCCTCGACGGGCTGTCAATGTCGATGCAGGTGCGCCACACTCCGATCAACGTGTCACTCAGCGGAGCCGAGCTGACGGTTACCGCGCTCGCCAACGGGACCAGCGGGCCGATCCGGGTCGCGGTTGGCGACGAGATCCGTGAGCTGCGCGGCGGGGAGCGCGCGACGTTCACGATCGAGAGTCAGGCGACCTCGGGTGACGGGCCCCAGAAGCGCAACAGCCGCGTGGCCCGGACCGGCTTCACGGGCGCGGTCTTCGATGTTGACGGCGTGCTCGTCAACTCCCCGCACGAGCGGGCGTGGCGCGAGACGCTTCGCGAGCTGATGGACACCAGCTGGCGCGAACTCCGTGGCAAGACGACCTGGGCTCCTGAACGGTTCACTTCGCTGGTCTACCAGGAAATAGTGGCGGGCAAGCCGCGGATGAGCGGCGCGCGGGCGGCGCTCGAGTACTTCGGAGTGCCCGACGCCGAGAAACTCGCCCGCGAGTATGCCGAGCGCAAGCAACGAGCCATCGTCGCGCTGATCGAGGCCGGCGAATTCAGCGCGTTCCCGGATGCGCTGCGATTCCTCCTCACCGTTCGCAACGCCGGGATCCCGGTGGCCACCGCGTCGTCGTCCAAGAACGCCAGGCTTCTGCTGGGCGGCGTGCGGCTCGACACGTTCGCCGACAAGCAAGGGCTCGACAACGCCTCCGTCGCATCGGGGCAGACGCTCCTTGACATCCTCGACGCCGACATCTCTGGCCGGACCTTCAAGCGGGGAAAGCCCGATCCCGAGATCTTCCTCGCCGCGGCCCGCGAGCTGGGCGTGCCCGCGCGGGGGTGCTTTGTGGTCGAGGACTCCGTCTCCGGGATAACGGCTGCTAAGGCCGGCGGGATGGCTGCGCTCGCCGTCGCCCGTGCGGACGACGAGCAACTTCTCACTCATGCCGACCCCGACCTCGTCGTGACGACACTCGACGACGTGGACCGCGAGGCGCTTCTCGAGGGACGTTTAGCGGGGCCCCTGCTGCACCATTAGCGATCGTGGAACCACGAGGGCGCGCCGGCGGTTGACGGCGCGCCCAGGGGGTGTCAGTGCTTTGCCAGAGACCAGACTGGGACTACGGCTCGGCCATAGGAGATCTCGCAGAGCTCCGCCAACGCCATGTAGAAGATGCATGCCGTTGCCACCAGGCCAACATAGCCGCCCCAGTGGATCAGGGTGGTGTGAGCCCCGTAGTGCCCAGCGCCGAGGAGGAACACCGCCACCGTGATGAGCGTTAGCGTCACGACGACGACGACGTTGGTGCGGAACGACGCCGCCAGCATCACAACGAGGAAGATGCCGAAGGCGTAGAGGAACAGACCCAATGCCTGCCCGGCCTGCAGTGCAGGGACCTCCTTCAGGAACCACTGGGCAATCGCGAACAGCGACAGCCAGAACGCGCCGAAACCAGAGAACAACACACCCGAGAAGGTGTTGCCGGTGCGCAGCTGAATGATTCCCGCGATCAGCGCCGTGATGCCGCCGCACATCAATGCGACGCCGAACACCACGGGCGTCACGCCGACCGCGACCGCGTTCGCGTTGATCATGCTCAGCATGAATGTCGGGACGCCGAAGGCCAGGAGCGCCAGCGGCGCCGAGTTACCCCAATTAAGCGTCGAGCCGCCGGTCGGCGGGCCCTCGGCCTCGCGAGTCGTCGCCCGGGGCGGCGCGCCATTGCGCTCAACCTCTCGCTGGGCGGAAACCGTCGGACCCGGTGGTGCAGAGATGGTTGCCATGATGCATCCCTCCTCCGTGTGCGCCAAGAAACTCAGCGCACCGTTATCGCGACAAGCACCGCCCCGAGCGAGCATCCGTGCCGCAAACGTTTCACCGTCGGGCACGCCAATGGCGCGTCGTGACGATGCTCGGCACACAATCAATCCCCGGTCATCCGGAGAAACTCCCACGTTCCTCGCCTCGGCATGTCATGACATCAGTGCGCACCCGGTTTCTCGATGTGGAAACCCCGCAATCCATCGACCGTCGGTCGAAGCTGCGTTCTCGCGAGCGTTCGGCCGTCGCCCGCCGGCCGCGAGCACTGGCGAGTCGCGATCAGTGCACACGACTGACCATGAGTACGGGGTATTGCGGATGAAGCTTGGACGCAGGAGCGCATGATTGGGTCCAAGCACCGTTGGCCGGGCAGCCGTCCGGTGAAGGTTGACGGGGCCACCTTCCTGGATGGGTCCGTCAACAGCCGAGCCGTTGCCCAGCGTTTCGATGGAGAGCGACGACGCACGCAGAGGTGATCCCGATGCCAGCCAACCTCGCGCGGCTTCTGACCGACACGGCGTCCAAGCACGGCGACCGTCCTGCCCTGAAGCTCGACGACAAGGTCCTGACCTACACCATGCTCGACGAGGGCGCCGCCAGGGTGGCGGGCCTCTTGAAGGACCGGGGCGTCCAGCCGGGAGACCGCGTCGGGGTGATGCTCCCAAACGTGCCGTATTTCGGCATCGTCTACTACGGCGTGCTGCGAGCCGGCGCCGTCGTCGTGCCGATGAACGTGCTGCTGAAGCAGCGGGAGGTGAGCTTCTACCTGTCTGACTCGGGCGCGGCGCAGCTGTTCGTCTGGCATGACTTCGCGCCAGAGGCCGAGCCGGGCGCCAAGCAAGCCGGCACTGAGGTGATCGTCGTGCAGCCCGGCGCGTTCGACCAGCTACTCGCGGGCGCTCCCCGCGAGCCCCATGATGCCGAGCGCGATGATGCCGATACCGCGGTGATCCTCTACACCTCCGGCACGACGGGCACACCGAAGGGCGCCGAGCTGACGCACTTGAACATGCTCGAGAACTGCCGCGTCGGCGGCACCGAGCTCGTGGACGTCTCCGAACAGGACGTGATCTTCGGCGCGCTGCCGCTGTTTCACTCCTTCGGACAGACCTGCTGCCTGAATACGGGAGTGCGGGCCGGCGCGTGCCTGACGATGATCGCCCGCTTCGAGCCCGGCAAGGCGCTGGAGATCATCGAGCGCGACAAGGTCACGCTGTTCGACGGGGTGCCGACGATGTACCACGCGATGCTGCACTACCCGCAGCGCGAGCAGCACGATGTCTCGAGCCTGCGCCGCTGCGTCTCCGGTGGTTCGGCGATGCCCGTCGAGGTGATGCGCGGTTTCGAGAAGGCGTTCGGCTGCGTCATCCTCGAGGGCTACGGCCTCTCGGAGACCTCTCCGGTCGCATCGTTCAACCATCTGCAGCGTGAACGCAAGCCAGGGTCGATCGGCACCCCGATCCGCGGCGTCGAGATGAAGCTTCTCGATGATGCTCACAACGAGGTTCCCTGCGGCGAGATCGGCGAGATCGCAATCCGCGGGCACAACGTGATGAAGAGCTACTGGAACCGCCCCGACGCGACCGCCGAGGTGCTGAAGGACGGCTGGCTGCTCACTGGCGACATGGCGCGGATGGACGAGGACGGCTACTTCTTCATCGTCGATCGCAAGAAGGACATGATCATCCGGGGCGGCTTCAACGTCTACCCCCGCGAGATCGAGGAGGTGCTCTACGAGCACCCGGCGATCCTCGAGGCCGCGGTGATCGGCGTCCCCGACGCTGCGCTGGGCGAAGAGGTCGGCGCCGCCGTCGTCCTCAGACCCGGCGCCCACGCCGACGCGGACGAGATTGGCAGCTTCGTCAAGGCACGAGTCGCGGCCTACAAATACCCGCGCAGCATCTGGTTCACCGACGAGCTGCCGAAAGGCTCAACCGGCAAAGTCCTCAAACGCGAGGTCGCCCTGCCCGTGTTCGCCGACCATTAGCACCATCGAGCTGGAGCCGACATGCAAGTACCCAAGGCGAGTGGTAGTTACCCCGGTAGGCGGCGTTCGTTTGTCTGGTCAACATGGGTTCATGGGCAGGAGCGAGATGCCGCATAACGGACCCGAGCATTGGATGGCTCTGGAAGGCGGCGCCGATGGGGCTCCGAGCGACGGACCACGTACAGCCCGGTTCGCGGCGATCGGGGCGTCCGTGCCCGCGCGGCGGTTGAGTACCGATGAGTTGATGGCGAGCACGAGGCACAGAACGCGGATCGACCTCGAGCGGCTCACCGGCATCCGCGAGCGCCACATCGCGGCTGACGGCGAGGATTCCTACACGCTCGCGCTCGGCGCGGCGCAAGATGCGCTCGCCCACGCGGACTGTGATGCGGAGGATCTTGACGTGCTGATCGTGTCAAGCATCACCCGGCATGTCGGGGGCCTTGGCATGCAGCTCGAACCACCCGTGAGCGTGGCGCTGAAGGAGGCGATCGGCGCGCGGAACGCGGTCAGCTTTGATCTCTCGAACGCGTGTGCGGGAATGATGACCGGCGCGTTCATTCTCAATGACATGATCCGGCAGGGTCGGATCACGCGAGGGATGGTGGTGAGCGGCGAGTACATCTCGCATCTGGGGAGCAACGCCGCGCAGGAGGTTCGCACGATCATGAGTGATCAGCTCGCGTCGCTGACGCTCGGCGACGCCGGTGCCGCGGCGATCCTCGAGCGGGCGCCCGAGGGCGCTGCGGGGATCGAGGTGGCTGGGTTCACCACCCTGTCCGAGCACAGCCGGCTGTGCATGGCGGCTCCGGCGAAGATCGGTCCCGGTACGACGATGCACACCGATGCTCGCGCGATCCACAAGTTCGCGATCGCGGCCTCGCCGGCGCTGCTGGAGGAGGCGCTCGAGCGGGCCGGGCTCGAGCTCGACGAGATCGACTATCTCATCCCGCACCAGACCTCGGTCAGAGCGATCAAGCAGGGGATGAAGGACCTCTCCGAGCGATGGGGGGTGGCGCCGAAGCACTGGGTCGTGACTGTCGATGAGTTTGGCAACACGGCATCGACGTCGCATTTCGTCGCGCTTCGAAAGTACCTTGAGGAGAGCCGGTTCGTCCCGGAAGACAGAGTCTTGCTGCTCGCGCTCGCTTCCGGGCTCGAGGTCGGCGTCATGATCTTCAAGGTCGATCAACTGGTTGGGCGCTATGGGCACGATCATTGAGGCGAGCGCGACGGCGACCGCTCACCCCAGACCGTTTAGCCCCGGGTCGCTGAAGCTCGCCGACGCTGCCGCCCGCTTGTGCTTGGAGCGTGCGGAACGGCCGGCCGAGGAGCTCGATCTGCTCATCAACGTGGGCGTGTACCACGACAAGCTGATGAACGAGCCGGCGCTTGCTTCCTTGATCCAGGAGGACATCGGGGCGAATCCAGATCGCCCGTCCAGCGCGGGTCACGGAACGTTTTCGTTTGACATCGCCAACGGAGCGTGTGGCTTTCTCACCGGCGTGTACGTCGTTGATGGGATGCTCGCGTCGGGAACGATCGAACTCGGGATGGTTGTCGCGAGCGACATGAACCCGCAGCCCGGAATCTCTGAAGGATTCGACTTTCCCGCGCTCGGGGGTGCGGTGCTGTTGAGCGCGGCGGACGCTCGCGCGGGTTTCACCGCGTTCAAGTTCGCGACGTTCCCCGAGTTCGCAGAGCTGTTCCAGAGTCGCGTGGACTGGCGGGATGGCGCCCACCGCGGGCTCACCCATCACGGCCGGCACATCCTCACCGTCGAGATCACTGAGTCCTACGCCGCCCAGGCGCTTGAATGCGCCGAGTCAACCGTCCGCGAGCTTGCCGGCGCCCAGGCGCTCGACCTCGGCGAGGTTGAGCTGCTCGTCGCCACCGCCTCGGTCCCCGGCTTCGCCGACGCGCTGGCCACTCGCCTCGGGCTGCCCGCCGAGCGGGTCGCGTCGTGGGAGGACGGCCACGCGGCAGCGCACACGGCCGCGCCCGCATTCGCGCTGGAGTCAGGCCGGCTCGCCGCTGCAGGCACGACGCTGTTCGTCTCCGCGGGCGCCGGGATCACAGTCGCAGCCGCGATCTACCAGGCGTGATCCGGCGTGAGCCGCCCGCGTCCCTCATCCGCGGACGTCGACAGGCTGCGAGCACTGCTCCCGCCCACGCACAGCGGCAAGCCGCGTATCGCTCCCGCGCCACCGCAGGAACTACGACCGCTGGCAAGAATCGTGGCCGGCATTGCGGGACGCATCGGCGGCGACGGCCCCCCGAACATCTTCACGACACTCGGCCGGCACCCTCGTCTGTTCCGCGCGTGGTTACGGTACTCGGCACAGCTGATGCCGTTTGGCACGCTGCCGCGACGGGACACCGAACTCGTGATCCTGCGGGTCGCCTGGCAATGCCGGTCAGCGTACGAGTGGCGCCAGCACGTCCCGATCGCCCTCCGCGTCGGGCTGACACCCGACGAGATCGGCCGCCTGGCCGACAGCGCGGCCGCCAACGGCTTCACCGCGCGCCAGCGCACGCTGCTCGCCGCCAGCGACGAACTGCTCGCCGAGCGCACGCTTTCAGACACAACCTGGAGCACCCTCAGCGCGACCCTCGACCACCGCGAAGCGATCGAAGTGTGCCTGCTGATCGGAAACTACCAAGGCCTCGCCTCCGCGATCGGCGGACTTGGAATCCAACCGGAACACGACCCCGACACGCCGTGAGGAACTGAGAATGTCTGCCAGCGACCAACTGACTGCGCTTGACGCGACCTTCCTCGAGCTCGAGCAGGCAGATGACAGCGCGCTGATGCACATCGGCGCGGCACTCGTGTTCGACGCGCTCCCCAGCGGTGCGATTCCGGCGATCGGGGACGTGCGGACGCATCTCGAGCGACGCTTGGACTTGCTGCCGCGCTACCGCCAGAAGCTCAGCGCGCCGCGCACGGGCGGACTCGCGTGGCCGTGCTGGGAGCAGGATCGGCGCTTCGAGCTCCGAGCGCACGTCCGTCACGCAACCGTCCCCTCGCCCGGGGACGAGCGCGAGTTCCTCGACTGGATCTCGGACTTCTACTCGCATCGCCTGGACCGCAGCCGTCCGTTGTGGGAGATCGTGCTGCTCGACGGTCTGGCGGACGGTCGCTGGGCGCTGGTGTGGAAGACCCATCACTGCCTGGTCGACGGCGTCGGTTCGGTCGGGATCGTCGACCTGCTGCTCGACTCAGAGCCCGGGCTGCGCGAGTCCTCAGCGCCCCAGGCCCCGCCAGTGCTGGCATCAGACGAGGTCCGGCAAGGATGGCTTCCTCATTCACTGGAGCCGGTCGGCCAGGCAGCCGGCGCAGGCATCGCTGCGGCTCGCGCCGGCGCGCACGCGCTGGTCCATCCCCGCGAGACGTTGGATCGCTCCCGGGCGATCGTCGATCTGCTCATCCGCGACGAGCTGATCGCGGCGCCGCACTCGAGCCTGAACGTGCCGATCGGCGCAACGCGGCAGATCGCGACTGTCCACGTCGAGCTTCAGGACCTGCAAGCGGTCCGTGCGGCTCTTGGCGGCACGGTCAACGATGTCGTGCTGTGTGCGGCGACGGGGGCGCTGCGCGAACTGCTGCTCGGCCGCGGCGAGGATCTGCCGGGCCAGGGACTGCGGGCGATGGTGCCCGTGAACCTCCGCCGTGAGGGCAACCATGGCGAGCTCGGCAACAAGGTCTCCACGCTGTTCGTCGAGCTGCCGGTGGCGGAGGCAGATCCGCTGCGCCGCTATCAGCTTGTGCGCGCTGCGGTCGAGGGGCGCAAGTCCGGCGGGCAGGCGTTCGCGGCGAGCGCGGTGACCGGGCTGACCGAGCTCGCGCCGCCGGTGCTGCACGCCAGCCTCGCGCGCTCGCTGTACGCGAGACGACTGTTCAACATCACAATCACCAACGTCCCCGCCTCGCCGCGCCGGCTTTATGCGTTCGGTGCGCCGATGGTCGATGTCGTGCCGATCGTGCCGCTGGCGGCCGAGCACGCGGTCGGGATCGCCGTCGTCTCCTACGCCGGGGGCGTGACATTCGGTGTATACGCCGATCGCGCCACCATGCCCGATCTCGAGCTGCTGAGGGACGGCATTCACACCTCCCTGCGCGAGCTGGCTGCGCTGGGACGCCAGACCGCCGCCGCACGGTAGCGAGAGCGCCGCCTTGGCTGATCGACTCGGTGCCGACCAGCGATCGCACCACGACGACGGGACAGCGGCAGGCTTATTGGTCGCGGGCCGGAATCGGCTCAGCGAGCGCAGCGCGCCCGGGCGCCGCGTCGAAGGGGTCGGCGAAGTACTGGGTCTCGTGCGCTACGAGACCGTCGGTGATCTCCATGACGCTGACCGAGTATGTGGGGACGCCGTCATAGGTGATGACGCACTCGCTCACCCAGAGGTCGCCGCCGCCGAGGATCCGGCCGATGGTGAAGTGGCGCTCGGCGGGGTGCCCGCCGCGTTGCGCCTGGATCCGTGACCGGCCTCGGAAGCGCTCGCCGGACTGCGGGTAGTCGAGAATCGCGTCGGCGGCGTAGATCGCGTGCTCAGCCTCGATGTCCCCGCGTTCGGATGCCTCCCAGTGCTGCTGGATCCGAGCCCGCATCTCGGCGTCACGACCGGTTGCGCTGTTCACCCGTCATCCCTCCGTTTGCGTACTCGCCGCGGGTGCGAGGGGCGGGAAGGCCGGCGGCCGCTTGTCGACGAAGCTCTGGACGCCCTCCGCGAAATCTGGCTTGGAGAACGACTCGAGCATCAACACATTGGCCTGATCCAGCGCATCGCCGAGCGGTCGTGTCAGCGCCTCGTAGACCTGCCGCTTGATCGTTGCCATGCTCGCCGGGGAGACGTTCGCAGCGATGTCGCGGGCGTACTCGAGCGCGACCTCGAGCAGCTGCTCGTCCTCGACGGCGCGGTTGACGAGCCCGAGCTCGACCGCTTCTGAGCCGCGAAACACGCGTGCGGACATGAGCAGATCGAGCGCGCGGGCGGGACCGACGAGCCGCGGCAGGATCCAGGATGTTCCGTGCTCGGCGATCAAGCCCCGCCGCGAGAACGCGGTGGTCAGCTTCGCGTTCTCCGCGCAGAAGCGCACGTCGCACGTCAGCGCAAACGCAAGCCCGAGGCCCGCGCAGGCGCCGTTGATCGCCGCGATCACCAGCTTGCGGATCGACATCGCGAAGGTGATCGGCCTCGTGTCCGTGCGGCTGGCTCTCGCCTCGATCGGACCGTCACCGCTCGAGAGGGCGCTCAGGTCGTTCATGTCCGCGCCCGGGCAGAACCCGCGGCCTGCGCCGGTGATCACGATCACCCGCACCCGCTCGTCCTCGGCACAGGTCTGAAGCAGGTCGAACAGCGCAACCTGCATCGCATATGTCCACGCGTTCAGGCGATCGGGGCGGTTCAGCGTCAGCAGCGCAACGCCGTCGTCGCCCACCTCACACAGCACGACGTCATCCATCCTGTCCTCCTCTCGGCTTCAAGCATCGGGCGAGCCTAGCGGCCGGGGGCCGGCGAGCTCTAACAACTCGTGCTCGACTGACTGCTCGAAAAGAGCCGATAGGGGTGCTTACGCCCCGGTCCGGGCGGCGTTCCGCGTCGCGGCGACCGCCAGCCCGTCAGCTCGCTCGTTGAGCGCGTGGCCGATGTGTCCTTTGACCCAGTGCCAGCGAACCTGCTCGTGGTCCGAGGCGGCCACGTCGAGCGCGACCCAGATGTCCTGGTTCTTGACGGGGTCCCCGGAAGCCGTCTTCCAGCCCCTGCGCTTCCAGCCGGCCATCCAGGAGGTCATGCCGTCGTGCAGGTAGCGGGAGTCGGTCACGACGCACACGCGCGACCCGGACGGCAGCGCGCGCAGGCCCTCCAGAGCGGCGGTCATCTCCATGATGTTGTTCGTCGTCAGGGCCAGGCCGCCGCTGTGTTCCTCGACGATCCCATCCTCCCAGCAGAGCAGCGCAGCCCAACCGCCTGGGCCGGGATTGCGCTGGCAGGCGCCATCGGTCCAGACGAGCACCTCTCCGGGCGCGGCTTGCGGCCGGTGTCCGGGGAGTGACTTGGATCGGCGACGCGGGCTCGAGGCCATGGAGCGGCATTCAACCAACCCCGGCCCCCGGAACGCCCGACTGCGGCCAGCGGATACGCGTCAGCAGGGAGTTGCGAGCACGCTCAGCCTGCCGCCGCGCGGGTCATGATCTGCTCGACCACGTCGGTCTTGGCGTCCGCGTACTGCTGCAGGTACTTCCAATCGCGCACGGCGAGTTCGCGTTTGGTCCGCGCATACAGCTCGCGGTCGGCCGCGCTGGCTCGCAGCCGGTCGCGGAAGCGCACCATCCGCTCGGTCTCCGAGCAGCCGGCGGAGAACACATGGAGATTGACGTCCTGTCCCGCAGCGTTGAACAGCCGGTGCTCGAACCAGTCCGGCTCGCGGAGCCGCAGCACGTACCCAGCAGCCTCGAGCTCTCCAACGAAGGCCAGCTCCTCCGCGGAGTCAGGCACCTCGAGAACGATGTCGATGATCGGCTTGGCGACGAGTCCAGGCACCGACGTCGAGCCGACGTGCTCGACACGAACTGCCCGTTCGCCGAGCGCGGCGCGCACGCGCGAGGCATGCTCGGCGTAGCGCTCGGGCCAGGATGGATCGTAGTCACGCAACTCGACTGGTCCCGAAGCGGGCGCGGGCCGCCGATCAGCCGCTTCGCGAACTCCTCATAGGTCGCTACGTCGTTGGGGTCGCGGACCTCCACAGATTCAATTCTCTCGTCCTGGGACGCGGTTACGATGGCCGAAAGACCGCTGCGCGGCAGCGCCGGAACGGTAGCGTCAACTTTCGCAGGACTCGAGGATGATTGACGCGTACTCCGTCGGCGTCTCCTCCCAGACGAAGTGCCCGGCATCGACGACGACGACTCGGCTGGCGGAAAGCCGCTCGTCCAGGAACTCAGCGTTGGCGAGCGGAACGACGCGGTCGTGGCGCCCGGCGATGATCGTGACCGGCGGGCTGATCTGGGGTAGCAGCTCGGCGAGCCCGGGCAGCTCCTCCGGGTACCTGCGGGCATACAACATTGAGTTGGCGAAGCGGTCCCCGTCGTAGCAGGCCAGGTAGTCCGCGCGAATGGCGTCGGGTACGCCACCCGCGATCGTGTCCAGCGTCGCCGCGACGATCGCCCGCGGATCCATACGGCGGTACTTGTCGAGGTCGGGATCGAGCACCCAAGATGCGAGCGGCTCGCCGAGTTGGATCGGAACTGCAGCTCCGCCACTGCCGACGATCACGCTCGCGATCCGCTCCGGATGGGCGGCGGCCGCGAAGAGGCCGGCCGAGGTTCCGACGTCCGGCGCCACGAGGTGCGGGCGTCCGAGGTCGCACTCTTCGATCAGACGGACCAGGAACGTCCCCACGGCCCGGGGCGAGAGGAGCTCACTCGGTTGCGCGGATGCGCCGAAGCCCGGCAGGTCCACGGCGAACAGGCGGAACCGACTCGCCAGAGCGCTCCACACCGGGGCGAACGCGTAGACGCTCTCGGGCCATGGGCTGGTGAGCACGATCGTGCGATCAGCCGGGGCTTCGCTCTCGGCGTAGCGGACCCGTACACCGTCGACCGTCCGGAAGCCGATCCGCATCGCGGCGGGACCGGGCGGGTGCGTGGCGGGTGGTGAGGTCAAGGCGCTAGCGCCCCGCTGCCTGGCCGCCGTCGACGTGGAGCGTCTCGCCGGTGACGAACTCTGCACGCTCGAGGTACAGGATCGCGTCGACGACGTCGCTGGTTTCGCCGACCCGCCCCAGCGGGTGGAGGGGCGCCAAATCCGTGTAGGACGCAGGGTCGTGTGCAGGTGTCTCGATGACGCCGAGCGAGACGGCGTTCACGCGTACGCCGCGTGCGGCGTACTCGATCGCGAGCGAGCGGCTGGCCGCGACAAGTCCTCCTTTGGTGAGGGCGGCCAATGCGGCGGGCCGCTGGCTGTCCGCGCGTTCAGCCAGGGAGGTCGAGATGACGACGACGTGCCCGTGACGCTGCTCGACCATCTGTTCGATGGCGAGCTGGGTGATGTGGAAGAACCCGGTCAGATTCACGGCGGTGATCGCGGCGTAGTCCTCGACCGTGTACTGCGTGAACGGTTTGCCGATGTAGATGCCGGCGTTGTTGATCAACGTGTCGACCCGCCCGAAGCGGTCGAGCGCCTGGTCGACTGCACGGCGCGCCGTTGCCGCCTGCGCGATGTCGCCCGCGATCGTGACGTAGTCGTGGTCGTCCGAGGCGGGAATGGAGAGCGCGACGCCGACGACGGCATAGCCGGAGCGACGGTAGCCGGCCACGAGGTCTGCGCCGATGCCCCGGGACGCGCCGGTGATGATCGCGACCGGCCGGCTCATCGAAGCTCAGGGTCGCCGGTCGCGCTCACCCCGATCCCGCCCCGACCGCGTCGCGTGCCGTGGCGATCTGGTGTCGGAGCGCCTTCAGCGCCGCCGCGTAGATCTCCGAGAAGCTCGGAAACGGCTGGATCGTGTCGCGCAGCACGTCGAGCGCGACGCGGGCGCGGATCGCCACCGTCGCCTGCTGCAGCCACTCGCCGGCCTCGGGCCCGAGTGCGTACGCACCGGTCAGGTGCTCCCCGTCGCTGAGCAGGGTCAGGAACCCGTTCGTCTCCGCGTACGCGTGCGTATAGGTCGCCGTCTTGGCGACCTCGGACAACAGGGCAGTGGCGCTGAACTCCGCCTCGGTCGCGCCGAC
Organism: uncultured Solirubrobacterales bacterium; assembly: GCA_963752905.1. Taxonomy (GTDB): domain Bacteria; phylum Actinomycetota; class Thermoleophilia; order Solirubrobacterales; family Solirubrobacteraceae; genus Palsa-465. Next base: position 31,570 of record CAVWAC010000006.1, read on the forward strand.
CGCCGCGGCCTGAGGATCGGTGTACGTCACCCGCGGGACGGCCTCGTAATGGACCTCACGACGCTCGCCGAGGATGTTCGAGGCGACCACCTCACCCTGATACTCGCCGACGTGCGTCAGTTGCCAGATGCCTGTGACGTCGCCGATGGCCCACAGCCGCTCGCCCGCGCACATGTGAGCGTCGACGGGGATGCCGCGCGCGCCCGCGGTGATGCCAACGGTCTCCAGCCCGATCCCCTCCACGCGCGGGCGCCGTCCGGTCGCCACAAGCAGACGATCACCGCGCAGCTCGCGTCCATCGTCCAGTCGCAGCACGAAGTCCTCGCCGTCCTTGGACGCCGCGGTGGCGGGAATGCCGAGGACGAGCTCGATCCCGTCGCGACGCAGCGCCTCACCAAGCGCCTCGCCCAGGGGGGCTGGTTCACGCGCGAGCACGCGTTCGCTCGCCTCGACGATCACCACCTCACCGCCCAGACGACATACGACCTGTGCGAGCTCGACACCGGCAGCGCCACCTCCAAGCACGAGCAGCCGTCCAGGCACGGCCTTCATCCCGGTCGCCTCGTTCGTGCCCCAGACGCCGTCGAGCCCTGGCAGGCCGGGAACCGGGGGGGCGACTGGATCGGCGCCATTGGCAAGAATGACGTGCTCGGCGGTGTAGCGAACGCCTTCGACCTCGACGGCTCCGGTTCCAGCGAGGCGACCGCACCCGCGCAACAGCGCGATCCCTCGATCCGCCAGCCACTGCGCAGCCCCGGTATCGGTGTAGTTCGAGACCATGAAGTCGCGCCAATCAAGCGCGCCCTGGACGTCGATCTCAGCTCTGGCGCCCGCGTCACGCGCGCCGTGCACCGCTTCACCGGGGCGCAGCAGCGACTTCGACGGAATGCACGCCCAGTACGTGCACAGACCACCGACGAGGTCGCGCTCGACGACGGCGACTCGGAGGCCGCCCTCGGCGAGCGCGCCGGCGCAGTGCTCTCCGGGCGCGCCTCCGCCGATGACGATCACGTCGTAGTCGCTGCTCATGTCGGCAGCTCCTCGCCGGCCTGCTCGCGGACCATGTATTCCGCGTACCAGTCCGGCCAGTCGGGATCCTCCCGGCCGATACGCGCTTCGTGCTCCCCGTGCGCCGCCGACGCGCGCTGCAGCGCCTTCGACAGATCGCTGGCTGAAGCGAACGAGGTCGCCGCGGCGTCGATCCGCCCTGGGAGCCGCGTCGTGATCTCCTGCAACACCCACCCGTTGCCGTCCGGGTCCGCGAACGAGAGGAACGAGCCGTAGCTGTGGCGGGCCGGATCCGGGCCGCTGACGCGTCCCGTTGTGCCGGCATGGTGAAAGACGCCGCCGGCGTCGTGGAACACCTCGCTCGCGTTGACGCCGCGGGCGACGAGCTCATCGTGCGCAGCCTCGATGTCCGAGACGATCAGGTGCAGACCCTGTGCCGACCCGGGGGAGGCCAGGGTGACGCCCGTGCCGAAGATGATCGAGCATGGCGAGCCCGGAGGCGTGAGCTGAACGACCCGGAAATCCTCACCGGTGACGACGTCGGCGTCGAGCCGCCAGTCCAGGCTCGCGTAGAAATCCTTCGCCCGATCGACGTCGGACACGGGGATGACGACCACCTCGAGCTTCAGGTCGACCGTCTGGTTCCCAGCCGCGTCGGGCGCCCGATTGCCTGTGTCTTGGACGCTGCTCATCTCGACCTCCCGGTGGTCGTGCGTGGATGCGATGACGAGCCTCAGTAAGCCGTTTTCACCCCAACCCAAGTCGGAATGCGACAATCGTCCCTCCTCGGCACCGGAGGATTCCTACTGGCTCAGCGGAGACTGACCGCGCAGGACGAGCTGGATCTGATCGTCGCGGCCGAATGCGGCGACGCCGCGGCGTGCCGCGGGCTGGTCGAGGCATTCCTGCCCGCGATCGCCCACCTCGCCCGCGGCTTCCGGGGCAGCCGGGTCGAGCGTCGGGAACTTCTCCAGGAGGGCGTCGCCGGGTTGCTGTTCGCCGCGCGCCGCTACGACTCGAAACTCGGTACGCCGTTCTGGGCGTACGCCTCATTTTGGGTGCGCAAAGCCATGCAGGAGCTCGTCGCCGAGCTCACGCGGCCAGTGGCCCTGTCGGATCGCGCGGCGCGAGACCTCTCGCGCCTCAGGAGGGCGCGCGGCGAATACCTGCAACGACACGGCAGGGAGCCCACGACCGAAGAACTCACCGTCGCGGTCGGCCTCGCGGCGGCACATGTCGAGAGCCTGCTCGCGACCGAGCGCATGCCGCGAGGCCTCGAGGAGCGGTTGAGCGTGCAGGACCCGTCGAGCCCCACCGTCGGGGAGACGATTGTCGATCCCCTCGCCGAGCAGGCATACGAGAAGGTGCTCGACGGTCTCGAGATCCATGGCGTACTCGATTTGACCAATGCCTTGGAGGAGCGCGAGCGCATCGTCGTCCGCAGCCATTACGGGCTCGGCCAGGACCCGAGAACGCTGAGCGAGATCGGCGCAGGTCTCGGGCTGACGGCCGAGCGGGCGCGGCAGATCGAGTCCGCTGCCCTCACCAAGCTGCGCCAGGCACTCGCCCAGTCCGCGCCGGTCGAGAGCGCCGCGACGTGAACTCGCCCGTCGCGCGCGGTTAGGGCAACGCGGTCAGCGAGGCCACGAACGGGCTGACCACCGGCGAGCCGAAGCCCGTTGTCATATCCCAGCCGGTGAGCGTCGGGAACCCGGCCACGGGGCCGGGTGACACCGAGCCATCGGCGTTGTATTGCCACAGCTGGTTGTTGTCGAGCACGCCGCTCGCCGCGGTGCCCTCGGTCACCGGCGTGACGTCCCGGTAGTCGCTCGATGGCAGCGAGTAGAGGATTGGGTTCAGATCGCCGATCGGTGCCTTGCCGGCGGCCGAGCGGGCGGCGTTCGCCAGCGCGATCACGCCCGCCACCTGCGGCGAGGCGGCGCTGGTGCCGCCGCTGATCTGCCAGCCGGCCGGGAACTGGGCCGTCGGATACGCCGTCTGGTACTGGAGCACGCCGCCGTTGACGGACGCGTTCCAGGCCAGGTCCGGGATCCCGCGGGCGTTCGAGCCGACCACCGATGCGACGCCCGACTGCCAGGAGGGCAGCGAGTAGATCACGCTCGGGCCGCCGCTTGAGGCCGCGGGCAGCCAGGTCTCGTTCCAGACGGCCTGCGTGTTACCGCCGGGGGTCGAGTTCCAGTAGCCCGGGTTGTCGCTGCCGTCGGCATTGAACGGGACGTCGCTTGTCGGATCCCACGTCCAGCCGTACTGGAGCTGCGTCCCGCCAACCGCGGTCACCAGCGGGCTCGAGCCGGGCCAGCCACCGTTGGTGGGGGTGCCGAACGTGGCCGTCTCCTTGTGCTGCTTGGCGGTACCGGTGGTGCCGTTGTCGCCCGAGGCGGACAGGAACGTGTCGCCCTTGGCAATGCCGTCGGCAAAGGTCTGGTCCCACTTGGAGGTCTGGCTGAAGGCCGAATGGCCGCCCAGGGTCTGCTCGGTTATCCCCCAGCTCATCGAGAACACCGTGCCGCTCGGGTACGTGTTGATCGCCGACTGGATCGCCTTCATCAGGTTCGGGATGCCCTGAACACCCTCGGTCTCCGAGGGCGGGACGGCGAGCAGCACGATGTGGGCCCGCGGCGCGATCGCGTACGACCACTCGACGTCGAGCTCGGCCTCGCCCGCTCAGCCGGCGGCGCCGTTGGGCCCGAACTGTCCCTGGCTCTTGTAGTTGCCGTAGTTCGGGGCCCCTGCGGGTAGACCTCGTCGAAGTTGGGATTCGGGAGCGACTTGAAGAACGCGTCGTGGAAGAACTGCAGGTCGCCGGCCATCGTCGGGCTCCCGTAGGCGTCGACGAGCACGATCGTCTGGCCCTGGCCGTCGTTGGCACTGCCGCCGGGCAGCGGGGCCACCCCGTTGACGTCGTATGCGGCGCGAATCTGGGCGGGCGTGTAGCAGTGGAGGTCCTGCGAGGTCATCACCGGCGCCGGGGAGACGCACGCGGGCGTGGTGCCGGCCGGTGGCGCCCCCGGAGTCAGGTGCGCGGCGATCATCTGCGGCTCGACGACACCGGCGCTCGCAGCCGGCGCCAGGACGGCCGCCAGGAGCGCTGCGGAGATCAGCACCAACGCAACCCGGATCCTTCTCATCCCTGTCGCCCTCCGTTTCGCAGTTTCACGGGCGCGATGATAGTGCTCGCTCGCGCTGCGAACGCCGGTTGGCGCCCCCTCGCGACGGAGGCGAGTTGCGCACGGCGCGCGGGGCTAGGTCATGCCGACGCGTGTTTCGTGTGTCGCCCACTCGCGCTCGCGCAGGGCGAACTTCTGAACCTTGCCGGTCGAGGTCTTCGGCAACGGGCCGAACTCGATCGCGTCCGGGCATTTGTAGTGAGCGAGCCGCGCACGGCAGAACGCGATGATCTCCTCGGCGCTCGCGCCGGCGTCGCCGTTGAGCGTGACGAACGCCTTCGGGCGCTCGCCCCAGCGCTCGTGGGGAATCCCGATCACCGCGCACTCGAGGACGGCGGGGTGAGCACAGATGGTCTGCTCGACCTCGATGCTCGAGATGTTCTCCCCGCCGGAGATGATGATGTCCTTGCTCCGGTCGCGCAGCTCGATGTTGCCGTCGGGGTGCCAGACGGCGAGGTCGCCGGAGTGGAACCAACCGCCGCGGAACGCCTTGTCGGTGGCGGCGTCGTCGGCGAAGTAGCCGCTCATCACGTTGTTGCCGCGCATCACCACCTCGCCCATCGCCTCGGCGTCCCGCGGGATGTCGTGCATGTCCTCGTCGACGACCCGGACCAGGTCGGCTGAGGGGTAGGCCTGCCCCTGGCGCGCGAGCAGCTTGGCCCGCTGCTCGACCGGCAGCTCCTGCGATCCCTCCTGAGTCGGGCACACCGTGATCGGACCGTACGTCTCGGTCAGGCCGTAGACGTGCACGATCCGGAAGTTGAGGTCGGCCATGCGCCCCAGCAGCGTCGGCGACGGCGGCGACGCGGCGACCATCGCGGTCACCTGCCGCTCCAAGCGGTGCGCCCTGGGATGGTTGATGATCATCAGCTGCACTGTCGGTGCGCCGTTGTAGTGGGTGACTCCCTCCTCGTCGATCAGCTGCCAGATGAGGTCGGGATCGACGGCGCGCAGCGCCACGTGGGTCGCCGCCACCGCCGTGACCGCCCACGGGAAGCACCAGCCGTTGCAATGGAACATCGGCAGCGTCCAGAGGTACACCGAGTCCGGGCTCAGGCCGGCGACGATGACCTCGCTCAGCGCATTGAGATACGCGCCGCGGTAGGTGTACTGGACTCCCTTCGGCTGTCCGGTCGTGCCCGAGGTGTAGTTGATCGAGATCGTCTCCTCCTCGTCCTCGAGCCAGCTCTCGGGCATCTCGCCGGAGGCGCCGGCTAGGAACTGCTGGTACTCGCTCTCCGCATCACCACCGTCGCAGCGGATGACGGTGACACCAGACAACGCGAGCGGGGCGACGAGCGGCGCGAGCTCGGCGTCGAGGAGCAGAAAGCGGGCGCCGCTGTGGCGCAGGATGTACTCGACCTCTGGGCCGGCGAGCCGATTGTTGATCGCCACGAGGACCCCGCCGGCCGCTGGAACCCCGAAGTGCGCCTCGAGCATCGGCGATGAGTTGAACAGCAGCGTCGCGACGCGGTCTCCCTTGTGCAGCCCCGCCGAGCGCAGTGCATTGGCCAATCGCCACGAGCGCTCGGCCAGCTGACCGTACGAGTAGCGGCGAGCCCCGTCGACGATCGCGATCTTCTCGGGATACACGTAGGCGGCTCTTCGGAGGAAGTCCACCGGGTTCAGCTCGGTGCGAAACACCTTGCCCGCAGCGGCCCCTGACGCGGACACACCGCCAGTCAGCGCGTCGCTCATGCCCCGTCCTCCTTCATTCGGATGTCGCCCGCCACCGAGCGCCCTGCACTCCATTATCGCGCCTCGATCCATGCCGGCCAACCCCGAGACCGGCGAGCCGTTTGTGCCGCGAACAGGACCGGAGTACGTTGTCCCTCATGAGCTCGCTACCCGACACCGGCTACCGGAATCTGCTCGTTTCCCGTGACGGACCCGCCGCGCGGATCGTGCTCAACCGGCCCGAGAAACGCAACGCGTTGTCGCTCGAGCTGATGGAGGAGCTGACCGGCGCGCTCCGCGATGTGTCCTTGCAACGCGACACCCGCGCGATCGTGATCGAGGGCGCGGGTCCGGCCTTCTCGGCGGGACACGACCTGTCGGAGATGATCGGCCAAGAGCGGGAGTTCCTGGCCCGTCTGTTCGACCGCTGCAGCGCGATGATGCAGGTGCTTCACGAGGTCCCCCAGCCCGTGATCGCCAAGGTCCACGGCATCGCCACCGCGGCCGGCTGTCAGCTCGTGGCGGCGTGCGACCTGGCCGTCGCCGCGGAGGGGACACGGTTTGCGACGCCGGGCGTCAAGATCGGCCTGTTCTGCTCGACCCCGATGGTGCCGGTATCACGGGCGGTCGGCCGCAAGCGAGCGATGGAGATGCTGCTCACCGGCGAGCCGATCAGCGCCGCGACGGCGCTCGACTGGGGACTCATCAATCGGGTCGTGCCAGCCGAGGAGCTCGAACCTGCGGTCGCCGAGCTGGTCGGCGCGATCGCCCGGTCGAGCGCCTACACCGTCGCCACCGGCAAGCACGCCTTCTACGCCCAGGTCGATCGCGCCGAGGACGACGCCTACGAGCGCTGTGAGCTGGTCATGACCGAGAATGCACTCGCGCACGACGCACAGGAGGGAATGACTGCGTTCCTGGACAAGCGCGAGCCGGTCTGGCGCGGCGAGTAGCGGCCTGGCCGTGAGGCGCAGCCGCGGGCGCTCCGCGAGGTAGTCTCCGGGGCCGTAGTGGTTCTCAGGCGGATCTGGATTCTCGGGGCGGCGGTGCTGGGCGCGATCGCTCTGGTCGCCTTTGCGGCGTCTGCCGGCGCGGGATCCGTCGGACGCGGGTCCGCGGGCGGGCAGCGGTCATTGCTCAGCGCGCACGGCGGCTCGCCTGACCAGGCGTCGGTCGCTGCCGACGGGATTCACAAGATCAAGCACGTGGTGATCATCATGCAGGAGAACCGCTCGTTCGACTCCTACTTCGGGACGTATCCCGGCGTGGACGGGATTCCGATGCGGCACGGGAGGCCGGTCGTCTGCAATCGCGATCCGCAGACGGGGGCGTGCCTTCGCCCCTTCCACGATCGCGGCGACGTCAACGCGGGCGGGCCGCACGAGCTGGCCTCGGCACGCACGGACATCGATGGCGGACGGATGGACGGCTTCGTGGGCTCGGCCGCGGGAGCGGTCAAGGGCTGCCTGGACACGCACAACCCGATCTGTGCGCCGGCCGCCCAGCCGGACGTGATGGGCTACCACACCGGCAGCGAGATTCCGAACTACTGGTCGTACGCCAGGCACTTCGTGCTCCAGGACCACATGTTCGCCCCGGTCGCCTCGTGGAGCCTGCCCTCGCACCTCTACATGCTCTCGGAGTGGTCGGCGCGGTGTGCCAACGCCAAGCCGTCGAGCTGCGTGAACAACGCCGAGCTCCCGGGATGGCCGCCGGACTTCACGGTGGCGCCGAACTTCACCCCGATCGGCGGCTCGCCGCCGATCTACGCGTGGGCCGACCTGACCTACCTGCTGCATCGCGATCACGTCAGCTGGCGCTATTACGTGACTCCGGGCCTTGAGCCGGACTGCTTTGACTCGGGGAGCGCCGCGCTGTGCAACCCGGTCGTGCAGACGCCCCGAACGCCCGGGATCTGGAACCCGTTGCTGTATTTCGAGACGGTGAAACAGGACAGGCAGCTCGGCAACATCCAACCGGTCAGCGACTTCTTCGGTGCGGCTCGGACGGGACGGCTGGCGGCGGTGACGTGGATCGTGCCAAGCCAGGCGGTTTCCGAGCACCCACCGGCGCGCGTCAGTGCCGGTCAGGCGTGGGTGACGCGGCTGATCAACGCAGTCGTGCGGAGCCGGGACTGGTCGAGCACGGCGATCTTCCTCTCCTGGGACGATTGGGGCGGGTTCTACGACCACGTTCGGCCGCCGACCGTCGACGGCAACGGGTACGGGATCCGCGTGCCGGGGCTGGTCATCAGCCCCTACGCCCGGCGCGGGGCCATCGACCATCAGACGCTCAGCCACGACGCGTACGTGCAGTTCATCGAGGACGACTTCCTCCATGGCCAGCGCCTCAATCCTCGGACCGACGGCCGCCCGGACCCCCGACCCGACGTCCGCGAGACGGCACGGCTGCTCGGCAGCCTGGCAAAGGACTTCAACTTCTCCCAGCGGCCGTTGCCGCCGCTGATCCTCAACCCGCTGCCACGGACCGGGTAGAACGCGGTCTCCCTGACGGCGGGCACGTGGTTTCCCCGCTTGGGGTGCCTGGGGGCGAGGCGTATGATCGGTAGCAGGTATTGACATGGTCGTACTCGGGTTCACGCTTCTGCTCGTGGGCGCTGCGCTGGTGGTGGCTGAGGCGCATGTGCCCACGGGGGCGTTCGGCGTGATCGGGGGCATCGTGCTGATGGTGGGCGGGATCGTCGCCATTACGGCCCTCGGAGGCGGCATCTGGGTGGCGGCGCCGGTCGCGCTGGTGCTCGGGGCGCTCGCCGGGGGATGGGCGTACGCGACGATGCGAACCGCCGGCAGCTGGCGTGGCGCGCGTGTGCGCGCGGGCGCCGAGGCGTTGAGCGGACGGATCGGCGTGGTGAGGCGGTGGGGCGACCGCACCGGCCAGGTGTTCGTCGAGGGGGCGCTGTGGCGCGCGCGGGACGACTGGGACGAGGACGAGGGCGCGTTGCACGAGGGCGACGAGGTCGTCGTCCAGGGCATGCGCGGTCTGACCCTGTCGGTTCGGCGAGCCGAGAAGTGGGAGCTGCTCGAATGATCGCCGGCATCGCCATCGCGCTCGTCTGCCTGCTCGTCGTCGCCGTCGTCCTCGCCGGCGCGTCTGTGCGCGTCCTGCGTGAGTACGAGCGGGCGATCGTGTTTCGCCTTGGGCGATTGACCAATCAGCGCGGACCAGGGCTGATCGTGCTCGTCCCGGCGATCGACCGGATGGTCCGGGTCAGCCTCCGCACGGTCACGCTGACGATCCCGGCGCAGGAGGTGATCACGCGGGACAACGTTCCTGCGAGGGTGACCGCCGTCGCCTACTACCGGGTGATCGATCCGACGAAATCGGTGGTCGAGATCGAGGATGTGCTCGCCGCGACGTCACAGATCGCGCAGACGACGTTGCGCTCCGTGCTGGGCAAGGTCGAGCTCGACGCGCTGCTCTCCGAGCGCGAGCGCCTGAACGAGCACCTGCAGCACATCATCGATGACCAGACCGAACCGTGGGGCGTCAAGGTGACCTCCGTCGAGATCAAGGACGTTGAGATCCCCGAGCGGATGCAGCACGCGATCGCCCGGCAGGCGGAGGCCGAGCGCGAGCGCCGGGCCAAGATCATCAACGCCGAGGGCGAGTTTCAGGCCGCCGCGCGGCTCAACGACGCCGCCGATGTGATCAGCCGCAACCCGGTCACCCTCCAGCTCCGCTACCTCCAGACCCTGATGGAGGTGTCGAGCAACCAGAGCTCCACGATCGTGCTGCCGCTCCCGATCGAGGCGATCACGCAGTTCGCCTCCCGCGGAGCACCCAGCCCGCCCGTCAACGGCGCCGAGCAGGCCCGGCTCGACAAGGCGCTCGGCGCGGCCCGAGCCGCGCTCGAGTCGGTGACGGCGCCGACGGCCAATCTGGAACCGAGCGTGACGCCCCCGGCTGCCGCTCCGGACGACGCGGAATAGCCGCCGATCGCTAGCCTCGGCTGGCATGAGCGCGGTAACGGACTATCGCGGTCGCAGCCTCTGGCTCGACACCCTCGCGGCGCCGATGCTGCCTCGGCCGCAGCTGGAGGAACGCGTCGACGCCGACGTCGTCGTTGTCGGCGCCGGCTTCATCGGCCTCTGGACCGCGTACTGCCTCGCCCGGGCCGAGCCGGGTCTGCGGATCGTCGTCGTCGAGGCGGAGATCGCGGGCTTCGGCGCGGCGGGCCGCAACGCGGGCTTCGTCTCCGCCGGAATCGCCGGGCAGGCCGAGGCCTACCTCTCGCGCGGGGGCTGGGAGGGCGTCCGGCGGGGCGAACGCACGATGGTGGAGGCGATCGACTTCATCGGCGAGGTGGTGGCGAGCGAGGGCATCGACTGCGGATGGACGAAGAGCGGGTCGCTGCGCGTCGCTACGAGCCCGGCCCAGCTCACCCGCGTGCGCACCGGGATCGAGGACCGGCGGCAGCGCGGCCTCGACGAGGACGACGTGCAAATGCTGAGCGCCGACGAGGTGGCCGCCCGGGTCCGGATCGCCGGCGTCGTCGGCGGGGCGTATACGCCGCACTGTGCGCGGGTGCATCCCGGCCGGCTCGTGAGCGGGCTGGCCGCGGCCTGCGAGCGGCGCGGGGTGCGGATCTTCGAGCGCTCGCGCGTGACGCGCATCACCCCGGGAGCGGTGGGGTGCGCGCCCGGCGAGGACCGGGCCGCGGGCCCGGAGAACCCCGGTGTGCGCGCCCCGATCGTCGTGCAGGCCACCGAGGCCTTCACCGTCGAGCTCCCGGGTCAGCACCGGGCGTTCATGCCGGTCTACTCCTACATGGTCGCGACCGAGCCCCTCGACGAGAGCGCGTGGTCGGAGATCGGCTGGGCGAACAGCGAGACGGTCGCCGACCAGCGGCACCTGTTCACCTACGCCCAGCGGACGGTCGACGGACGGATCGCGATCGGGGGCCGCGCCTCCGGCTACCGGATGGGGAGCGCGATCCGCAGCTCGGACGAACGCCCGGCGGACGTGCACGCCGATCTCGAGCGGACGCTGCGGACCTGGTTCCCGGCCACCGCCGACGCCGCGATCAGCCACCGCTGGGGCGGGGTGTTCGCCGTGCCGCGGGACTGGAGCATGGCGATCGACTTCGATCGCGCCAGCGGGCTCGCGCGCGCGGGCGGTCTCGCCGGACACGGCGTCGTCGCCTCGAGCGTGTGCGGCCGGACGCTCGCCGACCTGATCCTCGAGCGCGACAGCGAGCTCACCTCGCTGCCCTGGGTCGGACACCGCAGCGGCCGCTGGGAGGTCGAGCCGGCGCGCATCGTCGCGCAGCGCGTGATCACCAAGGTGCTGGCGAGCGCCGACCGGGTCGAGGACGCCGGCGGCGGACCGGCCGGCCGGGTGCGGCTCGTCTCGCGGTTCACCGCGAGCCGGTGACCCCGGCATGGCGCCGCTCCCGATCATCGCCCCCGACGATCTTGCCGACCTGCTCGGCGCGCAGCGACCGCCGGTGCTGCTCGACGTCCGCTGGCAGCTGACGACCGGCGCCGACCGCCGGGCCTACCTCGACGGCCACCTCCCCGGCGCCGTGTTCATCGACCTCGACGCCGAGCTCTCCGATCCGCCTGGCCCCGCGGTCGGACGGCACCCGCTGCCGAGCGCCGGGCGCTTCGGGGCCGCGATGCGGGCCGCGGGGGTCTCCGACGACAGTCGGGTCGTCGTCTACGACGCCGCCGCGTCGATGGTCGCGGCGCGGGCGTGGTGGCTGCTGCGCTACTTCGGCCACGCCGACGCGCGCGTGCTCGACGGCGGGCTCGCGGGATGGCGGGCGGCGGGGCGAGCCCTCGAGACCGAGGTCCCGAAACCGACGCCGGGGACGTTCACGCCACGACCGGATGGCCTGCCGGCCGTCGACGCCGACGGCGCCGCGGGGGTCGCGGCGCATGGGGTGCTCATCGACGTGCGGGCCCCCGAGCGGTTCCTCGGCATCGAGGAGCCGGTCGACCCGGTGGCCGGCCACATCCCCGGCGCGCGCAACCGGCCCACGACCGAGAACGTCGACGCGGACGGGCGGTTCCTGACGCCGGAGGCGCTCGCCGACGCCTTCGCTGGCCTCGGGGTTTCCACCGACACCCCGGTGGCCGCGTACTGCGGCTCGGGCGTCAACGCCGCGCACACGGTGCTCGGGCTCGAGCTCGCCGGCTACCGGGCCGCGCTCTACCCCGGCTCGTGGAGCGAGTGGATCGGCGACCCGTCTCGGCCGGTGGCCGGGATGCGCGCCACGCCCGAGTAGCCGACTGCCACGTCCGGGACGTACCCTCCCATACGTTCTCCCCTCCCAGGCTGGAGCCCAGATGACCCTCACCACGACTCGCCTTCTTGACAACTACATCGGCGGCGAATGGACGCCCGCCGCCGCCGCGACCGACGTGCTCGACGTCACCAACCCGGCCACCGGGGAGGTGCTGGCGCGCGTCCCGCTGTCCGGCGGCGCCGACCTCGCTGCCGCCGTCGAGGCCGCCCGCGGCGCGCTGCCCGAGTGGCGCTCGGTTTCGACCATCGCCCGCGCGCGCAAGCTGTTCGAGCTCCGTGAACGGCTCGTCGCGCGCAGCGAGGACCTCGCCCGCTCGGTGACCACGGAGATGGGCAAGACGATCGCCGATGCCCGTGCCGAGGTGGCACGGATGATCGAGATGGTCGAGTGCGCGTGCGCGATTCCCTCGACGATGCAGGGCCGCATCCTCGAGGACGTCGCACGCAACATCGACGCCGAGACGATCCATCAGCCGGTCGGCGTGTGCGCGGCGATCGTGCCGTTCAACTTCCCGGCCATGGTCCCGTTCTGGTTCCTGCCGTTCGCGATCGCCTGCGGCAACACGTTCGTGCTCAAGCCGTCCGAGCAAGTGCCGCTCACCCAGCAGATCGCCTTCGAGGAACTCGACGCGCTCGGTCTTCCGGACGGCGTGGTCAACCTCGTCAACGGTGGCCGCGAGGTGGTCGAGGGGATCCTCGACCATCCGGGCATCGACGCGGTCTCGTTCGTCGGCTCGGCCCCGGTCGCCAAGCTCGTCTACGAGCGCGCGGCGAAGGCGGGCAAGCGCGTGCAGGCGCTCGGCGGGGCGAAGAACCACATGGTCGTGATGCCCGACGCGGTGATCGGCAAGACCGTCGAGGGGATCCTCGGGTCGGCGTTCGGCGCTGCCGGGCAGCGGTGCATGGCCGGCTCGGTCGTCGTCACTGTCGCCGAGGCCCATGACGAGCTGATGCCGGTCCTCGTCGAGGCGACCCGCGCGCTGCGTGTCGGCAACGGCATCGACGAGGCGACCGACGTCGGGCCGGTCGTCTCCGGTGCGGCCCGCGACCGCATCCGCGACTGGATAGCGCGGGGGATCGACGGCGGCGCCCAGGTCATCGTCGACGGGCGCGAGGCCGGCGGCGATCCGCACGGAGCTTTCGTCGGCCCGACGATCCTCGACAAGGTGCGACCCGAGATGGAGATCGCCCAGCAGGAGGTGTTCGGGCCGGTGCTGTGCGTGCTCAGCGCCCCAACGCTCGACGAGGCGATCGGCATCGTCAACGCGAGCCGGTTCGGCAACGGCACGTCGATCTTCACCGAGTCCGGCGCGTCGGTCCGGCGCTTCCGGCACGCGGTCGAGGCCGGGATGATCGGCGTCAACATCGGCGTCGCCGCCCCGGTCGCGTTCTTTCCCTTCTCTGGGTGGAAGGACTCGTTCCTCGGCGATCTCCACGCCCACGGGCCCGACGCCGTCCAGTTCTTCACGCGCAAGAAGACGACGACGAGCCGCTGGTTCTCCAACGGGCAGGGCAGCGGCAGCTACTTCGTCGAGCGGTGAGAATCAGCGGCAGGCCGCCGGGCCGACGCCGCGCTGCACGATGAACGCGTAGGCAGCCGGCGGCAGGGTGAGCGACCGTGCCGCATGCCGCGCTCCGGCGAAGGCGGGCACGGCGCCGCTGCGCATCACGGCGAGCACACGGCCGCCGAGCCGGACCGTCCGCCCGAGCAGGTTCGGCGCAGTGACGAGATAGACGCGCGCGGCCGACGCGGCCCGGGGCAGCTCCAGCGTCACCGCCCGCCGCCGGTCGAGGTTGAGGGCGAGCAGCGTCGTGCCGCCGCCGCCCCGCGTGCACGCGCCGTAGACCCGCAACCGCGCGGGCGCGTGCCGCAGCCGCGGCGCGACGATCGCCGTGCCCATCAGCCGGTGCCAGAGCAGCGCCGCCCAGTAGTCGGGATTCGGGCGCAGCGTCGCGTCGTCGATCAGTCCGTAGTCACTGCCCGACAGCGTCTGGCGGACGAACACGGAGAGGCCGTGCTGCGCGAGCGTGCCGAGGGCGTTGAGGTACCAGAACGTGGCCTCGTAGCGGTTCGAGTAGCCCTGCTGGCCGCCGCACGACGCCGACCCGCCCTCGGTGTCCCAGATCGGGGCCCGCGGGTCATCGCGGCGCGCGAGGGCGCGGAGGCCGTCGTAGCTGCGCAGCACACCGTCGAGGTAGGCGGGCGCGAGCGGGTCGGCCGGGACGGGATGGCCGACGGGGCCGCAGCGGCTGCCGGTGGCCGGGTACTCGTGGAACGCGAGGGCCCCGTAGATGCCGGGCGCGGCGGGCATGATCTGGCGGGCGAGGGGGCCGAGGGCGGCGCCGTACGGGGTCTCGCTGCCAGCGTTGTCATAGAAGCTGCCCGGCCCGATCAGCTCCGCGGACGGGAGGATCTTGGCCCGCAGCGTGTTGAAGACGCGCAGATCACGGACGTAGTCGGCCGCCGTGTAGCTGAGCGGCAGGTGAGAGAGCGCGAACAGGTTCGGCTCGTTGCCGAACTCGACCGCGGCGAGCGGATAGTGCCGGTCGGCCGTGTAGCCCAGCAGCTCGGTCGCGTTGTTCGGCTGCCACGTCCCGGCGGTGTCGCGGGGGCCGGGGCCGGCGTTGATCCCCAGCACGACCTCGAGCCCGAGGGCCTGGGCGAAATGGTTGACGCCGTCCCACTCGGCCTGGGTGAGGATCATCGAGTCCCCGGCGGGTGGCGTCCTCACCGCCGGCCCGGAGACGGCGTAGTAGGTCGCGTTCGCCGCGGTCCCGCTGATCCGCAGATAGGCCGGGCCGAGGGCGCCGGCGAGCAGCCTCAGGCGGCGGCGGCCGAAGTCGTAGCGCGCGACCGGGGCGTTGCCGACCGCGTGCGGGGCCTGCGACCACCACGTCCCGCCGGTGACCTGCGCCATGTCGACGGCGAACGAGATGTAGCGCGGGCTCGTGTGACTCACGACCGGGCCGGGAGAGACCGGGACCGGCGCGGCGTGGGCGGACGCGGTGAGGCCGAGCAGACCGAAGACCGCGGCGACGACGAGGCTGGCGATCCAACAGGAGGGGCGGCGGGACATCCCTACACCAAAGCAGTTCGGACGGGCGGAGAGCATCCGGGGTTTCCACCGAGCTTGCGCCCCGGCGGGTATTACCACCCGGAGGACGAGACGTTCCTGCCGTGGTTCATGCGGACCTCGCCGAACCTCACCTCCGAGCCCACGCAGAGCGCGTCGTCGAATCGATCTCGGCGAAGCCCTCTCGCCAGGACGGCCGCGACGGCGCCCAGCCGAAGGTCGTCTTGAAGCGGGCGTTCGAGTTGCCGCGCATCGACGTGGCGAAGAAGACGAGGTGCGGGCCGGCGAGGAGGCGGGCGAGCCAGACGGGCACGCGCCGCGGGGGCGGTGCGCCGAGCAGTGCGGCGGTGAACGGCAGCCAGTCGCGCATTGCGGCGGGCTCCTCGTCGGTCACGTTGTAGACGCCGCTCGTGCCGCCGCTGAGCGCGGTGACGGTCGCACGCGCGGCATCGTCCACGTGGCAGAAGGACGAGATCCCGGTCCCACGGCCGACGATCGGGAAGCGCCGGCGCCGGATCTCGGCGATCGTGAAGCCGTCGGCGGCGTAGTACGTCCCCGGCCCGTAGAAGAAGCCGTAGCGCAACACGATCGGTGCGAGGTCGCGGGCGTCGAGCACCGTCCGCTCCATGCCGACGGTGGCGGCAATCGCGGGGCGAAGCGCGGGCGGTGCGTCGTCGTAGGGGCGGCCGCTCTCGTCGCTGACCGGGGGCCCCTCGGGGGCGGTGAGAAACGAGATCGACTGCACGATGATGCGCCGTGCGCCGGCCGCGCGCGCCCCAGCGATCAGGTTCGGGGTCGCCTCCGCCCGCAGGCGATTGGTCGGCTCAAGATCGCGCAGGTAGTGCCGGATGTCCGGCTTGGCCGGCAGCGCGGTCAACTCGCCGATGACGACCTCTGGCTTGGCCGTCGAGCACGCGTCGATGACCGAGCGCGCGTCGAACACATCGGCGGTGAACGGCTCCACGCCACGCGCGCGGAGCTCAGGCGCCGCCGACTCACGTCGCGTGAGCGCCGCGACCTCGTGGCCCGCCGCGATCAGCTCGTCGACGAGCGGGCGGCCGACGGCGCCGGTCGCCCCGGCGACGAGCACCCTCACGGTGGGCTCCGGAGCCCGATCGTCACCGCGCCGACGACGAGCACTAACTCGATCGCGAACGCGCTCAGGCTGAGGACGTCGTCGGTCGTCGACAGCGCGTCGGTCGTCGTGAGGTGATAGGCGAAGTGGGGCAGCGTCGCGGCGAGGAACGCGGCGCCGGCGGTGAGCAGAAGCCGGCGCTCGGGCCACACCGCGGCCGCGGCGAGGACGACGGCGAGGCCGAGCTCGGCGGCGGCGTAGTCGCGTAGGAGGTGCTCGTTGTACGGTCCGAGCGGCGCGACCCAGTGATGGCCGAGGCCGGGGAAGTTGGCGAAGAAGGAGCGGGGGGCGAGCTCGCCCCAGAGCGCGATCTGCGCCTGGGCTGCCGCGACGAGCAGCAACGGAACGCGCACGGCCCAGGATCGGGCGCGTGCCGCCGGCTGCGGCGCGGGAGCCGGCCATGCCGGGCTCAGGGAACGTGAGGCCTCGCGCATGTCCGCAGCGTACGCGGAGGAGCGGTCTCTGAAAAGATCCAATTGCGTGACGATCAGAGAGTCCAATCATGGCCCGGAATTGTTGCTCGCCACGCGGCGTACCCCGGGGGCGCCGCCGCTCAGCATCCAGATCGAGCATGGGCTGCGGGCGGCGATCCGCGACGGCCGCCTCAGCACCGGCGACCGGCTCCCGCCGACGCGCACTCTCGCCGCTGACCTCGGCGTGTCCCGCCGCGTCGTCGTCGAGGCGTTCGATCAGCTCGCGGCCGAGGGCTGGCTCGACGCCCGGGTCGGCGCCGGGACCTTCGTGCGCGGCGGACTCGGGCCCCGCGCCGGGCGCCGGCAGCCGCGACGCGGGCCGGCTGCGGCGCCGAGGGACACGGGGACCGGCGCCCAGTCGCGCCTTCGCTACGACTTCTTTCCCGGTCATCCCGACCTCAGCGCCTTCCCGCGGTCGGCCTGGGCCCGGCTCACCCGCGAGGTGATGCGCGAGCTGCCCGACCGCGAGCTCGGCTACGGCGATCCGCGCGGCCTGCGGGAGCTGCGCGTGGCGCTCGCCGCGATGCTCGCGCGGACGCGCGGCGTCGTGTGCCGGCCGGGGCAGATCGTCATCTGCCAGGGGGCCGTGCAGGCACTCGGGTTGCTCGTGCGGGCGCGAGGGGCCGCCCCGAGGGTCGCCGTCGAGGATCCCTACCTGCCCGAGCACCGCACGATCCTGCTCGCGGCGGGCGCCGAGCTCGTCCCGGTCCCGGTCGATCGGCTCGGCGTGCGGGACGCCGCGGTGGTGGCGGCGGATTGCGGCGCCGCCCTGCTGACTCCCGCGCACCAGATGCCGACCGGCGCGGTGCTCGCGGCCGGGCGCCGGGCGGCGCTCGCGCGGTGGGCCCAGGAACACGATGCGCTGCTCATCGAGGACGACTACGACGCCGAGTACCGGCATCGGCGAGCGCCGACCGCGGCGATGCAGGCGCTCGCCCCGAGCCACACGGCGTACCTCGGCTCAGCGAGCAAGACGCTTGCCCCCGGTCTCAGGCTCGGCTGGCTCGTCGTCCCCGAAGCTCGGCTCGAGCCCGTCGTCGAGGCCAAGCGCCTTGCCGACGGCGGCTCGCCGGTCATCGAGCAGGCCGTGTTCACGCGCCTGATCACCTCCGGGCTCTATGACCGCCATGTCCGGGCCGCCCGTCGCATCCAGGCCGAGCGACGCCGCGCGCTGGCCGACGCGGTGGCGACGCACGCGCCGAGGACGCGGATCGAGGGCAACGCCGCGGGCCTGCACGTGCTGCTCCGCCTACCGGGGCCGGTCGATGCCGCCGAGGTCGTCCGCCGGGCTCGGGAGCGCGGCGTCGGCGTCTACCCCCTGAGCGGCTGGAGCGCCGATCCGCCGGCCGAGACGTATGCGCTCGTGATGGGCTACGGGTCGCTCACGCCGGCCGCGGTTGTCGAGGGCGTCCGCCGCCTCGGCGCCGCCCTTGAGCCGTTGACCTGAGCTCCGCCGCGCGCGCGCCTACAACCGCATGGCGAGCAGCCCGGCGGCGAGCACGACCTGGGCCAGCCACAGCGCCGACAGCGCCCCCTCGAGCGGGCGCGAGAGCTCGGCACGGGTCAGCTCGACGACGCTGCCGTCGCGCAGGCGCTGCTCGCCGGCGACGTCGAGGGTCTTGCGCCGCAGCGCGCGGGCCGGCGTGCTCAGCCGGCGCTGCGCGAGGCTGGTCAGGCAACAGGCGACGGCGATGAGCACCCCCGCGGGGCGCACCTCGAGGGCGCACACGAAGTAGCCGGTGAAGGCCGGGAACCCACCCCAGGCGAGCGCGAACCAGGCGTCGCTGTGGAACCGGCCGCCGAACAGCTCGAGGTTGTAGGCGAGCACGAGAAACGCCCCGACTATCACGAGCGGCGCGAGCAGCGGCGAGACGACGATGACGCCGGCCACGCCGATCGCGACCGCGCCCCCGACGCCCGCGCTGCCGAGCCCGATCAGCGCTCGCCGGGACAGCCGCGTCCGCAGCGGTCGTCCGTGCAGCTCGTCGAAGGCGTGTGCGCCGATGCCGACGGCGAGGAAGAACGCGGCCAGCGCGGCGATCAGGCGGCCGGCGTAGACGTGCGGCGCGACCGCGGCCCCGATCGCGACGTAGCTGAGATGCCAGGCCGTGTACGGCGGATGCAGGAGGGTGACGAGGTCGCGCCAGCCGCCGGACCGCAGCGCGTAGAACGCCGGCCGGTCGAGCTCACCCTGGCTCGTGGCCATCCCGCACCCCGGACATCACCAGGCCCGCGCCGAAGCTCATGTGCTGCGCGCGGACGTCCCGGATCCCGGCGGCGCGCCACAGCGACGGCAGGTCCGGCTCGAGCGCGTGGAAGCGCTCGATGTTCGGCCCCAGGAAGCGACCGACGGCCACCCAGGCCGGCGAGACGATGCGGCCGAGCAGCGGTAGGCCGTAGCGCGTCCACGCCTGCCAGAGCGCGCGCAACGGCGGCGAGCTGGGGACTCCGAACTCGATCATCCCGATGCGCCCGCCGGGCTTCACGACGCGGGCGAGCTCGCGCATCGTCGCCGCCGGGTCGTCGACGTAGCGCAACAGGTAGGTGAACGACAGCGCGTCGAACTCGCCGTCGGCGAACGGCAGCCGCTCGGCCTCGCCCTGCATGAACCGCACCTCTCCGGCGAGCTCGGGCAGCCGGGCGAGATGGGCGCGCGCCCCGTCGAGCATCGCCTCGCTCTGGTCGAGGCCGACCACCTCGCAGCCGCCCCGCCGGGCGAGCGCGAAGGCGACCATGCCGGTGCCCGAGGCGACGTCGAGCACGCGCTGGCCGGGGCGCGGGTCGATCGCCCGCACGAGCGCGCGGCGCCAGCGGGGATCCTGGCCGAAGCTGAGCACCGCGCCCATCCGGTCGTAGGCCGCGGGCAGGCCCGCGAAGAGCTCCAGCGCGTGGCGCTTGCGAGATGACGTCGGGGTGTCGGCCGATCCTGGCACCGGGCCCTGCGAAGCCTACGCGTTTTGCCGCCGCGCTCCGCCGCGTGGTTAGACTCGCGCCGGCAGCGTTCCGCACGACCAGGAGGCCCCATGTCCAGCCTGCTCGATCTCACCGTTCAGGGCGACGTCGCGACGATCACCGACGAGACGAAGCTCCCCCAGGTCCAGCTGATGACGCCGCTGCAGCTCTACCGGCTGTGGGAGCGGCAGAACTGGTCCTCGCACGAGATCGACCTCACCCGGGACCGCACCGACTGGGAGACGATGGACCCGCAGCTCCGCGAGGACATGCTCTGGGGTCTGTCGGCCTTCTTCGTCGGCGAGGAGCGGGTGACCAACCAGTTCGCAGGGCTCATGCTCGCCGCCGAGGACAAGCACGAGGAGGCGTTCCTCACCACCCAGCAGGTCGACGAGGCCCGCCACGCGCAGCACTTCAACCGCCTCTACGAGGAGGTCTTTCGCTACGACGGCAGCTTCGAGGATCGCCTCGAACGGGCCCGGCGCGACCTCACCGACGACTACTTCAAGCTGTTCGACGGCTTCCTCGTCGACGCCCACCAGGCCCTGCTCGACGATCCCGCCGACATCGGCGCGAAGGTCGACTTCGTGACGACGTACCACATGGTCATCGAGGGGACGCTCGCGCTCACCGGCCAGTACTTCCAGAGCAACAACCTCGAGCGGCGCGGCATCCTCCCTGGCCACCTCCAGGCGTTCAACCTCATCTCCCGCGACGAGCACCGCCACGTCGCCTACGGCACCTGGTTGCTGCAGCAGAAGGCCCGGGACCCCGACCTCGCGCAGCGGATCCAGGCCAAGCTCGCCGAGACGCTGCCCGCCGCGGCCGGCGTGCTCGTGCCGCCCGGGTACAACATCGGCGACGACTACGAGTACCTCGGGTACTCGAGCCGGGAGACGAACGAGTTCGCGTTCACCGCGCTGTCGCGGCGGCTCAAGGTGATCGGCGTCGGGCTGCCGGCGGTCGCGGCGTAGGCCGATCGCGGCGCTCGCCGGCCGCGTGAATCTCTAGCGCCGCGCGGTGAGCAGCTGTCCCCCGCGGCGGTTGTCGACGTGTACCTCGGCGAATCGCGCCCGGCGGGCGAGATCGGCGAGCTCGGCATCGACGTAGAAATGGCCGTGGCTGGCGATCGGCTCCGGCGCGGCCGGGGTCCCGCGGAGCTCGGGGGCGGTCGTGTAGACGGCGAGCCGTCCGCCCGGCGCCAACACGCGCCGGCATTCGCCGAGCACGTCGACCGGCGCCTTGAGGAAGAAGAACACCACCGACATCGCCACGGCAGTGAAGGCAGCGTCGGCGAACGGCAGGCGCTCGGCCGAGGCGAGTACGACCTCGGCGCCCGGTGCGCGCTCGCGGGCGAGCGCGACCATGTCCTCGCTGTGGTCGATACCGGTGGCCGTCGCGCCGTGGGTGCGGGCGTCGCGGAGCAGCAGCCCGCCGCCGCAGCCGATCTCGAGCAGGCGGTCGCCGGGGGCGAGCGCGAGGGCGCGGAGGATCGCCGCGCGGGCGAAGTCGTGGACGTCCTCGGCGCCGTACACCCGGCGCGCCCGGGCACCGGTCGGCCGACGGGCGCGGCGATCGGTCACCCAGACGTCGAACGCCTCATCGCCGAGGCCGGAGGCCCGCCAGGCGGCGAGATCCTCATCGTCGAGATCGTGCTCCGGCACGGAGTGGATCTTCGCCCACGGCTCTCGGACCGGCAAGGGATCCGGGACGGTCAGGCCCTCAGGACAGGATGACCGGCTCGCGGGGGAGGCGGGCGGGGTCGAACTCGGGCACGAGCTCGGCCGGTGCGGCGACCTGATCGCGCCCGACGGCCAGGCCGAGCGAGTGCGCGAGCAGCGCGAGGGTCGCCGCCGTGGGGCCGTCGCGTCCGGCGAGCGTCGCCGACCCGTCGCGCTTGGCCAGCCGCCGGCCGTCGGACGCGAGCACGAGCGGCACGTGGGCGTAGGCCGGCACCGGGAGCGCGAGCCAGCGCGCGAGCAGGATCTGACGCGGGGTCGAGTCGGCGAGGTCGGCGCCGCGCACGACCTCGCCGATGCCCTGCGCGGCGTCGTCGACGACGACGGCGAGCTGGTAGGCCGGCACCCCGTCGGCGCGGCGGACGACGAAGTCGTCGACGATCCCCGCCTGTCGGCCGAGCAGCCGGTCGTCGAACTCGATCCGTGCCGCCTGGGCCCGCACCCGCAGCGCCGCCGGTCGTCCCGCCCGCTCCCGGGCGTGGCGCTCGGCCGCGCTCAGCTCCCGGCACGTGCCGGGGTAGGCGCCCTCGGGCAGATCGCCGTGGGGCGCCGAGGCCGCCTCGCGGATCTCCGCCCGCGTGCAGAAGCACGGGTAGAGCCGGTCCCCGTCATCGAGCCGCCGGAGCGCGTCCTCGTACAGCGGCAGCCGCTCGGACTGGCGGACGACGTCGCCGTCCCAGTCGAGGCCGAGCGCGCGGAGGTCGGCAAGCTGAGCGCGCTCGAACTCGGGGCGCGAGCGCTGCGGGTCGAGGTCCTCGACGCGCAGCAGGAACCGCGCCGCCTGCGAGCGGGCGAACAGCCAGGCCGCGAGCGCGGTGCGCAGGCTGCCGAGGTGGAGCGGTCCCGTGGGGGAGGGGGCGAAGCGGCCGTCGGCGGACACGCGGACATTGTTCCCGCCGGCGGTGGCGGTGCTCAGCTCGACGGCGGCCGCGAGGCGTGGTGGATCGCGCGCACGAGCTGGGTGGCGGCCGCCTCCTTGAGGACATAGCCCCTCGCGCCGGCGTCGTAGGCGGCGCGCATCAGGTTCGGGTCGTCCTCCATGGTCAGGACGACGACGGCGGTGTTGGGGGAGAAGGCTGCGATCCGGCGGATCACGTCGAGACTCGAGCCGCCCGGCATGTTGAGGTCGAGCACGAGCACATCGGGACGGCGGCCGCGGACCTCCTGGAAGACGCGCTGAACCGTGCCGACGTCGGCGAGGACGCGGAGATCATGCTCGGCGTCGAGCAGCATCCTCAGCCCGTTGCGCATGACCGTGTGATCGTCGGCGAGCACGACGGTGATCGGCCCTGCATCCAGGTTCACCCCTCCGGTCATGCACGGCAGACCCTACCCGACGCGGGGCGGCGTCGGGACGGCGTCGCGAGGGCTCCCGCCGGGCGATCCGTCACAGCGACGCACCCTGCGCCGGTCATAGCGACGCGAGCAGCCTCCGCAGCTCGGCGGCGATCCGCTCCGGCGCCTCGAGCTGCGGGTAGTGGCCGAGATCGGCGAGCTCGCTCACCGGGGCGGCCGGGCGCAACTGCCGCAGTCCGGCGAGCACGGCCGGGGTGGCCACCGGGTCGTGCATGCCCCAGGCGAAGCGCAGCGGTCCGGGCCACGCGCGGATCGCCCCGTGCCAGCGGTCGGCGTAAACCTCGCGCTCATCGAGGTAGTGCACGAGACGATGCGCGAGGTGAGCTCCCCCGGCGCGGCGCCACAACGCCCACTGATCCTCGGCCTCGGCGGCGTCGAGCGGATGCTGCGGTGAGAACAACCGCGCGAACTGCCGCTTGAACGCGCGCGGGTTGCTGAGGCGGGCGACGAGCGGGCCGGCGGCCGAGCGCAGCGCGCGCTGGGCCCAAGTGAGCGACGCGAGCTTGAGGACCATGCTGCCGTTGAACAACAGCACCGCGCCGAGCGTGAACGGCAGCCGGCCCTCGAGGTCGCGCGCGAGCAGCTCGGTCGCGACCGAGGTGCCCATGTCGTGGGCGGCGAGCGCGACCGGCCCGTCGTGTCCGCTCAGCAGCGCCTGCACGAGATCGGCCTGCGTGAACAGGCTGTAGGTCACATCGCGCGGCTTGTCCGACAGGCCGAAGCCGAGGAAGTCGAGGGTGAGGGCGGCCTGTCCGGGAAGCTCGCGCAGTGTGTCTCGCCAGTCGAACGAGCTCGACGGAAAGCCGTGGAGGAGGACGAGCAGCGGCCCGTCACCGGCGACGCGGCGAACGAAGATCCGGTGAGCGGAGATCGAAACGAATTCGCCCTCGGATTGCCACTGCCGTACGCGGGTGCTGAGGCTGTCCACGCGCGCAGCATGTCAGGCGCGCGGGCGCAGAACACGGCTCCCGCCCTACTGGTATGTTGGCAAAGCTCTTACCTCTCGGCCGGGGTGAGGCATGGGGCGCAAACCACGGAACGGTGCGTGACCTGGTGGACCGGAAAGCCAGCTTGCAGGATGGCCGCAACAAGAGAGCGGGGTCGAGGATGAGTCGTCGTTTGGTCGTCGTGATCGCAGCGCTCGTCGCCGCCCTGGCGCCCACGAGCGTGAGCGCCGCGCGCACGCCGAGCCTGGCCGGCATCCACAAGATCAAGCACGTCGTGATCATCATGCAGGAGAACCGGTCCTTCGACTCGTACTTCGGCACCTATCCCGGGGCGGACGGGATCCCGCGCAACAAGCACGGGCAGTTCACCGTCTGCTCCCCGGACCCCCTGCACCACCGCTGCGTGCGGCCGTACCACAACCCGGTCGACGTCAACGCCGGCGGCCCGCACATGGAGGAGGACGCGATCGCCGACATCAACGGCGGCAAGATGAACGGCTTCATCAAGAGCGTCGAGTCGGGCCACCTCGACACCGATCGGCTCGCCTGCCAGGCGCTGCGCCGGCCGTTCCCGTGCCTCGACGTGATGGGCTATCACGACGCGCGGGAGCTCCCCAACTACTGGGCCTACGCGCGTAACTTCGTCCTCCAGGACCACATGTTCGAGCCGAACCTCGGCTGGAGCCTGCCCGCGCACCTGTACATGATGTCGGCGTGGTCGGCGCTGTGCACGAACGTCGCCAACCCGATCACCTGCCACAGCAATCTCGGCATGCCCGACACCGAGGGCGTGCCCGGGGCGGGGATCAGCACGAACTCGAGCGCGGCGCTGACCGGGCTGCTCACCGTGAGCGACGCCGACGACACGCAGAACGCCACGCAGCCGCCGGACTACGCGTGGACCGACATCACCTGGCTGCTGCACAAGTACCACGTCAGCTGGCGCTACTACCTCAACCAGGGCACCGAGCCCGACTGCGCCAACGGCGCGATGGCCTGCACGCCGGTGACGCAGAACATCGAGACGCCGGAGATCTGGAATCCGCTCCCGGACTTCTCCGACGTCCACCAGGACCATCAGCTCGGCAACATCGTCGCCGACACGCAGTTCTACAAGGACGCGTACAAGGGGACGCTGCCATCGGTCTCGTGGGTCATCCCCAGCGGGGACAACAGCGAGCATGCTCCGGCCCGGGTCAGCACCGGTCAGGACCACGTCACCCGCGTGATCGACGCGATCATGTCCGGCAAGGACTGGTCCTCGACGGCGATCTTCCTCGCCTGGGATGACTGGGGAGGCTTCTATGACCACGTCAAGCCGCCGACGATCGACGGTCAGGGCTACGGCCTCCGGGTCCCCGGCCTGGTCATCAGTCCGTACGCGCGCCGGGGTTACATCGACCACCACACGCTGAGCTTCGACGCCTACCTGAAGTTCATCGAGGACGACTTCCTCGGCAGCCAGCGGCTCAATCCCAACACCGACGGCCGGCCGGACTCACGGCCCGACGTGCGGGAGAGCGCCCGCCAGCTCGGCAACCTGATCCTGGACTTCAACTTCAATCAGAAGCCGCGCAAGCCGTTCCTGCTGCCGCGGATCGCGCCGAACAAGCTTCCGCCGAACCTGCTCCCCAATCTCTGCAACCACCCCACCGCGACATGCACGCCAACCGCCTGATCTCGAAGCTCCTCGCCTGCGCCGCGGTGGCGCTCGGATGTATCGCCGCGCCCGCCGCGGCGTCGGCGGCCGCGCCGAGCGGGATCCACAAGATCAAGCACATCGTCGTGATCATGCAGGAGAACCGCTCGTTCGATAACTACTTCGGGACGTATCCGGGCGTCGACGGGATCCCGATGAAGGACGGCGTCCCGACCGTGTGCATCCCCGACCCGATGCGGCACGACTGCCTGCGCCCGTACCACGACACCCATGACGTCGACCTCGGTGGGCCGCACGAGCAGAACGCGTTCACCACCGACTACGACAACGGCAAGATGGACGGCTTCATCAAGGCTCGCGAGACGTGCACGAACCCGCTCGACCCCAAGGACTGCGTGGCCACGAGCCCCCCGGACATGATGGGCTACCACACCGCGGCCGAGATCCCCAACTACTGGGCCTACGCGCGTAACTACGTCCTCCAGGACCACATGTTCGAGTCCAACGCGTCGTGGAGCCTGCCCGCGCACCTCTACCTCGTCTCTGAGTGGTCAGCCCTGTGCATCCATGCCGGGAACCCGATCAGCTGCCACACGGCGATCGAGGATCCGGGCCTCCCGACCGACATCGGGCCGGCGCCGCACACGCCGCCGGACTACGCCTGGACGGACATCACCTGGCTGCTCTACCACCACCACGTGAGCTGGGCCTACTACTTGAAGACCGGGCCCGAGCCCGACTGCGAGACCGGCGCGATGTTCTGCCGCTTCCGGGACCAGGACCCCCGCACTCCGGGGATCTGGAATCCGCTGCAGTACTTCGACGACGTTCGCCAGGACCACCAGCTCCGCAACATCCAGGACACGAGCGCGCTGTACACCGCGCTCAAGCACAACCGCCTGCCCGCGGTCTCATGGGTGATCCCGAGCGGGGTGGTGAGCGAGCATCCGACGTCGAGCATCCACAAGGGTCAGGCGTACGTGACGAGCGTCATCAACGCGATCATGCGCTCGCGTGACTGGTCCTCGACGGCGATCTTCCTCTCCTGGGACGACTGGGGCGGCTTCTACGACAACGTGCGCCCGCCCGCGATCGATGCTGCCGGCTACGGCTTCCGCGTGCCGGGGCTGGTGATCAGCCCGTACGCCCGCCGGGGCTACATCGACCATCAGCAGCTGTCGTTCGACGCGTTCGCGAAGTTCATCGAGGACGACTTCCTCGGCAGCCAGCGGCTCAACCCCAAGACCGACGGCCGCCCGGACCCGCGTCCCGACGTGCGTGAGAACACGCCCGGACTCGGCAACCTCGTCCGTGACTTCAACTTCCAGCAGAAACCGCGCAAGGCGATGCTCCTGCCGGTGAACGGGGTGCACCGATGAAGCTGAGCTACGGCACCGTCGACGCCGACTACGCGCAGCGGCTGGCGACCGCCGAGCCGTCGGAGGACGGGCCGGTGTGGATGGTCAACTACATGCGCTACAGGCCCGTCGCCGTCTATGCCGACGGCCGGCCGGCGACGATCTCCGGGCGCGAGGCCGACGACCTCTACGCACCGCTGAACGTGCTCGCGGCGATCGGCGCCGAGGTGGCCCTGTTCGGCGAGGTCGTCGTCGGCGAGGGTGCCGAGCGTGGCTGGGACCGGGTGGCGATCGTGCGCTACCCGACCCGCAGGTCGTTCATCGAGATGCAGTCCCGGCCGGACTTCCAGGAGCTCTACGTGCACAAGGAGGCCGGGATCGAGTTCACGATCATCTTCGCGGCCATCCCGGTCGACGTGGCGCCGTCCGCGCCCGGCCCGGCGAAGTTCATCGATCTCACCGCCTACCCGGCCGGCAGCGCGCCACCGCCGCTCGCCGACGACGCGCTGCGGCTCGACGTCGAGGGGGTCGTGATCGGTGACGAGCGGCGCTTCGAGGCGCTCGACATCGCCTGGTCGGACGACGCGCCTGCCGCCGGCGGGTCGGACGGCCTGACGGCGCGGATCGTCCCGGTGCTCGACCGGATTCGCGACCTGCTGCCCCAGGCGGCGTGAGCCCCCCGACCTCCGGCTACTGGCCGGGGAGCTGGACGTGCGAGGACGGTGGTCCGCGGCGCTGGGGCGTGGCCGGCCGGCCGGGCCTGGGGATCGCGCCCTCCGAGCGCCTCGAGGTGGTCGCCCGCCGCGACGCCTTCGCCACCGACCTGCTCGTCTGGCGGGGCGAGGACGAGCTCTACGCGCTGCGCCACCCGGTGCCGCTGCGCGGCGCGCAGTCGGCGCCGGTCGAGGGCTGGGTCGAGCGCCTGCATCCGCTCACCCTCGAGGTCCTCGCCTCGAGCGGGCGCCTGCCCGGCGGCGTGTGGTGGCCGGGCGGCATCGCCGCCCACCGCAACGGCGACCTCCACATGGTCTTCGGCCGGTGGGCCCACCGGCTCTCGCGCGAGCTCGAGGTGCTCGCCTCCCACCGCCTGCCGGTGCCCCGCCCGCACAACTCGTTCGTGATCCTCGACGGCGGCGAGCTCGTGACCAAGGACTGCGACGCCCCGGCCGGACGGGAGCCCTCGACGGTCTCGGCGCTCGATCCCGAGACGCTGGCGCCGGTCGCCGCGCCACTGCGGCTCGAGGAGCCGGTCGTCGCGCGCCTCGCGAGCGACGGGGAGCAGGTGATCGCGATCGGCGCGACGCGCGTCTACCGCCTGCGGCTCGACCGTGACGCCGGGCGCATCGTGCTCGACGACGACTTCGCGCCCCGCTACGGACCCGACCCGGGGCGGAGCTACGGCTGGGATCCGGTGATCACCGACGAGCACATCTTCTGGATCGACAACGGCCGCAATCACACCGACCGCACGATGCTCGACTCCGGCGAGGCCCCGGACCCGGTGCGCCTGTGGTGGACGAGGAGCGACGACGGCGCGATCCGCTCGACGGAGATCAGCGGCCTGCCGCGGGGCACGGCCTCGAACCCGCCGGCCTGGGACCCCGAGGGGCAGATCGTCGTCGCCTACGACGCCGGCAACGCCGTCGTCCGCGCCTGGCGAGCGCGCGGCGATGAGCTCGAGCCGCTGTGGCGCCGCGACCGGCTCGCCCACGCCGGCCATCTGATCGTCTACCCGGACACGCGTGAGCTCGTCGTTGGCGACTGGCAGGGGAACCCGGCTCTGCTGCGCCCGCCGGTGCGCCGGGCGCTCAGCCGCGTCGAGCCGGTGCTCGCCCGCTCCCCGCGACTGCGCCGGGCCTCGCTGCGGACCGGTCACGATCACCTCGTCGTGCTCGACCTCGACACCGGCGCCGAGAAGGGCCGGGCGGCCGTCCCCTCGCCGAGCCAGGGCTACCTGTTCCCGGCCCCGGGATCGGGCCGGGACGTCATCTACCAGTCGCTGACCACGATCGCCCGGATCGCCGTCTGCTGACGGCGCGACTCGCCACAATGGCGAGATGCCGATCACCCCGAGGCTCTTCGGCGAGCGCGGACGTCGCCGCGCGGCGGCCCTCGGTATCGATCCGAGCCGCCTGCCTCCGGGTCAGTCGCCGACGGTCAAGTGGCCCGTGCTGTCCGTCGGACCGACGCCGCGGATCGCCACCGACCGCTGGCTGCTGTCGGTCGACGGCGCGGTGCGCAAGCCCTACGTGATCGACTGGGCCGGGCTGCGCGACCTCCCGCCGGCCGACTGGAGGGGCGACATCCACTGCGTCACTCGCTGGTCGAAGTTCGGGATGGACTGGCGCGGGGTCGCGGTCAGCGACCTGGTCGAGCGGGCCGGAGCGGATCCGCAGGCGACGCACGTGCTCGCCCACTGCTACGGGGGCTACACGACGAACCTGCCGCTGAGCGACGTGCTTGCGCACCCGGCTCTTGTCGCCTACGAGGTCGACGGCGGTCCGCTCCCCGCCGACCACGGCGGGCCGGCGCGGCTGCTCGTCCCCCACCTGTATCTGTGGAAGTCGGCCAAGTGGCTGCGTCGCCTCGAACTGCTCACCGAGGACCGGCTCGGGTTCTGGGAGGAGAACGGCTACCACCACCGCGGGGATCCCTGGCGCGAGGAGCGCTACTCGGTCGACGAGTACGTCGCCCGGGCGCGGCGGCGCTCGGTGCGAGCCGCCGCCGTCGAGCGCGACGGCGACGGCGACGGGCGACCGGACGGCCCGTGACCCTCCTCGACGCGGTGGCGATCTTCGCCGCCGGCATCGCCGCGGGGACGATCAACACGGTGGTCGGGAGCGGGACGCTGATCACCTTCCCGGTGCTGCTCGGGGTCGGGTACGCGCCGGTGACCGCCAACGTCTCCAACACGCTCGGCCTCGTGCCCGGGTCGGCGAGTGGCGCGTTCGGCTACCGGCGGGAGCTCGCGGGCCAGCGCCGCCGGGCGCTTCCGCTGCTCGCCGCCTCGACGACCGGCGGTGTGCTCGGGGCGGTGCTGCTGCTCACCCTGCCCGCGTCGGCGTTCAAGGCGATCGTGCCGGTGTTCATCCTCATCGCCCTCGTGCTCGTCGTCGCTCAGCCCCGGCTGTCGACGGTGCTCGAGCACCATCGACGCCATGACGGGGCCAACGCGGGGCCGGTGGCCACCGCCGCGGTGTTCGCAACCGGGATCTACGGTGGCTACTTCGGGGCCGCGCAGGGCATCCTGCTGCTCGCCATCCTCGGGCTCGAGCTCGACGAGGACCTGCAGCGGATCAATGCGCTCAAGGTCGTGCTCGCGGGGCTCGTCAATCTCGTCGCGGGCATCGTGTTCGTGTTCTCGGCGCACGTCGCCTGGGGGGCGACGCTGCTGATCGCGATCGGGTCGACGCTCGGGGGCGTGATCGGCGCGCGCGTCGGACGGCGCCTGCCCGCCCCGGTCCTGCGCGCGGTGATCGTCGTCGTCGGTCTGCTCGCCATCGTCCGGCTCGTCGGCTGACCGGCCGCCGGGGCCCGGACCCGCTCAGGTCGTCGGCGCGGCCACGAGGTAGGCGATCATCCGGTGCGCGAGCGCGATCGCCGAGCGCAGCTCGGGCGAGGTCGGCACCGTGGCCTGGGCGGCGACCAGCTCGGCGAGCTGCCCGGACAGCTCGGGGGCGAGCTCGCCGATCAGCTCCTCGGCGATGTCGACCGCCGTCCGCACGACCTCGGGCTCGGGCGACCACAGCACCTCGAAGCGCCGCTCCTGGTCGGGGCGCGGCGCGGCGGCGGGAACCTCCCAGCCCGCGAGGCACGCGCTCGCGCCCGGTGCGCTGAACACGATCGCCCACTCGCGCACGAGCGGGTGATCGGGCCCGATCCGCACCTCGTAGGGACTGCGGTCGAGGCGGGACTGCGGGAACTGGGCAAACACGACGGCGAGACGGGCGGTCCGGGCGAGGTCGCGCCAGCGGTGCTGCGAGCGGCGGAAGAAGTCGTCGTTCTGGAAGCTCCCGATGAGCAGACCGGCGCCGGCGCGGGCGCAGAGCTCATCCTCGATCGCCCAGGTGAGCTCGAGCAGCATCCGCTTGGTCAGCACCACCGGCTGCAGGTCGGGCCGCTGCGTCCGCAATCCGGCGAAGAACGAGTGGGGCTGGATCGCCTGCTCGGCCTGGGCCCGAGCGATCGCCGACGGCAGCGAGAGGCCCTCGCCACGGAGGCGCAGCACGGCGCGGACCTGCTCGACGTCGTGCTCCCCGTAGCGGCGGTGGCCGCCCTCACGCCGGTCGGGCTCGGGGAAGCCGTAGCGGCTCTCCCACATCCGCAGCGTTCCGGCCGGGACGCCGGTGCGCTCGGCCAGCTGGGTCGTGGTCAACTGGCCCGAGGGCTGCGCGGAACGGGAGGAGGCGGCCATCGGCGACGCCGCCATCGTACATGTTGTCGAGAAAATTGCAACACGCTGTTACACTGAACAAAGCGTTGCCATCCCGACTGAGAGGTTGAAACCCATGCGGATCGTCGTAACCGGGGCCACGGGGGTGATCGGTGCCGCATTCACGAAAACGGCGCTCGAGCGCGGGGACGAGGTCGTCGTGCTCACCCGTAACGCCCAGAAGGCGGTGGAGAAGCTCGGCGGTCGCGTCGAGCCCCATGAATGGCTCGAGCCGACGCGCCAGCCGCCCCCGGCCGAGGCGCTCGCCGGCAGCGATGCCGTCGTTCATCTGCTCGGCGAGCCGATCGCCCAGCGGTGGACCCCGTCGACCAAGCAGGAGATCCGCGACTCGCGGGTCCTGAGCACGCGCTCGCTCGTCGCCGGCCTGACCGCGCTCGCCGAGCCGCAGCGCCCGGCGCGCCTCCTCTGCCAGTCGGCGACCGGGTACTACGGCCCGCGGGGCGACGAGCCGCTCGCCGAGGACGCGGCCCCGGGCGACGACTTCCTCGCCGACGTCGTCAAGGAGTGGGAGCACGAGGCGCTCGAGGCCGCCACCCTGCCCGGCATGCGCGTCGTGATGACCCGGACCGGCGTCGTTCTCTCGCCCGAGGGCGGGGCGCTGGCCAAGATGCTGCCGCCGTTCAAGCTCGGCGTCGGCGGCCCGGTGGCCGGCGGCCGCCAGTACGTCCCCTGGGTCCACCTCGACGACGTCGTCGGCGCGATGCTCCACTGTCTCGACGATGACCGGGCCGAGGGAGCGGTCAACCTCACCGCCCCCACCCCGGTGACCAACGGCGAGCTCTCCCGGACGCTCGGTCACGTGCTCCATCGTCCCGCCGTCCTGCCCGTCCCCGGCATCGCGCTGCGGCTGCTGTACGGCGAGATGGGCACGATCGTCATCACCGGCGCCAGGGTCATCCCCCAGCGGCTCGCCCAGCTCGGCTACGGCTTCGCCCATCCCGAGCTCGAGGGCGCGCTGCGCCAGGTGCTCGCGCACTGATGAGCGTCCACGTGATCGAGCGGGTCCAGGTCGTCGGCAGGCCGGTGGACGACGTGTTCGAGTTCTTCTCGCTCGCGCGCAACCTCGAGAAGCTCACCCCGCGGTGGCTCCGGTTCGAGGTGCTCACCCCGGAGCCGATCGAGATGCGCTCGGGCACGACGATCGACTACCGGCTGCGGCTGCACGGCTTCCCCCTGCGGTGGACGTCGCTGATCGAGGATTGGGAGCCCGGTCGCCGGTTCGTCGATCGCCAGATCCGCGGGCCGTACCGGCTGTGGCACCACACGCACGAGTTCGCGCCGCATCCCGACGGCACGCTTGTGCGCGACCGGGTGCGCTACGAGGTGCCGCTCGGCGCCGCCGGCGAGCTCGCCGGCGCGCTGTTCGTCCGCCGCGACCTCGACCGCGTGTTCGACTTCCGCCGCCGCGCGGTCGGCCGGCTGCTCGCCCCGGAGCCGGTGAGCGCGGGCGCATGACCGCGCTGCTCTGGCTGCGCCGCGACCTCCGACTCCACGACCACCCCGCGCTCGCCGCCGCCCTCGCGGCCCACGAGCGCGTCATCCCGGTGTTCTGCCTCGACCGCCGGCTGCTGGCCGGGCGTCATCGCTCGGGCCCGCGCACGCAGTTCATGCTCGAGTGCCTCGAGGACCTCGCCGGCTCGCTGCGCGACCGCGGCAGCGGGCTCGTGATCCGCGAGGGCGCCCCCGAGGACGAGCTGCCTGCGCTCGCCGAGGAGGTCGGCGCGCAGGTCGTCTACGTGAGCGCCGATGCCGGGCCCTACGCCCGCCGGCGCGACGATCGCGTGCGCGCGGCGCTCGCCCGGCGCGAGCGTGGCTGGTGCGCGCATCCCGGGCTGTTCGTCGACGACGATCCCGCCGAGCTGCGCACGGGATCCGGGGGCCCGTACACCGTGTTCACGCCGTTCTACCGATCGTGGGCCGCGCGCGAGCGGCGGGCCGTCGAGTCGCCGCCGCGCTCGCTGCCGCCGCTGCCGAGCCGGCTGCGGCATGGGCGGATCCCGAGCCTCGAGGACCTCGGCCTGAGCCAGGCGGTGAGCGATCCCGCTCCGGGTGGCGAGGGCCACGCCCGCCGTCGGCTGGAGCGCATCCTCCGCGACTCCGTCTCCGGATATGCCGTCGCGCACGACCTCCCCGGGGAGGAGGGCACCTCGCGGCTCTCGCCCTACCTGCATTTCGGCTGCATCTCGCCGCGGGAGATCGAGTCGCGGCTCGGCCCGGGCGAGGGACCCGAGGCGCTGCGCCGCCAGCTGTGCTGGCGCGACTTCTACGCCCAGGTGCTGGTCAACTTCCCCGCCAACGCCCGCTCGGAGTTCCAGGAGCGCTACCGGGGCCGGCTGCGCTGGAGCCGGGCGGAGAAGCGCTTCGAGGCCTGGCAGAAGGGGCGCACGGGCTATCCGCTCGTCGACGCCGGCATGCGCCAGCTCAGCCACGAGGGGTGGATGCACAACCGGGTGCGGCTCGTCGTCGGGTCGTTCCTGACCAAGGACCTCGGCATCGACTGGCGCTGGGGCGAGCGCTGGTTCATGCGCCTGCTGCTCGACGGCGACGAGGCCAGCAACAACGGCAACTGGCAGTGGATCGCCTCGGTCGGCGTCGACCCCCAGCCGCCCTACCGCCGGCTCTACAACCCCGCTCGCCATCAGGAGCGCTTCGATCCCGACGGCGTCTACGTTCGGCGGTTCGTGCCCAAGCTCGCGCCGGTGCCCGACCGTTACCTCGCCGAGCCGTGGACGATGCCCGCTGACGTGCAGGCCGAGTGCGGCTGCGTGATCGGCGAGGACTACCCCGCGCCGATCGTCGACCATCGCGAGGCGCGCCGCGAGGCGCTCGAGCGGTTCCGCGCGGCCGCCGGCTAACGAGGGGCGGCCGTTGGCGGCTCGCCGTCGCCGTCCGGGCCGACGTGGACCTCACGCAGCCGGTGGGTGTCGACGTCGTAGACGAAGCCGCGCACCGCGCCGCGGTGGAGGAGGAACGCCGAGCGGCGGACGCGGAGGATCGACTGGCGCACGTCGGCGTCGACATCGGTGAACGACTCGATCGCGAACGACGGCGCGACGCCGGTGTCACGCTGCAGCTCCGAGCGGAAGCCGTCGTCGGTGATCGTCTGCATCCCGCAGTCGGTGTGATGGATGAGCATCACCTCGCGCGTGCCGAGCCGGCGCTGGGAGACGGCGAGCGAGCGGATCACGTCGTCGGTGATCACGCCGCCGGCGTTGCGCAGCACGTGGGCGTCGCCGAAGCTCAGGCCGAGCGCGGCGAACACGTCGAGGCGCGAGTCCATGCAGGTGACGATCGCGAGCTTCCGGCGCGGCCGGACGTCGATGTGGCCGGGGGTCGCGCCGTAGGCGCGGTTGTTGGCCAGGAGCTCGTCGATCGCGCTCATCGCGCGCAAGACCCTAGAGAACTCGGCTCCGGGGCGAGCCGCCGCCCCGGAGCCGCAGCGATCTCTAGGCCGGCGCGGCGGCCCGCTCGGCGTAGCGCCCGAGCTCCCAGCGCGCGATCACCCGCTTGTGGATCTCGTCGGGCCCGTCGGCGAGCCGCAGCGTGCGCAGGTGGGCGTACATCATCGCCAGCGGGAAGTCGTCGCACACCCCGGCGCCGCCGTACACCTGAATCGCCCGGTCGACGACCTTCAGCGCGGCGGCCGGTGCCGCCACCTTGATCGCGGCGATCTCGGTGCGCGCGACCTTGTTGCCGGCCGTGTCCATCAGCCAGGCCGCCTTCATCGTCAGCAGCCGCGCCATCTCGATCTCGATCCGGGACTCGGCGATCCAGTCCTGGACGTTGGCTCGCGTGGCCACCGGAGCGCCGAAGGTGACCCGCTCGCTGGCGCGCCGGCACATGAGCTCGAGCGCGCGCTCGGCAGCGCCGAGGGCGCGCATGCAGTGATGGATCCGGCCCGGACCAAGCCGTGCCTGGGAGATGAGGAAGCCGTCGCCCTCGGTGCCGATCAGGTTGCCGGCCGGCACGCGGACGTCGTCGAAGGTGACCTCGGCGTGCCCCTCGGGATCGGTGTAGCCGAACACCGAGAGGTTGCGCACGATCGTCACGCCCGGCGTGTCCTTGGGCACGAGGACCATCGACTGCTGGCGATAGCGGTGGGCCTCGGGATCCGTCTTGCCCATCACGATCATGACCGTGCAGCGGTCGCGCATCGCGCCCGACGTCCACCACTTGCGGCCGTTGAGCACGTACTCGTCGCCGTCGCGCTCGATTCGCAGCTCGATGTTGGTGGCATCCGAGCTCGCGACCGCGGGCTCGGTCATGGCGAAGGCCGAGCGGATCTCGCCCTCGAGCAGCGGCGTCAGCCACTGCTGCTTCTGCTCGGGGGTGCCGAACAGCGCGAGCACCTCCATGTTGCCGGTGTCCGGGGCCGCGCAGTTGCAGGCCTCGGGGGCGATGTGGCTACGGCCGGTGATCTCGGCCAGGGGCGCGTACTCGGCGTTCGCGAGGCCGGGGCCGGAGAGCTCGGGCGCCTCATGGGGGAGGAACAGATTCCACAGGCCGAGCTCGCGCGCCCGGATCTTGAGCTCCTCCATCACCGGCGGGTGGAAGTGGGGATCGCCCGATTCCCGGATCTGCTCGTCGTACACCGGCTCGGCCGGGTAGATGTGGCTGTCCATGAACGCGAGCAGCCGCTCCTGCAGCTCCTTCGTGCGATCGGTCAGTTCGAGGTCCATATGCGTCATCTCCTTATGCCGAGTGCCCCGGTCCACAGCCGGGTGAGCGTCGCCGCAAGGGCGTCCGTGGAGTCGTTGCCGAAGCCGTCGACGTAGCGCAGATAAGCCATCCGGCTGACCATCACGCTGAGCGCCTGCGCGGCGAGCCGCGGGTCGAGCGCGGGGTCGGCGATCCCCTGCTCCTGGAGGCGGGCGAGGGCCTGCGCGTTGCGCTCGGCGAAGGCGCGCATCCGCCGGCGCCGGAGGCGCCGGAAGCGCTCGTCGACCTGCGCGACCTCCTCCATCAGGGCCATCAGCTTCGCGTTGCGGCGGTAGGCCTCGAGGTAGGCACGGTTGGCGGTCTCGATCACCGTCACCGGGTCGTCGCGGCCGGCGACCTCGCGCAGGCGCGGATGGAGCATCTCCTCCTCGACCTCGGCGAGCACCGCGGCGAGCACGTCCTCCTTGCCGGTGAAGTACGTGTAGAAGCTGCCCGCGGCGACGCCGGCCTCGGCGGTGATGTCGGTGATCCGCGCGTCGATGAAGCCGTCCCGCTCGAACACCGTCCGAGCGGCCTCGACGAGCGCCTGGCGGGTGCGGGCGCCCCGGGCACTGGCCGGCGCTCGGCGGGTCTGGGCGGGGAGCGCGCGAGTTGGCATCGCGCCCACCATACTCCTAGTTGAAACTGGCTTCAACTTCGACTAGGGTGGCCGCCATGGAGCTTGCCGATCGCAACATCGTCATCACCGGTGCCGGCAGCGGCATCGGCCGGGCCGTGGCCGAGCGCTTCGCCCAGGAGGGGCCGCGACAGCTCGTCGTCGCCGACATCAACCTGCCCGCCGCCGAGGCGGTGGCCGAGCAGATCGGCGGTCTGGCCGTCGAGGTCGACGTCAGCCGCGAGGCCGACATCCGCGCGCTCGTCGACCGCGCCGCCGCGGCCGGGCCGATCGATCTCTTCTATTCCAACGCCGGGATCGGCGGTCCGGGCGGGGGACCCGAGGCCGACGACGCCGAGCTGCAGCGGACGTGGGAGATCAACGTCATGTCCCACATCTGGGCCGCCCGCGCGCTGCTGCCCGCGATGGTCGAGCGCGGCGAGGGCTATCTGGTGAGCACCGCCTCGGCGGCCGGCCTGCTCACCCAGGTCTCGGCGCTCGCCTACTCGGTCACCAAGCACGCTGCCGTGGCCACCGCGGAGTGGCTGGCCGTCACCTACGGCGACGCCGGCATCCGCGTGTCGTGCGTATGCCCGCTTGGCGTGCGCACGCCGATGCTCGAGATGGCGCTTGAGGACCCGATCGGCGCGGCCGCGCTCACCGCCGACGACATCATCGAGCCCGAGGAGGTCGCCGAGGCGGTGCTCGCCGGGGTCCGCGAGGAGCGCTTCCTGATCCTCCCGCACGACGCCGTCTCCCATCACTACGCGCTGCGCGCCGCCGACACCGAACGCTGGCTGCGGGGCATGCGGCGGCTCGTGCGCACCGCCAAGCGGGGACCGGCCGCCGAGGACTGAGCGCGTGCCCCGGCCCGTGCCGGGGCCGCTGCTAGGGGTGCAGGAGATGGTGGAAGTGGCGCATGATGCGCCCGAAGCGGTTGTGCGCCCGCGCGGCGAACGCGGTCGCGCCGAGCAGGATCGAGAACAGGCCGGCAAGCAGGAGCAGCGCGCTGAGCAGCACCGGCCAGCGCCGCTCGAGGAACCGCCGGCCCGTCGTCAGCATGCCGTCGGCGCGGGACCCGGCGAAGCTCAGCGTGAGCACGATGCCGACGAGCGGCAGGATGAAGCAGACGTTGAACAGGAGGATGAGGGCGAACTGGCGCAGGAGGCCGAGGCCGGAGCCGACGATCGCGGCGAGAACGGCGAAGTACGGGAAGGCGGTCGGGAGCTCGACCGCGGTGATCGTCGCCCCGAGGACCGCGGACGAGCGGCGCCCGACCTCGGGCATCTGGCGGTCGGACAGCCGGCCG
Organism: uncultured Solirubrobacterales bacterium; assembly: GCA_963752905.1. Taxonomy (GTDB): domain Bacteria; phylum Actinomycetota; class Thermoleophilia; order Solirubrobacterales; family Solirubrobacteraceae; genus Palsa-465. Next base: position 69,483 of record CAVWAC010000006.1, read on the forward strand.
CGGTGGTACCAGAGGACCGCGGCGGCGACGATCATCGCGGCGCCGACGATGATCTCGAGCACATGCCGGTCCTCGGCGTCGGGGTGGGGCAGGAGCGAGAGGATCAGCTGTCCCGGTCCGAGGGCGAACAGCAGCCCCCCGAGGAGGTACACGCCGAACACGCCCACGGTGAACCCGGCGACACGCTTCGTCGGGTGCTCGCCGGTGGCGAGATAGAGGGCGGGGGCAATCGTCGACGGGTTGAGCGAGTCGGCCAGGCCGATCGAGACGACGAGTCCGATCAGGCGGAGCATGAGGCCATTGTCTCCGGAACGGCTCCGAGACAGCCGCCCGCGCGTCAGATCCGCGCCAGCACCTCACGCGCGGCACGCTGTCCGGAGCGCACCGCGCCGTCCATATAGCCGTTCCAGTAGTCGGAGGTCTCGGCCCCGGCCCAGTGGATCCGGCCGATCGGGGCGCGGATGGCGTGGCCGTACTCGGTGAGCACGCCGGGGGGCAAATAGCCGCCGTAGCAGCCGCGGGTCCACGGCTCGGCCGACCAGTTCTTCTCGATGTAGCCGATCGGGCGCGCGGCCTTGGGCCCGAAGTAGCGGACGAAGCAGGCCAGCGAGCGTCGCCGGCGCTCGGCCGCCGACAGCCCCGCGTACACGCGCGCATCGTGGCCCTCGACGAACCCGAGCAGGACGCCCGGCGAGCCGTCCGGCGGCGAGTTGTCGAAGGTGATCTTGATCGGACCGGTGTCGCTCGTCACCTGACCGGCCAGGCCCTCGTCCCGCCAGAACGGGCGCGGGTAGACCGCCTCGACCTTGATCGCCGACCCCTGCGGGAAGCGCTGAAGGAGCTGGGCGCGGGCGGGGGGCAGGTCCGGCTCGTAGCGGATCAGGCCGGTGAGCGACGGCGGCCCGGTGACGATCACCGCGCGGCCGCGCAGCTGCAGGCCGTCGGTGTAGACGCTCACCCCCGAGCCGTCCTGGTTGATGCGCCGCACGGCCTGGGAGAGCATCACCCGCTTGCCGAGGGACTTCGCCGCGCGGATCGAGACGAGCTGCGAGCCGCCGACGAAGCGGCTGTCCTGGGCGCCGCCGGCGGTGCTGATCAGCCGCTCGAACGTGCCCGGGGTGCGCTCGTTGCCCGCCGAGTGGATGTAGAAGAGGACGTGGAGCAGCGAGACGTCCCGCGACTCGCAGGCGAACACCGACTCGATCCCGAGGTCCAGCAGGTTGCTCGCCCCCGATCCGAGCGAGTTGGCCCGCTTGAAGGTCTCGAACGTCTCGCCGTCGAGCTCCCACGCGTTCGGCGCGGTCCACGGCGCCTCGAGCGGCACGGTCTTGGCCATCTGGTCGAGCTTGGTCAGCACCGCCTCGAGCTGGGCGTCGGCGGTGAGGTCCGGCGGGATCGGGCCGAGCGGCCCGCCCGTCGAGTACGGCGTCAGGCGCCCGTTCTCGTAGAAGAGATAGTTGCCCTGGTTGTACGTCTTGAACGTGCCGACGTGCAACTCGCGGGCGAGCGCGGCGAGATGGTCCTGGGTCGGCCCGATCCACTGGCCGCCGACCTCGACGATCTTGCCGTGGCCGAGCGAATGGTTGAGCGTGCGCCCCCCGACCCGGTCGCGAGCCTCGAGGACGATCGCCGAGCGCCCTGCGGCGACGACGCTGCGGGCGGCCGACAGCCCGGACAGGCCGGCGCCGACGATGATCACATCGGCATGCCGGGTCCCGGCCGCGGTCTCGCGGGCCGCGGCGGGCGACTGCTGCGCGAGGGCAGCGGTGCCGGCGGTGGCGGCGGCGGTTCCGAGCAGCGTTCTCCGGCTGATGCGCCTGTCCGAGGCGTGCGACATCTCCGTCACTCCCTTCGTCCGTGGAGGCGCCATTCTGCCGTCGTTCCGGCCGATGTGCTTTGCTGGCGCCGATGTCGGGACCGCTTCGCCGGTTGGGGATGACACGGCTCGGGCTGCTGCTCGGGGTCGCGGCCGCCGTGATCGCGCTCGTCGGCACCGGCGCGGCGTCGGCACGGCGATCGCCGTGCGCCGGTTATTACGCCCACCGCAGCGCGCCGGCCGGGCTTGCGCTCGACCCGCGTCCCGGCGCTCCGCGCGTGTTCGCGATCCAGTACAAGCAGGAGGCGCACAGCTTCGTCTCCTACGCCTCCTTCCGCACGAAGATCGAGTGTCTGCTGCGGCGCTACGTGCTGCCCTACCTCGCCCACGGCCGCCCCAACGTCGTCGTGTTCAACGAGGACATCGGGCTGGCCACGTTCGCGATCGGGACGCGCGGGGCGAGGGCCCGGCGGATCGTCGGGCCGAACCGCGCGTGCGACTCGCCGACCGCCCAGTGCGGCGTGCTCGACGCGCTTGGCCTGCTCAGCTCGGCCTACAGCCGCCCGCTCGCCGCCTACCGGGCCCGGCTGCACACCCTCAAGGGGCTGAGCGGTGGTTTCGTCGCCGCGACCGACACGATCGTGCGGGGCTTCATGGGGACGTTCTCCTCGCTCGCGCGGCGCGACCACCTCTACCTGATCGGCTCGGCCGACGTGGCCCCGTTCCGCCAATCGCGGGCGGCCGCGGACATCGCGACGTTCGCCGATCCCGACCTCCATCCGCGGCCCGCATCGGTCTACGTCGCCACCGCCCCCGACGTCTACAACGAGGTCGTGATGTGGGGCCCGCGCGACGTGCGTCGCAGCGGACCCGACGTCCTGCGCAACGCCGTCGCGCTGAACCGCAAGGTGCCGCTGACGAGCATCGAGCAGGCGCTCAGCCTCACCCCGGGACCCGCGACGGGGCCGGCCGCCGTCGCCAACCTGCGGCCCTACCGGCTGCCCGGCACGCGCGCGCGGCTCGGCTTCGCCACCAGCCTGCCGGCCTTCGTGTACGGCTCGCCGCCGGCCGGCGTCAATCCGTGCAGCGACACCTCGCTCTACTACATGCGCTGCCTCGACCGGCTCGGCGCCAACCTCGTCATCCAGGACGAGGCCAATCCGGGCGCGTGGACGGGCGCCGACGGCAACGGGTACGAGCAGTGGCAGCCGTTGTCGTGGATGAACTCGACCGACCGGGCGGTCAGCGATCCCTCCGTCCACTTCGCCTACAACGTCACCGCGATGATGGTCGGCAACCTCGCCGATCTCGTGTTCGACGGCCAGAGCGCAATCACCCAGCGTGGCCTCGGGCACGGCCTGCCGGCGGGACGGGTGCGCCGCTGTCACTACATCGGCAACGGAACGTTCGTTCCCGCCGAGGACCAGGCCGTGCTGCGGCAGTACGCGGGCGCCAAGCCGGGCTTCCTCGCGCTCGCGCCGTGGGTGGTGAGCGACCGCTCGCGGGCGGCGCTGCGGCAGGTCGGGAACGAGCTCGGGCCGCGGTCCGGGAGCCCGCTCGAGGACGACTACCTCGAGACGGCGCTCGTCGCCGATCTGCCCTTCCCGGTCGACGACCGGCGGGCCGGCTGCGTGAGCTGAGCCGGCGGCCGCGCCCGCGCGGCACACTGGGCGGGCGGCCGCGCCCGCGCGGCACACCCACCCGACAAACCGTCCGCTATGCGGACGGAACTGCCGGTCGTCTAGGCGAAGTGGAGTTCCTCGTCCTCGTCGGTGACCGCCTGCTCGCAGGTCGGGCACCACCAGCGCGCCTCCATCGGCGTGCCGCAGACGCCGTGTCGCGGCGTCATCGGGCCCTCGCCGTGGCGGGCTCCCCAGCCGGCCAGCAGCCGCAGCACCCCGGCGAGCTCGAGCCCGGCGGCGCTCAGCTCGTAGACGAATCGCGGCGGCCGCTCGGAGTACGGGCGGGCGAGCACGAGCGCCTTGCGCTCGAGGGCGCGCAGGCGCTGGGTGAGCACGTTCGGGGCGATCCCCGGCACGGCCGCCTGGAGCTCGCCGAAGCGGCGTGGGCCGTCGAGCAGCGCCGCGACCAGCAGGAGCGTCCAGCGATCCCCGACGGCGGCCAGCGCATCGGCGAGCGCGGCCTGGGGGTCGCCGGCATCGCGGGCATCCTCCGGTGCGGGTCGGGGGTCATCCGGGGTGGGGAGCTGAGGCGGGGCGGGCTCGGCCATCGAGGCAATCGTACGGGCGGGATCCACCCCTGCTACATTAGCGACTTGCAATGTGCAAGTAACTAGCCAGGCGGCGCACGCACGCCCCGGAAGAGCAGGAGAGGCCATGACATTGCTCGACGAACTTGAAACCACCGTGCAGGGCGTCGTCGCTCGGCAGGGACCGGCGGTCGTCGGTCTCGGCCGCGGCTGGGGCGTCGGCTCCGGCGTGGTCATCGATCGCGGCCGGGTGCTCACCAACGCGCACAACCTGCGCCGCGACGAGGTGACGATCACCTTCCACGACGGGCGTCGCGAGCCCGGCCGCGTGGCCGCCGCGGACCCCGACCTCGACGTCGCCGTGATCGAGGTCGACACCGGCGAGATCGAGGCCGTCCTGTGGACGGCGGGCGACCCGCCGCCGATCGGGCGCGCGGTGGTCGCGCTCGGCAACCCCGGTGGGCGCGGTCTGCGCGCCACCCCCGGCTTCGTCTCGGCAGCGTCCCGCAGCTTCCGGGGGCCACGAGGCCGTCGGATCGCCGGGGCGATCGAGCACACCGCACCGCTGCCGCGCGGCAGCTCCGGCGGTCCGCTGCTCGACCGCGAGGGGCGGCTGCTCGGGCTCAACTCGGTCCGCGTCGACGGCGGTCTGATCCTCGCCCTGCCCGCCGACGAGGCCCTGCGCGAGCGGGTCGAGGGGCTCGCCCGGGGCGAGGCCCCGAGCCGCGCCCGTCTCGGGGTCGCCGTCGCGCCGCCGCGGGTCGCGCGGCGGTTGCGACGCGCGGTCGGCCTGCCCGAGCGCGACGGGGTGCTCGTGCGCGCCGTCGAGGACGGCTCTGCGGCCGCCGGCGCCGGGCTCGAGCGCGGCGATCTCATCGTCACCGCCGGGGATCGGGCGCTCGATCGCGTCGACGCGCTCTACGAGGCGCTCGACGCCGCCCAGGAGGGCGGCACGCTCGAGCTCGTCATCGTGCGCGGCATCGACGAGCGCACCGTCACCGTCTCCTTCTGAGGGCGAGCACGGCCATGGTCGCCAGCCTTGCCACCTCCGCGCCCCGGCCGACCGAGGCCGAGGCGCTCGACAGCTACTCGCGGGTCGTCGTCGACATCTCGGAGCGGCTCTCGCCGTCGGTCGCCAATCTGCGCGTCACGCGCCGCGCACGGGGCGGGAACGTTCCCGCCGGCGCGGGCTCCGCGGTCGCGCTGACGCCCGACGGCTACCTGCTGACCAGCGCGCATGTCGTCGCCGGTCCCGGCCGCAGCGGCCGGGCGGCGTTTGTCGACGGGCGCGAGCTCGCCTTCGCGGTGGTCGGTGTCGACCGCCTGTCCGACCTCGCGGTGCTCCGGGTCGAGGGCGACGGCCTCGTCGCCGCGAACCTCGGCGAGGCCGAGGAGCTCCGGGTCGGCCAGCTCGTCGTCGCGATCGGCAACCCGCACGGGTTCGCCGGCTCGGTCACCGCCGGGGTCGTGTCGGCGGTTGGCCGCTCGCTCCCGGCGCGCGCGGGCCGGACGGTGCGCTACATCGACAATGTCATTCAGACCGACGCGGCGCTCAATCCCGGCAACTCGGGGGGAGCCCTCGCGGACAGCTCCGCCCGGGTGATCGGTATCAACACCGCGGTGGCCGGGATCGGCCTCGGTCTGGCCGTGCCGATCAACGCGGCCACCCGCCAGATCATCGGCGCGCTCATGCGCGACGGCCGCGTGCGCCGGGCGTACGTCGGCATCGCCGGTGGCCCCCGGCCGCTGCCGCCGCACGCGCGCGTGCGGCTCGGTCGCGAGAGCGGGATCGAGATCATCGAGGTCGCTCCCGGGAGCCCAGCGCAGCGGGCCGGCCTCCGGGCCGAGGACCTCGTCGTCGAGCTCGCCGGCCGCCCGATCGAGCGCGTCGATCAGATCCAGCGCCTGATGACGCACGAGATGATCGGCCGGCGAGAGACCGTGCGGGTGCTGCGCGGCGACCGCTGGCTCGAGCTCGAGCTCGCTCCCGTGGAACTCACGGAGTAGCTACACTGGCGTCCGGCGCCGGGCGGCGTTTGTCGACACGCCCGCAGTCCGGTGGCCGAAGACTTGATGACGACCTGACGGGAAAGCGGCTAGATGGCCCGTGGAGATGTACGGATCGCTGCCACCCTCGCCTGCGAGGAGTGCAAGCGCCGGAACTATCAGACGAACAAGAGCAAGCGGAACAATCCTGAGCGAATCCAGCTGCGGAAGTACTGCCGCTGGTGCAAGCGCCATACCGCGCACCGCGAAACGCGCTAGCTGACCGGGATTAACGCCGTGGCTCGCAATCGCAAACGAGCAAAGGAGCGCCGTGCGCGCCGTCCGCAGAGCGTGACGGCGGCGGCTCGCGTCGCCGACGACGCGGCTCCTGATCCGATCGAGCACGCAGCGCCCGACGTCGAGCTCGCCGCGGCGCAGATGGCGCTTGGCCGGCCCGAGAACGTCGAGGATTCCGACGCGTCCGAGGCGGAGTTCGAGCGCGAGGCCGAGGAGTCGGCCGAAGCCGCCGAAGCCACCGAGGCGGCTGATGACGGGACGACCGCGAGCCGCTCAGGTGAGGCCACGGGTGCGCTGGCTCCCGCGGGTCGCTCTGGTGAGGCCTCCGGTGCGGTCGCGCCCGCCCCCGGGGCGGCGCCGCCGGCCCACCGGGAGAACATCTTCGTCCGGGTGATCGCCTTCCTGCAGGGAAGCTGGCGAGAGCTTCAGCGAGTACAGTGGCCTGACCGTCGGCAGGTGGTGCAGGCCACCGGGGTGGTCATCGGGTTCGTGATCGTCGCCGGCGTGTTCCTCGGCGTGGCCGATTTCCTCGCCGGCAAGTTGATGAACTACATCCTGACGGGCCACTTCAAGTAGATCCGGAAATTCCACCATGTTTCGCTGGTACGTCGTAAACACATATTCAGGACACGAGAACAAGGTCAAGCACAACCTCGAGCATCGGGTTGTCTCGCTCGGGCAGCAGCGTGCGGTGCGGCAGATCGTCGTGCCCACCGAGTCGGTCTCCGAGATGAAGGACAACCAGAAGGTCACGGTTGAGAAGCGGACGATGCCCGGCTACGTGCTCGTCAACATGGACCTCAACGAGGACTCGTGGTCGCTGGTCAAGGGCACCCCCGGCGTCACCGGATTCGTCGGTGCCTCCAACGAGCCCGTCCCGCTCACCCAGGCCGAGGTCGACCGCCTGCTCCACCAGGAGACCGCCGAGCGGCCCCGCAGCCGCGCGCAGTTCTCGATCGGGGAGCAGATCAAGGTCATCTCCGGCCCGCTGTCCGATTTCTCGGGCGAGATCTCCGAAGTCAACGAGGATGCCCAGCGTCTCAAGGTGCTGGTGTCTATCTTCGGTCGGGAGACCCCCGTCGAGGTCGGGTTCGACCAAGTCAAGAAGATCTAGAAGATGGCCAAGAAAGTACTCACCGAAATCAAGCTTCAAGCCGTCGGCGGCCAGGCGAGCCCGGCCCCCCCGGTCGGCCCCGCGCTCGGTCAGCACGGCGTCAACATCATGGAGTTCGTCAAGGCGTTCAACGCCCAGACGCAGTCCGACACCGGCACCGTCATCCCGGTCGTGATCACGGTCTACGAGGACCGCTCGTTCACCTTCGTGACCAAGAGCCCGCCGGCCGCCGTGCTGATCCGCCAGGCGCTCTCACTCGAGAAGGGCTCCGCCGAGCCCAATCGCGAAAAGGTCGGCAAGATCACCCAGAACCAGCTGCGTGAGATCGCCGAGAAGAAGATGAAGGATCTGAATGCCAACGACGTCGATGCCGCCGCGAAGATCATCGCCGGCACCGCGCGCTCGATGGGCGTGGAGGTGGTGTGATGGCCAAGCACGGGAAGACCTACGCCGACGCCAAGCAGCGCTTTGACCGCGAGCGCGAGTACGAGCCCGCCGAGGCGATCGCGCTCGTCAAGCAGCTCAGCAGCGTCAAGTTCAACGAGTCGGTCGAGGTGCACGTCCGTACCGGGCTCAACGTCCGGCACGCCGACGAGCAGCTCCGCGGCACGATCGCGCTGCCCAACGGGCTCGGCAAGAACGTCAAGATCGCGGTGTTCGCCCAGGGCGACAAGGCCCGCGAGGCCGAGGAGGCCGGCGCCGACATCGTCGGTGCCGAGGACCTGGCCGAGAAGATCCAGGGCGGCTTCGACGACTTCGACGTGGCCATCGCCACGCCGGACCTGATGCCGGTCGTCGGCCGGCTGGGCCGGATCCTCGGCCCGGCGGGCAAGATGCCGAACCCCAAGGTCGGCACGGTGACGATGGACGTCGCCAAGGCCGTCGAGGAGTCCAAGGCCGGCAAGGTCGAGTACCGCACCGACCGCAACGCGATCGTGCACCTGGTCATCGGCAAGCGCGACTTCGAGGAGCAGCGTCTGCTCGAGAACTACGCCGCCGTGATCGAAGAGCTGATCCGGGCCAAGCCGTCCGCGGCGAAGGGCCGCTACATCCGCTCGGTGACCTTCGCCACGACGATGGGCCCCGGGGTCAAGGTCGACCCCTCGCGGACCCGCGACATCATCGAGGAGCCCGTCGCGGCGTAGACTGACCGTACTTCCAAGAGACGACGCCCCAGACCTCCGGCGGCGCACGCGTAAGCCCGGAGCAGGCGGAGCCTCGAGACCGAGCCTCGGTTCGTGCTTCGACGCCCGCCACTGTGCGGGCGTTTTTGTGAGAGGAACATGAACCGAGACCAAAAAGCAGCAGTCGTAGAAGAGATCGCCGGGCAGATCAAATCTGCCGAGGCGATCTTCGCGGTCGACTACCGCGGGTTGACCGTGGCTCAGGCGGCCGACCTCCGCAGCAAGCTGCGTGACGCCGATGCCCGGCTGCGCGTCGTCAAGAACTCGCTGTCCGAGCTCGCCGCCGACAAAGCCGGTGCCGAGGCGCTGAAGCCGATGCTCGAGGGGCCGACCGCGCTCGCCCTCGTGCAGGGCGACGCCGCCCTCGCCGCCAAGGCGCTGAACGACGCGGCGCGGGCGCTCAACATCCTCGAGTTCAAGGGCGGCCTGATGAACGGCTCCGCCCTGAGCGCCGATGACGTGCGCTCGATCGCCCGTCTGCCCAGCCGGGACGTGCTCCATGCGCAGCTCGTGGGCACGATCGCGGCGCCGCTCAGCGGCCTCGTCCGTGGCCTGAACGCCCTGATCGCCGGCCTGGCCATCCAGCTGAAGGCGATCGCCGACCAGGGTCTGGTCAGCGGTGAGGCCCCGGCGGCTGAGGCCGCCGACGCCCCGGCGGCTGCGGCCGAGCCGGAGGCGGAGGCCGCCCCCGCGCAGGCCGAAGCAGAGGCTCCCGCCGAGACCGAAGCGGCCCCGGCCGAGCCGAGGCGGAGGCCGCCCCCGCGGAGGCCGAAGCAGAGTCCCGCCGAGACCGAAGGCCCCGGCGAGCCCGAGGCGGAGGCCGCTCCCGCGGAGACCGAAGCGGCCCCGGCGGAGCCCGAGGCCACCACCAACGAACCTGAACCAACTGAAGCGGATGCCGCGTCGGACGCGGAACCGTCTGACGCGTAAGGAGGAACCCCTATGCCAAGCACGCAGGAATGGATTGACGAGCTCAAGGGCATCTCGGTGCTCGAGCTCTCGGAGCGGATCAAGGCCCTCGAGGAGGCGTTCGGCGTCTCCGCGACGGCGGTGGCCGCGGCGGCCCCGGCGGCCGCCGCCGGCGGCGACGGCGGCGGCGAGGCGGCTGAGGAGCAGACCGCCTTCGACGTCGTGCTCACCGGCGCGGGCGACAAGAAGATTCAGGTCATCAAGGTCGTTCGGGCGGCGACCGGCCTGGGCCTCAAGGAGGCCAAGGCGCTCGTCGACGAGGCCCCCAAGCCCGTCAAGGAGGGCGTCGACAAGGCCGAGGCCGACAAGCTCAAGGCCGACCTCGAGGAGGCCGGCGCCAGCGTCGAGCTCAAGTAGCTCCGGCGTCACGCCAGCAGTCTTGACGTCAACGGGCGTCCGCCACACCGGCGGGCGCCCGTTGCGCGTCTAAAGACCTACGCCTCGCCCGTGAGTCCTCGCGCCCGGATCAGCCCGAGCGTCGCCACGCAGAGTGTCGCCGTGAGCAGCATCGGCCCCCCGTCGCCGAGCGCCTTGGCCGTCGCGCCGCCCGCGCCCGAGCCGAGGATCTGACCCCCCGCCCAGGCGAGGTTCATCAGCGCCGCGGCGAGGCCCTGATTGAGCCCGTGCCGGTCGGCGGCGTCGGAGAGCAGGGCCATGGCCGGCGCCCAGAAGCCCGCGAGGGCGACGGACAGCGCGACGATCACCGCAATCAGCACCGTCACCGACCGTGGCAGGGTGAAGCAGGCCAGCAGGACCGCCGCAAAGATCAGACCGAACCGCAGCGGCAGCAGCCGGCCGCGGCGATCGGACAGGCTCCCGATGAGGGGGCTGATCGCCGCCTCGAGCCCGGCGGCGATGAGAAACGCGGCGCCGATGGCCAGGGCGCTCGCGCCGAGCCGATGGAGCCGCAGCGGGCCGAGCACGTTGATCAGGCCCGAGGCGATCGCGGGCAGCGTCACCAGCCACATGCCGATCGTCGTGTCGCGGCCGCGGAGCGCCATCCGCAGATGGAGCATGCCCTGGCCCGAGCGCAGCGACGGCGCGGGCATCCGCCGGGCGATGGCGATCAGCGCGAGCGAGACGACGACGACGCCGCTGAACGCCGCCGCCCGGCCGACGGCGCTGGCCAGCGTGCCGATCACCGGGCCGAACAGAGCGCCGCCGATCGCCGCCCCGAGCGCCGCGCCCATCAGGCCGCCGCGCCGGTCGGCGGGCGCCTCGGCGACGATCCAGGCCAGGCCGCCGGCCCACGAGAAGGCGCCGCCGACGCCCTCGACGAGCCGCGCGAGGTCGAGCAACACGGCGTTGTTGAGCAGCCCGAAGGCGAGCGTCGAGGCGGCGAGCAGCGCGAGCCCCACGCACACCGTGAAGCGCGGGCCCGCCCGCGCGGCGAGCACGCCGCCGGGGATCGACGCGAGCAGCGTGCCGAGCGGGTAGCCGGCGGTCATCACACCGGCCGACAGCTTCGAGAGATGGAACTCGCGGGCGAGCTGGGGGAGCAGCGGCGCGATCGCGGCGTAGAACATCGTGTCGACGAACACGACGGCGCCGACGAGCAGGACGAGCCGCCGCGTATCCGTCTGTTCGGAGATCACCACGCCGGGGCACCGTAGCGGCCCCCGCTTGCTCACCGCCGAATAACCCCCTACACTGCCGCGGGTCAACCAATAGTCGTAGCCGCCCGACGACGCGGCGCCGCGCCACATACGCGGTAGCCACAGGGCGGGGTCCGTGAGTGTTGACGGTCCTGCACAGGGCACCGATGCCGTGTGCTATCTTTGCTGGTCGCGCTCTGTGTGGGCCGGACTCGCCGCGTCTGAAGGGGAGGAACCGCACTCGCTCTGGGCGCATCTCTGCCTCCCTCTCGACCGCCCGAGGAGTCGCCGTCTTGGCAACCGCTCATGCCCCCCGGACGCGCCGGAGCTTTGCGCGTCTGAACAAGGTCCTTGAAGTCCCCAACCTGATCGATATCCAGCGCAAGTCCTTCGCTTGGCTGACCGAACCCACCACTGGCGGCCTGCGCGAGACGATCGACGACATCTCGCCGATCGAGGACTACACCGGAAACCTCGCCGTCCAGTTCGGCGAATTCACCTTCGACGAGCCCGTCGCCAGCCTCGAGCAGTGCCGCGAGAAGGATCTCACCTACGCGCGGCCGCTCACCGTGACCGTCGCCTTCATCAACCGCGAGACGGGTGAGATCCGCGAGCAGTCCGTGTTCATGGGCGATTTCCCGTGGATGACCGAGCGCGGCACATTCATCATCAACGGCACCGAGCGGGTCGTCGTCACGCAGCTCGTCCGTTCGCCGGGCGCCTACGTGATGGAGCCGAAGGACCGTGAGAAGCAGGTCTTCATCGCGAACCTGATGCCGGCTCGCGGCTCGTGGCTCGAGCTCGAGATCGACAAGAAGGGCCGCGTTTACGTCCGCATCGACCGCAAGCGCAAGCTGCCGGTCACCGTGCTGCTGCGCGCGATGGGCTACGCGTCGGACGAGGAGATCCTCAACCTGTTCGACGACTCGCTCTACATCCGCCTCACGCTCGACGCCGACACCGAGATGACGCGCACCGAGGAAGGCGCGCTGATCGAGCTGTTCAAGAAGCAGCGTCCGGGCGAGCCGCCGTCGGTCGACGCCGCCCGCGGTCTGCTCCACCAGCTGTTCTTCGACCCCAAGCGCTATGACCTCACGCGCGTCGGGCGGTACAAGCTCAACTCGCGCCTCGGGCTCGACATCGACCTCGAGACCCGCACCCTGACCCACGACGACATCATCGCCTTGGTCAAGGAGCTCGTGTCCCTGCCCAAGCGGCTCGGGATGCCCGAGGAGCCCGACAACGATGTCAAGGACTATGCGGCCGAGGCCATCTCGATGCCGCGTGAGCCGATTCAGGACCACCTCGACGAGTACGAGCACTTCGGCAACCGCCGTCTGCGCACGGTCGGCGAGCTGATCCAGGAGGCGTTCCGCATCGGTCTCTACCGGATGGAGCGCGTGGTGCGCGAGCGGCTCACCACCGAGGACGCCGACACGATCACCCCGCAGACGATCGTCAACATCCGGCCGGTCGTGGCCGCGCTGAAGGAGTTCTTCGGCTCCTCGCAGCTCAGCCAGTTCATGGACCAGACGAACTCGCTGGCCGGGCTGCGGCACCGCCGGCGGCTCTCCGCCCTGGGTGCCGGCGGCCTGACCCGGGAGCGCGCGCCGATCGAGGTGCGCGACGTCCACCCGACGCACTACGGCCGGATGTGCCCGATCGAGACCCCGGAGGGTCCGAACATCGGCCTGATCGGCTCGCTGTCCTCGTACGCGGAGATCTCCGAGCACGGATTCGTCACGACGCCCTACCGGGTGGTGAAGAACGGCCGGGTGAGCGACGAGGTCGTGCACCTCGACGCCACACAGGAGGAGGAGCGCATCATCGCGCAGGCCAACACGCCTGTCGATGGCAGCGGCAACCTCACCGGCGACGAGATCCTCTGCCGGACACAGGCCGGCCAGTACGTGACGGTTACGCCGAACGAGGTCGACCTGATCGACGTCTCGCCGGAGCAGATCTGGTCGGTCACGACCGCGATGATCCCGTTCCTCGAGCACGACGACGCCAACCGGGCGCTGATGGGCTCGAACATGCAGGCTCAGGCCGTGCCGCTGCTCGTCACCGACGCGCCGCTGGTCGGCACCGGGATGGAGCGCCGGGCGGCGGTCGACACCGGTGACGTGGTGCTGGCCGACGACGCCGGCACGGTCGCCTACGTCGACGCCGAGCAGATCGTCGTCGACCGCAAGGACGGCGGCAAGGACGAGTACGAGCTCCAGAAGTTCATGCGCTCCAACCAGGGCACGCTCATCCACCAGAAGCCGATCGTCAATGCCGGCACCACGGTCACGGAGGGCGACGTCCTCGCGGACGGGTCCGCCACCGACATGGGGGAGATGGCGCTGGGCAAGAACCTGCTCGTCGCCTTCATGTCCTGGGAGGGCTACAACTTCGAGGACGCGATCATTCTCTCCAAGCGCCTCGTGCAGGACGACGAGCTCACCTCGATCCACATCGAGGAGTACGAGATCGACGCCCGTACGACGAAGCTCGGCGACGAGGAGATCACCCGCGACATCCCGAACCGCTCGGAGGAGTCGCTGCGCAACCTCGACGACCGCGGCATTGTCCGCATCGGCGCCGAGGTGGCCTCCGGCGACCTGCTCGTCGGCAAGGTCACGCCGAAGGGCGAGACCGAGCTGACGGCCGAGGAGAAGCTCATCCGGGCCATCTTCAAGGAGAAGGCCCGCGAGGTCCGCGACACCTCGCTGAAGGTGCCGCACGGCGAGGGTGGCGTCGTCATCGACGTCAAGACCTTCAGCCGTGACGAGGGCGACGACCTGCCGCCCGGCGTCAACGACCTCGTCCGTGTGTTCGTGGCCAAGAAGCGCAAGATCGCCGAGGGCGACAAGCTCGCGGGACGTCACGGCAACAAGGGCGTCATCTCGAAGATCGTCGACGTCCAGGACATGCCGTTCCTCGAGGACGGCACGCCGGTCGACGTGATCCTCAACCCGCTCGGCGTGCCGAGCCGCATGAACCTCGGTCAGATCCTCGAGACGCACCTCGGGTGGGTTGCGGCTCAGGGCTGGTACGAGGACGGCTCGGAGGCGCGTAAGCACGCGACCAACGGCGGCTCGCAGCCCGACGGCCGCGCCGGCAAGGTCTACGTGGCCACGCCGGTGTTCGACGGCGCCACCGTCGCCGACGTCGACGAGGCGCTCGTGCGCTGGCAGGATGAGCACACGGGCCGGATCAGGATGGACATCGACAAGAGCCGGCGCGAGGGTGAGCAGGCCTCCGGCAAGGTCACGCTGTTCAACGGCCGCACCGGCGAGCCGTTCGAGCAGCAGGTGACCGTCGGGTACATGTACATCCTCAAGCTCCTGCACCTCGTCGACGACAAGATCCACGCGCGTTCGACGGGTCCGTACTCGCTCGTCACCCAGCAGCCGCTGGGCGGCAAGGCGCAGTTCGGCGGCCAGCGATTCGGCGAGATGGAGGTGTGGGCGCTCGAGGCCTACGGCGCCGCGTACACCCTCCAGGAGATGCTCACGATCAAGTCCGACGATACGGTCGGCCGCGTGAAGGCCTACGAGGCGATCGTCAAGGGCGAGAACATCGCCGAGCCGTCGATCCCCGAGTCGTTCAAGGTCCTGCTCAAGGAGATGCAGTCGCTGGCGCTCGATGTCAACGTCGTCTCCGAGGAGGGCGAGCGTGCCGAGATGCGCGAGGAGGACGACGACCTCCTGCGGGCGGCCGAGGAGCTCGGAATCGACCTCTCCGGCGTGCGGTCGACCGACGGCGCCGCCGACGAGGCGACCGAGCACGAGGGCGAGACCGGCGAGGCCTCCGAGGCGGAGACCGAGGTCGAAGACCCCGATCTCGAGCCGGGCGAGGAGATCGAAGCCGAGGACTTCGCCTCGGCCGACGATTCGATGATCGACCAGGCAGTCCCGGCCGGCGAGGCCGAAGGCGTACTGGAAGAAGACGAGGCGTAAACGCGTGGACCCGGATGGTTCCGGACTCCGATGCGCCCCGGCGCGAGGAGTCCGGCGCCGCCAGGTCCACCGCACACCCTCATCCCCGTTCCAAGATTTGAAGCAGCAACAAAGGATCCACATTGATCGACATCAATAATTTCGACGCAATCGAGATCGGCCTCGCTTCTTCCAAGCAGATCCGGGCGTGGAGCTCGGGCGAGGTCACCAAGCCGGAGACCATCAACTACCGCACGCTGAAGCCGGAGAAGGACGGGCTGTTCTGCGAGCGCATCTTCGGTCCGACGAAGGACTGGGAGTGCTACTGCGGCAAGTACAAGCGCGTCCGCTACAAGGGCATCGTCTGCGAGCGCTGCGGGGTCGAGGTCACGCGCTCGAAGGTCCGCCGCGAGCGCATGGGCCACATCGACCTGGCTGCGCCGGTCAGCCACATCTGGTTCTTCAAGGGCGTTCCGAGCCGGATCGGCTACCTGCTCGACATGGCTCCCAAGGAGCTCGAGAAGGTCCTCTACTTCGCCGCCTCGATGGTGACCTGGGTCGACGACGAGGCCCGGGCGCGTGACATCGACACGCTCGAGGGCGAGGTCAACAAGGTGCTCGACGCGTACGCCGCCGAGAAGGAAGAGCGCGTGCTCGAGCTCAAGGAGAGCCTCACGCGCCGTGAGGCCTACCTCGAGTCCGGCAAGACCGGCCGCGACTTCTCCGACGAGGACCACCTGTGGGCGGAGACGCTCGACGTCAACGTCGCCAAGCTCTCCGACGAGGAGCGCGAGAAGATGCTCAAGGAGCTCCGCAAGAGCTTCCAGGCCGACATCGACGACACCGAGGCCTACATCGAGGACGCCGCCGAGCGGATGCGCCAGGTGTGGGACCTGTTCAAGACGATGAAGCCGAAGGACGTCGTCAACGACGAGACGACGTTCCGTGAGCTCAAGGATCGCTTCGGGTCCCCGTACGGCTTCGGCGAGTACTTCCGCGGCGGCATGGGCGCCGAGGCGGTGCGCGACCTGCTCCAGCAGGTCGATCTCGACGCCGAGGCGGTCGACCTCCAGGAGCAGGTCAAGACGGCCAAGGGCCAGAAGCAGGCCCGCGCGGTCAAGCGGCTCAAGGTCGTCTCGGCGTTCATCTCCTCCGGCAACAAGCCGGAGATGATGATCCTCGAGGCCGTGCCGGTGATCCCGCCGGAGCTGCGCCCGATGGTGCAGCTCGACGGCGGCCGCTTCGCCACCTCGGACCTCAACGATCTCTACCGCCGCGTCATCAACCGCAACAACCGCCTCAAGCGGCTGCTTGACCTCGGCGCGCCGGAGATCATCGTCAACAACGAGAAGCGGATGCTCCAGGAGGCCGTCGACGCGCTGTTCGACAACGGGCGCCGTGGCCGTCCCGTCACCGGGCCGGGCAATCGTCCGCTGAAGTCGCTCTCCGACATGCTCAAGGGCAAGCAGGGCCGGTTCCGCCAGAACCTGCTCGGCAAGCGGGTCGACTACTCGGGTCGTTCGGTGATCGTCTCCGGTCCCTCGCTCAAGCTCCACCAGTGCGGCCTGCCGAAGCTAATGGCGCTCGAGCTGTTCAAGCCGTTCATCATGGCCCGCCTCGTCGAGCGCAAGTCGGCGCAGAACATCAAGGCGGCCAAGAAGATGGTCGACTCGATGATCCCCGAGGTCTGGGACGTGCTCGAGGAGGTCATCCACGAGCATCCCGTGCTCCTCAACCGCGCGCCGACGCTCCACCGCCTGGGCATCCAGGCGTTCGAGCCGGTGCTCGTCGAGGGCAAGGCGATCCAGGTCCATCCGCTCGTCTGCCACGCGTTCAACGCCGACTTCGACGGCGACCAGATGGCAGTCCATCTGCCGCTGTCGGCGGAGGCGCAGGCCGAGGCGCGGATCCTGATGCTGTCGGCGAACAACATCCTCTCGCCGGCCCACGGCGCGCCGCTGGCCACGCCCGCCCAGGACATGGTGCTCGGTGCCTACTACCTGACCTACGGCCCCGACGCCGCCGACCTCGAGAAGATCGATCCGGCGGCGACCGAGCCGCGCCCGCACGTGTTCCGCACCGCCCAGGAGGCGGAGTGGTCCTACGAGCACGGCGTGGTCAAGCTCCACGACCTCGCCGAGTACCGGCCCCACGGTCGCGAGGGTGGTCACGTGCTGACGACCGTCGGTCGGATCATCTACAACGAGAAGATCGAGCGTGCGCTCGAGTCGGCGCTCGGCGATGACTTCAACGCCGACACCTACGAGTTCATCAACCGCTCGATGAAGAAGAAGGACACGACGCGGCTGGTCGACGACCTCGTGCAGGCGTACGGAGCGTCGACCATCTCCCAGGTCCTCGACGCGTTCAAGGACATCGGCTTCCACTACGCCACTCAGGCCGGTGTGACGATCTCCAAGAACGACGTCAGACGCCGCCGACGAAGCCCGAGATCCTGGCCCGCTACGACGAGCAGCTGGCCACGATCGAGGATCAGTACGGCGCCGGCGAGATGGATCAGGAGGAGCGGCACGACGCGGTCACCAAGCTATGGGATCGCGCCACCAACGAAGTCGGGGACGCGCTCAACGAGCATCTCGATGAGCTCAACCCGATCTTCATGATGGCCAACTCCGGTGCCCGCGGCTCGTTCTCGCAGATCCGTCAGCTGGCCGGCATGCGCGGCCTGATGGCCAATCCGAAGGGCGAGATCATCGAGCGTCCGATCAAGGCCAACTTCATGGAGGGCCTGACCGTGCTCGAGTACTTCATCTCGACCCACGGGGCCCGCAAGGGCCTGGCCGACACGGCGCTGCGCACGGCCGACTCCGGGTATCTCACCCGGCGCCTGGTTGACGTCTCTCAGGACGTGATCATCCGTCAGGAGGACTGCGGCGCCGAGGAGTACATCGAGATGCCGGTGTCCAAGCTCGAGGTCGAGCCGGAGACCCGACGGCTGCGGCCGACCGGGGAGCCGAACGACAACCTGATCGGACGGTTCGCGGCACGGGACATCACAACCAAGCGAGGCCGGGTCATCGCCGAGCAGGGAACGGAGCTCGACCGGGCCTAGCTCGCCGACCTGGTCGAGGCCTTCGCCGACGACACCGAGAAGGGCAACGTGGTCTACGTGCCCGTCCGCTCGGTGCTCAAGTGCGAGGCGCTCACCGGCGTGTGCCAGGCGTGCTACGGCCACTCGATGGCCAGTGGCAAGGTCGCCCAGATCGGTGACGCGGTCGGAATCATCGCCGCTCAGTCGATCGGCGAGCCGGGTACGCAGCTCACCATGCGGACGTTCCACACCGGCGGCGTCGCCGGCGCGGACATCCGCACGGCCTGCCGCGTGTCGTCGAGCTGTTCGAGGCGCGCAAGCCCAAGGGCCGGCCAAGATCGCCGAGGTCGGCGGCAAGGTGTCGATCGAGGATTCCGATAAGGCGATCACGGTCGTCATCACCGACGACGGTGGCGAGGAGCACCGGCACACCTTCCCGCGCCGGACGCTCCTGTTCGTCGACGCCGGCCAGAAGATCGAGCCGGGCACGCAGCTCAACGAGGGCTCGCTGTATCCCCACGAGCTGCTGGCCATCCGCAGCCGGACGGAGACCGAGCTGTACCTCGTGCGCGAGGTCCAGGAGGTCTACAAGTCCCAGGGCGTGGACATCAACGACAAGCACATCGAGCTAATCGTGCGGCAGATGATGAAGAAGGTGCGGGTCGACCAGAAGGGCGACACCGACCTGCTGCCCGGGCAGTTCGTCGATCGCTACGAGTACGGCCGGATCAACCGTCAGGTCATCGACAACGGTGGCGAGGCGGCGCAGGCCGAGGAGATCATCCTCGGGATCACCAAGGCGTCGCTCAACACCGACTCCTTCCTGTCGGCGGCCTCCTTCCAGGAGACGACGAAGGTGCTCACCGACGCCGCGCTCGAGGGCAAGATCGACCGGCTCAACGGCCTCAAGGAGAACGTCATCATCGGCAAGCTCATCCCGGCCGCGACGGGGCTCAAGCGCTACCGCCGCATCGAGATCGAGCCGGCCGAGCCGCTGCCCCGCGGCATTGACGACGTCGGCCTGCTCGACCACGACGACCTCGCGGCCGA
>CAVWAC010000007.1:0-53895 GCA_963752905.1 uncultured Solirubrobacterales bacterium
CGGCAAGGGGTGCATCGCTGCGAGGCCTGACCCCCACGACGATGCTCGGACGTCTGCTCACCGGACTAGAGGCGCGCCGGCGTCAGGAGCTGCCGGCACTGGCCGTCGTCCCCTGTGACAACTTGCCTGCCAACGGCCGCTATGTACAGACCGGCGTGCTGGGCGCGGCGCGCACGGTCAGCCTCGAGCTGCACAACTGGGCGGCGGCAAACGTCTCGTTCGTGTCCACCTCCGTCGATCGCATCACCCCCGGCGTGACCCGCGCGGACCACCAACAGCTGAACGCCGCTCTCGATTGGGTCGACGCAGCCCCGGTCGTGACCGAACCGTTCCACGACTGGATCATCTCGGGCACGTTCCCAACGGGCAGGCCGCGCTGGGAAGACGCCGGTGCCCGCTACGCCGAGGACATCGAGCCTTGGGAGCGACGCAAGCTCTGGCTGCTCAACGGTGCCCACACCCTGCTCGCGTTTGCAGGACTGCTGCTCGATCACCGAACTGTCGCCGAGGCGATCGCCGATCCCTGGCTGCGGTCTGCGGTGGAGCTGCTGTGGGACGATGCCTCGCGGCAGCTTCCAGCAAACCTGGACCTTCCGGCTTACTGCGCTGCACTTTTGGAACGGTTCTCGAACTCACGGATCGAGCACCGGCTGTCTCAGATCGCCCAGGACGGCACCCACAAACTCCGGCTGCGGATCGTCCCGGTCTGCGTGGCCGAGCTCGACGCCGGTCGCCTCCCGGCCGGTGGCGCGCTCGCGGTCGCCGCGTGGATCGCGTCCGACGCCGAGCGCCTCACCGACCCGCATCGGGCGCTCGCAGCGCTCGCTCCGGCCCTGACATCTTCCGAACAGGCCGCCGAGTTCGCAGCGGCGGTCGAGCAAGGTATCGCTCAGTTGCGCTCGCGGTCTCCTGGAGTCGCATGACCCGGTGGAAGCGGCCCGATGAGAGCCGCCAAGCGCTTTGGACGAGCGCGATCGTCGTGACGCTTGCGCACTGTGGTGTGCAGGCAGCCGCCCGAGCCCGCGATCGCTTCCAACGGGGCGAACGGCTCCAGGGACTCGATGGCTCGCATCCATAGTCGGACAGGACGCGCCAGGACGCCGCGCCGGTGAGGAGATTGCAACGTTCAGGAGACCGGTATGGATGCGCAACAATCGGTTGACGACGTCACGTCCAAAGATGGCACCCGCATCGGCTTCCGGAGGCTCGGCCACGGGCCCGCTGCGGTACTGCTCCATGGTGCGGCGTCGTCGGGCTACAACCACATCGAGCTTGCCCGCGCACTGTCGGATCACTTCACCGTCTACCTTCCCGACCGGCGTGGCCGCGGCCTGAGCAAAGGCCCGGAGGCGTCTGCCGACGACTATGACATCCAGCGGGGGGTCGAGGACCTGGAGGCGCTCCTGTCCAACACAGGGACGCCGGAACGTGTTCGGGGTCAGCTCAGGGGCCATCATCGTGCTCCAGGCCGCCCTCTCGGTTCCGTGCATTCGAAAGGCCGCGATCTACGAGCCACCCTTCTTCATCAAAGCGCCGGACAAGCCGGCGGCGGTGCTGACTCGCTTCGAAGAGGAGATGCGACAGGGGAAGCAGCAGTCTGACGCCGGCGACAAGACGCCTGCTGGTCGTCCGAGGCGGCAGCGTCGAACGGTTTGAGCGACAGCTCGAGGACGTCTGGCCGTCGCTCGAGCTTCCCACGCGAGTGGCCGCTGCAATCCTGAACGCGTAGGATCCCGGCCCATCGAACACCACCTCGCACAACTCAACATCGGCCTCGCGAAGGGGCCGATGGACGGTCCGGTGATGGCGGGCTTCAAAGCGGCGCTCGAGTCGATCAACGCGCTCGCCGACAAAGCCCCCGGCTTCGTCTGGAGGCTGCAGACCGATGACGGCGACGCGACCGCGATCCGCCCCTACGAGGACGAGCGGATGATGGTCAACATGTCGATGTGGGAGTCGATCGAGGCGCTGCGCGCGTTCGTATACACGAGCGGCCACACGTCGGTGATGCGCAACCGCAAGCGCTGGTTCGAGAAGCTCGAGAACTATCTCGTGCTCTGGTGGGTGCCGGCCGGCAACGAGCCGACGATCGAGGAGGCCAAGGAGCGCCTCGAACACCTGAAGCGCCGCGGCCCGACCCCGTATGCGTTCACGTTCAGGGCGAGCTTCCCAGCGCCGGACGCCGATCCCGACGCGGCGCTGATCGATGACGAGATCGGCTGCCCCGCGTAAGCACGCACGCTGTGACGCCCCCGCCCAGCGGCGTTGGCGAGACTGCTTCGCTCGCGCGACGCGCATGCCGCGCCCGTCAAGCGAGGCGGCACCACTGCTGCGGTGGATCGAACGGCGAGACGGCGGCTCAGGGACGGACGGGCAACAGCTGAAGCGAGGGCACATTGGTGGCTTGAACGTCGAGCACGACTGAGCGGAGGATGGTCGTCGAAGCGACGATGCTCATCATCAGTCGGACCGCGGCGGAAGCCAAGCCTCGCCCCCGCGCCTCAGGAACCAGCCAATAGCTCAGCTCGCCGGCCGGTTGGTCCGAGTCGCGCATCGCATTGCAGCGGACGGCCTCAGACGCGAACTCAGGCAGCCGCAACGCCACTCTCCCGATCGCGCGGTCCTCGTGAGGCAGACAGATCGCGCGTGACCATCCGCGATCCGCAGTGACCTCCCCGGATCCACGAATCGAGGTCGACGGCCATCAGCGACCAGCAACCGACATGCTCATCATCGACCATCACCGCAACGTCGTGAACATCGTCCAGACACCACGGCCGCAAACGGACCTCCGCCATCTATTCCGATGCTACCGACCGGGACTGCGGCTGCGGTCAGGCACGGAGTGTCGGCGTAGGGAGCGGGGCCGCCGCGATGGTCAATGCGGCTGCGCCACGGCACGGCTGACCAGCAATTGTGAGAGCTGCTGCTCCGCCGGAGCCGAAAACGTCCGCCCGATCGCGAGGGATATGAGCCCGAGCTCATCACGGCCAACCGCGTAGCCGAGCACATCAAGGTTGACCGGCACGTTGAAGGCGAGCGCGCCCATGGTCATGGAGACTCGCATCCCGAACGTGCCACTGGTGCCTTGGACGGGGACGGCCAGCGGCACGATCCTCACGTTCTTGATCGCCACGACCACTCCGCTGCTAGTCGGAGCGGCAACGCCGTCGAATGCGCGGCTCAGGCACGCTTGGATCCGGCCGCTGTGGATGAACGCGAGGTCGCTGGCGACGATCGCCGTCGACCGCTGAAGGGTCATATCGGATTGCACCTGCTCCGCCTGCAGGCCGCTCCCGCTCGCGAACGTCGGTGAGGAGACGTCCACAGAGCCGGCATGGTCCCCGGTCCATCCCCCAACGCAGCTCTTGAACTTCGAATCGAACTGCGCCCCCGCAGCGCTGTGCGTCGATGCCTGAACGGTGAAGCCGGGAACATCGCTGGCCCGAAGGTTGATTGCTGCGGCAACCGCCTCTGCGGACGAGCCGCCGCGGCCAAGCAGTAGAAACGCGGCCAGTCCCACCACGACCACCGCGCCCGCCGCGACTGCGACGAGCTTCCATTGCCGCCCTGTCCGGGGGGGATCAACAGGCGGGGCCACGTGGGCCTCGACCGTCGGCTGAAAGCCGGGCGGAGGCACCGACGTGCTCGCAGGGGTGCGGACCGCCCCCGGGGCATTCTCTCCCCCTGACCGCGCCTGAGCTGTCATCTGCCAGCTATCGACAGCGAGGTGGACCGACTTGACCACAGCTGTCAGGCCCCCGACAACGTTCGGGCGGGACCGCCACGAGGCCAAGCCCCCGGCGCTGATGATCGAGACAACCGGCCTTCCACTGGTCGATCGTTGCGACACTTGTCGGCGCGGACACGTCCCTTGAGGGCTCTCGAGCGGCGGAGGTAGGCGCCGGCCTTGCTGCCCGGACCACGGCGCTGCTGACGGCAGCGCTGACCGCGGTGGTTATGGGCGGATGCGGCGGCGGCCACGCCGTGATGCGATCGGACGGGGCGTGCGATTCGAAGGTGCGCCACGGCGCGCTCCCGACGTGGGCCCGTGCAGGCTTCAGCGATCCCACCTCGCCCATGCACTACGTGTTGGGCAGTTCCGGACGCATCGTGGCCATCCTCTTCGCCTACCCCCTGCTCTCGCCTTCGCCAACGGATCACAACAACAAGATCCTCTGGGTCTCCCACGCCTCGACACGCCCGGGCTCTGACCTGCTGATCGCCGCGCAACGCATGACCGGTAAGCAATCGAACGGACCGCGCGTCACACGCACGGTGACGGGTGGGCCGGGCCCGTCGATCATCGACCTTCCAGCTCCCGGATGCTGGAGACTCACCCTGGGCTGGTCCGGACATTCGGACCAGCTTGATCTTCAGTACGTCGCGAACCGTTAGCCAACGCCGTCACCGCGCCGGCTCAAGGCGTTGCCGGGCCGCGACGGGCACGCTGTTGCGGTCCGATCAACCAGGATTCACCCGTGTGACCCTTGAGCGTGTGGGCGCACCTCCCGAGAGCCAGGGCCCGTTTCCTTAATGGTTGGCGAGAGCGCGGACGCGGAGCGGTGCTTCGGACCGTCTCGCGACGCGCTCGCTCAGCGTGGTGCCGCGGCGGTCAGTCCACTCCAAGCGGGAGTCCCCGCCCGACGGCCTGATCTTGGTCAGCGGAGTCGCGGACACTGATGACCGGCTGGTTGATGTGATCGACGTCTGAGGTTCGACTCGGCATCCCGGCGGCCGCGTAGGCGTCGCTCTCGTCGAGCGTCTCGTGTGCGAGCAGCTCGTTGGCCAGGGCGTCCAGTTGCGGGCGGTGTGCGGCAATCAGTGCCACGACGTCGTGGCGGGCGGCGTCGATCAGCTGGCGGACCTGCTCGTCGAGGACCCGCTGGGTGGCCTCGGAGGGCTCTCCCGCGCCCGTGATGAACGGACCGCGCGCTTCGGCGGGTATGACGGTGACGTAACCGATCGCCTCGCTCATTCCCCAACGACCGACCATCTGGCGCGCGATCGCCGTCACCAGCTCGATATCGGATTCCGCTCCGGTGGTGCTTGTCGCGTACACCGCCTCCTCCGCGACGCGGCCGCCAAGCGCAACCTTGATCTTGCCGATCAGGTCCTCCCGGGTGTACGACACCTGGTCATCGTCGGGCGCGGCCAGGGTGACACCAAGCGCGGCGCCGCGCGGGATGATCGACACCTTGCGCACGGGGTCGGCGCCGGGCGTCAGCATCCCGACCAGCGCGTGGCCGGCCTCGTGGTATGCGGTCCGCTCGCGATCGGCTGGGGAGAGCACGATCCCGCGCGGGGCGCCAAGCAGGATCTTCTCGAGTGAGTCGGTGAAGTCGCTGGTTTGGACCGTATGGTGGTTGCGGCGCGCGGCAAGCAGCGCCGCCTCGTTGGCGAGGTTGGCAAGGTCTGCCCCGACCATGCCCGGCGTGCTGGCGGCAAGCGCCTCGAGGTCGACGCCGGCTGCCAAGGGGATCGTGCGCGTGTGCACCTCCAGGATCTGGCGTCGACCAAGCCGGTCGGGCGGCTGCACCGCGACGCGGCGGTCGAACCGGCCGGGGCGCAGCAGCGCAGGGTCGAGGATCTCGGGGCGGTTGGTCGCCGCGAGCACGATCACCGCTTCGGCTGGTTCGAAACCATCTAGCTCGGTCAGGATCTGATTAAGGGTCTGCTCGCGCTCGTCATTGGCGCCGGCGAGCGAAACAGATCCCTGCCGGGAGCGACCGATCGCGTCGAGTTCGTCGACGAAGACGATGGCCGGGGCCGCCTCCTTCGCCTTCGTGAACAGGTCACGAACACGGGAGGCGCCAACTCCGACGATCGCCTCGATGAACTCAGAGGCCGAGATCGAGAAGAAAGCCGCGTGTGCCTCCCCCGCGACCGCACGGGCGAGCAGAGTCTTGCCGGTTCCGGGCGCACCGGAGAGGAGCACCCCGTGGGGCATCCGTCCGCCGAGGCGTCCATAGCGGGTTGGATCACGCAGGAAGTCAACGATCTCCGTCAGCTCAGACTTCGCTTCGTCGATCCCGGCGACATCGTCAAACGTGACCCTGATCGTCGCCGGGTCGATCCGCCGCGCCTTCGAGCGGCCAAACGCGCTGAGACCGCCCATGCCCCCGCCAGCCTTGGCGGCCCTTCGCATGAACAGGAAGATCAATCCGACGATCAACAGCGTCGGACCGAAGCCGAGCAGCAGCGAGGCGAACAGCGACGTCGTCTGCACCGTCGAGGTGGCGTTGACCTGCACGCGCTCGGATTGCAGCAACGCCGTCAACTGGGTGTTGTTCCAGAAACTTGGAACCTGAGTTGAGAACAGCGTCGTCGGCGTCGCGTTCCGGTCTGCGGCCGGATAGCGAAGCTTCGACTTGAACGTGCCCTGGATCGTGTCGCCCTTCGACGCGATCGACGCGACACGTCCCGCCTGCACCTGCGACACGAAGAACGGGCTGAAGGGGACGCGCACGCGCGGCTGACCGGCGGGAGACAACAACAGAACCGAGCCAAGGTTGAACGCCAGCAGCACGAGCACAAACGCCAGGAACCCACGTGATCGGTGCGGAGGCTTGGCGGCCGGCGCATTGGGCATGCCCCGGCCATCCGGCGCCGGAGCGACGTGCCAGCCCCGCTCATCGCGAGGAATGGGCCTCCTCGGGTCGGCCTCCTGCGCCGCCATGTCAGGGGCGCTCCACCGCTTCACAGCCGAAGCGGGGGAAATGTCGCTCAGGCATGAATCAGCCGTCGGTCTCTGGAGCCCCGCTCGGCGGATAGGCATCCACCATGTACTTGTCACCGCGCAGGGCAGCCAACACGCGTGCCAGCGGGGAGGGTCGAGCAGGTGGCCGGCTGCTTACCGACTTGGCTGCTTGCCGAGCGGCCGAACGCGTCCCGGCAGCCGTCAGGTCATCGACAAACGGCTCGGGACTCGTCTCCGGGGCCGGCGAGGCTTGAGATTCCATGGTCTTCATTTCAGCGACCTTCCGAGTCACCACATTCAGTGATGGAACTCTGTTGAGGGCGGCTCTTTCGTCGCTAGGACGAGACTCTCCATGAGGGGTCGCCGTTCGGCCTACGGCCGGTGGTGCTCAACGCGAAATCGCTTCGAAGGAGCGGTGAAAAAAGCCTCAGTCACGAGTGTACTCCCGCCTCATCGCCGGTCCGCTGGCTTCGCCGGGTCGGACCGGAGCGACATCGGCCTGCCAATCGTCAAGTGCACAGGTCAGCAGAGGCCCGACGACGGGAACCCAGAGGTAGCCGCTGATGTGGGCGAAGCACAGCGCCAGCGCACGCGAGTCGCTCAGCCCGTTGGACCGCTGTCAGCGCGTCGGCGCCGGCGGTTTTGGCCGCTGGGGTGAGGGGTAGGGCCGAAAGCGCCACTGAGGAGAGGGGAGGTAGGAGCACCATGCATTCATCCAGTTCGCTCGTGCGCCGGTCGCTCGCCGTAGCGGCGGCCGCGCTCGCCGCAGCCGCTGTCGTCGCCGACCGTCAGCGCAACGGGACACAAGAGCACGTCGCCCGCGCGTCCGCGCGTCGCCGCGCAGTCGGCGGGGACGTTGCCGTATGAGAACGCGAGCCTGCCGATCAAGGCGCGCGTCCGGGACCTGCTGTCGCGGATGACGCTCGCCGAGAAGATCGGCCAGATGACGCAGGCCGAGCGCGCCAGCATCGACACCGACACGTCGAAGATCACCACCGACAACCTCGGGAGCGTGCTCTCCGGCGGCGGCTCGGTACCGACGCCCAACACGCCGACGGCGTGGGCCGACATGGTCGACCGCTATCAGCGGGCGGCCCTGGCCACGCGCCTGCACATTCCGCTGCTCTACGGCATCGACACCGTGCACGGCGACGGGAACATGTACGGGGCCACGGTGTTCCCCCAGAACATCGGCCTCGGCGCCTCTCGTGACCCGGCGCTGGTGCGCAGCGTCGAGCACGTCGCCGCTGAAGAGACCCGCACGACGGGGCCCCAATGAGCCTTCGCCCCGTGCCTCTGCGTCGCGCGCGACGACCGCTGGGGCCGCACATATGAGTCCTGCGGTGAGACCCCTGGCCTCGTCCGCGAGATGGAGACCGCGATCGACGGCTTCCAGGGCCCGCCCGGCCACCTTTCGGACCCCGACCGGGTGATGGCCACGGCCAAGCACTTCGCCGGCGACGGCCTCACCACGTACGGCACCGGGTCGAACATGCACACGACCGGCAACTATCCGATCGACCAGGGCGTCGACGAGGTCAACCATGCGACGTTCAACCGGCTCGCGCTCGCGCCCTATGTCCCTGCCGTGCGCACGCACGACGTGGGCGCCGTGATGCCGTCCTACTCAGACGTCGATTGGACCGAGGACGGGCTCGGCAACCGGATCAACATGCACGGCAACCGCGCTCTGATCACCGGCTGGCTCAAGGACAAGATGGGCTTCGGCGGGATCGTGATCTCCGATTACAACGGCATTGATCACATCCACCCGGAGACGTACACGTTCGCGCAGAAGGTCGCGGCGGGCGTGAACGCCGGCATCGACATGTTCATGCAGCCGCAGAACTTCGAGCAGTTCGAGGCGACGCTGACTGCCCTGGTCAACTCGGGCCAGGTGCCGATGGCCCGGATCAACGACGCCGTGAGCCGCATCCTGACCAAGAAGTTCGAGCTGGGCCTGTTCGAGCATCCGTACACGGATCGCCGCTACATCAATCAGGTCGGCTCGGCCGCCCACCACGCCCTAGCCCGCCGGGCCGCCGCCGAGTCCCAGGTCCTGCTCAAGAACCGCAGGAACGTGCTGCCGATCGAGGGCCGCCACAACATCTACGTCGCCGGCTCAAACGCCGACAACATCGGCAACCAGGCCGGGGGCTGGACGCTGACCTGGCAGGGCGGCTCGACGAACGTGATCCCCGGCACGACGATCCTCGACGGCATCCGCCAGCTGGCGCACGGCGACGTGACCTACAGCGAGGACGCCGAGGCCCCGGTCCCGCACAACGCGATTGGGATCGTCGTGGTCGGCGAGACCCCGTACGCCGAGGGCTACGGAGACGTGTTCGGGCCCCAGTGGGCGTACGACCCGGGTGACCACGGCGTGCCGCGACCGGTCAAGAACATGCAGCTCTCGACGGCCGACCGGACGGCAGTGGACAAGGTCTGCGCCGCGGCCAGGCGATGCGTCATGGTGATCGTGTCCGGCCGCCCGCTGATCCTGCCGCCGTCGCTGCGCAGCGAGACCGATGCGATCGTGGCGGCCTGGCTGCCCGGCAGTGAGGGCGCCGGCGTGGCCGACACGCTGTTCGGTGCACGGCCGTTCACCGGCAGCTGCCGGTGTCGTGGCCGAGGACGCTCGCGCAGGAGCCGATCAACATCGGCGATCCGCACTACAACCCGCTGTATCCGTTCGGCTACGGGTTGACGACCCATGTCGGACACCGGCACGGAGCCAGGCGCTAAGCATCCAGGGAGGTGGCGGGTCGCCACGTGGCGCGACCCGCCACCGCACGCTGTTCTGTCCGCGGGCGCCGGTCAGGCCGCGCCGGGCGCGAGCGGCGCGCCACCGAACCCGACCATACTTACCGTTCGTGGCGACTTACCAACTGGATCCGTGGACGGCGCTCGGTGATCCGGCCCGACGGGCGATCTTCGAGTTGCTTGCGGACCGCGCGCGGTGGGCGAGCTCGCCGGCGAGCTGCCGGTCAGCCGCCCGGCGGTCTCCCAGCACCTCCGGGTGCTCAAGGAGGCCGGTCTCGTCGCCGATCGGCCTGTCGGCACGCGCCGCATCTACCGCGTGGACGCGGCCGGCCTCGCCGGCCTGCGCGCGGATCTCCAGCGGTTTTGGGACCGGGCCCTCGCCGCGTACAAGTTGACCCTCGAGCAACCAACGAGAGAGGACGAATGAGCGCGCAGAGCCAGGCGACGGCGACGACCGTCCACAGCGTCCCGTGGGCACGTGTCCTTGTCTTCGAGCCGCCGACCCGGCTCGTCTTCGGCTGGGACATCAGCCCGCAGTGGCAGATCGAGTCCGACCTCGAGAAGACGAGCGAGGTCGAGGTCCGCTTCATCGCCGAAGCCCCCGAGCGCACCCGAGTCGAGCTCGAGCACCGCCATCTCGATCGCCACGGCGTTGGCTGGGAGGGCGCGCGCGAGGCGGTCGGCGCAGACAACGGTTGGCCACTCTACCTCCGGCGGTTCGGAGCGGCGATTGGCAACGCGGGGTGATCGCACCGCCGTCCTTCGCCGACGTCGAGGCCGCCGCCCGGCGTCTGGCCGGCGTCGCGCACCGGACTCCCGCGGTCTCCTCCCGCCTGCTCGACGAGGCGCTGGGCGCCCACGTCGTGCTCAAGGCGGAGGGGCTCCAGCGGATGGGCGCGTTCAAGTTCCGCGGGGCGTACAACGCGATCGCGCAGCTGTCCCCCGAGCAACGAAGCCGCGGGGTGGTCACCGCCTCGTCGGGCAATCACGCCCAGGCCGTGGCTCTGGCCGCCTCGCTGCTCGGCGCGACGGCGACGATTCTCATGCCCGTCGACGCCCCGGCTTCGAAGCGCGCCGCCACCGAGGGATACGGCGGGCGGGTGCTCGAATTCGATCGCTACGAGGACGATCGGAACGTGCTGCTGTCCGAGCTCGCCGATGACCTCGGCGCGTCGATCGTTCACCCCTACGACGACCCGGCCGTGATCGCCGGCGCGGGCACGTGCGCGCTGGAGTTGGCCGAGGACGCCGGCCCGGTGGCCACGGTCGTGGTGCCGGTCGGCGGGGGCGGGCTCATCTCGGGCTCGGCGATCTCGCTCCGCTCGGTCTCGCCGGGGACGCGCATCGTCGGCGTCGAGCCCGAGGCCTCCCCGGACGTGCAGCGCTCGCTCGAGGCCGGGCGCCGGGTGATCGTCCCGATTCGTCCCTCGATCGCCGACGGCCAGCTGCTCGAGACGCCCGGCGCGATCACCTTCGAGGTGATCGCATCGCGCGTCGACGAGATCGTGACCGTCACCGACGCCGAGATCCTCGAGGCGATGCGGCTGCTGTTCGAGCGCACCAAGCTCGTCGCCGAACCGAGTGGCGCGAGCGCGTTCGCGGCCGTGCTCAGCGGTCGGGTGCGCGGCGATCCCATCGGCATCATCCTCTCGGGAGCGAACGTGTCGGCGCGGCGATTCGCCGAGCTGATCGCCGATCGCTGAGCCCCGGCCGGGCGAGCGCTCCTGGCGCGCAAACCGGGCGCAACGGCCATGACCTGCTACGTTCACTGCGTGGTCGACGCCGTCGGCCGCGAGGCAGCTTGCTTGGGTTCCGCTTGCAGCGGTTCGGGTCAGCCATCGCCTCCCGAATCGTCCGCGGTGCCTATTGCGCCGCCAAGGAGTTTGCGTGTCATCAGCATCTTTCGCTGATCTCGGCGTGTCGCACGCCGTCGTCAGTTCGCTTTCCAAAGCCGGGATCACCGCACCGTTCGCGATTCAGCGCGCGGTGATCGGTGACGCCCTCGCCGGTCGCGACGTGATCGCGAAGTCACCCACCGGGTCGGGCAAGACGCTCGCCTTCGGCATCCCGCTCGTCGAGCGGATCGGCGCCACCGATCCGCGCCCCGCCGCACTCGTGCTCGCCCCCACCCGCGAGCTCGCGACCCAGATCGTCGACGAGATCCGCGGCATCGCGCACGCCCGCGCGCTGCGCGTCACCGCGGTCTACGGCGGCGTCGGTCTCGTCAAGCAGGCGCGCGACGCGGCCAACTCGCACGTGCTCGTCGCGACGCCCGGCCGGCTCGAGGACCTCCTCGCCCGCGGCGCATTCACCCTCGACCGAGTCCGCACGCTTGTCCTCGACGAGGCCGACCGGATGCTCGACATGGGCTTCCGCCCGGCGATCGACCGGATCGTCGCGGCCTGCCCGGAGCAACGGCAGACCCTGTTCTTCTCCGCGACCCTCGACGGCGAGGCGGGACGGATCGCGCATCGGTATGCGCATGAACCGGCCACCCACCAGCACGGCGGGGAGACGCGGCGCGCGAGCGCCGAGGTCGAGCATCGGTTCGTGCCCGTCACGCACGAGCATCGCGTCACGGCGCTCGTCGACGAGCTGCGCCACGACGGTGACCTCACGCTCGTGTTCGTGCGCACCAAGCACGGCGCCGACCGGCTCGTCAAGCGCCTCGCGGCGCACGGCGTCACCGCCGTGGCCATGCACGGCAACAAATCCCAGCGCCAGCGCGAGCAGGCCCTGGCCCGGTTTGAGGCCGGCGCCGTCGACACGCTGGTGGCGACCGACGTCGCCGCCCGCGGGATCGACGTCGATGGGATCTCGCACGTGATCAACTTCGACCCGCCCGCCGACAGCGAGACGTACGTCCATCGCATCGGTCGCACCGGCCGTGCAGGCCGGAAGGGGATCGGCATCACGCTCCTCTCGCCCGACCAGCACGGCGACGTCGTCAAGCTCGCCGGCCATCTCGGTCTCGAGCACGACCTCCACGGCGACAAGCCCCGGCGCGCCGCGCCGGAGCGCCCGTCCCACGCGAGCGGCCCGAGCTCCCGGAGGCCGCGCCGCCGGCAGCGCCGCCGTCCCGCCCGGGCGTAACGAAGCTGTCCCGCCCGGCGTAACGCAGGAACTCGAGGGCGCCGCCCCGGCGCGGCGCCCTTGCCCGCCGGGCGGATTGCCGTTAGAACACGCAGATGCTTCGACGCCGCCTCGCCTTCCTGGTCCTGTTCCTTGCGCTCGCGGTGCCCGCCGCGGCCCACGCCGCGCCGAGCGACATCGCCCGCTACGTGCTGCCTCCCGGCAACTACGGCGGGATCCCCACCGGCCCCCATTCGCTCGACCAGCTGCTCCTGTACTCGGGCCTGACCCCGCTGCGCGGGAACGTCTCGCTGCGCGACGTCTTTCACTACTACCTGCCGATGGATTTCAGGCCGATCGGGGCGACGCACGTCGAACCCGTCGGACGCACGGACGTGACGGTCACCTACGACGCCTACGGCATCCCCCACATCAAGGGCAAGACGCGTGCCGGATTGATGTTCGGCGCCGGGTGGGTGATGGCGAAGGACCGCAGCCTCCTCCTGACCTTCGGTCGCAACCCGGCCCGCGCCGCCGTCGCCGACATCCCCGGGCTCGATGCCTTCTCGCTCGTCACGAGCGCGACCCCGTTCACGCCCAGCCGCGAGGCCGAGGCCCTCGTCACCCAGCAGCGGCAGGAGCTTGTCCGCGCCTACGGGGCGGATGGGCGGCAGATGCTGCGCGACATGGCGGACTACTCCGACGGCATCAACGCCTACTACCGGACCAACCATCTCCCGATCCCCGGCGGCCGGCCGTTCGACGCCAACGACGTGATCGCCGTGACCGCGTTCATCGGCTCGATCTTCGGCGACGGCGGCGGCACCGAGCATGAGAACTCCGACCTGCTCGCCCGGTTCGAGCAGCGTTTCGGCGCGCAGCGCGGCCACGCCATGTGGAGCGACGCGATGGAGGCGAACGACCCCGACGCCCCGGTCACGACGCACAGGTACTTCCCCTATCCGACGCTCACGGGCGGCAAGGTCCGCGGCTCGGTGGTCATCGATCCCGGCTCGATCGATCTCGTGAGCGATCCGCGGACCGGCGCGAGGCGCACCATGGAGCCGGCCCGGCGTCACGCGTCGAACTGGCAGCTCGTCGCCCCCGGCCGCTCGGCCACGGGCCGGCCGCTTGGCGTCATGGGCCCCCAGCTCGGCTATTACTACCCGGAGATCGTCTACCAGGAGCAACTCCAGGGACCCGGCATCAACGCCCAGGGGGCGGCGGTGTCCGGACTTGGCCTCTACATCCTCATCGGCCGCACGCCGAACTATGCCTGGAGCCTGACCTCGGCCGACAACGACAACGAGGACGTCTTCGCCGACAAGCTCTGCGTGCCGGGTGGCGGCCGGCCCACCCGGGCCAGCCACTATTACCTGTTCGGCGGCCGCTGCCGGGCCATGCGCATCTTCGACGCCGGCCGGCTCGGAAGCACCGAGATCACCTTCCCGATGACGGTGCACGGACCGGTGATCGGCACCGCGACCGTGCACGGATGGCCCTACGCGCTGGCCCGCAAGCGCTCGACCTACGGGCAGGACGTGTTGTCGCTCGGGGCGCTCGAGGCGATGACCGAGGGACGGGCGACGACGCCGCAGCTGTTCTGGAAGTTCGCCAACCGCTTCGGCTTCACGTTCAACTGGGGCTACATCTCGCGCACGGCGACGTCGTTCTTCTCCTCGGGACGACTCCCGGTCCGCGCCCCCGGCCTGGATCGCCGGCTGCCGACCCTCGGCACCGGCGGCTACGAATGGCGCGGGTTCCTGCCTGAGCTGGCGCACCCGCACGACGTCGGCGGCCCGCACAGTCTGCTGCTCAACTGGAACAACAAGGCCGCCCCCGGCTGGATGCATGGCGACGACGCGCACTACGGCTCGGTTCAGCATGTCGAGCTGTTCGGCCCCTGGCCGGCGCATCCCCGCATCAACAACGTCGTCGGCGTCATGAACCGGGCCGCCACCTCGGACGCCACCGGGGTCCTCGCGTGGCCGGTCATCCGCGCCATGCTCGGCCGCGGCCACGCGCCGGACGCCCAGACGGCCCGGGCGGTGGCGCTGATCGACACCTGGGTCGGCGACGGCGCGCCGACCGTCGGCACCCCGGGCGGCGGCCCGATCCCCTATGCGGGCGCGGCGCTGCTGAACGCCGCCTGGCCGCACATCTTCGACGCCGTCATGGGCCCCCGGCTCGGGACGCTGCTCGAACCGTTCGAGGCCCTCCTCGGCCGCGACCCCTCCTACGTCGACAAGGACCTGAAGACGGAGCTCGGTCGCCGTGTCCTCGCCCCCTACTCGGTGCGCTACTGCGGGCGCGGCAACGTCCCGGCCTGCGCTCGGTCGCTGTGGCTGGCCATCAAGGCCGGTCGCTCCGATGTCGTCAAGCAGGACGGCGTCAGCCCGTCCGCGTGGCGAATCGATCAGGGGATGACCGGGTTCGTGCCGAACCTCATCTCGACGACGTTCCCGACGACCAACCGGCCCACCTATCAGCAGGTCATCTCGCTGGCGCCGAAGCCGTAGCGGCGCGGGCAGGCACGCGCCGAGACGGACGAACGCCGTGGTGACCGACTCTGCGGCGTCTCGATGATCGGTCAGGCGATCGGAGAGGTGCTCGCCTTCGGGGTCGGCGTCGCGCTGAGCCCGCTGGCGATCGTCGCCCTCGTGGTGATGCTCGTCTCCCCGGACGGGGCGAGAGCCGCCTGGGTGTTCGCCGGCGCCTGGATGCTCTCGCTCGGGCTGGCCTGCGCGGTCGTAGTGCTGCTCGCCGATGGCGCCGATGCGAGCGCGAACGGCGGGCCGGCGACGTGGGTGAGCGTGGTTAAGATCGTCCTCGGCGTCCTGCTGGTCGGGTTCGGGGTGCGGCGCTGGCGCGGCCGCGGGCGTGACGAGGAGCCGGGGTGGATGCGCCAGCTCGACGGCCTGACCGCCACGCGGGCCGCCGGTTTCGCCATCCTTTTCACGGTCATCAAGCCGAAGAACCTGCTGCTGACGATCGGTGCCGGGGTCGCGGTCGCGCAGACGGGTGCCAGCCCCGTCGGCCAGGTGCTCGCGGTCGGCGTGTTCGTGCTGCTCGGAAGCGCCGGCCTCGTCGTTCCGCTCGCCATCCACGTGCTGATGCCGACCCGAGGCCGGGAGCTGCTCGTCGACCTGCGCGACTGGATGGTGCGCGAGAACGCCGCTGTCATCGCCGTACTGTCGCTTGTCATCGCCGCGAAGCTGCTCGGCGATGCGCTCATCTCGCTGACCAGCTGACGTCCGCCCCCGGATGCTCGCGCGCCGGCCGGCTCAGGGGTTCGTGACCTCGAGGCGCTCGTAGGCGAGCACGAGCTCCTCGATGGCGAGCTCGGTGGCGCGGCCATGCAGGGGACCGCCGCGGTAGCGCACGGGGCGCGCCCGGAACAGCCTCCAGCTCATGACCTGAGTCGCCCGATCCTCGCTCAGCAAGGTCACGGCGACGT
Source organism: uncultured Solirubrobacterales bacterium (assembly GCA_963752905.1). Lineage (GTDB taxonomy): Bacteria > Actinomycetota > Thermoleophilia > Solirubrobacterales > Solirubrobacteraceae > Palsa-465. The sequence continues at coordinate 15,993 of CAVWAC010000007.1, forward strand.
CCCGCAGCGCCGATTCGCTGCCGTTGCGGACCGCGTCGAACCACTCGTACAGCGTCTGCGACCCGATCACACCGCGCTTGAAGACGACGTCCTCGACCGTGCTGAGCCCCGTGATCTTGCGCGGCTCGTTCGTCGGGTCGCTGCCGTTGCGGTACTCGATGACGTCGACCCGCTCCGAGAACGGCCCGCATTCCTCAAAGCCGGCGTCGGGCCGGTATTCGACCCGCTGCCGAGGTTGACGATGAAGTTGAAGGCGCCGTAGGGCAATTCCCGGATCCCGGACATCACACTCCTCCTGTCGCTGGGTTCTTCAGCCATTGCAACCTCGCGTACGCGAGATCGACTGCTTCGATCGCGACTCCGGGCTGCAGCGCATCGAGCACCGGGCCTGACCAGCTCAGCGGCCAGGCCTGCTCCAGCTTCCAGGCCAGCACCGGCTGACCGCGCGGCGAATCGTGCACTTCGATGAACACGTCGCGGGTATCGGCCTGTCCGGCGACGATCGCGGCCCGCCACGTGAACAGCGCGCGGCTGCCGTCGATCGCGCGGCGAATCGTCACCGGGGTGAGCGTCCATTCGAGTACCGGCCCTCGCGCGTTCGGCGGATGCCCCGTGGGGCTCGCGCCGATCCACGGGTCGGGGTCCTCGGCCCCGGAGGTCGGCGCGGACGTCCCAAGTCCCGACGACGGTTCCGCGCCCGTGGCGATCCCGCCCAGGCCCCCGAGGCCCGAAACGGCCGTGCTCGCCACGGCCGGCGGAGACGCCGTCTCGGACGCCATGCCGCGGACCTCGGCACAGGCGAGCTCGAGGGTGCCGACCAACACCCTGAAGTTCGTCCCCGCCCAGATGCCCCCGGCGGGGCCCGTGCCGCTCATGTCGTCTCCCCCATCTCGGCGAGCGACGTTACACCGGGCGCGCTGTCGTGTGAAGGCGACTCAGCCATCCTCGGAGCGGTCACCGCTAGCCCGGCGATCGCACGAGGCGCGGCACGAGATCGCGGTCGTTGAAGATGTCGATCGCCACCGCTCGGTCACCGACGACGCTGAACGCGAGGATCGCGAATGGCGTCTCGCCGTCGAACGCCACCGCGCCGGCGGCGCCATTGACGAGCGCGTGGCGGACGAAGGGCGCGAACCGGCGCCACAACACCGCCGCGCGCGCGACGCGCTCGGCACCCTGCAGCTCCGCGAGTCCCTCGCGGCCGTGGCTGCGCACGACGACGTCGGGGTCGAGCACCGCGACGAGCGCGTCGAGGTCGCCCTCCCGGGTGGCCGCGAAGTAGGCATCAACGACGGCCCGCTGACGGGCCAGATCGGGCTCCGGCGGGGGCGCCGCGCCCCGGACACGGCGACGGGCGCGACTCGCCAGCTGACGGGTCGCCTCGGGCGAGCGGTCGATGAGCGGCGCGATCTCGCCGAACGGCACCGCGAACATGTCGTGGAGGACGAACGCGAGTCGCTCGGCCGGGCTGAGCGCGTCGAGGACGACCTGCATCGCCATGCCGACGGCGTCGGCGAGCAGGACCTGCTGCTCAGGATCCTCGGCAGTCCCGGTGGAGACGATCGGCTCGGGCAGGAAGGCGTCGAGAGGCTCCTCGGGGTGCGAGCGTCGACGGCGAAGGATGTTGAGGCAGATGCGGGCGACGACCGTCGTCAGCCAGCCCTCGAGGTTGTCGATCTCCTCGACGTCGGCCCGCTGGAGTCGCAGCCAGGCCTCCTGCACCGCATCGTCCGCCTCACTCAGCGAGCCGAGGATCCGATAGGCGACCGACCGCAGCCGCCGTCGCTCCCCGTCGAACCGATTTGCCAATTCGAGCTGCATGTCACACCACCGTTCCGCTCCGTGTCATGTCTCGCAGACCCCAAGACGCCACGCGATGTGACAGGAGGGTGCCCGATGGCACGCATTCAGGGAGTACCGCAGAACCAGGCCGGCCCGATGGTCAAGGTCGTCTACTGGTTCATGCGCAGAGGGATGACGAAGATGACCGGACGTGAGGCCATGCACGGCAGCGGGATCGAGCCGGTCGAGATCTGGGCTCATCAGCCAAAGATGATGAGCGGCATGGGCAAATTCCAGCAGGCGGTGAGGAAGGCCGACACGGTGGACGAGCGGCTCAAGTACCTCGTCGAGCTCAAGGGCGCGCAGATGATCGGCTGCGAGTACTGCGTCGACCTCGGCTCGCAGATCTGCCGCAACTCGGGCCTCTCCGACGACGAGCTCCTCGCGCTGCCGCGCTACCGCCAGAGCGACCTGTTCACCGAGCGCGAGAAGCTGGCGCTCGACTACACGGTCGCCGTGATGCGCACGCCGGTCGAGGTGACCGACGGGCTGTTCGCGCGCCTGAAGGAGCACTTCGGCGACGAGCAACTCGTCGAGATCACCGCGCTGCTCACCGTGGTCAACCTCGACCGATTCAACGCCGCCTTCGGGATCGGGTCGGCCGGCTTCTCCGAGGGAATGGTCTGCGTGCCGCCCGATCGGCCGCCGGGAGCGGCGGCCCCGATCGGGCTCGGCGTCGCGCCGCGCGAAGAACCGGTCTGAGGTTCCCGGATCAGGCGGTCGCAAATCCGGAGCCGCCAACGCTCGGGCGAGTGACCTGCCGCTACTGCATCTGCCCGAGGTGCGCCCGGCTCCTGGACGTCGAAGCCGTGCCGCCGGGGTATCCGGTCACCCACGATTTCCTGCCGGACCTCGAAGGGTTCTACGAGGGCTGGCTCGGGCGCCCCCTGCCGTAGGGGCGCGGGAGCGCTCACGACAGCATGCGTCCGCTGAGCGCTTGCGCGGCCGGGCCGATGACGAGCACGGTGAGGAAGGTGAGGACGGCGAAGATGATCACGAACCCGATCACGAACAGCACGAAGGTCGGGGTGTCGGTGCGCAACGTCCCCAGCCCGGCCGGGGCAATGCGTCGCGGACCGAGCGAGCCACCGAGGGCGAGGGCGACGAGCAGCGGCACAAAGCGCCCGAGGAGCATGACGCAGCCGCCGGCCAGGTCGGCGAAGATCAGCCCGTGCGAGCCGGCGTTGCCGGCGACGGGCTGCACGAAGCCGCTGTACCCGGCGAACGCCGAGCCGTTGCCCTGCGCCTGGCTGAGATAGGCGTACGCCGTCTCGGCGAACCCTTGCGGCCCACGCGTCGACATCGACTGGCGGCCGACCGCGGTGGCCATGGCAAGCGCGGCGAACGACAGGACGAGCAGCGGCACGAACAGCGTCCCCACCGAGGCGAGCTTGACTTCCCGTGCCCGAATCTGTTTGCCGAGGTACTCCGGCGTGCGCCCGACCATGAGGCCGGCGATGAACACGGCGAGCACGACGAGCAGCAGCATTCCGTAGATCCCAGATCCCGGCCCGCCGAAGACCACCTCACCGGTCATCATGTTGGCCATGGCCACGCCGGCGCCGAGCCCGGTGTACGACTCGACCCCGCTGTTGACCGCACCGTCCCCGCTCGCGGTACCCGACGTGACGAACAGTGCGGAGCCCGCCACGCCGAAGCGTTGCTCCTTGCCCTCCATGTTGCCCCCGGCCGAGCCGGCGCGAACGTGTGTGGCCACGCCGGCGGCGTGCTGGGCCGGGGAGCCGTGCGCCTCGGCGGCGTACATGACCGCGGCGGCGCCGAAGAACAGGACCAGCATCGTCGCGTAGAGCGCCCACCCCTGGCGCCGGCGACCGATCATCTGGCCGAACGTCGCCGTGAACGCGGCCGGCACGAGGAGCATGAGCAGCATCTCGAGGAGGTTCGAGATGCCGGTCGGGTTCTCGAACGGGTGGGCCGAGTTCGTGTTGAAGAAGCCGCCGCCGTCGCCGGACATCAGCTTGATCGCCTCCTGCGAGGCGACCGGACCGAGCGCGATCGTCTGCGGAACCCCGGTCAGGCCATGAGCGTGGAGGTAAGGCCCGAGTGATTGCGGAACCCCGCAGGCAACCAGCACGATCGAGACGACGAGGCACAAGGGCAGCACCACGTACAGCAGCGACCGCAGGACATCTGCCCAGAAGTTGCCGAGGCGATCCGTTCCCCGGCGTCCCAGCCCCCTGATCATGGCGGCTGCAGTCGCCATGCCTGTCGCCATCGACGTGAAGCTCGCGACGGTGATTGCGGCCATCTGCGCGAGGTCGGACAGGGTCGTCTCGCCGGCGTAGTACTGCCAGCTCGTGTTCGACACGAACGATGATGCGGTGTTGAACGAGAGGTCCCAAGGGCCGGAGTGGTAGAAGCGCTGCGGGTTGAGCAGGTGGATCGCCTGCGTGCGCAGCACGAGGTACAGCATCAGCCAGCTCGCCGCGCTGAACAGGATCAGCGACCGGGCATACTCCTTCCAGGTCTGCTCCTCAGCGGCGTCGACCCGCAACAGCCGATAGGTGCCCCGCTCGATCGGCGCAAGGATGGCCCCCAGCGTGACGCGGTCGCCCCGGTAGACGCGCGCCATGTAGCCCCCGAGCAGGGGCGTGAGGGCGGTGAGCACCGCGACCAGGACGATGACTTGGATCCAGCCGGCAACCGTCATTTCCGCCCACGCCCGCTCAACGTTGAGCCGCTGGAAGGCGGGGTGTCGTCCAGTCCGGGGCTACGCCGGTCTCGCGGCCACGTCGTCGGTGACGGCGATCGCACCGCAGCGACGACACGTCCACGCGACGTGCTCGGGGTCGATCTTCATGATCACCGGCGAGGCCCAGGCGTGCGGCGGACACGGCTGCAGGCCGTCGGCCACCCACCAGATTCGCGCGCCGAGCGATCGCTCCGGCGCGGGGCTGTAGAGCGGTCCGCTCGTGTCGTTGACCAGCGCGAGCGCGCGGGCGACGCCACACGGGTTGACGGCCCCGGGGCGCTCGAGTGCCTCGGCCAGCCCGAGGAGTCCGTCCGCCCACGCCGCCACCGGGGTGCGGCAAACCGGCACCGCCGAGGCGAGCTGCTGTCGGCGCTCACGCTCGGCCGCGGCCACGAGCTCGCGCAGCGTGCGGGCGACGTGGCCACGAATCGGGGCGTCGGCGAGCTGCTCGGCGCGCAGGGCGCGATCGGCGGACACCGCAGGATCGCGTCCATCGGCGATGTCACGATCGATCCGCCGCCGGCGGAGGCTCACCTTTATACGAAGCCGAAGCGATGACGCGTGGACGGCGCCACGCGGAGCACCTGCGCGCAGTACCGCGCTCGGGGACGCACTCATGTCCTGCGCACCCTCGCTAGGCGTGATCCTGTCCGTGGCCGAGCGACGCGGAAGAGTCACCGGTCCGCCGGGCCACGTGGCGGGCAACACGGGCCACGGCCGATGAGCGCGCGCGACGCGTGGGCCGCTCCACCCCCGGCACTGCCCACACGGGAAGGTCGAGCGAGTGAAACCGGGGCGGCTGAGCGGTGTGATGTGAGGCCTTGACTGCGAACATGGGCTGCCTCCGTCGGAGGGTCGTTACACAGCATCAGTGTCGTCCTCGACGTGTGCCGATTTCGTGGAGATTCGCCCCGCCGCCATCAAGGTTCTGTGAAGCTTGGCCCACAGGCCTGGGCGAATGAACGACGCCAGGCGTCGCTCAGCTGCCCAGGCCTGGACGGACGAACCATCGCAGCCCGGCGGGGCACCGCCACGCCGGCGCCGTCGCCCAGGCTTGATCGCGCGCCGCTCGCGCTCTAGCGTCAGGACGGGATGAGCGACGCACAGCGGGCCCGGCGATGACCCCCGCGGCCATCACCACGCACGGCCTGTCGAAGGACTTCGGATCAGGCCGCGGCCTGTTCGACCTCGAGCTCGAGGTGCAGCCCGGCGAGGTGTTCGGCTTCCTCGGCCCCAACGGCGCCGGGAAGTCGACGACGATGCGCCTGCTGCTCGACCTCATCCTGCCGACCGCGGGCTCGGCGGAGATCCTCGGGCTCGACACTCGCCGGCAGAGCCTCGAGCTGCGCCGGCGGATCGGGTTTCTCCCCGGCGACCTCGCGCTGTACCCGAAGCTCACCGGGGCGCAGGTCCTCGACTACCTCGCCGAGCTGCGCGGTGGCGTCGATCGGCGGATCCGTGACGCGCTCGCCGAGCGCTTCGACGCCGAGCTCGACCGGCCGATCCGCGAGCTTTCGACCGGCAACCGGCAGAAGCTCGGCCTCATCCAGGCGTTCATGCACGAGCCCGAGCTGCTCATCCTCGACGAGCCGATCGCCGGCCTCGACCCGCTCGTCCAGCAGAGCTTCCACGCCCTGCTGCGTGAGGTGAGCGGTGAGGGGCGCACGGTGTTCCTCTCCTCGCACACGCTCTCGGAGGTCGAGCGGGTGACCCACCGCGTGGCGATCCTCCGCCGCGGCCGCCTGATCGTCGTCGACACGCTCGAGAATCTCCGCCGGGTCGCCGTCCAGCACCTCGAGATCGAGTTCGCCGCGCCCGCCCCGGTGGATGAGTTCCGTGGGGTTCCCGGCGTCCGCGAGGCCACCGCCCAGGGACGCACCCTGAATGTCGCCTTCGAGGGCTCGGCCGACGCGGTCGTCAAGGCCGCCGCGCACCACGATGTGCAGGCGATCCGCACCCGCGACGAGGACCTCGAGGACATATTCCTGCGCTACTACCACGACGACGGCTCGGCGTGAGCTGGCCGAGCTTCAAGCTCACCCTGCGGATGCGGGTGCCCTCGACGATCTCGGCCTCGCTCGGCCTGATCGCGATGCTGCTCGCGGTCGGCGCGCTGTTCCCCGCGGTCGGTCACACGATCGGCAAGCTGAGCCTGCCCCAGAGCGTCTCGAACCTGCTGGCCGGGGCCGACTACGGCACGATCACCGGCTGGTTCAAGGGCGAGATCTCCTCGATCTACGGTCCGTTGGTGATCGCCGCGATGGCGATCATCGGGGCGGCCGGGAGCACCGCCGGCGAGGAGGAAGATCGGATCATGGCGCTCGTGCTCGCGCATCCGGTCAGGCGCACGCACCTGATCGCCGGCAAGGCGGCGGCGATCGCGATCGTCGTGGTCATCATCGCCGCGGCGACGTGGGTGGGGATGATCTGCGGCGTGGCCCTCGGCGGTGGCGGCATCGGACTCGGCAAGCTCGCCGCCTTCGCCGTGCACCTCGCGTTCTTCGGCTTCGCCACCGGGGCGATCGCGCTCGCGCTCGCGGCCGGGACCGGCCGGCGGGCGCTCGCCGCCGGCGCCGCGGCCGGGATCGCGCTCGCCGGCTGGCTGATCAACGGCTTCGCCCCGCTCGTCCACGGCGTCGCCTGGCTCAAGTACCTCTCCCCCTTCTACTACTACGCCGGCCACGACCCGCTCACGCATGGCGTCGACATCGTCGACCTGCTCGTGCTCGGCCTGCTCACGGTGGCGCTCGTCGCCGTCGCGCTCGTCGGGATCGCCCGGCGCGACCTCCGCGGGTGATCAGATTCCCGCCGCCCGGCGGATCCGCGCGCTCGCCTCGACCGCATCGCTGACCGATACGAGCAACCGCGCAAACGGGGAGGGCGGCGCGAGCTCGACGCGCACCGCCGGGCGCTTGGAGAGCACCGCGGCAAAGTCGACACGATCGCCGGTGATCCGGCGCACCCCGTAGGCGATCACCCCGGGGAATCCGGTTCCCGGCGCGCGGATCCCGCGCAGCGCCTGCCAGGGCCGCTCCTCCGCCTCCGCCGCGCGCACGGCGGCCAGCGGCACGCGGACGTCGCCGCGGAACGCCGCGAGCCGCTCCCACCCGGACAGGTGGACGACAAGCTCGTCGCCCTCGATGTTCAGTTCCGCCATCGTCGGGATGATGGCGAACGGCCCACGGCCGGGTCTACGGCCCGGTCTCGGCCGCCCGCACGGCGGCCGGCAGGGCCGCGGCTCGCGGCGTCCCGGTGAGGGTGGTCCGCGGATACACGCGCAGGACGACGGGGCGCAGCGGCTTCTGGCTGAAGTTGAACTCCCGCGTGAGGTTGCCGAGGATGCGCGCGTCCTCGCGCACGTCCGGGCGCGGATCCGGTCGCCCGTCGGTCAGCGGGTCGAGCCGCTGGCCGCCGAGGAAGTCGTCCTCGATGAACTTCACGTAGGCGTCGAAGGTGAGGACCTGATGGTCGATGAGACCGCGCCGGGCGTAGGGGCTGACGAGCATCGCCGGGACGCGCAGGCCGTAGCCGTTGACGTCCAGTCGCGGCGGGAGCACGTGGTCATAGAAGCCGCCCCAGTCGTCCCAGGCGAGGAAGATCGCCGTCGAGTCCCAGTCGCGGCTGCGCATCACGGCGTTGATCAGGCTGGTCACGTAGCTCTGGCCGAAGCTCACCGGGGAGCGAGCCCGCTGCCGTCGGCCGCGCAACCCGTGAGGCCGGCGGCGGCGCAGACGACGGCGAGGACGGCGATCAGACGACGGCGTGCACGGGTCATGGGGTGGCTCCGCCCGGGCCGAGGCGCAGCGCAACCATCCCCGGCCGTGCGAGCCGCTCGTGCGCCCGCCCGGCAGAGGATCTCGTCGATCGCTCGTGCACGTCAGGCAGTATCGCCGACTCCGGATAGCAGGGGGCGAACAAGGTCGTGGCCAGCCTGCACGAGCGCGGCCACCCGTGCTGACGCGGACGGTTCGGTACTTGCCGCGGAGACACGAGGCGGCAAGCGACGGATATCGGCGCTCTGACCCGTGGTTATCGTCGAGAGGAGAGATGCTCCCAACCGCCGCTCTGCGCCTTCCCTTCCACTCTCCGCGGCCGTCCGGAGGCGGAGCGCGGTGGGCGTAGCCAGCGCGCCGCGGCGCATGGGATCTGGGCTGCGCACGCTCCTCGGCGACCACCTGAGGCGATACCCGAGGTCGCTGGCGCTGATCGTCGGGCTTCAGTTCCTCGGCACGATCGCCGCGCTCTATCTGCCGACCCTCAACGCCGACATCATCGACAACGGCGTCGTCAAAGGCGACACCTCGTACATCCTCACGACCGGGGCGCTGATGCTCGGCGTGTCGTTCGTGCAGATCGCCTGCAGCATCACCGCCGTCTATTTCGCGAGCCGGCTGTCGATGGGCGTCGGGCGGGACATTCGCGACCGCCTGTTCCGGCGGGTGACCTCGTTCTCGAGCCGCGAGGTGACCCGCTTCGGCGCGCCCTCGCTCATCACCCGTAACACGAACGACGTCCAGCAGGTCCAGATGCTGGTCCAGATGAGCTCGACGCTGATGGTGATGGCGCCGATCATGATGGTCGGCGGCGTGATCATGGCCCTGCGCCAGGACGTCGGGCTCTCCTGGCTGATCGTCGTGTGCGTCCCCGCGCTGCTGATCGTCTCCTTCTCGATCATCAGCCAGATGGTCCCGGCGTTCCGGATGATGCAGACCCGGATCGACGCGGTCAATCGCATCCTGCGCGAGCAGATCATGGGCATCCGGGTCGTCCGCGCCTTCGTGCGGGAGCCCTATGAGACGGAGCGCTTCGGGGTCGCCAACACCGAGCTCACGAACACCGCGGTGACGGCCGGCCGCTGGATGGCGGCGATGTTCCCGAGCGTGATGCTGATCCTCAACATCTCGATCGTCGGGGTGCTGTGGTTCGGCGGTCACCGGGTGAACGACGGGACGCTCCAGGTCGGCGCGCTCGTGGCCTTCATGAGCTACCTGATGCAGATCCTCATGTCGGTGATGATGGCGACGCTGATGCTGGTGATGGTGCCGCGCGCGGCGGTGTGCGCGGACCGGATCGGCGACGTGCTCGGCACCGATTCCTCGGTCGCACCGCCGGCGACGCCGGTGACGACCCTCGCGCGACGCGGCGAGCTCGAGTTCGCCGATGTCGAGTTCAGCTACCCCGGCGCCACCGGCGCCGTGCTGCGGGACGTCTCGTTCCTCGCCCGCCCCGGGCAGACGACCGCGATCATCGGCTCGACCGGCTCGGGGAAATCGACGCTGCTCAACCTAGTCCCGCGGCTGTACGACGTCACCGGGGGCGTCGTCCTCGTCGACGGTGTCGACGTGCGCGAGCTCGAGCCGGAGCTCCTGTGGTCGACGATCGGCCTCGTCCCGCAGCGGGCCTACCTGTTCAGCGGCACCGTGCGCTCGAACCTGCAGTACGGCAAGCCCGACGCGACAGACGCCGAGATGTGGGCGGCGCTCGAGACCGCTCAGGCCAGCGCGTTCGTCGAGGCGATGCCCGACGGGCTCGACGCGCCGATCGCCCAGGCCGGCACCAACGTCTCCGGCGGCCAGCGCCAGCGGCTCGCCATCGCCCGGGCGCTCGTCCGCCGGCCGGAGATCTACCTGTTCGACGACGTCTTCTCGGCTCTCGACGTCGCCACCGACGCGCGCCTGCGCCGCGCGCTGCGGCCGGTCACGCGGCAGGCGACGGTCGTGATCGTCGCGCAGCGCGTATCGACGATCCTCGACGCCGACCAGATCATCGTGCTCGAGAACGGCGAGATCGTTGGCCAAGGCACGCACCACTCGCTCCTCGCCGAGGGCAACCCGACCTATGAGGAGATCGTCCGCTCCCAGCTCACCGAGGAGGAGGCGGCGTGACGAGCGAGAGCGGTGCGAACGGCCGCATGAAGCAGACCGAGCGGATCCCGCCACCGGGGATGGGCCACGGGTTCGGCCAGCGCGGGATGGTCGCCGCAGCCGCGCTCGACTTCCGCGGCTCGTCTCGGCGGTTGCTCCGGCGGATGCGACCGGAGCGGCTCAAGGCGGTCGGGGTGCTCGTGCTCGCGTGCCTGTCGGTCGCCTGCGCCGTGGCCGGTCCGAAGATTCTCGCCGGCGCCACCAACCTCATCTTCGCCGGGTTCTTCGGCCGGCACCTGCCGGCTGGCATCACCAAGGCGCAGGCGGTCCACGGACTCCGCGCCCGCGGGCAGACGGAGCTCGCCGACATGCTCCGCAGCATGCACGTCGTGCCGGGCCACGGCGTCGACTTCACCGCCCTGGCCGGCATCCTCGGTCTCGCGCTCGCCGTCTACGCCGCGTCGGCCCTCGCCGCGTGGCTTCAGGGCTACCTGCTCAACGACGTCGTGCAGTCGACGATGCTGCGCATGCGCGCCGACGTCGAGGACAAGGTCAACTGCCTGCCACTCAGCTACTTCGACCGCCAGCCCCGCGGCGAGCTGCTCTCCCGCGTGACGAACGACATGGACAACGTCGGCCAGAGCCTGCAGCAGACGATGAGCCAGGCGCTCACGTCGGTGCTCACGGTCATCGGCGTGCTGGCGATGATGTTCTGGATCTCGCCGCTGCTCGCGCTGATCGCGCTCGTGACCGTGCCGCTAGGCCTGCTCGGGAGCGCCCAGATCATGAAGCGCTCACAGCGTCTGTTCGTCGGGCAGTGGCGGCGGACCGGCACGCTCAACGCCCACGTCGAGGAGACCTTCGCCGGGCACGAGCTCGTCAAGGTCTTCGGCCGCAGCGCGGACGTGAAGCGGGCGTTCGCGGCGCAGAACGAGGAGCTCTTCCAGGCCTCGTTCGGCGCCCAGTTCATGTCCGGGCTGATCATGCCGCTGATGATGTTCCTGGGGAACATCAACTACGTGATCATCGCCGTACTCGGCGGCCTGCAGGTGGCCAGCGGCACGATGTCGCTCGGCGACGTGCAGGCGTTCATCCAGTACTCGCGCCAGTTCACCCAGCCGCTCACCCAGATCGCCTCGATGGTCAACCTGCTCCAATCGGGCGTGGCCTCGGCCGAGCGGGTGTTCGAGCTGCTCGACGCCGACGAGCAGTCGCCCGACCGGGCGGCGCCGGTGCGTCCCCCGGCGGCACGCGGCGAGGTCGACTTCGAGCACATCGCCTTCCGCTACGAGCCGGAGACGCCGCTGATCGACGATCTCTCGCTCGCCGTGCACCCCGGCCAGACCGTGGCCATCGTCGGGCCGACGGGGGCGGGCAAGACGACGCTCGTCAACCTCGTGATGCGCTTCTACGACCTCGACCGGGGACGGATCATGCTCGACGGCATCGACATCGCGCACATGCGCCGGGCCGACCTGCGCGCGCAGATCGGCATGGTGCTCCAGGACGCTTGGCTGTTCCGCGGCACCATCCGCGAGAACATCCTCTATGGCCGCCCCGACGCGACCGAGGACGAGTTGCTCGCCGCCGCGAGGGCCGCGTTCGTCGATCACTTCGTGCGCACCCTCTCCGACGGCTACGAGACCGTGATCGACGAGGACGGTGGCAACGTCAGCGCCGGCCAACGCCAGCTGATCACGATCGCCCGCGCCTTCCTCTCCGAGCCGGCCCTGCTGATCCTCGACGAGGCGACCTCGTCGGTCGACACGCGGACCGAGCTGCTCGTCCAGACGGCGATGAACTCGCTGCGCGCCGACCGCACGTCGTTCGTGATCGCCCACCGGCTCTCGACGATCCGGGACGCCGATCTCATCCTGATGATGGAGAACGGCCGCATCGTCGAGACCGGCACCCACGCCTCGCTGCTCGCCGCCGACGGCGCTTACGCCCGGCTGTACGCCGCCCAGTTCAGCGCCGAACCGGCCGAGGCAGTCGCCTGACCTCGCCGCGCGCGACGAGGGCGACCGTCTGGCGCGGGCGGCCGCCACTCGCATACGATCCGGGGGTGAGCGGACTGGAACATCGCCGCCGCGCGCTCGCCGGACGGTGCCTCAGCGCGCTCAGCGCGGCGGTACTGACCGCATCGGCGCTCGTCTCGAGTGCAAGTGCAGCGGGCGCACGCACACCAATCGTCTTCTTCCCAGGCTACGGGGCGACGACGCTGCTGGTCACCGTCCGCGGTCAGACCGCGGTGAAGGGCTGCGCGCGCGACGGCACCTTCGAGGATGGGATCCCGGCCGACGTCGGAAAGACGTTCAGCCAGGTCTGCCGCGACCGCCTGATCACGCCGCGCTGGCGGGCCAACCCGCACCTCTCCTTTCCGCAGCGCTTCTCGCTCCCGCCCGGAGTGACGGTGTCGATCCCCCGTTACGGACAGACGTCGAGCGCGCCCGCCTACGGAGGCCTCTACAGCGCGCTCGAGGCGGCCGGCTACATTGGCGGCCGGGATCTCGTCGTGGCCGGCTACGACTTCCGGCTCACGCCCGACCTCGGCGGCTTCCTGCCCCGCACCGAGCGCCTGATCGAGCGCACCTGGCGTGAGAACGGCCACCGGCCGGTCCGGCTCGTCGGCCACTCGAACGGTCCGCTCTACGCCCAGTACCTGCTCACTCACGTCTCGGCCCGCTGGCGGCGCACGTACATCCAGGGCTTCACCGACATAGCCGGCAACCTTCCCGGCCAGGGCGGGACGTGGTCGTGGGTGTTCACCGGAACCGAGGTGCCGAGCGGCTTCGCCTGGCCGACGACGCTCGCGCAGGCCCGCAGCAGCGCCCGGCTCATCGCCCTGTCCCCCTCGACCTGGATGAGCGCCTCGGACCCGGCGGTGTTCGGCCGCCGGGAGGTGGTCGTCGTGAACCGGGCGACCGGCCGCCGCTACACGCCGGCCGATACGAACCGGTTGCTCCACGACGCCGGGCTCGAGGCGATCGCGCCGATCGTCCATCACTACCTCGGGTTCGTGCGGTTCGCCGATCCCGCCCACTTCCCCGACGTCGACGTCACCGCCGAGGAGGGCTCGGGGCTGCCGACCCAGGTCGGCATCGTCCTCCCGAACCTCGCCGTCGGCCAGGTCTTCAGTCAGCGGGACTCGGACCTCATCAGCCTGCCCGGGGACAGCAATCAGGAGGCGATCACCAACAGCGCTGTCCGCGTCTGGCGCCACATGCGCTGCTATCGCTTCCGCCTCGTCGACAACCCAGGCGTGTCGCACTTCGGGCTCGTCACCGACCCGGCGGTCGTCGACCGGCTGCTCGCTGATCTCGCCCGACCGCGCTCGCGCTGCCGCTAGCGCCGTGCCGGCCCTCGACACAGCCGCGGAGCCGAGCGGCTCGACGTCCGGGACGGCGTCGGCACGGGCCTGGACCCAGCGCCGGGGCGCCGCCCTGCGCGACGCCTGGCCGCCCGGCGCGCCGGGCCGCGTCCTCGCCGGCTTGATCCTCATCGGGATCGCGCTCCGCATCGTGGTCATCGTCAGCTGGTGGCCGGTGTCGCCGACCCTCGAGGACGGCTATCAGCGCTTCGCCGCCAACCCGTTCCTCGACCCCCAGCATCCCGCCGGGTACGCGATGATCGTCGCGGCGCTCGGCCACGTTTCGCGCCAGATCGCGGTCACCGTGCTGCTCCAGCATGTTGCGGGCCTGCTCGCCGCCCTCGTGCTGGGCGCGGCCGCGCGGAGGATCTCGGGCTCGGCCTGGGTGGGCGTGGTGACCGCCGGGGCGCTCCTGCTCGACGCCGATCTCGCCTTCCTCGAGCACACGATCATGTCCGAGACCTGGGCGGTCCTCACCATCGCCCTCGGCCTCTACGGAGCGGTCCGGTCGTGCGAGGCGCCGGCGCCGTGGTGGCGCTGGCCGCTGTTCACCGGAGCGTCACTGGCCGCGGCGGCGATGATCCGCACGGCGTCGCTGCCGCTGCTCGCGGTCGTCGCCGTCGCGCTCGTGCTCTACCGGCCCCACGTGTTGCACCGCGGGCGCGAGGACCTCCTCGCCGCGGCCGTCGTCGTCGTGACCTGCGGGCTACTGCTCGTCGGCTTCGCCGCCGCGAGCGCCGAGTCCGGGCAGCGGTTCGGTATCGCCCCGTCTCCGGGCTGGTATCTGTACGGACGCGTCGCCCAGTTCGCCGACTGCCGACAATTCACCCCTCCGCCCGGCACGCGGGCCCTATGCGAGCGGCGGCCCGAGTCACAGCGGCCGAGCGCGTACTTCTACACGTTCGAGACGGGGTCGCCCGCCGTCCGGCGCTTCGGCCCGTTCGGGTCCGATGACGCGGTCGTCGGGGGCTGGGCGCGCCGCGCGCTCGAGGCCCAGTTCGGCACGTTCCTCACCACCGCGTGGAGCTATCTCCGCAGCTACTACGTGCCCTCGACCCTGCCGCGCCGGCTCAAGCCGACGAGCACCGGCCTCGACCCGCAACTCGACTTCACCAGCCCGGGCAACCCGTTCGTCGTGGCGGCGATGCACACCGACCTCGAGAGCTACTACGACCGCTACACCGTCCACCCGGACCACACCGGCCTGCGGTTCCTCCACGATTGGCAGCGAGTGATCAGATTCGGCGCGACGGCGCTGTTCATCACCACCGTCCTCACCCTCCTCGGGCTGATCATCGGAGGACGCCGCTCACGCGTCGCGGTGCTGCTGTTCGGGGTCGGGGGCCTAGCGCTGCTCGTCGCGCCGGTGCTCACGGGCACGTATGCCGGGCGCTACACCGTGCCGCTCGCCGGACCGCTCGTGGCCGCGGCCGCGATCACCGTGAGCGTCCTGTGGCACCGCCTCCGGGGGCGTAGCGCCGGCGTCCGGCAAGAGACATGCACACACCCTTGAGCGCTCAGCGGTCGTGCCCCAAGCTTGCCCGGATCAGACGAAGCGAGACAACGGAGAACCCGTGGGATTTTTCAACCGACACGATGAACCGGGCGGCACCCGGTACCAGATGCGCGAGAAGCTGTTCGCGATCGGGGATGACTTCTGGATCGAGAACGCGGACGGCGAGCGGGCGTTCAAGGTGAACGGCAAGGCGATGCGTGTGCGGGACACGTTCGTGCTCGAGGGTCCGGACGGCGAGGAGCTGTTCAAGGTCCAGGAGAAGGCTCTCCGCGTGCGCGACACGATGAAGGTCGAGCGCGACGGCGACACGGTGGCGACGATCAAGAAGGCCCTCATCACCCCGCTGCGAGACCGCTTCTCGATCGACGTCGAGGGGGGCGGAGACCTGAGCGCCAAGGGCAACATCGTCGACCACGAGTTCGAGATCGAGCGCGACGGCGAGAAGGTGGCCGAGATCTCCAAGCGCTGGTTCCGGGTCCGGGACACCTACGGGATCGAGATCGCCGCCGGTGAGGATGACGCACTCCTGCTCGCCGTCACGGCGTGCATCGATGAGATGGCCGGCCATGACTGACATCGGCGACACGCAGTTCCACAAGGGCGATCCGGTCTGGGTGATCGAGTCCAGCGGGTCTCAGCGCGCCGCCGAGTACGTCGGCGAGGGAGAGACGAGCGCCTGGTTCGGCGGCTCCCCGACCGTGTTCGTCGTGTTCCTCGACACTCGTGAGGGCATGGCCGTCGAGGTCGATCGCGTGATCGCGCGCGACCCTCGAGACTGAGGCCGCACCGCACCGCGGCGCGTGTTCTGCGCCGGTACGCGATGATGGGGGCATGCCTTCCACCCCCCCGGCACGCAGTGTGCGGATCTCGCCCGACGAGCGGACCGGCTGGTCATCGGAGCGCCCCCGACGCGAGGGCGAGACCGCCCGTCCGGTCGACGTGTCCGTCCGCTGCCGCGTGCTCGCCCCCACCGACCGCCTGCGCTACTCGCCGGGCAGTCTCGTTGTCGTCATCGGCGCGGCCGCGTCGGATACGGCCCGATTCGCCGACCGGGTGATCGAGGAGCGGGGCGCGGTGCTCTCGCTCCTGCGCGTGCGCGCCCTCCTCGCCGGACGCGTCCCGGAGGCCGAGATCGAGGCGCGGGCCCACGAGCTGCTCGCCGCCGCCGTGCTCAAGCGGCTGAAGGCCAAGCAGTCGGTCGTCGTGCCGCTCGAGGGGCTCGACCGCGCCGAGCGCGAGCGCTACGTCCGGCTCGCCCACGGCCTCCAGCGTCCACGGCACGTGATCCTGCTCGAGGCGCCGCGGGACAAGGTCACCGACGAGGAACGCCCGCTGCTCGACGAGCTCCGCCGCGCGCTCGACGGCGGCGACCTCGGGCAGGAGGGCTTTCAGACCGCCCTTCGCCTCGGCGGCAACGCGCTGAGCGAGCTCAAGCGCATCGTCTTCCAGCCGCCCCCGCGCGAGGACTGACCGCGCCGCGGCCGAATTGCGCCCGCGAGGTTAATTGCGCCAGTCGGCCGGTCATCGCCGCTAAGCTGCGCCTCGCCGTTCACTGCAGGGCTAATCGACATCAGGGGAGATGGCGATGGCCGGAGGGATGCACCGGGTGATGAAGGTAGGGATGATCGGCTGCGTGGTCGCATGCGCGCTGGCGCTGTTCGCCGGCGCCGCGAGCGCGCATCCGGGCAAGGGCGGCAGCCCGTACGCCAACGGACACCGCTACCGGCGAGGCGTGGTGCCACCCCGCGGCCATCAGGCCGGCTTTGCCACGACGTCGGCGAACAACCTCTCCTACGGCGGCGGCATCAGCGGCGTCGGCGTCGTCACCGGGGCGCCGAAGGTCTACCTCATCTTCTGGGGATCGCAGTGGGGCTCGCAGGGCACGAACTCGGCCGGCAACGTCACGCTCTCCGGCGACAGGTCGAGGATGGCGCCGTACGTCGAGTCCTTCCTCAAGGGCGTTGGGACGAACGGCGAGACGTGGTCGGGGGTCATGACCCAGTACTGCCAGGGCGTGAGCGCGGGCAGCCAGACCTGCCCGAGCAACTCCGCCCACGTCGGCTATCCGGCCGGCAGCGCGTTCGCCGGCGTCTGGGTCGATGAGTCATCGGCGGCGCCCTCGCAGGCCAGCGGCCATCAGCTCGCCCAGGAGGCGATCAATGCCGCCGGACACTTCAACGACTACAGCACGAACAGCCAGTACGTGATCGTCTCGCCGACCGGCACGCATCCCGACGGCTACAACACCCCGACGGGGCAGTTCTGCGCCTGGCACGACTACACGGCCGACAGCACGCTGAGCGGTGGAGCGGCCACCTCGCCCGGGGGTCCGGTCGAGTTCACCAACCTGCCCTACATCCCCAACATGGGGGCCTCGTGCGGCGCGAACTTCGTCAACTCCGGCAGCGCCGGGACGCTCGACGGCGTCTCGATCGTCGAGGGCCACGAGTACGCCGAGACGCTCACAGACGCCTTCCCCGCCGGCGGCTGGACCGACAGCACCGGCTACGAGGACGGCGACAAGTGCGCGTGGATCAGCTCCGGGACCGGTGCCTCGCGGGACATCAGCCTCGCAACCGGTTCATTCGCCGTGCAGACGACCTGGGCGAACGACTACAACGGCGGCAGCGGCGGCTGCGAGATCAGCCACCCGATCGTCACCAACGGCTCGGCTGGCAACACGGTCACGGTCAACAACCCCGGCAACCAGAGCAGCACGACCTCGAGCAGCGTCAGCCTGCAGGTCAGCGGCACGGACTCCGCCTCCGGGCAGACGCTCACCTACAGCGCGACCGGGCTGCCCGCCGGGCTGTCGATCAGCTCGGGCGGCCTCATCACCGGCACGCCGACGACGGCGGGCACGTACACGGTGACGGTCAAGGCTCAGGACACGACCGGCGCCTCGGGCTCGACCTCGTTCACCTGGACGGTCACCAACCCGGGCTCCAGCAGCTGCACGGCCAAGCAGCTGCTCGGCAACCCCGGGTTCGAGACCGGCTCGGCGTCCCCGTGGACGACGACCGCGGGCGTGATCCAGCCCTCGAGCGCCGGTGAGATCGCCCACTCGGGCAACTACGTCGCGTGGCTCGACGGCTACGGCACGACCCACACCGACACGCTCGCCCAGGCGGTGACGCTGCCGAGCGGGTGCTCGACGTACACGTTCAGCTACTGGCTGCACATCGACACCGCCGAGACGACCACGACAACGGCGTACGACACGCTGAAGGTGCAGGTGCTGGGCAGCACCGGAACGGTGCTGACGACGCTGCGCACCTACAGCAACCTCAACCACGCCAACGGGTACACGCAGTACTCGTTCAACCTCGCGGCGTACGCCGGCCAGAAGGTGACGCTGAAGTTCACCGGCCACGAGGACGCCTCGCTGCAGACGTCGTTCGTCGTCGACGACACGGCGCTCAACGTCGGCTGAGCCTGATGCGGTTGACCGGCGGCGGGCTTTGCTCCGCCGCCGGTCGCCGCGGCTCCGCGTCAGACGGGCGCGTGGGGAATCGGAGCCGGTTTTCAGTACGGCAGACCGAGCAGGGTGACCGGGCCGTCCGGGAGCTCGCCGCCCGGCGCGAGCGCGCGCCACATCGTCACGAGCGGCATCTCGGTGGGTCCGCCCGGTTGCGGCACGAGGACCGGCCGCGCGACCTCGGTGAACCCGAACCGCTCATAGAGGCCGACGCGGTCGGGCAGGCAGAACAGCAGGACGAGCGGAGGTCCGAGCGTCGCGGCGCGGGCGAGGGCCGCCTCGAGCACCTCGCGGGCGAGGCCGCGTCCGCGCTGGGCGGCGGTGACGATCACGCCACCGATGCCCACCACCGGCACGACGCGGTCATCGCCGACCCGGATCTCGGTGAGCACGAGGCCGACCGAGGCGACGAGCCGGCCGTCGGCGCCACGCAGGGCGACGTGGCGGTCCTTGACCCGCCACTGCAGGGAGTTGCCGGCCGCGTCGAAGGGATCGACCTCATCGCCTTCGAGCTCGGCGCGGTAGGTGTCGGTGAGCGGACCGAGTTCGACGACCTCCATCCGCTCATCGTAGGAAGGCCTGATCGCTACCGGCCGGGCGGGCCCGGCCCCGAGGGCTGCGCGGCGGCCGGGGCGGCGAGCCGCTCGGCCCGGCGCTTGATGCCGAGCAGCATCTTGCGCTCCATGACGAGCGACGCCGGCTCCATCGGCAGGATCGCGACCCGCGCCGCGCGCGTCGGCAGGCGGAAGCGGTTGCGGCTGATCAGGCGGGTCACGCCCCCGTCCTGGCGCAGGACGAAGCTCCACACCCAGTTGCCGTCCTGCGAGCGCCAGGCCAGCTCGTGCTCGGGCGCGATCCGCTCGAGGCGCATGACGTTGGCGCCAAAGGCGATGGTGTCACCGACGCTGGGGTGCTGGAACTCGGGCAGGACCCAATCGACGCTGTGCATGCCCAGGCCGAGCAGGTTCTCGATCCAGTCGTAGGTGTAGGCGCCCCCGCGCGGGGCCGGTCCCATCTGGGCGAGCCATGGCCACACCGAGCTTTGCGGAGCGGCGATCTCGATGACCCGCGTCGAGACGCCGTCGGCCGCGGCGAGCAGCTCATCGCCCGGCAGCGTGGCGGCGGCCTCGGCCGGCGTCGCACCCCAGGTGAGCACGGCGTGCCGAACGAGTGGATAGCCGGCGGCGAGCCCTCCGAGCAGCAACGGGATGTGCCATCGGGCTCGCATGCCGCTCCGCTATCCGGGCGGCGCGACCGCCGCCCCGGCTCCGGCGGCCTGCAGCGCCGCCGCGATCGCGTCCCGGACGGCGACGAGCCCGGAGGCCGGCCGCATCATCACCACGAGCTCGGCGACGAGCCCATCGTCGTCGTAGCGCAGCAGGTCGACGCCCTCGACCTCGCGGCCGCTGACCCGGGTGGTGAAGCACAGCACCTCGCGGTCACCCTCCCTGACCTGCCAGCGGTACCGCAGCTCGGGCAGCAGCACGCCGCCGACGACCTGGAGCAGCGCGGCGACCGTCTCGCGACCCTCGTAGGGCGCGAACACAACCGGGCTGCGGAAGTGCACGTCGGGCGCGAGGAGGCGGTGGACCGCGGCGAGGTCCTTGCTCTCGACCGCCGCCCGGAACGGGCTGCGGCCGCTGCCATCTGTGGGAATCTCGGTCATGGTGAGATCATCGCGCACCGGCGGGCCCCGACGCCAGTGCGAGACGAGGCTTTACGCCGCCCGGGCGACGCGAGCGCTACGCCAGCTCGGCGAGCCGGCGCTCGAGCAGGCGGCGTTCCTCGGCGGCGTGCACGAGCTCGAGCGCGCGTCCGTACGCCGCCCGGGCCTCAGCGTCACGGCCGAGGCGACGCAGCAGCTCCGCCCGCGTGGAATGCAGGTAGTGGAACCCGTCGAGGTCAAGCGCGTCGACGATCATCAGGCCGGCTTCCGGGGCCTCCGCCTCGGCCAGCGCGATCGCCCGGTTGAGCTCGACGACGGCGGACCCGGTGAGGCGGCTGAGCTCCCCGTAGAGCGCGGCGATCTGGGGCCAGTCGCGCGGCTGCTCGGTGTGCAGCGCGGCGATCGCGGCCTGGATCACGTACGGGCCACGGCCGTGGAGGGCGAGCGCACGGTCGAGTACGGCCTGTCCGCAGCCGATCGTCGCCGCGTCCCACAGCGCGGGGTCCTGATCGGCGAGCAGGACGATCTCGCCGCCGGCGAAGCGTGCCGGGCGGCGAGCGTCGTGCAACAGCATCATCGCCAGCAGGCCGTGGACCTCGGGCTCGTCGGGCATCAGCTCGGTGAGAGCGCGGCCGAGCCGGAGCGCCTCGGCGGTCAGCTCGGCGTCGCCGGCGTACCCCTCGTTGAAGATGAGGTAGACGACCGCGAGGACGGCAGCGAGCCGGTCCGGGAGCAGATGGTCGGGCGGGACGCGGAACGGGATCCCGGCCGCCTTGATCTTGCGCTTGGCCCGGACGAGGCGCTGAGCCATCGTCGCCTCGGGGATGAGGAAGGCGCGGGCGATCTGCGGCGTGCTGAGACCGCCGAGCGTCCGCAGCGTGAGCGCCACCTGGGCCTCGGTAGCCAGCGCGGGGTGGCAACAGGTGAAGATCAGCTCGAGCCGCTCGTCGGGGAACGTCGCGTCGCTCATCGTGTCCTCCGTGTACTGCGCAATCTCGAGGAGCTGGGTCTTCCGGGCGAGCGTGCGCTCGCGGCGGATGCGGTCCAGGGCGCGGTTGCGCGCGGTCGTGACCAGCCAGGCGACGGGCTGGGTGGGCACGCCGTCACGCGGCCACCGCTCGGCCGCGATCGTGAACGCCTCCTGGGCGGCCTCCTCGGCGAGGTCGATGTCGCCGAGGAAGCCGACCAGGGAGGCGACCACGCGGCCCCAGTGCTCCCGGAAGGTCTGCTCGAGGACGGCTACCACTCCTGGATCGGTCGGACTTCGATCGCGCCGCCGAGGGATGCCGCGGGGATGCGCGCCGCGAGCTCGATCGCGGCGTCGAGGTCGTCCGCCTCGAACACGAGGTAGCCGCCGAGGGCCTCCTTCATCTCGACGAACGGTCCGTCGGTGGTGAGCGCGCGGCCGTTCTCGACGCGCACAGTCGTCGCCGTCTCCGGTGGCTGGAGCCAGAGCCCGGGGGTGACCCCTGGCGTCGCGCTCACCGCTTGATACGCCGTGGCGATGGCCTGCTGCTCGGCCTCGGAGATACGGCCCCAGTCCTCGGGCGAGTGCGGCGTCGGCGCGGCACCGTGATGGATCAACAGCATGTACTTCATCGTGCCTCCTTGGTGGACATGGTCGCCTATGAGACGAACGGACAGTCCGGAAATCGACAGCGTCATCGAACTCGCCGCGCACGCAGGACGCGTGGCCGCGCGTCGCCGTGTCACGCCGTCTGGGGTTCCGCCGCCGCGAGGTGTTCCTGCCGGCGGCGGAGCATCGCCGCGCCGGCGGCGCAGACGCCGATCGAGACGAGCGCGCAGCAGAAGATCGCGGAGGCCTGGGCCTGGGTGAGGGCGTGGAGGGGCAGGCCGAGGGCGATCACCGCCGCCGGGACGCCGACCTGGGCGCTGGCCAGCAGGCCGACCGCGATCGGCGCCCGGATCAGGTAGCCGGCGATCACGTGGACGGCGACGGTCATCCCGACGAGCATGCCGGCGAGCAGGACGCCGTGCTGGCCGCTGAACAGTTCCCGGAGATCCAGCCGCGACCCGAGCAGCACGAAGAAGATCGGCACGAGCAGCCCCTGTCCGACGCCGAGCACCTCGCGTGAGAGACGCTTCGGACCACCGATGGCGGCGACCACGAGTCCGGTGCCGAAGCCGGCGACGAGCAGGCTCGCCCCCGTCTTCTCGGCCACGAAGGAGAGCGACACGAGCACGATCAGCGCAAGCCGTAGATCGATGGCCCAATCCCGCTGCTTGCCCATGCGGCGGATGTCCTTGACCGCCTGGCGATTGTGGAGGGCGTGTGCGACGAGGAACACGATCGCGGTGAGCACCGCCACGATGAGCACCCCGAGCGCGGCGCGGCCGGCGTGGCGCGGCGTGATCACGACCGGTATGGCGATCGTGGCCATGATGTCGGCGGCGGTGATCCAGGCCATGGCGGCGAGGATCGGGGCGCCCTCGAGCTGGGTCTCGTTGATGATCGGGAGAGCAATCGCGGCCGAGGAGGAGGTGATGACGACGGCGTAGACGAGGCTCGGCCCTCCGCCGACGAGATGCGCCGCGTAGCTGGCCCCGACGGCGAGGGGCAGGCTGATCAGGACCGCGAGCACGCCGCGCCCGAGCGAGCCCCGCAGCCGGCGGTCGTGCAA
The DNA here is from genome assembly GCA_963752905.1 of uncultured Solirubrobacterales bacterium. Taxonomy (GTDB): domain Bacteria; phylum Actinomycetota; class Thermoleophilia; order Solirubrobacterales; family Solirubrobacteraceae; genus Palsa-465. The sequence continues at coordinate 39,084 of CAVWAC010000007.1, forward strand.
GGGAACGTGCATGCCGACGGTGAACATCAGCGTGGCGAAGCCGAGGCTGTAGAGCAGCGAGAGGTCGCTGCGCCCCGGATTGATGATCCGCAGGCCGGTTCGGCCGAGCACGACCCCGGCCAGCAGCTCCCCCACCACGGCCGGAATCACGCCCCGAGAGACGACGGTGAGCGCCGGCCCGAGCAGCGACGCGACCAGGATGAGCGCTACGAGGCCCAGGTTCATGGGCGTGCGGACCAGTCGGGAGGCATGCCGGGAGGCTAGCCGGGCACGGACAATTTTCGCCGCGGATGTTTAGCCACAGGGCTAATGGCGCACCAATGCACTGACGACATCATCGTCGAGAAGGAAAAATCGCCCCCAGCAGGAGGTTGTTCGATGAGTCCAGAGCGTACGCTGGCCTATCGCCGCGTCACCCATACTCTCGCGGAGCTCGGCCCGAGCAAGCTCCAGAGCGAGGAGCAGGACCGCGTGCGGATGGCCGCCGATGCGCTCATCTTCGCCGCCGACCTCGAGGACGACGAGGCCCGTGAGGCCCTGATCGACGTCGATCGCCTGTGCCGCGCGCTCGTCGACAGCGGCCGCTGGGAGTCGGTGACCGCGGCCCGGCTGCTCGACGACGTCGCCGCCTGCGGCCCCGATCAGGTTCAGGGCGCGCTGCTCGAAGCGGCCTGAGCCGCCTCCGACGTCGTCCGATCGGCCTAGAACATCCGTCCAGGGGGTTGCGTGCCTGCCCTGAGCGGGTAGCCCGCGGCCATTCGGTCAGCCACCGGCCCCATCCGGGTGGCCACGCTGACCATGGAAACCGGAGGTATCTGAGATGTCCACCGGTCTACTGATCGCGATCATCGTGGTCGTCGTCATCGTCGTTGCCCTGCTCGCGTTCGTCGCGCCCCGCATGCGCGCCGCGGCCGCCGAGCGCGCGCGTGAGCGTGAGCTTCAGGAGCGTCGCCAGGGCGCCATCGCCGAGCACCGCCAGGAGGCGGAGGCCCGCGAGCAGCGCGCCGACGCCGCCGAGCGCCGCGCGCGGATCGCCGAGCAGGAGGCACGCCGTGAGCGTGCCGAGGCGGAATTGCACCATGAGCGCGCGGGCCTGCACGAGCAGGGCCTGGCCGACCATGAGCTGACCGGCGAGCCCGGTGCGGCGGGCGAGACCGCCGACGGTGAGTCTGTCGGCGGTGAGTCGGTCGGCGGTGCGGGCCGTGAGCCGGCCGGCGGTACCGGCGGCGAGTCGGTCGGCGGTGCGGGCCAAGAGGCGCGCACGGATCCGGCGACCGAGACCGAATCGCGCATCTGAGCGCGAGATGGGCGACGCCCGTCCGGCGCGTGCGCCGGACGGGTCATCACCCGCAGGACTGCGGTGCTACGCGAGGGTCGGGGCGATCGTGCCCGTGCCCAGGACGTCGCCGGCCTTGACGACCTTCTTGCCCGCGAGGCGGTTGACGAGGCCCGCCGAGACGGTCGTCAGCTTCAGCGTGCCGGTCGCCTGCGAGCCGCTGACCTTGCCGTCGGTCACGCGGGCGATGCGGCCGACGTAGCTGCGCACGATGGTGACGCAGCGCTTGATGTGATGACGACCGAAGCGGCTGCAGAACGTCTGCGCCTTGCCGCGGACGGAGGCCCACAGCCAGGTCCCGTTGCTGTCCGACGTGAGGGTCAGGTTGCGCAGGGTCACCGACTTGGTGCCGTTTGACAGCGTCAGGCCGCCGGAGTGGCGGACGATGCCGTGGAAGTTCTTGACGTTGACCCGGCCGCCGGAGATCGGGAACGTGAACGTCGCGCCCGAGGCGGTCGCGGGGGCAACCGGGGTCACGGTGATGTGGTTGTTGGCCAGCAGCGTGACCGCGGCGCTGGAAGCGGTGACGGTCGTGCTGCCGCCGGTCACCTTCGTCGCCGCAGCGAGCGCGACCGAGGCGAAGGCCAGCGACGCCACGATGGCGACCGCAAGCGTGTACTTGATGCGGGACATGAAACCTCCGAAGACGGGAGTCGGGTTGGGGGGCTGCGGTACGAGTCGGGGAGTTGACGTACCGGGCCCCAGAACACGCCGGGTCGGCGCGAAGGTGCGGTGATCGCGCCGGTCTGGCCGCTCAGCGAGCGGGATCAGGCGCGGGCCGGCCGGCTTCGGACCGGCGCGTGGGAGCACGCCGCGAGTCGGAGAGTTTCCAGCAGATGACCGCCATCACAGCGGAGACGAGGAGGACCGACGGCCAGGCCCCGATGAGCAGGGCGAGCACGTGCGAGAGGGCGAACGCGGCCAATCCGGCGACGGTGAGCAGCGCTGTGCGCCGGCGCCCGTCCCGGCGCAGCCAGACGGCGATGCAGGTCAGGCCGAAGGCCGCCAGCACGACGCCACCGACCGGACGCGAGCCCGAGGCGCGCGCGACCGCGTAGCCGGCGATCAGGCCGGCGGCGGCGAGCGGCGCGGTGGCGATCCGGTCTCTCACGGCTCACCATTATCCATGGGCCGGATCGGTTAGCGTGCTCGCATGGAACCACGCGCCCGCACCACCTCCCTCCTCACCGCCGTCCTCGTGGCGGTCGTCGCCTCGCTCGCGCTCGCCGCGACGGCGAGCGCCAACACCGTGTGGCTGTGCCGGCCGGGACAGCAACCTGACCCGTGCACGCCCGGACTGTCAACGACGGTCTTCTCCCCCAAGCTGCTGCCGCTCGGCGTGACGCACCCGCAGGCGGTGCGCCATCCCGCGATCGACTGCTTCTACGTCTATCCGACGGTGAGCGACCAGAAGACGCTCAACGCCAACCGTCACATCGATCCCGAGGAGCGCTCGATCGCCCTCTACCAGGCCGCGCGCTATTCGCAGTACTGCCGCGTGTTCGCGCCGATGTACCGCCAGCTCACGCTGCAGGCGATCAGCAAGCCGTCGACCGTCAGCGGCATCGGCGCCGGGCTCGCGCTCTCGGACGTGCGGGCCGCCTTCCGCGACTACCTCGCTCACGACAACCACGGTCGCGGCTTCGTGCTCATCGGCCACTCCCAGGGCGCGTTCGTGCTGCGCAGCCTGATCGCCAAGGACATCGACAACAAGCCGTCGGTGCGCAAGCGGCTCGTGTCGGCCATCCTCCTCGGCGGCAACGTGCTCGTGAGGCGCGGCTCCGGCGTCGGCGGGGACTTCAAGCACATCCCGGCCTGCCGCTCGGCGCGGCAGCTCGGCTGCGTGATCGCGTTCTCGACGTTCGACACCCCGGTGCCGGCCGACAGCAAGTTCGGGCGCACGACGATGGCCGGCGATCAGGTGCTGTGCACGAACCCCGCGGCGCTCGGTGGCGGCGCCGGCACGGCCGACCCGATCTTCCCAAGCGCGCGGTTCGCGCCCGGGACGACGATCGCCCTCGGACTCAGCGTGCTCGGGCTCACCCAGCCCCAGCCCCACACCGTATGGCTCAGCGAGCCCGGCGCCTACCGCGCCCGCTGCGTCAACTCCGGCGGCGCCGACGTCCTCCAGGTCACGCCGCTGCACGGCGCCCAACGGGCCAACCCCGCACCCGACCCGACCTGGGGGCTGCATCTGCTCGACGCCAACATCGCCCTCGGCAACCTCATAGCCGTCGTGCGGAGCGAGGCGAGCGCGTTCAAGGGAGCCCGCCGCTGAGCGACTCCGACCGCGGCCCGGCCGGGGCGCCGACCTTCGACCTGCAGAGCCACTCGCTGCATTCCGACGGCGCGCTGGCCCCTGCCGCCGTCGTCGACGCGGCCGCCGACGCCGGGGTGGAGCTGCTTGCCCTCACCGACCATGACTCGGTCGACGGCGTGCAGGAGGCCGCCGACGAGGCCCACCGGCGCGGCATCCGCCTGGTCAGCGGGGTGGAGATCTCGACGCTCGACGAGGGGGCCCAGGACCTCCACATCCTCGGCTACCTGTTCGACGCAGGGGATCCCGGGCTGCGCGACTGCCTCGATGGCTACCGCGAGGATCGGCGACGGCGGGCCCGGACGATGATCGACGCGCTGCGGGAGCTCGGATTCGAGCTCGACGAGGACGTGCTCGCCGCCCGGGCCGGGGCGGGCAAGTCGATCGGCCGCCCGCATCTCGCCGAGGCCGTCGTCGCCCATCCCGCCAACGCGACCCGGCTCGCGGCCGAGGACATCGATGACCCGTCAGGCTTCATCGAGGCCTATCTGATCGAGGGCCGCCCGGCCTTCCGGCCGCGCGCCGCGCCGTCGGTGAGCGAGGCGATCCGCGTGATCCATGCCGCCGGGGGGCTCGCCGTGTGGGCGCACCCGTTCTGGGACGTCGCCGATCCCGACCGCGTCCGCGCCGCGATCGACCGGTTCCACGACACCGGGATCGACGGCGTCGAGTGCTTCTACGTCACCCACACCCGTGAGCAGACGATCGTCGCCGTCCGCGCGTGCGCCGAGCACGGGCTGCTGCGCACCGGCTCCTCGGATTTCCACGGGCCGCGGCACCGCGAGTTCTCGCGGTTCCGGGCCTTTCAGACGTACGGCGAGACGCCGGAGCTCGGCCCGATCGCCGGGCCCCTGAGCCCTGCCCCGGCCGGGGCCTGAGGCGGGAAGGATCGCCCTCTCAGGCGGGGATGCTGCGCTCGGCCAGGTGTGAGCCGACCTTGCGCTTGACCCGCTGCAGGGCGTTGTCGACCGTCTTGCAGTCGCACCCGAGGCGATTGCCGACCTCCTCGTAGGAGTGACCGTCGAGGTAGAGCGCGAGCACCCGGGACTCGAGCTCGGACAGGGCGGTCGAGATGCAGGCCACGAGCGCGCGCAGCTCCTCGGAGGAGATGACCTGGTTGACGGGATCGTGCACAGTCGAACCCGGCAGCATCTCGTCGAGCGTCGGCTCGCTGTCCTCGCCCTGCCCGGACGGCGTGCTCGAGAACGAGACGTACTGATTGAGCGGGCTGTGCTTGTTGCGGGTCGCCGTCTTCACCGCGGTGATGATCTGGCGGGTGATGCACAGCTCGGCGAAGTTGCGGAAGCTCGACTCGCGGTCGCTGCGGTAGTCGCGAACCGCCTTGTAGAGACCGACGAGCCCCTCCTGGATGAGATCGTCGGCGTCGCCGCCGGCGAGGAAGTACGACGAGGCCTTGAGCCGGACGAATCCGTAGTAGCGACGGACGATCCGATCGTACGCGTCGGCGTGCCCCTGTTTGGCCAGGGCGATGAGATAGCGATCCTCAACCTGAGGTTGAGCCTGAGCACTAGCTGAAAGTCGAGCCACGATGTCTACCCTTCTCGACCCCGCCAACCCGGCAGGGCGTTGTAGTTCGTGGCGCGTACCTCCCCTGGCGCGCACCTGTTCTTCGTATTCGGTGGGTCACGGCCGGCTGGTCCGCACCCTCTGGATCAACCCTTGTCTCAAGCTCGAGTTGATCCTTATCTCCGGCGCGAGCTTGACATAGCAACGCTCCGCTGTCAAGAGCGGTTGCCGAATCAGCGCCCGATCCGCTGACCGCGCCGCCTCTGGAGCGGCCGAGCGATACGCTGCCGGTATGTTGTGGTCACGGATGACCCGCTACGCGGTGATCATGCTCGCGTGTGCGGCGTTGGGTCCCACGGCGGCCGCCCAGGCCGCCCAGGCCGCGCGCCAGAGCGCTCGGTGCACGACGAAGGTCAGCGACGGCCGCGTGGCCGGTCACACGGAATCCGGCGTATGCGCGTTCGAGGGCATCCCCTACGCCGCCTCGCCGGTCGGCGCGCTGCGCTTCCGCCCGCCGGCGCCGGCGCGACCCTGGCACGGCGTGCTGTCCGCGACGCGGGCGCGCGCGGTGTGCCCCCAGGACCGCGATCTGCTCGAGGAGTACCCGGACGCGCGCAAGCGCTTCACCGACGAGAACTGCCTTTACCTCAACGTCTGGACGCCCCGCCCCGACGGGCACCGCCGCCCGGTGATGGTCTTCATCCCCGGTGGCGCCTTCGTCGTCGGCTCCGCGAGCGAGCCGATCTACAACGGCTCGCACCTCGCCGCACGCGGGAACGCAGTGATCGTCAACCTCAACTACCGCCTCGGGATCCTCGGCTGGCTCGAGCTCGGAAGCCTCGACCGCTCCTATGCCGGCTCCGGCAACAACGGCCTGCGCGACCAGTTGGCCGCCCTGCGCTGGGTTCAGCGCAACATCGGCGCCTTCGGTGGCGATCCCCATAACGTCACCGTGTTCGGCGAGTCGGCGGGCGGGATCTCGGTCAGCGCGCTGCTCGCCGTCGACCACCCCGAGCGCTACTTCCATCGCGCGATCCTCGAGAGCGGGAGCGGCTATCTCGTCCACACCGCCGCCTACGCACGGGAGATCGCCCAGCGTCACTTTGCGCTCGGCGGGATCAACAGCATCACGCAGCTGCGGCGGATGAGCGTCGCACAGCTGCTCGACCTCCAGAACGCCGTCTACAACCGGGCGCCGCTGTTCTCCGGTGACACGTATTTCGCCCCCTACGTCGACGGCAAGCTGCTGCCTGGACCGGTCGTGCCGCGGGTCGCGGCCGGCAACGCCCGGCACATCGACCTGCTCTCCGGGACCAACGAGAACGAGACCGAGTACTGGGTGCTCTACAACCCCGCGCTGTACTCGATACCGCCGAGCTCCAATCCGTTCTTCCCCCACGCCCTGCAGGCGCAGGAGGCGGCGATGATCGCCCGCTACGCCGCCGATCGGCCCGGCGCGACGGGCGGCCAGGTCACCCTGGCGATGACCACCGACCAACTGTTCCGCGTCCCCCAGACCCGCCTCGCCGAGGCCCAGGCGCGCTGGCAGCGGCATGACTACATGTACTGGTTCCGGTGGCACGTGCCCTTCCAGCCCGGCCTGCCGCCGACCCAGAACCTCGGCGCGACCCACGGCATCGAGCTCGGATTCGTGTTCGGCAACCTCGATCTCACCGGGCTCCCCCACCACGTGGCCACGAGCGCCCGCGAGCAGGCGGCGCGTCGCCTGCTGTCCAACCGGATGATGGACGCCTGGCTGTCCTTCGCCCGGTCGGGCGACCCGAACGCCGCCCACGATCCGGGGGTGCCGCAGTGGCCGTCCTACACGCCGGCGGTGCGGGCGACCCTGAGCTGGAACCTCCTCCCGCGCGTCGTCAACGCCCCGCTCGACAGCGAACGCGCGCTGTGGGCGGGCGAGAGCTTCAACACCTGGGACTACACGCCGTAGCGCGCCGGTGGCTCAGCCCCGTCCGCGCGCCGCGGCGTAGATCAGCACGGCCGCGGCGGCACCCACACTGAGCGAGTCGATTCGCCCACGCAGCGGCAGGGAGACGACGGCGTCGCAGCTCGCCGCCACCCGCGGGCGCAGGCCGTGACCCTCGGAGCCGAGCACGAGCGCCACGGGACCGCTGAGATCCGCGCTGTCGTAGGTCATCGAGCCGTCCGCCGCCGCGCCGTAGCACCACACGCCCCGCTGCTTGGCCTCGCGCAGGAAATCGGCGATGTTGCGCACGCGGGCCACCGCCAGGTGCTCGACCGCCCCGGCCGAGGCCTTGCACACCGCCGGCGTGACCTCGGCCGCGCGGCGCTCGGCGATCACGACGCCGGTGGCGCCCGCGCACTCCGCGGTGCGGCAGATCGCGCCGAGGTTCTGGGGGTCCTGGACCTGATCGAGCACGACGATCAGCGGCGAGGGCACACCGAGCAGCTCGTCGACGTGGGCGTAGTGGTAGGGCTCGACCTCGGCGCACATCCCCTGGTGGGCCTCGGACCCGCAGCGCACGGCGACGTCCTCGCTGCTCGCCGTCGTGCAGGGCACGCCGGGCGCCTGCAGCCACGGCTCGCGCGCGGCGTGGCTCGTGACCCAGATTCGCTGCACCGCCCGGCGGCCACGCAGCGCCTCGCGCACGGGGTTGCGGCCGTAGATGATCACCGCACCGGCAGCAGTTCGGGGCCCCCCGGTCCATCCCGGATCTCCCAGCCCGCCTCCCGGAGCTCGTCGCGCAGCCGGTCGGCCCGGGCGAAGTCACGCTCGCGGCGGGCCTGCTCGCGGTCGGCGGCCAGGGCGACGACGTCGGCGGGCGCCTCGGTGCGATCGGGCTCGAGCAGGTTCTCGAGCGCGAGCACGCCGAGCATCTCCCGCAGGTCGGCATCGCCGACCTCGCCGTCGGCGCGGTTGGCCTCGCGGATCCACCGGAACATCGCGGCCAGCGCCAGCGGCGTGTTGAAATCCTGCGCCAGCGCGTCGAAGAACTGATCGCGGAGCGCCGGCGACCACTCGGGCGACGGGCCGGGGCGCAGGCGCCGGGCGACCTCGCGCACCCGGTCGGCCGCCGCTCGGGCATCGCTCAGCCGCTCGTCGTCGAACTCGACCGGCTGGCGGTAGTGGCCCGAGCAGAAATACATGATCAGGGCGTCGCGACCGTAGATGTCGAGCGCCTCGCTGAGCATGAAGATGTTCCCCACCGACTTGGAGATCTTCTGCCGGTCAAGGCGAATCATCCCGTTGTGGACCCAGAGGCGGGCGAGGGGGGCGTCGTGGGCCGCGCGCGTCTGGGCAGCCTCGTTCTCGTGATGGGGGAAGATCAGGTCCGAACCGCCGCCGTGGATCTCGAAGTCGACCCCGAGGAGCGCCTCGGCCATCGCCGAGCACTCGATGTGCCAGCCCGGCCGCCCCTCGCCCCACGGGGAGTCCCAGGCCATGTCCTCGTCGGGCTTGCGGGCCTTCCAGAGGGCGAAATCGAGCGGGTCGCGCTTGCGGTCCGCGCCCTCGACGCCCTCGCCCTGGTCCATTTGATCGACGTTGCGGTGGGATAGTTCGCCGTACAGCGGGTAAGACCGCACTGAAAAGTAGACGTCGCCGTCCGCCGCGTAGGCATGCCCCCGCTCGATCAACAGCTCGATCAACCCGACGATCTCGGGGATCATCTCGCTGGCCAGCGGCTCGTGGTCGGGACGCCCGAGGCCGAGACGCTCGGTATCGGCGAAATATGCGGTGGTCATCTCGTGCGCGAGCTGCGCGCTGCCGACGCCCGCGGACCGAGCCGCATCATAGATCTTGTCGTTGACGTCGGTGACATTGGCCACAAAGGTCACCTCGTAGCCCTCGTGAGCCAAGAACCGTTTGAGCAGGGAGAAGACGACGAACGGCCGCGCGTTGCCGACATGAATCCGGCTGTAGACGGTGGGCCCGCAGGCATAGATGCCCACACGCCCGTCGGTGCGCGGGTGAAGGGGCCGCACCTCCCCGGTGCGCGTGTCATGCAGCGAGATATCCGCCAAGTTGCGGCAACCCTAGCGCTCGGCGGCCCATCCGCCCGCGCTCGTCGGTAGGGTGCCCGACGTGTCCGGCCACGCTTGCTCCGCGCGACCGCCCCTCGAAGTCGATGCCGCCTTCCGCTCCCTTCCGGAGCGCTACCTCGGTGCCGACCCCGGCTTCGACGCCACCTACCACGTCAAGCTCTGCGACCTCGGCCACACCTGGGAGGTGCGCTGCACGAGCCACGCCGCCCGGGTCCGCAAGGGCGCCACCCGGCGCGAGCCCGACGTGACGATGTCCACCGACGCCGCGACGTGGCTCGCCCTGCGTCAGGGCGAGTTCTCCGGGCTCGAGGCCTTCCAGCGCCGGCTGCTGTCGGTCCGCGGCAACCTCGATTGGGCGGTGGCGTTCGAGGGCATGTTCCGACTCCCCAACGGCCGCATGCCGCTGCTGCAGATCCACGACGTGCCCGTCGGCCGCCATCGCATCTCGACGCTGACGATGGGCGAGGGCCCGGACGTCCTGCTCCTCCACGGGCTCGGCGGCACGCGCGCCTCGTTGTTCGAGACCGCGGCTGCGCTCAGCCACCGGTATCGGGTTCACGCCCCCGATCTGCCCGGCTTCGGCTCCTCGAGTAAGCCCGCCCTCGGGGCCTACAACGCCCGCTGGTTCGCCCAGAGCATCCTCGGGATGATGGACGCGCTCGAGATCGACCGTGCGCACGTCGTCGGCAACTCGATGGGCGGCCGCGTGGCGATCGAGCTCGGGCTTGCCGCGCCCGAGCGCATCAGCGCGCTCGGGCTGCTGTGTCCGGCGGTCGCCTGGATCAAGCGCGGGTTCCACCCGATCGTGCGCCTGCTGCGGCCGGAGTTCGGACTGCTGCCGCACGGCTTCCGGCGGACCCTGGTCGCCTCGCAGTTCTGGAGCATGATCCGCGACCGCGACGTCATCGATCCCGCCGTCGGCGACCTCATGGTCGACGAGTTCCGCCGCATCTACCAGTCGGCCGGCGCTCGCTACGCCTTCCTGTCCTCGGCCCGGAACATCTACCTCGACGCGCCGTTCGGGCGCGAGGGCTTCTACTCGCGACTGTCCGAGCTGCAGCCGCCGGCGCTGTTCGTGTGGGGCACCCACGACCCGCTGATCCCCGCCGCCTTCGGCCGCCACGTGCGCCGCTGGCTGCCGCGGGCCGAGCAGGTGACGATCGAGAACTGCGGGCATGTCCCCCAGGTGGAGCGTCCCGAGGAGACCAACGACCTGCTGATGCGGTTCTTCGACCGGGCCGAGAACCGCCGGCTTACCGAAGTCGCCGCCCCCGCCGGCCGGCGGAGCGCGCCGCGCGGCACCGCGGTCGCCCCGGGCGCCGGCGCCGAGGCGGCCTGAGCGAAGCCGAGGTGAGCGATGGCGCAGACGGGTATCGCCGGATCAGCCAGCCGTAACGGCCACTCGACCTTCTCCAACGAGCGGGCCTCGGAGCAGCCCTCGCGGCGCTCGCTGCCCGGCCGTGTGCTGCGCGGCATCGCCAAGCAGGCCCAGAAGCGGATCCCCCGGGCCGACCTCGACGAGCGCGATCCGGACTTCATCCGCGAGCGGCTGCCCCTCGTCTGGCTGATGGCGAGCCTCTGGTTCCGCGGCGAGGTGCGGGGGCTCGGCAACATCCCGGACGACGGCCCGGTGCTGCTCGTCGGCAACCACTCCGGGGGGAACATGACCCCGGACACGACGGTGTTCACGCTCGCCTTCAACACCTACTTCGGGGTCGAGCGCCCCTTCTACCAGCTCGCCCACAACCTCGTGCTGTCGATGCCGCTGCTCGCCGACCTGCGCAAGTTCGGCACCGTCGCCGCCTCACCGGAGAATGGGAGCAAGGCGCTCGAGTCCGGCGCGGCGCTGCTCGTTTATCCCGGCGGGGACTACGAGGTCCATCGCCCGAGCTGGCTGCGCAACCGCGTCGACTTCGGCGGCCGCCACGGCTTCATCAGGCTCGCACTCGACCAGAACGTGCCGATCGTCCCCGTCGTCTCGATCGGCGGCCAGGAGACTGCACTGTTCCTCAGCCGCGGCGAGCGCCTCGCCCGCAGCCTCGCGCTCGACCGCATGTTCCGCCTCAAGGTGCTGCCGATCTCGCTCGCCCTGCCCTGGGGGCTCAACGTCGGCGACATGCTCGGCCACATCCCGCTGCCGGCCAAGATCACGATCGAGACGCTGCCGCCGATCGATCTGCGGGAGGAGTTCGGCCCCGAGCCGGACGAGGAGGAGATCTACGACCACCTCATCCGCCTCATGCAGGACACGCTCGACGCCCTCGCCGCCGAGCGCCGGCTCCCGATCATCGGATGAGAGTCGCGGCCAACATCCAGATCGCGGCGCCGATCGAGAGCGTGTGGGCGGTCGTCTCCGACCCGGAGCGCGCCCTCAGCTACATGGCCGGCGTGACCCGCTGGGAGGTCGTCGACGGCCGCGCCGAAGGGCTCGGCGCCCGCTACCGGATGCTCCTCCGCGTCGGCTCGGCCGAGGTCGGAGGCCTGGTCGAGGTCGTCGAGTGGGACGCGCCGCGGGACCTGGCCTGGACCTCGGTGACCGGCATCGACCAGCGCGGGCGCTTCCGGTTGCGCCGGTCGCCGTCGGGCAACACTCGCGTCGAGTTCCGGCTCGCGTACGGCGTGGCCGGAGCCGGGATCTCCGGCTGGATGGCCGAGCGGATCGCCGCACCGACGGTGCGTGGGCACCTCCGGCGCTCGCTCGCTCAGCTCAAGCGGCTCGTCGAGTACGAGCAGCTCCGTGAGCGGGCGGCGGCCCGCCGCGCGGCCCGGACCGGTTAGTCCCCGCGCAGCACGGTGGCGATGGCGAGCGCCGCGGCGCCCTCGCCGCGGCCGACGAAGCCCATGCCCTCGCCCCGTGTCGCCTTGACGCTCACGTGCTCGGGGGCGAGGCCGAGCACAGCCGCGAGCGAGGCCCGGATCCGCTCGCGCGCCGGCGCGAGCTTGGGACGCTCCATGACGACCGTCGCGTCGACGTGCTGGAGGCTGACGCCGTGCTCGGCGAGCATTGTCATCGTCGCCCGCAGCAGGACCAGTGAGTTGGCGCCGCGGTAGCGCTCATCGGTGTCCGGGAAGTGCTGGCCGATGTCGCCGAGGCCGGCGGCGCCGAGCAGCGCGTCGATCACCGCGTGGGTGAGCACGTCGGCATCCGAGTGCCCCTCGAGCCCGAGCTCGTACTCGATCTCGACCCCGCCGATGATGAGCGGCCGGCCAGCGGTCAAGCGGTGGCAGTCGTAGCCGATGCCGGTGGTGACCATCGGTGCTCAGCCGTCTCGCTCGGCGAGCAGCAGCTCGGCGACGCGCAGATCGATCGGGGTGGTGATCTTCATGTTCTCCGGCGAGCTTGGCACGACGTGGATCGTGCCGCCGTCCTGCTCGACGAGCCAGGCATCGTCGGTCGCGGTCGCGAGCATCTCCGGCGAGGCATCGAGCAGCGCGCGCTCGAGTGCGGCGCGCCGGAAGACCTGGGGCGTCTGCACGGCGTAGAGCCGGGAGCGCTCGAGCGTCCGGACCACCGTGCGCCCGTCGGCGGCCACCTCCTTGACCGTGTCGGAGACCGGAGCGGCGGCGATCACCCCGTCGGCCCCCGACTCCTCGAGCTCTCGCAGCGCGGCCTTGAACAGCGCCTCGCGCGCGAGCGGACGGGCGGCGTCGTGGACGATCACCGGATCGGCCTGACCGCTGGCCCGCAGCGCCTCGCGCACCGACTCCGAGCGCACGACCCCGCCGGCCACGGCGGTCGTGCCCGCCGGCGCGGCGTGGAGCGCGTCGGCCGGGAGCGCGACGACGATCTGCTGCACCGCGGGCACCCGGCGCAGGACGTCGACGCTCCACTCGAGCATCGGACGGCCGGCCAGCGTGACGAGCGCCTTGGGTCCCCCGCACCCAAGGCGCTCTCCACGTCCTGCGGCCACGATCAACGCGACCGCCATGAAACGGCGCCCTACTTCGCGGCCACGGCGACTTTGCCGTTGCCGTTCGGGGACTCCCCGAGCAGCTCGTAGAGGTGTGCGTCGACCTCTTCCTCGTTCATCTCGAGCGCGTACATCAGCTCCGAGGCGAGGATCTTCTTGGCTCGAGTGAACATCTGCTTCTCACCGGTCGAGAGTCCCTTCTCGGCTTCGCGGATGGCGAGATTCCGCACCACTTCAGCCAGCTCGTAGATGTCGCCCGTCTTGATCTTGTCGCGGTTGTGCTTGAACCGGCGATTCCAGTTCTTGGGCATCTCCGAGCACTCGTCCTGTAGCACGGCGAGCACCTTCTTCACGGTCTCCTCGTCGATCACACGCCGCAAACCGGCCACGGCGGCGTTCTCGGTGGGGACCATGACGGTCATGTCGTTGTGCAGGATCTTGATGGTCAGGTACTCCCGCTTCTCACCCAAGATCTCCTTGAGTTCCTTGCGGATCACCTTGCCGGCGCCGTGATGTGGATAGACGACGTTGTCGCCGACCTCGAACTCGACATGGGGCAGCGACTCGACCGAATCGAGATCCTCGTCCAGGTGCTCTTCCATTAGCTCTGTGATGGTGTCCTCCTCTGTCCAGGCCGTGCGAGGCATCGCCTCGCGTCTTGCAACTGCGGCAACTACGTCTGCAGGTAGCGATCAACCAGGTTGATCTCCTGCTGGCGGCGAAGGCCTTCTCGAATGTCCTTCGCCCGGATCTCGCCGACTCCGTCGACGGTCTCCAGCTCGCCATCGGTGGCGGCGAGCAGCTCTTCCAGTCCACCAAACTCCCCGACGATCCGTTGCACAACCAGTTTGGGCAGCCGTGGGATGCGCCCAAGAATGCGGATTCCGCGTGGCGAGACGGGATAGTCGAGGGTATTCAGCTTGCGGTCATAGCCGAGAAGCTCGGCGAGTCGCCCAAAGTCGAGCAGGTCCTGGTGCGGCAACCGCACCAGATGCTCGAAGGCGACGGAGAAGTTTTCGTCGCTGTCCTCGATCAGGTAATCGTGGACGAGCGCGGTCTTGTCGGCCGATACGCCGACCATCGTCTCGTCGAGCTGCATCTCGATCAGCCGGCCCTCGCTCCCCAGCTCGACGATGTAGCGCTCGATCTCGACTGCCATGCGGGTGACCAGCTCGGCCCGCTGGAGGACGGTGAGCACGTCGTGCAGCGTCACGCCGCCCTCGAACTCGAGTGCGGTGAGGCGCGTCGACACCTGGTCGAGGCGGCTGCGGTACTTGTCGAGGGTGGCCAGGGCCTGGTTGGCCTTGGCGAGGACGACCGGGATCTCCTCGAGGATGTACTTGACGCCGTCGACGTACAGGGAGACGACCTCGCGCCGCTCGGAGACGGCCACCACGAGCGCGTCGGTCTGCTTGGCCACGCGCTCGGCCGTGCGATGGCGGGTGCCGGTCTCGAGCGTGAGGATCGTCGGGTCCGGGGTCAGCTGGACGTTGGCGTGGACGATCTTCGTCGCGTTGGCGTTGAGGACGATCGCGCCGTCCATCTTGGCGAGCTGGTAGAGGAACGCGGGCGAGTAGTCGAGCTCGACCTTGATCCCGCCGGAGAACAGGAAGGCGAGCTCGTCGGCGTCGCCGATCGCGATCAGTCCGCCGGTGCGAGCGTGAAGGATGTTGTCGATTCCCTCACGGAGGGCCGTCC
>CAVWAC010000008.1:0-403502 GCA_963752905.1 uncultured Solirubrobacterales bacterium
GCGTGACCCGTGGGTGCGGTCGTGAGCGCTCGGCGGACCCCAACCAACCAGAGAACTCAACCTTTCAAGAGGGTGTGAACAGCATGTCGAAAGTGATCATTGTCGGTGGTGTCGCTGGCGGCGCGTCGTGCGCGGCTCGCCTGCGCCGGCTCGACGAGCAGGCCGAGATCGTGATGGTCGAGCGCGGGCCGTATGTGTCGTTTGCGAACTGCGGGCTGCCCTACCACGTCGGCGGGGTGATCGAGCACGAGTCAGATCTGCTGGTCGCCAGCCCGGAGCTGTTCCGCGGCCACTTCAGGGTTGACTGCCGGACCGGTTGTGAGGCAATCGGCATCTCGCCGAGCGAGAAGTCCGTGCAGCTGCGCGACCTGGCGTCCGGCGAGGTGAGCACCGAGTCCTATGACAAGCTGGTGCTGTCGCCCGGGGCCGCTTCAATCCGTCCGCCGCTGCCCGGGATCGATCTGCCCGGCATCTTCCCGGTGCGCACCGTCCCGGACGCGCGGGAGATCCGTGAGTGGATCGAGCGCGGGACGAGCTTCCTGACCGGCATGGGGAAGTACTCCGGCTTCCAGACAGTCCGCCCGCCGATGCGCGCGGTGATCATCGGCGGCGGGTTCATCGGCCTGGAGACGGCAGAGAATCTCGTCTTCCGCGGGTTCGACGTGACCGTCGTCGAGATGGCCGATCAGGTCCTCACCCCGCTCGACCCCGAGTACGGGCGGCTCGTCGGCGACTTCCTCGAGCGACACGGCGTGCACGTGGCGCTGGGCGACGGCGTCGCCGGCTTCGAGCAGTCCGCTGACGACACGCTGACCGTATCGACACAGTCCGGCAAGCACTATCCAGCCGACGTCGTGATCCTTGCGCTCGGCGTGCGACCGGACACCACCCTGCCGCGGATGGCCGGGATCGAGGTCGGGGAGCTCGGCGGGATCCGCGTCGACGAGCAGATGCGCACCAGCGACCCGAACATCTTCGCGGTCGGCGACGCCGTCGAGGTCAGGGATTTCGTCACCGGTGAGTGGAGCCTGATCGCGCTCGCCGGGCCGGCGAACCGTCAGGCCCGGATCGCGGCCGAAGTCATCTGCGGGCGCGACTCGCGCTTCCGTGGCACCCAGGGCACCGCTGTCGTCGGCCTGTTCGGCTCGACGGTCGCCTGGACCGGCGCGAACGAGAAGACGCTCCAGCGCCTCGGTGACAGCGACTTCGAGAAGGTCTATCTGTATCCGAACTCGCACGCCGGGTACTACCCCGGCGCCAAGCCGATCGCAATGAAGCTCTTGTTCCGCAAGTCCGACGGGCGCGTGCTGGGAGCCCAGGCTGTCGGCGAGGACGGCGTGGACAAGCGCATCAGCGAGATCGCCCTGGCGATCCAGCTGGGCGCGACGGTGTACGACCTCGAGGAGTGCGAGCTCTGTTACGCGCCGCCATTCGGCAGCGCGAAGGACCCGATCAACTTCGCCGGCATGGTCGCCGGCGCGGTCCTGCGCGGCGACATGCCGGTCACCCACTGGGACTCCGTGCAGGACGCCTTCCTGGTCGACGTCCGCGAGAACGTGGAGCTCGCGGTGGAAGAGGTGCCCGAGTCGGTCCACATCCCCCTCGGTGAGCTGCGATCACGCCTCGACGAACTGCCACGCGACCGCACAATCGGTGTCATCTGCCGCTCCGGGCAGCGCGCGTACTACGCCACCAGGATCCTGGTGCAGAACGGGTTCGACGCCAAGGTCGTCTCTGGCGGCATGCTCTCGCACGCGATCCTCGCGCCTCCTCCGAGGCAGGCGATCCTCGCCTGAGGGGCGCATATGACCGACCAGACCAAGAACCGGCCTGCGAGTGGCTCGGCCATCGCCTGCACTGTCGAGCAGACGCTGCTCGGCGAGGGGGTCCGGTGGGATACCCGCCGGGACGAGCTGCTGCGAGTCGACATCCTCGCCGGGCGCGTCCATCGAGACAGGGTCGGGATCGACGGACGACTTGCCCCCGTCCGGGTCTATACGTTCCCGGGGACCGTTGGCGCGATCGCTCCGATCGAGGGTGACGAGGGGTGGCTGCTCGCCGCCGACCGGGGGTTCGTCCACCTGAGCCCGGACGGCGCGACGCGCATGCTCACGGAGGTCGCGCCACGCGAAACCCGGATGAACGACGGCGCGTGCGACCCACAGGGCCGATTCTGGGCGGGCACGATGGCCAACGATCACCGTGACGGCGGCGGGGCGCTCTACCGACTCGACCGATTCGGACACACCGAGCTGATGCTCGACGATCTCACCATCTCCAACGGACTCGGGTGGAGTCCCGACGGCCAAACGATGTACCTGGTGGACAGCGGGCCGCGCGTGGTGTACGCGTTCGTGTTCGATCCGGGCCGCGGAACGATCGCCGGCAGTCGCGTGCTTGTGACGATCCCTGAAGAGGTCGGGGCCCCGGACGGAATGACCGTCGATGCCACGGGCGACATCTGGGTGGCGATCTACGGGGGCGGCCGCGTCCACCGCTACTCCCCAGACGGTTCGCTTCTCCAGGTGATCTTCGTGCCAGCGGCGCAGACCACCTGCTGCGGCTTCGGCGGGCCGGGACTTCGCCGGCTCTACATCACCACCGCAACCGAGAACTGGAGCGAGGCGGAGCGTCGCGCCGAGCCCGCCGCCGGAATCGTCTACTCGTGCGACACGAACACGGTCGGCCTCCCGGCGACGCCCTTCCGGCCTGACCCCAGCTGGTGGCAGAGGGTGACGGATGGTGTGCCATGACGGATGATGCGGCCGTAGACGGCACCGAGGAAGGGACGGGGAACCGGCGCCTGTCGCTGTTGCTGGCGATGGCGATGTTCGTGCTGGTCGTCGACACCTCGCTGATGAACGTTTCGATCTCGAAGGTCGTTCACGATCTCGGTACGACGGTGAGCGCGGTCCAGTCCGCGATCGCCCTCGAGGCGCTGATCTCGGCGGCGTTCATCCTGATCAACAGCAAGGTCGGCGATCTGATCGGCCGCAAACGGGCGTACATCCTCGGCCTGCTGGCCTACGCAATCGGCGCGCTGGCGATGACGATGGCCCAGGGCATCGCGGCGATCGTGATCTTCTGGGCGATCATCGGCGGCCTCGGTGCCTCGCTCTTGCTGCCGGCCATGCAGTCGCTGATCCATGGCAACTTCGAGGGGGCGGCCCAGAAGAAGACCTATGCGCTCGTCGGCGCGTCGGCCGCGATCGCCGCGGCGGTCGGGCCGCTCCTCGGGGGTTTCCTGACGACCTACCTGTCCTGGCGCGTCGGGTTCCTGCTCGAGGTGATCGTGATCGCGATCATCCTGTCGCAGATCAAGCTCGTCAAGGACGTCCCCTACACGGGCGACCGGCACTTCGACATCGTCGGAGCGATCCTCTCGGTCATCGGCATGGGCGGCGTCGTGCTCGGCATCCTGGTCTGGCAGGAAGGCGGCGACTACGTCGTGCTGTTGATCGTGCTCGGCGCGCTGGCGCTCGCGGCATTCGCCCGCTGGCTCGTACGCCGGCACCGTGAGGGCAAGGTCACGGTGCTCGACCCGGACCTGTTCCGGCTCCCGCATTTCCGGCTCGGGATATCCGCCCAGACACTGCAGAACATCACCCTCGGCGGCGCGATGATCGCCCTGCCGATCTTCCTGCAGATCAAGCTCGAGTACAACGCGATGCAGACCGGCCTGTCCCTGGCCCCGCTCTCGCTCACGATGTTCGCGATGGCGATCCTCGCCGGAAAACGATCCGGACACCGGCGCTCCGCGAGCGTCATCCGGATCGGGTTCGCGCTCAGCACGCTCGGGATGCTGCTGCTGATCCCGATCGTCCCGCGAGCGAGCACGGGCTGGTACCTCGTCGTGCCCCTGATGATCGCGGGAGCAGGGCTCGGACTGCTCGTCTCCCAGCTCAACAACTACACGCTCGCACCGATCGACGAGGAGCGCATCAGCGAAGCAGCCGGAGTCAACTCCGCCGCCGGCTCGTTCGGGCTGTCGTTCGGCCTGGCGATGGCCGGCGGCATCCTGCTCGCGACCCTGTCCGTGGCATTCACGAACATGGTGAACGACAGCTCCGTGATCCCGTCATCGCAGCAGCAGCAGATCTCAAAGACGATGGAGCACGACGCGGAAGTCGTGAGCAACACGCAACTGGAGGAGATCGTGAAGCACGAGCCTCCCGCGGTCCAGGCCGAGATCCTCAAGATCAACACCGACGCCACAAATCTGGCGCTCCAGGTGGCGCTGCTGATCCCGATCCTGGCCGGAGGACTGGGACTGGTCAACTCGTTCCGGATGATGCGCCTGCCCGACATCAAGCCCTCCGAGGCGGCCGAAGCCGCCGCGCTCGGGTGACCGCCTCCGTGCCCGCATCCAAGGACCGCGCAAGCGCAGATTCGGACTGGGACCCGCCCCGCGACACACCTACTCGTCGACCCAACAGGGTCCGACGACGGTCGTAACGTGCTCAGCCGTCGGCTTGCGCCGGCGGTCGCCGGACGAGCATCGCGGCGTACTCGAAGAAGAGCCGCGCGTGGGCGGGACGGCCGTTCACCTGGCGGTAGCCCCACGCGGGATGTTCATCTTGGACGGGTGGCTCGATGGTCTGGTAGCGAAAAAGCAGCCGCTCGGCCGGCTCGTCGCCGAACAGGCGATCGAGCTCCGCACGGATCCCGGCGTTCCAGTCCACGAGCGTCCCGTAGCAGTCCAACGTCGCCAGCGCTGGTCGTCCACATCGCCAGCATACGGCTGCTTGAAATCGGCCTGAACCACCACCAGGGGCCGAAATAATCTCCGCCCAGAACGACGGCACCGGCTTTCACCGCGCCGGGCATATCTCGACAGGTCGAGAGCCGGACCCTGCAACACGCGGATGGCGCGTACGGCGACCACGACCGCTACACCCTCGAGTTCGAAGCGTCCGGTGCTAGCCAGGGCCCCAGATGTTGCAAGCACAAGAGCAGCCACGCATACCCGCGAGGCGGCGTCCCGGAGACTGCCCCCATCGGACACGGGCAGTCACGAGGCGCGTCACCCGCGATACCTGTGCGGGCATGGATGCGGGTCTCGTCCCGCCGGAGGCCACGAACCTGCTGTTCGCCAGTTGCGCGTCGATCATCCCCGCGACGCCCTGCCCCGCAATCAGAAGACTGCAGGTGTCTCGGATCTGCCTTCCTTCGACTAGGCCGAGGAACGGTCAGGTGCTCGCGGTACCTTCGAGCGCGACATGGGAACGACGACGGAGACGCCACTTGCTCGCGTCGCGGAGCGCCAGCGGGCGGTAGCGCTCGCACGTCATTTTCGCGAGGTCGAGGGCCTGTCGATTGCGCAGATCGCCGGGCGGCTTGGTCGGGCGCCCGCGACCGTGAAGGGTTATTTCTACGATCCGAGTGGCGAGAAGGCGCGGGCGGTGAAGGCGCGCTATCGGGGGGTGTGCCGGGGGTGTGGTGCTCCGACCCAGCCGCGTAACGGCAAGGGTGACGCCTACGCGTACTGCAAGGGCTGCCATCCGGGCGCCGCCGGGAGGGCGCTGACGCGCGAGGCCGTGCGTGAAGCGATGCGGCGCTGGCGGTGCCTGTACGGCGCGGCGCCGTCCTCTTACGATTGGTCGCGCACGCGCGCGAACGCGGGCGCGAGGCAGTTGCGCGCCTGGGCGCGGGGGCGTGGCCGGCTCCGGCGACCGTGATCGACCTGTACGGGTCGTGGGCCGCGGCGCGCTCAGACGCGTTTGCGGACGCTTGACGCGGGTTGGGGTGGAGGCTTCCGCCGCCGCGTCCGGTACCTGTCTGGCGGGATGCCAGAGAAGCTCGCTGAACTGGCCGGCGCTGCGGAGGGCCCGGTGGCCGCCGTGGACGGGTGGCACGAGCTCGCGGTCGCGAACCCGACGTTTTTGCTGGAGCGGCTGGGCGGCGAGTGCACGGACCTTCAGGGTCTGCGTGAGCTGACCGTCAATGGGCTGGACGCGATCGCGGCACTCGGGGCGGACCGCCCCGGCCGGGTGGTGTGGGATCTGGACTGGGAGTGGTTCGACGGCTCCGGTGGCGGGGTGCGGAAGCTGTCGGTGATCGACACCGGGACGGGGATGACCGCCGGGCAATTGCGCCACTACATCAACCAGCTGGCGGCGAGCAGCCGCGAGCAGTCACCGACCGGCAACTTCGGTGTGGGAGCCAAGGTGGCCGCGGGCTCGCGCAATCCGCACGGGCTGGAGTACCGCTCCTGGCATCAGGGCGAAGGCTCGCTGGTGTGCTTCAAACGCGACCCGGACGGGCGGTGGGGACTCGAGCCCCAGCGGTGGGCGGACGGACACGTCGACTACTGGCGGCCGCTGGGCGACGCGGAGAAGCCATGGCTTCTGCGCGGCCGGGATCACGGCACCCAGGTTGTGCTGCTCGGCGAGCACGAGCGGCACGACACCACGCTGGCGCCGCCGAGTGTCACCGACGCCCGACGGCACTGGATCACCCGCTACCTGGCCGGCCGCTTCCTGCGCTTCCCGTCGCGGGTCGAGGTCCTCGTGCACGAACACCACGGCCCCGATACGCACCCACCGCGACGGATCCACGGCGAGCAGCACCACGTCGAGCACCACGCCGTTGCGGCAGGAACCGTGGCGCTGAGCGACGCGATCGTCCGCTGGTGGGTGCTCAACGACGACCACCGAGCGCGACGCCGCGAGGCGGCTCTGTGGGCGTCGAGTGGTCACGCCGCCGCCGTGTTCGACGATGAGCTCTACGACGTGCTGGCGCCGACCCGCGGCGGGTACGGGCGCCTGCAGGACTTCGGCATCCGCTTCGGCAACGAGCGAGTGGTCCTGCACGTCGAGCCCCAGGTCGAGGCCGGCCGCGTTCAGTGCAACACGGCGCGGACGACGCTGCTGCTCGACAACGAGCCATTGCCGTGGGCACGGTGGGGCGAAGAGTTCGCCGCCGCGATGCCGGCCGAGATCCTGCGGCTCCAGGAACGCGCCGCCGGCACCGACTGCGCGCCGCGCCGAGACGCGATCCGCAGCCGCGTGGGCGCGATCCTGCCGCTGTACCGACTCAGCCGCTACCGCCCAACCAGAACGCCCAGCCCACGGCCCGACGAGCCGGGCACCGCCCGCCCGGCCAACGAGTCGACCAGCCCACCCGCGCCCAAGCGTCCAGCACCCAGCACCGAGCCGGCCGCGCATCCAGCGTGGGCATCCGTCCAGCCCGAGCCCGACCACCGCCTTGCCGGCGGCCAGGCGCCGGCGGACGACCGCGGTGACGACGGGCCCTCGATCGCGAGCGTCGATCTGCCCGACGTCGCGTGGATCTCGGCGCGAGACGCAACCCGGGCGCCGGGCGACCTCGAAGACCAGGCCGCCCGCTACCACCCCGCCCGCCACGAGCTGACGATCAACGCCGACTTCCGCGCGATCACCGACCTGCTCGCACACTGGCGTGGACGCTACCGCGGCGTCCCCGGCGCCGACGCGATGATCGAGGCGCAGGTCCGGGAATGGTGCGAGCAGATCCTGGTCGAGGTGGTGCTCGCCGCCCGCAACTCGCACTGGAGCGCGGAGCAGCTCGACGCACTTCTGTCGCCGAGCTCGTTCACCACCGCCCTGCTACCAAGACAGCTGCTGCACGCCACGCTACAGAGACGACTCGGTCAGAAGCTCGGGCCGGCGCGGAGCGATCACGCCGAATCCACGGCCGACCCGGGCACGGCACACCCGTCTCACGCCAGATCACGCCAGCCAGGAAGTGCGCCGCAGCAGCGGCACGAGTCAGGAGAGCAGGCGACATGAGCCGGGCGGTCCCAGAGCAGGCGCGAGGACTCGCGGCCGCGCTGGAGGTGCGCTTCGCGCGCGATGCTGAGCTCGCGACCGAACTGGCCGACGCACAGCGGCGGCTCCAGCGCGCCAACGATCGCCTGTGGTCAGGCCTGCATCCCGATGGCATCGCCATGATCTACGGCGAGCATCCGGCCGCAGTCGAGGTCGCAACCGCGCACAACCGCTCCGAGATCCTCGACGAACCCGACCCGCCGCGCTCGGTCCAGCAGGTGCACTGGAGCATCCACCAGGCGTTCACCAGCTACCAGAGCGCCGCGGAGCGACGGCGCCAGCTCGCTGCCGAGACCGGCGAGCTCGCGGGCGAGCTGATGACTACGCTGGTCGGCGCGGGATGGTCCCAGCAGGACGCTCGCGACGCGAACATCCGGAGCCTGATCTGGCCGGAGGTTGACCAGTGAGCGCGATCCTGGACGCGTTGGTCAACGAGCTGATCGACGGCGACGACAGTGCGCTCGCGCGCCTCGCTGACAAGCTCGCCCCACTGCTCGTGGACCGCCTCGTTGCACCGGCAACCGGCGAGGGCTGGCTTCGCGGCGCGGACGAGATCGCCGCCTACATCGGCAGCCCGCGCAGCCGGGTCTACGCGCTCGCGTCCGCGAGGCGGATTCCCGTCCAGCGGGACGGCTCTGCGCTAGTTGCCCGCCGATCGGAGCTCGACTCGTGGCTGCAAAATGGCGGCGGAAAGCGGCCGTAACGCGCGCGGGCGAAGCCGGCGGAGCCGCCTGGTGCACAGGCCGGGCGGGCCGGCAGGCAACGCGCACGGCCAGGTCGACGCTGCTGCGCGCACGCGCTGTGCCGGCTCTTTGATCCGAAGATGAGCACAGACAGCGACGCGTACCGCAAGTCCACCCGCCGCCCGCCGGCACTGCTCGGGGGCACGGCTACCAAGCTCTGCCGGCTTCAACGCGCGGCCGCCCGATTCAAAGCTGATAACACGTGTCCGACGTTGAATGCCAGGAGCCGCGGCTCCGGGCGCGAGCACAGGAGAACGGAGCTCCACATGTCAAGGACCGCCGGTACGGGACAGAGCGAGAGCGCAATCGTGACGGTGAGCGGCCTGCCCGCCGGCCACCTCGGCCATGTCAGTAAGGGCGCGCGTGGCCACCGTTTCGGGCGGCGCTGCTTCTCGACGGAGCATCCCCGGAACGAGCATCTCATTCGCGCGGCTGCTGGCGATACCGATCAGGACTCCAACCTTCGGGTGCTTTGGGGGCCCTCCAAGCGGACCGACAGTGCGGGCATCGAAGCAAGCGCGTGATGGCGCAAGGCAAGCTCGAGAGGGTCGAGAAGCATCCCGGCGTGTATCGACGCCACGTCAAGGATTGCCCGCGTCAGGGCCGCTGTCAGTGCGCCTACGTGCTCGTCTACAACGGCAGGGCCGAGACGTTCCGCACCCTGGCCGAGGCGGATGAAGGCAAGCGCCTCGCGCAGCGTCAGGCGAGGCTGGCGAAAGCGCACGCGAGCGGGCACCATCGGGGCGTCCCTGAGGCCGAATGCCCGGAGTGCGAGCGGGAGCGCGCAGCGCGAGAATCGGCCGGAGGGACGTTCGAGGCCTTCGCGGCCGCCTGGTACGCCGAGCACGAACACGAGTGGGAGCAGCGGACGCGCACGGACTATTCCTGGCGGCTCAACAGCCACCTGCTGCCATGGTTCGGCGCAAGGCGTCCCTCGGAGATCGACGTCGATTTCGTCGACCGTTACAAGGCGCACAAGCTGGCCGAGTCGGCGAGGTTGCAGAAAGAGTGGGATGCGTGGCACGCAAGCCGAGGCGAGAAGCCGAAGGCTCGGCCGCTGGGCCCGCGTACGATCAATATGACGTTGATCTTGCTCTCCGCGATCCTCGACGCCGCCGAGGAGCGCAAGCTGATCGAACGGAATCCTGCCGCTGGCAAGCGCCGCCGCGTGAAGGAACGCAAGCCAAAGCGGACGCAGCTCGACACAGCCACCGCGATCGAGGCCCTGCTGTTCGCCGCGGGCGAACTCGACGCCGAGGCGCAGGAGCACCCGCAGAGCAAGGTGCGGCTCCTCCCCCGTCGCGCAATCGTGGCCACCTTGCTGCTGAGCGGCCCTCGGATCGGCGAACTGGTCGATGACCGCTGGGCCGACGTTGACCTCGCGAACGACCGCATCCAGTATGACTCCAAGACGCCCGCGGGATGCCGGTGGGTGAGGCTGCTTCCGGCGCTTCACGACGAGCTCGCAACGCTGAAGGCGCAGCGCGACCCCTCCCCCGATGACTATGTGTTCGGGACGGCGCGCGGCGGCAAGCAGTCAGAGTCGAATATCCGCAACCGCGTGTTGAGCAAGGCGGTCGAGCGGGCCAACGAGCAACTTGCACGAGCGCGAGAGGCGCCTCTCCCCCACCTGACGCCACATGGCTGCCGGCGGACGTTCGCGTCGATCCGCTACGCGCTCGGTGCCTCGCCGGCCGAAGTCATGGCCGAGCTCGGGCACACGAACCCGTCGCTGGCGCTCGCGGTGTACGCGCAAGCGATGCGGATGAGCGAGAAGGAGAAGGCGCGTCTCCGCGCGCTGGTGGAAGGCACGCTCGGCTCCCTCGGGTCAAGATGGGATCAAGATGACGGCCGCGAATCTCCGCAAATCGCCACTATCGAGAGTGCAGAGGCAAACGGGCGCAAAGCGGCCGGTAGCAGGAGAAAGGTCGGCCAGCCGTGACCATCCGCAAGTGATTTAGACACTTGCCATGCAGAAGGTCGAGGGTTCGAGTCCCTTCAGCCGCTTACAGGAAAGCCCCGCTACTGGCGGGGTTTTTTGATGCCCCATTCGGAGTCGGCCACCAGCGGGATGGGCATTTTCCGAGACTCGCTACGAACTCACTACGAGACGCCCCCCCGCTGCGAGCCGCGCCGTGGGACACGAACCGCCACTCCTGGCGCTCAAAGACCACGCGCTGCTTCCGGGGTCCGAATGCGACCCGGGGTCGCGGACAAGCGAGCGACCGCGGCGCTGCGCTTCAGGGGCGGCGTCGCGAAACGAGCAGGGCGGGCATGCTTGCCCGCTGGGCGGCGCTCCTGGTTGAGAGCTGGCTGATGACATCGCCGTTGTAAATCGCGCGGGCTTCGACGAGCGTGCATCCAAGCAGCTCCTCGAGGGTCTCGACCGAGCCTCTGCCCATGTCGAGCACCTGCTGATAGACGGCGAGCGTTAGCGTCGCGTCGGTGTGGCCCATCAGGTACATGGCCCGCCGCGGGGGTACGTCGCAGACTGCGAGGATCGAGGCGAACGTGCGCCGCAGCGAATGCGGGGTCATCTGCGCGATCGGCAGGCGACCGTCGGCGTCAAGCAGCTCATTAGCCCGGATTCGGCGCGAGTATCCGCGCACGAACGTTGTCGGGATCCTGACGGGTGCGATTCCGCGTGGGGAAGGCCGGCTCGCCCGGACCGCCCGGGTGTTGCTTTCGGTGCTCGCCCAGTCGCCATTGCAGCGCTGGCACGATCGGAATGCTGCGCTCACCGGCGTCGGTCTTCGTGGCCGACCTGGGGATGCGCACGCGGCCGCCAACGAAGTCGAGATGCGGACCGTCCAAGCCGCACAGCTCCGAGATGCGCGGACCGGCGAGGACCAGCGTCTCGACAATGACGCGACGGGGCACGTCGTTGCGGTTGCGAGCCTCCGGCTCTCCCTTCCAGAGCTCTCCGCGCCGTACCTTGCGCACCAGCGTGTCTGAGACACCGAGCTCGCGTGCCAGCGACAGCGCGGAGCGGTTTGAGCTACGTATCAGCTCCACGCTCTCCAGCGTGAGCCCGCGGTGTTCGGCCTCGATCAGATCCGCCGCCTGAAGGACCGCGGCTATCTGCTCGATTTCCAGAAACGAGCGGCGCGGCCGCTCGGACTTCGGCGCGGCGGCCTTCAGAGCCGGGACATCGGTCGCGAGCACTCCTCGTCTCTTGGCGTCGCGAAGTACGCGCTCTGCCGTGTCGAGCACCTTCCGAATCGATCCGTTGGAGACCGCTCGTCGTCGCGCCTGATAGCTCCGGCCGCTGCGGGTGGTGATCGTGCGCATCAAGGGCGATCCTTCCGCGGTGGCCCGCTCGATCGCTGCGCGTTCCTCGCAGAGTTCGACTACGAGCTCGTCGGCAAGGCCGAAGTCGATGCGGTCGATGGGCACGGGCCCGAACTTGTCGATCACAACCGACAGGCGCCACTCGAGGTCGCGGATCGTCTTTGACTCGCCTTCGGGGTCCCCGGCCCTGACCTTGCGGCGGTGCAGCCACTCCGACGCCTCCACCTGAAACGTCGGTGTTGGCTCGATCGCCACGTCGAGCTCCGACTCAGCCGGTGGAGGGGTCCACTCGCCGCGATTGACCTTCTCCATCAGGAAGCGCTGCTCCTCTGCGGCGCGTTCGTCGTCCCAGCCGTCCCACTCGCCCCCGAGGTGCACGTAGACCTGCTGGTTGCGGTAGGAGAACGCGACTCCGTAGCTGATGCCCTGCTCAGTCCTCTGGCGCCTCAGCGTGCCGCTTCGCGGACGCCCCATCAGCCCCACCCCTCGCACGCGCGAACAGCTTGCACCTGGTCTAATCCTCCCCGGTCGAATCCCGGAGGCATGGGAGACGACCCCGCGGGTGCTCGTGAGCGAAGCACCGAAGCATCGTACGGTCCGCGCTCATCGGCTGGACCTGCCTTGAATCAACGGCACACCGGCGGGCACAGCCTTGCGTCGGGGCCGTCCTCGCCGGCGCTGTGGCGCCCCGCCATGCGTCGACTTAGCGTCCTGCCGGCTGACCGCCAGCGCCTCGCGGGCCTTCCCGACGTCGAAGCGCAGCCGCGCCCGCGGTCCATTCCCCAGGCGGACGCCTCCCAACCGATCAGCATTGCCGTAGACCCAGTCGCGGGCGACGCCGAGCTCCTCGGCTAACTCACGAGCATCTACCAGCCCGACCTTCGGACGGGTGGACGAAACGAGCTCAGCGATGCGCTCTGCTACGGCCTCGATTTCCTCGACGTCCAACGCTCCGAGGCGCTCGCGGCGCTCCGCAAGAAGCTCGATTTCGCGCGCAACGACGAGAGCGAGGTGTGACGACGCTCGAACTGCGCCAGATCCTGTTCTCTCGGTCCGCATGGCTGGCCCTGATATGTCAACCGGGCTCAGAACACATCTCGTCGACTGCCCACCGCAGCTCGGCGACCGGGAACAGCCGCTTCCGAACCCTGGCGCACAACCCACAGATAGGGACGGACGTGCTCCACCGAGAACTCCTCGCTGCAGCCGAACGAGGCGCACGCCTCCTGCTGCGTCAGCGCGATCCTCGGAACCGGCTCCACGGTCGTCACGGCCGCCCCGTCCGAGGCAGGCGCTGCGGCCCGCCTCCGGCGCTGCGCCCGGCCGAGCTCGCTAATCGGGGTGGTCACGACACCGCGCTCCGTTTCAATCGCCACTGGAAAGGACTGCCTTCTAGGTACAGCGTTTCCGGCCCTGAATCCCGATCTGCGCAGCCGCGTCCTGCACAATCGTGCGCGTTGGCGATCGGCGATGACCTCGCGGCCGCCGGTGGGTCGTCAGAACGACGCTCCCGCGACCGTCGATCGTCACCGCCAGCCTGGACGAGTGCTTGGCGGCCGCAGCCCGTGCCGCCGGCCAGCTCCCGTAGACAGCGGTCACGACGCCGGCGGAAGGCCAGTCGCCTGTGCTGAGTCGCGCGAGCGGCTCGCCGCCACAGCGACGCGCGTGCGTGCGCGACCAGTCGTACGACGACGGCAGCCGACCGTAGCGTGTGCTCCAGCGCAGCATGGCGTCGAGCACGCGCTCCCGAGTCCATCGGCGTCGCCACCTGCATGTTGGACTTACCCTGCAGCGCGAGCAGGCTGGCGATCACGCCCAGCACCACGGCGATGATCAGCGCCGACAGCCACGCCGTCACGGCGGTAGCCAGCCCCAGCACCGCGGCCCCAACCAGCGCACCGAGCGAGCGCAGAGAAACCGATCGCTCCGGCTCCCCCGAACATCCCGAGGCCGGTCTCGACGCGCTTACCCTCCACCACGAGCTCGGCCTTGACGAGCTGGACCTCTTGATGCGCTAGCCGGCTCGTTTGTTCGGATAGCTGCTTGACCAGCTCGCCCACCGATGCGTCGGTGGACGCTCCATTTTGGGTCCCTCGCGGTCGGCACGCGGGTGCCGGCTCACCGGTGGACGTCCGTGCCCGGCGCCAATCGCCATCGTCAAACCTCCTAGCCGTCAGGTGATCTCTGCGAGTCGATCGGCCAACACGATCCGCGAGGCGGCCTCGACGAGCGCGAGGTGGGAGAAGGCCTGCGGGAAGTTGCCGAGGTGCCGGCCCGTGTCGACATCGAACTCCTCGGCGTACAGGCCAAGGGGAGACGCGATCTTCACGAGGCGCTCCATCAGGTCTCGCGCCCGCTGCATCTCGCCGATGATCGCCAGAGACGAGACCAGCCAGAAGGAGCAGATCAAGAACGTCCCTTCCTTGCCGGACAGGCCATCGTCGGTCTGGCCGGTGCGGTATCGCAGTACGAAGCCGTTCTCGGTCAGCTCGTCGGCGATCGCGAGCACGCTGGCGCGCAGGCGATCGTCGTTGCCCGGAAGGAAGCCAAACAATGCGGCCAGCAGCGTCGAGGCGTCGAGCGCTTCGGTTCCGTAGTGCTGGCATAGCACTCCGCGCTTGTCGACCCCGTGCGCGAGGATGTCGGCCTTGATCTCCTCGGCGGTTTCCCGCCAGCCTGCGACAAGGTCGGTGTCGCCGCGTATGCTCGCGAGCTTCGCCGCACGGTCCATCGCGACCCAGCACATCAGCTTCGAGGAGACGTAGTGCTGCGGCTCGCCGCGCGCTTCCCAGATGCCCTGGTCGGGCTGGCGCCAGACGGCTGTGGCGCACTCGGCCTGCGATTGGACCAGCGGCCACAGCCGCCGCGGGAGACGTTGGCTGCGGCGGGTGTGGATCAGGACCGAGTCGAGTACGGACCCGAAGACGTCGTTCTGGCGCTGATCGAAGGCGCCGTTGCCGACTCGGACGGGACGGGCACCGGCGTAGCCGGAGAGATCGTCGCGCAAGCTCTCGGTCAAATCTCGCCGGCCATCGATTCCGTACATGATCTGCATGCCACCGTCGTCATTGCGCTCGAGATCGGCGATGAACTGCATGAACTCGTTGGCCTCCCAGTCGAGGTCGAGAAAGTGCAGCGCCTGGAGCGTGTACGTCGAATCTCGCATCCAGGTGAAGCGATAGTCCCAGTTGCGCTCCCCGCCCGGCGTCTCGGGCAGTGACGTGGTGAGCGCCGCGCAGGTCGCTCCGGTCGGCATATACGTAAGGCCCTTGATCGCCAGCGCGGAGCGCTGGATGAGCGGGCCCAGCTTGTGGTCTGGGATGCGCGCGCGGGCCAGCCAGTCACGCCAGAAGCGCGTCGTCGTGGCGAGCTGTGCGTTTGCTTGCTCAACGGTCGTGGGCACCGGGAATCCCTCGTCCCACGACAGCGCGCAGTAGAGCCGCTCCCCGGCGTGTAGCACGTGCCGGGCTCGAGCGTGGTGCGCCTCGATCCCGATCAGCATGTCGGTCTGCAGCCGGATCGTCTGACCGGCGCCAGTCGCATCGGCACGGTGGCGATCCTCGCTGAGCGACCACTCGCCGAGCACACGGCCGTAATCGAACCCCGGCTCACAGACGAGCTCGATCTCGACGCTCCCCTCAATGCACTCAACCGTCCGCACGAGCACGTGGTCAGCGTCCTCGTCGGCTGGCGGCCGAGTGTGCGGCGTGACCGTGTCCTCGCCGCGGCGCGGACCCATCGTCAGCGCGTCGCGCACGATCGCCCAACCCGTTGGCGTCTTCCAAGAGGTGACGAGCGTGTTCGTTCCGGGGTCGTAGGCCCGATTGCTGGGCACGTCGATCCCGAACGGGCCGAGGCGGAAGCCTCCCGCACCCCGGTCCAGCAACGAGCCAAACACGCTGGGCGAGTCAAAACGCGGCGCGCACAGCCAATCGATAGTTCCGTCCGGCGCGACGAGAGCCCCTGTGTGGCAGTTGGACAGAAACGCGTAGTCAGCGATCGGGGTGAATGGTGACGGCGCCGCGGCGCTCTGCGGCATCGTCGCCGCCTGCTTTTTCTCAACGGCGGCCTGGCCACCGTTGGCGGACTTAGCCGGTGTCGGCTTGCGCTTCGTCGCTGTGCTCATCGTGCCTCCACGATTCGTGGCCGGTTCTCTAGGTCACGATTGATGTTGCCGATCAAGCCCGCTCACGGCATCGGCCAAGGTGGGGGAAATCGCTCTTGTCGTTCTAGGCCAGGGCGCGATGATTCCCAGGCCAGATCATCCCCCCCCGGCCGGCCGTGTGTCGTCAGGACCGACAGGCCCGCGACCGTCGATCGTCACCGCCAGCCTGGACGAGCTGCTTGGCGGCTGCAGCCCGTGCCGCCGGCCAGCTCCCGTAGACAGCGGTCACGACGCCGGCGGAAGGCCAGTCGCCTGTGCTGAGTCGCGCGAGCGGCTCGCCGCCACAGCGACGCGCGTGCGTGCGCGACCAGTCGTACGACGACGGCAGCCGACCGTAGCGTGTGCTCCAGCGCAGCATGGCGTCGAGCACGCGCTCCCGAGTCCACCGGCCCTCGATCGCGCCCGGGTGGCACGCCTTGCAATAGGCGTAGGCGTCCCCCTTCCCGTTCCGCGACTGGGTGTAGGCGCCGCAGCCGCGACACACGCCGACATAACGCGCCTTGTCCGCCCTCGCCTTCTCGCCGGTCGGATCGTAGAAATACGCCTTGATCGTCGCCGGCGAGCGACCAAGACGATCCGCGATCTGCCTGATGGAGAGCCCCTCGAACTCGCGGTAGTGTCGCGCCAGCGCGACGGCCCGGCGACGCTCGAGAACCCGACCCGTTCTCGCGGTTGACGCCCTGCCTGCCACACCGGATCACGCTACCTCGCTCAATTGGCGTTTCCGACGCGGTCGGCACGCAAGTGTCGACGCACCGGCTGGCCCCCGTCCCGGCGGCTTTTGATGCGGTGAACGTGTCGATCGCCTTCATCCACCTCGGAAGCTGTGGTTTCGCGTCACCGCGCGGGCGCCCGCGCCACTCCCGCAACGCGAGCAGCAGCAGCACCCCGACCACGATCTTCACGACGCTGACCTAGTCAGCCGGCGTGCCGTTGTTGCTAGCGCCGCCACCGCTGGCGGCCAGCAGCAGGACCGTGCCAGCGGCCGCAAGTCCAAAGATCCACCCGCCGAGGAATGCGGGACCGAACCGTCCCGCCGAGGAATGCGGGACCGTTCGCGCGACCCTTTGGAGTGGCGAGCAGCAATACCACGGCGATGATCGGCACAGGGCTGAGGGCAACGCCGACCCCAAACGTCAGGACCTGGCCGATCGCCTGACCCATCTCTGCTAGTTGGCGTCTGGGGCGTGGGGTTCGATCTCGCCTGGGCGCCAGGTCTTGGCGAAGAACGGCTGGAGTGGGTTGTAGAGGCGGAAAATCACGAAATAGCCCTTACCTGAGACGGTCTGGAGCCAGTTGTTGGCCATCCCGTCAGGGGAGGTCGGCCCGAAGTGAATGTCGGTCGAGCCGTCCTTGTTGGTTTTGACTTTGCCCGATTGGCTCCCGAGGTCCGGTCTCTTCTGATCGGTTTGGAGCATCGAGCGGGTCTGCCAGGTCATACAGCATCACGGACCAGAAGCGGCTCTCGGGGATGTCGGGCGGGAGGGTGAGCCGGTAGTTGCGTCCGCCGTCGAGGAACTCTCCGCTTGCGTCGCGCATCGCGACGAGGTACTGCGACCCCATGCCGGGGAGGCGCATGCACATCGCGGGGGTAACGCCGGTGTAGGGGTAGAACCACGCGATGCGGGCGTTGAGCTTGCGTGCGCCGTCGCTCGGGCTGTGGATGACGCCCTTGGGGGTGATCTGCGGCGGTGGGTCGAGGAACTCGTACCCGCCGACGAAGAGCGGGTTGAGCCACGCGGAGCCGGGGTAGTAGGCGAAGCCCTCGTCTGGTCGGGGCGCGAACGAGATCGTGCGCGCGGTGGCGTTGCCGACGACGACGGCGTCTTCGAGGATCTTCCGCATCCGCCCGTCCGGCTTGAACGGCTTGCCCTTGACGATCCCGGCCGATGCGAGTAGACCCATGATCTCGGGGTCGGCGGCGCCGGCCGGCTCCTGCTGCACCAGACCGTTGATCAGCTCCCAGTAGCTGAAGTCGCTAGGTGGGATCGTGTTGATCGGCACACCAGTGCCCTCGGTGAAGCGCGTTTCGGCCGGGGTCGGCAACGGTGCCAGAGGCGCGTTGCCCGCCAGGAAGGTCGCGATCGCCGTGCCCTGGGCGCCGGGGACGTACTTCGAGATCCGCAAGCCGGACCGCACGGTGTCAACTGCCAGGCTGGCGTCGTTGTCGACCATGAACGCCCGGCCGAGGATGAAGACGCGCGTCGTCCGCGCCCGCGCGACATGGAAGCCGCTGTCAGGCAACAGGCCGGTGTAGTCCGGCCCCAGGAGCAGGTACCGGCCGCCCGCGGACCGGTCGGGACCCGGCACGCCGAAGTCGGTCACCCATCCCCACCACATGTCATCGATCGTGCCGAGAATGCCCGACGGGGCAGCGAGCGCCGGGACGTCGAGCACCATCGGTCCGTCGGTCAGGTCCACGAAGCCGGCGAAGTACGGGGTGTCGCAGTTCGCGGTCAGGTAGAGGGAGGCGGAGTCCGCCAGCGGCGAGTAGATCAGCAGCGAGTTGTCCTCGATGCCGATCGACTGGAAGCCTTTGCGCATCGCGGCCATCGACGCGCCGGGAAATGCGCTCAGGAACGCCTCCACTCCGCGCACGAAGTCGAGGTGGTCATACAGCAATTCAGCCGTCGCATCGGTTGGCGCGCCATCGTCGAACTCAAGCGTCCCAAGACGGCTTTCGACGCGGTCGGGCGTCGAGACCGATCTCAGCGTCTCAGCCGAAACGGCCTTAACTGTTTCAGTGGACGGGGTCATCGTTTGATCCTCCGGGTTTCAGTTCGGTTCGATTTCGCTCAGGCGCCAGGTCTTGTCGAAGAACGGCTCGAGCGGGCTGTAGAGGCGAAACAGCGTGTTCCATCCCTTGCCGGGGACGGTCTGGATCCAGTTGCCGTCCTTCACCGCTTCGGGCTTGGCCGGCCCGAAGTACACGGTGATGGAGCCGTCGGCATCCGCGACCGCCGCCGGCGTCGGGTAGCTCTGGTTGCCCGCTCTGGGGTAGCGCTGCTCGGTCTGCAGCATTGAGCGGGACTGGTTGTCGTACACGGTCAGAGACCAGAACTTCGCGGCCGGGATGTTCGGCGGCAGCGTGATCTTGTACGCCTTGCCTCCGTCGAGGTAGTCGCCGTTGGAATCGACGAACGCGCCGAGGTACTCCGAGCCGATCTCCGTCAGGCGCATGATCATCGCCGGCGTGATCCCGGTCGCGTAGAAGAAGAACGCGCTGCGCTGGTGCAGAGCGCGGTATCCCGTCGGCGGGGAGGGCGTCACCACCCCGCTCGGGCTCACCTGCGGCGGCGGTGCCTCGAAGGTATAGCCGCCGACGAACAGGTAGTTGGTCCACGCCGAACCGGGGTAGTAGGCGAACCCCTCGGACTCGCGCGCGCGCCAGTTCAGCGTTCGTGCGGTCGCCGTCGCAATCGCCGCCGCGTCCCCCAGGATCTTCTGCATACGCTCATCGGGCGCAAACGCCGCGCCCTTGACGATGCCGATCGCGGCCAGCGATCCCATGATCTCGGGATCGAGCGCGCCGGTCGGCTCGTCCTGCACGAGCTCGTCGATCAGCTCGTAGTAGCTCGAGTCGTTCGGCGGAACAGTGTTCATCACCAGCCCGCTGCCTTCGATGAACGTGGCCGCCGGCTGGGGCTTGAGAAACGACCAGTCGAGGTGGCCCTCCGGCGTTCGCCGAAGCGAGGACGTGCCCGCCAGCGCGCTGGCGATAGTCGTGCCGTAGCCGCCCGGCTCATATGGGTAGATCTTGAGTGTCTTCTTGATCAGCCCGACCGGTTCAGCCGGATCATCGTTCTCGAGGAACGCGCGCCCGAGCATCAGCGCTCGGGTCGTGCGCACCGGCTCGACGAAGTAGCCGCTCTCCGGCACCTCGCCCGTGTAGCCAGGTGGAAGCAGCAGATATTTCCCGCCGCCGCCCCGATCGGGGCCCGGGAGCCCGAAGTCGGTCACCCAGTGAAACCACATGTCGTCGATGACGCCCAGCGACATCGGTGGCGTCTCGAGCACGATCGGGCCGCCCGTCATGTCCAGGATGGACCAGAAGTAGATCGTGTCCGCGTTCGCGGTCAGGAACAGAGACTCCGCGCCCATCAGTCGCGAGAAAATGAGGACTTCGTTGTCCGGGACGCCAGCACTGATCATGCCCCTCCGCAGAGCAGACGTCGAAGCGCCGCCGTAGGCGTTCAGGAACGCCTCGACGGCGTGCATCAAATCGAGGTTGTCGTACACCCTCGCAACCGTCTCCGCACTCGGCGCGCCGTCCTTGTAATCGAGCGTGCCGATTCGCGTCTCGACCGAGTCGGGCGTGGTGATTTCGGGCGGAATGGCTGTCGCCGGTGCAGGAGGAACGGTCTGGCTCATGGTCACGTCATCACTTTCATGAATCAATTGGGTCGGCGGTCTTAGTCGCCCCAAGCCGGCCGCGCGCTGGGGTCCGCGGCCTGGGCGTTAGATGCCTCGTCGCGTCCGTCGGCGCTCGCGTCTGCGCACGCCGCACACCGAGACGGGTGACAGCGGCCGTCCGAACGGGTCGATGAACAGCGTGACGGGCCCCGCGTTCGCGGGCATCGCTCCGTCGAGAACCTCGATGGAGTAGGACAGGTCACCGTTGGTGAGCTGGGGCGCCTTGATCACAATCACCACGTCCTCGGGCACGTCAGCGCCCGGCTCGAGAAATGACAGCACCGCGTTCGGTGGATCGGACTCGAAGCTGTTGTCTCCGGCGCCCCAGAGGTCGACGAAATCGGCGGTGGTCATGTGGCCGACGACCCGTTGCGGCCGGTCGGAGAAGTACAGCGTCGACGGCGTGACCCCTCGCAGCGTGAGGGTGCCTCCCGTCTTGTCGATGCCCTGTGCGGTCTGCACAAACATCGATTCTTCGGTCTCGAGTTGGTCGATCAGCGTGTCAGTCATGGTCAATGTCCCTGTGAGGTTCGGGGCGGGCGGCGGCACGGGTTACGCTCCGCCGCTCGCGCGGGTGTTTGTCGCGTGCGAACGCCGCTCTCGATACGCGTCGGTCGCTCGCGGCTACGAGGTCGCCAGGGTTTGTGCGGTGTTTGGGTCGTCTGCCGCGGCGCGCGCCTGGATCGCGTCGAGGACAGCGGATTCGGCCTCTTCGATCGCGGAGTAGGCGAAATCGATGGCGTCTTCGGCGTCGCTCTCAGCGACCTCCGCGTCGTGCTCAGCACGCTTAGCGTCGAACGCTGCCTTGGACTGATCGCGCTTCTTGTGGACCTTGGCGACATGGTCGCTCCACTGGCTCTTCACGTCACTCCACGAATCCGCGGCCTTAGCCTTGGCGTCAGCGCCTTGAGCCTTTGCCTTGGCGGCGGAGGCGTCGGCGTCCTTCTTGAGTTTGGCCGCATGGGCATCGGCCGACTTGCGGGCCGCGTCGGCCTGCGCCTTCAGCTCTGCCTGCCCTTTGGCCTTTGCGGCCGCAACGTCCTTCTCGGCCTTCGCAGCACGATTCGACAGCTTCGAGAGATCCTGCGATGCACTCATCAGTACTCCTTGAGATTGACTTTCGGGACCGCTGAGGCGGCCGTGCGAGTCGTGCGACTCTTCATGCCAACGTAGTCGAAGGTTCGCGCCGAAGCATCAGCCAAAGTGGCCGATTCACAGAGCCGGAACCGTAGCTTCGTAGGCAGACAGCGCTCGAGGCTCGTCCCTGGCCTGGATCGCCGCCGGGACAACCCTTTCCTCGCGAGCAGCAGGCTGATCGGGTCGATGGATGCTGTCGCGTGCCGGCCTTCCTCGTCGGCGGGAACAAATAGCGCTCGTCAGGCGTGATTAGGCGCGTCACCCCCGGGTGGTGCGGCCCCACCGGGAGTAAGAGTGATCGCGATGCGACGAGCCGCAGCCGTTCAACGCTAAATGCCCAGCGGCACAGCGAGCTGCCGGGGCGGTCGACAGTGTCCCGTTTGACCCGAATACCAAGCGCTGAGCGCCGCCATGCACTCAGGCGGGGACACAGCCCCAACAAGCGTCTGACGATCGGATCAAGGCACACCTCACGCACGACCGACCGGCGGGTCTCTCAACCGCCCGTCACGCCGGCGATGCACGCGGCGCGAGCCGTCGGTTCTAACTCGCGGTGGCTTCCTGTTTGGTCAGTTCCTTCTCCGCCTCCTCGAGGTCTGACTTGAAGTCCTTGCTGTCGGCGTCGACCTCCTTCTCGACAGACTTCTGCGCGTGCGTGAGCGCCTTGTCGAGCTGCTCGCCGACGCGTGACTCCCCGATCACGACCAGTGCCGCGTCTCCCGCGACCAGCATCTCCCCGAGCTCCTTCGCGTCGCCGCGCGAGACGCCCTTGCGGAAATGCCCACCGACGCCGCCGACGACGCCGCCGACCGCCGCCCCGGCGAGGATCGATGGCGGGAACAGAACCCCGACCAGCGCACCGACTGCGATCCCTCCCCAGGCGCCGTGCTGGGTGGCCTTCTCGTGCTTGTGGACGTGGACCTTGCCGTCGACGTCCTTGTTGATCACCGCGGCGTCATACGTGCCGACAAGCTTCTGTGAGTGAAGGTCGAGCAGGATGTCGTAGTCGCTCCACGCATCGTCTGTGCTGGAATAGGTTGCTGCATAGACGAAAACCGGTCTATCGCTCATTGGAGCTCCTGTCCTCGGTTTGGCCGAATGCTCGCCACGAAAAGCTCCGCCGCCTCTCGGGCGGCAGCGGTCGCGTGTCTCACCTCAACGTACTCGGAGGTTCGCGCGGAAGCATCGGCCGATATGGCTGATTCGCATCGTGCGCGGCCGCGTTGGCCTGAACCCACGCGCCCTGCACCGGTGGGCTGACGAGCACCCTCGGATCGAGCTGGCCCGCGAGCTGCTGCGACTCGGCCGCGGTCGGGCCAGACAGCGGCTGCAACTGCTTGGCTTGGTCTCGAGCCGGGTTTGGCGCGCGGCGACGACCTGTCGGCGCCCCGCGGTGGGCAAGGAGGTGGGCGCGAGCATCGTATGGGCGCTTGTTATGCCGGCAGTCTCCGCCGCGCCTTGATCCTGCTGCTCCGCCCGAATGCTGCTCGTTGTCGCTTGGGGGACATGTAAGAATTGCCTGGTCTATCGATCGAACGTGAGGGAGGCGGTGTCGTGGCCTCTGACGCAGACACGCCGCGGGCGCGCCGATCGCTCGGCACCGGGCGGTTGGAATCACTCAGCGACAGTGTGTTCGCGTTCGCCGCGACGCTGCTCGTGGCGTCGATCGCGATTCATCCGCCGGGCGGCGCGCTGGCGCAGGTGCTTCGTGCTTGGCCCTCCTATCTCGCGTACCTCGTCAGCTTCCTGACGATCGGCGCTGCGTGGCTCGCCCACACCGCGCTGACCGATCGGCTCGCGCGGGGAGATCGGATCTTGCTGCGACTGAACTTGCTCGTCTTGCTCGTGGTGGTGTTCCTGCCGTTCCCGACCGGGCTCGTCGCGGGCTCCCTGCACCACACCGGCAGCGAGCGGGTGTTTGTCACGATGTACGGGCTGAACCTGCTGGCGATCCGCGCCGCCGGGCTCAGCTTGGACGCGTATGCCCGCCGCGGGCACCTCTACGCACCCGAGGGAGAGGGCGCGGAGCTGGAGAGCGAACAACGAGGACTGCTGCCGATGGTCGCCGCGTATGGGGTCGCGATCCTGATCGGACTCGCACTGCCAAGCGTGGCCGTGGCGCTGTACTTCGCTCTTGCGGTCTACCTGGTTTGGCCGTTTCGGGGGCTCCACAGCTCCGGTTCCCACGTTCACAGCTCGCACCAGTAAACGAGCAGGCAGACAGGCCTGCCGATCGAACGGCCATAAATCGTCCGGTCTGGTCTCATCGACGCGGTCCCGGCCGCCCGAATCGATCAACGACACGTCGACATCCCCGACGCGTCCCCCAATCACGAGCTTCCCACAAGCACCCATCACCAGCCGCACCCCGCGCGCGGCGCATAAACAATGAACGCTGCCACCGAGGAGCCGATCGTCAGCATGCCGCGCCCGGGCCGCGCTGGCAGACGCACCGGCACCGGCCCGATCGGGCTGCCGTAGCTCGCTGTCGCTCGGGCGACCTGTAAGAATTGCCGCGATCTATTGATCGAACGTGATGGAGGCGGTGTCGTGGCCTCTGACGCAGACACGCCGCGGGCGCGCCGATCGCTCGGCACCGGGCGGTTGGAATCACTCAGCGACAGTGTGTTCGCGTTCGCCGCGACGCTGCTCGTGGCGTCGATCGCCATTCATCCGCCGGGCGGCGCGCTGGCGCAGGTGCTTCGTGCTTGGCCCTCCTATCTCGCGTACCTCGTCAGCTTCCTGACGATCGGCGCTGGATGGCTCGCCCACGTCGCGCTGACCGATCGGCTCGCGCGGGGAGATCGGATCTTGCTGCGACTCAACTTGCTCCTACTGCTCATCGTGGTGTTCCTGCCCTTCCCGACGAAGCTCATCGCAGGCTCCCTGCACCACACCGGCAGCGAGCGGGTGTTTGTCACGATGTACGGGCTGAACCTGCTGGCGATCCGCGCCGCCGGGCTCAGCTTGGACGCGTATGCCCGCCGCGGGCACCTCTACGCACCCGAGGGAGAGGGCGCGGAGCTGGAGAGCGAACAACGAGGACTGCTGCCGATGGTCGCCGCGTATGGGGTCGCGATCCTGATCGGACTCGCACTGCCAAGCGTGGCCGTGGCGCTGTACTTCGCTCTTGCGGTCTACCTGGTTTGGCCGTTTCGGGGGCCCACAGCTCCGGTTCCCACGTTCACAGCTCGCACCAGTAAACGAGCAGGCAGACAGGCCTGCCGATCGAACGGCCATAAATCGTCCGGTCTGGTCTCATCGACGCGGTCCCGGCCGCCCGAATCGATCAACGACACGTCGACATCCCCGACGCGTCCCCCAATCACGAGCTTCCCACAAGCACCCATCACCAGCCGGGCGCCGCGCGTAACCAATCAGCTGTTTGCGACCGCGTTTCCGGCGCGGCTTGCACCGTCTGGTTTCGAGCGGTAAGGAGTTGTTCCCGCGCCCACGCGTACGGGGGAGCACCTGACGGGATCGATCCGTGCGCGAGATGGTCCTCGAGGTCAGCGAGCTTCACGATCCGCGCGAGCCGGCCGGCCGGTCCTGGGGTTTCTGCGATCCTGCGCACGTATACCTCGTAGGACTCTCCGTGGGCGTGCGTCAGCAGCTCCAGGGCGTCCAGTTCGGTGTGCGAGTGAGGCCCGTGCCGCGTAGGACCCAGCGCCCGGTCGGGCAGAGCTCGAGCAGGTCGTGGAGCAGCGCAACGGCCCGGGCATCCGGAGGGACGGCGGACGCGACCCGCTTGAGGTGGTCGATCACGGAATCGCCGAAGCGGGTGCGCTGACCGACATGGCTTTGACTGGCGATTGTGTAAGCGGTCTCGAGTTCCACGGCCAGACCTTCATACGTCAGCTGCACTTCGATTTGCTCGCGCTAACGAAGCTGTCGACCGAGTTCACGACGCTCGATGAGTCGGCAGCGATCGAGGCGATCTGGGCCGCCGAAGGACTCGACGGGAGCGCCTTGACAGCGGTCTGGAGCGTGTCGACCGACGACTTCACGGCGCTGGTCTCGGTGGGGAAGTCGCTCTTGGCGGCGTTCACCAGCGACGTCGCGTCACTCTCGATCTTCGTGAGCTGCGTCTGCAGACCGCTGATGCCGCTGCTCGAGTTGAGACTCGTCAGCCCTTTCACCGAGTTCTCGAGATTCGTCCGATCCGAGCAGTACGCCGGCTTGCTGCTGCCACAACCCACCAGGGCGATGACCGCAACAGCGGGCAGCACCAACGCAGCCACGCGCGTCAATCCGCAACCGGCACCGTTTCGTGACCTCTCTCGGTTCATGCCGTTCAAATGTCTGGAAAGCACAGGAGCTCCTTCGTTGGTGGAGGACGGGTGCAGCGCTCGCGCGCCCCGGGGTGCGCGCGAGCGACGCTCCGGATAAGCGGCCCGCGCCGTCCGTGCCAGCGGGTCTTGCGCACGCGGCCGTCGAACTGCGTCCCCGAGACCATGGCGTCCTAGGCGCGTCGCTCGGCGATCCCGGCGCTGTAGGCGATCAGGTAGCACAGCACGCCGATGAACGGCACCACGATGATGAACACCACCCAGGCGGCCTTGCCCCAGCCCGACAGGTCGATCCGGCTGAAGATGTCGATCAGCACCATGATCACCATCCAGATCCAGATCACAAACACCATGAAGATCAGGATGTCCCACAAAATGTTCAAGAACGGGTAACTGGTTGCGAGCGTCACCATCAGATGTGCCTCCTAGTGCAATCCCGGCCAGAGGTCACGGAATGCGGGATTGGTTGGTGCCCCTAACGCTACGGCTGGGGAGGCCGACGTGGCATCGGCCAAAAAGGTGGATATCTTCCGGGCTCAGCGAAGGGCGAGCCGGCGCCGCTGCGCGACCTCAGTCAGATATGCGGAGCCGGGATCGTCACCTGGGCTGCTGGCGATCCGAGGCCGAATTGCTCGATCATCTCGACTGCTTCGGACCGTCCCGGGACGCCGAGCTTGCCGTAGATCGACGCAACGTGGGTCTTGACGGTAGCGCGCGAGATGTAAAGCCGATCGGCGATCTCCTGGAGCGAGAGATGGGTCGACAGGAAAGCGAGGAGCCGGAGCTCGGCCGCGGTGAGTCCGTAGTCCTGTCCTCGCGTGATCCGCTGTTCGAGTCGTGCGAGCCGGGCGGGAAGCGTTCCGGCGTCGGGATATCCCTGCAGCGCGTCGCCCGCCACCTCCGCGAAGTCGAGGGCGCCGGAGGGATCGCCGAGGTCGAGGCTGATGTCCGCACAGCGCAGCGCGAGATCGGTGTTCAGCCACGGGGCCCCGCGGAGCAGCGGGCGGAGCCGGCGGACGGTCTCGAGCTGGCGCGCCGCCTCTGTGTGGTCACAGCGTTGCTGATGGGCGAGCGCTCCCGCCGTGTCGGCGATAGCGCTGTAAACCGTCCCGTCGAGGTGTTCTTTGGCGACCAGCCAGGTCGCCTCG
This sequence comes from uncultured Solirubrobacterales bacterium, assembly GCA_963752905.1. Taxonomy (GTDB): domain Bacteria; phylum Actinomycetota; class Thermoleophilia; order Solirubrobacterales; family Solirubrobacteraceae; genus Palsa-465. The sequence goes on from CAVWAC010000008.1 coordinate 26,995, forward strand.
ACTGCCCATCGTTGCGCGTCTCGCCGATTGTCCAGCTCCGTGGCCGCGAAGGCCAGATAGCTGAGACTGAAGACCCGCGCGTGGGCGACCTCAGGTTGGTCGCTTGAGAGAGCGAGTGCCTCCCTCAGCGCGGTGATCGCCTCCTGCGGCCGGCCCAGGAGAACGTACGCCACTCCCATAGCGCGACAGCCGCTGAGAAGCCATCGGGTCCCCGCCTTCTTCTCCGACGCGTAGACGAACTCAGCATCGCTCAGCATCTGCGGGATGCCGTCAGGCGCCATGGCAGTTCGGAGGTTCGCGAGCGCCGAGCGAAGCGAAGCTGCCCCGTCGGCCGATGCCACATCGAGCGGCCCCCGCTCGGCCGCAGCGAAGAACCGCCTCGCCCGGGCCGCATCGCCTCGATACCCGGCGACCCACGCGGCCGCGATCGACAGCTGCGGGTCTGACGCGATCTCCTCCTCGGTGCAGCGGTTGAGCCACAGCCGCAGGCTCTCGATCCGCCCGCGCCTTGCAAACACGTCCCGGGACGCAAGCGCGATTCGGCCGGCCTGAGCGAGATCCCCGCCCTCATGCGCATAAGCGAACGCCTCGCCCGGAGTTCCGTACGCCTCGCACCAGGCTGCGGCCCGCCGCAGGTACACCGACAGCAGTTCCGGATGGCGCCACTCGAGCTCGGCACGCAGGATGTCGCCGAACAGATGGTGGTAGCGGTACCACCCGCGGTGATCGTCGAGCGGGACGACGAAGGCATTCGAACGGGCGAGCGCCTCGAGCGAAATCGCCGCGTCGTCGGTGCCGAGCACCGCATCGCACAACGGCGCCGTCATGCGCTCGAGAATCGACGTCCCAATTAGGAACCGCTTGAGATGCTCCGGCTGGCGCTTCAGCACCTCTTCCACGAGGTAATCGGCGATCTGCTCCTGGTTGCCGGACAGACCAGCAGCCCGCATCTCGGCATCGTCACGGCCGCCCAGCGACAGCGCCGCCAGCGCAACCGCGGCAGCCCACCCCTCGGTTCGCTCGCACAGAGCCTCGGCCGCCTCCTCTGACAACTCCAGTCCTCCGCCCGCGGCAACCTCACGCGTCTCATTTGCGTCCAGAGCCAGGAGCGCGGCCCCGATCTCGCCCAGATCCCCACTCGCACGCAGCCGGCCCAGCGGCACTCCCGGATCGCCTCGCGCGATCAACACCAACTGACAGCCGGACCGAACCCAGTCGATGAGAAACCCGAGAATCGCGCGGCTCTTCTCAGCCGTTATAACGTCCACGTCGTCCAGCACCAGCACGAACGGGTCACGCTCGCCCAGGTCGGCCGCCAGGAGCGGAAGGACGACCTCATTGATCCGGGGCGTCCGCTGCGACAACTCCTCGAGCAGCTCACCGCGAACCGGGCCCGTCCGCTCGACAGCCGCCACGACGCGGGCGATCAGCACCACCGGGTCGTTGTCGCCGTGGCCGAGCTGCACCCAGGCGGTCGCCCTCGGATCCCGGTCACACCACTGCGCGACAAGAGTCGACTTCCCGTACCCCGCCGGAGCAGCAACCAACACCACCCGGCTGCGCTGGGCGTCCTCCCGCAGCCGAGCGAGGCGAGCGCGCGGGACCACGCCACCCCGAACAGTCGGAACGCGAAGCTTCGACTCCCCCAGCAGTGGCCCGGACGCGGAGAGGACAGCGCTAGTCATAGCTCCTCCGTCCGCGCGCCGCCCTCTGCCGTTCCAGCGGGGCCTCCCCGGACAACGTGATGACGATGAGGCCGCCCCGCTGGCGCAACCGCCACCGGCGCGTCGTCGCGTACTGAGCTGTCTCGACCGGCAACTCGTCGATGCCGGTTGGTCCCCTCACCGAAGGGCGGCCGGCGCCAAAAATCTCATACAAGTCGATCGACCTCGCGCACTAGGTTTCGTTGCGTCAAATGCTCTGCGAAGCCGGTCCGCCCGCATCAGCAGATGCCACTTCTCGGGTGCCCGAAGACGGACGATTGGGATGCTAGGCCGCCCTGACGTGTCTGGCATCGGCGAAAACTACGTAGACATCAGCCATTTAGGCCGATGACGAATCGATCACCCCCGCCGTAACGTCACAGCACCATCACCAATCAGCCGAAACCGAGCCACAGGAAGAAGCCACGCGAGACGGTGTCCCTGACGCCGGCCGAGACCCGCGTCCTCGCTCTTCTCCCGACCTATCGAACTCTCGCCGCGATCGGCAACCAGCTCGGCATCGGCCGTCCCACCGTGAAGACGCACGTCGGAAACATCTACAAGAAACTCGGGGCCACCAATCGGGCCGACGCCGTGAACCTAGCTGAGAGCGCCGGCCTCATTCCACGCTCGCGGAGCGACGTCGCAACCAGCTCGCCTCGACCGTCCCGGCGGGAAAGCGCACGCCCAGAACATCACACGAACTTCGCATGAACTACCGCGACGGCTCACGATGACCGGCTCTGGCCCCACCCCCCCGGCGGGTGCGGACACTCCGCCGGATGCTGAGACCCCGGCCGAGACTGCCGCCTCGCCTGAGGGGGCCGCCCCGGCCGAGGCCGGCGTCTCGACTGAGGGGGCCGCCCCGGCCGAGGCCGGCGTCTCGACTGAGGGGGCCGCCCCGGCCGAGGCCGGCGTCTCGACTGAGGGGGCCGCGCCGGCCGAGGCTGGCGTCTCGACTGAGGGGGCCGCGCCGGCCGAGGCCGGCACTGGCGCAGCACCGCGTTCGGGTGCCGCGCCGGTTGCCCGGAGGCTTCATCGCTTCCTCGTGCCAACGTTGCTTGTTCTGGCGACGGTGATCGGTATCGCGGCGACGTTCGCGATCTGGGTCAACCGGCAGGCGCTCAGCACCTCGGACTGGTCCTCCACCAGCAGCAAGATCCTTGAGGACAAGCAGGTGCAGACGGCGCTGAGCGCCTATTTGGTGCATGAGCTGTTCAGCAACGTGAACGTCTCGGGAGAGCTGCAGACGGTGCTGCCCAAGCAGCTGCAGCCCTTGGCCGGTCCGGCCGCGGCGGGGTTGCAGCAGCTCGCTGGCCAGCTCGCCCCGCGGGTGCTCGCCACCCCGCTGGTGCAGGGCGCATGGGTTCAGGCCAACATCGCGGCGCACAAGGAGCTGTTGCGAGTGCTGTCCGGTGGCGGGCCCGTCGTCTCGACGCAGTCAGGGGTCGTGAGCCTGAACGTGCGCTCGCTCATCACCCAGCTCGCCGCGACGGTCGGACTCTCGAGCCAGGCCGCCGCGGTGCAGTCAAAGCTGCAAGGCTCGACCGGCGCGACCGTTCGGGCGGCGGCTCAGCAGAAGCTCGGGGTCACGCTGCCGAACTCCAGCGGCCAACTGGTGATTATGCGCTCAAACCAGCTCAAGACCGCGCAGGACATCGCCAACGCCGTCAAGGGCTTGGCGATCGTGCTGCCGGCGCTCGGGATCCTGCTGTTCGCGCTGGCCGTGTACCTGGCCCGTGGACGGCGCCGTCGGACGCTGCGAACGACCGGCTGGTGCTTCGTGCTGATCGGAGCAGCGCTCTTGCTGATCCGCAGGGTCGGCGGCGACGCGGTCGTCCACGGCCTGGTCAAGGTCCCGTCGGACATCCCCGCTGCGCATCAGGTGTGGAACATCGGCACCTCGATGCTGCGCGACATCGCGGTCGCCATGATCGTCTACGGGATCGTGATCGTCGCGTCGGCCTGGCTGGCCGGCCCGACCCGCCCGGCGACCGAGATACGAAAGATCCTGGCTCCGAAGTTGCGCGACAGCCCCGCGGTTGCCTACTACGTCGTCGGTGGCCTGCTGCTGCTGCTCGTGCTGATCGGTCCGACACCGGCATTCCGGAACATCATCTGGATCCTCCTGTTCGCGGTCCTGCTCGCGTACGGCATCACGATGCTCCGACGCCAGACCGCGCTCGAGTTCCCCGGCGTTCAGCACGGCCAAGCGCTACGCGACTACCGAGACCAGCGAGCCGCACGCCACCCCCGCAAGACTGCACCCGCCCCACCCCCAGCCGCAGACCCGGGCGTCGCGGAAGCTCCGGCGACGCGCCCCTCGACTGCTCCGTCCGGCGGACGCGTCGACACGCTCGAGCGCCTGGCGGCGCTCAGAGACAGCGGCGCGATCACCGACGAAGAGTTCGCAGCCGAGAAGACACACGTCATGAACAACGGCACCTGACGAAGAGGAAGGCGATGGCAATGGCGGCCACGACGAGTACTACGCAGAAGAACGCAACCGAGGCGAAGCGCAGGAAGCCCGCCGCGGTCAAGAAGCCGAGCGCGGCGGTTCCGCATCTGTCGGTCGCGGAGCGGGTCGCGCGGGGTAAGGCGGCGCGGAATGAGGTGCCGCGTGCTGGTCACGCGTTGTTCGAGCCGCTCTCGACTCGGGCTGATCCGGTCGAGCTGCTCGAGCGGCAGGCGAAGACGCGTGTGCCGGAGCTGGTGCCAATCCGGTACGGGCGGATGCTGGTCTCGCCGTTCACGTTCTATCGCGGCGCGGCATCGATCATGGCCCACGACCTCGCCGCGACGCCGCGCTCAGGGCTGACCGTGCAGTGCTGCGGGGACGCGCACCTGTCCAACTTCGGGGTGTTCGCCTCGCCCGAGCGGCAGCTGGTGTTCGATGTCAACGATTTCGATGAGACGCTCCCGGGCCCGTGGGAGTGGGACGTCAAGCGCCTGGCGGTGAGCATGCTGATCGCGGCCCGCTCCAATGGTTTCAAGGCCAAGGAGCAGGACCGGATCGTGCTTGACACGGTCGGCCGCTACCGCACCGCGATGGCCGAGTTCGCGGGGATGAAGAACCTCGACGTCTGGTATTCGCACTTGGATATCGAGAGTGTGGTCAAGGAGTTCGGCTCGCAGTACAAGCCGAAGCTCGTCAAGCGAGCGGACAAGCAGATCGCGAAGGCTCGCACGAAGGACAGCATGACGGCGTTCTCCAAGCTGACTGAAGTTGTTGATGGCAAGGCACGGATCGTTGACCAGTCGCCGTTGATCGTGCCGATGGAGCAGCTCGCGCAGGGCGGGGAGCGCGACGAGATCGTCGAGGCGCTGCACCAACTCCTGCGTGACTATCGTGAGACGCTCGAGTTCGACCGGCGGATACTGCTCGAGCAGTTCCAGCTGAGCGACCTCGCGCGCAAGGTGGTCGGGGTCGGCAGCGTCGGCACCCGCGCGTATATCGCGCTGATGCTCGGCCGCGACGGCCAGGACCCCCTGTTCCTGCAGATGAAGGAGGCCGAGGCCTCCGTGCTCGAGGAGTTCCTCGGGCCGAGCGAGTTCTCCAACCACGGCGAGCGGGTCGTCGTCGGGCAGCGGTTGATGCAAGCCAGCAGCGACATCTTCCTCGGCTGGCTGCACGTCGAGACCGGGCTCGACGGCAAGTCTCGCGACTTCTACGCCCGGCAGCTGAAGGACTGGAAGGGCTCCGCGGAGATCGAGCAGATGGTCCCGAAGGCCATGGCCGCGTACGGCACGCTGTGCGGCTGGACGCTCGCCCGCGCGCACGCCCGCAGCGGCGACCGGATCGCGATCGCCGCCTACCTCGGCAACAGCGACAGCTTCGACCGCGCGATCGTCGAGTTCTCCAAGGCCTACGCCGACCAGAACGAACGCGACTACCAAGCGCTCACCGCCGCCGTCAACTCCGGGAAGATCACCGCCCAGACAGGCCTCTGACGGCCGTTCCCCACCCACACACACCCCGAACGGGCGTGACAGGCGGTCGCGAAGCCGCCCCTCGCGTCCGCAGTGCAGGTGAGCGTCGAGCATGAGGAGCCTCCGGATGCGCCTCGTGCCCACGGTCGGCAGTGCTGTCCTGACCGCGGTCGCTGTCGGCTGGCTCCTGCGCAGCACATGTCGGGTTGCGCGAGCGGCTGGCCGCTTTGCTGCGATCTCAGAATCAACGACGCATGCACGCGCGCTGGGTTCCCGCTCGTGAGCTGGGCCGACACCCGGGAGCGCGCGGACCGGTGGCAAGCGCGCCATACGACGGTCGGAGTGCCGGTTGCCGTTCTCAAGAAGTTCGTCGATGACGACGCTGCGAGCCTTGGAGTCCAAGTGGCGTATTGGGGCTTCTTCTCAGTCTTTTCGCTGCTGCTGGTCTTTGTAGCGATTCTCGGCTTCGCCCTGAAGGGCGATCCTTCCTTCCAACAGCAAGTTCTCGACTCCACACTAAAGCTGATGCCCGTGATCGGGCCCCAGATCAGCGGTCACATCGGGTCGCTGACGGGGAGTGGCGTTGCCCTCGCGGTCGGGCTCGTGGGGGCGTTGTGGACCGGGCTTGGGGTCACGCTGGCGATTGGCAGGGCGCTCGATGAGCTCTGGTCGGTCCCCCGCGTACGTCGATCGGGGTTTGTGAAATCACGGATCCGGGGCCTGTTCGTCCTCGCCTCTGTCGGCGCTATTACCGTCGCGACGACCGCGGCGGTCGGATTTGCGACGGCGGGCGCGATCAAACCCGCGCCGGCGGACGTGGCCAGCCTGGCGGCGGCGGCCGGCGTCGACCTCGTCGTGTTCCTCGCTTCCTTCCGGCTACTCACCTCAGCCTCGGTCACGACCCGGCAGGTCCTGCCAGGCGCTGCCCTCGCTACCGGCTGCTGGCTGCTGTTACAGGCAGTGGGGGGCGTATACGTTGCGAGGGTGCTGAAGGGAAGCAGTCAGACCTATGGTGGGTTTGCGGCGGTGATTGGGCTGCTCACCTGGTTGTTGATCGCGGCGGAGATCACGTTGCTCGCGGCCGAAGTCAACGTCGTGCTCGTCCAAAGACTATGGCCGCGTTCGCTGGCCGGGGCGCTGATGCCCGCCGACGAACGCACGCTGCGAGACTCGGCAGTAGCCGGGCAACGCGATCTCCGACAACGCATTACGGTCGCGTTCGAGCCGCAACCTGCTCCGCATGACCCGGAACGTCCGAGCGAGTCTTCCGCTCAGGATCCCCGCGATGCGTAGCGTGCCAGCACGTCGACCTTGGGAACTCTGCTCCGGCGCCCCCGACCCAAGCCGAGAGCCGTACTCGCCCGGCTTTGCTCCGCGTACTTTTCCCCGATGATCCTGGGGATGACGGAGGCGAACATCGGTGGCGCTGTTCCGCAGGTGCCGAGGTGTCCGTACGCCAGGAGGCTGTGAGCCATGTCCACCCGATCCATGTCACCCGAGGAGGCTCGCGAGCAGACAAGCCTTTGGTGGCTGCCGCTCTCGCTCGGTGTGCTCAGCCTCATCGTCGGCGTGATCGTCCTGGCAAAGCCGAGCAACAGCCTCGCGACCTTGGCAGTCGTGGCGGGTATCTTCGTGCTCATCGATGGCATCGCCGAGCTGTGCGCTTCGCTCATGGGCCGCACCGAGAACCGCGGACTGGCAGCCCTCCTCGGAGTTCTGAGCCTGATCGTCGGAGTGGTGCTGATCCGCCACCCGGTCGGCGGCATCACCTTTGTCGTCGTCGTCATCGGGATCTGGCTGATCGCGATCGGAGCCATCCGCTTCGTTCAATCTTTCGAGACCGAGGGCCACCGTCTGTGGAGACTCGTGGTCGCCGTAGTCGAAGTGATCGCCGGGATCGTGATCATCTCCAGCCCCCACATCGGCTTCGCCACCCTTGCGCTGCTCATCGGCTTCGCGTTCATCGTCAACGGCGCCAGCCTGCTCGTCCTCGGCGTCGCGATGCACGCGGTCGGGCACGACACCGCCGAATCGCCCCGGCCGCCCGTCGCCGCCGGCGCCTAGCACGCGTGAGCGGGAGGGCGTCGGTTGATGAGCGCATTTGTGACTGGAGCACTGCGCCGTCTCGCGTGGACGGGCGTGGTTAGAGGAGGGCGGTTGATCTTGGTCGAGCTTGACCGCGCTCGACTAGGGGTGTCGTGACGGTGCTGGCTCGGCGGTTTGCCGCGATCGCGTCACTCGTGTTGATCGTGGCGTCTGTGGTGTTCGCGGTAGTCGTGGGCGTGCAGAACTTTCCCCGTGGCCTGTCGGTGCTTGGGTGCATGGCGCTCGCGTTGGTCGCCGCGTGGTGGGCGTTGGTTCATCGTGGCGCAGCGCGCATCATCGGCGCGGCTCTCGCCGGCGTGTTGCTCGCTGGGGCGGTGGTCATCGTCGTGCTCGAGGGCGGAGTGCTGAAGGATGCGCTGATCTTTGCCGGGTTCGTGCTCTCGGTCGCGGCGGCGAGTAGCGCATTCGCCGTCCGCGCGAACCTTCCGCCTGCCTTGCCGCCGAAGCGGCCGGTGCTGTTCTACAACCCGAAGTCGGGCGGCGGTAAGGCGGAGCGGTTCCATGTCGCGCGCGAGGCGCGCGCTCGGGGGGTGGAGCCAATCGAACTGCACCTCGGGGACGACCTCGGGACGCTCGTGCATGACGCGATCGACAATGGTGCGGACGCGCTGGGCGTGGCCGGTGGGGACGGCACGCAGGCGATCGTCGCCGCGATCGCCGCGGAGCGTGGACTCCCGTATGTGTGCGTGCCGGCGGGCACGCGGAACCATTTCGCGCTTGATCTCGGAGTTGACCGCGACGATGTTGTCGGAGCCCTCGACGCGTTCACCAAGGGGGGCGAGCGCGTCGTGGATCTCGCCGAGGTCAACGGTCGCGTGTTCGTGAATAACGTGTCGCTCGGCGTGTACGCCGAAGCGGTGCAGAGCGCCGGGTACCGCGACGCGAAACTGCGCACGCTCGCCGATACCGTTCCCACCGTCCTTGGACCGGGCGGGGAGGGGCTCGACCTGCGCTGGACCGGTGCCGATGGTCGCGAGCACAAGACCGGAGCGATGGTCCTCGTCTCCAACGATCCGTACCGACTCGGCCGGGTGCTCGGCGCCGGCACACGCCCGCGCCTGGACGCAGAAGTGCTCGGCATCACGGTGGCCGGAGAGGATGCCGCGGGCGGCGCTGAGAAGCCAGTTGAGGAGTGGTCTACACCGTCGTTTGAGGTCCGCTCCGACGGCCCGGTCGCGGCCGGGATCGACGGCGAGGCGGCGAAGCTTGACCCGCCGCTGCGGTTTCGCACCAGACCACAGGCTCTGCGTGTCCGCATCGCTCCGCAGCATCCGGGCGCCTCTCCATCCGCCGCGATGCCGGAGGGTCCGTGGGACGCGGTCCGCGCAATCATCCACATCGCGGTCCACGGATCCTCCTAGTTCTTCTGGCCGATCTCGGCCGTTCGCGGCTCATGAAGCGGCGCCCGTCGGTCTCGGCGAGCCGACGTATCTCGACGTCCCTATGCAAGCGGTCGTGAGATGTCGCGTTCCTTCGGGTTCTACGCTCCACCGGCGGGCTCGACCGGCAGGGGCCTCGTGTCAGTGCACGAGGTGAACGATGCCGATTGCGAGCAGGGCAGCTCCGGCGATCAGCGCGCACCAGTACGCGATCCGTCCCTCGTCGCGGGTCAACCAGCTCTTGAAGCCTTCGACCTGCTTGGCAGTGCGCGCAGGCGCCAGGGCGTAGGCGACGATCGGGGCCTCCAGCAGGAGCAGCATGATGACGTTCCAGGCCAGCACGACGAGCACCGCGGCGAAGGTCGACAGATGCTGTCGGGCCAGTAGACCCATTGCGGTCAGGTAGCTGACCCCGGGTAGGCCGATGAGGACGGCACCGGCGACGAAGGTCGTGCGGGGCGTGCCACGCTGGAGTCGCCGCATCAGCTTCGATGGCGGCTTCGCGGCCTGCTTCTCGTGTCGGCGCTGCACCCGCGCGTCGTAGCGCTGGTCGCGTCCGCTGAAGAACACGAGGGCGAGCACCACGAGGATCGCGCCGAGGATGATCTCGAACAAGGCACATGACCGCAACGGCACCCCCCGCTACTGGCGGGGTTCTTCACTTTCCGCACATGGCCCGCGAGGTCTGATTTGCCGATTGGGCATCAGGATTGGGCATCAGACCAAATACGATATAAGCCCCTTGCGAGGGCGGGGCCATGCTGACGGCGACTTGCGAGACTCGACGGGCGGTGAGGGTCGGCCCTGCTTGGCGGAGCGACGGATGCCCGGTCGACGATCCGCTCGAGTGCCACCGTCTCTGGACGAAAGCCCTGAGATGTCCTCGAAGCCGGGGCAATCTGGTCCACTTACGGGCGATCGTGCTCGGTCGGTTTCGGGCTCGTGGTGCTATGGGTGATCGAGGGGGTGCCCGTGGTCGTGGAGGTGCCGGTGCGCAGCGAGGAGCCCGGATTGGAGATCGGTCAGGCTGTGTGCCGTTGCCTTGCGCAGCACGCCGGCTGGGTCCTCGAGTAGCCGTCTGGCGCGTGCGGCTTGCTCGTTCGCGAACCAGTCCACCAGGTGGCTGCGGTCCGGCGCGGGCCGGGGCTCATTGAGGGTCAGGAGCTGGCCGAGGTCTGCGGCGTCGGCAACGCGACGGCTGAGAGCGTGCGGATGGCTCGTCTGGCGCCGATGCGCGACTGCGCTGGCGGGCGATTGCGCTTCGAGCTCGGTCGGACAGAAACGACGCAGGATCGTCTTGGGGATGCTGGCATGGTCAAACAGGGTGTGGGAGACCGAGCCTGGCTTCACCCATGGCGAGATGACGAACGCCGGCACTCGCACCCCGTACCGGGTGAAGGTCGCGGGTTCGTCATCGGGCGGGTGCTCGGGCGGCGCGACGTGGTCAAAGAAACCTCCGTGCTCGTCGTAGAAGACCAGCAGCAGCGTCTTATCCCACTTTGGACCAGTGGCCAGCGCGTTGTAGATGAGCAGCGCGAGCTCTTGCCCGTGAGTGACATCCGATGGCGGGTGGTCGTCGTTGGGAGGAGACCCGATCAGGTTGAAGTCCTTGAAGTTGGGGTCGATCCACGAGACAGCCGGCAGCTGACCGTACGCGGCATCCTCGAGGAAACTCGCAGCATCCTCATTGAGATACAGCAGACCTCGGCCACGCGTCTTGAACACCAGCTTGAGCTTCTGCACATAGGCGAAATGCTCGCGGTGTCCGACGCGATACTTGGCATCGGCGAGGCGAAGCGTCGCGACGTCGTGGGAATACCAGCGCCACGAGACGCCGGCGGCCTCCAGCTGGCGCACGAATGAGCGCTGGTGGTAGATCGGCACTTTGGGATCGTCGCGGCTGCCGGCGCCCCTCCCGGCGATCGCGTACAGCCGGTTCGGCCAGGTCGCTCCCGCGACCGAGCTGTGCCAACGGTCACAGACGCAGAACTGTTGCGCGAAGTGGTCGAACACAGGCAGGTCGGAAGCGTTGTAGTAGCCCATCACGACCCCCGGATCGCCATCCGCGACGCCGCGAGCGGCGAGCGTCTCCGCATAGCTCGCGGCGAACCCGTCCATCGCGCCGCCGTTGATCTGCCGATCAACCGCGGCCGCCGTGTGCTCAGGATCCCAGCGCTCGGTGGGGAAGTACCTCGCGCCGAGATGGTGGATCGGATAGCGCCCGCCACCGAGGTCGTTTGCCATCCCTGGGCGCAGACCATCAACCTCGGTGCGGCCACCCTCGAGCGAGAGGTAGCCGAGCATGTGATCAAAGGAGCGGTTCTCCAACATCAGCACCACAACGTGCTCGATCCGCTCAAGACCGCTGCTCTCAGCGACAGCCACAGACCGCCTCGTTCACTCGATCGGCGCCGGATCTGAACCGATCAGGCGCTCAGGATCTGGGCCTTCTGGGCGGCGAACTCGGCGTCGGTCAACACGCCCGCCTCGCGCAGCTCACCGAGCTGCTTGAGCTGCGCAAGCTTGTCACCCATGTCCGGCGACGCCGCAGCCGGCGCCGGTGCCGGTGCGGCGGCGATCGGAGCGGCCAAGCCAGGCTGCATCACCTGTCCCGCCGGCGCTGGGTGGCCCTGGGCGGCCGCATGCTCCTGCTGACGTGCGAGAACGCGCTCATGGATGACGTCAGCCGTCTTCACCGCCACGGCCGCCTTCAACCCCGTCTTCAACAGTCCCATCAAGTGTCCTTTCCTGGCAGTTCAAGCCTTGTCGGTCGCATCCAACTCGGCAATCAAGTCGCCGGCCGGAATCCGCCCCGCACCAACAAGCCGGGCGCTGCTGCGGTCGAGCGCCGTCCACATCGGCACCGCCCAAACGTTCTCATACACGAGGATCCCGGCCAAGCTGCCGGGCTCGATCGCCGCGGCGACCTGATCGATGTCCGACTGGTCAAGCAAACCGGACGACAACCCCCGCAGCCGCTCATCGAGCGCATCCGAATGCTCGACATCAGCCACCTCGATCTTCGACACCGTCCCGTCAGCGTCCTTGCCGATGAACAGGATGTCGAGCACGCGGACAATCCCGCGGTCAACAAGATCCATCAGCAGCCGAAACCCCTCACCGGTCACATGCCTCTCGGGCCACTCGACCGCCAGATAATCGATCGGTCCCAGAATCGTATCTCCCAAACTCGCACTCCCTCTCATGTCGAAAATCGCGCGGGCAGCGGCGCGCGCAGTCTACTCCGGCGCGTCTCGCAGCCCGAGGCCACTCGACGGACAAACTGTCCAGAACACCCGGGTGTCGATGGCACGGAACCTGCTTCGCTCCCGGCGCGCTACTCGTCGGTAATCCGCTCGCGCACCTGCTCAGCGCGGCGAGCAAGGCTCGTCGATGCGCAGGCGATTGCACACGCGTTAGCTGCTTCCACGCGATCCAGCAAGCACCAACCGACGGGAAAGGAACAGGCTCGGTCGCGTTGGCGAGACGCTCGCAACGATCGACCTGCAAGAGTCTCCTGTTGGCGGCGGTTTTCGTGGCTCTCGAACACCATTGGTCGAGGGTTGCTTCCCTCACCGGTCGGACCCCTCGGGGACCCGTTGCGTCGGGCCGGCGAAATACTCGCGGCGGGCAAGCTCCCGCCGGCTGGCTAGATTGGCCACATACCGGTTCAACGGATGGACAACGTCGGCATTGTCGTCGACGACCTACCGGCGACGATCGCGTTCTTTCGCGAGCTCGGCCTCGAGCTCGAAGGCCAAGCCACGATCGAAGGAGACTGGGCAGAGCGCGTCACCGGACTACGTGACATGCGCGTCGAGATCGCCATGATGCGCACACCGGACGGCCACAGCCGGCTCGAGATCTCGCGATTTCTCACGCCCCCTACAGTCGCCGATCACCGGAACCGCCCAGTGAACGCGCTCGGCTATCAACGGGTGATGTTCGCCGTAGACGACATCGACGAGACGCTCGCCCGGCTCCGTAAGCACGGCACCGAGCTCGTCAGCAGCGCCGTGGTCCAGTACGAAGACGCGTATCGGCTCTGCTACATCCGCGGGCCCGAAGGACTCCTCATAGGGCTCGCCCAAGAACTCGGCTGAGCGCCGGCCCTTTTCATTTCAATCACGCAGGGCTTTTCGCATGTCCAATCCGGGCTTTGCGGTTGGTCTTCGTCCCATCTCTTCCAAACCGTGTGACAGGAGCGCGACTCGTGCCGTCAACTGCCGCGTCGCGTCGAACGCTGTTCTCCCGCGGTCCTCCAATACACCCATCAGCCTCCCTTTCGACGCCGTCACCCATGAACGACTCAGCTGGTGGTTTGATCGACATCCGACGCTCGATCCAGCGGCGCCTGCCGTCCTGTGTGTAGCCCGTTGCGACAGTCTGGCCTCGGTGCGTGCGGTCGCTCGCCCAGCCAGAACCGCTGTCGGCTCTACGCCCTGTAGGGTCGGATCTTGACCGTGCTTGCTTTTGAGGTTCCCGTCATGCAGGCCCCCGTGGGTAGCGCCGCCACGCCGCAGCTCGCCAGCGAGGTATCGCGGGCGGGCGGCCTCGGTTCGTTGGGAGCGTCCTGGACCGAGCCGGCGGTCCTGCGCGAGCAGGTCCGCTCGATCAGGCGGGTGACCGACCGGCCGTTCTGCGTAAACCTCGTGCTGGACTTCGAGCAGGAGGAACGGCTTGACGTGGCCCTTGACGAGCAGGTGCCCATCGTGTCGTTCTCCTTTGGTCTGCGCCCGGACCTCGTCGCACGCGCGCGCTCTGGAGGCGCGCGCGTGTTTGTGCAAGTCGGCTCGGCGGACGCTGCTCGGGCGGCGGCGGATGCGGGCGCCGACGCCCTGATCGTGCAGGGTGTCGAGGCCGGCGGGCACGTGCAGAGCGTCGTGGGTCTGCTGCCGCTGCTGGTCGAGGTGCGACGCGCCGTGTCGATCCCTCTGCTCGCCGCGGGCGGGATCGGCGACCCGGCATCCGCGCGGGCAGCACTCGCTGCCGGTGCCGTCGCCGTCGTCATGGGGACCCGATTCGTGGCCAGCGATGAGAGCGCCGCCCACGAGGGCTACAAGACACGGCTCACCGAAGCCCAGGCTCGGGACACGGTGCTGACAGAACTGTTCGACGTGGGCTGGCCGGAATCGCCGCATCGCGTGCTGCGCAACAGCACCTACGAGCGCTGGGAGGCTGCTGGCTGCCCGCCCTCGGGCGAGCGACCAGGCGAGGGTGACGAGGTCGCCAGCGGCGTACTGCGCTACGCATCCAACCTGCCGAGCACGAGCACCGAGGGTGACGTCGAGGCGATGGCGATGTACGCCGGACAGAGCGTCGGGAGCATCTCGGCGGTGGAGCCGGCGGCAGCGATCCTGGAGCGCTTCGGCGCCGCATTGCGCAGCGACTAGGGCGAGCCGCGCGCCGTTCCGCCCCCCCCCCCCCCCCCCCGCTCAGTGCCAGTCGGTGCCGACGTTTGGCTGCCGTTCACGCACGCGCTCGCAGGCGGCAACCTAGGGCCACGAGGCTCCCGGAGCTGTCTCGGTCAGAGGCCCAGGCCGGCGCTCGCCGGGATCACTGGCGGTCGCCGGGCGTGGACGGTGTTGATGATCTCGATCGTGTCGATGCCTTGCAGCGTGCTCGTGACGCCCAGGTGGGCGTGGCCGAGTTGGCGCTGGATGACAGGCAGCGGCACGTCTTCGCGAGCCATCTCGACCGCGTGAGCGTGCCGAAGCTGATGCGGCGCGAACCGGCGTCGCACGCCCGCCTGGACGGCGAGCCGCCGCAACTCTGAGCGGGCTCCGGTCGGCGACCAGCTTCGCCCGCATGTCGGGCCGTCGATGACCCAGAGGAACGGGCCGACCGGAAGCTCGAGGCGGTGGCGCTGCCACGGCTCGATGTGCTCCCACCCCCAATCGTCCATTCCGACCTCGCGCCGCTTACCGCCCTTGCCATGGCGCAGCAGGATCGCACCGCGCCTGGGCTCGAGGTCCGTGTCCGCGAGCGTGAGCGCCTCATTGATCCGCAGCCCAGCCCGCCAAAGGATCACGACCAGAGCTTTGATCCGCGCGCCATGTACGCCCTCGCCTGCCGCGCGCATGACAGCGATGATCTCCTCGACCCGGGGTGGGTCTGCCGGATAGACCCGACCCTTGTTCCTCGGCGAGCAGCCCGCACGGTATCCAGGCACGGTCGCGGGTGAGCGCCGGCGGCCGGCGGCGTCAAGCAAGATGGACACGAATCCCTCCAGAGATTGATCGCCCCGCACCACGCGGCGTCGTATCTCGGAGCTTCGTGGCTGCCTGCTGAGGACAGCTCGCTGGTCGATCAGAGCAGCACTTGGCCGGCGTGCGGATCGGCGGTAGGTTGCTTTCGTGAGCGATGCGGTCCGGATTCGGGAGATCGAGGGTGAGAAGGCTCGGCGGAGGGCGGCGCGGGAGCTGATCGGCCGGTATCACGACGAACAGCTGAGGCTGCTTCTTGATCATGTGCAGGAGGGGTTCGAGAAGCTGGATCGCGGCGAGATCGACCCGTTTGAGCTTGACGGACTGATCCACCGCTATAAGCGCTCAGCGCAGAAACTCTGGAGCTTTTGCGGATCGAGCGGCTCGGCGCGGGAGCAGCCCGCGTTGACGGTCGAGTGGTGGCGCGAGCACGGCGAGGAGGAGCCGGACTGGTGGGTGGCGGGCGAGCCACACCGCCGGCGCGACTGACGCTACTCGGCGTTCGGAGCCGACCGGATCACGCGCCAACATCGGGCACGTGCCGACGATCAGCTGCTTCTTCGGGATCTCGATCGCGATGTACTTCGACGATCACGGATTTCCGCATTTCCATGCCCGCGATGCGGCCCGGCAGGCCAAGATCCGGATGGCAGCGCGCGCGAGCGGGTGAGACACTTCTGGACATCGAGCCGCTCCGATGTTGGACTGACCCCTGACATCACCGCCGTCTCGGTCGTGCGCCACGGCGTTCTTCACGTGACGTTTGCCGACGGGTTGGCCGGCGACGTCGACGTCCTCGATCGCATGCGCGGTCCCGTGTTTGAGCAGGCCCGCACCCCTTCGGGGTTCACAGCGGTGAGCGTCGACCCCGAGAGCGGCACCGTAGTGTGGCCGGGTGGCGCGGACCTAGCGCCCGACACGCTCTACCAGCGCGTGAACACCGGGCTCTGGCCTGAGCAAAGCGCCGCCGCGTGAGCAGGCACTAGCCGCTCGCCTCGCGCCGACCCCTTCCGCATGTCGATCAAACCGTAAGCGTGCGGTCGCACATACGGCGTAACTGCCAGCGCGTGGGTCGCGGGTCGGCCCCTCAGCTAATCAGGGTGCGTGCAACGTTCGCAGCTGCTCGTGCCGCTCGCCTCGAAGCCCACGGGAGCGCAGTCCGCGCAGACGTCGCCAGCCCAAGCTTCACGGCACTCGTGCACAGCAAGGACAGCGATGCCGAAGCCAATGATCGGGTCCAACCACCACCAGCCGAGAGCGGCATTGGCGAGGATGCTGACAAGCACCCCAGCCGCAGCGGTCGCACACAGCCACGACTGAGCGGCGTCGCCGCTGACGGCGCCTGAGCCGAGCTGCGCGGCGACGCGGCTCTTGGCTCGCGCGAGGCCAGGCATCACGATGATCGCGCCGGTCGACACAGCGACGCCCACCCAGCTCACCGCAGGATGCGGGCCGCCGACGAGCGTGGTGATGCCGTCGTAGAACAGGTAGACAGCGAGCGCGGCGAAGCACCCAGCGATGAGCTGCTGCGCACGCCGCTCAGCAGCCTCGCTCTGGATCCGATCTCCCGTGAAGCGCCATATCACGATGCTGGCCGAGGCCAGCTCGATCAGCGAATCCAACCCGAAGCCCAGCAGCGCGACCGAGCCCGCCACGAGCGCAGCGACGATCGACGCGCCCGCTTCGACCGTCATCCAGCCCACGCTCAACCACGACAGGACCTTTGCGCGGCGTACCAGACCACTACGCGCACCCCGCGAGGTCGAGGAAGGCGGCGCCGATACGGCGTTCGTGCTCACGCTCCCGAACCTTAGCCCCCACCAATCACCGGGTGCCTTTCGCAACGGGCTACGACCAGCGCTGTCGCAGGTCGGTTGAAGCACCACTCTGCTGGTTGCGCTCCTTTCCGTAGGGGCTACTTAGTAGCGTCCGGGGTTCGGGGCGATGGCGGGTGCTGGGCCTGAGCCTACGGTGGGGCGCAGTGGGATGCTTGGAGGTGATCGCCGATGTTCGCGCGTGTCAGTAGGTTCACCGCAAGAGTGCGGGACCTCGAAGAAGGTCTCGCGTTGGTACGCGAGGCGGTTGCCCCAAGGGTCGAGACGCAGTCGGGCTTCGAAGGCTCGATGGTGATGATGGACCGGGAGACCGGTTTCGCCTACACGATCACCTTCTGGAAGACAGAGGAGGACTTGGCCGGAAGCAGGGAGCTCGGCGAGCGCGAGGCCGAGACGGCCGCGCAAATGTTTGACGTGGGCGTGGGGGTCAGCAACTGCGAGGTGGTCTTCTCGACGTTCCCGACATTCGCCGCCTGAGGCGGCCTCGCACCGGTCGCAGCAAGCATTGCCCTGTTGCTTTGACTCCACCGGCCCAAAGGTGGGACGCGGACCGGCTGGCTGCACTGCCGTAACGGGCTACAACCAGCGCTGTCACAACTCGATCGAAGTCACTTGGGAGGTGCGCCGATTGGCGATGCGTTCGGTCTGTGAGCGATGCGATCCGGATCCGCGAGATCGAGGATGCGACGGCTCGGCGCAAGGCGGCGCGTAAGCTGATCGGCCAGTGTCACGAGAACCAGCTGAGGCGGCTCCTTGAGCATGTGCGGGAGGGATTCGAGCAGCTGGATCGGGGCGACATCGATCCGTTTGAGCTGGACGAGCTGATCCACCACCACAAGCGCTCGGCGCAGAAGCTGTGGAGCTTTTGCGGATCGACAGCTCCGCGTGCGGAGCAGGCTGCGTTGACGGTCGAGTGGTGGCGCGAAAACGGCGAGGAGGAGCCGGACTGGTGGGTGGCGGGCGAACCTCGCCGAAGGAGCGGCTGATGCAGTTCGGCGCGCTAGGTCGACCGGGGAACGAGCGAAATATCGGTCACGTGCCGACTATCAGCCGCTTCTTCGGGATCTCGATCGCGACGTACTTCGACGATCACGGGCACCGGCATTTCCATGCCCGCCACGTCGGTGGTCAGGCCAAGATCCGGACCGACGGAGGTCGCGGTGATCCAGAGCAGGCTGCCAGTTCGGCAGCTTCGGTTCGTGCTGGCCTGGGCCGAGCTTCACCGAGACGAGCTGCTTGAGAACTGGCGGCTGGCGCGGCGGGTGAGACACTTCGCGACAGCGACCCGCTCCAATGACCGGACTGACCCCTGACATCACCGCCGTGTCGATCGTGCGCTACGGCGTCCTTCGTATTGCGTTTGCCCGCGGGCTGACCGGCGAGGCCGACGTGCTCGATCGCATGCGCCGACGGCGAAGTGCGGAGGGATCGAGGCGCCGTCCGAGTCGGTTGCAGACGACATAGTCATCGTCACCGACAAAATCGGCACGAGACCCCAGCCGGGCGAGCGCAGCGCGCGCCGGCTCCGACAGCGGAACGTTGCGGCTGCGCCGGCCCTTGGGCAGCGTCTCGAGCCCGGCCGAAAGGTTGCGCCGGACGAGAAGTGAGCAGCCGGCGAGGTCGACGTCAGACCACCGCAGGGTGACCAGCTCACCGACGCGGATCCCGGTGTAGAAGAGGAGGCGAAAGGCCTCGGCGTCCTGGCGGTCCTCGGCGACGCGGGCAGCGCGCTCCGCCTCCCCCACCCCCCAGGTACGACGATGGCCGCTCGCCTCGCAGACGCGGGCGAGCGCTTCGACCTCCTCCACCTCGTAGTAATCAAGCGCCGCCGGCGGCGCCTCTCGGCGCTTGTCCGTGCGCTCGACAGGGTTGCGGTCGAGCTCCAGCGTGTCGCTGCGGCAGGCGTAGGCGAACATCGCCTGCGGCACCTGGCGGTGCTTGTTGACGTTGCGCGGCGACGACCCCTCATCGTCGAGCCGGCGCAGGAACGCGCTCACGTCGGTGGTGGTGCCCTCAGCGACGAGGGCATCACCGAAGGCCTCCATGATCCGTCCGGCGCTCCGCCCCGGGCCGCGCAGGTGCGGAGCACCGGGCTCGCGCAGCAGTGTCCGGTAGTCGCGGAGCGTCGAGGGCTTCACCCCCCTGATCCGTTCGAGCCAGTGCAGCCAATCCTCGGCGAGGCCGCGGACGGTCGCCGAGCGCTGGGCGGCAAGACAGGCCCGCCGGGCCTCGTCGGCGGCATCACGCGCCTGGACGTCCGTCGCCTCCCGTGCGGCGAGATGGGCGGCACGCTCGTCGAGCCACCCGTCCCGGCAGCGACCCCGACGCTTGCGCCAGCCGCCCTCCCCGTCTCGTTCGAGCCAGGCGAGACCCAGCCGCTGCTTCTTCAGCCGCCAGGCCGACGAGGGTTCGAGTCCCTTCAGCCGCGCTCAGAAAGCCCGCATATCGTGGGGGTTTTCTTGTGAGCACCCCGCCGTGACCCGTTGGCACTCGGCACCGCTGCGGGGCACGGGCTGCGAGACGGCGCTGAGAGGTGCGGCGTCGCGGCGATTCCGACGTCTGGGTGCTACGGCGACGCTGAGGCCGCGCGGGCGCTCGTGCGAGTCGCGTTCTCCAAGCGCGAGGATGTGATTTTGGAGGGGGGCCGGCGGCTGGCCGGGCTCGCCGGGAGCGATCCCGCGAGGTGATCGATCACCTCGCGGGCGTCATCCTCGATGCCGTGGATGAACGTGGACTTGCGACGCCTCAGCACGGGCAGTCCAAGCGCGTAAAGGCCGGGACTGTCGACGATACCGCCGTCATGGCGGAGTTGGCCCTTCGCGTCGATGACGGGCACGTCAAGCCACCGGTAGTCCGGTCGAAACCCTGTTGCCCACACGATCGTGCGGATCTCGCCGCTCCGGAGATCGAGCTGCAAGCGCGGCGAGCGCGGGACCGCAGTCGGCGCGAAGCGCTCCGGAGAGCCGACCTCGGCCTCCACGTCCTCGGTCTGAGCCCACGCGTCGAACACGCCGAGCAGCCGCTCCATTTTGAGGTCGGCGAGCGCGCAGACGTTACGCAGACCGCCGGAAAACAGCGCGCAGCCGTCGCGGACAGCCGCCCAGCGGCCTACCAGCTCGATGCCCATCGCCGCGAGCGCATTGAGATCAAGCGTGGCTCGGTCGGGCGTTCCGACAAGCTGCGGCGACGGGAGCCGTCGCGCTCGCTTGATGTCCTCGACCTCGTCGTATCGTTCGTCCCACACGCCAGAGGCGTCCATCCACCACAGGACATCGCGCCCACGGTACGTTCGCGGCAGGCGCACGTGCTCGGAGACCGAGAGTGTCACCGGCCGCCCGGATCGTCTCAGCTCGGCCGCCAGCTGCACGCCGGTCGCCGAGGCGCCCACGACGAGCACGCCGCCGTCGGGGAGTCCCGCCGGGCCGCGGTAGCGCAGCGGCGTCAGCTGCTCGACGTCCGGCGGGACTCCGGGCGCGAAGTCCGGCACCGAAGGGCGGTTGTAGGCCCCGCTGGCGAGGACGACCGCGCGGGACCGGATCTCGCCGTGGCTCGTCGTGATGTCGTAGCCGTCATCGGTGCGGCGCACGGAGGTGACGTTCGTGCCGGTCCGGACGGGCGCACCGGTCTGCGCGGCGAAGCGGTCGATCAGCTCGACGACCTCGGCGGTGGTCATGTAGCCGTCGGGATCGGGGCCGCCGTAGCGAACGCCGGGCAGGCGGCTCAGCCAGTTCGGCGTGAGCAGCCGCAGCGAGTCCCAGCGCTCGCGGCGCCAGGTATTCGCCACCTCGCCACGTTCGAGCACAACGTGGTCGAACGAGTGCTCGCCGAGGAAGTGGCTGGCGGCGAGGCCAGCGTGGCCGGCCCCGACGACGACAGCGGAAACGCGTTCGATGACGAGGCCCCTCAGGCGACCTCGACGGCGACCTCTGTCGGGTTCGAGAGGGCGTCGAACACGGCGGAGCGCTTCTGGGACTGGGCGACGATCGCCTCGATCTCCTGCTGGGAGGCGTCTGCATCGATGTGGAACGTCACCTTGATGTCGTTGAAGCCGTTGCGAACGTCGCTGTCAGCGCCGAGGATCCCGCGGATGTCATGGTGGCCCTCGACCGTCGACTCGACGGAGCGCAACTGGATCCCGCGATTCTGGGCCACGGACGCCACGCCAGCGGTCAGGCAGCTCGATAGCCCCACAAGGAGGTACTCGATCGGCGTGATTCCGTTGTCCGGCGCGGCGAACGTCTCGGGGTGATCAGCGTCGAACACTGTTTCGGTCTTGTGGCTCTGCTCGTCGCCGAGGCCGAAGTAGTTCTGGATCGTCGTCGTGCTGTGCACGCCGTGCTGCCACTTCGACGACGCCCGCCAGGTGAACTGGGCGGCCTCCGGCGCGCCCTCGAGCACTCCGCGCGCATCGAGCAGCGCCTGAACATTGACTCCGTTATCGATCGTGGTCATCTCGCCCTCTCGGTCCGGTCTCGCATATTGTAGTTTCTCGATAAGGAAACACGACAATATCAGGCCTCGTGAACAGATCGATGACCGCGCCTACGGCGCAACCGCCCACGCTCGCCGCCGGCTCGGTCGGGACGGTTGAGACGCGTTATCTCGACCTGCCGAGCCCGGTGCGGCTCGATTGCGGACGAGAGCTTCACCCGGTTCGCGTGGCCTACGAGACGTACGGCACGCTCTCGCCCCGCCGGGACAACGCGATCATGGTCTGCCACGCCCTCAGCGGTGACGCTCACGCGGCCGGCTTCTCCAAGGCGGCCACGGACGAGAGCACCCGCGACGGGTTCGGGGCCGAGGATCGGGACGGCGCAGCGGGCAAGGGACTTGGCTGGTGGGACGGGATGATCGGTCCGGGCAAGGCCTTCGACACCGACCGGTTCTTCGTCATCTCGACGAACCTGCTCGGCGGCTGCCGCGGGACCACGGGACCCGCGTCGCCCAACCCGGCGACAGGCAGGCCGTACGGCTCGGACTTCCCCGTGATCACCGTCGCGGACATGGTGAGGACGGAGCGCGCGTTCCTCGACGAGCTCGGGATCGAGCGGCTTGCGGCCGTGGCCGGCGGCTCGCTCGGAGGGATGCAGGCGTTCGAGTGGGCGATCCTGTTCCTGACCGGGTCGACGCGATCGTCGCGATCGCCAGCACGCACGGCCTCCACCCTCAAGGGATGGCCTGGAACGCAATCGCGCGGGAGGCGATCATGCGCGACTCGGCGTGGCACGGCGGCCATTACTACGACACCGCAGCGGAGCCGAACGCCGGCATGGGCGTCGCGCGAATGATCGGCCACATCACCTACCTCTCAGCGCCGGCGCTGAGAGAGAAGTTCGGCCGGCGACTCCAGTTCGCCGACGACATCCGCTACACGCTCACCGAACCGGAGTTCGAGGTCGAGAGCTACCTGCGCCACCAGGCCGATTCGTTCGTCAAGCGATTCGACGCCAACACCTACCTCTACACCTCACGGGCGCTGACGTACTTCGATATCGCGCGTCAGCACGGCCGCGGATCGCTCATGCGCGCGCTCGAGCGCATCTCGGCCCGGACGCTGCTGATCGCCTTCAGCTCCGACTGGCTGTACCCGCCGTCGGCGTCGCGGGAGATCGAAGATGCGCTTCGGAGTCTCGGTAAGCCCGTCGAGTGCCACGTGATCGATGCGCCGTACGGCCACGACTGCTTCCTCCTTGAGGAGGCGCGGCAGACCCCGATCGTCCGTCGCTTTCTCGGGGAGGGCGAGTGACCGACACGGGCAATCGACCCGAGGAGGCGCATGCTTTCGGCTTCGAGACACGGCAGCTCCACGCTGGGCAACGGCCGGACCCGAACACGGGCGCGCGCGCGGTGCCGATCTTCCAGACGACCAGCTACGTGTTCGAAGACCCGGAGTCGGCCGCGGCCTACTTCAACCTGCAGGAGTACGGGAACACGTACTCGCGCATCATGAACCCGACGGTCGCCGTGTTCGAAGAGCGAATGGGAAACCTCGAGGGCGGCGCCGGCGCGGTGGCGTTCGCCAGCGGGATCGCCGCGCAGGCCGCGGTGTTCTTCACGCTCTTGGAGCCGGGTGACCACATCGTCTCGTCCTCGGCGCTGTACGGCGGATCCGTCAACCAGCTCAAGCACCTGCTGCGGAAGATGAAGGTGGAGATGACGTGGGTCGATCCCGACGATCCCGACGCCTGGCGGACAGCGATCCGCGCCAACACCAAGGCGTTCTTCGGCGAGACGATCGGCAATCCGGGCGGAAATGTGCTCGATATCGCGGCGGTGGCGTCCGTCGCCCACGAGCACGAGCTGCCGCTGATCGTGGACAACACGTTCGCGACGCCGTACCTGTGCCGCCCGATCGAATGGGGGGCCGATATCGTGATCCATTCGGCCACAAAGTTCATCGGTGGCCATGGGACGAGCATCGGCGGGGTCGTCGTCGAGTCCGGCACGTTCGACTGGTCGAACGGACGGTTTCCGGTGATCGCTGATCCCTCGCCGGCGTACCACGGACTGCAGTTCCACGAGACGTTCGGGACCTACGGCTTTCTGATGAAGCTGCGGGCTGAGACGCTCCGCGACCTCGGCGCCGCGCTGGCGCCGCTCAACGCGTTTCTGTTCCTGCAGGGGCTGGAGACGCTGTCGCTGCGGATGGAGCGCCATGTCGAGAACGCTCAGACCGTCGCGGCGTTCCTCGAGTCGCACGACCTCGCCTCGAACGTCACCTACCCCGGGATGCCGGGGAGCCGGTACAGGTCGCTCGTGGAGAAGTACCTTCCGCGCGGTGCGGGAGCCGTGTTCTCGTTCGAGTGCGCCGGCGGGCGAACCGGCGGGCAGGACCTGATCCGCGGCGTGACGCTCTGGTCCCATCTCGCCAACGTCGGGGACGCCAAGAGCCTGATCATCCATCCCGCCAGCACCACCCACCGCCAGCTGAGCGACGCCGAACTGGAGGCCGCCGGCGTGAGGCCCGGCACAATCCGGCTGTCGGTCGGCACGGAGTCGGTCGAGGATCTGCTCTGGGACCTCGAGCAGGGACTCGCCCGGGTGAGATGAGCGAGCTCGAGCACTATCAGGACCCGTTGACGATCCAGCGCGTGCTGCACAGCGTGAGCACGATCGCGATCGTAGGCCTGTCCGGCAACGAGCTCCGTGCCAGCCACTTCGTGGGCTACTACCTCAAGCGGCACGGCTACACGGTGATTCCGGTCAATCCCCGCGAGACCGAGATCCTCGGCGAGGCGAGCTACGCGAGCCTGACGGATGTGCCCGTGCCCGTGGATATCGTGAACGTCTTTCGCGCGCCCGACGCGCTGCCGGCGATCGCCCGGGAGGCCGTGGCGATCCACGCCGAAGCCCTCTGGTGCCAGTTCGGCGTGATCAACGAGGAGGGCGCCCGCATCGCGGAGGACGGCGGCGTAACGGTCATCATGGACCGCTGCCTGAAGATCGAGCACGCGCGCTACGTGGGCCGGATGCACTGGCTTGGCTTCAACACGGAACGGATCACGTCCGTCCGCACCGGGCTGCAGTGATGGGACGCTTTGGCAAGCGCGACGACCTCCTGGTTCATCAAGAGGAGCCGTTCAACGCTGAGACGGCTCGGGGTTCGCTCATCGACCCAGTGACCAGCACGGACGCGTTCTACGTTCGTGCTCATGGTCCGGTGCCGGAGATTGACCGCGATGCGTGGCGGCTGCGAGTGGGCGGGTTGGTCGGGCGCGAGCTGAGCCTCTCACTGCAGACGTTGCGCGAGGCGTTTCGCGAGTGCACGGTCACCGCGACGCTTCAGTGCGCCGGCAACCGGCGCGCCGGACTGATCGCGGTTCGCGACATCCCCGGCGAGTCGCCCTGGGGTGCTGGTGCCACCGGCACCGCAACCTGGACCGGCGTCCCGCTGGCTGACGTGCTGGCGCTCGCCGGACCGCTCGCCGATGCGTCGCACGTGGGGTTTGAAGGCGCGGACCTTTGTCCGGAGGCCGATCCGGTCCAGTGGTTCGGCGGCTCGATCCCGCTCGACAAGGCCTCGCGCTCCGAGGTACTGCTCGCTTGGGCGATGAATGGCGAGCCGCTTGGAGCCGTGCACGGTGCTCCGCTGCGGGTGGTCGTGCCCGGCTATATCGGGGCGCGCAGCATCAAGTGGCTCGAGCGCATCGAGCTGCGGTCCGAGCCATGGCCTGGTTACTTTCAGCACGTCGCCTACCGGCTCGTCCCCGCAGACGGGACTCCGGGCCCGGGTGTCGGGATGCCGCTCGGCCTCGTGGCGCTCAACTCCGATGTCATATGCCCGCGCGACGGGGACACCGTCAGAGCCGGCCCGGTTGACGTGCGTGGCTACGCGTTTGCCGGCGGGGATCGGCACGTCGCCCGGGTCGACGCCTCGATCGATGGCGGCGCGACCTGGTCGCAGGCCGATCTCCTGGACGATCTCGGACGATGGGCCTGGCGGCACTGGCGCATCACCCTGAATCTCGCGCCCGGCGAGCATGAGGTGGTGGTGCGTGCGTGGGACTCCTCAGCCGCGACCCAGCCCGAGGACGAGGCGGCGCTATGGAATCCCAAAGGCTACGTCAACAACGCCCGTCCCAGGATCCGCGTGCGGGCAATCGCTGGACGCTGAGCCGGCCACTGGCCGGTTCCACCCGAGAGCATGGGCTTGATCGAGAACCTCACGAGCGCCGGCAGGCCGGCCACCCACCCCGCGTGAACGTGGGTCCGCGGCGCAGCCGATCACCGCCTGCCCAGCGGAGTCATAGCTGCAGAAGGACCAGTACCGCAGCTGATCCGTCCCGTATACGGGCGCTGCAGCCAGCGTGTCCGGGCTCGTCCTCGTGTCCGACGCCCTGCGGCAGGCCATGGAGCAGTGGCGCCAGAGCCGGGCCGCCAGAAACGTCGGCGCGTCGGCCCGCTCAGGCGCGAAGCGAGCGGTCAACCGTGCGGGCGACCTGCTCGCGTGAGCGAGCCCGTACCGCGCAACTCAGCGCAACGCGCCACTGCTCGGGAGTCCCTGCTGAGCACTCCACCCCAAGATCCGCGAGTACCGCGGCTTGATCCACGTGAACAGCGATCTCCTCGGCGCGCCGCTCGGCGGCAATGTGTTGAGCACGCGCCAGCGGCGTGCGCCCTCGGTCACCCGCGAGGCTGATGAGATCCTCGGCGACCAGCGGGACCGCACGCCGCGCGCACCGCTCCCACGGGGCGTCGGCCGCCGAGTCGACGACAACCTGCCGGACAACTCGCCACCCCGCGTGGTGCGAATCGCAACGCGCGACGAGAAACCGTGCCAGGGCCTCGGCCACCCCGATGGCCCCAGGATCTGACCCGTGGCTGTCCAGGTGCCGTAGCGCGGCACCCACGTTACGGCCGTCGTCCACCGCCCTGGCAAGCTCCCGCGCGGTCCGCCGCGGCGTGTGTCGTTCACCGTTGATTCCTCCACGGTACTCGGCCGCAGCCAACCCGGCAGTCGCGTCTTTCGCTTGCTCGCGCATCGACGACCGTCTATATTGACGTTCATGAATGAACTGCCGGTCGTCGAGCTCGAGCCGCAGCGGACGCTCGGCCAGGGCTGTTGCACGCACGCGGAGTTGTCGCTGTCTCCCGCTGCGGTCGACGAGCTCACCGCCGTTGCCAAGGCGTTGTCTGACCCCGTGCGGTTGCAGATCGTCGACGTCCTGCGCCGCCAGGCGGGCGAGGTGTGCGTCTGTGACCTCGAGGGGTTGTTCGAGATCTCGCAGCCGACCCTCTCGCATCATCTCCGCAAGCTCCGTGAGGCCAGGCTGGTGGGGGTCGTCCGGCGGGCACAGTGGGCGTACTACTTCGTCATCCCCGAGAAACTGGAGCCGTTGGCGTCATGGCTGAGCTGACCGAACCGACCACTTCCCCGTCCACGTCGTCGTGTTGCTCGGCCGATGCGCAGGCGTCGTGTTGCGAGCCCGCCGACAAGGCGGCGTGCTGCGACGAGCGCGCTGCCGGCGAGGCCTGTGGCTGCTCGGCAGGCCACTCTGTCCGCGAGACGGTGCGCGAGCGGTACGCGGCAGCCGCGCGGGCGGCGGCCGCCGAGCAGGCGGCGTCGTGCTGCTCGCCGATCACGTTGACCGCTGCCGATGAGCAGGGCGTATTCGGCAGCGGTCTCTACGCCGATGCGGAGACCGAGGGCGCGACTGCGACGGCCGTGGCCGCGTCGCTGGGCTGCGGGATCCCGACTGCGGTCGTGGACCTGCACGAAGGTGAGACGGTGCTCGACCTCGGATCGGGCGCCGGCGCCGACGTGCTCATCTCCGCCCGGCGGGTCGGCCCGAGCGGGAAGGCCATCGGTCTCGACATGACCGACGAGATGCTCGAGCTCGCCCGCGGCAACGCGGCGGAGGCTGGGGCGGAGAACGTCGAGTTCGTCAAGGGCTACATCGAGGACATTCCGCTGTCCGACGCCTCGGTCGACGTCATCGTGTCCAACTGCGTGTTGAACCTCTCCGGGGACAAGCCGAAGGTGCTCCGCGAGGCCGCCCGGGTGCTCAGGGCCGGAGGGCGCTTCGCCGTCTCCGATGTCGTGGCCGAGCCCGGAATGGATGACGCGACCCGGGCGGACATGGCTCAGTGGACCGGCTGCATCGCCGGGGCGCTCACCGAGGACGAGTTCCGCGACGGGCTCGTCGCCGCGGGACTCACCGACATCGAAATTCGCCGCACCCACCAGGTCCACGAGTTCGCGAGCGCCGCGATCATTCGCGCCCGCAAGCCCTAGCCGGAGGAGCCCGATGGCCACCGCCCTGTTCGTATGCCTCCACAACGCCGGACGCTCCCAGATGAGCCAGGCCCTGTTCGACCGTGCCGCCGACGGCCGCCATCACGGACTCTCGGCCGGCAGCGAGGCCGACCCCGACGGCCATGTTCACCCCGAGGTCGTCGCGGTCATGCGCGAGCTTGGCATCGACCTCTCCGAGCGCCGCCCGCAGCGCCTCACCCGAGCGCTCACCGAGCAGGCCGACATCGTGGTGACCATGGGCTGCGGCGACGCCTGTCCGGTCATCCCCGGCACGCGCTACCTCGACTGGGACCTCCCCGACCCCAAGGGCCGCCCGATCGAGGAGGTCCGGACGACCCGCGACGAGATCGCCCGCCGCGTCAGGACGCTGGTCGACGAGCTCGACGGCGAGGCCGCCGGGCCGGCAGCGCCCGCCCGCCGGGACTAGGCCGTCTGACCGCCGGGAAACGGCTCGCGGCCCGGCGGCACCGGCGGTCATGCCGTGGCCGCGACCTCGCGCACCTCGCAGCGGACGACTGACGCGCTGGCCGCCGGGCTGCTGCCCGGGCCGAAGCGCTCGGCCATCCCGCGCGCGTCGTCCTCCGTCTCCCACAGGGTGAGCGAGAGACCCTTGCCCTCGGGGCCGCCCGGGAGCCAGGTCCCGGAGGCGAATCCGGGGAGCGACTTGATCGCCGGCACGACGTGCTCACGCAGCGCCGTGAGCCCGGCCTCGCGGTCGACACCGGCGACGTCAACTTCGATGAGAACGGCGAACATGTGGCGCTCCTATCGCGTTGCGGTCCCGCGAGCACCGCATCATCGCAGCCGGGGACCGGCGCCGACATAGGTCGCGAGGTGCTCGCCCGTGAGGGTCGAGCGGGCGGCGACGAGGTCGGCGGGGGTGCCCTCGAAGACGATCCGACCGCCGTCGTGACCGGCGCCCGGACCGAGGTCGATGATCCAATCGGCGCGCGCCATGACCGCCTGGCTGTGCTCGATGACGATGACCGATCTGCCGGCGTCGAGGAGGCGGTCGAGCAGCTCGAGCAGCCGGTCGACATCCGCGAGGTGCAGGCCGCTGGTCGGCTCGTCGAGGACGTAGACGCCGGCTGCGCGCGACCGCTTCTCCCCCATGTGGGTGGCCAGCTTGAGCCGCTGCTGCTCGCCGCCGGACAGCGTCGTGAGCGGCTGACCGATGGTGAGGTAGCCGAGCCCGACGTCGGCGAGCCGGTCGAGGATGGCGTGCGCCGCCGGCGTGCGCGCCTCGCCGTCCCCGAAGAACTCCGCGGCCTCGCTCACCGACATCGCGAGCACCTCGCTGATGTCACGGCCGCCGAGGTGGTATTCGAGCACCGATGCCTCGAAGCGCTTCCCCTCGCACTCCTCGCAGGGGATGGCGACTCCGGCCATCATCGCCAGGTCGGTGTAGACGACGCCGGCGCCGTTGCAGCTCGGGCAGGCGCCGTCGGAGTTGGCGCTGAACAGCGCCGGCTTGACGCCATTGGCCGCCGCGAACGCCTTGCGGATCGGCTCGAGCAGCCCGGAGTACGTCGCCGGGTTGCTCCGCCGCGAGCCGCGGATCGCGCCCTGGTCGATCGACACCACCTCGGCGTCGGCGGGGATCGACCCGTGCACGAGCGAGCTCTTGCCCGAGCCGGCCACGCCGGTGACGACGACGGGTACTCCGAGCGGGATGTCGACGTCGACGTCCCGCAGGTTGTGCGCGGTCGCCCCGCGGATCTCGAGGCTGCCGGTGGGCGACCGCACCGCCTCCTTGAGACCCGCCCGGTCGTCGAAATGGCGGCCGGTGATCGTGCCGCTGGCCCGCAGGCCGTGGACCGTGCCCTCGAAGCACACGGTGCCGCCCGCGAGCCCAGCGCCGGGACCGAGATCGACGACGTGCTCGGCGATGGCGATCATCTCGGGCTCGTGCTCGACGACGAGCACCGTATTGCCCTTGTCCCGCAGCCGCAGCAGCAGATCGTTCATCCGCTGAACGTCGTGGGGGTGCAGGCCCGTCGTCGGCTCGTCGAAGACATACGTGACGTCGGTGAGCGCCGAGCCGAGATGTCCGATCATCTTCACGCGCTGTGCCTCACCGCCCGACAGCGTGCCCGACGGCCGATCGAGCGACAGGTAGCCGAGCCCGATCTCGGTGAACGAGTCGAGCGTCTGCTGCAGCGCGGTGAGCAGCGGCGCCACCGACGGCTCGTCGAGACCGCGGGCCCAGTCGGCGAGGTCGCTGATCTGCATCGCGCACGCGTCGGCGATGTTGATCTCGCCGATTCGTGAGGACCGGGCCGTCTCGCTGAGCCGCGTGCCGCCGCAGTCGGGGCACGCGGTGAACGTCACCGCCCGGTCCACGAACGCGCGGACGTGCGGCTGCAGCGCCTCTCGGTCCTTGGCGAGCATCGACTTCTGCACCCGCGGGAGCAGCCCCTCGTAGGTCATGTTGATGCCGGCGATCTTCATCCTCGTCGGCTCGTGATGGAGGAAGTCGTGCAGCTCGGCCTTCGAGTAGTCGCGGATCGGCTTGTCCGGATCGACGAAGCCCGACGCGCTGTAGAGCCGGTAGTTCCAGCCGCCCGCCTTGTATCCGGGGATCGTCAGCGCTCCCTCCGCGAGCGACTTGGAATCGTCATAGAGCTGCGCGAGGTCGATGTCGGACACCGAGCCCCGGCCCTCGCAGCGCGGACACATGCCGCCGGCGCGGGTGAAGCTCTTGCGCACCGTCTTGCTCGCACCCCGTTCGACGGTGATCGCGCCGCTCGCCCGGACCGCGGGGACGTTGAACGAGAACGCGTTGGGCGGCCCGGCGTGCGGCTGCCCGAGCCGGCTGAAGAGGATCCGCAGCATCGCACCCGCGTCGGTGGCGGTGCCGACCGTCGAGCGAGGGTCGGCACCCATCCGTCGCTGGTCGACGCTGATCGCCGTCGTAAGCCCTTCGAGCACGTCGACCTCGGGCCGCGCGAGCGTCGGCATGAAGCCCTGCACGAAGGCGCTGTAGGTCTCGTTGATCAGCCGCTGCGACTCGGCGGCGATCGTGTCGAACACCAGCGAGCTTTTGCCCGAGCCCGAAACGCCGGTGAACACCGTCAGCCGGCGCTTCGGGATCTCGACGCTGACGTCCTTGAGATTGTTCTCGCGCGCGCCGTGCACACGGATCATGTCGTGGCGGCCGCCTCCGCTCATCGATCCTGGAGCAGACCGAGGACGTTGCCATCGGGGTCGGTCACGGTGGCCACCAGGCGACCATGGCCGACATCGCGCACGGGTTCATTGATGGTGGCGCCCGCCGCCGTCACCTCGGCCAGCTTCGCCTCGATATCGGCCACGTGCCAGAAGGCCACCGGTGAGGTCATGCCCTGCGGCCCGCCGCCCGGTACCAGCCCGATGTGCTGGCCGGCCGCCTCGAAGCCGACGTAGTAGGGCGCGTCGGCGTCGGGGTCCACGCCGAGCAGGGCGGCATACACGGGCTTCGCCGCCTCGAGGTCGGACACGGGATGCAGCACGGTCTTGATTCCCTGCGTGGTCGAGGGCATCGTCACTCCTGAAGTCGTGGGTCGCAGTCGGCCCGGTGTGTCTTGTCGGGATCTAGACGAACGGCAAGCTCGGGAATCGACACCTCAGTTCTCAATTTCGCCGGATGCGACGGCCGATTCGGTTAGGGTTGACGCGACCCGCGGTTGGCCCGTAGGAGGGGCATTGACATGGACGATTCGATCGTAGTCGGCACGGACGGCTCGGACACGGCCAACCAGGCCGTCGCGGAGGCCGTTCGGCTCGCCAAGGCCCTCGGGGCACACATCCACGTCGTCTCGGCGTTCGCGCCGTTGCGGGCTCATGTATCGGGCGCGCCGGAAGGCGCGGCCAAGGTATGGGCGCCGTTGCCTCACGACAAGGTCGACGCGATCCTCAGCGAGGCCGTCGCCGCGATCCGGATCGGCGGGTTGACGGTGACTTCACACGCGATCCAGAAGGACCCTGCTGACGCCCTGATCGAGGTCGCCGAGGAAGTGGGGGCGACGATGATCGTGGTCGGCGGCCAGGGCATGCACGGAGCCCGCCGGATACGGCTCGGGAACGTCCCCAACAAAGTCTCACACCGCGCCCGCTGCAACGTATTGATCGTTGCGACCGGCGCGCCGAGCTAGCGCGGCTCGGTGGCGGCGGCGGGGATCCGACCGCACGCGGCGCTCACGCGAAGATGACGGCCGGGGCGGCTTCGAGCGCCTCCCGGGCGGCGACTCGGCCGGCCTCGCGGGCAGCATCGAGCTGGTGGAACTCGAGCAGCCCGACGCCGTAGGCGCGCGGTTTGATGACGAGATCGGCATGACGGCCGGCGGCCTCCGAGGTGTTCTCGCTGCCGAGCAGTAGCACCCGGGTCAGCGTCTCGCCGAGGCTCGGCGGCCTCTCCCGGTTGCCTTTCGGCGCCCCGTCAGCGCGGGCGGCATCTGGTGAGCGGTCGAACGTAGCCTTGACGTCGACCGCGATGATCGGGCCCTCCCCCATCTCGGCCATCGTTCTCACCGGCAGGTTGTCGACGAGCGATCCGTCGATGTACAAATCGCGACCGCGCATCTGCGGCGGCGCGATGACCGGCAGGCAGATGCTGAAGCCGACCGCCTCCCACAGCGGACCATGGCGCGCGAGCGCGAGCCGGCCGCTGCGCAGCTCGGTGCTGCCGGAGACGAAGCTGCGCGGAAGCTCCTCGATCAGCCGTGAGCCGAATGTCCGGTGCAGCATCGATCGGAAACGCTCCCCCCGGATCAGGGCATGGCGCGGCAATGTGTAGTCGCTGAGCGGCCGCCTCTGCACCCATTCCTCGAAGCAGATGGCGTCGATCTGGTCGGCATCGAGGCCCATCGCGAACAGCGCGCCGACGACCGCCCCCATGCTCACGCCCGCGACTCGGTCGATCGTCAGCCCCGCGGCGGTGAGCTCCTCGAGCACCCCGATGTGAGAGAACGCGCGCGCGCCTCCACCCGACAGCACGATCCCCAGCGAGGTGCCGGACAGCCGCCGCGCCGCGCGGGCGGTGTCGGCGTCGAAGTCGGCTGCGCGGATGACATGTGACTCGAGCGGGTCGAGCGCCGCCGCCCAACCATCGAGCTCGCCCGCAGGGGCGTCGTAGACGACGAGGTCGCACTCTTTCAGCTCGACGATGTCACCGAGCCCCGGCGGCACCGGGCCTCCTCCGGTCACCGCCATGATGCGGTCGGCGTGCTGAAGGCAGAACTCGGTCCACGGCGCGCGCTGCATCGCGGAGCCGCCGACGAGCAGCACCACGTCGTGTAGCGACTCGGCACCATCGACAAGCGGCCCGTACGCCGTCGCCGGCTCGGTCCCCGACGCCGGTGCCGGCACTTCCTCGCCGCCGAGCACCGCCACGGACAGGCGGGTGTGCAACCCCATTCCCAGTGCGTCGGCGATCCGATGCAGCGGTATCCGTTCGTCGAGCGCGACGAGAGCGATGGTGGTCGGCCTCGGCCGAGTCGCGGGAGCGGGAGCGCGCGTGTCCCGGAGCTGGCGGGCGAGCGTGCGCGTGAGCGCCAGCGACAGCGCCGGGGACGAGTTCAGCACCTCATCGAAGGCCTCTCTGTCGACGGCGATGACGTCGCTCGTGCGCACGGCCCGCACGGACGCCGAGCGGGGGGACGCCGTCAGCAGTGCGAGCTCTCCGGTCTCGTCGCCGCGGCCGAGCTCGCGGATCACCGTGCCAGCCCCCTCATCGACCACCTCAAGACGGCCGGCGCGGACAACGAACATCGCGTCCGCCTCGTCCCCCTCGCGGAACAGCCACCGGCCTGCGGGCACGCGGAGGGTGCGTGACTTCGCCGCGAGTTGCTCACGGAGGTCCGCGGCGACACCGGAGAAGATCGGCACGCGGGCCAGGAAATCGGCTGCGGATTCCGCCCGCATCGCGGACGGCTCGGCGACGTCGCGGTTGATCGCCCGTGGTGCCCGCGCGGGAACCGGTCGCGCGGGCGCTCGATCCCCATCGGCTGTGAGGACGAGCCGAGCCGCCACGCCCAGGACCGGCGCCTTCTCCGCGTCCACTCGCCCGACGAGCAGGCACCCGAGCCCGGCAACGAGCAGGCATACAGCACCGAAGATCCATGCGTGCTGGAACGCCGCGAGCGCAGTCAGGGGGGTTGGCGTGCCGATGATCGCGACGACGAGCGCGACGCCGAGCGCGGCGCCGACCTGGCGCGCGACGGAATTCATCCCGGTCGCCGTCGCAAAGCTCTCCCCCGGCGCCGACGCGACTGCGGCACCGCTGAGGTTCGGGAACAGCGTCCCCGCCCCGATGCCGAGGATCACCATGCCGGGGAGCCACTCGGAGACAAAGGCCGGCGTGACGCCTACGCGCTCGACGAACCACACCAGGCCGCAGCTCCAGATCACGCCCCCGGCGACGAGCACGGGCCGATGTCCCACGCGATCGACGACGCGGCTCGCAGGGCCGGCAATCGCGACCGCGACGAGCGGTCCGACCGTCAGGGCCAAACCCGCCTGGAGCACCGAGTAGCGCCACACGCCGGTGAGGAAGAGGACGTTCGCGAGCGTGTAGCCGTAGAACCCTGCGCCGCCGACGAGGGTCATCGCATTGGCAACGCTGAATGTCCGGATCTTGAGCAGGGACAGGTCGACGACCGGCGATCGGTGCCATGTGCAGCGCCAGACGAACACCGTGCCGGCCGCGATGGCGGTCGCGAATGCGGCGAGGATCCGCGGGTTGCCCCAGCCCCATTCCTGACCCTTCACGACCGCGAGCACGAGCGCGCCGATGGCGATCGCAAACAGCAGCGCGCCGACGAGGTCGGGCATCCGGCGGCGACCCGGGGTGCGGCTCTCGACCAACCTGCGCCGCGCGAGTACCGCCGCCGCGAGGCCGATCGGGAGGTTGACGAGGAACACGAGCCGCCAGCTCCCGGCGGCCACGAGGAGGCCGCCGAGCGAGGGCCCGAGACCGGCCGCAGCGGCGCCGACCGCGGACAGCAGTGCGACGCCGTGCGACCGACGCTCGGCCGGAAACGCGTTGAGCACGAGCGCGAGGGACGAGGGCACCAGAAAGGCCGCCCCGAGCGCCTGGACGACGCGGAACGCGATCAGGGCGCCCACCGACGGCGCGACCGCACACAGCAACGACGCTCCCGTGAACAGCTCCAGGCCGAGGACGAAGACCCGCCGGCGCCCGAGGAGATCGGCGATCCGGCCGGCCGCGACGAGGAACGCCGCGAACACGATGTTGTAGGCGTTGAGCACCCACGACAGCGCTGAGATCGACGTTCCCGTGAACGATTGTCTGATGTTCGGGAGCGCGATGTTGACGATCGTCGCGTCGACGAACGCCACCGCTGCGCCCAGGGAGGCGATCGCCAGCACGGTCTGGGGGGAGGGTCCGCGGCGCATCCCTCAGACGCCGAGCCGCGCGGAGAGGCCAGGGTTCGCATCGAGCGCCTCGCGGGCCGCCTGGCGGCCGAGTTCGACGACCCGCGGAAAAGCCTTCCAATCCATGAGGCCGATTCCGTCGACCCGCGGGCCGATCATCAGATCGGCGTGCAGGCGGGCGGCTGCGAGGGTGTCGATGCTGCCGACGGTCAGCGTCCGCACGATCGTCTCTCCCAGCCGGGGTATCTCCGACTCGCTACCGGTCAGCGCGCGCCGGACAGGCCTCCCGAACCGCTCCACCGATCCGCGTTGTGCGCGCCTGAACTGGCCCGTTCGCCCGGTGACATCGACGGCGATCACGGGACCCTCGCCGGTGCGCGCCATCGTGGCCACGGGAAGGTTGTCGAGCACCCCCCCGTCGACGAGCAGGCGTCCGTCGACCGCGACGGGCGGGAACACGCCGGGAATGGCCAGGCTCGGGTAGACCGCGTCGACCACTCTGCCCGTCCGGTGCACGACGGCCTCGCGAGCGATCAGATCACAGCTCAGGCAGAAGAAGCGCATCGGCAGCTCCTCGATGCGCCGCTCGCCGAATGCCTCATGGAGCAGCCGGCGCGTCTTCGCGCCCCGGATCAGCGAGTACGCAGGCAGGACGAAGTCGTTGCTCGGATTGACCTCGACGAAGCCGTGCTCGAACGTTGCATAGATACCCTGCGGCGAGAAGCCAGCCGCGATCGCCGCCGCCACCAACGAGCCGAGACTGACGCCGGCGACGCGATCAAACCGGAGGCCCGCATCGCGCAAAACCTCCAGCACGCCGAGGTGAGCGAGCGCCCGCGCACCGCCACCGGAGAGCACGATGCCGAGGGCTCGTCCGGTCAGCCGCCGGGCGCACAGCTGCACTGCGGAAACAGTGTCCGCAGCGTTCTTGACGACCTGTACCTCCCGAGGCTGCAAGGCGTCCAGGACAGTGTCGGCAAGCGGCGGTCCGAGGACGAGCAGTTCGCAGCCGTGCAGGGCGTTCGCCCGGGCTAGCCAGCGCGCGTCGGCGACCCCGGTGGTGACGGCGAGCACCAGGTCGGCTTCGCGCACGCACAGCTCTGTCCACCCGTCAGCTGGATCGTCCCCCCCGCGCATGACCACGCGGTCGGCATCGCGCTCGGCCTGGTCGATCGCAGCCAGGTCGCCGTGATCGAGGCGTCCCACCGATCCTGCCGCCGACAGCGCTTCGGCAAGCCTCTCCGTGACCTCCGCGACCGGAGAACCGCGCTCCAGTCCAACCACGGCGACCGCCTTCGGGGGGGTCGCGGCGACGACCGGCGAGCGGCTCGCGGCGAGCTGCGCACCCATCGCCCGCGTGAGCCCGAGGGCGAAGCTGGGGGCGTCCTGGATCAGGCCTTCGAAGTCGTCGCGCTCGAGCTCGAGCAGTTCGGCGTCGTGGCGCGCCCGCACCGAGGCCGATCGCGTTCCCTGTCGCAGCAACGCGAGCTCCCCGAGCACGTCGCCCCGCCGGAGGATCCGGATGAGCGATTCCGGGGGCCCCTCGTCGATGACCTCGACGCGGCCGCTTCTGACGATGAACATGCTGTCGGCCGCCTCGCCCTCACGCATGACCCAGTCGCCCGCGCGGACCCGTAACTCGCGGACCTGGCCGCCCAGTCGGTCGAGGAGCTCGTCCGAGAGGCCGGCGAGAACCGGCACGTTGCGGAGGAAGGCGACCGTCTTCATCAGGCGGCGGCCACCAGCGCCGCTGCGAACAGACACAGCACGTGAAAGGTCTGGTCGGTCGCGATCATCAGGCCGAGGGAAGGCGTTGTCGTTCCCTTCACCTCCCGCAGCCAGGAGCGCACCAAGGTCCCGTCGTCGATCAGCAGATGAGGGATCGCGACGACTGCGCCAACGGCCACTGCCCGCCATAGATTCGTGCCGGCACCGACCCAGACGAGCACGGGGATGAACGCGACCATGTAGGTGGCGACGTGGAAGAAGAGCGCTCGCCGCCCGAGCGGCTCTCCCAGGCCGCCCGACTTGTGCATCGCCTGCCAGTCGGTCTGCAGCAGCACATCGCCGACGGCGTGCGCTATCAGCAGGGCGAGGAGGACCGCGGACCAGCTCATCGGGCGAGCCCGTTTCTGCGATGCGAGCAGGACTTTCTTTCGGCGCGGTTATCCGTGCCGCACCCCCGGGAACTCATCGTGGCGAGATCCTAACCAGAGTCGGGATGCCCGTGCACGGCGTCGTCAAGGCAGGCGGGGAAGGCAAGGTCGGGCTGACAGCGGGTGCGGTCTGCGGATAGGCTCGTCGCCATGGACCGGGTGGCGGGTTCTCCGCTGCGTGTCTTCGGCGACGACAACGAGCTGCTGGGACCGTACGTGCCGACGCTCGTCCTCGAGTGGCTGCGCGATCGGCCGGAGAAGCGTCATCGCGTGATCGACTGCACGCTGGTCTTCGCGGACATCTCAGGCTTCACGAGGATGACCGAGTTGCTCGGCGTGCGCGGCAAGATCGGCGCCGAGGAGATGGCCGGGCTGATCAACATCACCTTCGAGCCTCTGCTCGCGGCCGCCTACGCGTACGGCGCCGGACTGATCAAATGGGGCGGTGACGCGACCCTGCTGCTGTTCCAGGGCGCCGAGCACGCGGCTCGCGCTTGCCGTGCGGCGTACGAGATGCAACGGGTCATCCGGACGGCCGGGAGCCTGAGCACAAGCCGCGGCCGGCTGCGTCTGCGGATGTCGGTCGGCATCCACAGCGGCGCCTGCGACTTCTTCCTACTCGGGCCCGACGACCACCGCGAGCTCGTCGTCACCGGTCCGGCCGTGACCTCGCTCGCACAGATGGAGAAGGTGGCCGACGCGGGCCAGATCGTCATCAGCGACGGCACCGCTGCGGCGTTCGCGGCCACCGGGCGGCGGCGGCCGTCGGCTCCGCTGGAGGGCGGATGGCTCCTGCGGCGAGCACCCGAGGTGGAGATGCCCGCGGCGGCCCGGGAGGCACATGACTTTGGCAGCGTGGAAGCCGGTGCGGCCCTCTGCCAGGATCTCCGTGAGCACATCATCGGGCGCGGGGTCGAAAACGAGCATCGTCACGCCGCGATCGGCTTCATGAAGTTCGCCGGCGTCGAACGGCTGCTGCGCGAGCAAGGGGCGGCCGCGACCCAGATCGCTCTCGAGCACGTCATCACCACGGTCCAATCCACGGCCACGGCGAACCAGGTCACCTACCTCGCGACCGACATCGGTCCTGACGGGGGCAAGATCATGCTCAGCGCCGGTGCGCCGCGGCGCGTCGGTCACGACGAGGACCGCATGATCGCCACGCTGCGGTCGGCGCTCGACGCCGGCGGCGTCATCGCACTCGGGGCGGGCGCCACCTCCGGGCGGGCCTTCGCGGGCGACTATGGGCCGCCCTACCGCCGAACGTACTCGCTGATGGGCGATTGCGTGAACCTCGCGGCACGCTTGGCACAGCATGCCGACGACGGCGAGATGCTCGCCACCAGGGAGCTGGTCGCCCACTCGAGCGGCAGCTTCGCGACGACCGAGCACCCCCCATTCGCCGCCAAGGGCAAGCGGGAGCCCGTACGCGCGCTCAGCGTCGGTGCGCCGACCGCGCCGAGCGAGGGATTTGACCGCGCGCCGCTCATGGGGCGCGGCGAGGAGCTCGCGATGCTGCTCGGCGCAGCGCGCTCTGCAGCGGACGGCGCCGGACAGGTCGTGGAGGTGGTCGGAGAGCCCGGCATGGGCAAGTCGAGGCTGCTGGCCGAGCTTGCGGCGACCGCCGACGCCGACGTGCTGTGGTTGGACGGCGACGTCTACTCAGGACTGCGACCGTATGCGCCGTTCGAGCGGCTGCTCCGGGACCGGTGGGAGGTGCCGGCCACGGCCCCGCCGGCCGAGCTCGCGACGCGACTGGCCGAGGTCGTCGCCGAGCGAGCCCCCCACCTGTTGCCGTGGCTGCCGCTGATCGCGATCGTCGCCGGAGTCGAGGTCGAGAGCACGCGCGAGGTGGACGACACCGACCCGATGCAGCGCAAGCAGAAGCTCGAGGAGGTCACCAGCGAGCTCCTGGGCCTCATCCTCCCCGGCGTGAGGATCTTCATCTTCAACGATGCCCACCTGATGGACGACGCGTCGCGCGACCTGATCGCCCGGCTCGCCGCAGACGTCGGCTCGCGGTGGTGGCTGCTCGTCGCCAGCCGTCGACCCGACAGCCCGTCCCCGTTGAGCGAGGAGCCCTCCAAGCGCATCGAGCTCGCGGCCCTCGACGACGCGGTGGTCGCGGAGATGCTGGCCCGGGCCACCGCAGAGTCGCCGCTGCCACCGCAGCGGCTGGCCGACCTCGCCCGGCGGGCGGCCGGCAACCCGCTGTTCGTGCGCGAGCTCGTGGCGCAGCTGCAGAGCGGAGGTGACCCCGACACGCTTCCGCGCTCGGTCGACGGCGCGATCACGGCCCGTATCGACCGGCTGTCCTCGGCGGATCGCCGCACGCTGCGCTCGGCCGCGGTCCTCGGTATGGACGTGGAGGTGGGGCTGCTGAGAGAGGTCCTCGCAGGCGACGAGCAGGCCGGCCCGTGGGGCACGGACGTCTTGGCGCGGCTCTCGGAGTTCCTGGAGCCGATCGCTACGGAGCGCTATCGCTTCTCCCACCAGCTGATCCGGGAGGTCGCCTACGATGGGCTGCCTTACCGGCGCCGGATCGAGCTGCACGGCCGGACCGCCGCGGCAGTCGAGCGGGCCGCCGGAGACGAGACGGACCGGCACGCCGAGCTGCTGTCGATGCACTGCTTCTACGGCGAGCGCTTCGACGCTGCCTGGCGATACTCGCAACTGGCCGCGCGACGGGCGCGAGCACGCTATGCCAACGCCGAGGCAGCCGAGTCCTACCGCTTGGCGCTGGCCGCCGCGGCGCACGTCGCCGAAACCGACGCGCTCGAGCTCACCAGGGTCGACGAGGCCCTGGGCGAGATCTATGTCGAGCTCGGTGAGCTGGACGCCGCGGATGTGGCGCTGCGGCGGGCGGTACGGCGGGTCCGCGACCTGCCGCTCGATCTCGCTCGGCTCCAGCTCAAGCTCGCCGGCCTGCGCGAGACGGCGGCGCGCTTCCGAGCCGCATTCCGGTGGACCGATCGCGCCGAGCGTTCGCTCGACAGCCTGGACACCCTGGACAGACCGGAGGTCCGCAGCATCCGGGGTCAGCTGGCGACGCGCCGCGCGCGCCTCAACTACCGCATGGCGCGCTACGACACTGCCTTGTCATTCGCCGACGCCGCGATCGCGCTCGCCGGTGACGAGGACCGGCGCACGCTCGCCGAGGCCCTCGAGTATGCCGATCTATGCGCCGTCGAGCTCGGCCTGCCCGTCGGCGAGCGCGCCGAGGAGGCCCTCGCGATTTACGAGGAGTTCGGGGACCTGGCCGCGCAGGCACGGGTCCAGAACACGCTCGGAATGCTCGCCTACCATCGCGGTGATTGGCCCACGGCGCTTGAGCACTACGAGGCATCCGAGAGCGCCGACATCCGATGCGGGAAGCTGTGGAACGCGGCGACGCCCGCGGCCAACCGGGCCGAAATCCTCGCTGATCAGGGTCGGCTCGATGAGGCCTGGCTGGCGCTGGAGGAGGCAATGCGGACGTGGCGTGGCGTCAACGAGGTCTCACTGATCGCCTTCGGCGATTACCAACTGGGGCGGATCGCCGCCCGGCTCGGCCACACCGGCGAGGCGATGCGCCGCTTCGACGCGGCACGCCGTCACTTCATCGAGGACGGCGAACGCACGGAAGTCGTGGTCGTCGATGCGCTGAGCGCCGAGTGCCTGTCGCTCTCCGGTGACCACGAGGCGGCACTCTCGCTGGCCGATGCCACGCTCGCCCGGGCGCAAGCGCTCGGAGGCGTCGGCGCGATGACGCCGCTGCTCCAGCGCGTGCGCGGCGCCTCGCTCCGGGAGCTGGGCTCACCGGATGACGCTGAGGCAGCGTTGCGGGATGGCCTCGATGCCGCTCGCCGGCGCGGTGCCCGGCACGAGATCGCCTTCACGCTCGCGGCGCTGATCGACGGCGAGATGGTCGCTCATGCCGCCGAAGAGGAGCGGTGGCACTCCGAGCTCGACCGGCTGGCCGGCGAACTCGGAATCGATCCCCGGCCGCGGTGGGGCAGACAGGCGACGCGGGCGTGATCGCGCGGTAGGAGGCGGGCCGGTGAACCGCGTGGGGGTGGCCAGGCCGCTCTCGGCCCAACCACCCCGGCGGTCAGATCAGATATCGGCTCAGCCGTGCGCCCTCGGGTCGCTGGCGGTCGAGGTGAACGACTCGGTGTACGTGGACGGTGTACTGCCCGCAGCGGGCGTGTATGTCGCCCACGTGTCGATCTGAGCGTTCACGTAGTTGATGCACGGCAGGGTTGTGCTCGGGTCAACGACGATGTTCCCCGTCACATCGAGATTGTCGTCGTCGCCGTCGCCGTCATCGCAGAGCGGGAGGTCGCCGTAGTAGAGACCGTCGGTTCCCAGCTTCGCCTGCCCGCCGGTGCTCGTCTCAAATGGCGACGTCGCTCCGAAGCACACGTTACCCCAGCTGTTCGGGTCGAGGGCGCGCTCCGCGTCGGCCGCCGCGCCGGTCAGGGTGAGCGTCACCGTCTTGGTACCGCTGCCGGGGTTGGTCACGCTGTAGACGAGCGTGTCCCCGGCGCCCACCTTCGTGCAAGCAGGCGCCTGCGAGGTGAAGTAGGCCTGCACCGTCTCGGTCCCCGACGACGGCGCCGACGAGGTGATCGCCGTGCTGGTCGAGCCATCGCTGCTTGTGGCGTTCGTGTTGCACGTTCCGCCGCCGGACGGGCACGTGTTCTGCGTTCCCACAAACACGTCCGTCGACCCGCTGCTCGGTTTGGTGGCGAGGCCTCCAGAGTACGCGGCGACAACCGTGTTGTCCCCGGCCGCCAGTGCCGAGGCCTGCACGGTGAGCGTGACGATGCACGGCCCTCTGCGCAGGATGCACTGTAGGCCAGGCTTGACCGTCCCGAGAACTGCGCCGTTGGTGGAGTCGGTGAACGTGGCGTTCCCCAGCGGCCCGATCAGGAAGCCGGGCAGGATGCTGGCCGTGAGCGTCGACGACCCGGCCGGGGCGACGACGCTCGGCGAGGCGCTCACCGTTGTCGTGGTCGCCACGCGGGTGTACGCCATGCTCGGCGCCGCGGTCGCGCCGAGCCCAGCGATCGCGACCATCGTGGTGGTTGCGATCAAAACGAGTCGGCGTCTGGCTCGCGTGAGGTGTTGCGGCATTCTGAACCCCGTTCTCTCGGCCTCCAGCCGAGAATTGCGTTCTGCCACCCGATCCCGTACCGAGCAACCCTCTGTCTCCAGCAGCCGGTCCCGAGACTGAGCGGCCTCTCGCGGGGCAACCTAACGGGTGGGCGGAGCCTTGTGGAGCTTTTATCGATTTCGGTGCGCCTTCGCGCGTGCGCACCTACGGAGTGACGATGGGGAAATTGGGGTCTGGCGGGTCGAGCAGGCCGAGCAGTTCGCCGAGCTTCGCCTGGTCGCCGTCGACGCGGAGTCGGCCGGCGGCGGCGATCGCCTCGAGGGTCGTTGCCTGGGCGATGAGCTCGTTGAACGCGGAGCGCTCGACGTCGACCACCGTGTCCGGCGCGTCGGGCGCGCCGCGGCGGTGGATGAGCACGCCGTGCTGGAGGCTGAGGGTGTGCTCGGCGCCGGTGTCGGTGAACCGCCAGTGCAGGCTGATCCGCCGGTCGCCGGCCCGCGGCCCGTCGATCTGGATCGCGAGCGCGTCGAACAGCTGCTCGTCGGTGAGGTTGGCGACGAAGTCCGGGGCGAGCGCGGCGGCGGTCCCGGCCACGCCCTCGCGCAGCTCGCGGGCGCCCATGAGGAAGAAGTTGCGCCAGGTCCCGTTCTCGGCGCCGTAGGCGAGCTGCTCGAGCGCCCGGGCCTGGAGCTCCTTCGCCCCGCCGTTATCGGGCTGCGCGAACACGAGGTGGTTGACGACCTCGACCACCCAGCGATAGTCGCCGCGCTCGAACGCCTCGCGCGCGTGGGCGAGCAGCGGCTCGGCACCGCCGGCGAGCGCGACGTATCGCGCTCCCGCCGCCTCGGGCGGGTGCGGCCATAGATGGGCGGGATTGCCGTCGAACCAGCCGAGGTAACGCTGGTAGACGGCCTTGAGGTTGTGGTTGAGCGAGCCGTAATAGCCGTGGCAGTGCCACTCCTGTTCGAGGC
Organism: uncultured Solirubrobacterales bacterium; assembly: GCA_963752905.1. GTDB lineage: Bacteria > Actinomycetota > Thermoleophilia > Solirubrobacterales > Solirubrobacteraceae > Palsa-465. Next base: position 70,509 of record CAVWAC010000008.1, read on the forward strand.
TCGGCGGCAGCTCGAGCTGCTCGGCGATCTCGCCGGCCACATAGCCCTTGTTGAGTAGCCGCAGCGCCTGGTCGTGGATGTAGCCGTAGAGGTCGCGCTGCTTGGCGAGGAAGTCGACGATCCGCTTGGTCCCCCACCGTGGCCAGTGATGCTGGGCGAACAGCACGTCGGCCCGATCGGCGAACAGCTCGATCGCCTCGTCGAGGTAGACCGACCAGACATGCGGGTCACGGACAAGGGCGCCGCGGAGCGTGAGCACGTTGTGCAGGTTGTGGGTGGCGTTCTCGGCCATGCACAGCGCGCGGCGCTCGGGGAACAGGAAGTTCATCTCGGCCGGCGCCTCGGTGCCCGGCGTGAGCTGGAAGACCATCCGGATCCCGTCGACCGTCTCCTCCTGCCCGGACGCCGTGACCTCGACCGTCGGCGGCACGAGCGTGATCGTCCCCGTCGAGGTCGTCTGCCCGAGTCCGGCCCCGACCTGACCGGCGGGGCCCTTGGGCAGGAGCGCTCCGTACATGTACGTCGCCCGCCGAGTCATCGCGCCCCCGGCGTAGACGTTCTCACTCACCGCGTGCTCGAGGAACCCCGTCGGGGCGAACACCGGCACGCGGCCGGAGGCGACGTCCTCGGCCGACACGACCCCCCGAGCCCCCCCGAAATGGTCGACATGGCTGTGGGTGTAGAGCAGCCCGGTGACCGGGCGCTCGCCGCGATGCTCACGGTAGAGGGCAAGCGCGGCCGCTGCGCACTCGGTCGAGATGAGCGGATCGATGACCAGCACGCCCGTCTCCCCCTCGACGATCGTCATGTTCGAGAGGTCGAGCCCGCGGACCTGGTAGATCCCCTCGGTGACCTCGAACAGGCCGTGGATGGCATTGAGCTGGGACTGCCGCCACAGGCTCGGATTGACCGTGTCCGGGCAGTCGGCATCGAGGAACGCGTAGACATCGGCATCCCACACAACGCGGCCGTCGGTGCCCCGGATGACGCCGTCAGAGAGCGACCCGATCCGGCCCCGGCGCGCATCCTCGAAGTCCTCGGTGTTCACAAACGGGAGGCGCAGCCGCACCGCGGCGTTCGCCTCCGCGATCCCCGCCGAAGCCGTCTCAGATCCTGACTCAGTCATCACGCCTCCACGGCTGTGTCGATTCACCGGCGACGCGGGGCCAGCGCGTCTGCCCGGAGTCTGGGTCGAGGTCGCACGGCCACATCATCCGAAACGGATGACCCGACGGGAGACGGCCGTTCGGCGCCGTCAGGGCGTGCGTGACAGGCTTCCCGGAGATGTGCGTGCCGCCCCATCTCACCGGCCGGCGTTGACGTGCGCGTCGTCGCCGCGCTCGGGGGCAACGCGCTGCTGCGGCGCGGTCAGCCGCTGAGCGCCGAGAACCAGCGCGACAACGTGCGGCTCGCCTGCCAGGCGCTCGCGCCGATCGCCCGCGAGCATGAGCTCGTCATCTCCCACGGCAACGGCCCGCAGGTCGGACTGCTCGCGCTGCAGGCCGCCGCCTACAGCCAGGCCGAGGCGTACCCACTCGACGTCCTCGATGCCGAGACGGAGGGCATGATCGGGTACCTGATCATGCAGGAGCTCGGGAACCTGCTGCCGCCGGAGCGGCCGGTGGTGACCCTGCTGACGATGGTCGAGGTCGACGCCCGGGACCCGGCCTTCGAGAACCCGACGAAGCCGATCGGTCCCGTCTATCGCGCCGAGGAGGCGCGCCGGCTGGCGGCCGAACGGGGATGGACGTTCCGACCCGACGGCGACGCCCTGCGCCGCGTCGTCCCGTCGCCGCTGCCGACCGGGATCGTGGGCCTCGGGCCGGTGAGGTGGCTGCTCGATCGCGACGCTGTCGTTATCTGCGCCGGTGGCGGCGGGATCCCCACGGTCCGGACCGACGAGGCGGTGCCGGCGGGACGACGGCTCACCGGCGTCGAGGCCGTGATCGACAAGGACCGGGCCAGCGCCGTGCTCGCGGCCGAGCTCGGAGCCGACGCCCTCGTGATCGTCACCGACGTCGACGCCGTCTACGCCGATTGGGCCACCGCTCGCCGGCAGCCGATCCGCCGCGCCACGCCCGGCGAGCTCCGGGGCGCGGCATTCGCCGTGGGCTCGATGGGACCGAAGGTCGCGGCCGCGTGCGACTTCGTCGAGCGCACCGGAGGGATCGCCGCGATCGGGTCGATCGCGGAAGCCCCGGCGCTGCTCACCGGCGACGCCGGAACCTACGTGACCCCGGGCGAGTAGACCCTGTGGTTCGCCGGTTGCCGGGTTGACCTTCGTATGCTGTCTCCCGTGGCCGACCCGACCGCGACTCTCGGAGAGTTCATCCGCCGCCAGCGCGAGCTATCGGAGCTCTCGATGCGGGAGTTCGCGAGCCTCGCCGGCATCTCCAACCCGTATCTGTCGCAGATCGAGCGCGGGCTGCGGGCGCCGTCGGAGCACGTGCTGCGGGCGATCGCGGCGACGCTGAACACGTCGGCCGAAGCGTTGTACGAGCAGGCCGGTGTGGCCGTCGAGGATGAGAGCGCTACGGTGGTGGTGGAGGCGATCCGGGCCGATCCCCACCTCACTGCTCGGCAGCGCCAGGCGCTGCTCGAGGTCTACAAGTCGTTCGTCGGAACCGGCGCGCAACCGCGCCGATCCCGAGCGAAGAAGAAGCGCTGAGACGCTAGGCGGCGATCAGCTCACGGGCGGCCGACAGGCTCGCCTTGGTGACGTCGTCGGTCAGCTTGGCGTGGGCCGTGAGCACGCTGGCCACGACCTCGACCTGCGACTGCTCGGCGGCCTTGCGCTCATACTCGGTGAGGCCGGCGATGTAGCGCTCGAGGCCGTCGAGATAAGCGCCGGTGACCTTCTTGCCCGCCTCGAGGAAGCGCTCGTTGGCGACGCGGACGCGCTCGCCGGCGGCCTCGATGTCCGGGATGAAGGTGGTGGTGTTCTTGGTGGAAGCGGTGGCCATGAGGACTCCTTGAACTCGGTAATGCCAAACTCGAACTTGTGCTTGCAGATTAGCAAGTATTTTGCAAACGAGCAAACGAAAATCCGAATTTCCTGGTACGCTTCCCCCCAGACGGGGGGTTTGGGTTGTGAACGAAAAGGAGCGTCGTGTCCACCGGATCTGCCCCCAGCTTTGAAGAGATCGCCCTCGCCGACTCGTTGACCGCGTGGGCGGCGGCCGTCGAAGGAGCGGCGGCGTGGTGGGCGGGCGCCGTGCGCCGGCACGCGACGCCGTTTGAGTTGATGATCGACGGCGCCCACTGGTGGGCCGAGGTGAACCGCCGCGGCCGGCCGAGCTGGAGCACGCCGCACGAGATCGTCTTCGAGGCTCCCGTCGCGCGCCTGCGTGACTTCTCCACGACCGGCCCGCGCGCCAAGGTCGTTCCCACGCTCGTGCTGCCGCCGCAGGCCGGTCACGACTCGTGCATCGTCGACTACTCGGCCGAGCAGAGCCAGATGCGAGCGATTCTCGACGCCGGGCTCACACGCGCGTTCACGCTCGACTGGATCGGGGCCACCGAGGACACCAAGGACGCGACCGTCGACGACTACCTCGAGGTCATCGATCACGCCGTCGACCGCGCCGGGGGCCGGGTCAACCTGATCGGCGACTGCCAGGGCGGCTGGCTGGCGACGATCTACACCGCGCTGCACCCCGAGCACGTCAACACGCTGACCATCGCCGGCGCGCCGATCGACTTCCACCGCGGCGAGCCGGTGATCCACGCCGCGCTCCAGGCCTTCGCCCCCAACGGCAACCTCACCTTCTACCGCGGCCTCGTCGCCGCCGGCGGCGGCGTGCTCACCGGCGAGCACATGCTCGCGGGCTTCGTCCTCATCCAGCCCGACAACGAGATCGGCCGCCAGCTCCAGCTGCTGGCCAACCTCGACAACCCGGCCCACGTCGCCCGGTACCGCGAGTTCGAGGATTGGTTCAAGCACACGCAGGCGATCCCCGGCGCGTTCTACCTGTGGATCGTCGAGCACCTGTTCCGGGACAACGAGCTGCTCTCGGGGTCGCTCGAGATCGGGGGCGAGTACGTCGACGTCGGGCGGATCACCTGCCCGCTCACCCTGCTCGCCGGGGCGACCGATCACATCACCCCGCCTGACCAGGTGTTCGCGCTCGCCGAACATGCCGGCACCGCCCCGGCCGACGTCTTCCAGGACATCACCCAGGGCGGCCACCTCGGACTGTTCATGGGCCACGAGTCGCTGCACCATCACTGGCCGCGGCTCCTCGCCGAGGTCGGCAAGCACTCGCGCTGAGTCTCGTCTACCGGGCGCTCCAGCCCTGGTCCATGATCACCGGCGCTCCGGTGAACGCCGCCCCATCCTCGCTGAGCAGAAACGCGACCGTGGCCGCGACCTGCCCGGGCTCGATCAGCTTCTTGACGGCGTGCGGCGCGAGGATCACCTCCTCGAGTACGCGCTCCTCGGGCAATCCGTGCGCCTTGGCCTGGTCGGCGATCTGGTTCTCGACGAGCGGCGTCCGCACGTAGGCGGGGCAGACCGCGCTGACGCTGATCTCGTCCGCCGCCCCCTCGAGCGCGAGCGTCTTGACGAGCCCGAGCACGCCGTGCTTGGCCGAGATGTACGCCGCTTTGTATGGCGAGGCGACGATCGCGTGGACCGAGGCGATGACGCAGAACCGGCCTCGGGGTGAGGCCCGGAGGTCCGGCCAGCTGTAGCGGGCGAGCAGGAACGGGCTGGTCAGCAGGAGCGCGATGAGGGCGTCCCAGCGGTCCTCGGGGAACTCCTCGATCGGCGCGACGTGCTGAAAGCCGGCGTTGGGGATGACGGCATCGAGCGAGCCATAGCGCTCGCGGGCGGCCGCCACCGCCCCGGCGTTGCCCTCGCGAGTGGTGAGATCGACGTGGAGGTCGACCTCGCCCCGGAGGTCGACACTCATCACATCCCAGCCGTCTCCCCTCAGTCGTCCGACGATCGCGGCGCCAATCCCACTGGCGGCGCCGGTGACGAGGGCGACACTCACATGTCCATCCCGCCGTTGACTCCCCACACCGCGCCGGTGATGTAGGAGGACTGATCGGCGGCGAGGAAGTGCACCACGCGCGCGATCTCGTCCGGGCGGCCGAGGCGGCCGAGCGGGATCTTCTCCTTGATCCCGTCGAGCACCTTCTCCGGGATCGTCTCCATCATCTCGGTGGCGATGAACCCCGGGGCGACGGTGTTGACCGTGAGGCCGATGCCGTTGTCGTCGAGCTTGCCGGCGCGCTTGAGCTGAAAGGCTGCCTCGCGGGCGAGCGTCTTGGTGAGGCCGAACAGGCCGGACTTCGAGGCCGCGTAGTTGGCCTGGCCGATGTTGCCGGTCTCGCCGATGATCGAGGAGATGTTGATGATCCGCCCGGAGCCCCGCTCGATCATGTGGGGCAACACGGCCTGGCTGAGGAAGAAGGCCCCGGACAGGTTGACGGCGAGCACCTTGTACCAGTCCTCGTCGGTCATCTTCAGCACGGTCTTGTCGATCGTGATCCCGGCGTTGTTGACGAGGATGTCGAGCCGGCCGTGCTGATCGATCACCTCGTGGATCGTGCGCCGGCAGTCGTCCGAGGAGCCGACGTTGCCCTGGTGGATGCTCCCCCTCAGCCCGTCGGTCGACAGGCTGCCCATGAACTCCTTCGCCTTCTCCTCGTTGCGGCTGTAGCCCGCGGCCACATCCGCACCCTGCTCGGCGAGGCTCCGGGTGATCGCTGCGCCGATGCCACGGGTCCCTCCCGAGACGAACGCGACCTTGCCGTTGAGGCGCGGGCGGCGCACCGACGTCTCGAACTGGGTTTCTGTCGCCATTTCTCTACCTCTCCTCTCCTGCCATCAGCGGCCGGAGCGCTCGCCGAGCCATTCGGCGAGGTCCGGCCAGATTTCACGCTTGGCTTTCGATCCGGCCATGAGACCGATATGACCCCCGGGACGGTCGAGGTGGGTCACGTCCTCACTGCCCACGAGCTCGAGCAACGGCACCGTTCCGGCCCGCGGCGCGATGTGGTCAGCACCGGCGGTGACGACCAACAGGTTCTGCTCGATCGCCCCGAGGTCGATGCGCTGGTCGCGCAGGCGCAGTCGCCCGGAGACCAGCCGGTTCTCCTTGTACATCCAGGTGATCCACTCCCGGTACGCCCGCCCCGGGAACGGCGGGTTGTCGGCGACCCACTTCGCCATCGCCTGATAGGCGACGCGGGAATCCTGGCCGTCGAGGAGCCCCTCGAACAGGCGCCGGTACGTGGTGACGTAGTTCGTCACAGGCTTCATCAGCTTGTTGGCCCAGTCGATCCCCGCCCCGGGGACGGCGCCATAGCTGTCGGCCACGAGATCGACGTCGAAGGCATCGGATCCCACCCACTGGGAGTAGAGCGAGCCGCTGGGGTCGATCGGCGTGGTGAGCAGGACCGCGTTGCGCACCGCGTGACTGATCGGCAGCGAGCAGTACATCGCGCACAGCGTGCCCCCGATGCACCAGCCGACCAGCGACAACTCGTCGGAGCCGGCGGCGCGCAGGGTTTCGCGGGCCGCCCAGTGCAGCTCGTCGCAGACGAACTCGGCGAGCCCCATGTCGGCGTCCTCCTCGTCAGGCACGCCCCAGTCGACGAGGAACACGTCGAAGCCCTCGGAGAGCAGGAAGTCGACGAACGAGTTGCCCGGCCGCAGGTCGAAGATCTCAGGGCGATTGATGAGCGCGAACACGAGCAGGATCGGCACGGCGTGCTCGCGGGCGTCCGAGCGGTAGCGGTACAGGGTCGTGCCCCGGTGGGTCCAGACCACCTCACGCGGCGTCTGCCCGATCGCCGCATCGGGCGTCGTCAGGACGACATTTGCGAACTCGACCGTCGCCCGTGGCAGACCAACCAGCCTGTCCAGGGCGCTCACGAGTGAGCCCTACCCTTCGCCTCGCGGCTCGGTGGTCTGGGCTCGTGCGGACTTGGCGTTGGCGCGACGGGACGCACCGGCGCTGTTGCGCCGCGACGTGCCCGTGCCGGCTCGCGCGCCGTTCGACGGCTCACCGAGCTCCTCGAGTCGGTCGCGCAGTGCCTCGACCTCCTGGAGCACGCGCTCGAGCTTGTCCTCGGTACGACCGAGCTGCCGGGCGAGGCGGACGATGTCGCGCCGTCCGGCGACGCGCATGTTGCGCAACACGAGATCCATCGTGTCGTTCCCGATCCGCGTGAGAGCAGCGATGTTCTCGGCCGTCTGCCCGAGCAGCGAGGCGAAGCCGCCGGAGCCGACGAGACGCTCGCTCGCCTTCGCGGCCTCGGCCTCGGTCCGCTCATACAGACGGGCGACGTGCTCGGCGGGATCCATGGTCTGATGATCGTTGCTCATGGCGACGGTGCAGCGGAGCTCGACTTTACGCGCTCGCAGACATAAAGCAAGACGGCCAACCCTCCCGGTGAATACACCCTCACGGACACACTGATGAGGGCCTTCCCGATGCACGTCCGCTCATAACACGCGGCCGGCGCCACGCGCAGGCGGTGCCGCGCCGCTCGACACGCCGACGCCTCAGCGCCCACGTCGCACGACGTTGATCAGCTCCTCCCCCCGGCACCAGCGGGCGAGCTGATCACCGGCGAGCTCGGCGGCGCGATGATGGCCGGCCGGTGAATCACCGGCGATGTGCGGTGTCATCGACAGCAGGCCGGGGGCGCGCCAGAGCGGATGGTCCGCAGGCAGGGGCTCGGGCTCGACGACGTCGAGCACCGCCCGCAGCCGGGGCCCCTCGAGCTCGGCGACGAGCGCGTCGGTATCGACAACTCCGCCGCGCGCGGCGTTGACGAGCAGCGTGCCGTCGCGCATGCATGCAAGCTCCTCGGCGCCGAGCAGGTGGCGCGTCGCTTCCGACAGCGGGGCGAGCACGACGACGGCATCGGCCTGCGCGAGCAGGGCCGGGAGCTCCTCGGGGCCGTGGAGGCCATCGTGCGCACGGGAGCCCACGCCGATGACCCGGCTCCCGATCGGCTCGAGGTCGACGGCCAGCCGGCGGCCGATCGAGCCCATCCCGACGACGAGCACGGTCCAACCGCCGAGGTCCTCGAGCTGGCGCGAGCGGTCCCACCGCGTCGCGCCGGCGCAGGCCAGCAGTCCGCTCGAGGCGCCGAGCAGCGCTCCGAGGATCCATTCGGCGACCGGCGCATCACGCGCGCCCCGCGCGTTGCACAGGGTCGCCTGCGGCGGCACGTGGCCCTCGATCCAGTCGGTCCCAGCCGACATCACCTGAATGACCGACAGCCGGCCGAGCTCGGGGAGCACGCGGAGAACGTCGCGCTGACCCGCGGGCGGGACGAGGAAGTCGACCGTGTCGAGGCCGTCGACCTTGTCGGAGGTCACCAGCTCGACCCCGTCGGGCACGCGCTCGCGGATCGTCTCGTAGGCGGCCGCGGGCACGGCGGCACGATGAACGGGGTCGGAGGACATGACAACGCCGACCCTACCCGTCGCGCCCGGGAAACCCTCCCGGCCCCGCGTTTCAGCCCGCGAGTCGGACTGCCGATCCTGATCGTGTGTCCACCGCCCCTCCCTCCTGGCGGTCGCCGGCGCTCGCGATCCCTCCCTCCGCGCCGTCGGCATCGACCTACGGCCGGCCGGTTCGCCGGCGGTACCTCGTGCCGCTCTCGCTCGTCGCCGGGCTCGCGCTGGGCGTGGGCCTCTTCCTGTTGCACGACAACGTCAGCTACTACCGGGTGACCTCCGGCTCGATGCTGCCGACGCTCGCGATCGGCAGCCGGGTCGCTGTCGAACCGGATGCGTCGCCGGCCATCGGGGACATCGTGGCCTTCCGTCCTCCCCAGGGCGCCGAGCCGTCCACCCCGGTGTGCGGAGCCGCCGGGCAGGGGGCGGGCTTCTCGGCGCCGTGCGGGCAGTCGACGGCGCAGGCTCGGGGCGACACCGTCCTGGTCAAACGGATCGTCGCCGGGCCCGGGGACACCGTGGCGCTCCAGGACGGACACGCGGTCGTCAACGGGATCGTCCGCTCCGAGCCGTACGCGGCGCCATGCCAGAGCGCGACGAACTGCGACTTCCCAGTGCCGGTGCGTGTCCCGGCGGGGCAGTACTTCGTCCTCGGCGACAACCGCGGCGTGTCCGACGACAGCCGCTTCTGGGGCCCGGTCCCCGCGAGCTGGATCATCGGGGTCGTCGTCCGCTGCGGTCCGCTGCAGACCGCCTGTCAGCCGCTGCGCTGAAACACCGGGCCCAGCTATCGTCCGTCCCCTGCCGAGCTGCCGCCACCGCAAAGGAGCCTTGTCATGACCGGAAAAGCCGCGTTCACCGAGCAGGAGTGGGAGACGGTGCTCGGCGGCCCGCCGAGCGCGGGCATGATCGTCGTCTTCGCCGCGCATGGCGGGACGTTCCGGGAGACGATCGCCATCGGGAAGGCCTACGCCCACGCTCGCGAGCAGCACGGCGCGAGCGAGCTGCTCGACGAGATCGTCGCCGCCAAGCCGGAAATCGACCACACGCATTACAGCTCGGTCGAGGAGTTTCGCCGCCAGGGCCTCGAGCGCCTGCGCGACGCCGTCGGCGTGCTCGAGCGCAAGGCGACGCCCCAGGAGGTCGAGGACTACCGCAGCTTCGTGGTCATGCTGGCCGACAAGGTGGCCGAGGCGCACCGCGAGGACGGTGTGGCGATCAGCGCCCCCGAGCAGGCGGCGATCGACGAGATCACCGCGAGTCTCGGCGCGGGCCCGGCCGCTCAGCCAGCCGGCTGAGTGGCGCTGCCCGCACTAGACTGAATGGCATGCGACTGATGACGCGCACGGATGACGATCAGTTGATGAGGAGCCTGACGGCGCCCCCGGACCTCCACGACGGGCTGCAGTCTCTCGGGTACTGGCGCGACCGCAGCCGGCACCTGCACTGGTACCGGTGGAGCGCTCGGCGCGAGGCCGTCGCGATGACGATCCGCTGGGAGCAGCGGATCGGCGCCGCCCTCATCGCTCAGCGTGGCGTCCCGGCCGCGGTGCGGCTGAATGCCGGGCTGCTCGTCGCACGCGCCCGCGTCGGACGCTGGGCCCGCCGGGCCAAAATCGTCGGCTGGGCGGCGCTCGCCGTCGCGGCCACGATCGTGGCGATTCCGCTCATCGCCGCGCTCGACTTTCTCATCCACCTGGTCTGAGCCGGTGAGCCGACGCCCCTCCCTCCCGCGGTCGCGTCGGCCCCTGCGCCGGATCGCGGTGATCGCCGGGCTCGCTCTCATCGCCGCGGCTCTCCCCGTCGCGTCGGCGCTCGGCCGCGGGTCGGGCGCGCCCCGGACCGTCCACCTGCGCGGCACCGCCTACGAGTTCAACAACGTGGGCACGCTGCTCTCCGGCGCGACGATCCACGTCGCCGAATACCCGAAGCTCACGGCGACGGTGCGCGCCAACGGCACCTACGACCTCGTCGTGCCCGACCACGCCAAGGTCACGCCCTACATCGTCGACCCCGGCTACCACACGATCTATCTCCAGACCTTCACCACCGACGGCGAGGACCTGGCCAACGTCAACTTCCAGACGCCGAGCAACCTCGTCTACGGGGCCCTCGTCACGCTGCTGAACGTCCCCACCGATACTCACGGCAACCCGGTCGCGTGCGCGATCGTGTCGACCTTCAGCACCCGCAACGTCCGCGATCTGAGCTTCGCCGGGTTCATCGCCTACGGCGCGCACGGCGTCGCCGGGGCGACGTCGAGCGCGAGCCCGGCGCTCCCCGCGCCGACCTACTTCAACGCGCATGTGGTCCCCGACCCCACGCAGAAGCTCTCGTCGGCCGACGGCGGCGTCGTCTGGACGCGGGTGCCCTCCGGGGTCTACACGATCACCGCCCACGACCCGCACGCACGCTTCGCGAGCTTCGTCGCCACGTGCCGCCCGGGACGCATCATCAACGCCAACCCGCCGTGGGGACTGCACGAGCTCGGACTGCCCAATCCGGTGCGGTTCACCGACACGTGGTCGTTCTCTCGCTCGGGGGCGACGCTGCGGACGCTGAGCCTGCGGTCGCTGCCGCCGGCCGCCGTCGTGCGCGCCACCTGCACGGGGCGGGGCTGCGCGCTCGTCGCGCGCACCTTCACGCCGGGCGGCGCGACGTTCGATCTCCGCCACAGCCTCGGCGCCCGCGCGACGGCCTTCCGCTCCGGCCAGACGCTGACGGTGACGGTGACCGCGCATCGCTACAACGGCGCCGTCCTGCGCTGGGTGATCGGCCGCGGCCGGGCCCCATCGCCGGCCACGCTCTGTATCCCGCTCGGCGACACGCTCGCCCAGCGGCACTGCTGAGCCGCCGAGCTACTCGCTCCCCGGCTCGCCGGCCCGCGCGAACTTGGGCGCAGGCGCCGGGGCGGGCTCGGGTGGGACATGCGGGACTTGCGGCCGCCGCGGCCGGATCGCGAACGCGGGGATCGTCTGGTGGGTGATCGGGCCAATGGCCAGCGCGTAGAACACCGTGCCGATGCCGACGTCGCCGCCGAGCAGGAAGCCGGTGGCGAGCACCGCCGCCTCGACGGTCGTGCGCACCACGCGCAGCGAGTGGCCGCGCGCGGCGATGCCGACGCTCAGTCCGTCACGCGGACCGGCTCCGAGCCCGGCCCCGATGTAGAGACCGGTGGCGAGGCCGTTGCCGAGCACGCCGCCGACGAGCAGCAGGATCCGCGCCCACGGCGCGTGCGGCGGGTGGGCGACGCTGAGAACAAGGTCGATCACGAGCCCGACGATGATCGCGTTGAGCAGCGTGCCGATCCCCGGCCGGTGGGGCAGCGGCCACCAGGCCAGCAGCGCGAAGAAGCTGACGATGATCGCCCACGTGCCGATCCCGAGCCCGAACGTGCGCGACAGGCCCTGATGGAGGACGTCCCAGGGGTCGAGTCCGAGGCCGGCGAGCACGAGCATCGCCGCGGTCACACCGAAGCCGACGAGGCCGGCGAGCAGCTGAGCGAAGCGGCGCGGGCGGCGGTCGGGCGGGATGCGGGCGACGGGCAGACGCACGCTTCATAGGATGACGCGCGGCCCCGGCCCACCCGCGGGATGGCCGTCGACGCCGTCGTCAGCGCATGTGCCCCGTGTGTTGCACGGCACGGGGCACGGTGAGATAGTCACCCGGTCAGGCCCGGCTTCCGGGGCCGGGCCGCGAGAGGAAGGAGTCGGCATGGCCGACCGTGTTCTGTTCCTCGGCTGGGGCACACCGGTACGTGGACGCGAGGAGCGTGGCCTCGAGGTGTTCAACGAGGCCGTCGGGCTCTACGGGCGGATGCAGCAGGAGGGCCGGATCGAAGGGTTCGATGTCGTTCTGCTCGAGCCCAACGGGGGCATCAACGGCTACATGCAGCTGCGTGGCTCCGCCGAGCAGATCGCGGCCGTGAGGGCGGACGATGAGTTCCGCCGGATCACCGTCGATGCCGCGCTCGTCGTCGACGAGCTGCGTCTCGTCGACGGCTTCTGCAACGAGGGGATCGCCGAGGAGATGTCGGTCTACCAGGCGGCGATCGGGAAGGTCCCGCAGCACGCCTGAGCACGCCGGCGGTGCGCTCAGCAGGTCCCGGGCGTCTCGCGTCGTGCGCGAGACGCCCGTCCTGGCGACGGCGGGATTGAACCGGCCCGCCGCGCGGTAACAGGCGAGATGTCATCCGATCGGTCCTCGATCATTCCGATCGTTGATCCCCCGATCGCCACGGAAGGTCATGCCATGAATCCCGACGAGCTCCGCCCCCACCTCCGGTCGCTGTCACCCGCGGCTCTCGGCCAGATCCGCGCCCTGCGCGTGCAGATCGTCGAGGGCTGCTGGCCGGGCGGCTCGCACGACCGGTTCGAGCCGAGCGCGCGCGAGTGGCTGCCCCGGTGGCACCCTGAGCGGGCCGGGATCGGTCTGCCCCGGTGCGCGTGCGCCACCGGCCGCTGCGGCGTCTGCAACTGAGAGGCTCTCGCACGACACCCGGCCCGCGCCTGGCGGCGGACCTCACCGGTCGTGATCGCCCGTCAGTAGCAGTACAGGCACATCGTCGAGCTCGTGCTGCTCGTCGTGGTGGTCGTCGTGGTGGTCGTCGTCGTCGACGACTTCGACGTTGCCGTCCTGATCACGTGCCAGGTGCCGCCGAAGCTGCGCAGCGCCTCGCCGGTGGCGTCGTGCGCCCGGGTGTCCGGCGCGAAGCGGTACAGCGGGTGACCGCCGAGCGTCACCTGGAAGAACCCGTTGCGATGCCAGGTGCCGAGCTTGCCGCTGATGCCCGGCGCCTTGCTCAGCCTATGCGGCGAGGAGACGGTGACCGGCGGCCAGAACTGAAAGCAGCCGTTGCCCTTCGTGCACTCGGGGTGACGCTGGCTGTCCCCGGTGAGGTCGTAGATGGCAAAGCCGCGGCCGTTGACCACGATGTTCGCCTTGGCGCTCCTGCTGGTGTTGGCGTTGGTCACGGTCGCGTTCTTGGCCACGTTGAGGGTGAAGGTGCGGGCGAGCGCGACGCCGACGAGCGCGGCGGCCGCGATCCCCGCGGTGGCGAGCAGCAGCAGGACGGCCGATCGCGGGCGGGCCAGCCGGGACAGATTCAGCGGACGGGACATCTCACTCCTCCGGGTCGTGGGCGTTCCCTCGTACCGACGCCCGCCGGCATGGATACCTTCCCGGCCCTCAGCGGCGAGGAGGTACCCGGCCCTGTGATGAAGCCCGGGGGGTGGGGAATTCTGATACCGCATACGGGTACTCAGATTCGCCACGGGGTGGATCGCGCTGTCGCGGACCACCCGGCGGCAGGAGATCGCGGACCACCCGCCGGAGCGACGGGCTACGCGTCCGCGTCGGCGCGCTCGGCGGCCTCCTGGGCCTTGTCCTCCTCGGCGTGAGCGGCCTGCGCATGTTCGGCCGACTCGCGCTCGAGGGCGTGGGCGGCGGAGCCGTCCTCGGCCTCGGCCTGGGCGGCGCGGCGCTGCGTCGCCTGGCGATGCTCGACGGCGCGCTCGGCGTGCTCGGCGGCCTCCTCGACCCCCTGCTCGTCCGGATTCTCACCTGCGGGCTTGATCATCTCTCCACAATCGTCGACGATGTCGGTTGGACTGCAACTACCCCGGTCGGGCCGCACGGATTCCTCCAACTTCGCCGGGACTCGCTCGACAGCCGGCACGCCGGGGTTATGATCCACGGCACCGCAGTGAACGAATTTGTAGAAAGCAGTCGTGTCGCAGAACCTCGTTGAGCTCATCCGCCGGCATCACGCGCTCGACGCGCCGACTGCGCTCGAGGTGCTCAAGGCGGCTGTCGAGGATCACGGCGAGGTCACGGATGCCGACCGCCGCCGCGCCGCCGAGGTCACCGGTCTGCCCGAGGCGACCGTCTACGGCATCTCGACCTTCTATGACGACCTGCTCGTCCCACGTGGCGCGCGCCACGTGCGCGTCTGCACGGGCACGGCATGCTTCGCGGCCGCCGGTGGCAGGCACGTCGACGAGATCCGCGAGGGGCTGGGCCTCGAGCTCGGGGAGTGCCGCGCCGACGGCTCGGTGTCGCTCGCCGAGACGGTCTGCCTTGGCTTCTGCCACTCCTCGCCGGCCGTCCGCGACGGCGAGCTGATCGACGCCGGCCCAGACGCCGTCGGCCGCGTGCTCGCCGGTCATTCGCAGGCCGCCGCCGAACCGGACTGGGAGAGCCTGCTGGCCGAGCCCGTGCTCACCACCCCCAGCGACTGGTCGGGGTTGCGCCGCGCCATCACCGAGCTCGGCCCCGAGGGCCTACTCGAGGAGGTCGAGGCCGCCGAGGTCCGCGGCCGCGGAGGTGCGGGCTTTCCGGCCGGCACGAAGTGGCGCTTCACCCGCGCGGCGAGCGGCGAGCCGAAGTTCATCGTCGGCAACGGCGATGAGGGCGACCCGGGCTCCTACATCGACAAGTACCTGATGGAGCGCAGCCCCGCCCGCGTGCTCGAGGGTGTCGTGCTCGCCGGCTTTGCCGTCGGCGCCTCGCATGGCTTCATCCTCACGCGCTCGGAATATCCGCTGTCCAAGCCACTGCTCGAGGCCGAGATCGCCCGCGCCCGAACCGACGGCTGGCTCGGCGAGGACATCCTCGGCAGCGGGTTTGCCTTCGACATCACCGTCGTCGAGGGCGCGGGCTCCTACGTCGTCGGCGAGGAGACGGCGCTGCTCGCCTCGCTGCAGGGCCTGCGGGGCACCGTCTCGGCTCGGCCGCCGTTCCCGGCCGAGCGGGGCGTGCACGGTCGGCCGACGGTGGTCAACAACATCGAGACGCTGGCCAACGTCCCCTTCATCGCCGCCCGCGGCGCCGAGGCCTACCGCGCCCTCAGCCCCGACAGCGAGACCGCAGGCTCCAAGCTCGTCTCCTTCAACGAGCGCTTCACCCGCCCGACCGTGTACGAGGTCCCGTTCGGCATGTCGGTCCGCGAGCTGTGCGAGACGGTCGCCGGCGGGCTGCGCGACGGGCGGCGGATCAAGGCGGTCCAGATCGGCGGCCCGCTCGGAGGGATCCTGCCCGCCCACCGGCTCGACACGGTGTTCGATTTTGACGCTCTCGCCGCCGAAGGGTGCATGGTCGGCCACGGCAGCATCCTCGCCTTCGACGAGACGACCGACATGCGTGCGGTGGCCGTCCACCTGCTGCGCTTCGGCGCCGACGAGAGCTGCGGGAAGTGCTTCCCGTGCCGGATCGGCCTGCAGCGCGCCCACGACATGTTCGCCGCCGATGCCTCGGTCGACCGCGCCCGCTTCGAGGCGCTGCTCGAGGCGCTCGAGCTCGGCAGCCTCTGCGCTCACGGCGGCGGCATCCCGGCGCCGCTGCGCAGCCTGCTCGCCCACTTCCCCGACGAGCTGAGGCTCACATGAGCGCGGTCGAGGTCGACGGCGTCGCGGTCGAGGTTCCCGCCGGCGCCACGCTGCTCGACGCCATCAAGGCGGCCGGCAAGTGGGTGCCGACCCTGTGCTTCGACGAGCGGCAGGCCCCGTTCGGCGCCTGCCGGGTATGCCTCGTCGGCGTCGAGGGGTCGCCCAAGCCGCTGCCCGCCTGCACGACTCCGGCCCGTGACGGGATGAAGGTCGACACCGCCGATGCCGCCTCACGACGGGTCGCGGAGGCGGTCGTCGAGCTCGTCCTCTCCGAGCTGCCGACCACCCCGGCGCCGCACACCGAGCTCGCGCAGATCGCCGCCCGGCTCGAGGTCGGAGAGCCGCGCTGGCCGGGCGCGACCCACCGTGTCGAGCACGATCTGCGCCACCCGTATCTCGCCTTCCAGCACGAGCTGTGCATCTCCTGCGGACGCTGCGTGCGGGCGTGCGACGAGGTGCAGGGCGCCTTCGCCCTCACCGCGACGGGCCGCGGGTTTGATGCCAATGTCGCCGCTGGGCTCAACGGCGGCTTCAGCGACTCGAGCTGCGTGTCGTGCGGCGCCTGCGCCGACACGTGCCCGACCGACGCGATCACCGAGATCACGCTGCTGAACGGCCGAGGCAGGGACGCGATGGCCGCCACGCTGGCCGAGCCGGGGCCGCGGTTGCGCAAAGGTCTACGATCGTCAGAGAGGTGATGAGCATGGGCGCTGAGCGATTTGATCGGACAGTCACGACGACCTGCGGGTACTGCGGAGTGGGTTGCCGCTTGGAGGCGAACGTCATCGGGGGCCGGATCGCCTCGATTGCGCCGGCCGTCGACGGCCCGGCCAACGAGGGGCACACGTGCGTCAAGGGTCGCTTCGCCCATCAGTTCACGCGCTCGCGCGACCGGCTGACGACACCGCTCATCCGCGAGGGCGGCGGCTTCCGCGTCGCGAGCTGGGAGGAGGCGCTGCACCGGATCGTCTCCGAGCTTCAGCGCATCAAGGCCGCGCACGGCCCCGACGCGATCGCCGGACTCGCCTCCTCGCGGGCGACGAACGAGGACTGCTACGCGATGCAGCGGCTGATGCGGGCGGCGGTCGGGACGAACAACATCGACAACTGCTCGCGGGTCTGCCACTCGCCCACCTCGTTTGCGCTGCGGCGCTCGTTCGGTCTCTCCGGCGCGACCGGCTCGTTCACCGACATCGACCACGCCGAGGCGGCGATCCTCATCGGCGTCAACCCGACCCAGGGCCACCCCGTCGTCGGCGCCCGCATCAAACAGGCTGCGCTGCGCGGCTGCAAGCTCATCACGATCGACCCGCGACGGATCGAGCTCGCCGACTACGGCGTGCTGCATCTCGCCAACCGGCCGGGCACGAACGCGGCAGTCGCCCTCGGCCTCGCCCACGTCGTCCGGCGTGACGGACTCACCGACGACGCGTTCATCGCCGAGCGGACGGAGGGATACAAGCCGGTGCAGGAGCTGCTCGAGCAGTACGACCCGCAGGCCGTGCAGGAGATCACCGGGATCCCCGCGGCCGATCTCGAGCGGGCGGCGCACATCTATGCCGAGGCGGGGAGCGCTTCGATTCTCTGGGGCCTCGGTGTCACCGAGCACAAGTACGGCTCAGAGGTCGTGCAGCTGCTGTGCAACCTCGCGCTGATGACCGGCAAGGTCGGCAAGCCCGGCTCGGCGCTGCTGCCGCTGCGCGGCCAGAACAACGTGCAGGGCTCGTCCGACATGGGCGCCCTGCCCGACACCTACACCGCCTACCGGTCGGTCGGCGACGAGGACGTCGCGCGCTCCTTCGAGGAGGCCTGGGGCGTCCGGCTGTCCCGTGAGAAGGGCTACACGATCCCGCAGATGTTCGACGCCGCGGTCGACGGCGCGCTCAAGGCGATGTACATCTTCGGCGAGGACGTCGCCCAGACCGACCCCGATACCGCCCACGTCACGCACGCACTCGAGAGCCTCGAGTTCCTCGTCTGCCAGGAGATCTTCGAGAACGAGACGACGAAGTACGCCGATGTGATCCTGCCCGCGTCCGCGTTTCTCGAGAAGTCGGGGACGTTCGTCAACGCCGAGCGGCGCTTCCAGGCCGTCGAGGCGGCGATCGAGCCGCCCGGCGGGGCCCGCACCGACTTCGACATCATCACCACCGTCTCCCGCCTGCTCGGCCACGAGATGGGCTGGGAGACGCCGTGGGACGCGCTCGACGAGATCGCACGATTGACCCCGCAGTACGCCGGCCTGAGCCGGGAACGGCTCGGCCGCCGTGGCCTGCAGTGGCCAGTGCGGCCCGACGGCACCGACTCGCCGACCCTCTACGACACGACCTTCGACCGGCCGAACGGTCTCGGCCATTTCGCCGCGCTTCCGTACAAGGTGCCTGGCGACGCGGCCGACGACGAGTTCCCGCTCGTGCTCGTCACGGGCCGGGTGCTCCAGCACTACAACGCCGGGACGATGACCCGCCGCACCCACAACATCGAGCTCGTCGACCGCGACTGGCTGGAGATCCACCCGACCGACGCCGCCCGCCTCTGGGTGTCCGACGGAGAGAAGGTCTCGGTGCGCAGCCGCGTCGGGCAGACCGAGCTCTACGCCCGTGTCACCGAGCGGATCGAGCCCGGGCACGTGTTCACCTCCTTCCACTTCCCCGAGGCGCGCACGAACCTGCTCGTCGGGCAGTCGGCGGACGTCAACACGTCCTGCCCGGAGTACAAGGTGATCGCGGTCGACGTGCGACCGATGGCCGAGCAGCCGGCCTTCACCCCGGCGCTCACGCCGGTCGGCTGACCGCCTCAGCCGCGCCGGTTCCAGACCAGGGTCGCGGTCGCGTGCGCCGGCAGCCGGTAGGTGACTGCGCGGCGGCGCCAGGACATGGCGAATGAGATCGTCCGGCCCGAGTTGTTATAGGCGACGAGCACCCGCGAGCCGTCGGGATTGACGAAGGCGACGTCGTCGAGCCCGCTCGTCACCCCGTAGCTCGAGCCGTTGGCGAAGTAGCTGACGAAGTGCTCCGAGGCGACACGGTGCGCGCCGGGCGCAACGAAGCGGCCGACCTGCCCGAGCTGGTAATACGGGAGCTTGTAGGTGACGGTGTGCCGCCGCTCGTCGACGGTGACGATGCCGCCGCACGGCCGGCAGCCGCTGTTCGGCGCCTGAACCGGTCCGCCCTTGGGGTCGAGGGCGAGGTTCCATAGGGCGACGGCGCTCGCCCAGTCGCGCAGCGCGCCGATCACGACCTCGGGAACCGGGAACGGCGTGAGCTCGTTCGCGCATTCGCTGACGACGTAGTCAAGTCGCGGATCGGCGAGGTGCAGCGCGGCGAGCTCGTCCGGCGTGCCCGAGTAGCAGTGTTGGGTGATGCCCCCGATCGCCGTGCGGGCGGGCCCGGCGATCAGCGCCGCCGGATACGGCGCCGAGCTGTACGCCGTCTCGGCGCCATAGATCCGCGTCCGCAGGTGGGCCGCGCGCAACGCGGGCGCCAGGTTGTCGACGATGAACGACGCCTCGGCCGGCTCGGGGAGCCGCATCGACGGATACGACGCCGCTGCGAACGGCTCGTTCTCCGGCGCGACCCCGGCGATCGGCACGCCCCGCCGGGCGTAGGCCTGGACGAACTTGACGAAGTACTGCGCGAACGGGCCGTAGGACGAGCTCAGCAGCGTGCCGCCACCGCCGAGATCATTGAAGCTGTCGTTGGCCTTCATCCACGGCGGCGCGCTCCACGGGTTGGCGATGATCTCCACGCCCGGGTTGATGCTGCGCACCTGGCGAAGGCTCGGGACGATGTAGGAATCGTCGTGGACGACCGAGAAGTGCGCGAGCGTCGGGTCGCTCGCCCCGGCCCGCAGGTCGTCGTAGGAGTACGGCTTGCCGTGCACGGTGAAGTCCGAGGCGGCCATCGGCAGGCGGAGGAAGTTGAGATGGATGCCGCCGGCGCTGAACAGGTTGCGCAGCAGGCTCGCGCGGGTGCCCGGGCTCAGCTCGTTGTGGATCAGCCAGGCGGAGCTGTCGGTCATCGCGCCACCGACCCCGACGACCCGCTGATAGCGCGTGCCGTCGGCGACGTGGATGACCTCCATGCCGCGAGGCGTCCGGCCCGCGGTCAGGAACAATTCAGGCGCGCGGGCGAGCCGCTGGTGCAGGTCGGAGGTCGTCTGGAAGACCTCGACGTCCCAGGGGCTCGGGGCAAGCCCCGCGGCGGCGGCGCGCGAGGGAGCGAGCAGCACGAGCGCGACGACGAGCAGGGCGACCCCGGCGCCGGCCCGTCCGAGAGCGCCCGCCCAGGGCGGCATTGAGTGGAGATGTCGCTGTTCAGCCATGGAGACCGCTGCTCACGATTCGACCGACACCGCCGCATCGACGGCGCCTCTCCCCCCGGTACCGGCCGGGGCCAATGTAGCGCAGGGCTAGGCGGCCGTCGCCCAGCGGGTGCGAGCCATGTCGGCGAAGTCCGGCTGACACAGCGGCCCGTTGGGCCGGTGTACGAGCGTCGGGTGTCCGTTGGGGAGGTCCCCGAGGCGCGCCCGAACGTCCGGCTCGCGGAGGTGGCGAGCGACGGTTTCCGTGGCCGTCGCGATCACCTCGTGGCGGCGCTTGCGACTCATCAGGTTGGTCCCCATCGCGTCGAGGTCCTGCACCGACGGTTGCACGAGCACGACCTCGGTGCCCGCTCCGAGCAGCCGCTTGGCCTCCTTGCCGAGCCGACGGCCCGAGGCCTGACGCATGACGGCGGCGGCGCGCTCGCCCACGGTCCGCGACGACGGCGCATGGAGCGAGGAGGTCGGATTCAGGCAGATGACGAGATCGAGTTCACGGTCGGCGAGCACGTCGAGGTTCGACATCGAATGCACGCCGCCGTCGACGTAGCGCCGGCCGCCGATCTTCACCGGCTTGTAGAAGCCGGGAATCGCGCACGAGGCGGCCACCGCGTCGGGCAGGGCCGCGGACGGCGACCCCTCGCGACCGAACGCAACCCGGCGTCCGGTCTCGTAGTCGCAGGCCATGATCCACAGGTTGGGGTGCGGGGCCCAGACGCCCGGAGTGATGTGGCGGACGGTCTCCTTGAGCGGCTCGGATGACACGACCCCCTGCGGCAGCCAGCCGGCGAGTACGGCGGCGGGCGAATAGCGGTAGGGACGGGCGAGCGAGGCGACGGCCAGGCGCCAGGAACCGGGCCCCAGCGCCGGGACTCCCTTGTGCAGGCGGTACACCGCGCCGCCGGAGCGGGTGACCTCCTTCTCGGTGGGCTCGGTGGCGCTGCGCATCGCGGAGTCCTCCTCGCCGGTGGTGTGCGCGAGCATGAACCACGGCGGCACACCGGAGGCTACGAACGAGGCCACCATCGACCCCGCCGAGGTGCCGACGATGTACTCGGCGCTGCCCGGATCCCAACCAGTCTCCTCGGCGAGCGCGTGCAGAGCCCCGACGAGCCACGACCCGCCGAGCACTCCGCCTGCGCCAAGCACAAGACCCACTCTCATTGCTTCCCCCTCTCGATTGCCATCCATGACGCTTCAGACTCGAGGCAGCTCCTCGACCGTCAGGTCCTCCTCGGTCGGCGGCTCGGCGGCAGGCGGCGCCTGGGCGACCGCCGCCTCGAGCGTCACGACCTGCTCGGCGGTCAGCGCCCGGTCGTAGGCGTGGCCGCCGCACTCGCCGAACGCGGCGAGCATCGACGTCGTGTGTTCCGGCGCGGAGAGCAGCACGACCGCCGACGATCCATGCGGCACGTGGACCCGCAGCTGCTCGTACAGCTCGCCCACGGGCGCCGCGTGGTGCGTCGCCTCGCGGGCGCCGCCGAGCGAGCCCCCGGCCACCAGGCCGGCGGCAAAGCCCGGTGGACCGAACGCGGCGCCGAGAATCGCGCCGGTGAGCGCACCGATCGCCGTGTCGCGGCCGATGAAGTCGCCCTCCTGCTCGGTATCGAGGTAGTGGCCCGCGAACGTGCCGTGCACGGTGAGCTTCTTGCGCCCCCGGTGCACAAGCGCGAGCTCACGCAGCCACGGCGCCCCCTCCGAGGACTCGCGGACGGTGGCGAACGCCTGCTCGGCGCCGCTCCCGCGGTCGAAGGTGACGATTGCGAGGTGCAGCTGCGCCGGTTCCCGGGGTGACGTCGCGTCCATCACGTCACGGTAAGGCCGTTTGCCCAAAGCGCCATCCGGGGACGACCCCGAAGCCGATTCAGTAGGAATTGCGGTAGACGGCGCCGGCCGACCTATACGCGGTGCTCGCGTCGTGCCTGCTGGAGTCGCTCCGAGCTCCGTTCCCACTTGTGCTCGAGCTCGTGCAGACGGCGCTCGACGACCAGGCGGTTCTCGCTGTCGTGGCGGTGCAGCCGGCCTCGATAGGCGGCCAGTCGCGTCCACGCCTGGCGCTCTTCCTCCTCGAGGATCTCGATCGATGTCATCGTCGGCATTCGCCTCTCCTTCACCAAGTCGCCTGTCCAGCGAAACTAGGCACACCGGCCCCTTCTCACATCCGGCGTGGTCCCGGATCGCAATCCGCTGTTCCCCGCAACCGGGCCTCGCTAGGCCCCGGATGACCGGGCTCGGCGGCGGTGGGAGCCTCAGTGTGTGCCCGGTCGCACCATTCGCATCACCCGCATCGCCGGGATCCCGGTCGGCATCAGCCCGTGGTGGCTGCTCATCGTCGGCCTCATCACCTGGTCGCTCGGCGCGAGCTACTTCCCCGGAGCCGTGCCGGGCATCGCTCCCGTCGCCGCCTACGGCCTCGGGCTGGCCTGCGCGCTGCTGCTGTTCGCGAGCATCCTCGCGCACGAGTTCGGTCACGCACTCGTCGCCCGGCGGCGCGGCATCGAGGTCGAGGAGATCGACCTGTGGCTGCTCGGGGGCGTCGCCCGGATGTCCGGCCGCCCGCACACCGCCGAGGACGAGCTCAGCTTCGCCCTCGCCGGGCCCGCGGTGACCGCCGTCATCGCGCTCGCGTTCGGCGTCGCCGCGATCGCCCTGACAGGCACCGGCCCCACCGCGCTCAAGGCGGTCGTCGACTACCAGTGGGAGGTCAACCTGCTGATCCTCGGCTTCAACCTGCTCCCCGCCTTCCCGCTCGACGGCGGCCGGGTCGCCCGGGCACTGCTGTGGCGCCGGAGCGGCGACATCGGCCGGGCCACCGATATCGCCGCGGCGATCGGGCGCGGCTTCGGCTACCTCATCATCGCCGGCGCCGTGCTCCTCGTTCTCGCCGGATACGTCGGCGCACTCTGGCTCGCATTGATCGGGATGTTCGTGATCGCCGCCGCCCGTGCCGAACGCCTTCAGCAGCAGGTCGTCGAGCTGTTCCACGGGATGCCGGTGACCGAGCTGATGAGCCGTCCGGTGGTGAGCGTCCCGGTCGGGGTCACGCTCACCGACGCCCAACACAAGTTCACCCAATTCCACTTCACCGCGTTTCCCGTCGTCGACGAGGCCCAGCACGTGCTCGGCCTGCTGACGATCGAGCAGCTCGAGAAGACGCCGCGCACGGAGCGCTATGCCACGCTCGTGAGCACGCGCACCGACCGTGATCCCGGGCTGCTCGTCGACGAGCACGACGACATCGAGCACCTGCTCGAGCGGGCCGCCTTCCAGCGCGTCGGCCGGGCAGCGGTCGTCGACCGGAGCGGCCGAGCGGTCGGGATCGTGTCGGTGACCGACCTCGAGCGCGTGGTCACCGCGACGGTCCGATGATCCTCATCGCCTACGACGGCTCGCCCGACGCCCAAGCCGCGGTCGACTACTCCGCCCGGCTGCTGCGCGGCGAGACGGCCACGGTGCTCACCGTGTGGGAGCCGTACATCGAGCGCGCGAGCAGCACCGGGGCCGGCGCCGGGCTGACCAGCGAGCTCGTCGACCACACCGCGATCGACCGCGCCTACGAGGCGAGCGCCGAGGCCCGGGCTCGCGAGGGCGTAGAACGCGCGGCCCGCGCCGGCCTCAGGGCCGAGCCCGATGTTCGCGCCCGCACGACCTCGGTCGCCGCGGCGATCCTGGCGGAGGCCGACGCGGTCGACGCCCGCGCGATCGTGATCGGCAGCCGCGGACTGACCGGGTTGAAGTCCGTGCTGCTCGGCAGCGTCTCGCACGCCGTCGTCCATCACGCCCACCGGCCGGTGATCCTTGTCCCCTCGCCCGGTTAGACTCGGCGGGCAACCACGAGAGGGGGACGTACATGGAACACGAGCACACGCAGCACGTCGCGGCACCGGCCGACCGCGTGTTCGCCGCCCTGGCCGACGTGAACAACCTGCCGCGCTACGTGCCGCAGCTCACCAGCGCAAGCCGCGGTGACGGCGACACCGTGAACGTCGAGGCGCGCTACGAGGGCCACACCCAGCACGGCGAGGCCTATTTCCGCACCGTCGAGTCCGAGCGTCGCATCGAGTGGGGAGCGCCGAGCGGCGAGTATCGCGGCTGGCTCCAGGTCAGCCCCGACGACGACGGCTCGCGGCTGACCCTATTCCTGGCCACCGCGCGCGGTGACGCTCCGGACAACGAGGTGATGGGCACGCTCGACGCGATCCGGCGCCTCGTCGAGGCCGACGCCTAGCCTTGAGAGTCGGTGACCCGCCGCCGGCTCGCGGCCGACGGTCAGCTCACAGCCGGCGGGCCCTCCGGCCCGCTCAGCGCACCTGCAGGCCGGAGATCGCGCGGGCGATGACGAGCCGCTGAATCTCCGAGGTCCCCCCATGGCTTCCTTTCTCACGTTACCGACGCGTAGCCCGATTACCCGCCCGGCCTCCCGGCTACGCGGATGGTCGGCATGTCGTGCTAGGCGGGGGCCAATCGGGGTATCTGTCTCGCATGTCCACAGACGATGATCTCTTCGGGCCCGAGCACGTCCGCGTCTATCGCGAAACCGGCGGCGAGCGGGGCTACCACTGGCGCGGCACGACGATTCTGCTGCTCACCACGACCGGCCGCAACTCCGGCCAAGAGCGCACGACGCCGCTCATCCATCGGACCGACGACGGCCGCTGGGTCATCGTCGCCTCCAAGGGCGGCGCGCCCGAGCATCCGGGCTGGTACGAGAACCTCGAGGCCAACTCCGAGGCGACGATCCAGGTCAAGGACGAGCGCATCCCGGTCCGCGCGAGCACGGCGGAGGGCGAGGAGCGCGAGCGGCTGTGGCGGGCGATGACCGAGGTCTGGCCCGCCTACGACGAGTACCAGGAGAAGACCTCGCGTGAGATCCCCATCGTGATCCTCAGCCGTCGCTGAGCGGAGCGAGCCGCATCCCCCGGCGGGCCTCCCCCTACCTCGATCCCGCCGGCGTGCGCCCGGGCGGCAGGCGTCCTACCCTGTGGACGACGCTCACCGCCGCCATGCGCTCGCGCAACCAGCTCAGTCTGCGGCCGATGGAGCCGGCCGACATCCCATCCTGTGCCCAGGTGATGGCCGGAGCGTTCGCCACCGACATCCACACTTCGGAGCTCGAACACGGGCTGCAGGTGCGCGTCGGCCACCTGCTGGGCACCGACCCCGACGGCTGCTTCGTCGCTGAGCGCGGAGGCCGGACGATCGGCGTGGCCCAGGCCCTCCGGCGCGAGGGGCTGTGGTCGCTGTCGCTGCTCGCCGTCGACCCGGGCGCGCAGAGTTCCGGCGCCGGCCGGCGACTGCTCGCCCGCACGCTCGACTACGGCGCCGACGCCGACAGCGGGCTGATCGTCAGCTCCAACGACCCGCGGGCGCTGCGGCTCTACGCCGAGCACGGCTTCTCGCTGCGGCCGACCTTCGACGCCGAAGGCGAACTCGCGCGGGACGTGCTGCCGCGCACCCGCCCGGACGTGCGGGAGGTGCCCGAGGACGCGCTCGACGCGCTCGAGCCGCTCTCCCGGGAGATCCGCGGGGCGCCGCATACGCCGGAGCTCCGGTACCTGTTCGCACGCGGCGGCCACGTCATCGCGATCGGTGATCGCGGCTTCGCCGGCGTGCTGCCTGACCGCGGCCCGTGGCTGCTCATCGCCCGCGACGAGGAGACGGCGACGGCGCTGCTGTGGGCCGCCATCGAGCGCGCCGGCGAGCGGGTCAGCGTGCGCTGCATCACCGGCGCCCAGGACTGGGCGATCGAGGTCGTCGTCCGGGCGGGCCTGCGCTTCGCCGCCCACGGGGCGCTGTGCGTCCGCGGCACACCGGGCGCGTTGCGCCCGTTTCTCCCGAGCATGCCGTTCGCCTGACCACGATTCGCCTGAGCGGCCGGGATAATCACCGCATGAGCTTTGCCCAGCCCCTGCGTGAGGACGAGGTCGACGCCGACCCCCACCGCCAGTTCCGCGCCTGGTTCGAGGAGGCGCGTGAGTCGGGCGAGCGCGAGCCGGAGGCCGCCGCCGTGGCCACCGCCACCCCGGACGCCGTCCCGTCGGTCCGGATGGTGCTCGTCAAGGGCTTCGGCCCGGACGGGTTCGTGTTCTACACCAACTACGAGAGCCGCAAGGGGCAGGAGCTCGGCGCCAACCCGCGGGCCGCGCTCATGTTCCACTGGGACCGACTCGGCCGGTCGGTCCGCATCGAGGGGCCGGTCAGCAGGCTCCCCGCCGAGGAGTCGGCCGCGTACGTCCGCAGCCGCGCTCGGGGCAGCCAGCTGAGCGCGCTCGCCTCGCCGCAGAGCCGCGTGATCGCCGACCGGGCGGTGCTCGAGCATCGGGTCGCCGAGCTCGCCGGCGCCCACGCCGACGGCGATTTGCCCGTGCCCGCCCACTGGGGCGGCTTCCGCCTGCAGCCGACCTCGATCGAGTTCTGGCAGCACCGCGAGGACCGCCTCCACGACCGGCTGCGCTACACGCCCGCCGACGGGGGCGGCTGGACGATCGAGCGCCTGGCCCCCTAGTAGTGCTCCGTTAGGTCATGGTGGTGCTCGGAGTGGATGATCGGGCGGCAGCTCCCTGCGGCAGGTGGCGCAGGTCCCGTGCCAGCAGTCCAGGAGCGCTTGGAGCTCCCGGACGAGCTGGAAGAGGGTCAGGCTGCCGCCCTGGTTGGCGGGCGCCGTTGTCGCTCCAGGGTCAGGAACGCGTGCGCGACCGACACGAGGGTGACGTGGTGGTTCCAGCCTGGGTAGGTGCGGCCTTCGAAGTGGTCGAGGCCGAGCGCGTCTTTGAGCTCGCGGTAGTCGTGCTCGATCCGCCAGCGCAGCTTGGCGAGGCGGACGAGATCTTTGAGCGGAGTGTCGGCGGGAAGGTTCGAGAGCCAGTACTTGGTCGGCTCGCTCGCTTTGGACGGCCACTCACAGAGCAGCCAGCAGACCGGCAGCTCCTCACCGTTCTTGTGAGCCTTGTGGCGCAGGTGAATGTTCGCCGGGCGCGCGCGGAGCGCGAGGAACCGGGAGCTCATCTTCCCGCGCGTGCCCTCCCGCCAGGTGACCGTCACCGCGGCCTGCTTGCCGGCCGTGAGCGCCAGCTGCTTGAGCGAGGATGGATCCTGCCGGTAGCGCATGCCGGGTGGACGACCGCGGCCCTCGGGCTTCGGCGGCTGCGTGGGCTTGACGTCCTCCGCGTAGGCGGAGGTGACGCCCTTGACATCCAGCACATAGCAGAGTTCCCGCTCCTCCAGGGCAGCGCGCAGCTCGGTGTTATCACCGTATGCGCCGTCACCGAGGATCACCGGCGGTTCGATCCCCCAGCCGGTCAGCTCGTCGATCATCTCCAGCGCCAGCCGCCACTTCTCAACGTGACGAACGTCCTCGGGGAGCTTGCACTTCGCGCGCCGCTGCCGGTTGAACTCGCTCTCCTCGTCCCACTCCTCCGGCACGAACAGCCGCCAATCAAGCGGGCACGACGCCTCATCGCTGCAAGCGTTGATCGACACCCCGATCTGACAGTTGCCGACCTTCCCCAACGCACCGCAGTACTGGCGGGCGACCCCGACCGACATCTTCCCGAACTTCGGAAAGCCCGTGTCATCAATCACCCACGCATCGCTGGACAGCTCACGACTCATCCGACGCGCCAACGCACGCCGCACCGCCACCGGATCCCACGGCGACTGATTGACGAACTGCTGCAAGCACTGCTCATCCCCGTCCGCCAACCGCGCAGCCATCGGCTCGATCGACTTGCGCTTCCCGTCCAGCATCAACCCGCGGACATACACCTCGCCCCAGCGGCGCTGGTCCTTGCGCCGCATCGAGTCGAACATCTCGCCGGTGAACTCCACCAGCCGACCACGCACCCGCGACAGCTCACGCTCCGACAAGCCAGCCACAGCCTGCATCCTGACCTCCCTCGACGACGGCAACGCCGCCAAGGGATTCGCCTGCAAAACACAGACTCCTCCAAAACCTAACGGAGCACTACTAGTGCACTGCGTCTGAAGTGTCTTGTCGTTTGATCGCCTTCTGGAGGACCTGGTCTGGGGTCTTGGTCCAGACGAACGGTTGGGCGCGTTCGTTGTAGCCGTCGATGAAGTGCTCGATCGCGGCGATCAGCTCGGGGACGTCGTGGTAGACGCCGCGGCGGACTTGTTGTTTGGTCAGGATCGAGAACCAGATCTCGACCATGTTCATCCACGACGCGCTGGTCGGGGTGAAGTGGAAATGCACGCGTGGGTGCCGCTCGAGCCAGCGCTCGACCTCGGGCGTCGAGTGCGTGCTCGAGTTGTCGAGCACGACGTGCAGCGGCCGGCGCGGGTAGGCGCGGACGAGCTGGTTGAGGAATGCGAGGAACTCGCGGTGGGTGTGCTGGGGGTAGCACGCGCCGGTGACCTCGCCGGTCGCGATCTCCAACGCCGCGTAGAGGCTGGTCGTTCCGTTGCGCTTGTAGTCGTGGGTCATCCGAGCCGCCTTGCCCGGCTTGATCGGCAACGTCGGCTGGGTGCGATCCAACGCCTGGATCTGAGTCTTCTCATCCACGCAGATGACCAGCGCCCCCTTCGGCGGCGCGAGGTAGAGCCCAACGACGTCGATCACCTTCTCCACCAGTTGCGGGTCCTTGGAGAACTTGAACGACCGCACCTGATGCGGCTTGAGCTTGTGCTCCCGCCAGATCCGAGACACGGTCGACGCCGAAATCCCCGCCGCGGCCGCGAGCCGCCGCGCGCTCCATTGCGTGCTCCCGTCCGGAGGCGGTTCCAGCGTCAACGCGAGCACCCTGGCGACGTCGGCATCGTCGATCTCCCGCGGACGCCCCGTCCGCGGAGCGGTCTGCAACCCGTCCAAACCCCGCTCACTGAAGTTACGCCGCCACAACCCGACCGTCGGGAGCGAGACACCGACCTCAGCCGCGATCTGCGTGTTCGACGCCCCCTCCGCCGCCAGCAACACAATCCGGGCGCGCATCGCGTCCTGCTGCGACGCCGACGGCGCCCGCAACACCGCGCGAAGCTCTTGTTCCTCATCGTCGGAGAGCTCGATCGTTGCGGCAGTACGGGCCACAACCACGACTGTACGCTAAGTCCGTTAGTTATACAAGCGACTTAAGACGCGCTGCACTAGCGTCACGCGTCGGCGCCTAGCCCGGCGCACGGCGCGCGGCCTGAACTAGCCCGCGCGTTCGGCGGAGGCGAGCCCGCGCCGGGCGAACACGCCGAAGAGCATGGCGCCGATGGCCAGCAGCAGGAACGCGGCAGCGACCTTGACCGGCGAGCCGGCGAGCAGCCCCCGGCCGGCCTCGAGCGCGAGCGTTGCCGGGTTGTATTTGGCGACGGCGTGGATCCAGCCGGTGAGCAGCGACAGCGGCACGAACACCGGGGCGAGAAACAGACCGATGAACACCGGCATCTGGATGAGCGGGCCGGCCTGCTCGGTGCGCAGGAACATGGCCACCCCGCACGCCCACAGCGCGGCGACGAAGTTCATCCCGATGCCCAGCCCGATCAGCCCGACGAGCTGGACGCCGTTGCCGTCGACGTTCATCCCGGCGAGCAGCGCGGCGATCGTGATCACGGTCCCGGTGAGCAGCCAGCGCAGCAGGGCTCCGATCGCATAGCCCGCGATGATCCCGCTGCGCCGCGGGGCGCTCAGCAGCAGGCGCCTGGCGAACCCGGACTCGAAGTCGCGCGCGACCGCGAAGCCGGTGAACACGCCGCCGAAGGCCGCCGACTGCAGGAAGACGAACACGAACTGGAAGGACGTGTATCCGGGCGGATAGTGGAAGTTCGGCACGTCGCCGATCCGCGACAGGCCGCCGGCGAAGGCGACGAGGAAGAACAGCGGGAAGATGATCGACGGCAGGAGGATCGCCGGGCTGACGACCGTGTTGTGGATCGAGCGCCAGCCGACCCCGCGCGCGACGAACAGGAAGCGTCTCATGTGCGCACCATCGCCGTCTTCATCGCCCGCGTGGCCAGGCCCAGCGCGATGGCGAGTATCGCCAGCGCGATGCCGAAGCCGAGCAGCAGCGCGCGGGCGTCCCAGCCGGTGATGATTAGGCTGCGGATCCCCTCGATCAGGTACGACACCGGGTTGTACGTGGCCACGGTGCGGAACCAGTCGGTCTTGATCAGGTTGCGCGGCAGGCTCGAGGAGCTGAGGAACACGGACACGAACAGGAGCGGGAAGATCGCCTGCACCGCCTCCCCGCTGCCGAACTGCAGGGCGAGAAACGCGCCGATCGCGGCGAAGCCGAAGGCGATCAGCGTCGAGAGCGCGAGCAGCACGAGCGCCCCGCTGACCCCACTGACGATCCACACGCCGGAGGCGAGGCCGACGAGCAGGTAGACGACCGACTGCACGCAGGCGACGACGAAGGCCCCGCCGAGCTGTCCGACGAGCAGCGCCGGTCCCTGCAGCGGCGTGAGCGCGAGGCGGTTGAAGAAGCCGGTCTCGATGTCCCGGGCGAGATCCGTCCCCGCCGTGATGGCGACGAACAGGGCGCCCTGGATGAACGGCACGGCGAGGGCGAAGTTCCGATAGCTGCTCGTCGGAAAGCCCGGGATCTTCGTCGCGGCGCTGAGTGCGCTCCCGTTGATCGCGAACAGGATCAGCGGGAACAGCACGGGGAACACGAGCAGCCCGCGCTGGCGCAGCGTGCGGGTCACCGAACGCCGGGCGATCGCGCCGATCTGCTCGGTGAGGGCGGGGTGCGCGAGACCCTCAGCGACCACGCCGCCCCCGCGGCCGGCTCTCAGTGGCGGCTTCTTCGCCGCCCGCCGCCTCGGCCCCCTCGAGCTTGCGGCCGGTCTTGGCCAGGAACACGTCGTCGAGCGACGGCTGATGGAGCTGCAGCGAGGCGACGTGGAGATCGGCCTGGTCGAGCACGCGCACCACCTCGGCCAGCTGCGCCTCGCCTCCGGGCAGTTGCACGGTCACGCTCCCCCGGCCGTCGCGATGCACCTCGCCGTAGGAGGTGAGCAGCTCGGCGAGCCGGTCGCCGGCGGTCTCCTCGGTCGGCGTCACCTCGACGCTCGGGCTGCCGATCTCGGCCTTGAGCTGCGCGGGTGTCCCCTCGGCGACGATCTTCCCCCGGTCGATGATGCCGACGCGGTCGGCGAGGACATCGGCCTCCTCGAGGTACTGCGTGGTGAGGAACACGGTCATGCCCTCGTCGTGGGCGAGGCGGGCCACCTCCTGCCACAGCGCGCTTCGACTCTGGGGGTCGAGTCCGGTCGTCGGCTCGTCGAGGAACAGGATCTCGGGGTCGTGGACAAGCGCAAGCGCGAGGTCGAGCCGGCGCTTCATGCCACCGGAGTAGCCGCCGACGCGGCGCCCGGCCGCCTCGGTGAGACCGACCCGGTCGAGCAGCAGATCGGAGCGGCGGTTGCGCTCGGCCTTGGCGATGCCCTGCAGGGTGGCTTGGAGCAGCAGGTGCTCGCGCCCGGTGAGAATCGGGTCGAGCGCCGCCTCCTGAAGCGCGGCGCCGATCGACGCTCGCACGTGCGAACCCTGGTGGACGACGTCGTAGCCACCGACGGTCGCGCGGCCGCTCGTCGGTGGGAGCAGCGTCGTGAGCATCAGGACGGTCGTTGACTTGCCGGCGCCGTTGGGGCCGAGGAAACCGTAGATCTCTCCCGGCGCGACGGCGATGTCGACGCCGTCGACGGCTCGCGGGCCCTTCTTGAACTCCCGCACGAGCTGCTCGGTCTCGATCGCCGGTGTCACCTCACTCACCTGCCCCAGCCTAGCAACAGCTTGTTTTAGTCAACTATTTGCAGGTTGAACTAGTTTGGACGCCCCGGGCGCTCGAAACGCCGCAGGGCGTCGGTGAACCGCCGTGGCACGGCGGCGGCCTCGCCTTCCTCCCACAGCGTGATGACGACGAGCTCTCCGGCGTCGGGACGGCACACGTAGACGACGTCCGGGTTCTGGATGTCACGCACGAGCACGGCACCGCGCTCGCCCGGCGCCACGCGCCCGGCCTGCTGGGCTCTGGCGACGCGGCCGGCGACCTCGGTCTTGGCGTCGAGCGTGCCGCGGACGCGCTGGCGGAAGCGCTCCGCGGCGTGGTCGGTGACGGCGACGAGCATCGGTGCGGCGCAGCGTAGCGACGGGCGCGCGCCGTCACCCCGGACTACTGCAGCAGGCCCTCGCCGACATAGCCTCCGACCCGGGCGCCGGGCGGGCAGGCGAAGATCGCGCTGCCGATGTGCGTCGTGTGCGCGTTCAGCGCGTCCGTGTTGGCCAGCCGCCGCTGAATGGGGATGAACTGCTTGCGCGGGTCCCGCTGGAAGCAGACGAAGAACAATCCGCCGGCGGCCGTGCCCATGCCATGGTCGACCCCGTCGACGTATGAGTAGCCGCGGCGGAGGATCCGCTCGCCGCCGTTGTAGCTCGGGCTGGCCAGCCGGATGTGGGCATCACGTGGGATGACCGGTGCCGACCGGGGCCCGGCGTCGAGCGGGACAGGATCGTGCTCGTGCACTGCCCCGAGCGGGGCGCCCGAGAGCTTGTGCCGGCCGAAGGTGAGCTCCTGCTGGGTGAGCCCGATCTCGTCCCAGCGTCCGAACAGCATCTGGATCCGGCGCGCGACCAGATAGGTACCGCCGGCCATCCACGCCGGCGACGCCGGGCGGGCGGCCCAGACGTAGCGACCCAGCGCGGTGCCGTCCTCGGCAACGATGTTGTTGGTCCCGTCCTTGAAGCCCATGAGGTTGCGCGGCGTCTGCTGCGCGCTGCTGTTTGACGTCTTGCCGAAGCCGGCGAGCAGCCAGTGCGGCTCGGCGGTCGGCGTCGCGATGCGGATGAGATCGTGGACGGCGTGGAAGGCGACCTGGGGATCGTCGGCGCAGGCCTGAACCGCGATGTCGCCACCGCACAGCCCGGGATCGAGCGCGTCGCCGGTGAACCCCGGGAGGTCGACGAGCGGCGCGGGCCGTAGCCGATGCAGGCCAAAGCGGCCGCGGTCGAACAGGCGCGGCCCGAGGCCGAAGGTGATGGTCAGCCGGGCGCGGCCGAGACCGACGGTCTCCCCGGTGTCGACCGGGGGCGTGTCCCCGGTGACGAGCGGGCCGACCGGCTGGCCGCTCGTGAGCCTGGCCGCGGCCGCCGAGAGGGCGGAGAGGAGCGCGGCGAGGTCGCCCCGCGCACTGGAGACGATGTTGAGGGTCGCGAACTGGAGGTGCTCCTGGGTCGCGGTGGCGATCCCGGCCTGATGGCGGCCGTAGAACGGCACCGACGGGGAGGCCGCCGTTGCGGTGGCGCCCGACGCGGCGGCGGCGCTACCGGCACCGGAGGCGACCGCACCGAGGCCGGCGCCGAGGCCCGCCGCGCCGAGCTGGGAGAGAAACCCGCGTCGTGTCGATTGCGCCCTCACGGGCGCTGATCGTAGATGGTTGACTGCGCCGGGCAGTCCGCCGCCGCGGCCAATTCGGGTACACACCATGCGACATGGCGCTGCCGAGGCTGATCCCCGATCTCTCCTCGCTGCGGGGCAGCCGCGACCTGCGGCTTGTCGTGCTCGGGAACTTCATCTCCGGCATGGGCACGCAGGCGACGCTCGTCGCCCTCCCCTACCAGCTCTACGTCCAGACCCATTCGCCGTTCCTCGTCGGCCTGCTCGGGGCCGTCGAGCTGCTGCCGCTCATCACCACGGCCCTGCTCGGCGGCGCGATCGCCGACCGCATGGACCGCCGCACGCTGCTGCTCGTCGACCAGATCGGCCTCGTCCTCGCGCCGGCGGGGCTCGCCCTCGTCACCTTCATGGGCCAGCCTGCGGTGATCACCCTGTACCTGCTCGGCGCCGTGCTCGCGGCGTTCAGCGCGGTGCAGAACGTTGTCCGCTCGGCGATCGTGCCCAACCTCGTTCCGCCCGAGCAGCTGCGCAGCGCGCTGGCCATCAACTACGGCCTTTACCAGCTGACGATGGTGCTCGGCCCCGCGCTCGGCGGTCTCGTCATCGCCGCGCTCGGGGTCAAGTGGGCGTATGTGATCGACGCGGTGAGCTGCCTGGCCATGGTGGCCGCGGCCGCCGCGATCGCGCCGCAGCCCCCGGACCCGAACGTCCACCACGAGAACGTCGGCCGCTCGATCGCCGAGGGTCTGCGCTTCGTCCGCGGCAACAAGGCGCTGCTCGGCTCGTTCGCGATCGACCTCGTGGCGATGACCTTCGGGATGCCGCGGGCGTTGTTCGCGGTGCTCGCCGTGAGCGTCTATCACGCCGGCGCGAGCGGGACCGGCGTGCTCTACGCCGCCCTCGCGGCGGGAGCGACCGTCGCCGCGCTCACCACCGGTTGGCTCACCCACGCGCGGCGCCTCGGGATCGTCGTCATCTGGGCGGTCATCGCCTGGGGCATGGCGATCGCGCTCGCCGGCCTCGCCGGCTCACTGTGGGTCGCGGCGGCCCTGCTCGCCGTCGCCGGCGCCGCCGACTCGGTGAGCGCGGTTTGTCGCTCGACAATCAATCAGACGGTCACGCCCGATCACATGCGCGGCCGCATGTCCTCGGTGTTCTCGCTCGTCGTGACGAGCGGCCCGCGGCTCGGCGACATCGAGTCCGGCGCGGTCGCTGGCGCCGTCGACGTGCGCTTCTCCGTCGTCTCCGGCGGCATCCTCTGCGTGATCGGGGCCCTCGGGATCGTCATCGCGTTCCCGGCGCTGCGCCACTACGACGCCGAGCACCCGCAGGGGCGCGAGGAGCCCACACCGGACGCGGCGGCGGCCTCGGTCGCCTCGGTCGACGGCTAGCGCCGTGGGTCGGGCATAGTCTTGCGGCCGCATGCCTGACCTCTCCCACGCTCCGCCCGGCGCCATCAACCTCGACCTCGACGGCCAGCGCGTTCACGCGCTCACGTGGGGCCCGGAGACCGGGCCGCTCGCCCTGTGCCTGCACGGCTATCCGGACACCGCGCGGACGTGGCGCCACCTCGGGCCGCAGCTCGGCGCCCAGGGCTGGCACGTCGTCGCGCCGTACCTGCGCGGCTACGCCCCGAGCGGCCTCGCCCGCGACGGCAACTACCAGGTGGGCGCGCTCGCGCGCGATGCCCTCGCCGTCCACGCACGACTCGGCGACGAGCGGGCCGTACTCATCGGCCACGATTGGGGCGCGGTCGCGGCCCTTGTCGTCGGCGCCTACGCGCCCGAGCGCTTCACCCGGATCGTCTCGCTCGCAATCCCGCCGCTGGCGCTGCCGGCCACGGCCCGCGAGGCGATCGCCGACCTCCCGCTGCTCCTCCGCCAACTCCGGCTCAGCTGGTACATGTTCTTCCAGCTGCTGCCCGGCGTGTCCGAGCGCGCGCTGCCGCGCCTCATCCCCCGGCTGTGGGCCGACTGGTCGCCCGGCTACGACGGGCGCGAGGACGTCGCCGCGGTGCTGGCCTCGCTGCGTGGACCCGGACGGGCGACCGCGGCCCTGCGCTACTACCGCGCGCTGTTCCTGCCGTGGATGCGGAGCCGCGCGTATGCCCCCGAGCAGTCGTGCCTGCTCGCGCCGGTGCGCCGGCCCGTCCTCTACCTGCACGGTGCGCGCGACGGCTGCGTCGGAGCGCCGGTGGCGCAGCGGGGCGCGCAACGGTTGCCGCCGGGCAGCGAGTTCGAGCTCGTCCCCGACTGCGGCCATTTCCTGCACCTCGAGCGTCCGGGCCACGTCGGCGAGCGGGTGGAGCGCTTCATCGGCCCGGCGCCGGGGGCGGACTGACCGGGGAAGTTGGTGGGGGTGCTGGCGAAGGGGCGCCAGGCGAGGCCACCCGCTCGGGGAACGCGCCAGCACGCCCCGGTAGCAGCATCGAACAGCGCGAGCCGCCCGGCAATGGGTGCGCGGGAATATGGACACTTGCACGCGGTGAGGCTGCGCGAAAGCACCCGTCGGGTCAAGTCCGGTCCCGGTCGGCCGAGGATGCCCCTATCGCACCCCGATCGACCGGAGATCGTCGGTAGCGTTTCGGGCACGATGGCCGACCCCGATCCACGCCCACCCGAGGTCCCCGACGGCCGTCCCGACGTCTGGCGCGAGCCCGTGCGCGGCGGCTATCCCGATCCGGCGCTCGCCGAGCTGACGGCCTCCGAGCAGCTTGCCGCCCAGCTCTCGGGCCGGACGCCCGCCCCGCCCCTCTCCCGGCTGACCGGCATGCGGCTGGTCGAGATCGGCGAGGGCACGGCGATGTTCGAGATGCCGATCACCGACTGGCTGCGCACGCCCCAGGGCGGGGTGTCGATTGGCCCGCTGACGATTCCCGCCGACGGGGCCGTGGCCTGCGCGATCCTGACGCTGCTGCCGCCGCAGACGATGCTGAGCACGAACGAGTTCTCGCTGCGGCTGATGGCGCCGGTACGCCCGGGCGGCCTCGTCCGCGCCCGCGGCCGGGTGATCCAGCGGCGCACCACGCTCGCGCTCGCCGAGGTCGCGGTCACCGACGAGGACGATGAGCTCATCGCCCACGGCAGCTCGCTGTGCGTCGCCACCCCGATCATGCACCCGATGCCGCCACCGCCCCCGAGCGCGATCCGCCCCGAGCCCACGGACGCGCCACCCGATCCGTATCTGCGCCCGGCCGCGGGCGAGCTGCTGACCGCCGAGCAGGAGCGGGACCTGAGCGGGCTCGAGCTTCTGCGGGGCCAGCTCGACGGCTGGCTCGCGCCGCCGCCGATCCACCACCTCACCGGCCTGCGCCTCGAGCACGCGAGCGCCGACGAGGTCGCGTTCGAGCTGCCCGCCAGCGAATGGTTCTGCGCCCCGCCCCGCGGGCGGGTGCAGGGGGGCGTCGTGGCGCTGCTCGCCGAGGCCGCGCTGTCGTGCGCGATCCAGGCCCGGCTGCCGGCCGGGACCGCGCTCGCGCCGATCGACCTCAAGGTCAACTACCTGCGCCCGCTGGCCGCGGACGGCCGCCCGGCGCGCGGTCGCGGATGGTCGGTCCACCTCGGGCGCCGTCTCGCGGTCGCCCACGCCGAGGTCCACGACGCGGACGGACGGGCGATCGCCGTCGCCACCGGCTCCGCGATGCTCGCGCGCGCGGAGCCGGGGAAGTAGCCTTGCCGCCGATGCCCGTCCGCCTCCGCCGCACCGTTGCCCTGCTCGTCTGCCTTGCCGCGCTGACGCTCACGCTCGCGTGGAGCGCCGAGGCCGCGCCCGTTCTGCCGCTCGGACACGCCGGGCGCTGGCTCGTCGACGGCCACGGCCGCGTCGTCGTCCTCCACGGCACGAACATGGTCTACAAGCTGCCGCCGTATTACCCGGCGGCCGCGGGCTTCGGCGACGATGACGCCGCCTTCCTGGCCCGGATGGGCTTCAACGTCGTGCGCGTGGGGGTGATCTGGAAGGCGGTCGAGCCCCGGCCGGGCGTGTACGACGACGCCTATCTCGGCCACATCGCCGCGACCGTGGGCACGCTCGCCCGTCACGGCGTCGTCTCGCTGCTCGACTTCCACCAGGACCTGTTCAACGAGCGCTTTCAGGGCGAGGGGGCGCCAGATTGGGCGGTCCAGGACGGGGGTCTGCCCAACCCGCGGCTCGGCTTCCCCGGGAACTACATCGGCAACCCGGCCCTCGAGCACGCACTCGACGCCTTCTGGGCCAATGCGCCCGGACCGGGCGGCGTCGGGCTGCAGGACCGGTTCGCCGCCGCCTGGGCCCACGTCGCCCGTCGCTTCCGCGCGGTGCCCGGCGTCCTCGGCTACGAGGAATTCAACGAGCCCTTCCCCGGCACGGTCTGGCAGTCCTGCCTCGCGCCCACCGGCTGCCCGGGCTTCGACGCGAAGCTGACCGCGTTCGCCCGGCGAGTCGATCACGCGATCCGCACCGTCGATCGGCGGACGCTCGTCTTCTACGAGCCCAATGTGCTGTTCAACAACGGCATCCCGACCCGGCTCGGGCCGCTCGGCGACCCGCGCGCGGTGTTCGCCTTCCACGACTACTGCTCGAGCGAGCCCTCGACCGGGTCGCCGGCCGGCTGCGCCACCTTCGACAACCGCGTCTTCGGCAACGCCCTCGCCCGCAGCGCCGCGACCGGCGACGGCGTCCTCAACACCGAGTTCGGCGCGACGAACGACGTCGCCTACCTCGAGGACACGGTCGCGCGCGCCGACCGCTTCATGATCGGCTGGACCGAGTGGGCCTACTGCGGCTGCGAGGATCCGACGACGAGCGGGCCGGGCGCCAAGCAGGCGATCGTGATCGACCCGCGCAAGTCGCCGCGCGGGTCGAACCTCGTGCTCGGGAGCCTCCGTGCCCTCGTCGAGCCCTACCCCCAGGTCGTCGCGGGCACGCCGCAGGCGTGGCGCTACGACCGCCCCGCCCGGCGGTTCACCCTCAGCTACCGGACCGATCGCGTCGCCGGACGGCGGCGGTTCACGGCCGGCGCGATCACCGAGATCGCCGCCCCGGCGCTCGTCTACGGCGGCCGCTACGCCGTGTCGGCCGTCGGCGGAGCGATCGCCTCTCGCCGCGGCGCCGCACTGATCGAGATCGCGTCCTGCCCGGGGGCGCGCTCGATCACGGTGATGGTGTCCCCGAGGGGGCGGACGCACGGCTCGTGCCGTCCTCCTCGGACCCCGCGGCGCTGAGCTCGAGCGAGCTGACGTCGAGCGGCGGACCGAAGTTGATCCGCATGAGCGCGCCTCCCCCGGGGGCGTTGGACGCCTCCACGAAGCCGCCGTGCGCCTCGGCGGCCTGGCGGACGATGGCCAGGCCGAGCCCCGAGCCTGGCTTGGAGCGGGCCGTCCTTGCCCGGTGGAAGCGGTCGAAGACGAATGGCAGGTCCTCGGCACGGAAGCCGGGGCCATGGTCGCGGACGCTGAGCGTGCCGTCACGGAGCCTGACGTCGATCGTGCCCTCAGGCGGACTCCACTTGCTCGCGTTGTCGAGCAAGTTCGACACCGCCCGGGCGATGCGGTCGCCCTCGCCCATGACCAGCGTCGGCTCGAGCGTCGCGTGGAGGGTGAGTCCGGGCGCCCGCCGGCGGGTGCGGTCGACGGCCTCGGCGACGATCGTGTCCAGGCGAAGCTCGCCCAGCTCGGCGCTCGGCTTTGACCCCCGGGCGAGCTCGACGACGTCGGAGACGAGCTTCGTCAGCTCGTCGAGCTCCTCGATCATGTCGGCCCGGAGCGCCGCGCGGTCCTCGCTCGAGAGCCGGCTCTCCTCGCGCAGCAGCTGGAGGTTGGCCCGCACCGAGGCGATCGGCGTCCGCAGCTCATGGGAGGCATCGGCGACGAGGTTGCGCTGGGACTCGATCGAGCGCTCGAGCGCGTCGAGCGTCGCGTTGAAGGTGCGGCCGAGCCGGGCGAGCTCATCGTCACCCTCGACGTCGAGCCGCTCGTGCTCGAGACGCTCGGGGTTGGCCGCGATCGACTCGGCCTGCGTCGTGAACCGCGCGATCGGCGCGAGCGCCGTCCGGGCGACGAGCAGGCCGAGCAGCGCCGCGAGGGCGATGCCGCCGGCCGCGATCAGGCTGAGCAGCAGGAGCTGGGAGTGGAGTGTCTTGTCGACCTCGGCGAGCGGCAGCGCAACCTGGAGCGCGCCGCGGCCCGGCAGCCCGGTGACGAGCTCGCGCAGGTGATGGCCGGCTACCTCGACATCGGCGAAGAGGCGGCCGCTGCCCCGGGCGGCGAGGGCACGCACCTCGTCGCTGACCGGGAGCGAGGTGCCGCCGCCGACCTCGCACGCCCGGCCGCTGCGCGAGACGAACTGGCGCAGCCCGGCCGCACCGCCGAATCCGGGGCCGCGACCGAGATCGATGCCCAGGCCGAGATCGCAGTCGCCGCCGACGCGTGGCGAGGTGGTCGGGAGCACGACGGGACCGCTCCCGCCTCCGGGGCCCTGATTGGACGCGTTGGTACCGCCCCCGGATCCGCTGCCCGGCTGGGCCCGGCCGACGATCGGTGCGGCGAGGCCGTTGAGGGCCTGATCGACCTGACCGCGCAGCTCAGAGCGGGTGCCCGCGTAGGCGGTGAACGCGACCGCGATGACGGCGAGCGCGACGGCGACGCCGGCGGCGATGCCCATCCGGGCCCGCAGGCTGAGCCGTCTCACGACTCCGGCTCGGGCTCCCTCAGCGCGTAGCCGACGCCGCGAACGGTGTGGATCACCGGTCCCGCGCCGGCGTCCTCGAGCTTGCGGCGGAGATAGCCGATGTACACGCGCAGAGCGTTGGAGGTGGGACCGAAGTCGTAGCCCCACACACGGTCGTAGATGAGGCTGTGGGGCAGCACGCGCCGGGGGTTGAGCATCAGCAGCTCGAGCAGCTGATATTCGGTGCGCGTCAGTTCGACGAAGTTCTCGCCGACGCTCGCCCCGTGCCGCGCGGGGTCGAGCCGCAGCGTGCCGAAGGACAGGCCACCATCGACGTCGGTGTCGCCGCCCGCGCGGCGCAGCAGGGCGCGGATCCGGGCCTGGAGCTCGTCGATGTCGAAGGGCTTGACGAGGTAGTCGTCGGCGCCGGCGTCGAGTCCGTCGATCCGGTCGGTCACCGCGTCACGCGCGGTGAGCATCAGCACAGGGACGCGGTTGCCCTCGCGGCGCAGCAGCCGGCAGACCTCGAGGCCGTCGATGTCCGGCAGGCCGACGTCGAGCACGACCGCGTCCGGCGGCGAGCCGGTGATCTCCGACAGGGCCTCCGCCCCGGACTCGGCCAGCCGCACCTCGTAGCCGGCCAGTGACAGCATGCGCCGGAGCACGTCGCGCAGGGCGCGGTCGTCGTCCACGACGAGCAATCTCATGGTTTCATTGTCGTCGCTGGCCCGGTCGGGTGCGAGCGACTCCTACGTATGCCTTATGCGGCGCCGACTATGCGGCGGGGCCGTCGACCCCGGCCCGCTCGCGCAGCACCGCGCCGAGGATGCCGTTGATGAACCCGGGGGCCTCGGCGCCGCAGAACCGCTTGGCCGTCTCGACCGCCTCGTTGATCGCCGCCTCCGGCGGGATCGACTGGTCGCCGGGGATCTCGTCGGGGTGGAGCAACTCGAGCATGCCGACTCGGAGAATCGAGCGCTCGACTGGCGCGATCCGCTCGAGCGTCCATCCCTGGGCGTGCTCGCCGATCAGGGCGTCGAGCTCGAGCTGATGACTCCGCACGAGCTCGGCGAGCCGGCGGGTGAAGGCGTGGGTGTCCTCGGGGAAGACGTCCTCGAGCGGCCGGCCGAGCAGATCGCTCTGGTAGAGCGCCCACACCGCCGCGCGGCGCTGCTCGGTTCTACGCACGCGAGACGTACTCGCCCGAGCGGGTGTCGACCCTCACCGCGTCACCGATTTCGACGAACAGCGGCACCTGAATGCGCGCGCCGGTCTCGAGCGTGGCCGGCTTGGTGCCGCCTCCGGACGCGGTGTCGCCGCGCAGGCCGGGCTCGGTCTCGGTGACGGTGAGGTCGAGCGCGCTCGGCAGCTGGACGTCGGCGGGCTCGTCGTCGATGTACAGCAACTCGACCTCGTCGGACTCCTTCATCCACCGGAGGGCCTCGCTGATCGTCGCCTCGTGGATCGTGAACTGCTCGTAGCTCTCGCTGTCCATGAAGTGGGCGTCGCTGCCGTCGCGGTAGAGGAACTGCATGCGGCGAACCTCGGTGCGGACCGGGCGGAACTTCTCCCCGGCCCGAAAGGTGCGGTCGATGACCGCGCCGTCGCTGGCTCGGCGCAGCTTGGTGCGCACGAAGGCGCCACCCTTACCGGG
This sequence comes from uncultured Solirubrobacterales bacterium, assembly GCA_963752905.1. Taxonomy (GTDB): domain Bacteria; phylum Actinomycetota; class Thermoleophilia; order Solirubrobacterales; family Solirubrobacteraceae; genus Palsa-465. The sequence continues at coordinate 112,275 of CAVWAC010000008.1, forward strand.
CTTGACGTGCTGGAACTCGAGGATCTTGAAGACGGTGCCCTCGACGTCGATGTGATTGCCGTTGCGGAATTGATTGGTGCTGATCATGGTCGGGCACCGATGTTGCCAGAGTCGCTCAGGAGACCGTCCGCAGGTCCTTCGGCGTCTGGGTGAGGATCTCGCAGCCCTGCTCGGTGACGACGACGAGGTCCTCGATTCGCACCCCGAGGCGATCGGGCAGGTAGACGCCGGGCTCGACGGTGACGACCTGGCCCGGGGCGAGCGTGTCCTCGGAGCGTTGCGAGAGCCGCGGCGCCTCGTGGACCTCGAGGCCGACGCCGTGGCCGAGGCCGTGGCCGAACTGATCGCCGCGCCCGGCCTCGTCGATGACCGTCCGCGCGAGGCCGTCGACGTCACGGCCGTGGGCGCCGGCTCGGACCGCTTCGAGGCCGGCCAGCTGCGCCGCGCGCACGACCGCGTAGGCCTCCTGCGCCTCGGCGTCGAGCGGACCGGTGGCCACCGTGCGGGTGCAGTCCGAGCAGTAGCCGCCGAGCTCGGCTCCCCAGTCGATGACCACGAGCTGACCGGGCTCGATGACGACGTCACGCGGCTGGGCGTGGGGAAGCGCGCCGTGGCCGGCGGCGGCGACGATCGGCTCGAAGCTCGGGCGCTGTGCGCCGAGCTCGCGCATCGCGAGCTCGAGGGCGATCGCCGCGTCACGCTCGGTGCGCCCGACGAGCCCCTGGGCGAGCAGCTGCTCGAAGGCCTCGTCGGCGAGTCGCGTGGCGGCCCGGATGGCCTCGATCTCATCGGCGTCCTTGACGGCCCGCAGGCGCTCGACGAGCCCGCCCGCCGGCACGAGCTCGACTCGTTCGGGGAGCTGCTCGCGCAGCTTGGCGTGGCTGCGCACCGACAGGTGCTGGTCCTCAAAGCCGAGGCGCAGCGGCTGGGGCGGCAGTACCGTGCCGACGGCGTCGAGCAGGTCCTGAACGACGCGATGGCGCTCGAACGACGGGTCGACCTCGGCCGCGGCCTGCTCGACGTAGCGGAAGTCGGTGAGGAACGTGCGCTGATTGCGCCCGATCACCGCGACGCCGTTGCTGCCGCTGTAGCCGGTGAGATACCGGACGTTGACGAGGTTGGTGACGAGCACGGCGTCGATCCCGGCCTCGGGCAGGAGGCCGAGCAGCCTCTCGGAGCGGGCCGCCCGCGCGCCGCCCGCGGTCACGGCGCCGGCTCCCGTCCGGGCGTCACGTCGGACAGCTCCCGTTCGAGCAGGGTGAGGGCGTCCTTGTAGCCGGCCGGGCCCTTCCCGGTGACGCGCCCGACGGTGAGTCCGTGGAGGACCGAGTGCCGCCGCCACTCCTCCCGCTGGTCGACGTCGGAGAGGTGGACCTCGACCGCCGGCAGGCCGGTGAGCTCGAGCGCATCGCGGATCGCCCATGAGTAGTGGGTCCAGGCCCCCGGGTTGAGGATGATGCCGTCGGCCATGCCCTCGAGGCGGTGGAGATGCTCGACGAAGTCGCCCTCGTGGTTGGTCTGGAAGAACCGCGTCTCGAGCCCGAGCTCGTGGGCCTCCTCGGCGATCCGCATCTCGAGCGCCTCGAGGCTCTCGCCGCCGTAGCGCTCGGAGTCACGCCGGTGGAGCTGGTCGAGGTTGACGCCGTGCATGATCTCGACGCGATTGCGGACGGTCATGGCGACAACTCTCGCACCGCGGCGATCAGATCGCGAGGGGCAACCGTGCAGCCGGGGCGCGCGGCACCGGGACCGTCGAGCAGGACGAACGGCACCGGCCCCTCCCCCAGCCGCTTCTTGTCGCGGGCCGTGGCCATCACGACGGCGTCGGGATCGGTGTCGGCGAGCAGGATCGGAAGGTCGTGCGCGGCGAGAAGCCCGCGCACCTCCTCGCGGAGATCCTCCTGGCCGGAGAGGCGGAGCGCGGCGAGCAGGCCGAGGGCGACCGCCTCGCCGTGGCGGTAGCGGGCGTAGCCGGTCGTCGTCTCGATGGCATGGGCGACAGTGTGGCCGAGATTGAGCACCTGCCGCAGTCCGGCGTCGCGCTCGTCCTCGGCGACGATCCGCAGCTTCGTCCGCGCGCAGGCGGCGATCACCCGCCGATCGTCCGCGGCGGCGCCGGAGCGGACGAGCTCCCAGAGCTCGCCCCCGGCGATGAGCGCAGTCTTGACCACCTCGGCGTAGCCGGCGGCGAGCTCGGCCGCAGGCAGGGTGGCGAGCGCATCGGTGTCGGCGAGGACCGCCGACGGCTGGTGGTAGACGCCGACGTAGTTCTTGGCCTCGGGGAGGTCGACGCCGGTCTTGCCGCCGTAGGCCGAGTCGACCTGGGCGACGAGCGAGGTCGGCACCTGGACGCAGCGCACGCCGCGCTGGTACGTGGCGGCACAGAAGCCGGCAAGATCGCCGACCACCCCGCCGCCGAGCGCGACGACGAGGTCCTGGCGGGTCATCCCAGCCCGCGCGAGCTCGGTCCAGACGATCTCGGCGTGGGCGACCGTCTTGGACTGCTCGCCGGGCATGATCGCCACCCGCCCGGCGAGCGGCTCGAGGCGCTCGCCGTAGAGCCGGCCGACGTGGCCGTCGGTGACGAGGAAGCGCCGCCCGGGGACGGTGGCCGGCCAGAACTCCCGCGCGAGCAGGCCCGGGCCGAGATACGCGGGGTAGTCGCCCGACCCGCTGTGCGCCCACAGCAGCGTCACGTCCGCCGGCAAGCCGGGGAGCGCGGCGAGCACGTCCGCCATGACGTGCGACCGCCGAGCGGGGACGACGACGTCGGCGAGGTCGGCGTACAGGGGCTCGCGCTCGGCGTGCAGGGCGGCGAATACGCTCCCGTCGCGCGCGAGCGGGCGCCCGGTCCCCTGGACGCGCGCCCAGGCGGTGTCGAGGTCGACGTCGAGCCACACGACGAGGTGGTCGGCGAGGGCGTCGCGCACGGCGGCCGAGCCGACGGCCCCGCCGCCGAGCGACAGCACGACGTCCTGCCGACCGGCGAGCAGCTCGAGCGTCATCTGCTCCTCGAGGGCGCGGAAGGCCCGCTCGCCGTCGGCGGCGAAGATCTCGGCGATCGACCGACCGGCACGCTCCTCGATCGCGGCGTCGACGTCGACCGCCTCCCACCCGAGGGCCGCGGCGGCGCTGCGGGCGGCGGTCGACTTGCCGGCTCCCATGAAGCCGATGCAGACGATCGAGGTGGCTGGTGCGCTCAGCGCGGCCGCCATCCGATGCGCTCCCGGTAGGCGTGGAGCGCCTGGCGCACATCGTCGATGTGGTCGCCGCCGAACTTGCTGCGGTACGCGTCCGCGAGCACGAAGGCGACCATCGCCTCGCCGACGACGCCGGCGGCCGGCACGGTGCACGAGTCCGTCCGCTCGCGCAGCGCCTCGGCGGGCTCGTGCGTGGCGATGTCGACCGAGCGCAGTGGCTTGGTGAGTGTCGGCAGCGGCTTCATCGAGCCGCGGACGACGAGCGGATCACCGGTCGTCATGCCGCCCTCGAGCCCACCGGCGCGGTTCGTCTGCCGGTGGTAGCCGCGCTCCTCGTCGTAGAAGATCTCGTCGTGGGCCTGCGACCCGGGCAGGCCGGCGACCTCGTAGCCGTCGCCGATCGCCACCGCCTTCATCGCCTGGATCGAGAGGATCGCCTGGCCGAGGCGCCCATCGAGGCGCTCCTCCCAGGAGACGTGGGAGCCGAGCCCCGGAACGAGCCCGAAGGCCCGGACCTCGAACACCCCGCCGAGCGATTCGTTGGCCTTGCGCAGCCGGTTGATCTCGGCCACCATCGCCCGGCTGGCCTCGGGGTCGAGGCAGCGCACCGGAGACTCGTCGACGGTGGCGAAGTCGGCCGGGGTGAGGTGCTCGCGGCGCGGGGCGGTGACGCCGGTGATCTGGATGACATGGGAGTAGACCTCCACGCCCAGCGCCCGCAGGAAGGCCTTGGCGAGGGCCCCGCCGGCGACGCGGGCGGCGGTCTCGCGCGCGCTCGCGCGCTCGAGGATGTCGCGCACGTCGCTGAGCCCGTACTTCTGGGTGCCGACGAGATCGGCGTGGCCGGGGCGCGGCAGATGAACCTCGGCCACCTCGCCCTCGACCGGCCACGGGTTCATCCGCTCCTCCCAGTTGGCGAAGTCGCGGTTGACGACCTGGAGGGCGACCGGGCCGCCGAGCGTGTGGCCGTGGCGGACCCCGGCGGTGACCTCGGCCTGATCGCGCTCGATCTTCATCCGGCCGCCGCGGCCGTGGCCGAGCTGGCGGCGGGCGAGATCGCGGTTGAGCGCCTCACGATCGAGCGTGAGACCGGCCGGCAGCCCCTCGAGGATGCAGGTCAGGCCCGGGCCGTGGGACTCGCCCGCGGTGATCAGCTTCAGCACCATGGGCGCTGTAGGTTACGGGCCCGCGATTACCCGGGCGCCGCGCGGGCGGTTGCCGAAGGTCAGCCCGGGGCGAATTCCCGGACGCGGCACCAGGACCGCCCTGCGGAACTGGCCTAATAGTGACCGGCGACGACGTAGGTGCGGCGCTGGTTGGCGGCGGCGACCAGCGCGAGGCGGATCGTGAACGTGACGTGCGGGAGGCGGCGAAGTTTGGTGACCGTCGCCTTCGACAGGTGCACGTGGAGGGTGCCGGTGCCGCTCTTGACGTGGACCGTGCCGAGGCCGATCCGAACCGTCGAGGCCTTGCCCACGCTGATGTGCGCCCGCTTCGCGGCGGCTCGCGAGATGAACACCGAGACGATCCCATCCGCCCTCAGGCTCGAGGTGAGCCGGATGGTGATGCCTCCGTTGAGGGCATTCCTCAGGCTCTGCGGCATGAGCTGAAGGTGCGCGATCAGCTGGTGGCCGGTGCCGCCCGGGGTCGGGGTCGAAGTCGCGGTCGGGGTCGGCGTTCCGGGGACCGGGCTGCCGTCGGGTCCGAGCACCTGCACGAGCTGGCTCGCAGTGGCGGTGTTGCCACCTCGGTCGGTGACGGTCAGCTTCACCGAGTAGTTGCCGCCGACGGCGTAGCTGTGAACGACGCTTGCTCCCACCGCTGTGGTGTGGTCGCCGAAGTCCCAGTGATACTGGGCGTTGGGGATCAGCAGTGAGGAGACCGACACGGAGCCGTCGAACGCGACCACGTCACCGTGATCGATCGGGCTCGGGGCCACGAACATCGGGTTGAACTCCGCCCAGTGCAGGCAGGGCCCAGCGATCGGGTCGTTGGCGATCGCGCCGCCGTTGTTGTACTCGGTCTGGAGGTAGTATGGATTCTGCGAGCTCGTGCCGACCATGACGGCGTCGTCGGGAAATCCGGAGGGACCGCAGCCCTGGTTGTCGTTGATCTCGGAGCCGTTGTTGGCGAACCAACCGCTCAGGTCCGGGTTGACGATCGCGGCGAGATGGCCCTGGCTGAGCGGATTGACCATACGGACGCCGGCGTCGACTTCAACGTCGTGCGTGGTGGAGCTCGGGGTCAAGCCTGGGAGTTTGGGAATGTCACAGGCGGTGTTGGCCGTCCACGGCTGCACCACATAGGCCACGTCGGTCCCGTCAACGGTGACGTGCGAGTGATAGGAGCAGAACTTGTCGGTGGCCGTGCTGTTCGCCGAGCACAGCGTGCCGCCGGAGGTGAGGCAGTCGACCACGTTCTGAGGCGTCAGCACTACCAGGGTCGTCGTGTAGCCGGGCTGCGTGCGCTGGGCCGAGGTCAGCCCCATGCTGTTGACCATGCGCGTTACCTCGGCCCTGATGTCGGCATCGGTGACGCAGATGCTCCCGACCGCACACGAGCTCGGCTGTGGGTAATTGGCGCCCTGTCCGGTGCCGAGTGCGTTACCGAACACGCAGGAGGCGCCACCGGGATTACCGTAATCGATGCAGCCGCCACCGTACAGCGAGGCATTCTCGGCCCGGCCCGTCGGGTTGTTCGGGTCCTTGGTATCCGGAATGCCGTCCGAGTACTGGCTGGTGAGCGAGTACTGCGAGGTCAGGGTGTTGCGGCCGTCAGCAACGTCGCGCAGGTACTGCTGGATGTAGTAGCGCGTCGTCTGCCAGTAGCTGCGGGTCGGATCCCAGGTGACCGCGAACGTCTCGTTCCCGTGCATCACCGTGCCGCCCGGGTGCCAGCACAAGCCAACCGGTTGGAGCACGAGGTCTGCCGAGAGCCATGGGTCCGAGCAGGTCGGAGTGGACCCCACGGTCGGCAGCCCCCCCGTGGTGCTTCCGGGCTCGAGCGCGACGCCGGCGTACCTAGCCTGGTCGGCCGGGTAGGTGACCGGTGCCACTGCGGACGGGTTGGTGTCGACCACGACGGCTCGGGCGGCGCTCACTCCCTCGGCCAGCGACACCGCGCAGGCCAGCGCCATCGCCATGATCGCCCAGCGGAGGTGATCGATGAACAAGATGCGGCGCATCAGTTACCTCCCACGGTGATGTTGCGCAGATCGACGATCGCGCCGATGCTCGGCTCGTAGGGGAACAGCGCCAGGGCGGTCGAGGTCGAGTGGTTGATGATCAGTCGCCCGGCTGCCGACGCCTGGCGGCGGGCCTTCTGGGCCGCGGCGACCGACGCGTGCTGAGCGGCGGAGATCCCGGTGACGGCAAAGGACGCCACGGACACGTCTCCCGTCGCCGTCCGCATGCCGAGGGTCTCGACCTGCTCCTGGCCCAGCGACAGGATCTCGCAGTCGACCGGACCCGGCGTGCAGGTCCCCGGGCCGTTGACCACGGCGTTGGGCTGCACTGCGAAGAGCACCTGCTTGCCGCCCCGCAGCACGCCGAGCTCGACGAGCAGCGGCTGGCGGTTGCTCGGCAGGACGCTGAGCCGCTCGAGCGGGTCGATCGTGTTCAGGCCGCCGGAAGGGTTGGTGATCGCGAGGGTGACGTTGTAGGACTGGGTGGAGCTCAGGCCGGACGGGGCCGGCTTGACCGGCTTGACCGGGATCGGCGAGCCACCGCCCGAGCTGCCGCCGGAGCTGCCAGACGAGCTGTTCGTGCTCGAGCCGCTCGAGCCGGAGCTGCTCGAGGTCGAGTTGCCGGAGCTGCTCGAGGAGCCCGAGCTCGAGGTCGATGAGGAGCCCGCGGCCGCGGCGGTCGCGGTCGCCTTCGACGCGGAGACGGTGACGGAGTGGATCGCGGTGCCGCCGATCTGCTCGAACGGGTTGCGCGAGCGCCCGCGCAGCGGACGCTGCGGCGCAGCCGTGACGCTGACCGCGGGCAGCGCGGTGGCCAGCGACGGGGGCGGCACACTCGCGCTCGGGCTCGCCGGCGTGGTCGACGACGAGCCGCTGTTCATCAGCAGCATCGGAATGGCGACGAGGGCGACGACGAGCAGGCCGACGATCGGCAGCAGCCTCTTTTCGCGCAATTCGGTGATGATCGGCTTGATCGTGCTCATCGTGCTGGAGTGGCGACCACGGCCGGCGCGACCGTCGAGGGACTGGTGGTGGATACGGATTGGGAGGAGCTGGGCCCGGCAGCCGTGCCGCCGTTGGTGACGCCCTGGGCCGCCGGCACGATGAACGTCGTCGCCGAGACCGAGGCGGTGATCTGCGGGAACCCGTTCGGGCCGGGTCCAAGGCTGATCGCGTTGAGAGTCATGAGCCGGCCGCTCACCCAGACCCGCGCGTTGGTGGCGGTGACGAAGCGCTCGAGGCGGCCGAAGAAGTCCGACATATGGAAGAAGCTGCCCTGGAAGGTGAAGGTGAACGGCTCAACCGGGAAGCCGGCCGGCCCGATGCTCGCGCCGGGCGGAAGCGAGGCGGCGAGGGCCTGCGAGGCCGTCGTCGTCGTCGTCGTCGTCGGGGTCGCGCTGCTCGTCACCGAGCCCGGGGAAAGGGCGAGCGAGCGGAAGTCGACGCCGGAGGCGTTGGCCGCCCCCTGAACCTGCACGATCAGCGAGGGCACGTTCTCGTCCGCGGGGACAGCCTCGCCGAGCCGGACGAGGGTCGCGTAGCTCTGGGAGTACGCGGTGCGCGCTGTCTCGCCCTCGGCCACCTGGGTCCGCGCGGCGTTGAGCTGCGTCTGCGCAGTGTTGATCTGCGCGGCCAGCTTCGCGGCCTGGCTGCGCTTGGGCTGGATGACCAGCAGCCACGACGCGGCGATCGCGGCCACGACGACGACGACGATCAGGATGTTGCGGTCGCGAGAGGTCATTTCGTGGAGGAGGTGGCGACGGCGGCGGTGGTGGCCGCAGTCGTGGTCGTCGTGGTCGGAGCGGTCGTGGTCGGAGCGGTCGTGCTCACGCTCTGCGTGGTCGAACCCGTTGTGCCGCCGAGCTGGGGCAGCGGGCTGAAGAAGATGACGAGGTCGAAGCTCGGGGCGTTGTTACCGCAGCCGCTGACGCCGGCCGTCGTGCCGGCGCCCACGCTGCTCCCCGTGCTGGCCTTGACCGAGTCGGCAAGGGTGACGCGGGTCACGCCGGGCATGACGCGCAGGCGCGAGATGAGCGCCGCGACGTCGTTCTGGGTCTTGGTGCAGCCCGAGATCTGGAAGGCGGGCACGGGGATATCCGCGCGCAGGGTGGTCGTCGAGGCGCCGCCGACGCTGCCGCCGGTGCCGCCGGTGCCGCTGACCGTGGCCCCCGGGGCGACGGTGCCGACCAGCGACTGGAGCGAGGTGTTGGCCGGGACGACCTTGGAGAGGTCGGCCAGGGCGTCGTGCCAGTTGAAGCGGGTCGAGGCGATCTGCCGAACGGTCGCCTCGCGGGCCTGGGCGAGCTTGACGAACGAGGCGTAGTCGCCGAGCCGCGCGGCCAGCGCCTGGTCCTGGACGACCTGGGCCTGGAGATTGGCGACGGTCGCCTGACGGTCGGACACGGTGTTGCTGCTGAGCACGTAGACGGTCACGAGGGCGATCGCGACCACGAGCGCGGCGATGACGCCGTAGGCCGGCGTCAGCAGAGCGCGCGGCGAGGTCGAGCCGATCCCGCGATTGTCGGAGGGGATGAGGTTGACGGCCCTCATGCCGGGATCTCCTCGAGCGCGAGACCAGCGGCGACGGCGAGCTTGCCGGCCTCGACGCCACTGAAGCCGCCCGGCTTCGCCTCTTGGACGTTGCCAACCTCGAGGGGCGGGGTGATCTCGTCGCGGAGCTGCTCGGTGAAGCCAGGGACCTCGACCGCGGGACCGGTCAGCACGGCGCGAGCGACGGGTGCCGCGCCCTCCTGCATGACATGGAAGTCGAGTGAGTTGCGGACGTCGTCGGCGATGCGCCGCACACCGTCGGTGAGCACGCTGCGCGCCTCGGAGACGATGTCCGGATCGCCGTCGAGCTCGTCGAGCGGGGTGATCAGCCCGACGTGGCGCAGCCAGCCGTGTGAGTGCTCGAGGGTGAGTCCGCGGCGCTCGGCCAGCTCGGCGGCCATCGCCTCGCTGCCGTGGGTGATCACGCGCGTGAAGACGCAGGTCTCGCCCTCGGCGATCGCAAGATTGGTCAGGCCGCCGACGCTGATGTAGAGGGTCGCGCCCTCGATGTCGGAGCGATGCAGGGCGCGGATCATCGCGAACGCGGAGAGGTCGATGCCCTGGGGGCGCAAGCCGGCGCGGCGCGTGGCCTCGAGGAGCCGGTCGATCATGTCCCGGCGCGCCGCGACGACGACGACGCGCGTGCGGGGCCCCTCCGCCGTCTCGACGATGCCGAGCGAGTGGTGCTCGAGCACGGCCTGGTCGAGCGGCATCGGGACGTGCTCCTGGGCCTGGAAGCGGACGGCCGAGTCGATCTGCTTGGCGTCCTGCAGGGGCGGGAGGTCAAGCATCCGCATGACGATGCGCTGGTTGGCGACGCCGATCCGCACGCGACGTGAGAGTTTGTTCTGCGCGAACATCGTCTTGAGGACCTCGGCGAGCGTGTCGATGTCGACGACCTCGCCGTCACGGACGACGCCCGGGGCGAGCGACACCGCGGCGGCACGCTCGACGGCGGCGCTCCCCTGTGCCGTCTCGACGGCAGCCACGTACCCGGGCTCGATGTCGAGACCGACAATTGCTTTTCCTGCGCTGTATCGCATGAGGCTCACCGTCTTGATCGGCTAAACGAGCCGAGGAGTTGAGCGGTTGGCGAAAACTCTCTGGACGAGACGGCGGTGACGGGTGCAGTGGCGGCCTCAGGCGCCAGCAGCGACAGCACGAGCAGCGGGATGATCCAGGCGAGGTACAGGAACGCCCAGTAGTTGGCGGCGAGCTGAACCGCGATCAGCACCGCTGCCGCCACTCCGGCCAGGCGACGCGGGTCGTGCATCCCCTCACCCCGCGTGCGCAGGGTCACGGTCAGCCCGGCGATGAGCGCGAGCACGGCGGCCTCGGCATAGGGCTGCAGCGCCTGTGCGCCCAGCGTGTGCCAGACGGACTGGTAGGCGCCGCGGCTGAACTGATAGGCGATCGCGCGCAGCATCGCCCCGATTCCGGTGGGGCCACCGAGTGCGACGACAAGGCCGATGCACGCCGCGGTGACGGCGGCGATCGCCGCCACCGCGGCCATCAGGCGCCGGCCTCGCAGCGGAGCGAGCCACACCGGGATGAGGGTGAACGGTGCGAGCTTGACCCATCCGGCGATCGCCAGCACCGCGGCGGAGGCCGCCGGCCGGCGCCAGAGGGCGACCGCCACCACGAGCATCACGCCGACGGTGACATCGGTTGTGCCCGACGAGACGATCGCCAGCAGCGGGGGAAAGGAGAGCACCGCGAGCGCCGCGCGGAGGCCGTCGGCCTGTGCCCGGCGTGGCTCGCGACCCGCCGCGCGCCCGGAGGCGCAAACGCACAGCAACGTCGCCACGGCACCCACGATCGCGACGAAGACCGTCACGACGAGCGCCGAGTCGACGGAATCGAACGTCGAGGACACCGGGGTGAGGAACGCGAGCGGCGCATACAGGGCGTAGCTCAGGATCGGGTACGTATCGGGGTGGATGACGTCGCCTGCGCCCAGGTGGCCGTACGGGAGGAGCCCGTGGACGATCGCCGTGGCGCCCTCCATCGCGGCGTAGATCACGTCGACGCCGATCGAGCTGGCCCCGACCATCAGAAAGACCACCGCGGCCGCCACCGCCAGCATCCGCAGCACATGCACCCGTTCGGCGACCGACAGCCGGCTGGTCACGACCTCGTAGAGCGGTACCTGGCTATGGGGTTCGGCCGATCTCTCGGCCAGGGCCACGCGCAGGCAGCGGAAGCCCAGATACCCCAGCGCGAGTGCGGCGGTCACCGTCGCCGCACCGAGGTAGCCGTGCTGCCTGAGCACCATCGGCGCGGTCAGGACGAGGACCGCTGCGACGTCGAGGTTGCGGATGCGGGCCAACGGCGCGACGCCGGTCATCAGGACGAACATCGCGGCGAGTCCGAGCAGCACGATCGGCCGATAGGCGATCGGGCTCCCGTATGGGACGTGCGCGGTCCCGTCCATCCACGCCTCGACACTTCCGTTCGTGCGGACCGCCGCGAGGAAGACGAGCTCGTTCCCGCGGTAGAGGTTGACGTGGACGGTGCCGCTATCGATCGCCGCGAGGTCGGTGCGGGTCCAGTGGATGCTGTGGAGCGCCCGGGCTATCTGGGGGTCATGGAGAAGGGCCCGGACCGCCGCGGCGGACGTCAGGGCCGGCGCAGGCGGGTGGTGACCGGGACCGAGTGCGAAGACGGCCACCACGAACACGAGCGCTCCGACGCGAACCGGCGTGGTGAGGGCGCGGATCGCCCGCGCTGCGCTCCGTCGCCCGCGGACGAGCGGCGGCGATGCCGCTGTGGCTGAAGCCTTGACCACGGCGAGTGCATCGGCAGGCCACCAACCGGCCTTGAGCGGGGTCCCGGGAGCTCGGCGCGCCGCTGATTGGTCTGACCGCGGTGGCCCCGCACCCGGGCGGTCAGGTCATCGTGTGCAGATACCAGTGGATGATCGAGGCGCCAGCCAGCAGGCCGACGACGCCGCCGAGCGCCAGGAAGGGGCCGAACGGCAGAGCCGTCTTGCGGCCCTTCTCGACTCCCACGCGCGCCATCACGACCGCCCCGGCGAGGGCGCCGGCGAGGACGCCGACGAACAGCGCCACCGCCGCCGAGGCGCCGAGGAACAGCCCGAGGACGGCGGCCAGCTTGACGTCCCCCAGCCCCATTCCCCGCGGGTAGATGAGCACCACCAGGAGGAACACGAGGCCGCCGACGGCGCCGCCGATCAGCTGCGAGGGCACGCTCGAGGGGCGGAGGATCAAGCCGATGACGATTGCCGCCACCGCGGCCGGGCCGGTGATCTTGTTGGGAATGATGCGCTGGTCGAGGTCGACGAGCGTGATCGGGACGAGGACCGCGATCAGCACCAGTCCGAGCGCTATCCCGTACGCCGAGTGCTTGACGAGCACGACTGACACCGCCAGCAGCGCGGTGGCCGCTTCGACGATCGGGTATCGGGCCGAGATCGGCTGCTTGCAGCTTCGGCACCGCCCTCTCAGCAGTACCCAGCCGAGGACGGGGAGATTGTCGTAGGGCTTGATCGGCACGCCACATCCCGGGCACCGCGAGCCCGGCGAGACGAGCGACTCGCCCCGCGGCAGCCGATAGCCGACGACGTTGAAGAACGATCCGGCGACGAGGCCGACCAAACCCGCGAACACCAATCCGACCACCACGGGTGTCATTTCACACCTCCCGGCGCCACGTCGGGATCCGCGGCGCCATCGGAGAACATCACCAGCAACATGAAGGGAAGCGCCCACACGAGGTACATGAACGTCCAGTAGCTCGAGGACATCTGCAGCCCGAGCATGATCGCCGCGGCGAGCGCGGCGACGCGCCGGCGGTCACGCGCAAAGCGGCGGTCTCGCCGCAGTGCGACGAGCGCCCCGACGATCAGACCAAGCGTGGCCGCCTGCGTCAGCTGCTGCCCGGGGACGCTGCCGATCGCCGCCCACAGGCTGTTGAGCGGCGACCGCGACGACTGGTAGGTGATTCCCTGCATCATGACGCCGGGGCCGTCGACACCGCCGAGCGCGATCAGCACCGCCACCATCGGCACACTGACGAGCGCGACCCCGGCGAGCGAGCGGACCCGGTGCTCACGGTCCATTGGCACGATCCACACCGGCAGCAGCGCGAGCGGCACGAGCTTGAACCAGGCGGCGGCGGCCAGCACCGTGGCGGAGATCGACGGCCAGCGCCAGAGCAGCAGCGTCCCGACCAGGACCGTGGCCAGCACGATGTCGGTGGTGCCGCTGGCCACCGTCGCGAGCACCGGCGGGAACGTCAGCCACGCGATCGCGGCGCGCAGCCCCAGCGCTCGCTGCGCGCCGTCCCGAGCCGATCCGGACAGCCGCCCACGCACGAGCCGGTAGACGCCGAGGCCGCCGAGCGCGGCCGCGCCGACGGAGACGAACAGGACGATGTCGGCGCTGTCCCACTCGCTCCGGACCGGGGAGAGCAGCGCCATCGGCACATAAGCCAGATACGAGCCGATCGGGTAGGTGTCGCCATGAGCGACATCGGGGATGTGTCCGTAGGGCAGGACCCCATGAACGATGCCGGTGGCGCCCTCCATCACCGCGTAGGCAACGTCCATCAGCGCGCGCGAGCTGAGGCCCGCCATCACGAACATCAGCAGGCAGGCGACCAGGACCAGGCGCAGCATTCGCAGCCGCTGCGCCTCGCTCCAGCGCACGGTGAGCCACTCGTAGAGCGGCACCGACGGGGCGAGCGGCGGCTGCTGGCCAAACGCGCATGTGAGGCATCGTCCGGTCATGTAGAGCATCAACGGCCAGGCCACGAGCACCATCCGGACGTCCATCCAGGCGTTGAAGAGCAGGATGGCGATCGCCGTGGCGGCCGCCACCAGCACGTCGAGATTGCGGATCCGCCGCAGCGGCCAGACGCCGGTCACGAGTACGAACACCGCGCACAGCAGCGCCAGGACGAGCGGCCGGCTCGCCAGGTCGCCCGCGTCGACGGACGTCTGCTTGGTCGCCGGCAGCGCGAACTCCACCTTGCCGCTGACCGCGATCACCGCGGTGAGCGCCAGCCGGCGCCCGTCGTACAGCGAAAGGTGCACGAACCGGCGATCGATCGCCGTCGCCTCCGCCCGCGTGAAGTGCACCCCGGCCAGGGTCCGGGCCGACGCCGGGTCGCTGCGGAGATCGTGCATCGCGGTCGCCGTCGAGAGCGCCGGCGCCGCCGGGCTGCGATGCATCGCCGTCAGCGCGACCCAGCTCAGCAGGGCGGTGATCAGTGCGACCGTGAGCGCCGGGCGCGCGGCAGCCGCCGCGCGCAGGCGGCTGCCCATCGGAGTGGGTCGCTGATATTCGATCAGGTGGGTCGTGGACATCGGCGATCGCCTCGAGCTCGGCTTGGTCCTCCATCGGCCGCCGGAGCCGCCGCCTTTAACGCGGTGAGGGGAGGGCCGCATGGCCCTCCCCTCGTGCACTATCGGTTGTCTGTGGTGATTACCAGCTGCCGCTGACGCAGCCGCCGGTGTTGGCCGTATTGGCCGCCACGCAGGAGCGGGTGATAACGCCGTTGGCGTTGGTGATCGTGAACGTGTCGCCGGTCGGCTCAGCCATCGCGGTGACGGTGTACCCGGTCGTCGTGCCGCTCGCCGCGCTCAGCCAGGCGGTGCCGTTGCCACTGCTGGCGATGACGATCGTCTTCTCGATGCCCTGCAGGGTCGTCGGAGTGACGGTCGTGTAGTCGCCGTTGTTGTCGGTGGCGAGCGTCTCCGAAGCGGTCTGCGCCGTACGAGCAAGCTCCTTCGCCGCAGCGTCACTCGCCTTGCTCTTCTGGTTGAGGAACGACGGAATGGCGATCGCCGCAAGAATGCCGATGATCAGAATCACGACGAGAAGCTCGATCAGGGTGAAACCCTTCTCCTCCTCGGCGCGACGACGCAACTTATGAAGCATGAATCCTCCTAGGATCCGTTGATTGGGTCACGCCAGTTCCCTGCCTCGCCACCCGACAGCGACAGCTCTGAGCTTCGAATGGCAGCCCGGCTACCTCGTGGGATGAGGTCCGTGGCTTTGCGCCCCGCCCTTGCAGGTCGGCCTGCCCTTGGCACTCGGCTCTGGCACTTCGTGTATCGGTAGAGCGCCCAGCGACCTTTACCCCTTCCCAGACCGGGTGGACACTTGTATTCGCGCGCAACGGGAGGTGGGATCGCCGGCTGGGCGCCGCAGCCGTGCCCGGCAACCACGTCGCAGAGCACAACGACGTCGGGGCGGTCCTAGGGACCGCCCCGACGGAGAAACAGCTTGGGTCTGCCGTTGCTACCAGCTGCCGTTGACGCAGCCGCCGGTGTTGCCCGTGTTGGCCGCCACGCAGGAGCGGGTGATAACGCCGTTGGCGTTGGTGATCGTGAACGTGTCGCCGGTCGGCTCAGCCATCGCGGTGACGGTGTAGCCGGTCGTCGTGCCGCTCGCCGCGCTCAGGTACGCGGTGCCGTTGCCGCTGGGGGCGATGACGATCGTCTTCTCGATCGCCTGAAGGTTCGCTTGGCTGACGGTCGTGTAGTCGCCGTTGTGGTCGGTGGCGAGCGTCTCCGAAGCGGTCTGCGCCGTACGAGCAAGCTCCTTCGCGGCAGCGTCGCTCGCCTTGCTCTTCTGGTTGAGGAACGACGGAATGGCGATCGCGGCAAGAATGCCGATGATCAGAATCACGACGAGAAGCTCGATCAGGGTGAAACCCTTCTCCTCCTCGGCGCGACGACGCAACTTATGAAGCATGAATCCTCCTAGGATCCGTTGATTGGGTCACGCCAGACCGTTTGGTCCCCGGATTTCGCCATCCAGCCCCGACAGCAACGAGCCTTGATGGCACACCCCGGCTTCCTCAATCCAGATGAGGTCCGCGGCTTTTGCGAAGCGCCCTCGCGGGCAGTTTGCCCCTTGGTACCTGTTCGTTCTGGCACCCCGTTTATCGACGCGGCGCACCGGGTTTTTGACTCAAACGGACGTTTGTCCTAGACCGTTTGGACGGCACGTGAACACCGCCGAGCGTTCACCCGCAAGGGGGATTGCCCGCCGGGCTCGGCTGTCAGGCGTCGGACGACCCCTCGGCCGGCGCCTGCTGGGCGTCACGGCCGGGCTCGAAGCGACCGCTGCCCCCACACCACGGGCAGGTCACCGGGTGCGGCTGACCGCCGAGGCCCGACTGCAGCCGACCCGTTCCGCGGCACGGGGTGCAGACCGCACGAGCCTCGTCGCCGGCGCTGGCGCTCATCGCTTCACCGCCACGAGCACGCCGTCCCCGATCGGGATCAGCGTTCCGATCAACTGCTCGTCTGAGAGCAGACGCGTGTTGATCTCCCGGGCGGTCGCGACCTGGTCGTCGGTCCAGTAGCCATCAGAGCGGCCCTCGGCGACGGTCCCGCCCATCAGCACGTTGTCGACGGCGAGGATGCCGCCGGACCCGAGCAGCGGCACGACGAGGTCGAGGTAATCGCCGTACTGGGCCTTCACTCCGTCGACGAAGGCGAAATCAAACGGCCCGGCCAGCGCTTCGAGCCCCTCGCGAGCATCCTGCAGGCGCAGATCGGCTCGGTCGCGCACGCCGGCACGCTCGAGGTACGCAGCCGCGGCACGCTGCCGCTCGGCATCGATCTCGAAGGACACGATCGTGCCGTCCGGCGGCAGCGCCCGGGCGATGTAGAGCGTCGAGACGCCGATCGCCGTGCCCACCTCGACGGCGCGGCGCGCACCCCGGGCGAGGGCGAGGACAGACAGCAGCGCCCCGGCCTCGGGGACGACGATCGGGATGTTCTCGCGAGCGCCGTGGGCCTCCATCTCGGCCAGGACGGGGTCGGGGGCGGCGCGCAGGCCGACCAGGTACGTGCTGACGGCTTCGGTGACGATCACGTCGGTCAGAGTAACCGGCCGGGGCGCGGCCGGGTCGTGCAGCCGAGGCCCCCGGGTCCGCGCGCCCGGTCTACGGGAGCGCGCGCCGGCCCCAGGCAAACGAGTCGCCGAGCCAACTCCCGGCCAGCGGCAGCACGTAGACGCCCTGACCTGAGGAGTGGATCACCCAGTTGTCGCCGAGATAGATACCGGCGTGGTAGATGTTGCTCTCGGTCGCCCGGGCGGTGAACGAGGCTGTGCCGAAGAAGAGGATGTCCCCCGGCCGCAGCGAGCGCATGCGCAGGCGCTGCGAGCGCGGGATCTCCCCCGCCATCTCGGCGGCGGTGCGGCCGCCGATCAGGCGGCCCCAGGGCAGTCCGGAGACCTTGAACACGCGCCAGACGAAGCCCGAGCAGTCAAAGCCGCCGTGGGCGAGCCCGTCGGAGGTGTCGTCGGTGGTGCCGCCCCAGACGTACGGATAGCCGATGCGCGAGACGGCGATGCGCAGGGCCTCGCGTTGCGCCGCGTCGAGGGCCGGGAGCCGGTAGCCCACGAACGTGTCCTGGGCGTTCGACGCTGCCCATGACCCCGCGCCGAGGGCCCGGGCGAACGACCACGCGGCCTCGGCCCGGGTGATGGTGTCGGTCGGGAAGAGCTCGAGGTTGTCGGTGCCCGCGGGGTGGTCGTACCGCAGCCCGAGGAAGCGGGCGATGACCTCGGTCCCGTAGGAAGCGGGCGGCCGCAGGCCGGCGCGCACCGTCTGGGCCTCGACGAACGCGGCGGTGCTCCCGAGCCCGAACTGCTCGACGATGGCCCGGTCGAGATCGATGACCCGGACGGGGCTGCGGACCGTAGCCTTGCCGGTCAGCCCGAGGCGGTCTCCGAGCACCGCGAGGGCATGGTCGGCCTGCGCAGCGCTCAGGGCCCGCTCGCCGTGGAAGCCGCCCGGGAGGTTGGCCATCACGCCCGCGTGCAGGACGGTGCGCTGGGCGGACGGGTCCCAGCTGCCGAGCGTGACCCGCGCGCCGGCGACCGGCGCGGTGAGGGCGAGGACGGCGAAGGCGACCGTGGCGCTGAGGGTCAGTCGGCGCGAGTGCTCCCCGCGCCCGGACATCTACCGGATGTTGTTGTAGATGCTGAACAGCGGGAGGTACATCGAGATGACGATGACGCCGACGATGCCGCCGACGAAGATGATCATTACCGGCTCCATGATCGACGTGAGTGCCTTGACCGCGGTCGCGACCTCGTCGTCGTAGAAGTCGGCGATCTTGGTCAGCATCGTGTCGAGCGCGCCGGTCTCCTCGCCGACGCCGACCATGTGGGAGACCATCGGCGGGAACGCGGGCGACTTGCGCAGCGGCTCGGCGATCGTGCCGCCGGCCTTGACCGAGGTGATGACCTCGTCCATGGCCGTCTCGACGACGTGGTTGCCGGCCGTCTTGCCGGTGATCTCGATGGCCTGCATGATCGGGACGCCGGCGGCGCTCAACGAGGCGAGCGTGCGGGACCAGCGCGCGAGCGCGACCTTCTGCACGACATCGCCGATCTTCATCGGGATGCGCAGCTTGAAGGCGTCCCAGTGCTCCGTGCCCCACTTCGAGCGCTTGATGTAGATGAAGGCGGCCAGGATCACCACGACGAAGACGATGAGCAGGTACCACTGCTTGGTGAGCAGGTGCGAGAACCCGACCATGAACGCGGTCAGCGCCGGCAGTTTGCCGGGAAACTGCTTGAACACGCCCTCGAACACCGGGATGAGGAAGGCGACGAGGGCGAGCAGCACGGTGAGGGCGAAGGTGATGACCAGCACCGGGTAGATCATCGCGGCCCGGATCTGGCGCTTGAGGGCGGCGTCCTTCTCGAGTTGGTCGGCGACCCGCAACAGGCAGTCCTCGAGCACGCCGCCCGTCTCCCCCGCCCGGACCATCGACACGTACAGGGGGCTGAACACCTTCGGATGGCGCTCGAGGGCGTCGGAGAAGAGCAGGCCGGCCTCGACGTCGTGGCGGACGGCGACGAGCGTCTCCTTGAGCTTCTTGGACGCGGTCTGGCTCTCGAGCACATATAGCGCCCGGAGGATCGACATGCCCGAGGTGACCATCGTGGCCAGCTGGCGGGAGGCGACCGCCAGGTCCTTGGCGCTGACCCGGCTGAAGACCTCGAGGTTGAGCTCCTTCGAGCGGTACTTCCCGGCGATGTCGATGACGACGAGACCGCGGGCCTTCAGCTGATCGGCCACATCCTGCTTGGAGACGGCGTCGACCTCGCCCTCGGCCGGGACCCCGGACAGGTCCATCGCCTTGAAGACGTAGGTGGCCATGTGACTAGGCCGCCATCTTGGTCGCACCGCCCACGCCGCCGATCAGCCGCCGCAGCTCCTCGGGCGAGTGAGCGCGGGACTCGGCCAGCTGCCGGGTGATCTTGCCCGCCCGGACGAGCTGAGCCAGCGAGGCGTCCATCGTCTGCATGCCGTGCGCGCCCCCGGTCTGGAGCACCGAGTAGATCTGGTGGCTCTTGGCCTCGCGGATCAGGTTGCGGACCGCGGGCGTGGGGATCAGGATCTCCGTCGCGACGCAGCGGCTCGCGCCGTCGGCCGTCGGCAGCAGGGTCTGGGTCATGATGCCCTGAAGCGCGACCGACAGCTGGGCGCGGACCTGGCCCTGCTGGGAGGCCGGGAAGACGTCGATGATGCGGTCGATCGTCTGCGGGGTGTCCTGGGTGTGCAGGGTGGCGAACACGAGGTGCCCGGTCTCCGCCGCGGTGATCGCGGTGCCGATCGTCTCGAGGTCGCGCATCTCGCCGACGAGGATGACGTCGGGGTCCTGGCGCAGGGCGGCCTTGAGGGCCAGGGCGAAGCTGGCCGCGTCGGCCCCGAGCTCGCGCTGGTTGACGATGCACTTCTTGTGGCGGTGCAGGAACTCGATCGGGTCCTCGATCGTCATGATGTGCTCTTCCCGGCTCTCGTTGATCACGTTGATCAGCGAGGCGAGCGTCGTCGACTTTCCCGAGCCGGTCGGGCCGGTGACGAGCACGAGCCCGCGCGGCCTCTTGGCGAACTCGGCCACCGCGGCCGGGAGGCCAAGCTTCTCGAGGGGCACGATCTCGAACGGGATGAGACGGAAGGCGGCGCCGAGCGAGGCCCGCTGGAAGTAGGCGTTGACACGGAACCGAGCGGCGCCTGGGATCTGGTAGGCGAAGTCGATCTGCCAGTCGTTCTCCAAGCGCTGCCGCTGGGCGTTGGAGAGGATCGAGTAGATGATCTCCCGGGTGTCGGTCGGGGTCAGTGAGGGATAGCCCTCGAGGGGGCTGAGGCGGCCGCGGACGCGAACCATCGGCGGCGATCCGGCTGTGATGTGGAGGTCCGAGGCTCGGCGGTCAATGACCTCGAGCAGGACATCGGCGAAATCGAGATCCATACTGGATACAGATATCGGCAGATCAGCCGGATCCCGTAACCCTGGATATTTCTGCGATGGACGTCAGTCCTGCCTTGACCTTGTCGAGGCCGTCCTCACGGAGCCGGCGCATCCCCTCGCGCACCGCGACGATGCCGATCTGATCCGACGATGCGCGCTCGAGCGTGAGGTGGCCGATCTCATGCGACATCTCCATCACCTCGTAGAGGCCGACCCGTCCGCGGTAGCCCATATGGCCACAGCGCACGCAGCCGACCGGCTCGTAGGCCTCGATGTCGAACTGCGCCGCGAAGCCGTGATCGCGCAGCACCGACGCGGGCACGATCGTGCGCTTCTTGCAATGCGAGCACAGGGTGCGCGCGAGGCGCTGGGCGACGACGCACTCGATCGCCGAGGCGACCAGGAACGGCTCGATTCCCATCTCGATCAGGCGGGTGACCGCCGAGGCGGCATCGTTGGTGTGCAGGGTCGAGAGCACCATGTGACCGGTGAGCGCACCTTCGATGGCGATCTGCGCTGTCTCCCGGTCGCGGATCTCGCCGACCATGATGATGTCGGGGTCGGCGCGCATCATCGAGCGCAGGCCGCTGGCGAAGGTGAGGCCGGCCTTGTTGTTGACCTGGACCTGGGTGATGCCCTTGATCTGGTACTCGACCGGGTCCTCGATCGTGATGATGTTCTTCTCCGGGGTGTTGAGCTTGAGCAGCGCCCCGTAGAGCGAGGTCGACTTGCCCGAGCCGGTCGGCCCGGTGATCAGCACCGAACCGTGGGCGCGGTTGAACGCCCGCCGGAAGCGGTTCAGCTCGTGATCCTGGAAGCCGAGCTTGTCGAGGTCGAGCGCGAGCGCCTCCTTGTCGAGGATGCGCAGCACGACCGACTCGCCCATCACGCTGGGGATCGTCACGACGCGGATGTCGACATGCCGGCCCTCGACCGTCAGCCCGACGCGGCCGTCCTGCGGGATGCGCCGCTCGGAGATGTCGAGGTCGCCCATGATCTTGATGCGGCTGACGACGCCCGCGACCATTCGCCGTGGGACGCTCATCTCATCGGTGAGCACGCCGTCGACGCGCATCCGCACGCGCATCTCCCGGCCGGGTCGTCCCTGATCGTCAGGCTGGGGCTCGAAGTGGATGTCCGATGCGCCGCGCTCCGCCGCCTGGGCGATGATCGAGTGCACGAGCTTGATGACCGGGGCGTCCTCGGCCGATTCGCGCAGATCGACGATCTCCAGCGGCGAGCTCTCGTCCTCGCCTTCCTGCACCGCCTCATGGACGGCGTCCTCGAAACGATTCATCCGCCCGATCAGCGAGCTGACGTCCTCGGCGGAGGCGACGACCGGTTTGACGTCGAGCCGGGTCATCAGCGCGATGTCATCGATCGCCAGCACGTTCGCCGGGTCGGCCATGGCCACGATCAGTGTGCGCTCGCCGGAGTAGGCGATCGGCACCGCGGCGTAGCGTCGCGCCGAGGCGGTGCTCAGCAAGTTGACCGCGCCCATGTCGACCTTGAACACGCCGAGGTCGACGTGATCGAGGCCGTGGCGCTCGGCGATCGCCCGCGACAGCTGCTCAGCGGTGATCGTCTTCTCCTCGACGAGGATGCGCTCGGGGGGCAGCCCGCCGATCCGGGCCTCCTCGATCGCGCGCTCGACGCGGCTCGGATCGACGAACCCGAGGTCGACGAGCACGTCGGTGAGGAACCGTCCCGACCCTCCGCGCCGGCTCGGCGGCGTCAGGCCTGGAGTGTCCTCTTTGCTCTGGAGCTTCTCCTCGGGGTCCTCGGGATCGACGGCACGCAGATGCGGGGCCTGATCAGACATCGCCGCCGAGCAATGCCGCGGTCATGGCTTCCACGGGGGCGACGCGACCGGTGAACCGCTCGAAGCTCAGCGCCCCCTGCGCGGCCAGGAGCTCGAGCCCGCCGACGACCCTGACGCCGCGCTCGCGCGCCCGGGCAACAAGTTCCGTCCGTGACGAACTCTGATACACGAAATCAACCACGCATTCGAACCCGCGTAGATCATCGGCAGCGAGTGGCAGCCGCTTGAACGTCTCGCCGGGGTGCTCTAGGCCGACCGAGGTGCAGTGGACGAGCAGGTCCGCGGGCTCGACCGCGCTCACGGCGGTGGCCCCGAGCTCCCGCGCGAGCTCACGGGCACGCTGCGCCGTGCGATTCCACACCCGCACTTCGGCCGCCCCCGCGTCGCGCAGCGCCCAAATCGCCGCGCGAGCGCTCCCCCCCGCGCCGAGCACGAGCGCCGTGCGGCCGGCCGGCGAGAACGGCAGCGCGCTGATCAGTCCGGGGGCATCGGTGTTGTCGGCTTCGATCGCCCCGCCGTCGTCGAACACGAGCGTGTTGGCCGCCCCGATCGCCTCGGCCCGCGGGCTGCGCCGATCGGCGACGGCGAGCGCCGCGGACTTGTGGGGGATGGTGACGTTCGCCCCGCGGAAGCCGGCGGCACCGAGCGCGCGGACCGTCTCGGCGAACAGCTCGGGTGGCACCGGGAGCAGCTGATAGCGCCACTCGCCGAGTCCGACGGCCCGCAGGGCCGCGTTCTGCATCGCGGGTGAGCGGCTGTGCGCGACCGGCCAGCCGAGGACGCCGAGCCGTGTCCGCGGCGTGGCCGCCCCCACTAGCAGTGGACCGGAGACCCGCCGCGCCGGGCCCGGGCCTGCTGGTACTGGTTGGCGAAATGCAGGAACTGCTGGTAGCTGCCGGTGAATACCTGCTCGCCGTTGCCGCACGGCTTGACCACGAAGTAGAGGTAGTTGGTCCGGGCCGGATGTGCGGCGGCCTCGATCGAGGCCATTCCCGGATTGTCGATCGGGGTCGGCGGCAGGCCCTTGTGGATGCGGGTGTTGTACGGCGAGGACGAGTTCAGCTCGGAATCGGTGAGCGGCCGGGTGTAGTTGCCGGTCGCGTAGCGCGTCGTCGCGTCGATCTGCAGCGGCATCCCGTCTCGCAGCCGGTTGTAGATCACCGAGGCGATCAGCGGCCGATCGTGCTCGGTCTGCGCTTCGGCCTCGACCATCGAGGCGATGGTGAGGACGTCATAGGGCGTGAGCCGTTTGCTCCGCGCGTAACCGAGGTTGACCGTGGCGAAGCGGCTGCGGAACGTCTTCAGCTGATCGGCGACGAGGTTGCCGATGCGGATCGGGTCGACGAGCTGGTAGGTCGACGGGAACAGGAAGCCCTCGAGCGACGGTGCCCTGGCCGGGGCGCCGTACTGGCTGGGACGCAGCAGCGGCGAGCGGCGCGTCGCAGCGAGATAGCTGCCACGCACCCCCTGGTTGCGCAGCAGCGCGTTGATCTCCGCCCGCGTGCGGCCCTCGGTGATCGTCAGCTCGCTCACCTTGGCGGCCGGCGGCGCCGTCGTCAGCGCCTTGAGCGCGTCGCCGTAGCTCATGTCCTCCTGCAGGTGATAGGTCCCGGAGCGCAGATCGCTGCGCTCGCCCGCGAGCGTCGCCCGCAGCTCGAAGAAGAACGCCGAGGAGACGACGCCGTCGCTGGCCAGCAGATCACCGACCTGGCTCGCGCTCGAGTGCGGCGGGACGAGGACCGTGACCCGCCCGTGCCCGGCCCCGTGGAAGGGCTGGAAGAGCTGGTCGAGGAACCACAAGACGGCGAGGGCGAGGATGATCGCCACCGCGGCGCCGATCCGGCCTCGCCAGCGGCGCACGCGGCCGCCGCCCTGACGGACCGGCCGGTTTGGCCGGCGGGCCCGGCGCACCGAGCGCTCGCTGCGCCCGCGCTCGAGCCCGCTCACGCGGCGGGTTCCCGCCGGCGCCTCGATGTCCTCGTCGCCGTCAGGGGCGTCGGGGCCGTCGTATTCGTCGTCGTGCTGCTCGTCGTGCGGCTGCAGGGCGTCCTCGTCGTGTTCGTCGGAGCGACCGTAATGGTCATCGGCATAGTGCCCGTGCGCAATGAACGGCGTGGCGCCGACGGGCTCGAGCGCCTCCTCGTCGACCGGCTCCGGCGATGAGACGGGCGCGGCGAAGGCGGCAGGCGGCCGACTCTCAGGCTGAAATTGAGGCTGAGCTTCGGTAGGTGGTCCGGGTGGCGCGGGGGGTGCGGGAGCGGGGGCATCGCCACGGCGCTGCGCCCGGCGACGCTCGCGCTCGATCCGCGCCGCCTCCCGATCCTCCGGGCTGCGATCCGCGCTCACGATCGCTCCTCCGCGGCGCGGCGTGCGGTCAGCCAGCTGTCGAGCAGGTGGGCAGCGGCGCGGGAGTCCTCGCTGGCCGCCCCGCCGGTCCGGACGGCCAGCGCAGTGGTAAAACGCTCATCGTAGAGCTCGACTGGGACGTCGACGCGGGCGGCGAGCGCGTCGGCGAACGCCCGCGTTTCGGCGGTCTGCGCTGAATCGGCGCCGGACAGCGACAGCGGCAGCCCGACGACGACGCGTTCGGCGCCGAGCTCGTCGACGAGCGCGCGCAGCCGACCGAGGCCGCGGCGGGACTTGGGTGAGAGCACGGGTTCGATCGGCGTCGCCAGCACGCCGGTGGGGTCGCTGACCGCGCAACCGCACCGCGCGCTGCCGTAGTCGAGCGCGAGCACGCGCATGACCTTAGCGGTTGAGGGCAGCCTCGATCGCCGCTCGGGCGGCGTCGATCGCGTCGGGGAGCTTGGCCGGTTCACGGCCGCCGGCCCGGGCCAGCGTGTCGCGACCCCCACCACCGCCCCCGACGACCGCCGCGGCGGCCTTCACGACCTCGCCCGCCCGTACCCCGCGTTGCACGAGCGACGGCGCGACCGAGGCGACGAGGTCGACGCGGTCGGGCCCGGCGTTGCCGAGCACGATCGCGGCGTCCCCGAGCTTGGCCTTCAGCCGGTCGGCGAGATCGAGCAGCGCCTTGCCGTCGCTGACCTCGACGGCGGCGGTGAGCACCCGCGCGCCATCGACCTCCGCGGCGGCGGCGAGCAGCCCGTCGACGTCGACGCCGCCCCGGGCGCCGCCGCCCTCCCGCGCTTCGCGCTCGAGCTGCCGGATGCGAGTCCGGAGCTCGGACACCGCCTCTGCGACCCGCTCGGGCGGCACCCGCAGCGTCGCCGCGGCATCGCGCAGGACGCCGTCGTGGACGAGCATCTGCTCGGCAGCCGCGGGGCCGGTGATCGCCTCGATCCGGCGGACGTTGGCCGCGCTCGAGGTCTCGCTGAGGATCTTGAACACGCCGAGCTCGGAGGTCGAGCGGACGTGGGTTCCACCGCACAGCTCCCGCGAGAACGCGCCGTCGCCGATCTCGACCATGCGCACGATGTCGCCGTACTTCTCGCCGAACAGCGCCGTCGCGCCGAGCCGCTTGGCCTCATCGAGCGTCGTGGTAATCGCCCGGACGGCGTAGCTCTCGGCGATCCAGCCGTTGACCGAGCGTTCGATGTCGGAGAGCTCCTGGGGCGTGAGACCGCTGCCGTGCGTGAAGTCGAAGCGCAGCTTGTCCGGCCCGACGTAGGACCCGGCCTGGTGGACGTGCGCGCCGAGCCGGGTGCGAAGCGCGGCGTGGAGCAGGTGCGTCGCGGTGTGGTTGCACATCGTCGCGTGGCGCGTGGCCCAGTCGACCTCGGCGTGCACCCGTGTGCCCGGCTCGAGCGTCCCCCGCTCGGGCACGAGCGCGAGGACCTGGTCGTCGCCGAGCCGCAGCACGTCATCGACCCGCGCCCGGCAGTCACCGGAGGCGCACTCGAGGTAGCCGGAATCGGCGATCTGGCCGCCGCCGGTAGCGTAGAACGGCGACTCGACGAGCTTGGCGAGGATGCGCCCGTTGTCCTGGCGCAGCGCGCCGACGGTCGTCTCCCGCGCCGTCGTCTCGTAGCCGACGAAATCGGTCGTGAAGCCGGCCTCGCCCGCGAACGCCGCGGCGAGCTCGCGCAGCTGCTCGCCGCCGCGGGCCCGGCTCGAGCCCGCACGGGCGCGCACGCGCTGGTCCTCCATCAGTGCCTCGAAGCCGTCCTCGTCGACCCCGAGATCGTGCTCGGCGACGAGCTCGAGCGTGAGGTCGATCGGAAAGCCGTAGGTGTCGTGGAGCAGGAACGCGTCGCGGCCCGCAATGCCCTCGGCGCCGGAGTCCCTGGCCCGGGCGATGAGCTCATCGAGCAGCCGGCTGCCCTGCGCGAGCGTGCGACCGAAGCTCTCTTCCTCGGACTCGAGCCACTTGTTCACCGACGCGCGGTGCTCGACGAGCTCCGGGTACTCGTCGGCCATCAGCTCGGTCACGATGTCGGCGTAGCGGCGCAGGAAGCCGGGGTCGAGCTCGAGCGTGTGCCTGCCCTGGAGGATCGCCCGGCGCATCACGCGCCGCAGGACATAGCCGCGGTCCTCGTTGGAGGGCACGACGCCGTCGGCGATGAGGAACGTCATCGCGCGCGCGTGGTCGGCGAGCATCCGCAGCGCGCGGTCGGTGGTGAACTCCTCACCGTAGCGACGACCGGAGAGCTCCTCGCCGAGGGCGACGAGCGGCGCGAACTGGTCGGTCTCGAAGACCGTCTCCTTGTTCTGGAGGATCGCGGCCAGCCGGTTGAGCCCAAGGCCGGTGTCGATGTTCTTGGCCGGCAGCGGCGTGAGCGTGCCCTCCGGGTTCTGGTCGTACTGCATGAACACGAGGTTCCAGTACTCCATGAAGCGCTCGTTGTCGCCCCCGGGCAGGTCGTCCGCCTTACCGAAGGCAAGCCCACGGTCGAGGTACAGCTCCGAGCAGGGCCCGCACGGCCCGGTCGGGCCCATCTGCCAGAAGTTCTCCGACCGCGGGCACTCGACGATCCGCTCGCGCGGGACACCGACCGCCAGCCAGGCCTCGATCGCCTCCTCGTCGGGCCCAAGGCCGAGCTCGTCATCGCCGGCGAACACGGTGATCCAGATGTCCTTCTCATCGAAGCCGAAGCCCTCGCGGGAGAGGTCCCAGGCGAAGCGCACGGCGCCGTCCTTGAAGTAGTCGCCGAACGAGAAGTTGCCGAGCATCTCGAAGAAGGTGAGATGCCGCGTCGTCGTCCCGATGATCTCGATGTCCGGGGTCCGGAACGTCTTCTGGCAGGTCGTCACCCGCGGGTGCGGCGGCCGCTCGTCACCGAGGAAGTACGGCTTGAGCGGCACCATCCCGGCGATCGTGAACAGCACCGAGGGGTCGTGCTCGGTCGGGATCAGCGACGACGACGCCAGGCGGCGATGGTCGCGCTCCTCGAAGAAGTTCGTGAACCGGCGGCGGATCTCATCGGAGGTCATGGGCACTGAAGTGTAGGCGGGGGGCCGGATAACCGTGGAGATACGGCCTTGGAGGTTTAAGGCGGGATAGCCCCGAACCGAACGAGATAGCGATGACGTTCTTGCGCCGCCTCCTCCTCCCCGCGCTCGTGGCCGCCAGCTCGCTGCTCGCGCCGGGGGCGGCGCGGGCGTGGTCGTATGACCCCAACGGCTTTCGCCTGCAGTCGGCGACGATGAGCGTGGGCGAGAATGCCGGCGCCGCGGTGATCACGATCGTGCGCCGTGACACCAGCGAGGCGGCACAGATCCGCTACTGCACCGTCGGTCTCACCGCGCGGCCGGGCATCGACTATCGCAACGTCAAGGCGGAGATCGACTTCCAGGTCGGCCAGTCGAGTGCGACGTTCCGCGTGCCGATCATCGATCACGGCATCCCGGTCCTGCCGACGACGGTCCGCGTCAAGCTGTTCGGCCCGTCTCCGATCGGCATGGCCAACCCGTCGCGCGGGGTACTGACGATCTTCGGCAACGATCCCCTGCCCGCCGCCAATCCGCTCAATCCGCTCGCGCTGCCGGTCGCCCCGCCGGCGTCGGACCCGCTCGCCGGGGCGACCTTCTACGTCGACCACCTGCGGTCCCCGGCCGCCCGCGTGGCCCGCGACTGGCATTCGAGCAATCCGTCGGCGGCCGCGGCCCTCAGTGTCATCGCCAGCCAACCGGGCACCTACCGGTTCGGCGGCTGGAACGGGCCCTGGCCCGGATCGGCCGTGGCCAACTACCTCGCGCGGGCCTCCAGCGAGGAGCCGGGCGCGGTGCCGATGATCATGACCTACCGGATCCTGTCCGGCCACTGCGGGCGCTGGGCCGATCCTCCCGCCCGTCAGCTCGCCTACCACAACTGGATCTCGAGCTTCGCCCGCGGCATCAGCGGCTACCGGGCGGTGCTGTTCCTCGAGATGGACGGACTCATCACCACCCCGTGTCTGAGCCCGCACGGCGTCGACGTGCGGATGGCCGAGCTCCGGGATGCGATCAACGTCCTCACCACCCACTGCCCGCGGCTGGTCGTCTACCTCGATGCCGGCGCCGCCGACGCCGTCCCGGCCAAGCGCATCGCCTCCCTGCTGCGGCGCGCCGGCGTGGCCAAGATCCAGGGCTTCTTCCTCAACTCCACCCACTTCGACTGGACCTCCAACGAGATCCGCTACGGCGAGCAGATCTCGCGGTTGACCGGCGGCAAGCACTTCGTCGTCAACACCGGTGAGAACGGGCGGGGCCCGCTCAAGCCACCGGATCCGGTCCACCAGGGAAACGAGGTTCTCTGCAACCCGCCCGGGCGGGGCCTCGGACCCAAGCCGACAACCCACACCGGTTACGCCAATGTCGACGCGTTCGCGTGGACGAGTAACCCCGGGGAGTCCGGCGGGGCCTGTGTGCCCGGGGCCCCACCCACGGGCCGATACTGGCCGGCGTACGCGGTCATGCTCGTCCGCAACGCCGTATACAGCGTCCATTAGGCCGTCCGGTCGCGGCATCCCGTGGCCCGTGACCGGCGGCCTGGACGCCGCTCCCGCGGGCTCCGCGCCGCGCCCGCGCTGCCGCGCGCCGGCGGGGTCCGCGCCCGCTAGGGCCGCTCGCCGCGCGTGATCGTGGCCCAGC
The DNA here is from genome assembly GCA_963752905.1 of uncultured Solirubrobacterales bacterium. GTDB lineage: Bacteria > Actinomycetota > Thermoleophilia > Solirubrobacterales > Solirubrobacteraceae > Palsa-465. The sequence goes on from CAVWAC010000008.1 coordinate 141,314, forward strand.
CGACGATCACGTCCCCGTCCATAAGGCAGGCGAGCTGCCCGGGGGCGACGCCGTGCACCGCCTCCTCGAGCACCAGGCGCCCGGCGCGATGCGTCCCCGCGCTGCGCGGCTCGAGCAGGGCCGCGACGGGCGCCGAGCGGTAGCGGAGCTTGACGCGGTCGACGCGCTCGCCCGGGCGGCGCAGCCGCACGCCGCGCAGCGCCACCTCGTCGGTGGCGAGGGACGCCAGCGGGCCGACGGTGACGACGTTGCTGCTCGCGTCCTTGTCGAGGACGTAGAGCGGGGCGCCGTTCGCGAGGCCGAGGCCCCGCCGTTGGCCGACCGTGAAGCGGTGCTGTCCGTCGTGGTGAGCGAGCACCGTGCCGCGCTCGTCGACGATCGCCCCGCGCCGGGCGGCGATCTCGCCGTGGCGGGCGAGGAAGCGGGCACGGTCGGTGCCGGCCAGGAAGCACAGGTCCTGGCTGTCGGACTTGCCGGCCACGGGCAGGCCGGCCGCCGCGGCACGGGCCCGCACCTCGGGCTTGGTCATCGCCCCGAGGGGAAAGCGCATCCGGGCCAGCGAGCCCGGCGCGAGCGCGGCGAGCATGTACGTCTGGTCCTTCATCGGGTCGGCCGCGGCCCGCAGCAGCGGTCCGTCCGCGCCGTCCTCCTCGACCCGCGCGTAGTGGCCGGTGGCGAGCCCGTCGGCCCCGAGGCGGTCGGCGAAGGCGATCATCGCGTCGAGCCGGACATGTCCGTTGCACCCCACGCACGGGTTGGGGGTCTCCCCCGCGCCGTAGCCGGCGATGAACGGATCGACGACCCCGGCCCGGAACTCCTCGCGCAGGTCGAGGGTGAAGTGGGCCATCCCCATCGCGTGGGCGAGCGAGCGGGCCTGGGCCACGGCGGAGGCCGAGCAGCAGCTGCGCTCGCCGTCGTTCTCGTCGTCGGCCCACAGCTCGAGGGTCACGGCCACGGTCTCTCCCCGCTCCGCGCACAGCAGCCCGGCGACGGCGCTGTCGACGCCGCCGCTCATTGCCACAAGCGTCCGGCCGGCCGCGGGGGCGCTGAGCCGCACGCGCTCGCGAGCGGCCCGGCCGAGCGCGCGGGCGAGCGCGTCGGCGGCCAGGTCGGCGGCATGGCGCTTGCCGGGGCTGAGGCCGCCGAGCTCCTCGGCGATCTCGGCCGACCCGATCCGGGCGGCATCGAGCACCGGCCGGCCGCGGACGAGCGATACCGCGGCGCTTCCGGCGGCATGGGCCGAGCCGCATCCCTCGGCGTCGAAGCCCGCATCGGTGACGCGCTCGCCGTCGACGCTGAGCGAGAAGCGGATCGTGTCGCAGCACGCGCCGCCGCCGGCGGTCACGGTGAAGTCGTCGGCGGGCACGCGGCCGCGCCCTTGCGGCGAGGTGAGGTGATGCTCGAAGGCGAGGGAATCCACTGCCGGCGAGCATAGACTCGCCGGCGCCGGGGGCGAAGCGGCGCCGGGCACGGGTGGGTGGCGCCGTGCGGCTGCGCTGAGTTAGGAGACCGGGACCGCGAGCGCGTCGTCGATCCGCTGGGAGATCTCGAAGTCGGTCGTGTAGCCGACGATCGTCGAGGCGCCGCGGCCACGATCGATGACGACGAGGGTCGGCGACTGGTTGACCTGGACCTGAGCGGTGATCGTCGTGTAGCGACTCAGCTCGGCGAGGGGGATCGCCTCGGTGACCACCGCGCCGCGATGCGTCGGCACGAGCTTCAGCTCGGCCTTGACGGCGCGGTCATCGGTCGCGGCCGGGTTGTAGAAGAGGAGGGCGAGCACCTTGTGCGCGTGCAGGGCGCGTTGCACGACGACGTAGCGTGCGTTGGCGGTCTGGACGACGGCGACGGCGATGTGCTGGACGCGGGCGTGGGTGGCGGTCTTCCCGGCGACCGCGGTGTGGTGGACGGTGACCGCGGCGACCGCGGCAGATGGCGTCGTCGCCGTCGGGGCCGGCGTCGTCGCCGCGGCGGTCGGAGTCGTGGCGGCCGGCGCGGACGTCGTCTGCGGGATCGTGCCGCCGTGGGCTGCGCTGGCGGCGTTGGCGGTGGCCACGGCGCCGTGGGCGGCCTGGATCGCGGAGCTGTAGGCGCCCAGGCCAGACGAGCTCTGGCTGCTGGAGCCGCTTGGCTTGAGGGCCACGACCCAGAGGGCGAAGAAGGCCACCGTGCCGAGGAGGAGTGCGATGAGCGGACGCGAGACGCTATCCATCACCCACCTTGTCGGCAGGTCGGGCCCAGACCATAAGGGGTAAATGAATCCTGCGGACGCGCCGCCGGTCAGGAGAGCCGCAGGCCGAGCTCGCGCAGCTGGGCCGGATCGACCGGCGCCGGAGCTCCGGTGAGCGGGTCGGCCCCGCTGGCCGCCTTCGGGAAGGCGATCACGTCGCGGATCGAGTCGGTGCCGGCGAGCGCCGCGACGATGCGGTCGATGCCCATCGCGATGCCGCCGTGCGGCGGGGCGCCGTAGCGCAGCGCGTCGAGCAGGAAGCCAAACCGCGCCTGCGCCTCCTCGGGGGCGATGCCGAGCAGCTCGAGCACGCGCTCCTGGACGTCACGGCGATGGATCCGGATCGAGCCGCCGCCGATCTCCGCGCCGTCGAGCACGAGGTCGTACGCGCGCGAGCTGAGCGACCCCGGATGATCGAGATCGCCGAGCGGCGAGGTGAACGGGTGGTGGGGCGAGTCCCAGCGCTGCTCCTCGGCGTCCCAGAAGAACGCGGGGAATTCGACGACCCAGAGGATGTCGTGGCGGCCGGCCGGGATGAGATCGAAGCGCCGGGCGATCTCCATGCGCAGCGCGCTCAGCGCCTGCCCGGCGGTCGTCATCTCGTCGGCGACGATCAGCAGCAGGTCGCCGGCGTGGGCCTGCAGGCGCTCGGTGACCTCAGCGATCTCGGTCTCCGAGAGGAACTTGGCGATCGGCGAGCGCCAGCCACCGTCGGGCTGGACGAACGCCCACACGAGCCCTTTGGCCCCGTGCTGCTTGGCGAGCTCGGTGAGTACGTCGAGGTCGGAGCGCGGGAGGTCGCGGGCGCCGGCATTGATCCCGCGGATGACCCCGCCGCTCGCCAGCGCCGAGGAGAAGACCTTGAACTCCGAGCGGCCGAGAACCTCGCCGAGGTCGTGGAGCTCGAGCCCGAAGCGTGTGTCGGGCCGGTCGATGCCATACCGGGATACGGCCTCCGCGAAGGTCATCCGGGGCCACGGCGGCGTGGCCACGTCGAAGCCCTCGCGCGTGAAGATCGCGCCCATCACGGCCTCCATCACGTCGATGACGTCGTCCTCCTCGACGAAGGCCATCTCGACGTCGAGCTGCGTGAACTCGGGCTGGCGGTCGGCGCGGGTGTCCTCGTCCCGGAAGCAGCGCGCGATCTGGTAGTAGCGCTCGCAGCCGCCGATCATCAGCAGCTGCTTGAAGAGCTGGGGCGACTGAGGCAGCGCGTAGAACGATCCGGGCTGCACGCGCGCGGGCACGAGGTAGTCGCGGGCGCCCTCGGGGGTCGAGCGGGTCATGTACGGCGTCTCGACCTCGAGAAAGTCGCGCTCGTTGAGCACCTCGCGCATCGTCGACATGACCCGGTGGCGGAGGGCGAGGTTGGCCTGCATCTCAGGCCGGCGGAGGTCGAGGGCACGGTGGCGGAGGCGGAGGTTCTCGTCGACCGAGGCGCCGTCGTCGAGCGGGAACGGCGGGGTGTCGGCGTCGGCGAGGATCCTGAGCTCGCTCACCGTCAGCTCGATCTCACCGGTGCGGAGGTTTGGGTTGACGTTCGCCGGTTCGCGGCGGACGACGGCGCCGCTCACGCTGATCACGTCCTCGGAGCGCAGGGCGTGGGCGGCGCGATGGGCGGCCGGCGCAGTGTCGGGATGGAATACGAGCTGGACGACGCCGGACCGGTCGCGCAGGTCGATGAAGATCAGCCCGCCGTGGTCGCGACGACGGTGGACCCAGCCGGAGACATGGGCCTGCGTGCCGGCGCGCTCGGCGGTCAGCTCGCCGCACCAGCTGTCGCGATAGCCGTTGGGTCGGGGCGCGTGCTTCACAGCCTCGATCCTCGCAGGATCGTCGGGATCACGGCGTCCGGGGCGAGCTCCCGCTGCTCGCCGTTCTCCATGTTCTTGATCGTCGCGTGCTCGTCGTCCTCGACGATCGCGACGTAGCGGGCGCCGGCGCGGTCGGCCTGCTTGAGCTGGCCCTTGAGCGAGCGGCCGGCAAGCTCGAGCTGTACCGAGAGCCCGGCCCGGCGCGCCTCGTGGGAGAGGTCGAAGGCGCTGCGCAGCGTTCCCTCCCCCACGCGGGCGACGTAGAGGTCGAGGAGCTCGGGCGCGTGCGGCAGCTCGCCGGCGGCGAGCAGCATCCGCTCGACCCCGGCCGCCCAGCCCGAGGCGGGCGTCGGGCGACCGCCGAGCTGCTCGATGAGCCGGTCGTAGCGTCCGCCACCGGCGACGCCCGACTGAGCGCCGAGCGCGTCGCTGGTGAACTCGAACAGCGTGCGGGTGTAGTAGTCGAGGCCGCGCACGAGGGTCGGGTCGATCTCGTACGGGATGCCCGCGTCGTCGAGCAGGATCCGCACCTCGGCGAAGTGCTCCTTGTCCTCGGCGCTGAGGAAATCGAGCAGCTTGGGCGCGTCGCGCATGACCGCCTGGGTCGCGGGGTCACTCGCGTCGAAGGCGCGCAACGGGTTGAGGTCGATCCGTGCCCGCACCTCGGGCGACAGGCGCTCCTCGTGGGCGCGCAGATAACGGGTCAGCTCCTCGCGATACACGCTCCGCGTCTCCGGCGTGCCGAGGCTCGTGAGTCGCAGCCGCAGATCCCGCACCGCGAGCGCCTCGAGCAGCTCGCCGAGCAGCATGATCAGCTCGGCGTCCCCGTCGGGACCGGCGGCGCCGATCAGCTCGGCCCCCACCTGCCAGAACTGCCGGTAGCGGCCGCGCTGGGGAGCCTCGCTGCGGAAGAAGCTCGACAGATACCAGAGCTTCACCGGCTGGGGCAGCTTGTGCATGCCGTGCTCGATGTAGGCCCGGCACACCGGCGCCGTTCCCTCCGGGCGCAGGGTGAGCGAGCGGCCGGCCCCGTCGTCGAAGGTGTACATCTCCTTCTGGACGATGTCGGTCGCCTCCCCCACCCCCCGGGCGAACAGCTCGGTGGACTCGAACGTCGGCGTCTCGATCCTGCGATAGCCGGCGGAGCCGAGGATCCGCCGCGCGTGGGACTCGAGCACGTCGCGCCGGGCGGATTCCTCGGGGAGGACGTCGTAAGTCCCGCGGGGGGCCTGGATCGGGCTCACCGGGTGCGCTCCCGCGGCGGGAGACTCACTGCTCGGCGAGCTCGCGCAAGAAGGGATTGCTCGCCCGCTCGCGGCCGAGCGTGGTGATGCCCATGTGCCCCGGATAGACGGTGGTCTCGTCGCCGTAGGCCTCGAGCAGCGACTCGATCGAGCGCAGCAGCGTCGGCCAGTCGCCCCCGGGCAGGTCGACGCGACCGACCGAGTCCTGGAAGAGCACATCGCCGGAGAACAGTGCATCCTCGTCCCGGATCGCGTAGGTCACGTGGCCGGGGCTGTGACCGGGGGTGAACAGCACGTCGACCGTCAGACCCGCGAGCTCGAGCGTCTCGCCGCCGGCCAGCGTCTCGTCGGCGTCGTAGCTCTCGAACGGTCCGAACCCCGGCCACGGCACGTAGTCCATGATGTTGGCGAGCACCTTGACCTCGCGCTCGGGGCAGTAGACCGGCGCGCCGGTGGCGCGGGCGAGCGGAGCGACCGCGCCGACGTGGTCGAAGTGGGTGTGGGTGAGGAGGATCGCCGCGACCGTGGTGATGCCGAGGGCCCGCAGCGCCTCGAGCAGGCGCTCGGCCTCCTCGCCAGGGTCGATCACGATCGCGGTGTCGGCGTCGTTCTCCCGGACGATGAAGCAGTTCTCCTGCACGGGACCGACGGTGAACATGCGGACGTCGATCATCGGCCCTGGGCCCTCTTGCGCATCCGGCGCTGCCAGAGGTAGCGCTCGAGGAAGTAGCCCGCCGGGACGTACAGCACGAGGGCGAGCACGGCGAAGATGAGGGCGGCCTGGATGCGGTTGGGACCCTTGGTCGTGATCGCCAGGAAGAGGAACATGAGCGCGGCGGCGAAGCCCGCCCGGGTGAGCGAGGACTTCCAGGTCGGCGGCCGGAGCAGTCGCTGCTCGCGGGAGTTGGCGCGGGTCTCCTTCTTGCGCTCCTCGGCGCTCGGCGGTCGGCCCGTGCGCCCCCGCGTCTCGATCGTGCCCGCGGCGTTCCCCCGGTGCTTGCTGCGGCGCTTCTTCTTCGTCTGGGCCATGGTGCTGCTAGGAGCTTAGCCCGTGTGACTCGACCTGCGCCAGGGCATCCTCGAGGATGCGGTGGCCGCGGATCGGGATGTCCGGCGGGAAGCCGTCGTAGGCCGTGCGCGGCGGCAGTCCGACGACCTCGACGCCCTGCACCGCGGCGTGGGCGGCGACCGCCGCGACGACGTCGGCGAGCCGCACCGCGCGGTGATCCTCGACATTGGTCGAGACCTGGGCGATGCCCGCCTGCTCGAGCCACAGGCCGATCGCGCGCAGCCCCGGAAGCCCCTCGGAACCGGACTCGCGGATGCGGGCGGCGATCGCCTGGGCGTCGTCGAGCGTGGCCGGCGGCGCGAGCTCGACGTTGAAGGCGAGCAGCGGCGGCCGGGCGCCGACGAGCGTCGCGCCCGCAGTGGGGTGCAGGCGGCGCGGCCCGAAGTCCGGGCGCAGCTCGCCGGCGGCGATGCGGCGGCCGAGCTCGGCCGGACCGCCGCGGCGCAGCTCCGCGCGCGTGCGCCCGTGCGCGAGGACCCCGTAAAGGAACACCGGGAGCGCGAGCTCCTCGGCGAGCCGGTCGGCGAGCACGAGTGCCTCGGCGCACGCCGCACCGCGCTGCTCGGGCTCGAGGTAGACGATCGGCGCGACGTCGAGCGCCCCGACCCGCGGATGGATGCCGGCGTGGGCGGCGAGGTCGACCCTCGCGATCGCCTCCCGCGCGCCGCCGAGCACGGTCGCGGCGAGCTGCCCGGGCGCCCCGGCCACGGTGAACACGCTGCGGTGGTGGTCGACGTCACGGTGGACGTCGAGCAGCCCGGGACCGAAGGCCCTGGCGATGGCCGCGATCGCCACCGAGTCGCGCCCCTCGGAGACGTTGGGGATGGCGAGCAGCGTCGTCAATCGCGATCCGGCCCGCCGTCGCCGTCCGTGGCGAGAACCCAGCGACCCTGATCGAGCACGGTCGTCGAGCCGACCTGCAGCGACGCGTCGGTGATGACGACGTCGAGGTGGATGGGCACCGAGACGGTGCCCCCGATGCCCTGGCTGGCGCCGAAGGCGACGTGGACGGTGCCGAGGATCTTCTCGTCCTCGAGCACGTTGCCGGTGAGCGTGGCCGCGTCGTTGGTTCCGACCCCGAGCTCGGCGAGGTTCGTGCCGAGCTCGCCGTGGGCGCGCAACAGCTCGATGTACTCAGGACCCCGGCCCTGCTCGGCGTCGACGATCCGCCCGCCCACCACGGTGAGGACGCCCGGCGGATCGCTGAGGCCGAGCGGCGAGAGGCTCGCGGTGACGATCGTCCCCTCGCCGCCCATCGGGGCGATGAACGCCTCGCCGCAGGGCAGGTTCCCGAACGCGCCGGGCGCGGTGAGGTCGCCGTCGTCGGCGATCCCCGAGCGGCCGGCGAGCTCGAGCGTGAAGTCGGTGCCGCGCGGGCAGGTGACCCGCGCCTTGCTCGCCTCGCTGAGCAGCCCGGCGAGCGTCCGCGAGCGGGCCGCCATCTGCGCGAAGTCGAGCGCCATCGCGCGCCCGAGCATCTCCGCGGTGACCCCCGGCATCGTCGCCCCGCGTGCGCCGGCGTCGCTTGCCCGCTTGCGGGCCACCGTATGGCTGAGCGAGCGTGAAGTCGGGGCGATGTAGACGTCGCTCGCGCTGAGCGCGGCGGCGAGCAAGAGCGGGGGCTCGGTGCCATCGGTGGCGCGCTCGTCCATCACCGCGAGCACCGCATCGGCGCCGGCGGCGGCGGCCTCCGCGCGCAGCGCCTCGCCGATCTCCCGGGTCGCCGGGTCGACGATGACGAGCACCCCCTCGCCGGTCTTCACGCCCAGGCATTGGCGCACGACGGTGCTGGCGGCGGGACCGAGGCTGGACATGGCGGGATCATAGGCACGGCGGACGTCTCGCCGCGTGGGTCCGGGTGCTTACGGGCGCTTGCTACGGGCGCTCGCCGCCCGCCTGCGAGCGCCTGCGGGGCACATTCGCCGTCCTCGCGAGCACCTGCTGGCCGAACTTTGGCGATTCAGTTCGCCCCCTCCGAACTGAATCGCCATTCATCCCTTCCGAGGACCGGCGGTCGGCCGACGCTCGGTAGACTCGGCCTCCCTCGCCGGAGTAGCTCAGTCGGTTAGAGCAGCGGAATCATAATCCGCGTGTCGGGGGTTCGAGTCCCTCCTCCGGCATCCTTGTGATGTCTCGGGACATGTGTCTCAGGTGTCTCGGGACATGCGTCTCAGTTGCGGGAGCTCGGCCATCGGCCGGGCTCTCTGTGTTGGTTGCGCCAGTAGGTCTTGTTCGGCTCGATCTGGTGGGTTGAGAGGATCTCGCCGGTGGTGAGGTCGGCGACGGTCGTTTGGTGCTCGTCGGTATCTGGCCAGGAGGCGGTGCAGTGCCGGCGGGAGTACCCGTACTCGGCAGCAGCCGCGGTGACGGAGGATGCGCCAGAGGCGGCTTTGAGAACAGCAACGCGAGCACGAGACATGCCCGGCAAAGTGGCCGGGGGCTCGGACCTCGCGCCGGCGATCGCCGCTACGGCGTCGCCCTAGACCCTATGGAGGGCCGGCGCTGCTGAGGTCGAAGCTGAAGTCGACACCCCCGCCAAGTGCGGGGTGATCGTTTCGCGTCGAGGGTGATGGCCTCGACGCGGGACCCCACAACTCCAGGAGGTGCCGACGTGACTCACGGTATTCGGTGGGTCGGTCTCGACGTGCACGCACACGAGAGCACGATCGCGATCTTCGATCAGGACACCGGCGAGCTCACCACGCGACGTGTGGTGGGTCGACCGCATGAGCTGCTGCCATGGCTACGAGGAGTTTCGCGCCCGGCGCGGATCGTCTACGAGGCTGGCCCGACCGGTTACGGGTTGGTGCGGCGTGCCCGCGCTGAGGGGCTCGAGGTCGTGGTCTGCTCCCCGACTCGCACCGACCGGCGACCCGGTGATCGCATCAAGACCGACAAGCGCGACGCGATCCGTCTGGCGCGTCTGCTCGCAGCCGGAGAGCTGACGCTGGTCACTGTTCCGTCGGTGGAGCATGAGCACTTGCGCGATCTGGTTCGTTGTCGCGAGGACATCCGCGCCGATCTGATGCGCGCGCGGCATCGGCTCGGGAAGTTCCTACTTCGACGCGAGATCTACTACGAGGGTCCGAACGTCTCCTGGTCGCGGACCCATCGCAACTGGCTGGCGAGCCTGCAGTTCGCCGACCGCGCCTCGCAGCTGACGATCGCCGACTATCTACACGCGCACGACATGCTGATCGCACGCCGCGATCGGATCGAAGCGGAGCTCGAACAGGTTGCACAGAACTCGCCGTGGACGACCGTGATCGCCAGGTTGCGCTGCCTGCGCGGGATCGACACGCTCTCCGCGCTTGGTCTCTGCGCCGAGGTCGGCGAGTTCGACCGCTTCGCGCACCCGGACCAGCTCTCCGCCTACCTCGGAATCGTGCCCTCGGAGAACACGACGGGCGAGAAGCGCCGGCAAGGCGCGATCACCAAGGCGGGATCGAGCCACGCACGCCGGCTGCTGATCGAAGCCTCCTACCACTACCAACGCCGACCCGGGATCACGATCGCGCTCGAGCGCCGCCAACGAGGCCAAGACGCAACCGTCATCAACATCGCCTGGCACGCCCAGCGGCGGCTCAACGCGCGCTGGCACCAGCTCAAACACATGCGCAAGAAGCCCAACGGCGTCGTTGCGGTCGCAGTCGCCCGCGAACTCGCCGGCTTCTGCTGGGAGATCGCGACCCTGACCTGACACCGACACAACAACCCGTTGCGGCTGGCGAGGCGGCCTGCGCCTCCCGGCAACCGCGCACCACCGAAGTCCGCGATAGCCCGTTGAGCACCCGCACCAGCGGCCGCGCTCGATCCTAGACAGCGGACCGTGCGACGAAAGCAAGGTCTTGGGGTACCCAGCCCCCGCATATGAGGCTGACCACCGTCGCGATACCCGTGGACGCGCCGGCCGCCCCGCGAACCGCAACCACAGCCCGAAACCCGCACGCCCAATCACCCGGCCATATCCGCCTGCCCCTTGACAACCGACCCACCATATGACGGGCTCCGCCCCGACGCCGACCTACGCCAGCTACCTGAACCGAATCGAGAGCCACTTCCGCCCGATCCAAGAGTTCGTGTTCAACAACACCGATTACCGCGACTGGGACACCGCCCAGCGCGCCGTCGCCGACTACATCACCCACCGCAACGGCGCCGACCGCGACCGCCGCTTCACCGCCCTCGAACGCAAACACCGAGTCGCCGCATGAACCCATTACAGGTCAAACCCTTGGGTTGGACCCACTAGCCGCTCCGTAAACGCGACAGGCCCCCGCCGGGCGTACCGGCGAGGGCCTGGGTCGGGCGATGCGTCGGGAACTACTTGCTTGTCCGCCGCCGTCCGCTTCCCGACCGTGAACGCGAACGTCCCGTCGGCCTCGATGATCCGTTCGATTTCGGCTTTCCGGCCTCGCCGCGCGTCAGCTTGGGCACCTCGGGCGCCCGGCTCGCGGGCGCAACCTCGAACGAGTGACCCGCCCCACCGTTCGAGAGCATCCCCAGCGGCGACTCTTTGGCGACAGCCTCGCCGAGCATCGGCCGCAGTAGCGCGGCGATGCTCAGGGCGATCGCCGCCGTCCCCATACCGTCGAGCGCGGCGCCGGCGGCCACGCGGACCTTGTGCTCCGGGTCCCGCGTCGCCTGCAGCAGCAGCTCGACGGCCGCAGGGTCGCGAAACTTGCCGAGCGCGGAGCAGCTCTGGCTTCGCACCCGGGCATCCGGATGAGAGAGCGCCGCCACGAGCGGCTGCAGGCCGCGGGCGTCCTTGATCTCACCAATCAACGCGGCGGCACGGTCAGGGGTGGCGCCGCCCGCGAGTTCGCGAACGAGCGCCTCGATGCTCGCGGGTCCCAATCGCACCAGCAGGGCCTCGGCCCGCTCGGCCACGATCTCCTGCGCATGACCGAGCGCGGAGATCAGCAACTGCACCACTTCCCCTGCGGCCTCCGGCCGCTCCTCGGCCCGAAGCAGCGCCGGCACCAGCGCCACGTCCTCCTCGCTGAGCGGATAGTGGTCGCGCCTGTAAACGAGTGCCTCCGCCAGCCTGCTGCTGCTGCCGGCGTTGTGCAGCTCAAACAGGGCCTGCACAGCGGTAGCGCGCGCCCCCTCCCCGGCGGGCAAGCTCGCGACCGCTTCCGCGAGTCGTTCCGAGTCGCCCTGTTGATAGAGCGCCAAGACGGCCGCGGTCCTGACCCGCTCTGACGAATCGCCGAGCGCCGTGACAAAGACGTGTCCGGCACGATCGGGAGCGACGTCAAGCAGGGCGAACAGCGCCTTCTCGCGGATCGGCACCCCGACGTCCACGGGAGTGCCGCCGTCAGGCCCAGGAATAAACATAAGCTCGGTGTAACCGGCGGCCTTGATCAGCCCCTTGACGTCGCCTTTGCCGGCGAGCGCCTTTACGTCGGTTACGTCGGGATTTCGCTTGGGGAATAGACGTATCACGGCAGGACGGCCGGACGGCAGGACGGCAGAACGGCAGCGGCGCGAGACTGGCCGCTGCCCGAATAACGTGCGAGCCGATACCCGGCTTCCATCGTCACCGAGGCGCCACGTGGATTGACCCTGCAGACCCGCGCGCCTCCGCCCACCGCGGGACGCCAAGCTCGGACTCACGATGCGTGCCGCGGTCAGCGTGGCGGCGTTCGTCGGCATGCGTCGCGCGGAGATCTACGCCTTGCGTTGGGCCGACGTCGATCTTCGCGCGGAGGAGGTGCACGTCGAGCGGCAGTACTCGCCCCGGACACGCAGCTTTGAGCTGCCCAAGAACGGACAGCATTACTACTGGCACTCGATCCGATGCAGGTTCGGACGACCGTCGATCTCAACGAGCTGCGGCACTTTTGCGCCGCATGGCTGTTCAACGACCACGAGCTCCCCGCCCAGGACGGCGCGCACCAGCTCGGGCACACCGTGGGATGTCGCGCGAGTGGGCTACATCTCCGGCATCAGATCGCCCTGCAAATCGTGGCTTTCTGGCTTTCTGCCGGCACCGAAAGCCGGCGGGGCCGCGGGCGTGAGCCCGCGGCCCCGTGGGCCGGCATCGGCGCCCGGCGAGGGTTAGTCGCCGCCCAGGAAGGACGCCGAGACCTCTGAGCCGCGGTTCAGCGCACGGGGCTCTTCTTGGGAGCTGGTTTCAGCGTCGCCGTCCACGTGGGGCACGTGAGGGTCCGCTGGAGTCGCGTGATGGTGGCCGGACTGAGCGACGGCGTGACGGTCTTCTGCACCACGCCGGGAGGGGGCGCCCCGCTGTTCCCCGCCGGCGTCGTGCCACTGTTCCCGGTCGGGGTCGTGCCGCTGTTCCCAGTTGGCGTCGCGCCACTGTTGCCTGTCGGGGCCGGGCCGCTGTTCCCCGCCGGAGCCGCGACCTGTCCGCTGTTGCCGGTGGACGTCGTGCCGCTGTTCCCGGTCGACGTCGTGCCGCTGTTGCCCGTCGGGGTCGTGCCACTGTTGCCGGTCGGGGCCGGAGCGCTGCTGCCGGTCAGCGGCTCGGCGGTGATGCCGCCCCGGCCATCGGACCGCACCCACGTGCGCGCGGTGACGACGCAGCGCACGGTTCCGCCGCGCCGATACACGGCGATGACCTGACCGAGACGGAGAGGAGGCGGACCGGGAAGGCAGGCGGGCGCGGCGCCGGGCAGGACGTGCCCCGCCGTCACCCTGATCTGGTGACCGGCCCGCCATGCGCTCACGACGAGGGTCTGGCCGGCGGGAATCTTCCGGGGGTCAAAGCGCGCATGCACCGAGCCCTGGTCGACGGTCACCGCGGCGACATGGGTGTGACGCAGGCGCAGGAGGTCGACGGCGACCTGCGACGGGACGGCACAGCCGCCCATGACCTGTACGAACCGCGCTCGGTAACCGAGCGTGGCCAGCCGCGCGTTGAGGCCGTGGATCGCCCCGAGCTGGGTTACCACGACGGAGACCGTGCCGTCGTGGTTGTTGCTGACGGCGAAGGCCGGTGACGTGCTGGCCGCCCCGAGCACGAGAGCGACGGCCGCTCCCGCCCCGGCGAGTGCCGCGGTGGTGCCGGCAAGCAGCCGTGGCCGCGCAGCGCGACCGCGTCTTGCCGGTTGAGAGATGCTCGCCAGCTCCGCGCCGTGGTCACGGACCAGCTCGCGCCAGAGGCGCTCCTTGAACCTAGTCATGGCCCCGATACTCCTTTCGCAACCGGGCTCGCGCCCGGGACAGCCGCTTGCGCAGCACAACACGGGATAGACCGAGCACCTCGGCCGCCTCCTTCGGCGACAGCCCGGACAGGTCCACCAATTCGATCGCTGCACGCTCGAGGTCCGGCAGCTGCGAGCACCGTCCGAGCAGCTCGCGGCCGGCCCGCTCCGCGTCGATTCGGGCGGCCAGCTCATCGATCTCGTCGCTCTCGAGCGCGCGGCGTCCGGCGAGCCGCGATGCCACCTCGCGGCCGTTGGCCGCCAACTCGCAGTGCCGCGCAAACACATGTGCGGCGATCCCGAACACCCATGCCCGCGGAGACCCGCGACGCGGATCGAATCCGGCAAACGCTCCCGCCGCCCGCACAAACGTCTCCGACGTCAGGTCGGCGACCGTCTGCGGCTCGGCGCAGCGGCGCGCAAAATAGGCCATGACCGCATCGACGTTGCCCCGGTACACGTCCTCGAACTCGGCGAGCGCCGAGCGCTCCCGCTCCCCGCGCATCGTCACGATGCGCGCTGGAGCAGCTTCACGCTTCGTGTGCTTTTCCGCTCTACCGCCCTCGATGATCGCGAGCTTCCCGCGCGCTCCAGTGCTCATATGCCTCTAGCCCGGATCGTGCAGTAGGCGCTCGGGTGTGGCCGCGCCGCGCGCTTTGAGGGGTGAGTGTCAGTGTGTGGGCGGTCCGGCGCGGTGGAGCTGCGTTCGGCTCGTCCTTTCAGCAGCGGTCGGTGGGTGTTCGCCCTCGGTTCTGCTCAGCGGTGATCGCGGCCGGTGACCGGGAGGTGTCTGCTCAGGCGTGATGGCGTGGCGCGTGGGGTTCAGCCGGTGGCGGCGGGGAGCGTCTTGAGCTTCTCGAACGCGGCCTTGAGCGTCTCGGTCCACGGCCAGGCGGCCGGGAGGTGCAGCTTGCCGCGTCGGCCGGAGAACGCGAGCCGGGCGGCGACGTGCAGCAGCCGGTAGCGCAACCGTTTCGGCTCGGCTTTGGCGAGCTCGCCGTCGAGCACGAGGGCTTGGGTCCAGACGATCAGGTCGTGCGCGAGCATCACGATCTCCAGCCACACCTCGTTCATCGCGAACGCCTTGAACGGCAGCTTCGCGAGACCGGTGTCTTTGTCGTCGCGGATGCGATCCTCGACCCGGGCGCGCTGGCGGTGACGGCGCTCGATGATGGCGATGTCAGGGTCGGTCTGGTCGGTCAGGATCGCTTGGAAGCGGTACCCGTCGTGATCGGTGAACGACAGCTGCGCGCCGGGATGCGGACGCTCGCGCCGGACAATCAGCCTGGACCCGTCGGGCCAGGTGCCGAGCTCGAGGTGGTCGGTGATCTCCACGACCTGCCCGTTCTCCCGTTCCGATCCGTCCTGGTCCAGCGCCGGGATCCAGGCGTCGTCAGGGGTTTGGAGGATCGCGGCGCGGACCGTCTCGGTCAGTTCATACCCGAACGAGAACCGCAGGTTCGCGTCATGGCAGTGATCGGCGGTGTCGTGCGTCGCGCCGCCCGAGTCGGCGCGGATCAGGATCTCCATGCTCTCGATCTGCTCAGCGGGGATCTGCGCCAGCGCCAGGTCGATCACCGTCTTGTGGTCCTCGGCGGTGTTCGACCCGGCGTTCCCGGGGCGCAGCATGATCGCGAGCGCTTCGCGGGTCTCATCGGCATAGGCGCCGAGCGGATGGAACCCGTACCCGTGCGTGTCGTTCCCGGCCGCCTGCTCCTTCTCCGAGTGCGCGGTGATCAGCGTCGCGTCCACGTCGATCGTCAACGACCCGGGCGCACCATGCAGCTCCCAGAACCGCTCGCGTGCCCTTCCATGCGCCGCACGGAGCGCGTCCAACAGACCAGGTGTCGACGCGACCTTCTCGACCATCCGAAACGCGGTCGAGTCAGACGCCACCGACCCGAACAACGCCTCCTGCTCACGCACCGCTCCGAGATCCGAGACGCACTCGCCACCATCGGCGAGCATCACCGCGAGATCCCGGATCACGACCCCCGGGTCGTGGCCACGCCGGCGCTGCTTCAGGCCCGCCAACCGCATCGACAACGCCTGCGTGAGCCCGAGCTTGTCCGCCACCCGGCCAACCAGCGCCGTCCCCGCGTGCGACACCAACCCGGCTCCGTCCGACGTGACTTCTACGGTTACCGGGCGTCCATCACGCATCACCTTCAAGGTGAAACCTCCAAGCTCGGGATTCAGGAACTCGCAATCCCAAGAATCCCCGCTCAGCCGGACGACTCCGCGCCCCCGAACCCCCCGGGGGCGCGAGTCTTACCGCACGATCCGGGCTAGTTGCCGGGTCACGGCACAACTGTGACATCTGGCCGCCCGAGCGCCGAGACTCGAGGCGAGTCGCTCTAGCCCAGTAGTCCGGCGCCGCGCAGCGCCTCGAGCGCGGCAGCACGGAGGTCGGCCTCCCGCGTGGCACGGTCCGGCGCGGGAACAGGCGCGGCCAGCACCGCGATCCGCACCCCTTCGACGGTCACCTCGGCGATCCGGACGACAAGGGCGGGCTCGATGCCGGCGAGGCTGCGGAGCGCGACGTCCGTGTCGGCAGCCGGCGGGAGCCACACCGACGCCGCGGGACGGACGCGGTCATCGAGGATCGTGTCGTTCTCGAGCACCTCCGAGGCGAGCCGCTCGTTGGGGATCAGCAGCCGGCGCCCCTCGGCCGTTCGCAGCACGGTGTAGTTCAGGCGCACGTCCTCGACCACGCCCGTGTCGTCCTGGATCCTCACCTGATCGCCGATCCGCAGCGGCTGGGCGACTGTGAGCATCACCCCGGCGATGAGATTCGCGAGGGTCTGACGGGCGGCGAAGCCGACGATCGCGGCGATGATCGCGCTCGACGCGAGCAGCCCCGCGGCAAGCTTGTTCAACCCGGCGAACTCCGACAGCGCGAACAGCACGCCGAGCACGCAGATGGCGAGGACGACTAGCCGGCGCAGGAAGCGCACGCGAGTGTCGACCGCCGGGTTCAGGTCGGCCCGGGCCGCCCATCGCGCGACCGCCCGATCGGCCAGCCAGGCGAGCGCGAACGTCAGCAGCAGGGCGAGGATCGCCGTCAGCTGGTGCGCGTAGGTGTGCAGGAACGAATCGCCGAGGACGAGGACAGCGCGGCCAGGCATCGATCGGCCAGCCTACGGTCCGGGTCGGTCGCCAGCGCGACCCCGACGTCGTCCCGGCGACCCAGGGCGCCACGACGGGCTCAGAGCGGCAGGCCCGCGTCGAGGTGCGCGAGGCCGCGGTCGAACGCGGCGAGGTAATCGGCGTCGGGCTTGTCGGCCATGTCGCTGGCCGCGGCGAGCGCGACCCCCATCACCGCGCCGACGAAGTTCCGGACGACGAACTCGCCGGGATCGCGGCCGATCCGCTCGGCAACCGCCTCGGCGATCATCCCGATGGCCGACGCGATCTCGTCCATGAACCGGGCGCGCAGCTCGGGCACGGCGAAGATCAGGCTGCCGCGCAGTCGTTCGAGCTCGAGGGCGTCGGACGGCAGCGCCCCGAGGACGCCGACCATCGCCCGGCGCAGAGCATCGATCGGGCTCACGTCGTCGGGCTGGGCGTGGAAGGCGGCGATCAGCAGCGGGTCGTAGCGATCGTGCAGGACGACGTCTTCCTTGGTCGGGAAGTAGCGGAAGAAGGTGCTCTGCGACACCTCGGCGGCGGCGGCGATCTCGTCGACGGTCGTCTCGGCGTAGCCCTGCTCGGCGAACAGACGCAGGGCGTGCGACTGGATCGCGGCGCGGGTCCGCGCCTTCTTGCGCTCGCGCAGACCGACCGGCGGCGCATCAGCGGGCCGGGACAAACGGACCCTCCGTCATCGGGTGCGGCTCCGCATCCGCGGGCGCCAACCGCCCGCGCGGCAGGAAGATGACGGCGAGCACGGCCCCGACGAGGGCAACGCCGGCCGAGACGAGCAACGCGAGGTCCATACCGCTCACGAACGCCATCCGCACGGAGTGAAGCAGCGCGGCCGAACCGAGCTCGTGGGCGACCGCCACGCCACCGAAGACGCTCTCGCGGACGGCGTGCACGGCCGGCGCAGGCAGCCCCGGAAGCTGCAGGCGGGCGAGGTAGACGGAGCTCAGCACGCTGCCGAGGATGGCGGCGCCGAACGGGCCGCCGACCTTCTGCATCGCCTGCATGACCGCGGCACCGACGCCGCTGCGCTCCTCGGGCAGCTCGGAGATCGCGGCCGAGGCCGCGGTGGCGAACGAGAGCCCGAGCCCCGCCCCGACGATCGCCATCCACACGGCGACGAAGCCGCCGCTCGAGCCGATCGAGGTAGCGGTGCCGAGCAACAGGCCGGCGGCGAGCACGGTGAACCCGAGCGCGGCGACGAGCTTGGCGCCGAGCCGGCGCACGATCCGGTCCGCGGGCAGCGCGCCCGCGATCAGCCCGGCCACCGCCGGCAGCAGGCGCAGCCCTGACCCCAAGGCATTGGTGCCGAGCACGCCCTGGAAGTACTGGGGCATCGTGAACAGCACGCCGATCATCGCCACCCCGCCGACGGCGGCGAGGATGACCCCCCAGGTGAACGAGCGCGAGCGGAACAGCGCGGGGTCGACGAGCGGTTGCCCGCCCGGTCGCCGCCCGAGCCGCCGCTCCCAGGCGAAGAAGCCGACGAGCACCGCGACGCCGGCGAGCATCAGCGCGAGCGCCCCGGGATCGCCCCAGCCGTACTCGCCCGCCTCGATCAGGCCATAGGTGACGGCGACGAGGCCCGCGGTCGAGGTGCCGATGCCGATGGGGTCGAGCCCGGGGCGCTCGGCGGCGCGGGACTCCGGCACGAGCGCGATCGCGGCCACCAGCCCGACGGCCGCAACCGGCACATTGATGAGGAACACCCAGCCCCACCAGTAATGCGTGAGCAGCCAGCCGCCGAGAATCGGACCGATCGGCATGGCGAGGAAGTTCGCGCTCGCCCAGATGCCGACGGCCTTCGGCCGCTCCTCCTCGCTGAAGAGAACGGTGAGCGCGGACAGCGCCATCACGATCACCCCCGCCCCGGCGATCCCGAGCAACGCCCGGGCGGCGATGAACGCTCCCGCCGACGGGGCCAGGGCGCAGGCCGCCGATCCGAGCCCGAACAGCGCGAGCGCAATCAGCATCACCCGCTTGCGGCCGTAGCGGTCGCCGAGCAGCCCGGCCGGGAGCATCGCGGCGGCGAGGACGAGCAGGTATCCCGAGGAGAACCACTGGAGTTCCGACTCGGAGGCATGCAGGTCCCGGGCGAGCGTCGGAAGGGCGACGCTGAGCACCGTGGCATCGAGGCCGACGGCGAGGACGGCGAGCATCAGGGCGCCGAGCGCCCACCACCGCCGCGGATCCGCTTCTCGACGATCTTCTGACGCACTGATCACAATAAAGTGACAGTAACACTCAAAAGATGGTTGCCATCAGTATTTGCCCCGGACGCCGCCACGGTTGTCTGCCCTGCTCTCGCCAGAACGCGAAGGCCGCCGCCCGCACGGCGGCCTTCGCGGGCGATCAGACCGACCGCTGGTAGGAGCGGAACGCCCGGGTGGCAAACCACGCCGCGAGCAGGGCGAGCACGAACAGCAGCCCGAGCCGGCCGGCGACCACCCCCCAGTCGGTTTTCTGCATCGCCGCGGAGCGGGCCGCCTCGACGGCCCAGTTGACCGGGTTGACCGTGGCCACGCTGCGAATCCAGTGCGGAACGAGGCTCTGCTGCATGAGCGCCGAGGACAGGAAGGTGAGCGGCAGAAGCACGAGGCTCACCGCTCCGATCAGCGACTCGCGCTGGCGGGCGAGGACGCCGACGCCGTTCGACAGCGAGGCGAACACCGCCGCGAGCAGCGCGGCGAGTACGAGCATCACGAGCACGCCGAGCACGCCGCCCCGGTAGTGGGCGCCAAGCGCCAGGGCGAGCAGCACGATCATCAGCGTCTGGATGACGACCGTGACCATCATGCCGAAGACGATCCCCGCGTTGAGGGCGCCGCGCCACACCGGCGAGACGAGCATCCGGTCCATGATCCCGCCGTTGATGTCCTCGATGAAGCCCATGCCGCTCCATCCCGCGGAGGACACCGCGAGCATGACGACGATCCCCGGCGTGAGGTAGTCGATATAGGAGCCGTGGAAGCCGGGGATGCGGGTCACCGCCTTGAACAGAGCTCCGAACAGCAGCAGCCAGATGATCGGCTGCGCGAGGGTGATGCCGAGATAGGCGGGCTGGCGCAGCAACGCTCGGAAGCTGCGCAGGCTCACCTGCATCGTCTGCCGGACGGCGGTCATGCCGCCACCTCCTCGTGGTTGTCGGGTCGCCAGGCGCGGCCCGCGTATCGCAGGTAGACGTCGTCGAGCGACGGGCGCGCGACGGTCGCCGATGCGACAGCGACGCCGCCGGCCTCGAGCGCGGCGAGGACCGCCGGGAGCGCTCCCGCGCCATTGTCGGCGCGGGCCAGGAGGCGACGGCCCTCGAGCGTGACCTCGCGCACCCCGGCCACCGCGGCCAGGGTCGCCGACGCGTCCCTGTCGTGGGCCGGTTCGGCGAGCTCGAGCGCGATCGCATCGCCGCGGAGCTCGCCCTTGAGCTCGTCCGGGGTGCCGTGGGCGACGATCCGGCCACGGTCGACGATGGCCAGCGTGGCGGCGAGCCGGTCGGCCTCGTCGAGATAGTGCGTGGTGAGCAGGATCGTCATCCGCTCCTGGCGGGCGAGGCGCTCGATCTCCTGCCAGATCTCGACGCGCGCCTCGGGGTCAAGGCCGGTCGTCGGTTCGTCGAGGAACAGCACGCGCGGTTGGTGGAGCAGGCCCATCGCGACGTCGAGCCGCCGCTGCATCCCGCCCGAGTACGTCTTGACCTGCCGATCCGCCGCCCCATCGAGCCCGAAGCGCTCGAGCGACTCATCGACGCGGCGTCGGCGCTCGGCTCCGGTGATGCCATAGAACTCGCCTTGGAGGGTGAGGTTCTCCCGGCCGGTCGCCTCGGGATCGGCACCGTGCTTCTGGCCGACGACGCCGATCGCGTGACGCACGCGCTGGGGCTCGGCGACGACATCGATGCCCGCCACGCGCGCGCTGCCCCCGTCGGGTCGCGAGAGCGTGGTGAGGATCTTCACCGTCGTCGACTTGCCGGCGCCATTGGGGCCGAGCAGCGCGAAGATGCTCCCCTCCGGCACCGCGAAGCTGAGCCCGGCGAGTGCCTTGACGTCGGGTGGATAGCTCTTGACGAGCTCGTGGGTTTCGATCGCGTCCGGCATCGCCGGTTCACTCCCCTCTGTCGCGGGTGTTGCCGCTCTCCCTGCAGCCCTTACAATGTCTCTCAATTATCAAATAGCTTAATCATTGAGCTTCTAGGATGTCAAGGGAATCTGTCGAATCCGCCCAACGGCGTGGCGAGGTGCTCGCCGACCTCGGTGCCGAGATCCGGGCCTCGCAGAACCGCACCGAGCGCTTCGACAGCGCGGTGTGCGAGCTGCTCGGGATCAATCGCACCGACAACACCGCGATTGACATCGTCGAACGGCATGGCCGCGTGACCGCGGGTGAGCTCGCCCGCGAGCTGTCGCTCACGACCGGGGCGGTGACCGCCCTCGTCGACCGCATGGAGGCCGCCGGCTTCCTGCGGCGCGTCCCCGACGCGACCGACCGGCGCCGGGTGCTGATCGAGGTCACCCCTGTGGTCGCACGGGTGGGTGAGCTGATCTGGGGCCCGATCGCCGAGGACTTTCGCGAGCTCTCGACCCGCTACTCGACCGCGGAGCTCGAGCTGATGCTCGACTTCCTGCGCCGCGGCAACGCGCTCCAGGAGGAGCGGCAGGCGCGGTTGGCCGCGCTCGCCCCCGAGGTGCGCAAGATCGCTCGCCGCGCGCGACCGAAGTAGGGCGCCCGCCCGGACCTACCGCAGCTGCTCGAAGGTGAGCGACGACGGCGCGGCGGCGGAGCGCGCGATCGTGTAGACGCCGCCGGCGAGCTGGGAGAGCTGTCGGGGCAGCGGCACGAGGTGTGGCGTGTCCACGGTCGCGAGCGTGAGGCGCAGGCGATCGCCGGCGGCGATCGTGGCCAGCGTCGGGAAGATCTGAATCTGATACTCGGTGACTGCCCCCGGCGTGACCGGACGGGCCGAGCTGCGCGTGTACGGGTGGTACGGCAACACGGTCAGGCCACCGGCGGTCCACGACCGGCCGCGGTCGATCGCCCGCAGCGACCCGAGCAGCGCGCCTTCGGTGAGCGGGTAGGACGCCCCGCTCGGGGTGACCTCCTCGAGCTCGGCGACAAGCTCGGTCTCGGTCGTCGTGGCGCTCGCGTACACGGTGGCGGTGACCGGGCCGCCCACCGTCTCCGCGTGGGCGAGCGGAGCCGTGGTGTACGTGATCGCCCACGGTCCCGCCCCCGTCAGCCGGTCGTCGTCGGCGCACGGTGCCATCAGCCCGGCGGAGTGCGCGGGAATCGAGATGCCGCCCATCGCCCACTGGTCGATCGGGCGCCCGCACGGATTGCCCACCGGGCTCCAGACGAGGCTGTCGCTCGTCGCCGGGAGCGGGAGGTGGGGAGCCGGGAGCGGGAGCGGCAGCCCCGTGGTTCCCGGCGTCCCGCAACCGGCCGCGGGCGGAGCCGTCGAGGTGAGCGTTCCGCCGCGACCGAAGTAGAGACGGGTCGGCGTCGCATGGGTGAACGGATACGTCCCGGTCTCATCGAAGGGGCGCTGCCGAGGTCGTAGTAGTGCAGCGGCGTCGGCGTGCGCGCCATGCCCGTCGCTTCGTGCTTGAGCCAGGTGTCGAACCACCCGAGCTCGAGGCCGTCGACGTCGACCGACGAGCCGTTGATGTGCTCCCACGGACCGTCGATCAGCTGGTAGCGGCCCGTCGTGCGCTGGCCCGACCGCATCGGGGCGGTGACGCTGCGCCCGGCCCAGGCGTTCTGGAGCGCGGCGTAGTTGAGCGGCTCGCCGTTCTGGAAGATGTCGAACTCGCCCCCGACGATGTAGGCGGGGATCCGGTTGGCGACGACGCGGCGCAGGACGACGACGCGGCGCAGGATGTTCTGGGGGTTGCGGGCCTGCCAGTAGGCGCCGTCGTAGGCCTCGTCGCCGCCGGACAGGACATTCGCGGTCGTGGCCGCGTGGTAGCTCGCGAGGCCGTTCGCGTGGTCGGCCTCGATCCCCGCGAGGCTTGAGAGCAGCGCCGGGTCGCTCGCCGTGTCGCCGAGCGGGTTGACGGTGTTGAGGGCGCCGGTGAGCCCGAGGTAGGTCTCGCTGAACTCGAAGTCGAGCAGCCCGCCCATGAACGAGGTGTCGCGGTAGATGTCGTTGGCCGGGACCATCGGGAAGATCGCCTTCAGCGGCGAGTTCCGGCCGACCGCGCCGGCGAGCAGCAGCTGATCGATCCCGAGGTACGACGGACCGTAGGTGCCGACGCGACCGTCGGCGTGCGGCCGGTGCGCCGCCCAGGCGAGAACCCTGATCGCGTCCTGCTGCTGGACGGGGTCGAACAATCCCCAGCTGCCGTTCGAGTCCCCGGTCCCGCGCACGTCCTCGACGATCTCGATGTAGCCGCGCTGCACAAGGTAGTTGTCGGCGCCGCCGGTCGGGCTCCCCGTCCCCGGGGTCGTCGCCGACCCCGGCGCGCTCGAGCCGCCCTGCCCCTTGCCGTATGGCGTCATCGTCAGGAGCACCGGGAAGGGTCCCTTGGCGGCCTGACCCGACGCGGTCGTCGGATAGATCTCGTTGACGCGGATCGTCGTGCCGTGGGCGCCCTTGACGGCGATGTCGTTGATCGATGCCGTCCCGTAGCGGGCCGTCTCGGGCTTCCAGTGGCTGCCCCGCGCGGCGCTCGCGGCGATCACGCCGGCCGGCAGCTGCGGCGTGATCCCGACGAGGCTCGGGGAAGCCGACTCGACGGCCGGGGCGCCGGGTGGTGGCGGCGGCTCGACGGCGAGGGCCGGAGCCGGGCCCAGCGCGGCGAGCCCCCACCCCGTGCCGAGCACGCCACCCACGGCCAGGGCGCCCTTCAGGTTGTTCACGAGAGTTCGCCGTATCGGTCGCATGTCCCCGCCGGCAACTACCCGCCGGGACGATGTTCTAGACATCGGGGTATTGGCCGACCCGCATTGGCGTCGGTGATACGGGCCTAACGGGGATCAAGGCCCGAGCTCAACGTGCCGACCAACCGGGGCGGAGGAGATGCCATGAGCCTTCACACGCACGGACGCGCACAGAACGCGTTACCGATTCGCGCAGGACGCGCCTCCCGGCTGGGACTCGCGCTGCTGCTCAGCCTCGCGCTCGGGATGGTCGCGGCGCCGGCGGCGCTCGGTCAGTTCGGCGTGAAGAAGTTGCGCCTCGGCAGCGCGTCGGGCGCCGAGGACTACCTCTACACAGCTGGCAATACCGTCGTCGAGCAGGGGACGGTCGACCGTGCCCGTTACTACCGCTTCAACGTGTACGACGCGTCCGGGTCCGTCCGCTGGACGTCGTCGTGCCGCCCCTCGCCGGCCAACCGCACCGTCACCGGCAGCTACACCCTCCAGAGCAGCGACCCGCTGTCAGACGCGACGGCCTGGAGGTTCCGGCTCCGTGAATTCAGCAATGCGTCGTCATGCAACAGCTCTTCCGGGGGAGCGAATGACGCCTCTCTGTACTTTGATGTCGCCACGGCGAAGAGCTACGCAAGCTCCGCCCTGACGAACCTCCAGAGCGCGTTCGGGACCTCCGCGACGGGTTACGTCCAGGTCCTCGGTGCCGGCGCCGTCCAGAGCAGCGCCACCAATACGGCCCAGGGCGTGGGCAGCTGGAGGACGACCTGGCTGCTTCCGTCTGGTGCCACGGCATGCGCCAACACTCAGAACACGGCCGGCGACCTGCCCGGCTCGACCACGGCCGGGCAGCTCCCGGACGCGACCGCCGCGCCGTTGCCGGCGAAGCCCGAGCTCCAGTACCCCCCGTCGCCCACCGTCAACCCGGACTCCTGGAACCTCCTCAGCAACTACGAGACGCGTCCGTGCCCGAGCATCGGGGGGACAAACCAGGGGCAGTGGCGACTGAAGCTGACTCGCGACACGACGCACTTCGTCACCCTCCCGGTCTTCACGGCCGACACCACGGCGCCGGACACCACACTGACGAGCGGACCCTCCTCCGTCATCGCGTCGTCGAGCGCGACGTTCACCTTCATATCCTCGGAGCCGGGCTCCAGCTTCCAGTGCAGCCTCGACGGCGCGCCGCCATCCGTCTGCAGCTCGCCGCAGGTCTACACCGGACTTTCGTCGGGCGCGCATACGTTCAGCGTGCAAGCGATCGACGCGGCCGGCAACATTGACCCCACCCCCGCGTCGAGCTCCTGGACGGTGACCCCGACGGCGCCGAGCGTCACGCTGACGACCCCCACCGCCGGGAGCTACACGAACAGCACCGCCACCGCGCTCGGGGGCACCGCGCAGACGGCTCCCGGCGACTCGGCGGTCGGGATCAAGATCTATGCCGGCACCAGCGCCACCGGGGCACCGGTTCAGTCGCTGAGTACCGCCGTGCAATCAGGCGGCTCGTGGACGGTCAGCGCCACGACGCTGCCCGACGGCACCTACACAGCCGAGGCCCAGCAGACGGACGGCGCCAGCCAGACGGGCTACAGCAACCAGGTTACGTTCACCGTCGACACGACGGCGCCGCTCGTCACCGTGTCCGCCCCAGCAGCCGGAGCGCATACCAACGACGCGGCCCCGACAATCACCGGAACGGCGGGCACGGCGCCCGGAGACCTTCCGACGGTCACGGTGACGATCACCGGCGGCGGCGCCCCGATTCAGGCAACGGCGAGCGCCTCACCCTCGGGGACGTGGACGGTCGTGTTGCCGTCGTCGCTCGCGGAGGGCAACTACGTGCTCCGGGCCACCCAACAGGATCAGGCCGGTAACACCGGAGCAAGCGACAGCCGCCCGTTGACGATCGACACGACGCCGCCGCAGACCGTTCTCGACGCCGCACCGGTCGGCACGACGAGTTCCACCACTGCGTCGTTCAGCTTCCACGCGACCGACGCGCTCTCGCAAGGCGGCTCAACGTTCCAGTGTCAGATCGACGGCGGCAGTTGGGGCCCTTGCTCCTCTCCGATGTCGTACTACAACCTTGCCCCCGGCTCGCACAGCTTCTCCGTGGAGGCGATCGACGGCGCTGGCAACCTCGACAACAGCGGTCAGACCGCGACCTGGACGATCGACACCACGTTGCCGGCGGTCGCGCTCACGAGCCCCGCCGACGGGTCATTCACGAACGACACGACGCCGACCCTGAGCGGGACCGCCGGGACGGCGCCCGGCGACTCCTCGACGATTCGCGTGCTCATCTTCAGCAATACCGACCTGACGGGATCTCCGGTCCAGACACTCAGCGCCACAGTGGCTGCTGACGGTTCCTGGTCTGCCACGCCCACCGTCCTGCCGAATGGCACTTACGTCGCGTACGCGCAGCAGTCCGGCACCGCCGGCACAGCCACCAGCGCTGTCCACACGTTCACCGTCGATACCGCGCCGCCGGCGACGACGATCACCCTCGCACCGCCGGGTAGCAGCGGCACCGGCGACGCGGGCTTCAGCTTCAGCTCCTCAGGTCCGGGTGCGACCTTCCAGTGCCAGCTCGACGGCGGGGCCTGGACGGCCTGCAGCTCTCCCCAGCGCTACAGCGGCCTGGGTAGCGGCTCGCACACCTTCGAGGTGCGCGCGACCGACGCTGCCGGCAACGTCGGCACCCCCGCGAGCCAGACGTGGTCGGTCAACCCGAGTTTGCCCACGCTCAGTCTCAGCGCGCCGACTGACGCCTCCACGACGAATGACCGGACTCTTGCGATCGCCGGAACAGGCGGTCACGCCAGCGGCGATGCGAGCACTGTGACCGTCAAGATCTACGCCGGCACCACGATCGTCGGGTCGCCCGTACAGACAATCACCACGAGCGTGGCCTCGAGCACCGGCGCCTGGGTCGCCCACCCGGGTTCCGGACTCGCGGACGGCACGTACTCCGTCTACGCCCAGCAGGCCGGGTCGGCCGGCACGGCGTACACCTCGGCGAACACGTTCACGGTTGACACCACCCCACCGTCAACGACGATCACTTCCGGCCCGCAGGGCACGACATCGGCGACGGATGCCCGCTTCGTCTTTGCCTCCTCAGAGCCCGGTTCGAGCTTCGAGTGCCAGCTCGATGGAGGAAGCTGGTCAGCCTGCGGCTCGCCCCAGTCCTACACCGGGCTTGACCTGGGCGCACACGCGTTCAGCGTGCGCGCGATAGACGCAGCGGGCAACGTCGATCCGAATCCGGCGGCGGCAACCTGGACGGTCGACACCGCGGCCACCGTTCCAGTGACCCTGACCTCACCCGCGGATGGGACGACAACGAGCGACACGACCCCAACCTTCTCCGGCGCCGCCGGCGCGAGCGACGGCGCGATCTCCCTCGAGATCGATGACGCGGGAGGCAATCCGGTCGAGACGCTCACCCCCGCGACCGGCAACTCCTGGTCGGCGACCGCGACGCCAGCGCTTCCTGATGGCACCTACACAGCCTTCGCGTCCCAGCTCAGCGCCGGCGGCACGACGACCTACTACAGCGGCGTGATCCGCTTCACCGTCGATACGGCTCCCCCCGTAGTGACGCTCACCTCGGGACCGGCCGGCGCGACCAACAACCCCACGCCGGTCTTCGGCGGAAGCGCGGGCACCGCCGCCGGCGATGCAGGCACGGTGACGCTCAAGATCTACAGTGGAAAGAGCGCGACGGGCACGCCCGTGCAGACGCTGACAGCAATGCCATCGGGCGGGTCCTGGTCCTCGACGGCGACCGCCCTCCAGGACGGCACGTATACCGCTCGCGCCCAGCAGTCCGACGCCGCGGGCAACACGGGCACAAGCAGCGACCGCACGTTCATCCTCGATGTCGCGCCGCACACGCAGATCACTCTGGACCCACCCGCCTCGACCACGTCGACGACCGCGACCTTCAGCTTCACGGCGTCCAAGCCGGGGTCGACGTTCGAGTGCCGCATCGACGTCGCCGCTTGGACGGCCTGCTCGTCCCCGCAGACCTACACCGGACTCGCGCTCGGCGCGCATGCCTTCGCGGTGCGCGCCACGGATCCCGCTGGGACGGTCGACCCCACCCCGGCGTCGGCGGCGTGGACAGTGACGCCAACGCCGCCACCAGGCCGGCCGGCACAGCACGGGACGCCGCGGCCGGCCACGCTCCGACCCACGCTCACGGCGAAATTCACCCAGCACTTCGCGCGGCGGGCTCGCGTGACGGTGTACGCCCGCGCCAGCCGGGCCGGTTCGCTCGTGCTGAGCGGCCGTCTCGCGATCACGATCAGGGCCAAGCGTGGTGCCCGGAGCAAGTCCTCGACCGTCGTCCTCGGCCGCATGGTGGTCGTCCGGATGAAGACGAGCAAACCCATCAAGCTGACGATCAACCTTCCCGTCCGGGCACAGAAGATCATCCTCCGCGCCCTGGCGAAGAAGCGGCGCGTTACGCTGACGCTCTCCGGCGTGGTGAGCGCCCGCGGGATCAAGCCCGGGGCCGCCCGGATCACCATTCGCTTGGTCTCCTGATTACTTCGCGCGGCTGCGACGCGCCACCGAGTACCGTCTGTCGTGGTGATGCGGATGCGTCGCGCACCGAGTCGGTTCGCGGCCGCGGGCCTCGTGGTCGTGGCCCTCGCCGGCGTGGTCCTGCTGGTGATCCGGGCGGGGGATCGCTCGGCCGCACCCGCGGCGGGGCCCCCGGTCGCGCTTCACAGCACCTTCCTGGCGGTCCGCTCCGGCGTCTACGACGTACTGGCCAGCGGGGATTACGTGCTCAGCACGATCGGCGACGGGCTCGCTCAGGGCCCGGTGGTGAGCGATGACCGCACCGGTGTCACCACCCCCTCTACAAGGGCTGCTACGCCGTCGGGCTCGGCGATCCGTGGCTGCTCATGGGCTGCCCGCAGACGCCCTCCGCCGCCGGCGGCTACGGACTGCAGCTCTACTCGCTGCCCACCGAGGCGCGCGAGCCGGTATCCGACAACCCGAACCTCCCCTACAGCCCGTGTAACGACGAGTTTCTCCCCTGCGCGTTACCGGACGGTGTCGGCGCGCAGTGGATCCGCTTCGACGCCCGCTGCGAACAGTGTCAGAACCGGTTCTACTACGAGAACATCGAGACCGCGCAGGTCCGGCTCGACCCGACGAGCACGACGACGTTCGCCGATCTCGACGCCCCGGACCTCGCCCGCTCGACCTGCGCGGGGGTCCGCGTACTGCCCCTGACGCGCGACGGCCATCCCGGCTGGGGCTCGCTCACCGTCTACAGCTCCGCGGCGCTCGCCACCGGAGACGACGCCCACGGGCGCGAGGCCGTCTACCTCGAACGCTGCGGCACGCGGACGCGCCGGCTGCTCACGACCGCGCCGGCACCGGCGACGGCACCGGCGGTGGCCTCGAGCCCGGAGGTGATCGTCTGGCAATCGGCGCCGCGGGCGTTGAGCGGACTGTTGCTGCCGAGCCTGCGGCCGTTCACGCTGCCGCTTCCCGCTCCGATCGTCGCCGCCGAGGACGCGTCGGCCTCGAGTCCGCTGGACGGCCGCGTCGCGGAGCTCGCGCTCACCTCGCGTGCGCTCTACGTGCTCGACCGCGCCGGGGGGCGCCTGTGGCGCGCCCCGGTTCCGCACGACGCTCGCGTTGCGCTCAGCAGCCGACCGGCTGCTCAATAGACGCGTCAGCCACGGCCGGGCGGGAACCCAACCTGAACCGAGCCGTCGCCGCCGACGATCGTCGGGACCACGCCGCGGTCGTTGGTGTAGCCCATGAGCTCCGCCCGCCAGGCCGGATTGACGGTCGCGTCGCGTTCCTCGACGCTCTCGCCCTCTGCCGCCAGGTGCTCCCGCGCCGCCTGGCAATAGGGGCAGCCCGGCTTGACGTACATGACGGTGCTCACGTGTTGGTGCTAGCCCTTGGCCGGGGGAATGACGAGCACCGGGCACGGCGCGACGTGCAGCAGGCGCTCGGTCACGCTGCCGAGCAGGAGCCCGGCGAGCACGGTGTGGCCGCGCGTGCCCACGACGATCACGTCGGAGCCTTCCTCACGGGCAAGATCGGCGATCACGTGGGCGGCCGACGGACCGACGTGGGTGACGATCTTGAGATCGACGGTCAGGCCGGACTGGCTGAGCTCCGACTCGATCCCCTCGAGCTTCTTGGTCACGATCTCCTCGTCGGCGTGCCAGGCGAGGGCCTTGTCGCCGGAGGTGGCCATCTTCTGGAGCACGTGGCCGATCGTCAGCGTCGCGCCGTTCTCGGTCGCGATCGCCTTCGCGACGTCGAGCGCCTTGTCGGCGCCTTCCGAGCCGTCCGTCGCCCACAGAATCTTCTTGAACATGTCATTTACCTCGGTTGGCCGTCTCTGGCCGCGCGATTATCGTCTCTTGCGCCCCTCGCTTCAACGCGTGGCGCCCGGTCGTGCCTGGGCGGCGCGCTCCGGTCGGTCGTTTGCGCCGTTGTGGACACGGTGAGGATCAGCACGCGGCGCGTGCCCGCGGCCGCGCGCGGGAGGGGCATGCCACCGGCTGGGGCGGGACCTCAACGGTGGCCCGAGCGCGCCTGGGGGCGAAGTTGGCGCCGGTGAGCGTCGCACCGACCGAGAACGACGCACCGGAGCGGGGGACGGCGCCGACCCGCGCGAAGAAGCGGAACACCTGCGGCCGGCCGCTGAC
Source organism: uncultured Solirubrobacterales bacterium (assembly GCA_963752905.1). GTDB lineage: Bacteria > Actinomycetota > Thermoleophilia > Solirubrobacterales > Solirubrobacteraceae > Palsa-465. The sequence goes on from CAVWAC010000008.1 coordinate 171,552, forward strand.
GAGGTCGGTCATGTCCCAGCACACGCGCGAGCGGCTGACCAGGCCACCACCGGGCGCGCGGCTCAGGCTCAGCCGCGCGGGGAGCGTCACGCACACCGACGGGGTGATCCCCGGTGTCGGCCGGATCACCGCCGCGGTGAGCACGAACTCGACCACGGACCTGGCCGAGGTCACCGGCTCGACCGGCACGATCTGCACGGCGCCCGCGGTCGTCCGCCGGACGACGGTGGCGCTCACGGTGGCGACGTTGTTCGCGTAGGTCGTCTCGGGTTGGTCGGCGCTGACTTCGGCGGCGTCGGTGAGCCGTCCCGCTCGGAGCGGGCGCAGCACGAGCTCGACGGTGGCCGTGGCCCCGGCCGGGAGGCTCCCCACGGTGCAGTGGAGCGGCAGTGTCGAGGTGCAGCTCGCCGCCCCGGGCGCGAGCGCGAGCACCTGCGCGGCCCCGTTCAGGGCGCCGGTGAGGTCCAGCCCGGTCGCGGCGCCCGGGCCGTGGTTGTTCACGATGATTGTCTCGGTGAGCGTGCCGCCGAGCGGCACCGAAGCGGCGCTGAGATGGTCCGCGACGGCGAGATCGATCGCGCTGGCCGCGGTCGTCGGCGACGGCCCGGTCGCATCACGGCTGTTGTTCGCCGGCGTCGGGTCGGGCTGCGCGGCGGTGACGGTGGCCTCGGTGCGAGACCCGGACCCGGCGTCCGGCGACGGCTCGCGGATCACGGCGCCGATCTCGGCCGACCCCCCGCTGTCGAGGTGCGGGAGCGTGCAGGTCAGCCCGCCGGCCTCGGACGTGCACGTTCCGCCGTCGACGGCGGCCGACTCGACGGTCGAGCCGGGCGGCAGGTCCTCGTGCACGACGACATCAGTCGCGTCGGCGGGCCCGTGGTCGTCGATCGTGATGTGACTGTCGATGACGTCCCCCCCGCTCCCGCTCGCGGCGACGGTCTCGGTGTCGGTGAGCCCGAGATCGGCCGGGGGCGGTTCGCGTGGCGTCGGCGCGGCGTGCACGGTCGCCTCCGCCGAGAGGGCGGTGAGCTCGGTGGCGAGCGTCGGGGCGACGAACGTCGCCTGTGCGGCGTTGGTGATGTCACGCTCGGAGGCGAGGTTCTCGTCGACCCGGGCCTCGAAGCTGACCGCGGCGTGGTCACCGGCCGCGCCGGCGGCGGCGATCTCGCCGCCCTGACCGGGTCCGGCACCGGTACCGAGGAAGAAGCGCACCGCGCGCGAGCCGGCGTCGTATTCACCGAGGTCATCGCCGGGAAGATCGGTCGGGGTGGCCTCGCCGGCAGGGATGTCGGCGATCCGCAGCGACCCGGGCTCATAGGTGACCTCGGCGGGCAGGACGTCGCGCAGGACGAAGTTGCGCGCCGCCTCGAGGCCATCATTGCGCAGGGACAGGGTGTAGCGCAGCAGATCGCCGGCTTGCGTCGGACCGTCGGGATGGGTGAGGTTCTCCACCGTCTTGGTGGCGTGGATGACCGGCGCGTAAAGATCGGTGGCGAAGGTGATGACCTGCGGCAGGTACTGGTCGCTGCTCGTCTTCAGCGCGATCTTTGCGCTCGTCGCGCCGTTGGCGAGGTAGCCGTCGATCCCGACCACCTTGGCGTCGAAGCCGAGCTGGTTGACGTAGTCGGGCGTCTTGTCGGTGAGGTCGCGGCCGCCGGCCGAGATCGTGCTGTTGAAGAAGTTGTTGGCCGGCGTGACCGCGTCGCTGAGCGCGCGGCCGTCGAGCGCGGCGCTGTCCCCGGTCAGGCCGCGATCGCCCTCGTAGGCGACGAAGCCGAGACGGGTCCGCACGGGACCGGACAACGGCGTCTGGAACCCGCTCACCGGGATCGTCAGGGCCGGCTTGCCCTGGGTGACCGACTGCAGGCCGTCGAACACGGTGAGGTTGCGAGGCGCCTGGTCCGCGGCCTCGTAGGCGACGACGAGCGCCCACCCCGCGTAGCGGTCCTCGCCGGTGGCGGCCTGGACACCGGCCACCGTGTACACGCCCGGGCCGGCCCGCCGGACCTGGTCGGTGACGTTGACGAACGCGCTGTACGCCCCGCTCACCTCCGAGCTCGTGTCGACCTCGCTGGTCAGGCGCTCGAAGGCGGCGGCGCCGGGGGCGCGCAGGTCGACGCGCCGCAGACCGGCGGCCGACGGATCGGGCGCCGCCTTGCCTCTGGTCCCGGCCGTCGTGCGGGCCCCGTAGTAAAGACCGGCGAACAGCACGTGCGCGCCGGCGGGCAGGCTGAGGCGGGCCGAGGACGAGTCGAGACCGGTGCCGTCGATGTCGACGCGCTCCATGACGAAGCTGTTGTTGTTGAGCGCCGCGCCCTTGCCCTGGCGCGCGTTGGCGCAGTCGGCCGCCGCGCTGGAGCACGTCTCGAGCGTGTTGCCGACGACGGCGATGTCGCCGCTCGCGTTCGTGCTGAACCGGGGAGCGAACGCGCGGTCGGCCATGGCCGGTGAGGCGAGCGCGAGGACGAGCACGCCGGCGAGTCGCACCGACCCTGCCAGCCAGCCCAAGCGATGGCGCACGGCTTCCCCTCTCTCCGCAACTCGCTACAGCGCGGTCCATCGTACTCCCGTACCGGTGGCCCCGCCAGCCATCGTCCGGGCCGTGCGATCATTGCCCTCATGACCGCGGTGGCAGTGCTGTTCGAGCCGGGCCGAGCGGGGGTCGCCGCGCTCGAGGCGGCGGCCGAGCGGGCGGACGGGGAGCTCACCGTGATCGTCACCGCGCCGCAGGCGACGCAGCCGCGTTGCTGCGGCCCGTCGCCGGAGGCCTACAACTGCGCCGTGCGCGAGGATTCCGCGGCCGAGCTGCGCGAGGCCGGACGGCTACTCGACCAGCGAACCGCGCCGACCCGCTTCGTCCTGCTCGTCGAGGGCCGCGACCCTCCGCTCGCGGAGTGGGCGAGGCGGCACGACGTCGACCTGCTCCTCCTCCCCGCCCGCCGCCACCCACTCGCCTCACGCCGTCATCCCGAGCTCCGGGCCCTGCGCCGAGCGGGGCAGCTCGACGTGCGCGTCGTCGACACGCCGCCACGGCTCGCAGCGCGTCCGGGTTAGGCGGGAGGCCGGGCCCGCGGCGCGTCCCGGCTAGACCATATGGCTCGGGCCGCCCGTTGCAGGGGTTGCCTGCCGGGCTGAGTGGCCGGACGCTCCTCGCGGGGGTTTGTCTGGCCGGAGAGTGGCTCCGGCTGACCCCAAGACTGAGTGAGGAGGTCCGGCCATGTCCGGAACGATGACCTATGTCGGGTTCGATGTCCATGCGCGGTCGGCGCATGCCGCGGCGATCGATGTGATGAGCGGTGAGCTCTCGCGGGTGCGGTTCGGGGCGGGGGTCCAGACGCCGGTCGACTGGCTGGGGACGCTGAGCGGGCCGGTGCGGGCGTGCTATGAGGCGGGCCCGACCGGGTACGGGCTCTACCGCGCGGCGGTCGCGGCCGGGATCGCGATGGAGGTGATCGCGCCGGGCCTCACGCCACGCGGGCGTGGCGACAGGGTCAAGACCGATCGCAAGGACGCCGAGCTGCTCGCGCGGTGTCTGATGGCGGGGTCGCTCACGGCGATCGTGGTTCCCTCGCGTGCGGTCGAGGCGGCCCGGGAGCTGGTCCGGGCGCATGACGCGTGCCGCAGGGATCTGATGAACGCGCGGCATCGCGTCTCGAAGATGCTGCTGCGTCACGGCCGGGTGTATCCGGAGCCGTCGACCTGGACCCAGGAGCACCGCCGGTGGCTCGCTCGCCAACAGTTCCCCGAGCCGGTCAGCGAGCTCGCATACGCCGACCTGGTCGCGTGCGTGGACGGGCTGACCGTTCGCAAGCACTCGCTCGCCGAGCGGATCGGTGAGCTCGCGAGCGACCCGCAGTGGTGGCCGACCGTCGCCAGGTTGCGCGCGTTCCGGGGCGTGGACACCCTCACCGCGCTCGCGATCCACTTGGAACTCGGAGCGGACTGGCATCGCTTCGAGAAAGCGCACCGTCTCGGGTCGTGGCTCGGGCTGACCCCGTCACGCCGGCAGTCCGGCGAGTCAGACCGGACGGGATCGATCACGAAGACCGGATCGATGCTCGCCCGCCGGATGCTGGTCGAGTCCGCCTGGCACTACGCCCGCGAACCCCGGATCGGCGTGACGCTGCGCAACCGCCAGGACGGACAGCCCGATCACGTGCTGCAGATCGCCAACCGCGCCCAGCATCGCCTGCACCGCGTCTACACTCAGATGCGCGCCCGCGGCAAGCCGCACAACGTGGCCGTGATCGCGTGCGCCCGCGAGCTGTCCTGCTTCCTCTGGGCCGCCGCAACAGCACCCTAACCCCCTCGCACAGCAGCACCCGGCTCAGGAGGCCGGGACGCCGGGCCGACACAGCGGCCGGCACGCGCGATTCGCCTATGAGCAGCACCGTCAGGTGTCACGCTCGTCCCTAGACCAGCGCACCGCCGGCAGCAGAAACCGGGCCCTGGGGTCGAACAAATCCCCGCATATCAGACTGGCAACGCCGACACCGAGCCCGACGTCCCGCCCTCCTGAGACACCATCACGATCGACCGCAAGCGCTCAGCTCACGGCCACCACCTCGCACACCCACTTGATGCCATGAAGGGGCGGGCGGCCCCGGCGGTCCGGGCGCGAGCCCTGGTCGGGAGGTGGTCGGCCCTCTCGCCCGAATTGCAAGTTCAACGCCGCGCGGATTCCGGCCGCGCGGCTGGACAACCCAAGAGGAGGACCGACCGTGGATAACGCTACGCGTTGGATCGGCATCGATCTGCACCGCCGCCGCTCACAGATCGCGGTGATCAACGAGCACGGCGAGCTCGCGCTCTCCAAGCGGATCATCAACGACCGCGACACGTTCTTGGAGCTGCTCGGCGACCCCGACGGCGCGCACGTCGTGCTGGAGGCGACCTACGGGTGGGAATGGCTCGCCGAGCTGCTCGAGGACGCCGACTACGACGTGCACCTCGCGCACCCACTGCGCACCCGCGCGATCGCGGCCGCGCGCGTGAAGACGGACGCGATCGACGCCAAGACGCTCGCGCACCTGCTCCGCGCCGGGTTTCTCCCCGAGGCGTACATCGCGCCGCGCGAGCTGCGCGATCTCCGCGAGCTGCTGCGCCACCGCGCGACGCTGACCCGGATGCGCTCGGCGGTCAAGAACCGGGTGCATGCGATCCTCGCCAAACACGGCATCGCCAACGAGCACGCTGACCTGTTCGGGAAAGGCGGCCGCGCGTTCCTCGGCTCACTCGAGCTGCGCGACGCGCCGCGCCGGCGGCTGGACAGCCTGATCGCGCTGATCTGCGACTTCGACCGCGAGATCGAGACCACCACCCGCGAGATCGAGCAGCGCGCCAAAGCCGACGACCGCGTCGAGGTGCTCTGCCAGATCCGCGGCGTCGGGCGCTACACCGCGATGCTGATCATCGCCGAGATCGGCGACATCCACCGCTTCCCCACCGCACGGCACCTCTGCTCCTGGGCCGGCCTGACCCCCAGCGTCCGCAGCAGCGACGGGAAAGCGCGCTACGGGCACATCACCCACCAAGGCTCACCCGCCTTGCGCTGGGCGCTGGTCGAGGCCGCGCAGAAGATCACCACCGGATCCGGGCCCCTGCGCGACAAGTTCGAGCGGATCGCCAAACGCCGCGGGCGGAAGATCGCGAAAGTCGCTATCGCCCGCGAGATCCTGACCCTGGCCTACTACGGACTACGCGACGGAGAGATCCGTTGCCTAGCGCGCCGCAGCCGCGCGAGCGCGAAAGCAAAGCTGGCGGACGCCGCATGAACCCGCCGCGCGCTCACAGCAGCAAGGCTTGCGCCCACGACCACGGCGCGATGCGCACGCTCGGGCGAGCTCGACGTTTGTCATGGCCTCGCTAACACAGGACGGCCGCCCACTTGATTGAGCCCCCGAGCACCGCACGACACTCTGGTCCGCCCCGCGCGACCGGATGGATGACTGGAGCAAAGTCCCAGGCCGGACCCCGGTCAACGAACCGGCCACCAACCACCCGAGCACCATGACTTCCCGGCCGGCATCACGCCGACGGCGCACCCCAACCCGAACTCCCCAGCAACGCCGGGGGCAACCCGGCGCTGATCAAGCCTGCCCCGAACGAAGTCGTCCATCGCTACCCGTCACCGAGCAACACGCGCCAGATCAACCCCCGAAATCCCTTTACCCATCAGGCAATCCGATCAATGACCCGCCAGCAGCCAGCAACCGAACGTCAAAAACGGCCAATCGCCCTTGACATCCCCGGCCCCTTCATGGATGACAAACGCTGCGCCATATCAGCCGCGACCGATGACGCGCTCGATGCCGCGGGCCAGCGGCTGGGTGAGGCGCGGTGAGATCCGGTGCAGCAGATAGGGCACGGTCACCTGCCGGCGGGGTACGGGCACGATCAGCCGGTGCTTGGCGATCGTGTTCAGAACCGCCTCGGCGACCTCGTCGGGTGAGGCGCCGCGCCGGGCGTAGAACCGCGTCGCCTTGTCGTGCATCGCGGCGATGTCGCCGCGCATCGTGCCGGTGGCGACGATCGCCGTGTCGATGATGCCGGGGCAGATCGCGCTCACGTGGATGCCGCGCGGCGCAAGCTCGGCGTTGAGCGCTTCGGTGAGCCCGACGACGCCGTACTTCGACGCGCAGTACGGGGCCATCTTCGCCGTGGGGACGATGCCCGCCATCGACGCGGTGTTGATCACCGAGGCCGGACGTCCCTGGGTGAGCATCCGCGGCACGAACGCCTGCATCCCGTAGGCCACGCCGAGGAGATTGACCCCGATCACCCGTTGCCAGTCCTCGATCGTGATCGCCTCGAGATTGCCGGCATGGCCGATCCCGGCGTTGTTGTGGAGGACGTCGACCCCGCGCTCGGCCGCGAACACCGCCTCGGCGAGGCTCTCGACCGCATCCGGATCGGAGACGTCGACGGTGTGGGCGACGGCCACGCCACCCTCGGACTCGATCTCGGGTGACGACCGTGTCGGCGGCATGGGTGTTGACGTCGGCGACGTGGACGCGGGCCCCGCGGCGGGCGAGCAGCCGCGCGCTCGCGCGGCCGATGCCCGACCCCGCGCCGGTGATGACCGCGACGCGGCCGGTCAGGTCGATGGGCTGGCTCATGGTGGTCTCCCTTGGCTGATCAGGAATGGACTGCGGGCACGGTCTGTACGTACAAAGTGCTGAGCGCGGCTCAGGGATCCCGGCGATTGCCGGCCGCCGGCCTGGCCCATAGCGTCTCATCACCGTGCCGCTTCTGCTCGCCACCCACACCGCCGCCACGAACGAAGCCCTGCGCCAGGTGCGCGACCCGCATCTGTTCAAGTGGTACGCGGTCGCGCTGCTCGGCCTCGTCATCTACGCCTACGCCGTCGAGGTCGAGCGTGGCCGCTGGGACGTCGTCGCCGCCGGGCTCGCGGTGTGGTTCGCCGACTGGTTCAACGAGATCATCAACGGCGTCATCCTCCACGCCTCGAACACCGCGCCGCTGTGGGCGACGACGGGACCGACGGCCTACCAGTTCCTCGTCGGGCTCAACGTCGAGATCTCGTTCATGTTCGCGCTGGCCGGCATCGTCTACGCCAAGATGCTCCCCGTCGACCGCTCGGTGCGGATCCTGGGGATGCCGAACCGTCTCGCCGTCGCCCTCGGGCTGTCGATCGTCAGCGTCGCCGTCGAGCTGTTCCTGCACGCGACCGGCACCTTCCACTGGCACTACTGGTGGTGGAACACGCCGTTCGTGCTGCTGATCATCATCTTCGGCTACCTGTGGTTCTACCTGTTCGCCGCCTGGGTCTACGACGCGCCGCCGCGCAAGCGGTGGACGCGGCTCGGCACCCTGGTGGCGATCGACGTCGTCATGGCCCTCGTGTTCGGCGTCGCGCTCGGCTGGCTGTAGCCGGTCCGGCCGTGGGCTGCTCGGCTGGCTATAGCCCGACCGGCCGTGGCGCGTGGCGCACCGGACCCCCGGCGCGCGCTCGACGGGCCGTTCCCGGAATAGGATCGTCCCGACCCACGACCGACTGCAAGGAGAGAGCTGATGGCCGCGAGCAACCGCCGCCTCGTGCTGGCCGAACGTCCCAGCCACAACGTCAACGAGCACACGGTCCGCGTGGAGCAGGGTGAGATGCCCGAGCCCGGCCCCGGCGAGGCGCTCGTCCGCAACCGCTTCCTGTCGATCGACCCGACGATCCGGACATGGATGGATGACGCCCCCGGTTACCTCCCGCCGATCGCCATCGGCGAGGTCGTCCGCGCCGGCGGTGTCGGCGAGATCGTCAGCTCGAACAGCGAGCGCTACAAGGTCGGCGACCTCGTGTTCGGGCTCAGCGGGTGGCAGGACTACACGCTCGCCGACGAGAGCGAGCGCATGATGCAGGTGCTTCCCCCGGGCATCGACCCGACCGCAGCGCTCAGCGTGTTCGGCACGACCGGCATGACCGCGTACTTCGGCCTGCTCGACGTCGGCCGGATCCTCGAGGGCGACACGGTCGTCATCTCCGGCGCCGCCGGCGCGACCGGCTCGACGGTCGGCCAGATCGCCCGGGTGAAGGGCGCCGGGCGCGTGATCGGGATCGCCGGCACCGCGGAGAAGTGCGCGTGGCTCGTCGACGAGCTCGGCTTCGACGCCGCGGTCAACTACAAGACCGACGACGTCGCCGCGCGGCTGCGCGAGCTGTGCCCCGACGGGATCGACCTCTACTTCGACAACGTCGGCGGCGAACTGCTCGACATCTGCCTCGCCCGGCTTGCGCTCCGCGGCCGGGTCGTGCTCTGCGGCGCGATCTCGACCTACAACGACCCCAACCCGGTCGGCCCGCGCAACTACCGCAACCTGATCGTCCGGCGCGGCCGGATGGAGGGGTTCATCATCCTCGACTACTTCGATCGCTTCCCCGCGGCCCAGGCCGAGATGGCGGGCTGGGTGGCCGAGGGCAAGGTGAAGTTTGCCACTCACATCGTCGACGGCCTCGAGAACGCGCCGGCGGCGCTCAACCTGCTGTTCACAGGCGGCAACACCGGCAAGGTCATCGTCCGCGTCGAGGAGTAGGCGCGGCGCTCAGTTCACCGCGCGCAGGCGCCCGGTCTCGACTTCGTAGAAGAAACGATTTCCGTACCACCCCCGACGCTCTCCGGCTACCGGCGTTCGAGACGGTGAGTCCTCCGTCCCGGCGGGCACCGCGCTCCTAATGCCGCCTCTCCGCGAGCGCGGGATTCCCTACTCCGACCGCGACGTCCGGAAGGTCGCGCTCCCGCTCGGAAATGGCCACTCTGCCCACTCCCCGGTTTCCGATTACGAAGGCTTGGTTACAGCGATTTTCGCTCCGATCCCGCTAAGGCAAACAAGGACAGCGAGTAGAAACATGACCGCTCGCTTTCGGTCACTCAGAGGACATAGCACGGCAGCCATCCGAACGCCCTGCTTACAGCGGATGGCTGCCGATGGGCTCCTTGCGTCAGATCGGCCTCTGTATCGGACCTCCCCCAGCGCTCACCGTCTGTTGGCCATGCAGCCAGTTGCAGAAGTGGGCCAGCGTCGCATCCGCCAAGGGCAGGATGAACGTGGCTGCGGCGACGATGTACTCGGACTCGGCTTGGCTAAGACCAGTCACGGCGCGCACCGGCGATGCAATCGCCAGTCCCCATGCCCCAAACGCGACCAAGGCAAGGAAGTAGAAGTACCAACTCGGCTTTAGCTTGTCGTGTTCGCGTTTGATCTTTGCTGGGGACCAGTGATCTGGCCCATTGGGCCCGTGAACGGTCTGGAGTTGCCTTAGCAAGATGTCCGTCGCTTGCCAACGGTTATACCCAACGACGCAACAAGCGCCGATTCCGATCGTCACCCAGATCCAAAGGTCGTTCGACCTGCCGTTCGGACCGGGACTGATCTTCTGAGCTAGCGCAACAAGTGGAACGAAGGCGGCGAGAACTTCGGCCGGGATGTACTTGATGAGCTTTGCCCCATACCGATCCGCGTAGTCGTCGTGAGCAACGACGGTACGAATCATGCCGATACCTGCCTGCGAGCTCGGCACAAGAATCACCCCCTCTCAAGGGTAGGAAGGCTCTTGTGCTGAGCGTCTCACCTGAACGGTGATGCTCCATCCGTACTGTCGTGCCTCTGGATTACGGCTATTTACTATTGCCCCCCAAGCCTTGTGCAGGTCTCGTCAGATTTGATCGGCTTGGCGCTCACGTCGCGGCGATCCGAATGCGGACCTCGTCGACAAACGTCGACGCCCCGGCCCCTGCTGGTGGCAGCGGGTAGGTGGGGCCGAGGTGACTCCCCCAGGGGCCGCTGGGTGGCGCTACTCCGGCGGTGGCGGTGCCGCAGGCTCGGTTCGGTACTCAGAGAGCAGGCGTCGCCTTGGCTGGGATAAGACCGGCCGCAGCGCCCGTTTACGCGGGGGGCGACGCGCGGTAGCGGGGCGCTGCGGCCGGTACGGGGGCCTGGCCAGTTCGGCGTGTCTCAGCATTCGTGGCCGCTTGCGATCCTCGCCGATGCGTTCGCCATGAGTCAACCGCCTTTTCTTCGCAACGTGCGGCATCAGTTCGCGGCAGCCGTGCGCTCGGGCCGGGGCGGCAACGCGGCGGCCCGGGAAGGCCGGGCCGTCACGCCAACTTCCCCGTCTTGGGCGCGGAGCGTTACCGCTGAAAGTGACACAGATGGTGACACTGCAAACTCGGGGGAGCGTGACTCAACGGCGCGTATACTTAACACAGTGCCAATCATCTCAGCACGAATCCCAACCGACCTCTTTCAACGCACTGACCGTGTCATCGCGCTGAGGGGAGAGAATCGCTCGGAGTTCGTGAACCGCGTTCTGCTGGAGGCAGTCGCGGCCGAGGAGAGGCACTTGCCAGAGGAGGCAACGATGGTCCATCAGGCTCAACAGAGAGCAGGACCCCATGCCCCATCCGACCACCTCACCGCCGCCTAGCCGCGCCTGTCGCGAATGTGGACTGCCGCTCGATCCGGCGGCACCCCGGCATCACCATTCGCATCGCCACTGCTGGCTTCGCTCGCGGGCCAAGCCGAAGCCGGGTCCCGCTGATCAGTTGGCGGCATTGCCTGGACAGTTGTCTTTCGCCGACCTGATCGAGCCCGAGCCCGAGCCCGCCGAGGAGGAATCGCCCTTCCTCCGCTGGCTCGATCAACAAAAGCGGGGCGCGTGACCCGTCTCCTCACCATCCCTAGAAATGCCAACGGCCGGGTGACCAAAACCCGACCGCTAGCCCAACTCACTCTCGAAAGGTACGACTACGCATGCCGAATATTAGCGCCGCATCTGAACATGACACCCGTTCCATCAAGAAGCAGCGTCCAATGCTTAGTGGGCAGTTCGTCCCCGTCCCTATGGAGCTCCTGGCATTTGGCAGGCAACTCAAGCTCGATGCACTGGACGTCGCGGTCGTGACCGCCGTTGCCAGCTTCTCGCCTGGCTGGGACGTGACCTATGAGGATGTCGCCGGGCGCGCGCTCTGCTCCGTCATATCCGTGCACCGTCGCCTGACGGCACTGCTGAGGCGCGAGTTGATCGGCCGCGAGGAGGCTCGGTTCCGCGGCCGGGTTGCTGGGTTCCGCTACGACCTGACGCCGCTGTGGGATGCGCTCGGGCAGGTTGCACGGGGCGAGGCCAATTCGTCTCCTGATGATCTTGCGGATGTGCGGTCCGACGCTCCTGACTATCCCTCAGATATGCAGTCTGAATATCTCTCAGATATCCCTCCAATAGAGCAACAGCCAATAGAGTCGCAACGCCTTGCTAAGACAAAGAGCTGTAGTAACTCTAGAGACACGCGCGCGAGGCGAACGCATCTACTACCGGTCATGACCACATCAGCCGCGAGGATGGCGATGGGGACTGTGACCGTTCTGCCATCGCGAAGGATCTGCTGTGGGCGTACGACGGCGAGGTTGAAGACGCCACTGGACGGCGACCGCGGCGGCGACCCGGTGACTTCGAGGTCGCGCTACGGCTCGCGGCCGAGACTGATGACCTCAACGAGTTCGAGGACGTCATCGCCTGGGGCCTGCGCGATCCCTTCTCGCGGAAGCGGCTGATTAACGGGTTCGCCGCCGCCGCAAAGTGCTACGGCCCACTCGCGGCTCAGTACAACGACGCGCCGCGCGTCGGTTGTTGCTATTGCCCGGAGGGTTTCACCGCGGACATCGAGATGCAGGGGCGGATGAAGAAGTACGGCGATCAAGCCGAGCTCCTCTGCCCGGACTGCCGCGACAAGGAGAAACAATTGGAGGAGGCAGCGTGATGGCAGTCGAGGCGGCGGCGTTCCTGGCGAGGAAGGACAGCGACTGATGGGCAAGGTCGTCCGACAGGCCACGACCACGCGCGGATCACGGATCAAGCGGCCATGGCGACAGGGACAGCCGATCAAAGCGCCGGTGACCGTGCGGTGGATGGATGGCCGACAACCTGAACAGGTACGACAGCGGGATGACGGACGGCGTGATCGGTCATGACCTTTCGCCTCACCCACGTTCCACCGACCGAGCCGAGTGCAGCCGTCACCGCCCGGATCTTGGCGGAGAACCCGGTCTGCCAGTTGGGGAAGGCAAGATGCGGTGTCACAGCAACGGCCGTCATCCGGACCATCGACTCAGAGGGCAGGCCGAGGATGGTCGCAGCTTGTAGGGGCTGCCTTGAACGGGAGGCGGCGCGGTGAGCACGTACGGAGTCGCGCTCGTGGCCTCACTGGGAGCGAGGCTGATCGGCACCCCGGCGCGGGGATCAAAACGTTTCCGGCGGCCCGCGACCGATCAACATGCGCGGTGTTCTTGGAGGAGCCAGAGCCAGCCGCGCGGCTTATTCCGCGGAGCCAGAAGTGCGACCACGAGCCGGTCAAGAATCAAGGGCTTCGAGTGCTAAGCGACGCAAGAGATGCCTGCAAATCGACGTTGTTTTGGTAGCCCCTCCCGATCAACGAGCGCGCAGCGCCAACAGCGGGCCGAAAGGAACCGCCACTGCGCGCTCGTCGGGAGCGCCCCACCGGGCGACTGAGAGTTGTCGCGAGCCTCCGCACGACGCCTCGGGCCAAGGCAAACGCTTGGAGAGCCTGGAGGTGGCCGGTGAGGGTTGAGAGCGTGGGAGACGCCGAGCGCCGCCGTGAGGAGATTGTGCGGCTCCTGCACACCGGCCTCAGCGGACGCGAGATCGCGCGGAGGGTCGGCTGCAGCCATGGCTACGTGGACAAGATCCGCCGCGAGCTGCCCGACCGCGCCGAGCCCGAGGTCCCGACTGAGCCCCGCTGGCACGGTCCACCCTTCCAGCGGCTGGAGAGCGCCGAGCGGGAGCGCAACGCGTTGTTCCGCGAGAACCTACAGCTGGCGGACGAGAATAAGCAGCTGCGGGCGCGGCTGGCCGCGGTGACGGCGGCATGACGACCACGACACCACGCCACACGTCCGGCTGGCGGCATCGCCGGGAGCGCGAGAAGTGGGCGCGGTTGGTCGCCGCCGGGAACGCGATCTGTGCGCGTTGTGGGGGTTGGATCGCGCCCGAATCCGGCTGGGATCTAGACCATGCCGATGACCGCGAGTCGTGGATTGGCGTGTCCCATGCCCACTGCAACCGGGCCGCCGGGGGGCGGAAGAGCGGACGGCAGCGCCGGGCGCTGACCGAGGACCGCTACTGGTCGAGGGAGTGGCTGTGATGGTCCCCGAGGACTTCACCGCCCTCGAAGCCTTGGCGGTCCTCTTCGAGGGTGGGCCAGCCCCGTGGGAGGAAGAGTCACCGGGTGACGCCGCGTCACCGGGTGAAGGAGGCGACCGGTGAGCGTCTTGGGCGACTGGCTCGCCCGGAGTCAGCGCGAACGTGCGCGCGGCGAGCAGCCGCCCTGGCTCGACCCGGCCCGCTACGCCGGACCGGAGTCCTATGCGCTCGCACTCGCGTGGTACCACGTCCCGGCCGACCGCGCCCGCGAACTACTCCGTGCGGCGATCCGACGCTCGGAGCAGGAGACGCTCGAGAACTGGCAGGCGACCGAGTCGTCAACGTGCCGCCGACGCGCATGAGGCACGCGTCACCGGGGCCAGCGCCGCGGCCGAGCGGCTGTTGCGTGACGTCGGCTGGCGCGAGGAGGAGGAACCGGGCGGCGAGGTGGTGCCGCCGCGCGATGCGGGTTTTATGGGTCCCTGGCTGCCTCCAAGCGATGGCGTCTATCTGCGCCCGAGCCTCGACCACGATCCACTCCTCGACGGCCCGATGGACGACATGGGACGGCGCGGATGACCAACGTGATCCCGTTCCCGACTTGCACCGATCCCGCGCTGCGCGAGAGCACGACCTTGCGGGCAGCCGTCTGGCGACGCAACCGGCGACTTGACCTGATGCTGGCCGAGATGTTGGCCGTCCCGGAACCGAAGATGGACACGAAATGGAGTGATGATGCCCACGAAGACAACTGACGGCGCCGAAAGGGTGGCCCCGGACCGGCAAAGCGGTCCACCTGGATGAAGGTCGCCGTTCTGACCCCGGCGGCGGCGGTCGCCGCCAATCGGTGCGAGGAGTGCGGGTCCGCGTTAGCGAATGAGCCGACATGGGACGCGGCGGATAGCACGGTCGGGCCGTTCTGCGGCTCCGGGTGCGTCGAGGCACGGAGGCGAGGGATATGACCGCCCCCAGCAACAAGAGCGAACTGGAAGCACTCCGGGAGGAGGTCGAAGCGCTTCGGGCGGAGCTGGCTGACGCCCACGCCGACTCGGACGAACTGCGCACGGCGCTCTGCGAGTGCGCGGAGAGCAGCTTCCCCGACATCAACGCGCTGAGTCCAGTGAATCCGCTTTCCGGGTCCGCACATGTTCGCCAGAAGTTGTTCCGCTACGCCCCGACACTGAGCCCGATGGTCGAGAGACACCTCGCGGGCGGCAACTCTCCGCAAGCCTCGGTGAAGAGGATCGAGGAGCAGATGCAGAAGACGCACGCCCAGGCTGAGCGAGGTCGCTCAGAGGGCGCGGCCTTTGACCGTCACCGGGAAGGGAAGGCTGCCATGTATGCCAAGGCGCGAGAGGAAGGCAGGCTGACATGACGGCCACCAGCAAGACAACAGAGTGCGGGACGTGCCTCGGGTCGGGCACCATCACGCTCGGCGGTTACCCGATGGTTTGTCGACAATGTGAAGGGGCGGGTCGCATCCCGCTCGATGGCCCTGACGACGGCGTGGATTGGGACGCGACGCAATCGGGCGCGCGGGCTGCGGTGCGGGAGCCGAATCCAAGCGAATGGCTAGCCGAGGACCGCTTCCGCCGCCGGATCGCCTCGCTGCCACGCGCGGCCGTGTACGAGGCCGCGGCCCGGACGGTGATTCGGTCAACGGGGATCGGGGTCGAGTTCGTGGACGGCAAGCCAGCGGAGGCGTACCTGCTCCGCAAGCCAGTGTCCGTGCGCGCGCCCAATCCGCGCACGGCCGGAGCGGTGATTGAGCTCTTCCACGAACTGGGTCACGGCCTCTTGCATGCCGGACAGTCGCCGCCGCTGGATTGGAGGGCAGAGGTCGAGGCGTGGGAGTTCGCGTTGGCGCAGTGGCGCGAATTTCGCCTGCCGGATGAGGACTGGGCGATCTACCGGATGGCGCAGGACTTCTGGTCCTACGTTGGCCCCGCTATCCGCGGGGGCGAGACGACGGCTGCGGAAGTCCTCCGCACCGTCCCGGGGGAGCTGCTGGAAGGACGCCGCTATCTCTTGGAGCAGCAGGCCCAGAGGGGGCGGTGGTGACCGCCGTGAGCGAGCCGCTGCGCGACCTCAGGCGGGGATGGAACCTTCGGGGCGACTCGGTCGCCATCCAGTTCTCCTCGCACGCCATCACGCGCTTTGCCGAACGCGTGCGGCCGACGCTCGACGCCGATCACATCCGTGAGGAGCTGTCGCGCTTGCTGGGCACCGCCACCGTCAGCCGAACGCCCCCGGACTGGGTGCGACCGGGATCGGGGAAGATCACGCCCGCCGCCTATCTGGTGCTCGGCGACGGCGAGATCTGCTTGCCCCTGGTTGTGAACCATGGCGCGGATGGCGAGTGGACGGCGACCACAACGCTGTTGCCGGACATCGTCGAAGGACAACAGCGAGCCGGACGGAACCAACGGACGCAGGCTCGTCGTGCAGGGAAGAAGGCGAGCCGGAGGGTGCAGTCACGGCAGGGCGGGCGGCGGCAGCAGGCACCGAGCGCTGATGAATGGGACCCCCAGTGACAGCGACCGAGCCGAGGCGGCCCCGAGGGCGACCGCGGAAGACCGAAGACCTTGCGCCCGAACCCGACACTCCGACCCGCGACCGGCAGGCGTCCTCGGTCGAGATGCTGGCGGAGCGGGTGAAGCAGGTTGGCCGCGCCTGGCGTGAGGGCGACGTTGACGCGGTCCGCACGGAATTGGCGGTGCTCGGCGCGGAGGCGATCCTGCTCAGCCGCATGCACCCGTTGCCACTCGGCTCGACGCTGGCCGCCCGGCAGAAGGTCGCGTCGGAGAAGGCACGCAGCGGGAGAGGGAGCAAGTAGACAGCCACGTATCCGCTTCGGCGGCTGCGGCGGGAGAAATCCGCGGCGGAGCTGGCGTTGGGGGCGACCAAACTCAGGACACCGGAACTACCTTCGCGCCCCAGAATCGCCGTACTTGTCGATGCCTCAGATCCGGCGTCCTGAGAAGGGTTTCCCCTCCCACGTTCCCCACCGTAACAGGTCAACGGCCTGTCAAACGAAGCTCAGCAAAAGGTCGTAGCGCGTATGCCGAGGCCGAGGTCCGCCTACGTCAGTGGTGCGCGTTTTTCGCGCAAATTGCTCGGTTGGAACTGCCGGGGATGGCCTGATCTGTGATAAGTGTCAGGTCACCTAACGGGACTGCGGGTCGCATATCTAGGGCAACCGCAGGACCCAGGAAAGGAGGCGCGCCGATGATTCGAAGCGGGCCACTCAGCTTCGACCAAAGCCAAGAGGAGGTCGAGGCCATGATGGAGCAGGGAACCGCGTTCGGGCGCGTCGAGGACGTGATCGACGCCGCCCAGCTATCAGGGGAGCACAAGGCCGCCCTGTGGCTCCTCGCCTGGTCGCTGCGCGACCACGTGCGGCAGCGTCACGATGCGCGGCTCATGGTGGCTGCCGTCGGCCGAGAGCGAGATTGATAGCGGGGCGGCGGACCGGGTCTGCGATGTGTGGGGATTGAGCCGCCGCCCGCGCTAGGGAACGCGCACCGGGAGAGGTTCGGTACCGCCGGGGGCGTTCTGGCGATCCTCCTCTGTCACGCGCCGCAGGATCATCCGAGGGAACTACGGATTGCTGCACAAATTCGTCCAAATCCGCAGCATCCGCCGGTAGTCTTGTGTGCCCGCTGTCCCTCTGCCCCCCCCGGGAGAGGGACGCGATCCCGGCGGCCTCCCGCATGCTGGAGAGCGGGGGGTCGCCGCATCCGGTCTACATAACCAGATGAGCTTGCCCGCCCGGCGCGCCCCCGCCCAGCGAGCAACGTGCTGTCCTCTATTGCCCTACTACGGGGACAGCACAAACCGGTCCCCCGAGGGATGGACCCCTCGGGGGACCGACTACGTGGCGAAATAGCCCCCTTCGGCGGGTCCTCGTGAGAAACCCCGCCGAAGGGTCCAAGCGCTCGTCGACCGGCTGACGAGATCGTGCTTCACCGTGTCACGAGCGGTCCAGAGATCCTCGAGAATGGACCGCGCCGAGCGCCCTCAGTGAGAGCGAACATATACGGCTCCGACGCTGCCGGGGGAAAAGAGCAGGTGAGCGCCTCTGGACGCGCGGGACCGCTAGAAGGCCCTCTGAGGCTCCGGCCGGGGATAGACCCGGGTTGGGGGTGGTCGGCGACGTTCTTAGGCGATCACGCCGGGCCGGAGAAGGCCGGAGGATCAGTCCGGCTGGCACTCGGCCAACGTCGCCTCGTCGTTCTGAAGGATGCCAGCCGCGACGATGAGCAGCAGGAGGTCCTCGGGGGCGAGGGTGACGCGGACGATCTCGTCTGCCTCGGCGAGGGCCTGGTCGGGCAAAATGGTCATAGGCGGCGAGTCTATGCCGGGGGCTCGACGGAATCCCGAGGCTTCCTGCTCGCTGCGGCGATTTGCGACCGCTGCATCGTCGCCCGGATGAGGAGTCGTACCTCGCCGTCGTCGACGTCCCAGCGTTGGCGTCATTTTCATTCTCCTTGAATGTCGCGCCTACGGGGTTAGCTGACGGGCTCGCGGTGTCTGATACCACCGCTACGACCGGATCACCGGCCGATTCGCCCCAACGACTCGGGCTCCCCGCCCACCGCGGAACGCGCGGCGGCTCGGCTATCTGCGCGCATCATAGACGACGAGTCACGCGCCCACATCCGGATGCGGACAAAACCCGGACGTTGCGAAATCGCAGTCAAGGCCCACGCCCCGTCCTCCGATTGACTGGGTCTTGGCGGCATCGTCGGACTTATTCGCCCGTGAGACCGACGATGCCGCCATCTACCTCGCGCCATACACCGGGACGAGCCGGTTGCGGCTCGCTGGCGGGCGCTCCAGGCTACGCCGCCATCATCGCCCGCTCGATCCGCTCGGCCTCGCGCTCCCCGGCCACTCCGGGCCGAGTTGCTGTGCAAGCCTAGACGCCCTCTCTCGGCCTCGCCGGAGCGGCTAGTGGGTCCCGTCGAAAGGTTTGACCTGACATGACTGGGTCATGCGGCGACTCGGTGTTTGCGTTCGAGGGCGGCGATCCGTCGGTCGTGGTCGGGTCCGTTGCGGTGGGTGACGTAGTCAGCGACGGCGCGGCGGGCGGTGTCCCAGTCGCGGTAGTCGGTGTTGTTGAACACGAACTCTTGGATCGGGCGGAAGTGGCTCTCGATACGGTTCAGGTAGCTGGCGTAGGTCGGGGTCGGGACCAGCTCGATCTTGTTCGCGTTCGCGTAGGCACGGATGTCGGGGGTCCAGTTGGCCGAGAGGTTGTCCTGGATCCAGTAGATCCGCTGGCGACCGGGATAGACCAGGCGGATGGTGCGCATGAACCCGAGCACGTCGCTGCCGGCGCGACGTGCTCGCGTGCGGGCGTAGAGACGGTCGCGGTGCACGTCCAGCGCGCCGAAGATGTAGCGGATCCCGTGCTTGCGGTTGTAGGTCGCGCGCAGCCGCTCGGGCCGGCCGCGGCGTGCCCAGCCGGCGCCCTGGATCGGCTTGAGGCTGATCGGCCCCATCTGATCAAAGCTGATCACCGGCCCGTCGAACGGCACGGCGGCATAGAGCTCCAGCACCCGCGCAGCGCGGGCTTCGTAGTCGGGATCCGGGCTGGCCTTCCAAGAGCGGGTCCGCTGAAACGACAAGCCGGCCTCGCCGAGCAGCCGCCCCAGGTGACTGGGCGAGATCTCGATCCCCTGCCCGGCCAGCCAGGCCGAGAGGCGATCCAGCGACCAGCGCGTCAACGGCACCCCTTCTGTGTCGGGGCGGGCACCGGCCACTGCCACCGCGCGCTGACGCTGCACGGGGGTGATCCGGCGGGGTCGCCCGCCCCGGTACTCAGGGCGCAGACTGTCGAACCCTTCCTCGTTGAACTCGTGGATCACCTTGCGCACGTGACTCTCGTCGGTCAACCACATCCGGGCGATCTGCGGCACCGGCGTCTTCACGTTCGAAGCCAACAGAATCGCCGCGCGGATCCGCGTGGACTGATGCTCAGCCCGCGTCGAGAGCCGCTTGAGCCGGGTCGCCTCCTGATGAGACAGCGACCGCACGAACACTTCCGGGGGACGCATCACCACCTCCAAGGTCGGGATGCACCCCCATTCGCCGTCGCCGGCGAGTTTCCGGTCAAACGTTCCGGCTGGACCCACTAGCAGGCCCTCGGAGGCGATGGTCGGGGGGGTAGGGCGGGTCGAGGGATCGGGGCCTTACGCGGCGATGACGCAGCCAGCTTCCCCGCCGACGGCGAGCGCGTAGCTGGCTGATCCCGTCAGCGCCAAGCCGATTGGTCAGACAAAGGAAGGCGGCCCGACGGGGAGCCGGGCCGCACATGCTCAGCGATCACAGGGAAAGAACCGGATCACCAGGGAAGAATCGGATCAGTTGGGATGATCGGGTCCGTAGGGGTCGTGAACCGGAGCCAATTCCCGGCCGTTACCAGGTTGGCGGTCAGGCCGACTAGACCGCTCACAGGGGTGATCGCGTCACCGGGGTTCATCGAGGCCTGAGGGCGAGGCTTGTCGGTGGGGTACCCAAACTGAGGCGAAGTTCCCGCCGTTGCCAGGTTGGCGGTTGAGCCGGTGGCGAGCGGTGCGGTGCTGTAGGTCGGCGGCGTGCCGGAGGTCGTCGGCTGCGAGCTGGTCGGCGACGCGAGCCTCATCGGTGAGGTGGTGATCGTGATGACGAGCAACCATCGGCCCCCGACGCACTGATAGACCTTCTCCTGGGTCGCGACACCTGGGCCGTTGGGATTCGGCACGGTGGAGAACACGCTCGTCTGCGCGCCCTCCTTGCACGAGGCCGCGCTGGCGGCGTGGACGGCGGGGGTCGCGAGCATTGCTGCCGTCGCGAGTACGAGTGCCAGGCCGCCGCGACCTGTCCAGCGAGATGACCGCGAAGCGGCGCGACTGATCAGTGAGCTGAGCATTTGATCCCTTTCCTGTTGGTCTGCTCGTCGTTGCCGCTCATGATCTGCGCCGGATGGTGATCTCTCTAGACGCCCTAGGGATGAGACGAATCACACCCCCATCGGAGTGGCCCAGGGGTGGACCCCACTGGCACCAGATTGCGCGACTGGCATCGCCCGAAACGGTCTGAGTTACGTACTCACGGCGATTGAGCGCGGGGCGGCACCAGCCCCATCATGCGGTTTTGCCCCGGTCTGTGGGAAACCGGCGGCACCCAGTCTCCCCCCGGATGCCGCCGTACCCCATATCGGCGGGACCACGACCTCGGATGAGAGATGCAAGCCGGGGGTGTGGTCGGGTCCACCCCTGGGGTACCTGTACGGCGCTGCATGCTCGGCGGACGATGGTTGAGCACACCTACCACTCCGTCTCCCTTCAAGGAACGGAGGTTGCCCCGGTCGCCGTGGAACTTCGGTGACGGCGGTCCCGGTTGGGATCGTTACACAGTGACTGCGATCGTGGCCTCCTGGTTGGTGGCGGGGTTGGGCTGGGGAAGGTGGAGTCGTCGTTCGATCGCGACCGCGAGGCGCGGTAGGTCGGTGTAGCCGATGACCTTGCGGAACTGCTTCTCGGCTTCGAGCATCCCGGCGGCGGTCCACCGCAGTCCCATCTCGCCGGAGGACCAGTGCTTGACGTTGCGCTGGGTCGTGCGGATGGTGTCGATCATCGACTCGCACGGGTTCGTGGACTCGAGCGTGCGGCGGAGCTTGCCCGTGATCCCGAGCTTGATCACCGTGAGCGTCTCGTCCATCCCTTCGCGCAGCGAGCCGGCGGCGCCGGGGTGCGTGTGCTCGAGCTCGTCCGCGAGGCGTGTGAGTTGCTCGAGCGCGCGCGGGTAGTCGGTCTCCCGCCACGCCTTGCGCATCCGGGCCTTGATCGGCGGGCGGTCGCGCTCGGGGAGATGCTGCATGACGTTGCGTTCCTTGTGCCACAGACAGCGCTGCACCGGGACCTCGCCGAACACCGACCGCACAGCTTTGCGGAGCGCCTTCGATCCGTCGATCACGAACAGCATCCCCTGCTCGGGATCGAGGCCACGCTCGACCAGGTCGGACAGCAGCGCGGTCGCGACGGTCGCGTTCTCAGTCGAGCCTTCCCACAGGCCGAGCGGGATCTTCACGCCCTCCGTCGTGATCCCCAAGGCGACGATCATCATCCGGCCCTTCAACTCCAGGCCGTCGAGCATCATCACCGCGAGGCGCAGATCCGCGAGCTGACGCGCCATGAGCTCGCCGAGCGCCTCGCGAGTGCGCTCCACGAACGTCCGCGACACCGCTGACTTCGACGTCGACCGCGCCCTGACCTCGACCTGTTCGCCGACCGGCTCCTGCGTGCGCCCGTACCGGCGCGTGGACACGCCGGCGAGCATCCGCTCGAGCACGACCCGGGCGAGCGGGTCGCGGTCAGCGAAATGCTCATAGGTCTGGAGCTGGACCTCTGACTCTCCGTCCGCGGTCCGCGCCCGCGGCCGCTTGACCTCGACACGACGGCCGCCGAGCGTCACCTCACCGTCCTCGTGACCATGCCGGACCGCGACACGGTCCGAGTTGTGCTTCCCCTTCGGGCCCACGACATCGTCGACCTCCTCCTCCATCAACTCCGCCAGGACGCTGAGCCCGACACCGACGCTCAGCGCGAGCAACCCCTCCTTCGCTGCCCCAACCAACTCGCCCAACGCTTCCTGCACGCGCTCCGGGAGCACGGCCTCCTGCATGGTCGCCTGCGCGACCGGTACGTTGCTACTCACGGCGGTTCCTCCTTCGATCTTGGTCGGATCGCCGCGAACGCTCCCAACAGAAGCGGACGCGGCCGGAGGGACCGCCGTCACCTCAAAGTTCTACGAGCCCCGGGACAACCTCAAGGAACGAGATGCCCATCCACAACCTCCGCCCCAAGCTCATGACCGCACTCGCCGTACTCGCGGCCCTCGCCGCGCTGGTCGCCTCGGCAGCGCTCACGCGCGCCGTCTTCCAGACGATCACGGTCACCACGCAGCCAGCGGTCTCCTTACCAGCCAGATCACACGCGATCGCGGCCAGGTCGCCGCGGGCGGCCTTCAGGCCGGAGCGGATGTTCGTTCTGGCTGACGACACCGCACCCGCGCCTCCGCCGCCCCTAAGCCCTTATGGAGGTTCGGGTGTCAAGGGTTAAGCACCGGATGCCCGCGCGGTGGGCGGGCATCTTGTGTCGGCTGGAGGGGCGGCAGGTCTGGCTGGTGCGCGACGCGCGGTCAGACTCTTATACGCGGGTGCACGGGTTTGGCTACCGCCTCCGCAAGACCGGTTTTCGTCGTGAGAGCCCGGCTGTCTAAGATCGAGCGTGGCCTCGGTGGGGGCTGCTCATGCTTAGATCGCGGATGCTCTCGCGCGGGGACCAGGGGCCTGCCGCCTCTTCAGCCGACGTGGTGCATGGTCGAGGGTCAGTGGGCGTTGGCGAGCGCCCAGCAGAACCCGGTGAGCTCGCGGGCGACGGCGACCGCGACGATCGTGCGGCGCTTGCCGCGCTGAGTGTCGAGCCGCTGCCAGACGCTGTGCAGCCGTCGCTGGGCCTGCCAGGAGATCTCGATGATGTGGGCCGGCTGTCCGTGTTGGCGGCGGCGGAGCGCCTGTCCCTTCGCCGGTGGGCGGCGGTAGTGCCAGGCAGCCTCGACCAGCAGTCGGCGGGCGTGCCTGGACCCGGTCTTGCTGATGGCGCCTTGCCGGCGTTTCTCGCCGCTGGTGTCCTCCGACGGGGTCAGGCCGAGGTAGCTCATGAGCTGGCCGGCCTTCTGAAACCGCTCGAACTCGCCGACCTCGGCGCACAGACCGACCGCCGAGAGCGTGTCGATCCCGCGCAGACACCGCAACCTGGCGACCGTCTGCTCCCACGGCGAGCCGGGGATCAACTCGGCGATGATCTTCTCGAGCGCGTCGCGGCGGATCACGATCGCGTCGATCGCGCCGAGGTACTCCAGCAGCGTGACCTGCGCGCCGCGCTCGCCCAGGTCGAGCTTCGTCAGCCACCCACGGTGAGCGACCGTCCAGGCGCTGGCGGTGTCCTCATAGCGAACGTCGTGACGCAGCAACAGCTTGCCCAACCGCTGCCGGGCACGCATCAGATCACCGCGCACCGCCTCCCTGGCCCGAACCACATCGCGCAGCGCCTCCTCCTGCCCGGAGGGGACCCGGACCGGGTGCAGCCCATCGATCATCAACAAGCGCAACACCCGCTCGGCATCGCGCTGGTCAGTCTTGACCTTATCCCCAGCCGGCCGCTCGATCTTCCCCGGCGCCGCGACCACACACCCCACCTCGGCCGTATGCAGCGACCGCGCCAGCCCGTACCCGGTCGGTCCCGCCTCATACGCGACGCGCGTCGGACCCGGCAGCGAGCAGCAGAACGCGACCACCTCGCTCGTCACTCCAGACAGTCGTCGCGAGCGCAGCTCGCCCGACTCGCCGTCGATCGTCACGGCCAGCACCGAACGCGCGTGCACGTCAAGACCAACCCAACTGCGAACCTTCGCCATGGTCGGCTCCTCTATGCGGTTGTGGGCGCCGCGCGGGGTCCAGCCCGCACGGCTCAATCACCCCACCAACGCGTGGGGGACCGACCCATGACTACACGCCAGGCCGGACGTCCATATGGTCTAAGGTGCATGTGCCAGCACTGGGAGCCGATCGTTTTGAAGCGGGGCTTAACCACCTCGTTCTGAGCTGCCGCTCCTATGTCCAGTCCAGGGGTCGCCCCCTCGCGCCACGGAAAGGGTCGTCCTCCGACACCCCGGGCGCGGGCGTTTGGGACCCTGTCCCAGCGTCTCCTCTGGACCGCGCCGGGGCCGCTAGCCCGGATCGTGCGGTAAGACTCGCGCCCCCGGGGGGTTCGGGGGCGCGGAGTCGTCCGGCTGAGCGGGGATTCTTGGGATTGCGAGTTCCTGAATCCCGAGCTTGGAGGTTTCACCTTGAAGGTGATGCGTGATGGACGCCCGGTAACCGTAGAAGTCACGTCGGACGGAGCCGGGTTGGTGTCGCACGCGGGGACGGCGCTGGTTGGCCGGGTGGCGGACAAGCTCGGGCTCACGCAGGCGTTGTCGATGCGGTTGGCGGGCCTGAAGCAGCGCCGGCGTGGCCACGACCCGGGGGTCGTGATCCGGGATCTCGCGGTGATGCTCGCCGATGGTGGCGAGTGCGTCTCGGATCTCGGAGCGGTGCGTGAGCAGGAGGCGTTGTTCGGGTCGGTGGCGTCTGACTCGACCGCGTTTCGGATGGTCGAGAAGGTCGCGTCGACACCTGGTCTGTTGGACGCGCTCCGTGCGGCGCATGGAAGGGCACGCGAGCGGTTCTGGGAGCTGCATGGTGCGCCCGGGTCGTTGACGATCGACGTGGACGCGACGCTGATCACCGCGCACTCGGAGAAGGAGCAGGCGGCCGGGAACGACACGCACGGGTACGGGTTCCATCCGCTCGGCGCCTATGCCGATGAGACCCGCGAAGCGCTCGCGATCATGCTGCGCCCCGGGAACGCCGGGTCGAACACCGCCGAGGATCACAAGACGGTGATCGACCTGGCGCTGGCGCAGATCCCCGCTGAGCAGATCGAGAGCATGGAGATCCTGATCCGCGCCGACTCGGGCGGCGCGACGCACGACACCGCCGATCACTGCCATGACGCGAACCTGCGGTTCTCGTTCGGGTATGAACTGACCGAGACGGTCCGCGCCGCGATCCTCCAAACCCCTGACGACGCCTGGATCCCGGCGCTGGACCAGGACGGATCGGAACGGGAGAACGGGCAGGTCGTGGAGATCACCGACCACCTCGAGCTCGGCACCTGGCCCGACGGGTCCAGGCTGATTGTCCGGCGCGAGCGTCCGCATCCCGGCGCGCAGCTGTCGTTCACCGATCACGACGGGTACCGCTTCCAAGCGATCCTGACCGACCAGACCGACCCTGACATCGCCATCATCGAGCGCCGTCACCGCCAGCGCGCCCGGGTCGAGGATCGCATCCGCGACGACAAAGACACCGGTCTCGCGAAGCTGCCGTTCAAGGCGTTCGCGATGAACGAGGTGTGGCTGGAGATCGTGATGCTCGCGCACGACCTGATCGTCTGGACCCAAGCCCTCGTGCTCGACGGCGAGCTCGCCAAAGCCGAGCCGAAACGGTTGCGCTACCGGCTGCTGCACGTCGCCGCCCGGCTCGCGTTCTCCGGCCGACGCGGCAAGCTGCACCTCCCGGCCGCCTGGCCGTGGACCGAGACGCTCAAGGCCGCGTTCGAGAAGCTCAAGACGCTCCCCGCCGCCACCGGCTGAACCCCACGCGCCACGCCATCACGCCTGAGCAGACACCTCCCGGTCACCGGCCGCGATCACCGCTGAGCAGAACCGAGGGCGAACACCCACCGACCGCTGCTGAAAGGACGAGCCGAACGCAGCTCCACCGCGCCGGACCGCCCACACACTGACACTCACCCCTCAAAGCGCGCGGCGCGGCCACACCCGAGCGCCTACTGCACGATCCGGGCTAGCACGCCCTTGGAGGCGATGGTCGGGGATAACCCGAGGGTTGGGCGTCACAGAGCCTCTGAGGACGATTTACGTCAGTAGCGGGTGACACGTACACCCCACGGTCACCTCACTTGTGTGTGTGTCACGGTTATAGTGACGTGTTACCCGAACGAATCGACCCCGCGACGCGCAGAACGCCCGGGGTCACGGCCCATCAGGAGGAACGTCCAGATGAGCATCACAGAGTCTCGCACACCGCGCGCCAGCGCCAAATCCGACGTCACCCGCTTCGGCTACGAGCTGCTTCCCGCCGCCCCGCCGAAGCGGGGCACCAAGCAGATGCCCGTCGCTGAGGCCGACGCCCTGATGGCGGCTCTCGACAGCGGCAGGTGGGTGCGCAGCAAGGCCACCTTCGACACGCGGCTGAAGGCCAGTGGTGCGGCACTCTCGGTCAAGAACAAGTTGGCCAAGGCGGGGCGCATCCCGTCGGCCAAGGCACTCGAAACCCGGCACGTCGAACTGGGGGACAAGAAATTCGCCTACGCGATTGGGAAGCCGCCAGTGAAGTAGAACGCGCTGCATACCCGGCCGCATCCCAGGCCCCGTTCGGATCACCGGCGGGGGTCTGTCTTTTGCCCCGCATCGTCACCAGTGGGCTGATCGAGCTCGGTGGCGGCAGCGTGGATCGCGTTCCTGACGACATCGCGGAAGGAGTCGAGGCCCCAGGCCCGCTGCAAGGCGAGCACCTCCGCTGCGAGCCTGTCCCCATCCGCCTGCGGCAGCATGAGCACGAACTGCCGCATCGGCTGCACCTCGCTCGGCTCCCGGTAGCGTGCCGCTGTCTCCTCGGCCGACTCGGCGTGGTCACCCTCGAACTCGGCCTCGTTCTGAGGGAGCAGATCCCACGCGGCCAGCAAATCGTCCACCTCGTCCGGCGTGACCCCCGGCGGCAGATCACCGGCCGCCATCCTCGATTCCAGATCGGCCGCGACCGCGTTCTTGACCGTCTCTTGGAGCGTTGACTTTCCCGGCTCGGCCTCGGCGCGACCCCGCGCCTCGGTGAGGCTCATGTCTCCCGCCTTGACGGCGGCGGCCAGGTCGGGGGCCTGTTCAAGCAGATTGCGAGCCGACTGGACGTACGCCCCGGACACGCCAAACATCGCCCCGAGCCGAGCGCGCCGGTCACCCAAGCCGCTAGAAGTAGCGCCTTGCTCCCGCGCTCCACCGTGACCCGAAGGGAGCAGATCCCAGGCTTCTGCGGCGGCGATTGCCAACTGGCTCTTCGTCATGTTCCGGCGGCGGAGGTTGGCCGACACGACGTACGCCACCGGATCACCGTCGTACGTCGTGAACGCGGGTTCGACGCCTTCCACCTCACAGGCGCGCAGCCGGTTCCGCCCGTCCAGCACCCGACCCTCCGCGTCGAGGACGATCGGCTCCCGTAGTCCGTTGGCCTTGATGTCCGCAGCGAGCGCTTGGAGCTCGTCCCCGGTCAGCAGCGGGAACAGGCTCGCCATCGGGTTCTCGCCACGGCGGGAGGAAGGCATAGGGCGAACCCACCACGCGTCACTGGGTGACGGGAGCCGCCCGAAATAAACGGACAGTTACATTTACTAGCCGCCTGTCGCTTTTTAAGTGACGGTATTATTGGTTCATGACAATGACGGCTGAAGAGCGCAAGGCCAATAACTCTGGCCCCGCGCACGCCGCGAGGATTTACCTACGCGGCTCCGAGGCTCGTTACCAACTTCTGTTGAAGGAGGCGGAGCAAGCGCGACGCGAACGGGACAGGGACGTCGTCCGCGAGTCAAGGCAGGCGTGAGCCGAGCGTCAATCGCGCAAACGTTGGGTGTGAGTGTCGGGCGGGTCACCCAGCTACTCCCGCCCGAAATGAAGCGCCCCTGCAACAAAGAAGCCCCCGCGCCGGTACGAACGGCCGGGGGCACGACCACCCACGGAGGCACCCGTGAGCAGCAAGCTAAACGATAGCCCCCACGTCCAGGCGGGGTCGGTCCCGGTCGTCCGCTACGCCGCCCGGAGCAAGGTGGGCGAGGACGTCCACGAATCCACCAAGAGCCAGGTGGCGCAGATCGACGCGGCGCTCGCGCGACTCGACGGCCGCACGCTCGTCGGCGAGCCGCACATCGATTACGCCTCGGGCAGCAAGAGCAACCGCGGCCCTGGGCTCGCCGCCGCCATCCACGAAGCGATCGCCGCCGCCGACGACCACGGCTCAGCCGAGCTCTGGGTCTTCCACTCCTCGCGGCTCGGGCGCGGATCAGGGAAGAAGGGCGGCGCGCGGGCGCTTGGTCGCCTGCTCTACGAGCTTCAGGCCAACGGCGTCGCGGTCCGCTCCGTCAGCGACGATGAATTCACGACGAACGAGATGCTGTGGGGCTTCGCATCACGCCAGGCGTCGAAGTACAGCGAAGACCTCTCGGACCACATCACGCGCGGCTACCAAGAGGCCGCCGCCCGAGGCACCGCCGCTTGGCTGGCGCGCGGCATCCAGACGGCCGGATATCAAGTCCTGCGCGAGTTCGACGAACGTGGCCGAGTCCAACACACGGCGATCAAGCACGGCGAGGACGCCTGGATCTTCGAAACCATCTTCCGGATGGCGAAGGCCGGACACTCCGCTCAGGCGATCCAACTTGAGCTGAGCAGCCGTGGGGCGAGGACGCGGCCGATGCGGAAGGATCACACGGCACGTCCGTACGACGTCGGTCGGATCAAACAAATCCTTGAGAACCCGATCTACGCCGGGCTGCTCGCCCACAAGGGCAAGATCGTCGGCCCCGGTCAATGGCCTCGCTTCATCGCGCCGGAGGAGTTCTTCCAGCTACGCGCCGAGCGCGCCGCCCGAGGTCACAGCTCGCCAGTGCGGAAGGCGGGCCGCCCACCGGTCGGCTACCTCCTGGCCGGGCGCGTCACCTGCGGCGAGTGCGGTGGACCGTGCCGCGTCCAGACCGACCGCAAGCGCCGCCCGGACGGCTCACCGCTGCGCCGGTACGTCTGCACCGCTCACCGCAACCACCACAAAGACAGCGCCGAGTGGTGCCCGGCGCTCCCGTACGACGCCGAACCAGCCGACAAGACCGTGCTGGCCGGGATCGACTCGCTCCTTGGCGATGCGGACTCGCTACGCGCGCAACTCGACGCGGGCCGAGTGGCCGAGGTCGAGCGCATGGGTCAGGTCGTCACCGCCGCCCGCGAGGACACCGAGAAGGCCGAGCGCGTCGCAGCGAAGGCCCTGGAGCGCTACGAGCAGGCGCTGGAAGAGGGCGATGAGGAGGCCGCCGAGATCGCACTATCAGTCGTTCGGCGCAAGCGCGAGGAGGTCAGCCGTGCAGACAAACGGCTGAACGCCGCCCTCGACGCTCTCAACGCTCAACCAGCGCGCAATGACGGCGACGTCCTCGCCCGTGTATGGGAGGCGTTGAGCGGCCGCGTGAAGGACGCTGAGGGCGACGTACGGAAGCTGAACATCGCGCTGCGCGAATGGTTCGAACGCTTCGAGTTGTTCCGGACGGCTGACGGGCTGCGCATCGTGCCGGTGCTGAGCGTCGAGGCGTTGCAGCAGGTGATCCGCGACCCGGAGCGCTTCCCGCACTACGGCATCACGCCGATGGATGACACCGGGACGGCGTTCGTCATAGAGTCGGAAATCCTTTCTCGACTTCGTAGATGAAGCCGCGGACGGCGCCCTTGCGCGGGATGAACGGCGAGGCCTTGATGCGGGCGATCGACTGGCGGACGTCGCTCTCGAGATCGGAGAACGCCTCGGCGGCCCACTCCGGCTTGATGCCGGTCTCGTCCTGGATCGAAGCCTTGAACGCGTCGTCGGTGAAGGTGAGCATGCCGCAGTCGGTGTGGTGGATGAGGATGATCTCCTCGGTGCCGAGCAGCCGCTGCGAGATGGCCAGCGAGCGGATCTCGTCGTCGGTGACCACACCCCCGGCATTACGGATGACGTGCGCATCGCCCTCCTGCAGGCCGAGGGCGCCATACACGTTGAGCCGAGCGTCCATGCAGGCGACGACCGCCACCTTCTTGCCGGGCGGCAGCGGCAGCTCTCCCTTGTCGAAGCCGGCGACGTACGCGTCGTTGTTGGCCAGCAGCTCGTCGGTGACGGTCATGGCGTGGCTCCCTTTCAGTCAGGTTCGGTGATTCGGGCAGGGGTCGTGACGACTAGGCCTGAAGGACCGGCTCGGCCCTCAGCTCCTGTTCGTAGGTCTGCGCCACGCGTTCGAGCTCCCCGCCCGGCCCGAGCCGGTAGGCGCCGGTGCGACGCAGCGGCGGCGAGTAGGCGTGGATCGTCACGGCCGGTCCTTCACCCTCATGGAGGACGCGATGGATCGCGCAGGGCGGGACGATGAAGGTCTCCCCGGGACCGAGCACCCGGCTCGTCGGGGCGGCGGCGAGCCGCATGCGGTCCTCGCGCACGTGACCGTCGATGACGACGATCGCGGCGGCCGAATCATCGTGGTCGTGGAAGCCGGTGTCCTGATCCTCGCTCCAGCAGATCAGCCACGCGTTGACGTCCTCGTCGTCCCAGATCTCCTCGTACACGCGGACGTCGCTGGCGTGCCGGACGGCGTTGCGCCACAGCTCGGGCCGGGCGGCGAGCCGCTCGACGAAGTCCTGGAGCGCTGCCTCTGACAGGCTCACGACGCCGCGCCGATCGTCGCGAGCAGCGCCGCGGCGTTGCGCCGCAGCAGAGCCTCGCGACCCGTGACCATCGGTTCGATGACCGGCCGGTCGGAGCCGTACACGAGCTGGCGATGCCCCACGCGCCGCGCCATCGCCTCGGCGGCCGCCGGCCCGTAGCTCGAGGTGTCGTAGTAGCTGAGCGGGTCGCCGAGGTCGACCGCCGGGCCGCCGCGCGTCGTCAACCGCTCGCTGAGCAGCGGCGCGCCCCCCGCGAGCATCGAGAACACGATCGTCAGCTCCGGGTGGTCGCGGCGGCCGAGCGCGGCGAAGCTGACCCATGCCGCCTGCATCTGCGCGACGTAGTCGGTGAGCGCCGCCCACCACAGCGGCTCGCCGACGGTCGCCTCACCGGGCCATTGCCCGGGCGCCCGGCCGGGATGGACGAACACCGGGGCGCCGCGCGCGGCGCAGCGCTCGAGCACCGGGCCGACGAGCTCGAGACGATCGGGACCGGCCAGGGCGCCCGCGGGCAGCGACACGCCGACGCAGCCCCGGCCGAGCAGCTCGTCGACGTCGTCGGCCTCGGGGCGGTCGACCGCGACCGGTCCCCAGGCGGCAAACCGCTCCGACAGCGCAGCGACGCCGTCGAGGTGCGCGTCGATCAGCTCGAGCGCGTCGTCCCGGGGCAGGGCCTCGATGCCGATCGGGCTCGAGATGGCGATCAGCGCAAGCTCGAGTCCGTCGCGCCGGAGCAGGGCCTCGCGCCGCTCCGGCGCCTCGGCCCGCTCGTCGATCATGTACGGCTGCTCGCCGAGGCTGTGCAGGACGGTGACGCCGTCGCTCCGCCGCACGAGCGGCAGGTCGTCCCGCGCAGCGAGTGCGTCGAGCAGTGGCGTCGTCCAGATGTGCTGGTGAACGTCGACACTCGTCACGCTCCACATCATACACAACTGATTCGATAGACAAAGGCGACTTTAGCCGCCGGCCTTCAACCCCGCGTGCGATCGTCGACGTACGCGACGGCGGCCACATAGGCGACGTGCGTGCCGACGCTCGTGAGCAGCACCGACCGCGGCCACCGCCAGGGCGGCGGCGTGTGACCGAGCAGCGGGAACATCGTGAAGGTCATCGTCATCAGCGCGCCGCCGAACACGAGACTCGCCCCCGGCTCGGACACGCGACGGCGCAGCAGCCCGTGGGCGAGCGCGAACGCCGATCCGTAGGACCAGCGGAGCATGAGACCGACGTCGTCCTCCTCGCGGCGGCTGACGTCGGGGAGATGCAGGATCGAGCAGACGATCTGCCCGGGGACCGGTCCGTCGTCGTAGTCGAGCGAGCCGGTGACGCGCGGCCTCAGCCGGTGCTCGAGCTTGTAGGCCAGGGACAGCGTCGCCGTCCCGGCGACACCGGCGGCGAGGCTGCGGACGGGCCAGGGCAGGGACACGCCCACATTGTTGCCCGATTCCCCGTCCCGTGACTCAGCCATGCGGCGACGGCCGGGGGCGGCGGTGATGCGACTCCTCGGCACCCTCGGCCGACGGGGCGGCGCCCCCGGGCCGTTGACCGCCGAGGTTCAGCTTCAGCGTTCCGGCCTCGGTGAGGTTGTAGAGCCACTCGCGGTCCTCGGCGTCGTAGCGGTCCCGCTCGATCAGCCCGTCGCGCACCGCCGTGGCCCAGGCGTCCTGGACGGCGTCCTCCTCGGTGAACAGCTCCCAGGCGACGAGGGCGGCGCTCGCGCCCCGGAGCTCGGCCACCGTGGCCAGCAGTGTCTCAAGATCGATCTGTGGCGCCGGCACCATCGCGCCGGTCGGCGGTCCGATCGCCTCCGCGGTCACGCGCGCGACCGTCGGACCGGACCCGAGCGAGCTCCCGTCGAGGCCTAACTGGCCGCCGTC
Organism: uncultured Solirubrobacterales bacterium; assembly: GCA_963752905.1. GTDB lineage: Bacteria > Actinomycetota > Thermoleophilia > Solirubrobacterales > Solirubrobacteraceae > Palsa-465. The sequence goes on from CAVWAC010000008.1 coordinate 204,207, forward strand.
GCGAGTCGCATAGCCATTGCCGCCGGAGCGCTTGACCTCATAGAGGGCGGCGTCCGCACGCTCGAACAGCGCCGCGGCGTCGGAGCCGTCGGGTTCGATCGGCGTGATGCCGATGCTCAGCGTGAGCCGGATCGTCGCGCCCGGACCGGAATCGGTCGCGACCGCCCCGCGCAGCAGAGCCTGCGCGACCGTGGCCGCCTGGACCGGGCCCGCATCGGGCAGCAGGATCGCGAACTCGTCGCCGCCGATCCGGGCGACGACGTCGCTCGAGCGCAGATGGTTGCGCAGCAGCGTGGCCGTGGTGATGATCGCGTTGTCGCCCGCGAGGTGACCGGCACGGTCGTTGATCGACTTCAGGCGATCGACGTCGACGAGCAGCAGCGAGCCGCGCTGGCCGTAGCGCTCGGCACGGGCGAGATGGCGGTTGAGCTCGGCGGCGAAGCGGCGGCGGTTGAACAGCTCAGTGAGGGGATCGGTATCGGCGAGCCGCCGCAGCTCGCTCTCCCGCTCACGACGGTCACTGGCGTCCTCGAGCATCGCGACGGCGAACACCGACTGGTCGGCGAGGTCGTCGACGGGACGGACGTTGAGCTCGGTCCACACGTCGGCGTCGCCATCGGCGAGCAGGCGCAGCTCCTGGCGCAGGTGGCGGGTGACGCCGGAGAGCAGGAGGTCGAGCTGCGAGGTGCTCCACCCGCGGTCGTCGGGGTGGACGAACTCCGGCAGCGGCCGCCCGAGGAGCTCGCTCTCCGGGCGCCCGAGCAGCTGGCAGGCGGGACCGTTGGCCCGGCGGATGACGGCCTTGTCGCCGAGCAGCACGAAACCGAACTGACCCGCCTCGATCGCGGCGGCCAGAACCTCGTTGCCCTGCTCGTCGCCCGACGCGCCCGGAGCCGCCTGCTCCACCTCCGGTGTCGGCCCAGAGGCAACCCCGCCGGCGGGACTGCCGTCATGCCCTTCGGTCATACCTCGGTCTTGACTGTACGCCATGGCCTTTCGATCCAGAAGAGCATCGTCAACCGGCGACGGCGGGTTTAGCCCTGAGCGCTCGCGCGCCGGGGGGTGGGTTTCGCGGACCGGGCTACGTAGGAAGCCCCGATGAAGCCGATCGACGGCAGGTCTAGCGTCCGCAGTGAGGCTGGCCGCATCCCGCCAGCCCGCGAGAACCAGGAGATGCATCATGAGCACTGGATCGACGCCAATCCAGGCCACTCGTCCTGTCCGCAGTTTTGGGGAGCTGGGTAAGGGTGACGTCGAGTTCGCCGGCGGCAAGGGCGCCAACCTCGGCGAGCTGACCCGCGCGGGGCTGCCGGTCCCACCCGGCTTCGTCATCGGCGCTCCCGCCTACGGCGCCTTCTGCGCGGCCGACGATCTCCGGGGCCGCATCGCCAAGCGGCTCGCCGACCTCGACGTCGATGACACGACCGCGCTCGCCGAGCGCTCGGCCGAGGTGCGCGAGCTGGTGCTCGCCGAGCCCCTGCCCGAGTGGCTCGAGACCGAGATCCGCAGCTGCTACGCCGAGCTGGCCGACGGCGACGACGACGTCGCGGTTGCGGTCCGCTCCTCGGCCACCGCCGAGGACACCGAGTCGGCGTCGTTCGCAGGGATGAACGAGACCTTCCTCAACATTCGTGGCGCCGACGCGCTCGTCGACGCCGTCCGCCGCTGCTGGGCGTCGCTGTTCGGCGGCCGCACGATCTTCTACCGCGCCAAGCGTGGCTTCGCCCAGGCCGAGATGGACATCTCGGTCGTCGTCCAGCGCCAGGTCGAGTCGACGCGCGCGGGCGTCATGTTCACCATCGACCCGTCGACCGGTCGCGCGGACTGGATCGTCATCGAGGGCTCCTTCGGCCTCGGTGAGGCCGTCGTGTCCGGCAGCGTCTCCCCCGACCGCTACGTCGTCGAGAAGCGGACGATGGCCATCCTCCGCCGCGAGGTCCGCACCAAGGAGCTCGCCATCGAGCCGGCGCCCGGCGGCGGGACGACCGTACGGGAGCTCAGCGGTGCCGAGGCGGTCAAGGCGGTGCTCACCGACGACGAGGTCGAGGAGCTCGCCGGCCTCGCCGTGCGGATCGAGCGCCACTACGGCGCGCCGCAGGACACCGAATGGGCCTTCGACCGCGACGGGCACGTGTGGATGCTTCAGTCCCGGCCGGTGACCTCGGCCGGCGGCGAAGCCGTCCACCCCGCCGAGCAGGCGCCCGGCGGCGGCGCGAGCGCGCCACCGCTCGTCCGCGGCCTCGGCGCAGCCCCCGGCAGCGGCACCGGGCCGGTGCGGGTGATCACCTCGCTCGCCGACGCCGCCCGACTCGCCGATGGCGACGTGCTCGTGACCCATATGACCTCGCCCGACTGGGTGCCGCTGATGCGGCGCGCAGCGGCCATCGTCACCGATTCGGGCGGGATGACCTGCCACGCGGCAATCGTCTCTCGCGAGCTCGGTGTGCCGTGTGTCGTCGGCACCGCCGAGGCGACGCGCAAGCTGCGCGACGGCGAGCTGGTCACCGTCGACGCCACCCACGGCGCCGTCTTGCATGGTGTCGTCGCCGCGTCGGCCGCGACGGCCGCGGACGGCCGCGTGCGGGCCGTCGTGACCTCCCCGGTGATCGGCACGAAGCTGCTCGTCAACCTCTCCGAGCCTTCGCAGGTCGAGAAGGCGGCGGCGCTCCCCGTCGACGGCGTCGGCCTGCTGCGGGCCGAGCTGATGGTCATCGAGGCGCTCGGCGGCGCTCATCCCAAGCTCCTCATCGAGCAGGGACGCTCCGAGGAGTTCATCGACCGGATGGCCACCGCCCTGTCGACCTTCGCCGCGGGGTTCGCCCCACGGCCGGTCACCTACCGCACGATCGACTTCCGCACGAACGAGTTCCGCGGGCTCAAGGGTGGGGAGCGCTTCGAGCCCGAGGAGTCCAACCCGATGATCGGCTACCGCGGTGCGCTGCGCTACACCCACGAGCCCGAGGTGTTCCGGCTCGAGCTCGAGGCGGTGCGCCGGGTGTGGGACGCGGGCCACGCCAACTTCCACGTGATGCTGCCGTTCGTCCGCACCGCGTGGGAGCTCGAGGCCTGCCGGGCGCTCGTCGCCGAATCCGGATTGCTCGCCCGTCGTGGCTTCGAACTGTGGGTGATGGCCGAGGTTCCGTCGGTGCTGTTCAACCTCGAGCGCTACGCCGGGCTCGGCATCGCCGGCATCTCGATCGGCTCCAACGACCTCACCCAGCTGATGCTCGGCGCCGACCGCGACTCGGAGGTCGTGGCCGAGGTCTTCGACGAGCGTGACCCCGCCGTCGCCGATTACCTGCGTGAGCTCATTCCCCGCGCTCGGCGGCTCGGTCTGCAGACCTCGATCTGCGGTCAGGCCCCGTCCGTCTATCCCGAGTACGCCGAGTTGCTCGTGCGCTGCGGGATCGACGCGATCTCGGTGAACATGGATGTCGTCGATCGCACCCGCCGGCTGATCGGTGCGGCCGAGACCCGGTTGATCCTCGATTCCCTGCAGGCCGCGAGCCCGTGATCGTCAGCGCGGATACATCCCGCCGTCGAGCGAGACGACCTGATTGGTGAGGTAGCCGTTGGCGAGCATGGCGATCGCGAGCTCGGCGACCTCGTCGGGCCGGCCCAGCCGCCCGACGGGGACTCGGCCCCGGAGCTCCTCGGGCTCGCCCGGGAGCATGCCGGTGTCGGTGATGAGCGCCGGGGCCAGGGCGTTGACGGTCACGCCGGAGCCGGCCAGCCGCGCGGCGAGGTAATGCGTGAGCCCGTGAAGGGCGGCCTTCGAGGCGGCGTAGTGCGGACCGACGACGCCGCCGGTGAACGCCGCGATCGACGACATGAACAGCACGCGCCCGAAGCCGCGCTCGCGCATCCCGGACACGGTGTGCTGGGCGAGCAGGAACGGCGCGCGGAGGTTGACCGCCACCGTCTCCTCGAAATCGTCCGGGGTGACCTCGTCGAGCTCGAGCCGGCGGCCGAGGCCGGCATTGGCGATCAGCAGGTCGATCGGGCCGAGCTGCTCGACCGCGGCGTCGACGAGGGCGCGTGGCGATTCGGGCAGGCGCAGGTCGGCGCCGAGGGCGACGGCCCGGGCACCGCCGTCGCCCAGTTCGGCGGCGAGGCGATGGGCGGCCCCCGCGCCGGCGCCGTAGCCGAGTCCGACCGCGGCGCCGCGTTCGGCCAGGCGCCGGGAGATGGCGGCGCCGATTCCGCCGCTCGCGCCGGTGACGAGCGCGACGCGGCCGCTGAAGGTCTGCTCTTCGGCCATGGCCCGAGCCTACCCGGGGCTAATCCGGCTCGCAGCGGGTAGCGGAGAATGAGCCGTACCGACGCCGAGAGAAAGGACGATTTCCGATGATCCGCAGCGCCGAAGGACACCGCTGATGGCCGCCAAGCCGACGATCGCCGTGCTCGGGGCGGGCGGCACGATGGGGCTCGCGATGGCCCGCAACCTCGCGCGTGACGGCTGTCCGATCGTCGCCTGGAACCGGTCCGCCGAGCGGGCCGCGCCGCTCGCCGACGACGGCGCGGAGCTCGCCGGCTCCCCCGCCGAGGCCGCCGCCGGTGCCGACATCATCCTCACCATCCTCGCCGACGCCGACGCGGTCGACGCGGTGATGAAGGACGTCCTCACGGCCGACCTCGCGCCCGACGTGCTCTGGCTCCAGATGAGCACGATCGGCGAGGCCGGCACCGAGCGCTGCCTCGCGCTCGCCGACGAGCACGGTCTCGCCTTCGTCGACGCGCCGGTGCTCGGGACCAAGGAGCCGGCCGAGCAGGGCCAGCTCGTCGTGCTCGCGTCCGGTGACGACGCCCTGCGCGAGCGCGTCACGCCGATCTTCGACGTCGTCGGCCGCCGCACGATCTGGGTTGGCGAGGCGGGCTCGGGCACCCGGCTGAAGCTGGCGACGAACAGCTGGATCCTCGCCGTCGTCGAGGGCACGGCGGAGACGCTCGCCCTCGCGGAGGGAATGGGGCTCGATCCGCAGCTCGTCCTCGACGCCGTCGCCGACGGCCCCCTCGACCTCCCCTACATGCGCCTCAAGGGCAAGGCGATGATGGCCCGCGAGTTCCCGCCGTCGTTCCGGCTCGCGCTCGCGGCCAAGGACGCGGGGCTCGTCGAGGAGTCGATCGCCCGCCGCCGGCTCGACCTGCCGCTCGTCGCCGCCGTCCGCCGGCGCTTCGACGCGGCCACCGACGAGCACGGCGAGGCCGACATGAGCGCGATCTTCCTCGAGAGCATCCGCGCCCTCCAGGGGTCCTGAGCGGCGGCCCGTCGGGCCCCGGTTTCGCCCGTGCCGCGGAAAGATTTGTGGGGACTCCGCAGGGAGGTTGCGGAAAACTACGCAGCACAGTCGCCAGACGGATCCACATACTCCAAATTTCCATGGAGAGAGTTGAGTGCATCGTCTGCCGCCAGGTGCTGGGGATCTACGAGCCGATCGTGATTCGCACGTCGTTCGGGAGTCGTCGCTCGTCCCTCGCCCGCGAGCCGTCGCTCGCCCAGACGGGTGAGGAGCTCCTCCACCTCGACTGCGCGCACGAGTCCGGCATTTCCGCCGGTGCTCCCAATTACCCGGGCGTTGCAATCGCCGACAACGGCGGTTAGCTTCGTGGCCGCGCGGCCCCCTCTCCGGGTCCGCCGCTACGGAGAGGAGAGATCCAGGTGGAGGCCTCGACGGCGCTGTCCTCGCTCCCCTCGCGCGCCCGGCGCGTGCGTTCAGCACTGACCGCGGAGGAGTGGCGCCGCGTCGGCGTGATGGCCGCCGTCGTCGGCGCGTTGCACGTCGTCGGCTTCGGCATCCTCCTGCTCGTCGTCGCCCCCGCCCACCTTCGGCTCGGCGCCGCCGGGACGTTTGCCATCGGGACCGGCCTGACCGCGTACACGCTCGGCATGCGCCACGCCTTCGACGCCGACCACATCTCGGCGATCGACAACACGACCCGCAAGCTCATGGGCGAGGGCAAGCGCCCACTGAGCGTGGGCTTCTTCTTCTCCCTCGGCCACTCGACGATCGTCTTCCTGCTCGCCTTCCTGCTCGCCGTCGGCGTGCGGGCGCTGAGCGGTCCGATCCGGGCCGGTCATTCGACCCTGCACCGCACGACGAGCCTGATCGGCACGTCGGTCTCCGGCACGTTCCTGTACGTGATCGCCTTCCTGAACGTCCTCATCCTCATCAGCATCCTGCGCGTGTTCCGGGACATGCGCCGCGGCCACTACGACGAGCGCGAGCTCGAGCAGCAGCTTCAGGCCCGGGGACTGATGAGCCGCGTGTTCGGCCGGCGGCTGAACTCGATCACCGAGCCGTGGCAGATGTACCCGGTCGGGTTGCTGTTCGGCCTCGGCTTCGACACCGCCACCGAGGTCACGCTGCTCGTGCTCGCCGGCAGCGCGGGGGCGGCGGGCCTCCCCTTCTACGCGATCATCTGCCTGCCGGTGCTGTTCGCGGCCGGGATGTCGCTGCTCGACACGATCGACGGCTCGTTCATGAACTTCGCCTACGGCTGGGCCTTCTCGCGGCCGGTGCGCAAGGTCTTCTACAACCTCACCGTCACCGGCCTGTCGGTGCTCGTCGCGCTGTTCGTCGGCACCGTCGAGCTCGCCGGCCTGCTCACCTCGCGACTAGGCCTCCACGGCGCACTCGCCGACTGGCTGGCGAACTTCAACCTCAGCACCGCCGGCCTGATCATCGCCGCGATGTTCCTCGGCACCTGGGTGCTGGCCGCCGCCGTCTGGCGCTTCGGCCGGATCGAGGAGCGCTGGGGGGCCGCGCTGCAGCCGAGTGGCGACGGCGGGCGCTCGCCGATGAGGGGTCACGCCACCGGCTGACACGGCTAAGGTCTCGGTGCGATGAGCACCGCGCCCCCCACCCGGGAGTTCGATTTCCGCTTTGCCGACTCCTACCGGACGGCGGCGCGGCTGTTCGGCATCACCCCCGCGCACACCGGTGTCAGCGTCGGGGAGGACGCGCTCGTCGCCCGCTACGGCCGCTGGAAGGCGACCGTGCCGCTGACCAACATCAAGGCGGTCGACGTCACCGGCCCGTACTGGTTCATCAAGACCGCCGGGCCGCCACGGCTCGGCATCACCGACCGCGGCCTGACCTTCGCCAGCAACGGCGATCGCGGCGTGCTCATCACCTTCAACGAGCCGATCCGCGTGATCCCCGGCCTGCACCACCCCGAGCTCACTGTGACCGTGGCCGAGCCCGAGGAGCTCGCCGCGCTGCTCCGCGAGCGGACCGGCGTCTGATGCCGCCCCGCCCGTCGCGCGTCCGCCGGCGCCGCCCGACGCTCGTGCTGCTGCTCAGCGGCCTGCTCGCTCTGCTCGGCGCCTGTGCCGCCGCCGCCGCGGCCACGCACGCGAGCGCGGGCACAAAGAGAGTCGCCGTGTCGGGCGTCCGCGGCAAACGCTACTGCGAGCTGCTGCTCGTGCACCACTCCCCCGCGGGCATCGTCGCCGACGTCTACAACACCTTCGGCGAGAACACCTGCCCACCGGCCCCGTGGCACGCGATCGACACCACGGCGGTCGCCCATGCCAACCACGACCTGATCGTGCTCCGCAACGGCCCGCGCTACTGGCTGATGGACACGATCGTCAAGCTGCGCCACGGCCCCGAGGTCGTCAAGCGGTTCGGCACGCTCAACATGATCGAGGAGGCGACGCTCGCCGTCGGTGAGCTCAAGCAGACGCCGTTCACCGTCCACCGCGTCGACCGGACCACCGAGTTCGACTACGCGCGCGGGCACACCGTGTTCGAGCTCACCGCCCCGCACGGCGAGCTCTGGGTGATGCAGGCGTGGAGCCAGCAGGTCGACCCGTCGCTCACGCAGAGCGGCCTCACGCACCTCGGCCAGCGGCTGACCCTCCCGGCGGGCTGGCACTATCGCGTGCGGCGGCTGACCCGGCCGCTTCGGATCGTCACCGTCCGCACCGACGCCCAGGTCGTGCAGGACAACCTCGACAACACGTACTCGCGGGTCCGCTGACCCTCAGCCGGTCGCGATCGTCCGCGTCGTCCCGATGACGACCCCGTTCGGGGCCACCGCCTGCACGGCCGCATAGCCGCGCGGCGTGATCGGGATCGCGGTCTCGAAGCCGGCGTCGGGGACGGTGCGGACCACACTCAGCGCGCTCGGGCTCGAGCCGGTCAACACGCGCCAGGCCGACACCACCGTCGCGCCGTTCCAGCTCGCGTACACGGTCGGAGTCTTCCCGCCGGCGTAGGCGACCGCCGGCGTGGTCGCCGGGATCCCGATCCACGGGAAGCGGTACACGCGGTAGTTCGCGTCGGCCCCGACGAAGTGGCCATCGAACACCACCTGCCCGCGGGAGTTGAACTCGGTGAAGTAGCCCTGTTGGCCCCAGCCCACGAAGCTCTCGCCGGCGGCGAGCTGCTGATAGTCGCCCTCGAAGTTGGCCAGCAGCGGCGGCCCGTGCGTGAGCTCCGTCGCCTTATATGCCGTCATCCGCTTGAAATCGAGGAGCAGCTTCAGACCGCGCGACTGGTGATGGACCGACGGCGGTCCCGCGCCGTTGTCGAACATCGTGATCCACATGTCGCCGATCGACCGCACCCGCACGTCGTGCTGGAAGGCGAAGGACGCGCCCGGCCCCATCTTGAAGCTCGAGTGCTTGCCGCCGAGCTGCCACAGGACCCGGCCCGAGGCGTGATCGACCTTGTACGCGGTCCACACGTTGCGCCCGGAGACGACCAGGTTGCCGTCGCGGTCGGGCTCCACGGCGTTGACGTGGAAGTAGTCGTACGGGACCTTGGCCGGCGGCAGGGCGACCTCGGAGTCGCCGATCGGCACGTGGTCGAGGCTGTCCCATTGGAACAAGACGAGCCCGGTGGGGATGTCGATCTCCTGGACGACCGCGTCGAGCACGGCACGGCGTGTGCGGCCGCTGTTCCACCACACCGGGTAGTACGCGGTGATGAGCGCCGTGCCCTGGGGCGTGATGCGGAACTCGTGCAGGTCCGCGCTCACCCCGTTGCCCGCCCGGACGGTGGCGATGCGGCGGTAGGAGCTGTCGTCGATCACGTCCTCGCCGATGCCGACGCCTGTCCAGACCCGGCCCTGCCACCAGGTCAGGACCGGCCTGCCCTGGTAGCTCTGCACGCGCAGATCGGAGGAGATGTCTTGGCGCGGCAGCGGCTCGAACCAGACGAGGCGCCCGTCGGGGCCGAGGATCATCGGCCCCTTCTGCACCGGTCCCTGCTGCGGGCTGAGGAAGATTTCGCCTGGCGCGGTGCTCGCCGACTTCTTGTCGATCACCACCGCAGCGGGAACGAGATCCGGGCGCGAGTGGAAGCGCTGGACGTCTCCGCGCACCCGTTTGGCGTTGGGGATCGGGCTGTAGGGGAAGGCGCCCGCGGGCTGGGCGACGGTGAACTGATAGCGCCCGCTCTTGGCGCCGAGCACGGGGAACGGAGCCTGGACGGTGATCACCTCGCCGGGAGCGAAGGCCCGGAGCGGCACGAAGCTTCCGCCCTGGCCGTCGGAGTCGGCCATCACCGTGCCGCGGTGCCCGCCACTGCGCGAGCCGGTCACGACGACGCCCTTGAGCGCGCTCGGCGACACGCCGCGGAACGTGAGCTGTGTCGTCGGAGCGGCGACGCGCGCACCGGAGACCGGAAACACGCTGACCGTGGCTCCCGCGGGCGAGGGAATGAGTGCGACCACGCTCAGGGCCGCAACGATCGGCACGGCAAAGCGCACGGGGGTCTTGACCTTCATCGGTTCACCTCTCTCCAGAAGCCTGCGAGCGACTGGCTCGCACCGTCGCGGGAAACCTATCCGCTTCGCGCCCCAGCGGGGTGTCCGAGAACCGTCTGCTTTACACGCGCTTGACGAGCTCGTCGAGTGGCCGGCGACTCGCGCGGGTCAGCCACTCATCCGGCGTGCGTTCCTCCGGCTTGCGGTCCCGGGCGGGGTAGCCGAAGGTGAGCACGATCACCGGCCGCTCGCCATCGTCGAGACCGAGCAACTGCCCGGTCGCCTCGGCGTCGAGCATCCCGTTCGGGCACGAGCCGATGCCCTCGTTCCAGGCGGCGAGCGCCATGTTCTGGGCGGCGCGCCCGGCGTCGAAGCTGACCGGTCCGCGGCCCTGAACGGCGATCGCGATGATCAGCCCGGCGCCCCGGACGTTCGTCGGTTCGTAGACCGACTCGGCGAGCTGCTCGCGCACGGCCGGGTCCGCGACGACGATGAACCGCCACGGCTGCTTGTTCATCGAGCTGCCGGAGATGCGGCCGGCGTCGAGGATCCGCCTCTCGGCGTCGGCCGGGATCGGACGCGGCGCGTAATCCCGGACCTCGCGTCGGCTGGCGATGGCGAGAAAGGTGTCCACGGCGCCCAAGCCTACGTGGTCCTCCCCGGGGCCGGTGCCGCCCGGCGCTGGCGAAGTGCGTCCCCGGGAGGACCCAGTTCCTTCTGGGTCCTCCCGGAGGGGCTGAGGAAGTGGGGGCGCAGTTCCTCAGCCGGTACGCACCACGATATTCCCCCCGTCAGACGGGCATAAACCGGAGCCAATACACCGTCATCCGGAGATTCCGAGGGCCCCGGCGCCATGGTCGCCGAGCCCGCGTCGACGCCCGTTTGAGGACAGGCCGCGGCGGCAATGACCACGGCATGAGCACTCGCGACGAGGACCGAAACCCCACTGACGCGGCGGAGCCCGCCCCCGACGTCGACCCCCACCACGCGCTCAACACCGATCAGGATCCCGAGGCCTACGGCTCCGCGCGCTACCGCCGGGACAAGCTCGACGATTAGTCCTCGAACTCGAACAGCGCCTCGGTCTCGGTGAGCTCGAACACCCGTTGGACCGAGCGCGGACCGCGGATCAGCTTGAACGGCCGCTCCGCCGTGCTCCACCCGCGGTGGACGGTGATCAGCGCATGCAGCCCGGTGCTGTCGAGGAACTGCAGGCCGCTGAGGTCGATGACCACGCGCGCGGGCGGCAGCGAGCCGACCATGTCGAGCTTGCGCGTGAGTGTGTCCGCGGTGGCCATGTCGAGCTCGCCGTAGAGAGCGAGGACGAGGGTGCCCTCATCCCGGGAGGCGCGAATCGTGAAGTCCCCCGGCGCCGAGAGCTCCTCGGTCCAGGCATCCCCGCCGTCCCCGCGCCACTGCTTGCCGTCGCCCGCGTGGCCCGCCCCGAAAGGCGGGCCGGGACGAAACGGTGATTCGGACACGAGCGGCTCTAGGAGAGGGGCGGTCGCCGGTCGGCCCAGGGGGCGACGGCCTCGATCTGGCCGGCCAGCGAGTAGAGAACGTCCTCGGCCCCGGTCCGGCCGACGAGCTGCACGCTGAGCGGCAGGCCGTCGGATCCGATCCCCGCGGGGATCGTGATCGCGGGCTGACCGGTGAGGTTGAACAGGGGCGTGAACGGGGTGAAGCGCCCGGCGATGTCGATGGCCAGCGGCGCCGGCTTGCCGAAGCCGCCCTCGGCGGCGATCGCCGTCTTGGCGAGCCCCGGCGTCATCACGACGTCGACCTCGTCCCAGAGGGCGAGAAGCCGCGCGGTCGTCTTCGGCCGCTTGTCGAGCAGCGCCTGGCGGCGGCGGTCGGGCACGACGTAGCGGCCCATCGCCGCCATCTGCTTGGTGAGCGGCTCGAGCCGGCTGCGGTCGGGCAGCGTGATCGACTCCTCATAGATCCCTCGCACCCACGTCTGCAGGAACTCGAGCTGGGCGAGCCCGTACGCCGGGTCGCGCTCGACGACGTCATGACCGAGGCCCTCGAGCTGACGCCCCATGTGCTCCCAGCCGCTGCGCTGGTCGGCGGAGACCTTGCCCAGGAGCCCGGGCGGGAGCTTGCGGGAGACGGCGATCCGCAGCCGGCCCGGCGCCCGGACGGCCGCCTCGACGTAGCTGCCGGAGAACGGCGGCGCATGATGGGCGTCGGCCGGCGTCGCGCCCTGTATGACGTCGAGCAGCAGCGCGCTGTCCCGCACGGTGCGGGCGAGACCGCCGTACACGCTCAGCCCGAGCCACCCCTCACGGGCCGGCTGGGTGGAAACCCGGCCGCGGGTCGACTTCATGCCGACGAGGCCGCAGCACGCGGCGGGGATCCGGAGCGAGCCGCCGCCGTCGGAGCCGGACGCGCACGGCACCGCGCCGGCCGCGACCGCCGCCGCCGAGCCGCCCGACGAGCCACCGGGCGTCCGGCTGAGATCCCACGGGTTGCGCGTGATCCCGTTGGCCTCGGTCGCCGTCCACGGGAAGATCGTCAGCTCCGGCACGTTGGTGATCCCGATCGGGATCGCCCCGGCCGCGCGCAGCTTGCGCACCGCCTCGCCGTCGGCCGTCGCCGGGGGGCCGTAGGTGCGGGACCCCCGCGTCGTCACCTGGCCGGCCACGGGGATGTCGTCCTTGATCGCCACCGGCACACCCGCGAGCGGACCGTCGGTCACCGCCTCCGCCGCGGCGAGCGCCTCCTCGGCCATCGTCACCCGGAAGGCGTTCAGACGGGGGTTGAGCGCCTCGATCCGGCGCAGGCACAACTCGACGAGCTCCCGCGGCGCCACCTCGCGCCGGCGAACGAGCTCGGCCAGAGCGCCGGGTCCCTCGAAGATGAGCTGTTCCTCGGCGGCGAGCGTCACCGGTGTAGCTTCTCAGTCCAGACGGTCTCTGTGCAAGGGAGAGCGGGCGGCGAAATCGGGCGTCCTACGGCGCGAGCGCGAGCAACAGCTCGCGGATTGCGCCCGGATAGCGGTAGCCGATCCCGCCGTGGCGACCGTCGAACAGCTCGAGCGTGTAGTCCACCCCGAGCTTGTCGAGCTCGGCCGCGAACGCCTGGGCGCCGAGGTCGAGGAACCATTCGTCGCTCTTGCCGGCGTCGAGGTAGATGCGCCGCAGGCTCCGCAGCGCCCCGGCGAACCGGGGCGCCATCCGCACGGGATCGAGCTCGAGCCACTCCGCCCACACGTCGTCGATCACGCGGCCGGTGGCGACGTCGAACGGAAGCCGCACCTTGCCCGGTCGCTCGGGATCGGGCGTGTAGGCGGCCGCGTAGGCGTAGAGCGAGAAGGCGCCGCCGAACCTGCCCCAGTCGAAGTGGTCCGCGTCGGCGACGCGCTCCAGCAACACCTCGAACGAGCCGTCGAAGCTGTCGCGCAGCGTCCGCGCGACGACGGGGAAGTCACGCAGGTAACACGCCTCGAACAGCGCGTCGCCGGCGTGCGAGGCGAGCGCTCCGAACACGTCGGGCCGGAGCATCGGCACGACCATCGCGCCGTAGCCGCCCGACGACTTGCCGGCGATGCCGCGATGCTCCCGGCCGGCCAAGGTCGGGTAGCGCTCGTCGACGAAGCCGACGATGTCGTCGCACAGATAGTCGAGGTAGCGCCCGGTGCCGGCCGAGTTGAGGAACTGCGAACCGCCGAGCGAGGTCCATGCGTCGACGAGCACGACGATCCCCTCCGGGGTGTCGCCGGCGGCGAACATCGCGTCGAGGCGCTCGACGATGTTCGGCTCGAAGGCGGCACGGCTGAGCCAGTCGTCGACCTGCCCGCTATAGCCCTGGATCAGGTACACCGACGGTACCGGTCCGGTGTGTCGCCCCGAGGCGAGGCCCGGCGAGCGGTAGACGTACAGCGGCCGCCGAGCGGGATCGCCGAGCGGGTTGTCGGCGAGCGCGTCGGACTCGACCACGAGCTTGTCGAGCGCACCCTCCAGCGGACGCACCCACGGCGGGCCGGCCGGCTCGTGCACCTCTCGCGCGCTCACCGAGGGCACCGTAGCGAAGCGAGCCTGGCAACGAACCCCCCGAATGGGGCTCGGTCCCGGGGGTAATATCGATTGACCGGCCCGTGCAGGGCCCCGAGGACTGCTCCGGATGCGGGGATGACCGACCAACTGCAGAGATCAACCAACGGCGCGGGAGCCGACATCGACGCGGTCGAGACCAGTGAATGGCTCGAGGCGGTCGACGCCGTCGTCGAGCACGACGGTCCCGACCGCGCGCGCCACATTCTCACCCAGGTCGTCGAGCGCGCCCAGAACGCCGGCAGCGGCCCGATCGCCAGCCTCAACACGCCGTACGTCAACACGATCCCGCCGGAGCGCGAGGCGCAGCTCCCCGGCGACCCGGCGCTCGAGCGGCGGCTTCGCTCGATCAACCGCTGGAACGCGATGGCGATGGTCATCCGGGCCAACAAGACCTCCTCCGAGCTCGGCGGCCACATCGCCAGCTACCAGTCGCTGGCCACGCTCTATGAGATCGGCTTCAACCACTTCTGGCACGCCTCGCGGGACGGCGTGCCGGGCGACCTCGTCTACTTCCAGGGCCACTCCTCGCCCGGCAACTACGCCCGCGCCTTCCTCGAGGGCCGGCTCACCGAGGCGCAGCTCGAGGGCTTCCGCCAGGAGGTGTCCAAGCCCGGCGGCCTGAGCTCCTATCCCCACCCGTGGCTAATGCCCGACTTCTGGCAGTTCCCCACCGTCTCGCTCGGCATCGGCGCGATCACCTCGATCTACCAGGCGCGCTTCATGCACTACCTCCAGGCGCGCTCGCTCGCCCCGACCGAGGGCCGCAAGGTGTGGGCGTTCCTCGGCGACGGCGAGATGGACGAGCCGGAGACGATGGGCGCGATCGGGCTCGCCGGCCGCGAGCATCTCGACAACCTGATCTGGGTCGTCAACTGCAACCTCCAGCGCCTCGACGGACCGGTGCGCGGCAACGGCAAGATCATCCAGGAGCTCGAGGCCGACTTCCGCGGCGCGGGCTGGAACGTGATCAAGGTGATCTGGGGCGCGCGCTGGGACCCGCTGCTCGCCGCCGACACCGACGACCGGCTCGTGCGGGTGATGGAGGAGTGCGTCGACGGCGACTACCAGACGTTCAAGTCCCGCAACGGCGCCTACGTCCGCGAGCACTTCTTCGGGCGCGACCCGGTCCTGCTCGAACGCGTCGCGCACATGTCCGACGACGAGATCTGGCTGCTCAACCGCGGCGGCCACGATCAGCAGAAGGTCTACGCGGCCTACCACGCCGCCGCCGCCCACGCCGGCCAGCCGACGGTGATCCTCGCCAAGACGATCAAGGGCTACGGGATGGGCGACTCCGGCGAGGGTCAGATGATCACCCACCAGGCCAAGAAGATGACCGAGGACGCGCTGCTGCGCTTCCGCGACCGCTTCGATCTGCCGCTCACCGACGAGCAGGTCCGGACCTCCGAGTACTACAAGCCGCCCGACGACGCCCCGGAGATGGTCTACCTGCGCGAGCGCCGCGAGGCCCTCGGCGGCTCGCTGCCCGCCCGCCGCCGCACCGCCGGGCCGGTCGCCGTCCCCGACCTGTCGCTGTTCGGCGCCCAGCTCCAGGGCACCGGCGACCGTGAGATCTCGACGACGATGGCCTTCGTCCGGGTCCTCGCGGCCCTCCTCCGTGACAAGCAGATCGGACCCCACGTCGTCCCGATCGTCCCCGACGAGTCCCGCACCTTCGGCATGGAGGGCCTCTTCCGCCAGGTCGGCATCTACTCACCGGTCGGTCAGCTCTACCAGCCTCAGGACTCCGCCCAGCTCATGTTCTACAAGGAGGATCAGCACGGCCAGATCCTCGAGGAGGGGATCACCGAGGCCGGCTCGATCTCCTCGTTCATCGCCGCGGGCACCTCCTACAGCGCCCACGACGTCCAGATGATCCCGTTCTACATCTACTACTCGATGTTCGGCTACCAGCGCGTCGGGGATCTCGTGTGGGCGGCGGCCGACAGCCGCACGCGGGGATTCATGCTCGGCGGCACCGCCGGCCGCACGACGCTCAACGGCGAGGGCCTCCAGCACGAGGACGGCCACAGCCACGTGCTGTTCTCGGTCGTGCCCAACTGCCGGGCCTTCGACCCCGCCTTCGGCTACGAGGTCGCGGTCATCATCCAGGACGGCCTGCGGCGGATGGTCGGCGAGCAGGAGGACGTTTTCTACTACCTCACGCTGCTCAACGAGAACTACAACCATCCGGCCATGCCCGAGGGCGCCGAGGAGGGGATCCTCCGCGGCATGTACCGCCTGCGTGAAGGGTCGGGCTCGGGACCGCGGGTGCAGCTGCTCGGCTCGGGGGCGATCCTGCTCGAGGTGGTCGCCGCGGCCGAGCTGCTCGAGTCGGAGTTCGGCGTCGCCGCCGACGTGTGGAGCGTCACCTCGTTCACCGAGCTGCGTCGCGATGGCATCGACGTCGAGCGCTGGAACATGCTCCACCCCGTGGCGCAGGCGCGTTCCGCCTACGTCGCCGAGTGCCTCGACGCTGACCGCGGCCCGGTCGTCGCCGCGACCGACTACATCCGCGCCTTCGCCGACCAGATCCGCCAGTGGGTCCCGGGCTCATATCGCGTGCTCGGCACCGACGGCTTCGGCCGCAGCGACTACCGCCGCTGGCTGCGCCGCTTCTTCGAAGTCGACCGCCATTACGTCGCCGTGGCCGCTCTCAAGGAGCTCGCCGACGCGGGCGCGGTCCCGGCCGAGCGCGTCGCCGAGGCGATCGCCACGTTCGACATCGACCCCGACGCCCCGCTGCCGACCACGGTATGAGCACGACCGAGCTGATCGACGTCGAGGTCCCCGACATCGGCGACTTCTCCGACGTGCCGGTGATTGAGCTCCTCGTCGCGCCGGGCGCGACGGTCGCGGCCGACGACCCGCTGCTCACGCTCGAGTCCGATAAGGCGACGATGGACGTCCCCGCCCCGTTCGCCGGCGTCGTGCGCACGATTCACGTCGCCGTCGGCGACCACGTCTCCCAGGGCACGCTGCTGCTGAGCATCGAGCCCGAGGGCGCGTCCCCGGCGTCCGGACCGCAGGCGTCGCACATCGCCTCCGAGGGCCTGCCGACCGAGGCGGCGTCGCCAGACGCGATCGAGTCGGCGCTCGAGGCCGAGCCGCCGGAAGCCGCCCCCGCCCCCGCGGTGGCTCCCGCCAACGGCGGCGGCCCGGTCTACGCGAGCCCGTCGGTGCGCAGACTGGCCCGCGAGCGCGGCATCGACCTCGCGTCGGTGAGCGGCACCGGCCGCAAGGGCCGCATCACGGCGGCCGACGTCGAGGGGTTCGTTTCTAACGGCCCGGCTCCGGCTCCGCCGGCCGGGCCCGGGTTGGGCCTGGACCTGCCGCCGTGGCCGACGGTCGACTTCGCGCGCTACGGCCCCGTCGAGCGCGTCGAGCGCACGCGGATCCAACGCATCTCGGCGCCGAACCTCGCCCGCAACTGGGTGATGATCCCCCACGTGACCCACAACGACGAGGCCGACATCACCGACCTCGAGGCGTGGCGCAAGCAGCTCAACGTCGAGCAGGACGTCAAGGTGACGATGGTGGCGTTCCTCGTGCTCGCCGTCGTCGCCGCGCTCAAGGAGTTCCCCAAGTTCAACTCCTCGCTCGACGCCGCCGAGCTCGTGCTCAAGGGCTACTACAACATCGGCTTCGCCGCCGACACCCCGCAGGGCCTCGTCGTGCCGGTCATCCGCGACGCCGACCGGCTCGGACTCCTGCAGGTTGCCGGCGCGTTGACCGAGCTGTCCTGCAAGGCGCGAGCCGGCAAGCTCTCGCCGGCTGAGATGAGCGGCGGGACCTTCTCGATCTCCTCCCTGGGCGGGATCGGCGGCACATCGTTCACCCCGATCGTCAACGCCCCCGAGGTGGCCATCCTTGGCGTCACCCGCTCGGCGATGAAGCCGGTGTGGAACGGCTCGGAGTTCGTCCCCCGGCTGATGGTCCCGCTGTCGCTGTCCTACGACCATCGGGTGATCGACGGCGCCGACGCCGCCCGCTTCGTCGCCTATCTCGTCCGCGTGCTCTCGGACCTCCGGCGGGCGCTGCTATGAGCACCGTCGAGGTCCCCGTCCCCGACATCGGGGACTTCAACGACGTTCCGATCATCGAGATCCACGTCGGTGCCGGCGACGAGGTCGCCCTCGAGGATCCGCTCGTCACGCTCGAGTCCGACAAGGCGACGATGGACGTCCCCTCCCCCTTCGCCGGGACGGTCAGCCAGCTGCGGGTGTCGATCGGCGACCGCGTGTCGGAGGGCAGCGTGCTGCTCGTGCTCGAGACCGACGGCGCGGGACCGTCCGCCGGCACCACCGCTGCGCCGGCCACGCCGGCCACGCCGGCTCCCGCGGCGCCCGCTCCCCCCGGGTCCGATGACAGCGGCGACCACGAGGCCCAGGTCCTGGTCATCGGCTCGGGCCCCGGCGGCTACACCGCCGCCTTCCGCGCCGCCGACCTCGGGCTGCGCACGATCCTCGTCGAGCGCCACGAGGCGCTCGGCGGCGTCTGTCTCAACGTCGGCTGCATCCCCTCGAAGGCCCTCCTCCACGCCGCCCGCGTGATCGCCGAGGCCGAGGAGATGGCCGCGCACGGCGTGTCGTTCGGCGAGCCGCAGGTCGACATCGCGGCGCTGCTCGACTGGAAGCAGTCGGTGGTCGGCAGGCTCACCGGCGGGCTCGCGGGCCTCGCCAAGCAGCGCAAGGTCGAGGTCGTCCACGGCGAGGCTCGCTTCGACGGGCCCCACGCCGTCGTGGTCGGCGAGCGGACGATCACCTTCGACCACTGCATCGTCGCCGCCGGCTCGTCCGCCGTCGGCCTGCCCATGCTCCCCGACGACGAGCGGATCATCGACTCGACCGCCGCCCTCTCCCCCGCCTCGATCCCCGAGCGGATGCTCGTCATCGGCGGCGGGATCATCGGCCTCGAGATGGCCACCGTGTACGACGCGCTCGGCAGCCGGGTGACCGTCGTCGAGCTGCTCGACCAGCTCATCCCCGGCTGCGATCCCGATCTCGTGGCGCCGCTGCGCAAGCGCGTCGCGGGCCGGTACGAGGCGGTCATGACCGGCGTCGAGGTCGTCTCGGCCGCGGCCGGCGACGACGGGATCACGGTCGAGTTCTCAAGCGGCGCGTCGGAGACGTTCGACCGCGTGCTCGTGGCGGTGGGGCGGCGGCCCAATGGCCTCTCGCTCGGTCTCGACGCCGCGGGCGTGGCCGTCGACGAGCGCGGCTTCATCCCCGTCGACGCCCAGCTGCGCACCAACGTCCCCTGGATCCACGCCATCGGCGACATCGTCGGCGGCCCGATGCTCGCCCACAAGGCCTCCCATGAGGGCAAGGTCGCGGCCGAGGTCATCGCCGGCGAGCCCGGCGCCGCCTTCGACGCCCGCACGATCCCCTCGGTCGCCTACACCGACCCCGAGGTGGCGTGGATGGGTCTCACCGAGACCGACGCCAAGGCCCAGGGCATCGAGTACGAGAAGGCGGTCTTCCCCTGGGCGGCCTCGGGCCGGGCGCTCTCGCTCGGCCGCGACGACGGGCTGACGAAGCTCCTGTTGGAGCCGGGAACGCGGCGCGTGCTCGGCGCCGGCATAGTCGGCGTGAACGCCGGCGAGCTCGTCGCCGAGACGGTCCACGCCCTCGAGATGGGCGCCGACGCCGAGGACCTCGCGCTCACCGTCCACCCCCACCCGACCCTGTCGGAGACGGTCGGCTTCGCGGCCGAGATGGGCCTCGGGACGATCACCGACCTGCTGGCCCGTCGGCGCTGAGGCCCGGGCCTCCGTTGCTGAGCAATCGCTCCAGCTCCCTGACGAGCGCGCCGCCGTCGTCGGCGATCCGCCGCTGCGTAGGCCGGATCACCCGCAGGTCGTTGACCTGAAGCGCCGCGTCGCGGCGGTGGTCGGCCTCGAACTGCGCCCGCGTGCGATGAAACGCGTAGCCGTCGACCTCGACGACGAGGCGCTGCGCCGGCCAGTAGAAGTCGACGGTGAGGCCGGCGACGACGACGTTGGCCTGCGGCTCGGGCAGCCCGTGCTCGCGGATCAGGGCGAGGAACTGGCGTTCGAGCTCGGACTGCGTCCAGGGAGCGGGCCCGGTGAAGTCGGCTAAGGCCTCGGTGAGCGGCTTGCTGCCGTGGCGCCCGGGGTTGCGCTCGATCGTCGCGTCGATGTCGCGGCGGTCGAAGAGCTCGAGCCGCTCGGCGGCCTCGAGCGCGAGCCTGAGCTGCTGCGGGCGGGCGGTCTCGGCGAGGTCGAGGAAGATACGGGCGACTGTCGTCACGGGGATCCCGTCGACTTTCGTGACTTCCTCCGGTGGCAGGTTCCGCACCGCATGGAACCGCACGCCCTCGACCTTGCGCTTCGAGTGCCCGGGGGCGGTGACGTCGATCGGCCCGGCTGCGGCGGGCCTCAGGCCATGGAGCGCCGCCGCTGCCCGGTGACTGAGCACCGCGTTGCTGCCGCAGGCGATGACGGCGGCCATCCAGCGGCCCTTCCTCGAGAGGCGGCGATGGCCGACGGCATAAACACCGCGATGAAGACGATGGAGCCGGCCGTCCTTGACCATCCGCGCGATCGCATTCGGCCCGTACCCAAGCGCGTAGAGCTGCCTGACGCCGACGACCCCGTGCTGCCTCGCCGCCAACCGGGCGAGCGTCTTCCCCCGTGGGGAATCTGATTCCCCGTATGCGCCATCAGAATTCCCCACCCCCCGAGGGTCTCACCCTCCTCGTTGCCCGTGTGTCACAGCCCGTGCCAACTCTGTGAAAGAACAGCACGGACGCCGGGACGGTGCGCCCGGCGCCGTGGCCAGCCCGGGCGAAGCGCCCAGCGGCTACTTCCGCCGGCCGCGCAGCAGCCGCCGCAGGGCCAGCAGGGCGCTGAGGACGACCGCGACCTCCATCGCGAACCGCGCCGGCCCTCCCCGCCGCTCGACGAGCGACGGCTTCGGGTGCGGGTGCGAATGGACCGCCGGCATCGGGAACTCCTCGGCGGCGAGCACGTCGTGGGGCACCGCGTCGCCGTGGGGGTCGTGGGGCACCGCGAGCGGCTCGTGCCGATGCAGCTCATGCAGGTCGGGGTCGGGGCCGGGCACGCCGTAGTCCTCGGCGGCGAGGATGTCGTGGGCCGGCTCGAGCTCGGGGTCCGCGGCCGGCACGACGAACGCCTCGGCGGCGAGCACGTCGTGCGCTTCCTCGGTGTTGTCGGTTGTCTTCTTGTCGGTCACGAGGGGCATGTTGGCAAATACGCCCGCCCGGCTCAGTCCGCTCGGCGACGGGCCACCCTCTCCGGGGGCGCCTAACCACGCGCTGCGCTCGCCCGTGCCGAATAATCTCAGTGTCCTACACTAAGATCATCACAGCACAGCGGGTCAGGTTCAGGATCCGCTGTGGTACCCTCTTATCGAAAGTAAGCAACTACCGAAAGTGAAGCCTGGATGTCCCGTCTTCTCCTAGTCCCGCTGGATGACGCCGTCGTCTTCCCCGGCATGTCGCTCACCCTTTCGGTGGACGCCGGTGAGGAGACGCGGGTGCTGCTCGTGCCCAAGCACGAGCATGAGTTCGCAGGTGTCGGCACCGTCGCCGACGTGACCGATCACGTGCGTCTTCCCGGCGGCGCACATGCCGTGGCCCTGACCGGCGTTCATCGCGGCACCGCCGGCGCGGCCCACACGATGCCCGACGGCCGCCTGTTCGTCGAGGTCGAGGAGCACCTCGACGAGGCGCCCGTCGACGGCCGCACCCGCAACCTCGAGCGTGAGTATCGCGCCACCGTCGAGGAGATCCTCGAGCTGCGCGGCGACGACGGCCGCATCTCCGCGTTCCTCCGCAGCATCGCCGAGCCCGGCCCGCTGGCCGACACCAGCGGTTATTCCCCCGACCTCACCTACGAGCAGAAGGTCAAGCTGCTCCAGACCATCGACGTGACCGACCGGCTCGAGCTCGCTCTGCGCTACCAGCGCGAGCGCCTCGCCGAACTCCAGGTCCGCAAGCGCATCCGGGAGGACGTCGAGTCCGGCGCGGAGAAGCAGCAGCGCGAGTACTTCCTGCGCAAGCAGATGGAGTCGATCCGCAAGGAGCTCGGCGACGACGACGCCTCGATCATCGAGGAGTACCGCACGAAGATCGAGGAGGCGGGCATGCCGGAGGCTGTCCGCGAGCAGGCCGAGAAGGAGCTCGGCCGCCTCGAGCGCGTCGGCGAGCAGAGCGCCGAGTCGAGCGTCATCCGCACCTACCTCGACTGGCTGATCGCGGTGCCGTGGAGCGGGCGCTCCGAGGAGCGCCTCGACCCCCAGCACGCGCGTGAGGTGCTCGACACCGACCACGCCGGCCTCGACGACGTCAAGGACCGGATCGTCGAGTACATCGCGGTCAAGAAGCTGCGCCAGGAGCGGGGCATCAGCGAGGACAAGCGCTCCGGCGCGATCCTCACCCTGATCGGACCGCCCGGCACCGGCAAGACCTCGATCGGCGAGTCGATTGCCCGTGCAACGGGTCGTCAGTTCGTCCGCATGTCGCTCGGCGGCGTCCGCGACGAGGCCGAGATCCGCGGCCATCGCCGCACGTACATCGGCGCGCTGCCGGGCCGGCTCGTCCGCGCCCTGCGCGACGCCGGGACGATGAACCCGGTGATCATGCTCGACGAGGTCGACAAGGTCGGCGCCGACTGGCGCGGCGACCCGAGCTCGGCGCTGCTCGAGGTCCTCGACCCTGCGCAGAACCACAGCTTCCGCGATCACTACCTCGACGTCGAGCTCGACCTCAGCGGCGTGCTGTTCATCGCCACCGCCAACGTGGCCGACACGATCCCGGGTCCGCTCCTGGACCGCATGGAGGTGATCCGCTTCGACGGCTACACCACCTCCGAGAAGACGGCGATCGCGCGGGGCTACCTGTGGCCGCGACAGCTCGAGCGCAACGGTCTCCGGCCCGACGAGGTCGAGATCACCGACGAGCTGCTCGGCACGATCGTCACCGAGTACACGCGGGAGGCCGGCGTCCGCCAGCTCGAGCGTGACCTCGGGACGCTGCTGCGCAAGACGGCGACGAAGATCGCCTCCGAGCAGGTCGCGCCACCGGTGAGCCTCGAGCTCGACGCGGTCCGCGATGCGCTCGGCCGCCAGCGCCACTTCCAGGAGTCGGCGATCCGCACGGCGGTGCCCGGCGTGGCCACCGGACTCGCGGTGACCGGCGCCGGCGGCGACGTCCTGTTCGTCGAGGCGACGGCAATGGAGGGCAAGCCCGGTCTGACCCTCACCGGGCAGCTCGGCGACGTGATGAAGGAGTCGGCGCAGATCGCGCTCTCCTACGTCCGCGGCCATGCCGAGTCGCTCGGCGTCGATCCGCACGCGTTCGAGGAGCGCTCGTTCCACGTGCACGTGCCGGCGGGCGCGATCCCCAAGGACGGTCCGAGCGCGGGCGTGACGATGGTCACCGCGCTGGCCTCGCTGCTCAGCGGACGGCCGGTGCGGCACACCGTCGGCATGACCGGCGAGGTCACCCTCCAGGGCCGCGTGCTGCCGATTGGCGGCGTCAAGCAGAAGGTGCTCGCCGCGCACGCCGCGGGTCTCACCGACGTGGTGCTGCCGGAGCGCAACCGGGGCGATCTCGATGACGTCCCCGAGGAGGTCCGCGAGGCGATGAGCTTCCACTTCGCGATGACGATCGACGAGGTGCTCAGCGTCGCGCTCGAGCCGGCCTCGATGCCAGCAGCCGCGTAGAAGGCGACGCATACGGCGGTGGTTCGCAGCCTGCTGCGGGCCACCGCCCGCCGCTTATTAGAACACGCGGTAGCTGCCGATCGAGATGAAGAAGCCGTGACCGCTGACCGGGTTGACGCAGGTCATCCCGCTGGTGCGACTCTCGCAGCGGTAGGCGCCGACGACCGTATCGGTGCCGTAGGGCAGCGCCGCCGCCGACGGATCGAGGGCCGTGTCCCCGGCGCAGACGAGCCGGCCCGGGGCTGAGCCGTCCATCTCGACGCCCTGGCCGAAATCGACGATGTTCGGGCAGCTCGCAGGGCGCGGCGGCGGCGACCAGGTGCGCTGCCTGATGTCGCACCGCGCGGTGCCGGAGATGATCATGCAGCCGATGTTCCCCGACGGCGAGCGGAACGTCGCCAGGTGAACCGTCGCGGTCGCGGTGCTCGTCGCCGACGTGGAGCTCGTCAGGGTGCTCGCGCTCGAGGCGCTCGAGGCGGGCGTGGTCCTCGTCGCACTCGCCGACGTCAAGGCCGGCGTGGTGGTGACGGTGACCGTCTTGGTCTCCGATCCGCAGGCGGCACCGAGCGCCGTCACGGCCACCGCGCCCGCGGCCGTCATGAGTGCCCTGATGCCCCTCATGTCGCGGCGCAGCCTACTCTTCGGAGGCCGGCGCCGGCACGAGCATGGCCAACCGCGACCGGGCAGTTCTGCCGCCCGTGCCCTGGTCGCCTGCTGGCGCGGTGGGGTAGCGTGGAGGGATGAGCACCATCACCGCCACAGAAGAGCAGCGCATCGTCGACCAGGTCCCCAAGCAGCTGTACATCGACGGGGAGTGGCGCGATGGCGCGAAGGGAACCCTGTCCGTCGAGGACCCGGCCACCGGCGAGTCGCTGTGCGACGTCGCCGACGCCTCCGCCGACGATGCGATGCAGGCGCTCGACGCCGCCGTCGCCGCCGGCCCCGAGTGGGACAAGTACCCGCCCCGCGAGCGCGGAGAGATTCTCCGCCGGGCCTTCGAGGCGCTCGTCGAACGCCAGGACGAGCTCGGCCTGCTGATGACGCTCGAGATGGGCAAGCCGCTGAAGGAATCGAAGGCGGAGATCGTCTACGCCGCCGAGTTCTTCCGCTGGTTCTCCGAGGAGTCCGTCCGGATCGACGGCCGCTACCAGGTCGCCCCGACCGGTCAGGGCCGCGTGCTGACGATGAAGCAGCCGGTCGGTCCGTGCCTGCTCATCACCCCGTGGAACTTCCCGATGGCGATGGGCACGCGCAAGATCGGCCCGGCCATCGCCGCCGGCTGCACGACGATCGTCAAGCCCGCGCAGCAGACCCCGCTGTCGATGCTCGCCCTGGTCAAGATCCTCGAGGACGCCGGGCTGCCCAAGGGCGTGGTCAACCTGATCACCGCCTCCTCCTCCGGGGAGACGATGGCTCCGCTGATCGCCGATCAGCGGCTGCGCAAGCTGTCGTTCACCGGGTCGACCGAGGTCGGCCGCACGCTCATGGGCCAGGCCTCCGAGACGCTGCTGCGCCTGTCGATGGAGCTCGGCGGCAACGCGCCGTTCATCGTCTTCGACGACGCCGACATCGACGCCGCTGTCCAGGGCGCGATGATCGCCAAGATGCGCAACATCGGCGAGGCCTGCACGGCCGCCAACCGCTTCCACGTGTCCGACAAGGTCGCCGAGCAGTTCGCCGAGAAGCTCGCGGCGGGCATGGGCAAGATGAAGGTCGGGCGCGGCACCGAGGACGGTGTCGAGGTCGGGCCGCTGATCGACGCCAAGCAGCGCGCGAAGGTGGCCGAGCTTGTCGAGGACGCGATCGGACGGGGCGCCCAGGCGGTCGTCGGCGGTCACGCCCGTGAGGGCGCCGGCTACTTCTTCGACCCGACCGTGCTCACCGACATCCCCGACGACGCGAACCTCCTCCAGGAGGAGATCTTCGGCCCGGTCGCCCCGGTCCGCGGCTTCTCCGATGAGGACGAGGCGATCGCCGCGGCCAACAACACCGAGTACGGCCTCGTCGCCTACGTCTTCACCCGCGACCTCAAGCGCGCCCTGCGCGTCGTCGAGGGCCTCGAGACCGGCATGGTCGGCCTCAACCAGGGCATGGTCTCCAACGCCTCCGCCCCATTCGGCGGCATCAAGCAGTCCGGCTTCGGCCGCGAGGGCGGCATCGAGGGGATCGAGGAGTACCTCGAGACGAAGTACGTGGCGATCAACCTGTAGCCGGCACGCCCCCCGGCCACCTCGAACCACGCCCGGAGGGGCCCCGACGCCGGGACCCCTCCGGGACTCACCTCCCAGGGTCTACGGCACGGCGCCGTAGGAGTGCTCGGCCCGGAGGTACCGGGGAGCGCTCTGGCTCGCCGACCTGACCGGGGCCGCCCCGGTGCCGCGGTACTGGATCAGCGGGTAGTAGGGCTGAGCTGCCCGGAGCGTCGAGGCGGCGGTCGTGCCGCGCGAGCCGGGGAGCGAGAGGGCGGCCATCGCGATGGCCAGCGCGACGAGCACGCTGATGACGAGGACCGGGACGGTGGCTGCGCGCTTGAGGTTGATTCCGATGGGGTGCGCGGGCTGTGGGGTGAGCATCTCTGTCTCCTGTGGCGAGCCGGCTGTGGGATCCGGCGTGGTGGGTGGTGCGAGCTCGTGGGCGGGACTGTGGCGGGGGCCGGTTTAAGCCCGGCAGGAGTTCGGTAAAGCGCCCCGTCGTCGTCGGCGGGGGCAGGTGGTAGGCTCGCCGCGCAGGCAGCGGCGAGGAGCTGGATTCGAGGGCATCCGGACGGGCTTGGATCACGTAATGCGCTTTGGGGTCCTGGGTCCCTTGGTGGTCGTCGACGACGCCGGCCGTGAGCTCGCGCTCGGCGGGCTGAGGCAGCGAGCCGTGCTCGCCGTGCTGCTCCTCCATGCCGGCGAGGTGCTGTCGAGCGATCGCCTGATCGACGAGCTGTGGGGAGAGCGGCCGCCCGCCACGGCCACCAAGACGCTGCAGGTGTACGTGTCGAACCTGCGCAAGGCGCTCGGTGAGGGCGTACTCCTGACGCGGACGGGCGGCTACGTCCTCGATGCCGGCGACGGTGGGCTCGACGTCGCTCGCTTCGAGGCGCTCGCCGCCGAGGGTCGTCGTGCGCTGGCGACCGGCCAGCCGGAGGTCGCGGTCGGGCGGCTGCGCGAGGCGCTCGGGCTCTGGCGGGGGTCGCCGCTCGCGGACTTCGCCTACGAGGCCTTCGCCCAGGGCGAGCGAGCCCGGCTCGAGGAGGCTCGCCTCGCCGCGCTCGAGGATCGGATCGACGGCGAACTGGCTCTCGGCGAGCACGCACGACTCGTCGGTGAGCTCGACGCGCTGGTGAGAGAGCACCCGATGCGGGAGCGCTTCAGCGCCCAGCTGATGCTGGCGCTGTACCGCTCGGGGCGCCAGGCCGAGGCCCTCGAGGCCTACCAGCGGGTGCGGACCCGTCTCGCCGAGGAGCAGGGGCTGGAACCGGGGCCGGATCTCAGGACCCTGCAGCAGCAGATCCTCGCGCAGGCACCCGCGCTGGACGCAACCCCGTCGGCCATTGCCCAGCGCCCGCCGCGGGGCGCCGGCACCTCGAGCGCGCTGCCCCGGCCCCTGACGCCCCTGATCGGACGCGCGGGGGAGATCGAGATCATCTGCGGCCTGCTGACGAGCCCAGACGTCCGGCTCGTCACGCTCAACGGGGCCGGCGGCGTCGGCAAGACCCGGCTGGCCATCGCCGTCGCCCGGACGTTGCTCGACCGGTTTCCGGGCGGGACGTTCATGGTCCGCCTCGCGGGCGTGAGCGATCCGGCGTCGATCCTGCCGATGGTCGCGGAGCAGATCGGCATCATCGGCCACGGAGACCTGCCGCTTCTCGACGTTCTCGCGAACCGGTTCGCACACGAGCCGGCGCTCGTGGTGCTCGACAACTTCGAGCAACTCGTCGCGGGATCGGCCGTGCTCGCCGAGCTGTTGTCGTACGCCGGCGAGCTGCGCGTGCTTGTGACGAGCCAGGTCCCGCTGCGAATCACCCCCGAGCGGGTCATCGACATCGGTCCGCTCGGGGCCGAGGACGCCTTCGCGCTGTTCGTCGATCGCGCCCGGTCCGTGACGCCCGATTTCGCTGCCGAGGACGATGACCACGGGGCGGTCGAGAGCATCTGCGCCCGCCTGGACTGCATGCCGCTGGCCATCGAGCTCGCGGCGGCGCGCATCCGCGTCCTCGGGACGCGATCGCTTGAGCAGCGGCTCGAGCGACCGCTCGACCTGCTCACCGGTGGTGAGCGCGACCTACCGGAGCGCCAGCGCAGCCTGCGAGCCACGATCGGCTGGACACATGCGCTGCTCGATCCCGGCCAGCAGGCGCTGTTGAGCCGATTGGCCGTCTGCGTCGGGCCGGTGCCGCTGTCGCTCATCGAGGCCGTCGCGCAGGCGGACGCCACCCCCGCCGAGACCCTCGATCGGCTCGAAGGACTGCTCGAATTTTCCTTCGTCCGGCGGCGGGAAGACCCCTGACTTAGGCGTTCGCTTCGCGGTGCCGCAGGCGCTTCGCGACTTCGCGCTCGAGCGCCTGGCCGCCACCGGCGACGAGGACGAGGTGCGCCGGCGGCATGCCGAGCACATCGAGCGCGTGGCGCACGCCGCCCGCCTGTGGAAGTGGGGAGCGACGATCGAGCAACGACTCGGTCTCAGGGCGGTCTGCGACGAGATCCGGCCGGCGGTGGCCTGGAGCGAGAGACCACGACCCCGAGCTTCACGTACGGCTGTGTGCCGTCCTGGCCGCGTACTGGGTGTACGGCGGCGTGCTCTCCGAGGTGGCGGAGGAGTTGCGCCGGGCGCGCGAGAGCGGCGTCGGAGGCGGCGCCGACCGCGCTCTCATCCTCAGCGTGCTGGCGAAATGTGCGCAGCTGGAGGGCGCCGGGAGCGACCCCTGCGAGCTGGCCGACGCCGCGCTCGCGGAATGGCGCTCGGTGCATGACGAGTACGAACGGGCGCTTGGTCTTCCCTACGTCGGTTGGGTCCTCACCTGGGCGGGCCGGCACGAGGACGCAATCGCGCTCGACGCAGAGTCTCTCGCGACTCTTCGACGTCAAGGTGATCGCAGGCTGATCCTCCGCGGACTGGTGTTTCTCAGCCATGTGCTGGCCGACGACGGGCAGATCGATCGCGTCGAGGCCCTGCTTTCCGAGGCGGACGACCTCGCGCAGGGAGACCCCGTGTGGGAGCTCGCGGCGATCCACGGCGACTGCGCCTATCTGCGGGGCGACTACGCGCGCTCGCTGAAGATCTACGCGGACAGCCTCAGGTGGACGTGCACCACCGACGAGTCCCACCAGATGCTCATGGACCTCCGCTGCCTCGCCGACAGTCTCGCCCACCACGGCGACGCGGAGACGGCGCTCGAGGTCTTTGAGCTCGTGCGGCTCGAGGAAGAGCGGACCGGCCGGAGTGGCAATGTCCCGATGCTCGTCGAATGGTTCGGCGAGGCGCTGCGGACGGCGCGTGAGTCGGTGAGCCCGGAGGCGGCCGAGGCAGCGCTCGCCCGGGCCCGTGAGGTGCCCGTGTCGGACCGAGCCGCCCATGCCATCGCGCTCGCCCACCGCGCCGCCGCGTAGGCGCCGCGGGTCGCCCGCGCGGACGGTCAGAATGGGCTGATGCATCGCGATCGCATCGTCAGCGAGTTCTCCCATCAGGCGGAGTCGTTCAACACCTCGGAGGCGGCGACGGCGGCGGCGACGCTCGACGGGCTGATCGCGCTGGCCGCGCCGCGGCCGGAGGAGCGCTGGCTCGACGCGGCCTGCGGACCCGGGGTGATCAGCCGGGCGCTCGCGCCGCTCGTCGGCCACGTCGACGGGGTTGACGCGACGCCGGCGATGATCGACGTCGCGCGGCGGGAGGCGGCCGCGGCCGGCCTCGAGAACACGACGTTCACCGTCGGCGACGCCGCCGCGCTTGATCTCCCCGAGGGCTCCTTCGACGCCGCGATCAACCGCTTCGCCATCCACCACATCCCCGTCCCGGGCCGGATGGTGGCCGAGCTCGCGCGGATCGTGCGCCCCGGCGGCCGGATCGTGCTCTCCGACACCGTCGCCGACGACGACGCCCGGACGTGCGGCTGGGCGCAGGCGATCGAGCGGCTGCGCGACCCGTCGCATTGGGCCTCCCTCCCCCTCGCGCAGCTCCGCGCGCTCGGCACGGCCGCCGGCCTCACGCTCGGCGACGAGCGGCTCGCCACGCTCGAGATCGACTTCGACGACTGGCTCGCCCGGGGCACGGGACACGAGAACGCGGGCCTCGTCGAGCAGGCACTCGCCGAACCGCCCGGCCGCAGCGCCTGCTTCGACGTCGCGCCGGTCGACGACCGCCGGCGACGCCTCCGCCTGCGGGTGTGGCTCTCAGCCTGGCGGCGCTGAGGCCCGGCGCCGCCGGTGGCGCACGACGTCGACGGCGAGCAGCGCGAGCAGCGACAGCGCCGACAGGGCGAACAGCGGTGCGTAGCTGCCGTCGCCGACGTAGTGGAACGCGACGACGTGCGTGCCCGCCGGCACGTCGGCGGCGACGAGGGCCGGCTCGACGACCCGCGTCGGCACCGGCCGCCCGTCGACGGTCGCCCGCCAGCCGGGATCGAACGAGGCGCTGAGTACGACGGCCCCCGGCCCCCGCATGCGCACGGTGCCGGTGACGCGGCCGAACGCGAGCGCGGCGGATTCGCCGAGGACGCGCCCCGCAGGCGCCTGCCCGCCGGCGAACAGCACCCCACTGACGGCATTGCCCGGTCCGTAGCGAACGGCCGGGTAGATGCCCTGCCCGGCGAGGTCCGAGCGGAGGAACGACCGGCTGCGCAGTCCGACGTTCGTGCGATCGGCGTCGATCACGCCCTCGACACGCGCGACGTGCAGGTAGCCGCCGTACGCGAGCCGCCACAGGCGGTAGCCGCCGGAGGTGGCGACCTGCCGGGCCGGCACGGGCGGCCGCATGCCCACCGGGAGGATCAGCCAGCGGACGCCGAAGATCGCGTAGTCGCTCGGGTTGCGCTCGTCGAAGAAGAACTCCGAATCGGTCATCAGCGACGCCGTCCGCAGCGTGTAGCCGACCTCGTCGACGTCACGGCTCTCGAGGTACTTGAACACCGGGACCTGGCCGACGGTGAAGTTCGTGCCCCAGTTCGATGGCAGGCCGGCATAGACCCGACCTCCCCCCTCCCGGTGCACGACCGCGAGCAGCTCATCGACCTGCGTTCCCTGCACGGACTCAGCGGCACGCTGCGCCGAGATCGAGTCCGCGTTGTGCCCGGCGATGCCGTGGAGCTGGGACCACGCGGGTGCGAGCACGACGAGCGAGGCGATGATGGCCGCGGCGGCGGCGAGCCACGCATGCGTCCTCCGCGAGCCCACGCCGAGACCTCCCCCGGTCAGGCTCCGCGCGATCTGAGCGGCGCGGCTCCCGCACCAGGCCACGCCGCCGCCGGCGAGGAGCAGCGCCGCGAGCTGGACACCCATCGTGAAGCGGCGGAAGAAGATGTCGCGGCTGCCGGGCAGCAGGTCGGCGAGCGCTCCGAAGGTCGTGCGGCCGAACGTGAGCACTAGGCATACGACGAAGACGAGGACCAGGGCACGGCTGTTCTCGTCCCGGCGCCAGCGGACGACGGCGACGGTCAGCCCGATCGCCGCGAGCACGGTGAGCACCGGCAGCCGGTCGTAGTCGAGCAGCTTCCCCGACACCAGCCAGCCGAGCATCTTCGCCGCGCCGTAGCCATTGACGAGAGGCGTTCCCTGCAGCAGCTCGTTGGTCGCCGCCCACGGACGCTGCGCGAGCAGGGGGACGATGACCCACGCGCAGGCCACCAGCGCGCCGAGCAGGATGACCCCCGCCCGGACCACGCGCGCACCGAGCCGCTCGCGGGCGAGCAGCGGCCAGAAGAGGACCGGGATGATCGCGAGGTAGCCGGTCTCGAAGTGCAGCGCCGTGGTGAGGGCGATGAGAAGCGCGGCGGCAAAGAAGCCGCGGCCGGTGCGCACGGCCCGCCAGCTCAACCCCCAGGCCAGCGGCAGCGTCATCGACGCCCACAGCTGGGTCCAGACTCCGTAGCCGATCCAGATGTACGCGCGGGCCTCGTAGCCGACCCCGATGACGCTCATCACGAACGGGCTCATCGCCGCCGCCGCGGCGGCCGCCCAGCGCCCGAGCCCGAACAGCCGCGCCGCGAGGTACACGCTGATCGGCCAGGCTGAGTAGAGGACGTACAGGGTCCAGCGGAAGGCCGCATTGGGGCCGGTCAGGGTGCCGAGGGCGCCGGCGAGGATCGCGGGCAGGCTCTGGTAATGGAGGAACTGGGGCGAGCCGAGCCCGAGGTAGGGAAACCACGTGGTGAGCGGGAGCCGCCCGTGGCGGAGCTGAAGGGTCGCGAAGCGCACCATCTGCTCGTGCAGCGAGCTGTCGTTGAGGTACGCCACCGGGGCGGTCTCGGCCCGGAAGTTGACCGCGTTCCAGACCACGGCGCACGCGACGATGCCCCAGCTCCCCCACCGCCACCGGCTCGGCGCAGGCGCCTCGGGCCCGCGGTTCTCCGAGGGCTCGACGGCTGTCGCGACATCAGCGATGGGAGCTCTGCCTCTCGGTTGCGTCGTTGATCACCGGCCGGCGGCGCCGTTCCGTGACCCGCCGCTTGCCGGTGATGCTAGGAGTTGCCGCTGACCGACGGCCTACAAGAGGTTCGCCGCCCGCCCGCCGACAGGACGTTCCGTCCGGGCAGCGAATAGCCCGGGCATGTACGCAGGACGGGTGATCCGGACAGCCGGGCGGGAGATCCACTACGTGTTCCGCGGCCACATACGCCGCTGCACGAGCGGCTGCGGGATCGGCTCGCGGCGATCGCGCTGGTCACGATCGGTCTTGACCTCGTTTTCGCCGCGCTCGCGTACATGTTCGAGCACGGCCAGCCGCAGACCGAACTCAAGAGCTACGGCAGCGCGCTGTTCTGGACCTCGACCCAGCTGCTCACCGTCTCCTCGCAGATCCAGAACCCGTTCTCGACCGGAGGGCGGATCCTCGACGTGATCATGGAGATCTACGCGATCACGGTCGTCGGCACCGTGGCCGGGTCGCTCGGGGCGTTCTTCGTCGGCCAGGGGCGGCAGCTCGAGCGCGAGGCCGAGAAGGAGGCGAAGAAGCCGCCGGCGGGGTGAGCCGGCTCGAATAGGATGCGCACGATGAGCGCTCCCCGCTTCCTCGCGGTGCAGCACATCGCCTGCGAGCCGCCGGGCGCGTTCGAGGACGAGCTGCGTGACCGCGGCGGCACGCTCGAGCGCGTCGAGATCGACGCCGGCGACCCCCTCCCCGGCTACGACGGCTTCGCCGGGATCATCGTGATGGGCGGCCCGATGGGCGCCTACGAGGACGAGCGGGTGCCCTGGCTCACGGCCGAGAAGCGATTCCTCGCCGATGCCGTGGCCGCCGACGTCCCCGTGTGGGGCGTCTGCCTCGGCGCCCAGCTCCTCGCCGCGAGCCTCGGGGCGGACGTCGGTCCGGGACCCGAACCTGAGGTTGGAGTGCTCACCGTGCAGCGCACGGCGGCCGGGGCGGCCGATCCCGTCTTCTCGGTGGCGCCGGACGAGTTCCACGCCCTGCAGTGGCACGGCGACACGTTCGCGCTGCCGCCGGGCGCCACCCTGCTCGCGCGTTCAGCGGCCTACGAGCAGCAGGCGTTCCGGATTGGCCGGGCCTATGGGCTGCAGTTCCACGTCGAGGTCGGCGTCCCGCTGGCCACCGAATGGGGCACGGTGCCGGCCTACGCCGCGAGCCTCGAGGGGATCCTCGGCCCCGGGGCGCTCCCCGCGCTGCTCGGGCGGATCAGCGAGCGCGAGCAGGAGATGACCGGCCTCGCCCGCCGGCTGTTCGCCGCCTGGCTCGAGCGCGTCGTCGAGATCACTCCGGCTTCGCTGTCCGCCTAGCCTCGCGCCGCTCCCGGCGCTGCTCCTCGCGCGCGGCGCGTTGGGTGTTGGAGCGCTTGGCGGCGGTTCCGCGAAGCCCGACGGTGAACGGTCCGGCGAAGGCGGCGTAGACGCGACGGACATCGCTGGCCCCGCAGTGCGGGCAGGGCGCGAGCCCGCCGGCCGGGGCCATCGCCTCGAACGCCTCGCCGCAGGCCTCGCACTCGAAGTCATAGAGCGGCACGCGCCGGACTATAGGCCCGTGGCGGCCGGCGGGGCTATAGGCGGCGCCGCGGCGGCGCGTCGACCGGCACCGCGTCGGAATGGACCGCGGTCGCGCGGCGCCGATCGTTCCAGATGAACATCCACATGAGGCTGATGATCAGCCCGACGACGCCGACGATCATCAGGATCGTCCCGACGGTGTGGATGTTGAAGCCGTGCGTGGTGACGGTCACGGCGAAGCGGAGGATCGCGCCGAGGGCGATGAGGAAGAGTGATGTGCCGAGTCCCATGTCCAGTCCTTTGGTTTCTGGAGCCCTGCGGGGGCTCACGGAGCGAGGTGCCGAGCACGCGGACCGAGTCGGGGCCACGGGCTCAATCGCGTGGCTACCCGGTGGAAGGTGCTGCAAATCGCGGCCTGGACGGGTGGGCGAAGACCTTCGCACCTCGGAAGTCACGCTCTGTACCCTGAGGGACAGCGAATGGCCTACGCCGAGCAGAGCCCGCGGATGAGGGGACCCATCAACGAGCACGCGTCCGCGCTCGCCTACGAGTGGCGGCGGTTGACGCGTGCCGCGACCGTGGTCGCCGTGCTCACCGCGCCGGCCTTCTTCCTCGTCCTCTTCGAGAGCAACCACCTCAACCTCGTGTTATCGCTGGTCATCACCGTGATCGCGGTGATCGGCTTCCGCGGACTCGTCGAGGTGATCGTGCGCAAGCTGATCCCGTCCCCGAGCCTGTACGGCGCGGACGCCGAGCTGCGCGAGGAGGACATCGTCGCCCGCCGGCGCTTCTGGTACTGGCGCGGCCGGTTCCGGCTGCTGTTCGTGCTGATCCTGATCGGCCTCGTCCTCCTGCTCCTGTGCCAGGTCCTGTTCTGGTTCGCGGGGGTGCCGTCGTCGTTCTTCAACCCGATCCCGGCGCTGCGCCAGCTCTATCCAGCCTCGGAGCTGCCACAGCTCGCGCTCGTCTTCATCCAGCTGCCGCTGTTCTTCTTGATCAACTTCGCGATCTTCTTCGGCCCGTTCCTGCTCATGGCGGTGCGGCAGATCCGCAGCTACGAGCCCGGTGACGCCAGCTGGGGCGTGAAGATCGACGACGTCCGTGGCCAGGCCGAGGCCAAGGAGGAGATCACCCGCGTGATCACCCTGTGGCAGTCAGGTGAGGAGTTCGAGAAGGCCGGCGGCAAGCGCGAGCGGGGACTGCTGTTCCTCGGGGCCCCGGGCACGGGGAAGACGATGATCTCGAAGGCGATCGCGACGAACTTCAATTGCCCCTTCGTGACGATCCCGGGCTCCGGCTTCGCCGGGATGTTCATGGGGATGGACGCGATCACGGTGTCGCTCCTCGCGCGGCGCGCACGACGGCTGGCCACCAAATGGGGCGGCCAGTGCATCGTCTTCATCGACGAGATCGATGCCGTCGGCATGCGGCGGCAGGCGCTCGGCGGTGGCGCCCCGGCCGGCGCGGTAACGCCGACGAGCCCGGGCTCGCTGCACGACTTCTGCTTCTTTGGCCCCAACGGCGCGCTGACCTCGACCGGTGACCTCGTGGTCGAGACGCGCGAGTGGCGTGAGCGGCTGTTCGCCCAGCGGGCCGAGGCGGCGCGCGCCGGCTACTCGACGTTCGGCGGGCGCGTGAGCGAGCGGATCCGCCGCTACTACCCCGGGTTCGGAATGGGCGGCGGCAGCGGCATGGCGCTCAACCAGCTGCTCGTGGTCATGGACGGCATGGACGAGCCGCCGATGATGAAGAAGTGGTTCACGAACCGCGTCAACACCTTCCTCGATGCCATGTTCGTCGTCCCCCGGCGGCTCGGCAAGGTCTCCCTGCGCCTGAAACCGGCGAAGGCCCGGACGGAGCAGA
Source organism: uncultured Solirubrobacterales bacterium (assembly GCA_963752905.1). Lineage (GTDB taxonomy): Bacteria > Actinomycetota > Thermoleophilia > Solirubrobacterales > Solirubrobacteraceae > Palsa-465. Next base: position 239,688 of record CAVWAC010000008.1, read on the forward strand.
TCTACTTCATCGGGGCGTGCAACGTGCCGATCGAGGTGCTCGATCCCGCGCTGACCCGACCCGGGCGGATGGGCCGTCACATCTGGTTCCGCACGCCGACCAAGGACGACCGGATCGACATCTTCGACCTGTACCTCGGCAAGGTCGCACACGAGCCCGACCTCGACACCCAGCGCCGTCGCGACGAGCTGGCCCGGATCACTAATGGGTACTCCCCGGCGATGATCGAGCAGGCCTGCTCGATGGCGCTGACCGTCGCCCATGCCGAGGGCCGCAAGGCGTTCGGTTTCCAGGACATCGTGCAGGCGATGACGACCGTCGAGTCGGGTACGGCGGTCGGGATCCAGTACATCGAGTCCGAGACGCGGGCGGTCGCGCTCCACGAGGCCGGCCACGCCGTCGCCAGCCACGTGTACGCCAAGGACGTTGTGTCGACACGGCTGTCGATCCGGATGCGCGGCGGCTCGCTCGGACACCACCAGGCGATGGAGCGCGAGGAGCGGTTCTCGAAGTTCCGCAGCGAGGAGATCGGAAACCTGATCTGGACCCTCGGCGCGATGGCGGCCGAGCACGTGTTCTACCGGGAGAACTCGATCGGAGTCGGCGGCGACGTGCAGAGCGCGACGGCCCGGGCCGCGTGGATGGTCGGCATGTGCGGGATGGGGCCGCTGCCGATCGAGCTTTCGCAGGAGTTCCCGACGCCGGAGGACGAACGGGCCGCGCGCGAGCAGGTCGAGAAGCGACTGCAGCGGATCGGCGTGACGATCATGAACCGCTCGCAGTCGGGCGGCCCGATGAGCAGCGACCCGATCGGCGGGGTGCTCGGGGATCGCGACAAGCGGGCCGCCGCGGCCCAGCTGCTCGGTCAGGCCTACCTCACGGCGTACTCCCTGATCGATCACAACCGTGACGCCGTCGAGCAGATCGCCACCGAGCTGATCGAGCGCAAGGAGATCTACGGCGACGAGGTCGTCGACCTGCTCAACAGTGTCGGGCTCCAGCGACCCGAGCTCGACCTGCTCGACGAGAGCACCTGGCCCACGATATGAGCGATCGCGCCCGAGGTTCGCGGCACTTCGCCGCCGAGGATCACGCCGCTGAGGCGCCGATGAAGGCGCGCTCCGGGATCTCCTCACCCCGCGCCGCTCTCGCCCGCGAGAGCTCGCCCCACGCCCACAAGTTCCATGTCGTCACCGGCGCCCTGATCGGCATCGCGATCGCCGCCGTCGTCGTCGCCGTCGCGCTTCTCGCCCACGGCCGCTCGGCCAACGCCGGCGTGAAGTGGTCAAGCTGGGCGCCCCCGGACAACGGCACGCTCGGCGCCCGGGAGATCGCCGACCACCTCGCCCCGCTGTACCGGATCTCCGGCACCGATCAGCTCGACGTCGTGACCCTCGTCAACGTCAACAACAGCGCGGCGGCGGCGTCCGCGGCGGGCACGTCCACGTCGGGCTCCTCGTCCTCCGGTGGCGTCGAGGTCGCGGTCCGCGCCGACCCGTCCTCGAGCCAGGTGTCGCTGCTGAGTGGCAACACGATCGCCTACAACCTGTGCGGGATCGGGACGACGAACTGCGCGATCGGCACCGGCACGGCGAGCCCCGACCGGTTGCTGTTGCTCCGCCGGCAGGCGCTCGAACTCGCGCTCTACACCTTCAAGTACATCAGCGGGGTGCAGAACGTGGTCGCGCTCCTGCCCCCGGGGCACACGCTCCAGGGCTGCAGCGGCATCTGCCCCAATCCGCACGCCAAGACGGCGAGCAAGCCGGTCGATCTCGCCGTGCTGTTCGAGCACGACGAGCTGAATCCGTGGCTGTCGCAGCCGTTGAGCACCACCTTCCCCGAGCAGTTCCCGCCGACGGTGCCGCAACTGCCGCTGTGGAAGCAGACCACCGAGGCGAGCCTCGTCGCGCAGATCACCTCGCGGGGACTGTTCACTCAGCGGCTCGTTCAGGCCCAGGACGGCAGCAACCTGCTCGTGCTCGATCCGCAACCGCCGCAGTAGCGGTGGTCAGTCCGGGCCGCGCGCCGCGAACCCCGGGCAGCTCAGCACCGGCAGCCGCGGGTAGCGCGGGAAGCGCTCGGGCTCGTCGTGCGAGCGGCGGCAGAGCGAGTACACGGGTCCGCGGGTCGTGCGGACGAGCTGCTGATGGGCGCAGCGGTCGCACAGCCCCGCCGGCGGGGGCGGCTCGCCACCGGACGGGGACGGCGCCTCAGGTCCACGCGGCGCGGTCACGGAGGCGCGAGCTCATTACCGGGTCAGTTCCTCCAGTTTCTGGACGACCGAAGCATATGACTGTCCCGTGGTGCCGAGCGCCACCTCACACGTGCGGTTGCTCGACAGCGCAGCGTCGAAGTGACGCCCGTCGAGCTCCCGGGTGAGATCGCGCAGCGCCGAGGCCGGGAGCTCGGGATGGAGCCAGCCGCGGTCCCCGGCCATCCCGCAGCAGCCCGTCGACGCGGGGACGGTCACCTCGTCGGCCAGGACCTGCGCGAGCGCGAGCAGCTTGTCCCCCAGCCCGAGGTGACGGACCGAGCACGTCGGGTGGACGACGGCGCTGCCGACGCGGAGTCGCACGGTGAGCCGCGCGAGGAGATGGTCGTGGAGCCACTCGATCGAATCGAGAACGCGCACATCCTCGGGCGCGACATCGGCGATGAGCCCGTGTGTGCACGAGCTCGCGTCGACGACGACCGGGAGCGCGCCGCCGTCGGTCCAGCGCCGGAGCGCCGCGGCGGTCCGCTCGGCGATCACCCGGTGTCCCTCGGCGAAGCCCTTCGAGCTCCACGGCACGCCGCAGCAGTGACCGCGGACGTCGGGCGGGATCCACACCGACAGCCCGGCACGCTGGGAGACGGCCACGAGCGCCGCCGGAACCGTCGGCTCCTGCTCCCCGCGGCCCGCGCCGAAGATCCGGTTGATGCAGGCGGGCATGTAGACCGCGGCCGCGCCCTCGCGCACGGTGAACGGCAGCTCGGCCGGCGCGGCCGGCGGCATCCCGGAGCGCAGCGGCACGTGGGCGCCGGCCCGGGCGAGACGCTCGGCGAGGCCGGGGTGCCGGGCGACGGCGGCGCCGAGCCGCTCGGCCTGCGGGGTGTGCGCGCGGTGGCGGAACTCCTTGATGAGCGTCCCGGTGTCGATCCCGACCGGGCAGGCGTGGCGGCAGGAGCCGTCGACGGCGCACGTGTCGATGCCGTCGTATTGGAACTGCTCGAGCAGCGCCCGCAGGACGGGGGAGCCGGCGGGCTGGCGGGCCATCTCGCGCCGCAGCGCGATCCGCTGGCGCGGCGTCGTGGTCACGTTGCGCGACGGGCACACCGGCTCGCAGAAGCCGCACTCGATGCACTTCGTCGCCGCATCCTCGATCTCCGGGGTCGACTTGAGATGGCGGAGGTGCACCCCGGGGTCGCGGTTGAGCACGACGCCCGGCGCGAGGATCCCCTCTGGGTCGGCGAGCTGCTTGATCCGCCACATCATCTCGGTCGCCTTGCTCCCCCACTCGCGCTCGAGGAACGGCGCCATGTTGATGCCGGTGCCGTGCTCGGCCTTCAGCGAGCCGTCGTAGGTGTCGACGATCAGGTCGACGAGCTCGTGCATGAAGGCGTCGTAGCGCTCGAGGTCGGCGGCTTCGCCGAAGTTCGGGGTGAGGAGGAAGTGCAGGTTGCCGGCCGAGGCATGGCCGGCGAGACCGGGTAGGAAGCCGTGCTTGCCGAGCAGGGTCTGGAGGTCCTTGACCGCCTCGGCGACCCGGTCGGGCGGCACGCACACGTCCTCGATGATCAGCGAGACGCCCGGCGGGCGCATCGCCGCGAGCAGCCCCTGCATCCCCTCGCGGACCCGCCACAGCATCTCGATCTCCTCGCCCTCGCGTGAGAAGCTCGGCGGATCGAGGACGGGTCGGCCCTCGAGAATGGCCAGGGCGGCTCGCTCCGGATCGTCGAGCTCGGACGGGTCCTCGGCACGGAACTCGACGAGCAGCGCCGCGGCCTCGGGTGGCAGGTCCTTCCAGCGCTCCGGCGTGCCGGGCATGTTGTAGGCGGCGGCAATCAGCGTCGGGGCGACCATCAGCTCGGTCGCGGTGGCGCCGGTGGCGACGAGCTCGGGCACGGCGGCCGCGGCGGCGTCGATGTTCTCGAACAGCACGAGCGCAACCGACGGATGGCGGCCGAGCGGGACGGTCTCGAACACCGCCTCGGCGATGAAGGCAAGCGTTCCCTCCGAGCCGATCACGAGCCGGCGGAACATCTCCAGCGGCGTGTCGGCGTCGAGCAGCGCGCACAGCCGGTAACCGGTCGTGTTCTTGATCTCGAACTTGCGGGCGACCCGGGCGGCGAGCGCCTCGTCGGCGCGCAGCTCGTCGCGGAGCGCCGCGAGGCCGGCCGCGAGCTCGGGCGCCGCGGCGGCGAAGGCGGCCTCGGCGTCGGGCGTGGCGGTGTCGATCACGGCGCCGTTCGCGAGCACGAGCGTCATCGCGCGGACCGTCCGATAGGCGTCGGCGCGCACCCCGCAGCGCATCCCGCCGGAGTTGTTGGCGATCACGCCGCCGACGCAGGCGATGTCGGTGCTGGCCGGATCCGGGCCGAGCTTGCGCCCGTGGCGGGCGAGCAGGCGGTTGACGTGCCCGAGGACGATGCCGGGCTGAGCCCGGACGCGCGCGCCCCCGTCCTCGACCCGCGCGCGTCCCCAGTGGCGGCGGACGTCGACGAGGATCGAGTTGGTCTGCGATTGGCCGTTGAGCGAGGTACCGCCGGCGCGGAACACGATCGGCGTGTGGCTCGCCCGCGCGTAGGCGAGCAGCTTGACGACGTCGTCGACGTCGCGGGGCATGACCACGGCTTGGGGGATCTGGCGGTAGGCGCTCGCGTCCGAGGCATAGCCGACGAGGTCGAGTGCGCGCGCGAGCACCCGGTCGGCTCCGAGGGCATCGGTGAGCTCGGAGAGCAGCGGCTCGGGCGTCCCGCCGGCGACCCAGTCCGGCGCGCGGTCATCGCTGGGCTGAGGCTCCGCGGGAGCGAGGCGGGCGACGTCGGAGGTCGGCAGGCGCATGGTCAGTGGTCCCTCACGTAAGTACGTTCGCACCGAGAGGTGCGACTGGCGGATGACGGGCAAGGACGCAGAACCCGACGTGGAGCAGCGCTCCACGAGGGTTCGAGGACGCCGCCCGGCGCCGCCAGGCGTACCTCGAATGCGGGCGTATTTGCGTGAGGGGCCACTACTAATCCATCCACATGCCCGAGGCGACCCGGGCCTGGATCAACCGCGGCCCGTCGTCCGCGGGGATGTCCTCCCGCAGCGCCTCGGTCAGCTCCTCGCGGCCGGTCACCTCGCGCGCGGCCATCCCGTAGCCGCGGGCGACGGCGGCGACGTCGAGCCCGGGCAGGTTGAGGCCGGGCGCGCCCTCGACCTGCTCGAGCATCGAGAACCATTTGAGGATCATGTACTCCTCGTTGCGGAGGACGAGGAAGGTGACCGGAATCTTGTAGGCGACGGCGGTCCACAGCGCGGTGATCCCGTACTGCGCCGAGCCCTCGCCGAGGACGCAGACGACGGGCCGCTCGGCCCGGGCGAGCTGCACGCCGACCGCGGCCGAGATGCCGAAGCCGAGACCGCCGCTGGCCCCGAAGAAGTAGCTGCCCGGCCGCGAGAGGCGCAGGCGGTTGCGCAGCGCGAGCGTGCTCGACGGCGTCTCGACGACGGCGATCCCGTCCTCCGGCCAGGCGTCGGCGAGCGCGGCCATCGCCTGCGAGCCGCTCATCGGGTCGGCGACGGCCGCCTCCTCGGGCTCGGGACGGGGATGGGGGGCGTGGCGGTCGGACTCGCCGACCATGCCGGCGAGCTCCTTGAGGGCGAGCGCGACGTCGCCGAGCAGCGCGTCGCCCATCGGCGCGCGGGCCGCCTCGGCCGGATCGCAGGTGATCTGGATGAGCGAGGCCCCCTCGGGCAGCAGCGCTCCCGGGATGTAGGGGTAGTACGGGAACACCGAGGACCCGACGACGAGGATCAGGTCGTGCTCCGTGAGGGTCTCGGACACGGCGGCGATCGCCGGCGGGAGCACGCCGGCGAAGTTGGGGTGGTTCTCGGGGAAGCCGAGCCGGCTGCCACCCGTCGCGGGCGTCGCCCAGACCGGGAGCCGCTGCTTCTCGGCGAGGGTGATCGCGTCCGCCCAGCCATCGGAGGCGTCGATGTCGGGGCCGGCGATCATCACCGGGTTGCGAGCCGAGTGCAGCAGCGAGGCGAGCTGGCCGAGCTCGGCGGGATCGGGCACGCTGCGGCCGTTCGTCTGGCGCCGTGACGCCTGGGCGGTGCGGTCCGCGTCGGCCTCGGCGTTCCAGTCGTCCATCGGAATCGACACGAAGGCCGGCCCGCTCGGCGGCAGCGTCGCGTGGTGGATGGCGCGGGCGATCGCCGCGGGGACGTCGGCGGCGCGCGGGGGCTCGTGGCTCCACTTGACGTAGGGCTGCGGGCCGTAGGTCGCGTCGCGGTTGGTGAGGTTGGCCTCCATCGTCACCTGGGCGCGGACCTGCTGCCCGGCGGTGATGACGAGCGGGGACTTGTTCGCCTGCGCGTTGAAGATGCCGCCGACGGCGTTGCCGACCCCGGGCGCGGTGTGGAGGTTGACGTGGGTCGGGTGGCCGCTCGCCTGGGCGAAGCCGTCGGCCATCCCGACGACGACGAGCTCCTGGAGCCCGAGCACATAGGTGAAGTCCGAGGGGAAGTCGGCGAGCATCGGCAGCTCGGTCGAGCCGGGATTGCCGAAGATCGTCGTCATCCCGTGGGCGCGGAACAGCTCAAAGGTCGCTTCACGCACGGTCGGCATCGGGCAGGTGTCTCCTCGGAATCGAGTGGCGGGCGAGAGAAACCTACCTGTGGGGGCGCACCGGGCGGGCGACTGGCGGGCCAGAGCTCGGCGAGCACCTCGGAGGTCGCCCGGGCCGCGCGGCGGGTCGGTCGTCCAGCGGATGCTCACCTGCCGGCAGCCTCCTCGACCGCCGCCTGCTGACGTTCGTCGAGGGTGCGCGGCGTCCCCAGCGCCGTCGCGCGCCAGTGCAGCGCGCACAGCCATTCGAGCAACTCCATCGCGCCCACGGCGGCCGCGAGGTCCGCGCCGTGGGTGACCGCACCGTGGTTGGCCATCAGCGCGGCGGCGCGGTCGGCGAGGGCGTGCACGGTCGCGGTCGCGAGCTTGTCGGAGCCGAACGTGGCATAGGGGGCGACCCGGATCGCACCGCCGAGCCGGACCTGGGTGTAGTGCACGACGGGCAGCTCGTCGAGCACGCAGGCGATCGCCGTCCCGTGGGCGGGATGGGCGTGGACGACGGCGCCCGAGGCCGTGAAGCGACGGTAGACGCCGAGGTGGAGGGCGAGCTCGGAGCTCGGGATGCCCTGCCCGGCGCGCTGGTGGCCGTCGAGATCGACCACGACGACCTCGTCGGGCTCGAGCCGGTCGAGCGCTGCCCCGGCGGCGCTGATCGCCACCAGGTCCCCTTCGCGCGCCGAGATGTTGCCGGACGTGCCGGGGACGAGCCCATCCTCGGCGAGCTGCCGCGCGGCCTCAGCCACGCCGAACCGCTGCGTCTCGAGCATCTCAGTGGTCCCTCCCGATTGATGGATGCTGCCAGGCGTCAGGTCGCGGACCGCCCAGGGTGCGCCCGACAACGCCGTCAACGATACTGGTGGATCCGACTGACGCCGACGAGTCGTCGGAAGCTAATGCTGAGATCATCGATCGCACAGACGTCCAGAGCGTGCTTGATACCGTGTTCGCGCCAAGGACGAGGAGCTCGTCTACCAGGTATGCACGCTGCGGACGAGGTGTTGATGTGGGTCGCGAACGTGGGTTCGTCCCAGCCTCGTCGAGCTCATCGTCACGGATGGTGGCACGCGTTGCAGTTCTGATGAGATCGCGGTGCGGGAGCGCGAAGGGCAAGGATAGGTCGTTGGTGGGAAGGTTGAAGAGAGCTATCGGAGAACGTCGAGCCCTTGGTCTGAGAGCTGGGCCGGGACACTTGTGTCGCGACAACTCGGCACAGCCTCCGCTCTGAGTACTGGTCATCGCTCCCAGGCGAGGGCGACGCCGGTTGGCTGCGTTGAATCGCATCTCCGGGTGTCTGGCTTCCATCAGATCGTTCTCCCAATGTCCCGATCGCGCTTCTCTAGCCCCGCCCATCGCCGATCTGGTTTGTACCAATGGTCGGCAACTTGACCGTGACGACCAACCTACTGATCGAACGCATCGTCATCATCTACTTGTGTCTGAGGTTGTCCGGATCGTCGTGGAACTTCGACGGCGATCCTCACGGGTTGATGGTCAGACGGTAACGGTCTGCGCGGGTCTCCTGACGGTCGCGGTTCTTGCTGGGCAACGAGGATGGTGTGACGCTCGATCGCGATCACGAGCTTGGCGAGGTCGCGGTAGCCGATGATCCGTCGGAACTGCTGCTCGGCGACGAGCATCCCGGCAGCGGTCCAGCGCTTGCGCATGTCGCCGTCCTGCCAGCGCTTCACGTTGCGCTGCGTGTAGCGAACGATCTCGATCATCGACTCGCACGGGTTCGTCGAGCACAGCGTCTTTGCGAGCTGCCCGTCGATCCCGAGCCGCATCAGCGTCAGCGTCTCGTCCATCCCCTCGCGGAGCGAGGCGGCGGCGTCCGGCCAGGTGCGCTCGAGCTCTGAGGCGAGCAGCTCGAGCCGCTCCTCGGCGAGGAGCGGGTTGGTCAGCGCCCACGCGCCGCGGATCCGGGCGAGGATCAGCGGCCGGTCGCGCTCGGGGAGCAGGTCGCGTGACGTTCCTCTCTTTGTGGCGGTGACAGCGATGCACCAGCGCGTGCTCGCCGAACACGTCCTTGATCGCCGCGGCGCAACGCCTTGCCGCCGTCGATCACGAACAGGATCGCCTGCTCGGGATCCAGGCCGCGGTCGACGAGGTCGGCCAGCAGCATCGAGACGAGCGTCGCGTTCTCGGTCGCAGCCTTCCCAGAGCCCGAGCGGGATCTTCACGCCCTCGGTGGAGATCCCGAGCGCGACGACGTGCGTGCGATCGGCGATCTCCAGCCCGTCGAGCATCATCACCGCCAGGCGCACGTCATCCAGCCGGCGGCCCATCAGCTCGCCCAGCGCGGTGCGGGTCCGCTCGATGAACAGCTCCGACACCGTCGCTCTTCGACGTCGACGAGCTCTCCTGCTCGACCTCCTCGCCGACCGGCTCGCCAACGACCGCGAACTTGCGGGTCGAGACGCCGGCGAGCATCCGATCCATCACCGCCCGCGTCAGCGGGTCACGATCGGCGAAGTACTCATAGCTGGCGACCGGCAGCTCGTGCTCATCATCGGCCGTGCGGATCCGCGGACGGCGGACCGGCACCCGCCGGCCACCGAGCGTCATCGACCCGTCCTCGTGGCCGTGACGCTTCGCCGTCCGATCCGGGTCGTGCTTGCCCTTCGGGCCCACGACCTCGTCGACCTCGCGTTCCATCAACTCGATGCACGACGCGCAGACCGAGCCCGACGCTCAGCGCGAGCAGTCCCTCCCTCGCCGCCCCGACGAGCTCGCCGAGCGCCTCCTGAATCTCCGCAGGCAGCGGACTCTCCAACGCCTCCGCGGTCGTGACGACCTGCGGGCCGGATACCTTCTTCATGGCGGTTCCTCCTGTCCTCTCGGACTTGGTTTAGTCGCCCCGAACGCTCCCAACCGGAGCGGACGAGGCGGGAGGACCGCCACTCAAAGTTCTACGAGATCTCGGACAACCTCTCTGGTTGGGGTGCGGAACTGACTTGCAGTGCTATGGGATGCGTCCGCACAGTCAAGGAGACAGCGCCCGAAGCTGCGATGGCCGCACTTCCCGCGATTGCCATTCCCACCCACGGCCACCAGCCAAGCGGTGGAGCCCAAGTCGCATGAGCCATGAACCATGTGTGTGGCTGGCGTGAGGCCGCTGCGCGCGCGTTGGTCCACCACGCAGCGAGTTGAACGATGCCCACTGTGGCAACCACGGCTGGGAGTAGCAACGTCGAGGCCCGCGCGGGAATGCGGTCCGTCGCCTGACATGTGACCTCACCGGACACTAGGGGTAGTAGCACGAGTAACGGCAGCATGTAGCGGCCCTGCAGCGGGAACCCACTCAGGCGATAGGAGAACGAGTAGAACACGACGGGGACGATCAGGACGAGCGCCGCCACGGCGAGCACGACCCTGCGCTCGCGCCGGCTACCCACTAGGAGGCTGCTGGCCAGTAGAGCAGCTGTTAGAAGGAACCATACCAGTGGAAGATGGACTGCATGGGAACATTGAGCCAGCCAAACACGCCTATCGCCTCGCCAAACATTGTGTGGAGTTGGCCACCCTCAGTTTCAGGCCGCCGAGGTTGATGTCGATCGTCGAGTGCGCCACACCGGAGCTGATCGCCCAGATCACGTAAAGGCCCAGCGCCGCGACCAGTGCGAGAGCGACCGTGCCGGTCAAACGACGGCTACGGACGAGCATGCCACGCATTCGCTGAGGTCCCAGCAGCGCCATGAGCACTGCAAGATCGATCGCGACGAACACCGGCCCGAGCTGCCATGCGAGCACCGTTACGGCGCCGCCGCAAGCAAGGAGAACCCAGATCCACGCGGGAGAACCGTCCCGATCGCGCACGATTCGTAAGCCGGCTGATGCAAACGCGAGTCCGGCGGCGGTTTCCAATCCGGTCGGGTTGATGACAGAGCCAACGAACAGGACCATCGGCGTGATAGCGAGAAGCGGCCCTACGAGTGACCACGCGCTGCCGCTCCACAACGCGGCGATGGCGAGCAAGATAAGCGCCAGACATGTAGAGGCTGAGAGCGCACGCGACAGCCAGAGACCGCTTCGCCAGCTGTGCGCTGAGCTGAGCGCGACTGCTGGCAGGAGGTAGGGGAGCGGCTGATAGTCGCCCGTCCACGTCGCTTCCATGCATGATCCACTGCCCACGTTGGGCCTGCCGTTCAGACACAGCATTGGCTGCGCAATAGCACCCGCTGGCTCCCGAGACAGTGGAAGCAGCGGCGAGAGCCGGGCTGGAACGAGAACCCCGCGTGAATCCTGCCGTGCCCAGGCGAGCTGTGCTGGCGAGTCTCCTGGTTCGTAGAAAGGAACCTTCGGACCCAGCAAGGATCCATTGGCGATGCTCAGCGCACGCAGATAGTGCGCATTCTCATCTGGCGCTCCAAACGGCCGGGTCGATACGACCCACGCCGGGATCAGAAGCACCAAACCCAAACCAACCAAGGCCGGTATCAGCCGCAATCTCATGCCAATACTGTGCGCCGAAATAACACTCCGTCGCGCTTCATTGGCGATGCCTGGACGATACCCGGACTCCAATCTAAGCGCAACCGGCATGCTTCCTGCCGCTCAGATCGACCGATGAAAGTCAATGTTGGATCGACCGATGAAAGTCAATGGTCGGATCACAGTTTCTTCTGGGACCTGACGAGCCGGCCAGCGCGGATTGGGGCTGCGTGGGCTCGTGTGAGCCTGTCGGCGCGGTGGCGGCTCTTGGCGGGTGCGTTTTCGCCGGTACTTGCGGAGGCGGTCGCATCGCCGGGTCTGTCAAGGCCGGTTGAAAACTGGACCACTCGCGCCGGTTGAAAAGTGGACCACCCGGCCGGTTGAGACGTCGTCCTCCGGTGGGCTGAAGGGGGAGCGACCGTCGTCGCGAGGCCGAGCCCGTCATATGGTGGGTCGGTTGTCAAGGGGCAGGCGGATATGGCCGGGTGATTGGGCGTGCGGGTTTCGGGCTGTGGTTGCGGTTCGCGGGGCGGCCGGCGCGTCCACGGGTATCGCGACGGTGGTCAGCCTCATATGCGGGCTGGGTACCCCAAGACCTTGCTTTCGTCGCACGGTCCGCTGTCTAGGATCGAGCGCGGCCGCTGGTGCGGGTGCTCAACGGGCTATCGCGGACTTCGGTGGTGCGCGGTTGCCGGGAGGCGCAGGCCGCCTCGCCAGCCGCAACGGGTTGTTGTGTCGGTGTCAGGTCAGGGTCGCGATCTCCCAGCAGAAGCCGGCGAGTTCGCGGGCGACTGCGACCGCAACGACGCCGTTGGGCTTCTTGCGCATGTGTTTGAGCTGGTGCCAGCGCGCGTTGAACGCTGCTGGGCGTGCCAGGCGATGTTGATGACGGTTGCGTCTTGCCTCGTTGGGCGTGCTTGAGCGCGATCGTGATCCCGGGTCGGCGTTGGTAGTGGTAGGAGGCTTCGATCAGCAGCCGGCGTGCGTGGCTCGATCCGCCTTGGTGATCGCGCCTTGCCGGCGCTTCTCGCCCGTCGTGTTCTCCGAGGGCACGATTCCGAGGTAGGCGGAGAGCTGGTCCGGGTGCGCGAAGCGGTCGAACTCGCCGACCTCGGCGCAGTGACCAAGCGCGGAGAGCGTGTCGATCCCGCGCAGGCAGCGCAACCTGGCGATCACGGTCGTCCACGGCGAGTTCTGCGGAACCTGTTCGAGCTCCGCTTCGATCCGATCGCGGCGTGCGATCAGCATGTCGTGCGCGTGTAGATAGTCGGCGATCGTTAGCTGCGAGGCGCCGTCGGCGAACTGCACGCTCGCCAGCCAGTTGCGATGGGTCCGCGACCAGGCATGTTCGGACCCTCGTAGTAGATCTCGTGTCGAAGTAGGAACTTCCCGAGCCGATGCCGCGCGCGCATCAGATCGGCGCGGATGTCCTCGCGACAACGAACCAGATCGCGCAAGTGCTCATGCTCCATCGACGGAACAGTGACCAGCGTCAGCTCTCCGGCTGCGAGCAGACGCGCGAGACGATCGCGTCGCGCTTGTTGGTCTTGATGCATCACCGGGTCGCCGGTCGGTGCGAGTCGGGAGCAGACCACGACCTCGAGCCCCTCAGCGCGGGCACGCCGCACCAACCCGTAACCGGTCGGGCCAGCCTCGTAGACGATCCGCGCCGGGCGCGAAACTCCTCGTAGCTATGGCAGCAGCTCATGCGGTCGACCCACCACACGTCGCGTGGTGAGCTCGCCGGTGTCCTGATCGAAGATCGCGATCGTGCTCTCGTGTGCGTGCACGTCGAGACCGACCCACCGAATACCGTGAGTCACGTCGGCACCTCCTGGAGTTGTGGGGTCCCGCGTCGAGGCCATCACCCTCGACGCGAAACGATCACCCCGCACTTGGCGGGGGTGTCGACTTCAGCTTCGACCTCAGCAGCGCCGGCCCTCCATAGGGTCTAGGGCGAGGCCGTGAGCGGCGATGGTCGCTTTAAGACCGTCTGACGGGGCCGGGCCAGGGGATCGGCGTGTTGTAAGCCGTTCTGCGGCCCTCGGCGAGGCCGGCCGAGGGGTATCGGTCAGCCGATTTCGGGGGTCTCGCGGCCGGGCGGGCGTCGAGCTCTTTGCCGCGGAGCCGGTAGGTATCGCCTTTGAGCGAGAGGATCTCGGCGTGGTGGATGAGCCGGTCGATCATCGCGGTGGCGGCCATGTCGTCGCCGAAGATCTCGCCCCACGCAGAACGGCTTGTTGCGAGGTGACGATCATCGACGCGCGCTCGTAGCGGTGGGAGACGAGCGATGAACATGAGGCTCGCGGCTTGGGGGTCGAACGGGATGTAGCCGACCTCGTCGAAGACGAGCAGCGGGATGAACGACAAGCGGTCGAGCTCGGCGTCGAGCTTGCCTTGGCGTTTGCGCATCGGCGAGCAGGGCGACCCATTCGGTCGCGGTCGCGAACAGGACGCGCTGGCCGGCGAGGCACGCGCGGATCGCGAGGGCGATCGCTGAGATGCGTCTTGCCGGTCCCGGGCGACTGGGCGTCGCACTACTCATGTTGTGGAGTCTTTGCCGGAGCGGGTGCGGCTGATCGCGGCTCCGGGAGCGCTTCGGGATGTCGAGCTGGAGGTGCTCGGGTGGCGGGTGGACGATGGCGAGACGATGCTGACCTGTCGGTTGATCGACGGCAGCGTGGGGCGGGTGCCGGCGCGTTGGACGGATCTTCCGCTGCGGGGCGCGCGGGAGCGGCCGCTGGGGGTGCTGGGATCGCCCGGCGCGTGGCGACGTGTTCGCCGAGGTCGCTGAGGGGATCCGGGAGCGTCGTCCGCGGCTGGGCGGAGCCTGCGGTGAAAACGGAGGTCAGCGATGTCGGGACAGCTCGCGTTGTCGGTCAACGAGAAGGCGATCGCGCCGGCGGCGGTGTGGGAGACGCTGCCGGCGGCCGTTCAGCAGCGGGTGACGGTGGCGTTGGCGCGGCTGCTCGCGCAGCTGGTCGAGGCGGAGCGCGATGAGTGAGCACGCGAAGGTCACCGAGCAGCACCGCCGTCGTCGCGCGGTCGTGTATGTGCGCCAGTCGACGTTGCACCAGGTCGAGCGCAACGTCGAGTCCGCCGCGCGGCAGTATGCGCTGCGCGAGCGCGCGATCGAGTTGGGCTGGCCAACCGAGTCGGTCGCGGTCGTCGATGAGGACACGGGCCGGTCAGGCAGCAGCACCGAAGGAAGGTTCGGGTTCAAGGAGCTGGTCGCCGAGGTCGGGCTCGGGCACGTCGGGCTGGTTCTCTCGCTCGAGGTCTCGCGGCTGGCGCGCTCCTCAGCGGACTGGCATCAGCTGCTGGATCTGTGCGCGCTGACCGGCACGCTGATCGCGGACGCGGACGGCGTGTACTCGCCCGGCGATTTCAACGACCGGCTGCTGCTCGGGCTGAAGGGAACGATGTCCGAGGCGGAGCTGCACCTGATCCGCGCTCGTCTGGATGGCGGGCTTCGCAACAAGGCCAAGCGCGGCGAGCTGCGGATGTGGCTGCCGGTCGGGCTTGACCGCGACGAGGACGACCGGATCGTGCTCTGCGCCGACGAGCAGGTCCGGCACGCGATCGAGCGCGTGTTCACGCTCTGGCGCCAGCAGGGCTCGGCGCGGCAGGTCGTGATGGAACTGATCGAGGAGGGCCAGAAGCTGCCGCGCCGGACGGTCGGGCAGCGGCGGATCCGATGGTCACGAGCGAGCTATGGCGCCGTCCACGACTTCCTGACCAACCCCGCGTATGCGGGCGCGTTCGTGTTCGGCAAGACCCGCCAGCAGAAGCACCTCGACGACGAGGGCCGCGTTCGCGTGAAGGTGATCGAACTGCCGGTCGAGCAGTGGTCCGTCTGCCTGCCCGAGCACCATCCCGGATATGCGTCCTGGGATGAGTACCTCGCGACCCGAGCGAAGTTGACCGCGAACGTGAGACCCCGCGGCGAAGGCGGCGGAGCCGCCGGCCACGGCAACGCACTGCTGCAAGGCCTGGTCCGTTGCGGCCGCTGCGGACGACGGATGCAGGTCGCCTATTCCGGGACCGGCGGGAACGTGCCGCGATACCTGTGCTCGGTCGGCCACATCATGCATCACACCGGCCACACCTGCGGATCGCTCGGCGGCACCCGCCTGGACAAGGCCGTCGGGCAGGCGTTCCTCGATGCAGTGACGCCGGCCGCGGTCGCGGCGACCGCCGGCGCGATCCGCGAGCTCGAGGACCAGCACCAAGCACGGCTCGCCGGCCAGCGACTCGCGCTCGAACGAGCCGAGTACGAGGCACGAGCGAGCAGAGCGCCAGTTCGACGCGTGCGAGCCGGAGAACCGGCTCGTCGCGCGCACGCTGGAGCGCAAGCTCGAGGAAGCGCTCGCCGCGGTCGAGCGCGAGCGGACGCGTCGATGGCCGCGATCGAGCGCACCCGGCCGGTGCCGCTGACCGACGCCGAGCGCGACTCGCTCGGCCAGATCGCGCGGAACCTCCCGCGGCTATGGAACGCGAGGACAACGACGCAGCGCGACCGCAAAGCAACTTCTGCGCTCACTGGTCAACGAGGTCGTGGTCACGATCGACCGCGACCAGCACAGAGCCGATGTCGAGATCTTCTGGGAGGGCGGCGCGAGCACCGACCTGCAGATCCGCCTGAACCGATACGAAGGACCGCGCCGGCTGCCCGAGGACACGATCGATCTGATCCGCCGGCTCGCCGCCCACCACCCCGACGAGCAGATCGCCGCGATCCTCAACCTCCAAGGACGACGCACCGGCCAAGGGCTGCCGTTCACCCGAGCTCGCGTGCAGGGCGCCAGATTCCGCGCCGGCATCCCAGCCGCACCACCACCGGACCCCAACAGCGAGCTGGTCACGATCAACCGCGCCGCCGACGAACTCGGCGTCTCGCACTTCACGATCCGCCGCTGGCTGCGCGACGGGCTGCTCCCAGGCGAGCAGACCACCCCGGGATCACCGTGGCGGATCCGCCTCACCGACCGAGGTCCGCGCCCGGTTCGTGCCCGACGTCCCGGACGGGTTCGTGCCCCTCGCCGAGGCAGCCAAACGACTCGGCGTGGCACGCCAGACCGTGTTGCACCAGGTCCAACGCGGCGAGCGACGAGCGCTCGAAGTCACCCAAGGCCGACGAAAAGGCCTTCGGATCGAGGTTCCCCACGAAGAGCTTGGACTGTTTGCCCAAGCGTGATGGAGAGGAAGCAGTGTGAAACAAGACCGGGCGGTCCGAGCAGGATCACGTTCTCGTTTGGCGTGCGAGGAAGTCGAGCTGCCCGAGATGCTCGATCACCGTGCTTCTTCACGCTGCGTTGGAAGGTGAAGTCGAACTCCTCGAGCGTCTTGCGGGCGGGGAACCGGGCGGTCTTGATCCGGCCCTCGCCGCCGTGGCTCTCCCGGGCGGAGACCTCGGTCGCCGAGCAGGATCTCGGCGAACCGCTCATAGCTCCATTGCTCCTCGCGGGCGCGGTCGGCGAGCACCGGCAGCGCCGCGCGGCGGCCGGCGCTTTGAGCGCGCGGAACAGGTGCGCGAGCTCGGACGCGGTCTTGGCCATCATGCGGGATCAGCTGGTCATAGCGCGACAGCGGGCGGATCTCGACCTCGACCTCGTGCCGCTGCCGGCGGCGGGCCGCGCGTGGCGCTCGAGCTGGGTCTGATGCGCCGGGTCGGTGATCGTCAGCCCGCCGGCGAACGCGCGGCGGTGCCGGCACGCCAGCTCGCCGGTGTCCAGCACGACCGCGGTGACCTGCGTCTGGGAGACGCGGACCTCGACGCGACGGCCGGCGAACGCGGGATCGATCGAGTAGTCGTTGCGATCGACCCGGACGATACGGCTGCGCCGGCACCCGCACCACCTGGCGGCGGTCGACGTCCGGCACCGCTGGCCGGCAGCGGCCGCATCCGCGCTCGCTCCTCGGCGAGCCGCTCGGCCGGGACCGCGCGCGTGGTGCGATGCACCCGCCGGTTGACCTGGTCCACCAGCCGTCGAGCTGTCACTGGAAGTCGAGCGTGGTTCGCGAACACGCCGGCCCGGCTCGAAGTTCGAGCGCATGAACCGGTGCGAGCGCTCAAGCACGCCCTTCGCCTGCGGATCGCGCGCCGTCGAGGATCACCCAGCCCGACCTCCAGCTGCCCGCAGAACGCGGCGAACTCGGCTCCGTCGGGCGGCCGCCCGCCGCGCGATCGCGGCCTCGCGATCCCACACCAGCTTCTCCGGCAGCGCCCCGAACCGCTCAAGGTTCCGGCCCAGGCCCCAGAGGATGTCCGGCGCCTCCTTGGAGAAGATCAACGCGCCGGCGATCGCCCGCGACCAGCACAGCTCGCACGGTCACGACCTACCCGCGCCGCTGCTGCCCATGCCCGACCGGGATCAGCTCCCGCGGCTCCCACAGATCGCACTGCACCAACTCCCCCGGCCGATAGACCGTCCGCTGAAACGTCCTGGCCGACCACGAACCGCGGGCGGACCTCCCGGACGTACTCATCGAAGATCGACTTGCCGCCCTCATAGCCAAGCTCGACCGGCCATCTCGCGCAACCGCTGCGACTGGATCCGCGGATCAGCCTGCAGCTGCTCGCAGATCCACTCCTTGAACGGATCGAGCTTCGATCCCGTCACCGCCCGCGCGTACTTCGGCGGCTCCGCCGCCGCCAACGCCCGCGCGACCGTGTCGCGATGCAACCCCGTCCGAGCGACTGATCTCCCGGATCGAGAGCCGCTCAACCGCAGTACAACCGCCGGATCTCCGCCCACTGCTCCACGCCGACCACCCGCTTCCTCCTCGCTCGATCACGATGATCGAGCGAGGGTCAAGGACCGGCCGGACAACACCGACCCCGCGCCAGGTGGTCCACTTTTCAACCGGCGCAGGTGGGTCAGTATTCACCCGGCGCCCACAGGTTTGGAGGTGATCGGGGAGGGTTAGGTTGTTGGTGGGCGCGGGTGACCGACGTAGCGAAGTGCAGACGTCAGGAGCCTGGTCTGCCGCGCGACTTGTCCTCTTTGAGTGACCTAACTATGCGCGCTCCGGTGTTGCGCTCGCGCCTACTCTTTTGGGGACCTCCTGCATGAACCGTGGGTTGTGTCATCGGCCGGGGAGTGACGGGCATAGCCCGCCGAGGGCGAGCATCGCGAGCGCGATCGCGGCGTGAGGGGAGTGGAACCCGAATGCGCTCGGGTGATGAGCCGCAGCTGGGTGTTGACCTGCTCGACTCGAGCGTTCGACAGCCCGTTCCGGATGGCTGCTTCGATGCCGGGCGCTGTTCGGTGATCGTTCTGGAGAGCTTGACGAACGGGGTCAGCCTGATCGTCTGGCCGACTGGAGCCAGGCGTTGAGCAGCGCGATCGCGTGGTCGAACGGGACGCGGTAGAGCTCGCGCAGTTGCTGAGAGGATAGGCGCGGTAGAGCCGCTGGTTGAGCTGTTGGACGCGGGCGAGCTTGAGCTGCTGGCGCTCGGTCAGGTTGCCGGGTTCTTCCACAGCGCGAACCGGGCGCCTTGAGTTCCTGGCGAGCTGGGTCTGACCTTGGCGGCGCTCGTTCAGAATCGCGGCGGATCTCATCGAGCGCGTCGGTTGACAGCTTGATCAGGTGGAACGGGTCGTAGCAGACGCTCGCGTTCGGGCACCGTTCGGCGGTCGGTCCGGTGATCCAGGTGGCCATGTCCCAGGACACGAGCTTGATCTGGTGGCAGCGGTCCTTCCCCAACAGATCCAGGAACGTCTCGACCGTCTTGCGGTCGCGGCCGGGACCAGCCAGACCAGCCGGCCGGTGTCGTGGTCGACGACCACGGTGAGGTATCCCTGGCCGTGCGGATCGAGATCTCATCCACCCCGATTCGCTTCAGCCGAGGTTGCCCGGATCGTCGTGGAACTTCGATGACGATCCTCATGGGTTGATAGTCAGACGGTAACGGGCTGGCGGGTCTCCTGACGGTCACGGTTCTTGGTGGCAACGAGCATGGTGTGACGCTCGATCGCGATCACGAGCTTGGCGAGGTCGCGGTAGCCGATGATCCGTCGGAACTGCTGCTCGGCGACGAGCATCCGGCAGCGGTCCAGCGCTTGCACATGTCACCGTCTGCAGCGTTTCACGTTGCGCTGCGTGTAGCGAACGATCTCGATCATCGACTCGCACGGGTTCGTCGAGCACAGCTCTTTGCGACTGCCGTCGATCCCGAGCCGCATCAGCGTCAGCGTGTCGTGCATCCCTCGCGCAGCGAGGCGGCGGCGTCCGGCCAAGTGCGGTCGAGCTCTGAGGCGCGCAGCTCGAGCCGCTCCTCGGCGAGGAGCTGGTTCGTGAGCGCCACGCTCCGCGGATCCGGGCGAGGATCATCGGCGGTCCCGCTCTGGGAGCAGGTCGGTGACGTTTCTCTCTTTGTGCCGGTGACAGCGATGGACCAGCGGGTGCTCGCCGAACACGTCGTTGATCCCGCGCCGAGCGCCTTGCCACCGTCGATCACGAACAGGATCGCCTGCTCGGGATCCAGCCCGCGGTCGACCAGATCGGCCAGCAGCATCGAGACCAGCGTCGCGTTCTCCGTGGTTTTGTCGTCCGAGTCCGTGGCATATCCATCGCCGCCGGGCCAGAGTGGAACCATTGATCTGAGCTGAGATGGACGCCCCCGCACAGTTAGGGGCATTGGCGATCGTGTCCTCGAGGTCTCGCCGAAGTACACTCAGCGAGCTATCGGGAGAGTGACTGGGCCATGATCCCGGGGGCGGCTGATTTGACATCGTTAGCAAACGACACCCAGGCTTGGGGATGACGCCACACGGCTGCCCCCATCGCGATTATTGAGGCTAGGTGACCCAAGATGCTTGGAAACCTGATCAATGGGGCGCTTGAGCGTCTGTGGAAGCTGATCTATCGACGCGCACTCGCCAATAAGCTCAGTGTCGGCAGGGGCAGCTACATCGGCTTTCCCCTCAAGATCACATCGTTCCCGGGTGACCGCGGCTACAGGGTGACGATCGGCAACTACTGCTCGGTGGCGGGCAACGTCGAGTTCATCATTGGCGGCAACCATCGGACGGATTGGATTTCTACCTTCCCCTTTCCGGATGCGCTGGCGGCGGGTTCGCCGTTTTCCCGCGGACCGATCCTCGTCGGCAGCGATGTCTGGATCGGCAAGAACACGCTGATCCTGTCCGGAGTGCAGATCGGCCACGGCGCCGTTGTCGGTGCAAACAGCGTCGTCACCCGCGATGTTCGCCCGTATGCGGTCGTCGCCGGGAACCCGGCGCGCGAGCATCGGCGCCGCTTCAGCGACAGAGAGATCGACGCTCTGCTTGCCATCGAGTGGTGGAACTGGCCGCGAGAGGAAGTGGAATCTCTCGGCCGGCTGCTGATCTCCGGCGACGTCGACGCACTGATCAGCTACGCGCAGATGCGCTCGAGAGCAGAAGCGCCGAGCAACGCCACCGCTGCTTATGGTGTTCGCGGGTAGACGCGCACGCGGCAAACGGTCGACCACAAGGCTGCTGGTGCCCGCCACCCGGAAGTAATTGGACGAGGCCCTGTGAGAGGCCGGACTGCAGCTCAAGAGCCATCGAGGACAAGCGGACGCTGCAGTCTCACCCCGTGAGCGTGCAGCCGGCATGGCCCAGCCACACGACTCGCGATCGCACCCGGACGATGCGCCTTACCTGGGCCAGCCACAAGCAGATCCGCTACTTCCACGGCGGCAACATCTCAACGGACGCCGACGCGGCTGCGCCGCCGAGGTCAGCCAGGCCCTCCAGGGCACCTGGTGTCGCATTGTCAGGGACGGTGGCTCGCGCTCGGCGCGCGTGGTATGCCTGCCGCCCCGAGCTCCCAAGCGGAACCGACGGGAGGATGGACGCTGAGTGGAGCGTGTCCCGGCCGCATTTGACGCGCGGAGCCCCGCCCCTCGTGACGAGGGCGCGCGGCTCCGGGAATACCTAGGTCCGAGCCTAGACTATGGCGTGGGTCGCCTGTTGCAGGGTTGACCTGCCGGGCTGAGTGGCCGGACGCTCCTCGCGGGGATTTGTCTGGCCGGAGAGTGGCTCCGGCTGACCCCAGATGAGTGAGGAGGTCCGGCCATGACCGGAACGATGACCTACGTCGGGTTTGATGTCCATGCTCGGTCGTCGCATGCCGCGGCGATCGATGTGATGAGCGGCGAGTTGATGCGGATGCGGTTCGGTTCGGGGTTCGACGGGCCGGTCGCGTGGCTGGGGTCGCTGCCGGGGCCGGTGAGGGTGTGTTATGAGGCGGGTCTGACCGGGTTCGGGTTCTATCGGGCGGCGGTCGCGGCCGGGGTCGGGATGGAGGTGATCGCGCCGGGGAAGACCCCGCGCGGGCGTGGCGACAGGGTCAAGACCGATCGCAAGGACGCGGAGTTGCTCGCTCGGTGTCTGTTGGCGGGGTCGTTGACGGCGATCGTGGTTCCCTCGCCTGCGGTCGAGGCGGCCCGGGAGCTGGTCCGGGCGCATGACGCGTGCCGCAGGGATCTGATGAACGCGCGGCATCGCGTCTCGAAGATGCTGCTGCGTCACGGCCGGGTGTATCCGGAGCCGTCGACCTGGACCCAGGAGCACCGCCGGTGGCTCGCTCGCCAACAGTTCCCCGAGCCGGTCAGCGAGCTCGCATACGCCGACCTGGTCGCGTGCGTGGACGGGCTGACCGTTCGCAAGCACTCGCTCGCCGAGCGGATCGGTGAGCTCGCGAGCGACCCGCAGTGGTGGCCGACCGTCGCCAGGTTGCGCGCGTTCCGGGGCGTGGACACCCTCACCGCGCTCGCGATCCACTTGGAACTCGGAGCGGACTGGCATCGCTTCGAGAAAGCGCACCGTCTCGGGTCGTGGCTCGGGCTGACCCCGTCACGCCGGCAGTCCGGCGAGTCAGACCGGACGGGATCGATCACGAAGACCGGATCGATGCTCGCCCGCCGGCTGCTGGTCGAGTCCGCCTGGCACTACGCCCGCGAACCCCGGATCGGCGTGACGCTGCGCAACCGCCAGGACGGACAGCCCGATCACGTGCTGCAGATCGCCAACCGCGCCCAGCATCGCCTGCACCGCGTCTACACTCAGATGCGCGCCCGCGGCAAGCCGCACAACGTGGCCGTGATCGCGTGCGCCCGCGAGCTGTCCTGCTTCCTCTGGGCCGCCGCAACAGCACCCTAACCCCCTCGCACAGCAGCACCCGGCTCAGGAGGCCGGGACGCCGGGCCGACACAGCGGCCGGCACGCGCGATTCGCCTATGAGCAGCACCGTCAGGTGTCACGCTCGTCCCTAGACCAGCGCACCGCCGGCAGCAGAAACCGGGCCCTGGGGTCGAACAAATCCCCGCATATCAGACTGGCAACGCCGACACCGAGCCCGACGTCCCGCCCTCCTGAGACACCATCACGATCGACCGCAAGCGCTCAGCTCACGGCCACCACCTCGCACACCCACTTGACAAACAGCCCGCCATATCTAGACGACCGCAGCGACCGGCTGGTCGCTGTAGTTCTCGCCGCGCTCGGCCTTCTCGACCAGCGAGGCGGGCGGCTCGAACCGCTCGCCGTAGCGCTCGGCCAGCTCACGCGCGCGGGCGACGAACGCGGCCGGACCGGTCCCGTGCTCTGGATGCTCGTAGCCGGTGATGTACTGGAGCACGCCACCGGTCCAGCCCGGGAAGCCGATCCCGAGGATCGATCCGATATTGGCGTCGGCCGCGGACTCGATCACGCCCTCGTCGAGGCACTTGACTGTCTCCAGCGACTCGACGAACAACATGCGCTCCTCGAGGTCGCGTAGGTCGAGCTGCGACGGATCATCGACCGTTGGGAACAGTCCGCGCAGGCCTGTCCATAGCCCTCCACGCTTGCCATCGGCGTACTCGTAGAAGCCACGGCCCTCGAGCTTGCCTGGGCGATCCGCGTCCAGCATGCGATCGATCACCTGCTCGGCGGGATGCTCGTCCCAGCCTGTGGAGGTGGTGGCACCAGCCTCCCGGACCGTGCGACGGATCTTGTTCATCAGCTTGAGGTTGAGCTCGTCGGAGAGCTGCAGCACCGGCGCCGGGTAGCCGGCCTGGGAGGACGCCTGCTCGATGGTCGGCGCGGGGATGCCCTCGAGCAGCATCGCCATGCCCTCGCTGATGAACGTGCCGATCACCCGGCTGGTGAAGAAGCCGCGGCGGTCGTTGACGACGATCGGGGTCTTCTTGATCAGCTTGGCGAGGTCGAGCGACCGGTACAGCGTCTCGTCGGTCGTCTTTTCGCCCTTGATGATCTCCAGCAGCGGCATCTTGTCCACCGGGCTGAAGAAGTGCAGCCCAATGAAGTCCGCCGGCCGGGTGACGTGCTCGGCGAGCTCGGTGATCGGCAGCGTCGAGGTATTGGACCCGAGCAGGGCGTTTGGCGCGAGGTGCGGCTCGATCTCGGCAAACACCTGTCCCTTGACCTGTGGATCCTCGAACACCGCCTCGATAACAAGCTCGGCACCCGCGGCGTCTGCCGGATCGGCCGACGGCGTGATCCGGGCGAGCAGCTCGTCGGCCTTCTGCTGGGTGGAGCGACCGCGCTCGATCGCCCGCTTCAGCAGATTCTCCGAGTACGCCTTGCCGCGCTCGGACGCCTCAAGCGAGACGTCCTTGAGGACGACCTCGATCCCGGCCTTGGCACAGACGTAGGCGATCGCGGCGCCCATCATGCCGGCGCCGAGGACGACCATCTTCTTGGGCTGGAAGGGCTCGATGCCCTCCGGCCGGTCACGGTCACCGTTGACCTGCTGCATGTCGAAGAAGAACGCCTGGATCATGTTCTTGGACACCTGCCCGGTGACCAGGTCCACGAAGTAGCGCCCTTCGATCTCGATCGCGTTGTCGAAGTCGACCTGCGCCCCCTCCACGGCCGCGGCCATGATGTGGTGCGGGGCCGGGTAGTTGGCGCCCTTCAGCTGCTTGCGCAGATTCGCCGGGAAGGCCGGTAGGTTCTGGGCGAGCTTGGGGTTCGACGGCGCGCCGCCGGGGATCTTGTAGCCCTTGACGTCCCAGGGCTGCACAGCCTCGGGATTGGCCTTGACCCACGCCTTGGCAGTGGGGACGAGCTCCTCTTCGGTCGTCACGATCTCGTCGAGGATGCCGAGCTCCTTGGCCTTGTCGGGGCGGTGCCGCTGGGCCTGGAGGAGCAGCTGCATGAGCGCATCGACGATGCCGAGCATCCGCACGGTGCGGACGACGCCGCCGGCGCCCGGGAGCAGGCCGAGCTGCACCTCGGGGAAGCCGAGCTGCACCTTCGGGCTGTCAACCGCGACGCGGTGGTGGCAGGCGAGGCAGATCTCCAGCCCGCCGCCGAGCGCCGCGCCGTTGATCGCGGCGGCGACTGGCCTGCCGAGCGTCTCCAGCCGGCGGAGCTGGCGCTTGATGTCGCGGATCTCCTCCGCGACCTGGGCCGAGTGCTCCTTGGTGGCCAGGCGCAGGTCGTTGAGATCCCCGCCGGCGAAGAAGGTCTTCTTGCCGGAGGTGATGACGACGCCGGTGATGCTGTCCTTCTCGGCCTCGAGCCGGTCGACGGTGGCCGCCATCGAGGCCTTGTAGGCCGCGTTCATCGTGTTGGCGGACTGGCTGGGATCGTCGAGGGTGAGGAGGACGATGCCGTCCTCGTCCTGCTCCCAGCGGATGGTGTTCGGGGTGTCAGTCATGCTCAGATCGCCTCCACGACGGTCGCGATGCCCATGCCGCCGCCGACGCACAGCGTCGCGAGGCCGTACTTGCCACCCGTGCGGTGCAGCTCGTCGATCAGCGTCCCGAGGATCATCGCTCCGGTGGCGCCGAGCGGATGACCCATGGCGATCGCGCCGCCATTGACGTTGACCTTGTCCATGCTCAGGCCCATGTCCTTGACGAAGCGCAGGACAACCGCGGCGAAGGCCTCGTTGATCTCGACGAGATCGAGGTCCTCGACGCTCAGGCCGGCCTTGGCCAGAGCCTTGCGGCTCGCCGGCGCGGGGCCGGTGAGCATGATCGTCGGATCGGCGCCGGAGACGGCGGTGGCGAGGATCTTCGCCCGCGGGGTGAGGCCCTGCTCGGCGCCCGTCTTCTCGTTGCCGATCAGCATCAGCGATGACCCGTCGACGATGCCGCTCGAGTTGCCGGGCGTGTGGACGTGGTTGATCTTCTCGATCCAGTGGTACTTCTGGAGCGCGACGGCGTCGAAGCCGCCCATCTCCCCCATCATCTGGAAGGAGGGCTTGAGGCCGGACAGGGTTTCGACCGTCGTGCCGGGACGGATGAATTCGTCACGGTCAAGGACGACGTTCTCGTTGATGTCGACCACGGGGATGACCGACTTGTTGAAGCGGCCCTCCTGCTGCGCGGCGGACGCGCGCGCCTGCGACTGGGCGGCGTAGGCGTCGACGTCGTCGCGGCTGAACTCCTCGACGGTGGCGATCAGGTCGGCGCTGATGCCCTGCGGGATGAAGGAGGTGTCGTAGTTGGTCTCCGGGTCCATCGCCCAGGCGCCGCCGTCAGAGCCCATTGGCACGCGGGACATCGACTCGACGCCGCCGGCGAGGACGAGGTCCTCCCAGCCCGAGGCGACCTTCTGGGCGGCGATGTTGACCGCCTCGAGACCCGAGGCGCAGAAACGGTTGAGCTGGACGCCCGCGACCGTCTCCGGCAGGCCCGCCTTGATCGCGGCCGTCTTGGCGATGTCGGCGCCCTGATCGCCAACCGGCGAGACGCAGCCGAGGACGACGTCGTCGACCGTCCTGGGGTCGAGGCTCTCGTTGCGCACGAGCATCTCGTGCATCAGGCCGACGACGAGGTCGACCGGCTTGACCGTGTGCAGCGACCCGTTCACCTTGCCCTTGCCCCGGGGCGTTCGGATCGCGTCGAATACCAGTGCTTCGCTGTTGCTCATGCTTGCGCTCCTCAGGATGGGACACACCGGACCCGCGACCGGGCAGGGACGCGAGTGTTGGCCCGTGCGGCCAGCGGCGTGCCGCCCGTGATGGGCCTGGAGCGGATGCTAGCAATCTGTTGGCAGAGTGCTAACAAGGGTTGAGACGGCGATCGACGCACCCAAATCCAGACCCCACTATACTTTGTGAAGCATGGTTACCTTCAAGCGACTACTCGGATTCCTCCGACCGTATCGCCTGTCCGTAGCCGCCTCGTTCGCGCTCGCCTTCGGCGCGATGCTGATGACCGTGCTGATCCCCTACCTCGTCGGCCGGGCGATCAACTCGATCACGCTGCACGAGAAGCACACACTCGCCATGTGGGGGGTCGCGATCACGGTGGCCGGCCTGCTGCGACTCGTCCTCAGCGTAGCCCGCCGCATCGTCGCCGGCCGCGTGTCGCTCGGCGTCGAGCTCGACCTCCGCAACCATCTTTACGGCCGTCTGCAGCAGCTCGAGCTCTCGTTCTTCGACCGCCAGCAGACCGGTCAGCTCATGTCGCGCGCGACGGTCGATCTCCAGTCCGTGCGCTTCTTCCTCGGCTACGGGCTGATCTTCATCGCCCAGTCGCTGCTGACCATCGTCCTAGCCGGGATCGCCATGTTCCTGCTCCAGCCGGGCCTCGCGGCGCTCGCGCTCGCGCCGGTGCCGTTCGTCGTCGTCATCGCCAACCTCTACGGCAAGCGCTCGCGGCCGGCGATGCAGGAGGCCCAGCAGCGGATCGCCGAGCTCACCGCCGACGCGGAGGAGAGCATCGGCGGCGTCCGCGTCGTCAAGGCCTTCGCCCAGGAGGAACGGCAGCTCGCTCGCTTCCGCCACTCGATCCAGCGCGTCTTCGACCAGCAGATGCTCGCCACCCGGATTCAGGCCTTCTACGGGCCGATGATCTCCTTCCTCCCGAACCTCGGGCTGGCGCTGATCCTGCTCGTCGGCGGCCGCGAGGTCATCCACCACACGCTCACCCTTGGCGCGTTCACCGCGTTCTACGCCTACCTGCTGATGCTCATCTCGCCGATGCGGACGCTCGGCTACATGCTCGGCGCCGCCCAGCGGGCCACCGCATCGGGCGCGCGGATCTTCCAGGTGCTCGACCGCGCTCCCCGGATCACCAGCCCCGAGGACGCTCCCGCCCTGCCCGACGGCCCCGGTCGGGTCGTGCTCGATGACGTTGGGCTGACGTTCGAGGGCGCGCCGCGACCGGCGCTCAGCGACATCAGCTTTGCCGTGGAGGCCGGACGGACCGTCGCGCTCGTCGGCGCCATGGGATCGGGCAAAACCGCGCTCGTCTCGCTGCTGCCCCGCCTCTATGACGTGAACACGGGCAGCGTCTCGATCGACGGTGCCGACGTTCGCTCGGTCGACCTCGTCAGCCTTCGCCACGCGATCGCCGTGGTCAACGACGATCCCTTCCTGTTCTCGGCCACCGTGCACGACAACATCGCCTACGCGCGGCCGGACGCCACTCGCGAGGAGGTCGAGAGGGCCGCACGCGCCGCCCAGGCCGCGGGCTTCATCGATGCTCTCCCCAAGGGCTATGACACGCGCGTCGGTGAACGCGGCCTCACCGTCTCCGGCGGCCAGCGGCAGCGGCTCGCGATCGCCCGAGCGATCCTCGCGGACCCCCGGATCCTCATCCTCGACGACGCGACGTCGTCGGTCGATGCCTCGACCGAGCAGGAGATCAAGCTCGCCCTGCGCGAGGTGATGGCCGGACGCACCACGATCATCATCGCCCACCGCCTGTCGACGATCGCGCTCGCGGATGAGATCGTCGTGCTGGAAGACGGCCGCGTCGCGGCGCAGGGCACGCACGAGCAGTTGCTCGATGAGTCCGACCTCTATCGCGAAATCGTCGAGAAGGGTATGCCCGATCAGGTGTTCATGACCGAGGAGCTCGAGCGGGAGGTGGCCGGACTATGAGCGCGATCGGTGCCCGCTCGAGCGATATCCGACGTCGCCTGGCCGAGACCAGGGGCCGCGGCCGCAAGCTCCGCGGCCTCGTCGAGCTGCTCGCCCCCTACCGCTGGCGGGTGCTGGCGATGCTCGTCTCGCTGGTGCTCGCCACTGCGGCGGCTCTCGCGCCGGCTCCGCTGGCCGCGCTGGCCATCGACCAGGGCATCAAGCGTCACGACGTCCACACTCTTGACCTCGTCGTCGCGGCGTTCCTCGCCTCGGCGGTCCTCTACGCGGTTGCCTCCTGGGCGCAGACCTATCTCGTCGGCTGGGTCGGCCAGCGGGCCCTGCAGGACCTGCGCGCGCGGTTGTTCGCCCACCTGCAGTCGCTGTCGATCAGCTTCTACTCCCGCAACCGGGCCGGCGTGATCATCTCGCGGCTGACCAACGACGTCGAGGCGCTCGACCAGCTCGTCGAGGACGGCATGGCGACGCTGTTCCAGTCCGGGCTGACGCTCATCGGGGTTGTGGTGATCCTGTTCGTGATGGATCCGCACCTCGCGCTCCTGACCTTCCTCGCCCTGCCCGTGCTGCTCGTCGGCGGGGTGATCTTCCGGATCGCCTCGGCCGACGCCTACCGGGCCACGCGGGAGAAGATCGCCTCGATCACCGGCTATCTGCAGGAGACGCTCTCCGGGATCCGGGTCGTGCGGGCCTTCGGGCAGGAGCCGCGGCACGTCGCGCGCTTTCACGAGCTCAACGAGGAGAACCGGGTGGCGAACATGAAGACGGTCAACCTCAATGCCGCCTACTTCCCTGCCGTCGAGCTGCTGTCCGCCCTCGTCACCGTCGAGATCCTCGTCATCGGCGGCATCGAGGCGATCAACGGCCACACCTCGACCGGCGTCGTGTTCGCCTTCATCGCCGCGCTCAACAACTTCTTCGACCCGATCCAGCAGCTCTCCCAGCTCTACACGACCTACCAGTCGGGGATGGCCGCACTCGACAAGATCTTCGAGCTGCTCGACGAGCGACCCGACCTCAGCGACGCACCCGATGCGATCGAGCTGCCGCAGGTCCGCGGCGAGCTCCGCTTTGACGACGTCTCCTTCCGGTACGGCAAGGACGACGACGACGCGTGGGCGCTGCGTGATCTCGATCTCGTCATCCCGCCCGGGCAGACGGTCGCGCTCGTCGGCTCGACCGGGGCGGGCAAGTCGACCTTCGCCAAGCTCGTCGCGCGCTTCTATGACCCGACCGACGGCCGCGTGCTCGTCGACGGCCACGACCTCCGCCGGGTCGCGGCCAAGTCGCTGCGCTCGCAGATGGGGATCGTCCCCCAGGAGGGCTTCCTGTTCAGCGGCACGGTCCGGGACAACATCGCCTTCGGCCGGCCCGACGCAACCGGCGAGGAGATCGCCAGCGCGGCCCGAGCCGTCGGCGCGGACGGCTTCATCGAGGCCCTCGAGCACGGCTACGACACGGAGGTCGGAGAGCGGGGCGTCCAGCTCTCGGCCGGCCAGCGGCAGCTGCTCGCCTTCGCGCGCGCGCTCGTCGCCGACCCCCGGATCCTCGTGCTCGACGAGGCGACCTCGAACGTCGACGTGCACACCGAGACGCTGATCGAACAGGGGCTCCGCCGGCTCGTCGCCGGGCGCACCGCGATCGTCATCGCCCACCGCCTGTCGACGATCCGCCACGCCGGACGGATCGTCGTGCTCGAGCACGGGCGGATCATCGAGCAGGGCACGCACGACGAGCTGCTCGAGGAGCGCGGGCGCTACTACGAGCTCTACCGGGACTGGGCCGAGCAGGCCGCCGCCTGATGAGCGTCACCGTCACCCGGCTGACCACGACGCCGGTCAAGGGCACGCGCCTGCACGAGGTTCAGGCGCTCGAACTGCGCGAGGACGGCGTCGTCGGCAACCGCCGCTTCTTCATCGTCGACGAGCGCGACCGCATGCTCAACGCCAAGGTCCTCGGCGACCTCCAGCAGATCGTCGCCCAGTGCCCCGCGACCGACGGCCGGCTGACCCTCCGCTTCCCCGACGGAACCGAGGTCTCGGACGAGGTCCGCAGCGCCGGATCGCTGACGGCGCGATTCTTCTCGGGCTCGCGGTCGGGCCAGGTCGTCGACGGCCCCTTCGGCGCGGCGCTCAGCGACTTCACGGGCCGGTCCCTGCGTCTCGTCGAGGCGCCGGGCTCCCACGACCGCGGCCGCCTCGGCGTCGTCACGCTCATCTCCCAGGCGTCGCTCGCGCGCCTCGCCGAGGAGGCAGGAGCGGACGGGGTCGACCCGCGCCGGTTCCGGATGACGATCGAGGTCGACGGCCTGCGGGCGCACGAGGAGGACGCCTGGGTCGGCCGCCCCGTCCGCATCGGCGGGTCCGTGGTGCGCTTCCATGGCCACGTCGGCCGCTGCCTGATTACCAGCCGCGACCCGGACACCGGCGAGGTCGACCTGCCGACCCTCGACCTCCTCGGCGCGTATCGGCGCGAGGTCGAGTCGACCGAGCCGTTGCCGTTCGGGATCCACGGTGCCGTCGTGGGTGAGGGTGCGGTCCGGGTCGGGGACGCGGTCGTGCTCGAGGACGGCGCCTGAGAGGGGTTCTTTGCGCCGCGCTGGGCATGCGCGGCGGTTGCACGGGGGCGGCGATCGCCCGGGCGGCCCCGCGATTGCCCCCCCGGGGGGGCGCTCGGACGGAGCGCCATGTCCCCCCTTCCCAACGGCGTCGGAACGGCGTCGGGAAGGGAGATGCGCGGCAGGACGAGGCAAGAATCGGCGCCGCCTGACGCAATCGATGCCCAAGCTGTCGCGCGGCGGCAGTTCCAGCATCTTTCGCCCTGGAGTACGGGAAAAGATGCTGTTGTTGGCGCCCGACGGGCCCGGGTCCCGCAGCGGTCGATCGACGGGGCCCGGAAGCCCCATCGGGCACGGCCGCGACGCGGCGGACGGACCTCGTCCCTGTGCGCCGGTTACCCTTCCGCCTCACGTGAGCGACGAGCGCGTCCACATCGAGATCGACGACCACGTCGCCGTGGTCACCCTCACCCGGCCTGAGAAACACAACGCCCTCGACCTGCCGATGTTCGAGGGGATCGTCGGCGCCGCCGAGCGGCTGCGGACCGAGCCCGGCCTTCGCGCTGTCGTCATCCACGGCGACGGCCCGAGCTTCTGCTCCGGCCTCGACGTGATGGGGATCATGGGCTCCGGCAACGGCGCCGCCGGCCTCACCGACCCGCTCGAGGGCGAAGTCCCGAACTGGTTCCAGCGCGCGGCCTACGACTGGATCCGCGTGCCCGTGCCGGTGATCGCGGCGATCCACGGCAACTGTCTCGGCGGTGGCCTGCAGATCGCGCTCGCCGCCGACCTCCGGCTGGCCACGGCCGACGCCAGGCTGTCGGTGATGGAGATCAAGTGGGGCCTGATCCCCGACATGTCGATCACCCGCACCCTCCCCCGCCTCGTCGGCATCGATGTGGCCAAGGAGCTCACCTACACCGGCCGGGTGTTCAGCGGAACCGAGGCGAGCGAGCTCGGCGTGGTCACCCGCGTCGAAGCCGATCCCCTCGCGGCCGCGAGGGCGCTCGCCGCCGAGATCGCCGAGAGGTCTCCGGACGCGGTGCGCGGCGCCAAGCGCCTCTACGACGAGGCCTGGACCGGCAACGCCGAGGCGACCCTCGCCCTCGAGGCCTCGCTCCAGCTCAGCCTGATCGGCTCGCCGAACCAGCTCGCCGCGGTGACCGCCGGCGTCACCAAGCAGCCGGCGGAGTTCGTCGACCCGAGCTGACGGCGTTCACGCCGCCTGCAAGGCGAGGCGACACATCCAACTGGGGAACAGGGACTCGAACCCCAACTTCGACGTCCAGAGCGTCGCGTGCTGCCATTACACCATTCCCCAGATCATCGACAACGTCCTGCTGAGTATAGGTTAGTCATGCCTTTCGCATCGCTGAGCCCCTTTCCCGTCGACCCGCCCGCGGGCGCACGGCTGCGGCCCTTTCGTTCCAACGCTTCCGACCGACCCGCAACGACGGCCCAGCAACTACCGCTTCAGGGCAGCGACCAGCGCGTGACTCGCGAAAAGCAGTGGACAAGCGTCTCTGAGCCGCTGGCTGTAGTGGCCGGCGGTCGGGATCACATGGACTTTGGCACCCATCGCCTCAAGTTGGTGGGCGGCGAAGAAGATGCTGTAGTCCCAGCAGATACCGTCGCTCAAAGAGTTGTGCCATAGGTGACCGTTGCGTCGCCAACGGGTTACCGCCGGTAGGAGACGGGTTACGTGAAGCCCGAGTTTGGCCACGGATGCTGGCAATGACCCAGAGCCAAAGAAGTTGTCGTCGGATAGGAACACTCCGACTTTGGCAACCCGCACCATCTCTTGGATCACTGCCTCCGGGTTGGGGACGTGATGCAGCATGCCGGTCTCGATGACGGCATCGAAGGAGCCATCCGCGTAGGGCAGAGCTTCACTGCCGACGCAGTCAAGACAGTCGGGCGCAATACCGTGCGTGCGGGCAATCGCGAGCATCTCGGCCGACGGGTCATTCCCGTGGATGCGTACCTCCGGCAGTCCAGCTGCGAGCGCAAGCATCCCGAGTCCAGTTCCGCAGCCCGTGTCAAGCACCGACCCGATCCCGAGAGAGCGCATGAAGTGCACGCTCAGGTCAATTGCCTCTTCGTGCTCACGTCGGCCGTGCATGCGTTCGTATTCACCGGCCGTTTCAGCGTAGAAACTGCGCTGGCGGTCGATCGCCTCGCGCGTATCTGCCCCCATGCGCGCAGCATACTGCACCCGAAGCGTCCAGTTTGTCGAGCTGAACATTGGTTGCGAAGGGGCGGCCGAGCAGCGGGATTCGCCGTCGGCACTCCTCGACATCATGAGATACGTCGGCACTCCTCGACATCATGAGATACGTCGGCACTCCTCGACATCATGAGATACTGTTCCCGCGCCACGCAGGTTCTCGGGTTCCCAATTCCGCCTCCCAAGGTCCCCCTCAACCGGATCGCGAGCGACCTCGGCGCACTGGCGCGGGCGGCGCGAGCTGTCCCGGATCAGTTCGACCGGATGCTCGAGCTCGGCGAGGAGATCGCGTCGATCGGGCGTCAGGTGCTCGAGATCGCCGAGCGCCTCGACCGGCGGGCGGAGGCGACCATGATCCTCGGCGAGCGGCTCGACAGCCGGGCGGCCGAGCTCGTCGAGCTCGGAGCCCAGATGCGCGATCTGGGCGGACGGATCGACTACCGCGGCGGGGAGATCGTGGAACGTGCCGGACAGGTGGTCGAGACCGGCACCGAGCTGATTGCGGTGATGCCGACGTTCGAGCGCGCGCTCGAGATGGCGACGCCGCTCGAGGGGGCGATCGACCGGTTCGGGCGCCTCGTCGACCGGCTGCCAGGAGGTGGGGCCCGGCGGGCGCGGCCCACTGACGCGCCGCCGGAGATCGAAGCGGAGCCGCAGGACGGCGAGCCCGAGTAGGTGGGTGCCGGGCTGGCTAGAGCTCGGCGAGATCAGTCGAGAGATCGGCGATCGCGTCGGCGCGGTTGCCCAGCGTGGTGCCGTCGACGATCAGCCGCCGGGCGTGGTTGAGATCCTCGGAGCGATCGACGGAAAGCGCGGCGGCGACGCGACCGTCCTTGAGGTACCAGACGCTGAACTCGCCGTCGGAGATCGAGCCGCGGACGACCTCGCGGTCCCAGTTGAACGCCGGCCCGACGTACTCGAGCGAGGCCCAGTCGGAGAGGTCCGAGAAGAAGTACGGCACGACGTCATAGGCCTGGTCCTGGTCGAGCATGTTGATCGCGGCGAACTTGCCCTGGTTGAAGGCCACGTCCCAGTGTTCGATGCGCAGCGAGCGGCCGTGGACGACGCTGTCGTATTCGGCGATGTCGCCGGCGGCGAAGATGCCCGGCACCGAGGTCTCGAGCCGCGAGTCGACCTTCACGCCGCCGCTCTCGCCCAGCTCGAGGCCGGCCGAACGGGCCAGGTTGACGTCGGGCACGGCGCCCGTGCCGAGCACGACGGCGTCGGTCTCGATCTCGAGGCCGGATTTGGTCACGACCTTGCTGACCCGGCCGTCGGAGCCCTCGAAGTGGTCGAGCTCATCGCTCGCGTGGACAGTTACGCCGTGCTCGACGAGCCGATCCTGGAAATAGCGGCCCGCCTGCTCGCCGAAGCCTCGGCTGAGCACCACCGGCTCGATCATCACCATCGTGCACGTGGAGCCGAGCTCGGTGAGCGACGCCGCGAGCTCGCTGGCGATGTAGGACCCGCCGATCAGCACGACGCGCTTGCCGGCGGCATCGGCCCGGATCGTGTCGCTGTTCGGCAGCGTGCGCAGGTAGTGGATCCCATCGAGCTCGCAGCCGGGGACGTTCAGCCGCCGGACGTTCGCGCCCGTGGCCACAAGCGCCTTGTCGAAGCTCACCTGCTCCTTGTTGGACAGCGTCGCCGTGCGGCCCTCGGTGTCGAGCTTCATCACCGACACCCGGGTGAGGGTGTCGATCGCCTGGTCGGCGAAGAAGTCGGGCGGGCGGAACAGCACCTCGCTGCGCGACTCCTTGCCCGTGAGATAGCCCTTCGAGCACGGCGGCCGGTTGTAGGGGAGGTCGGCCTCGCGGCCGATAAGCAGAATCGAGCCGTCGGCGCCGGACTCGCGCAGCCAGCGGGCGCAGTTGCCCGCGGCCAGGCCGCCGCCGATCAGGAGAAAGTCGACGTGGCGGTCGGCCATCTCCGCCTCAGCCGCCCGTGCCGTTGGAGGCGAACTGCGAGGTGATGTCGCCCTCGAGACCCGGATCGAGGATCAACAGCACCTGATCCCCGGCCTGGATGACCGAGTCGGCCTTCGGCACGAACCCGGCCCCGCCGCGGAGCACCGAGATGATGAGCGAGCCGTCGGGGAGGTTGACGTCGGAGACGCGGCAGCCGGCCGCCGGCGAACCCAGCCCCACCTCGAGCTCGATGATCTCGAGGTGCTCCTCCT
Source organism: uncultured Solirubrobacterales bacterium (assembly GCA_963752905.1). Taxonomy (GTDB): domain Bacteria; phylum Actinomycetota; class Thermoleophilia; order Solirubrobacterales; family Solirubrobacteraceae; genus Palsa-465. The sequence continues at coordinate 274,733 of CAVWAC010000008.1, forward strand.
CGAGGGCGAGCAGCTGGATGAGCCCGTACTCGGGGACCTCGTGCTCGATCAGGCGGAGGATGAGATCGGTGGCCGACACCGCGGGCTGGATGCCGAGCAGCTTGAAATGCTGGAGGTTGCGCGGGTTGTTGACCCGGGCGACGATCCGCTGGCAGCCATAGCGCTCCTTGGCGACCTGGCAGATGAGAATGTTGTCCTCGTCGTCGCCGGTGACGGCGATGACAAGGTCGGCGCGCTGGATCCCGGCCCGCTCGAGCACCCACAGCTCGGTCGCGTCGCCGTACTGCACGGCATGTTCGAGCTCCTCGGCGACGACGCGGTAGCGGCCGTGGTCGGACTCGATCAGGGTGACCTCGCGGTCCTTGGCGATGAGCTCGCGGGCGAGGTTCCAGCCGACCTTCCCGGCGCCGGCGATGATGACGTAGACAGCCTCAGCGGTCGACATGGCTAGGCCAGCACCAGGCGCTCAGCCTGGTCGATCGCGACCTGGGTGGGACAGATGGTGAGCAGACCCTGCTCGGCGTACCAGCTCGCCCGCCCGGGATCGGCCACCCGCACGACGACGCGCGGCACGTTGAAGCGGCGCTGCGCGATCTGGGCGATGACCAGGTTGGTGTTGTCGCCGCTCGTCGCGGCGAGGAACACGTCCGCCTGCTCGATCCCGGCCTCGATCAGGCCGTCGATCTCCAGTGCCGTACCCACCGTGAAGCGCCCGCCGGAGTCCTCCCACGTGACGGTCTGGTCCTTGTCGAGACGCTCGTGCGACAGTGGGTCGCTGTCCATGACGGAAACCTCATGCCCAGCATCCAGTGCCCGCTTGGCGACGGCCGACCCTACTCGGCCTGAACCGACGATGAGGATGAACATGGCTTGGCACTCTAGTCGGCTCTCGCACTCGGTGCGACGTCGCTCGGATGCGACCGAGCGGGCCCGCGCTCATTCTCTCGTCCCGGCCGGAATCCGCACGCCTACCGGCCTCGGACTGCCGTCGCGCGGCGCCGCATCCAGCGCGCGACTCGGCGATATCTCGGCGCCAGTGAATCGCGCGCCGACGCGATGATTGCCGCGCCGCGCAGGTCCCCCTGAAGCCCCGGTAGCAGTCGGTTCATGACGTACGCAATGGTGAGGCGCGCGTCGAGATCATTGAGGACGAAGCTGCCCCCGTACCCACCCCACTGGCAGGAGCGCGGCCCGATTGGCATCGACTCGCTGGCCAGTCCGAAGCCGATGCCGAAGCGCATCGGAACGCCGAGCACGAGGTCTCGCCCGTTTGACTGCTCCTCGAAGATCACGTTCACGCCGTTGCTTGAGAGCAGGCGGATGCCCCGAGCTTCGCCACCGCACGACACGATCGACTGGATGGCGCCGACCGAGCGGGCGTTGCCGTGGCCGTTGGCCGCGGGGATCTCGGCCGCTCGCCACCATCGTGAGTGCGTCGCCTCGCGACTGAGGGGCGGATTCCTCAACGCGCGGCGCGCGATCTCGGGAAGCTCCGCCGCCTCAACGTCCTCGTCGGGCGGCGGAATGAGCGGTGCGACGCGAGGCTCCGCGGCCTGCGGCACGCGGATGTGAAAGTCAGCCCGCAGCGGCTCGGCGACGTTCTGTGCGAGGCACTGACCAAGGCTGAGTCCGGTGACCCGTCGAACGACCTCGCCGATCAGATATCCCTGGGTGAGCGCGTGGTAGCCGGATCGCGTGCCCGGGGCCCACAACGGCCGCTGGGCGGCCAGCAGCGTGGTGCAGCGCTCCCAATCGGCGAGGTCCTCGACCACCATGTCCGCCTCAAAGCCCGCCATCCCCGCGGTATGCCCGAGCACGTGCCGAAGCTCGATCTCGTTCTTCCCCGCCTGCGCGAACTCCGGCCAGTACTTCGCAACCGGAGCGTGAAGATCGATCTCACCGCAATCGGCGAGCAGCAACGCACACAGCGTCGTGATCGTCTTGGTCGTCGAGAATACGTTCACGATCGTGTCGCGCTCCCACGACACCGTCCGGGCCGGGTCCTGGTGGCCGCCCCAGATGTCCACGACCGGTTCCCCCTCGAGGAAGACCGCGACCGACCCACCGATGTCAGCGCCGGTGTCGAGGCTCCGCGCGAATGTCTCCGCCACGCGGGCGAAACGGCCCTCGACGTGTCCCTCGATCTCAGCCACAGGGCCGTGCGCCATCACGCCCGGGACGGGCGACATCAGCCCAGCGATGGCAACTCGTGCTCGCCCCCGGCATGGCAGCGACATGCTATCGGGGCGGTGTCCGGCCGTAGCCGTGGCAAGATAATGTTGCCGCCGTGGCCAAACGGATTCGGCTCGTCTTTCTGGGGCATGTCGCTCGCTTCTCCGGCGCGGAGATGGAAATGCTGCGGGTCGTCGAGGCGGCCGAGGACATCGATATCACGGTCCTACTCGCCGAGGACGGCCCACTGGTTGCGGCGTTGGCAGATGCGGGCGCACGCGTGGAGGTCATGCCTCTCGACGAGCGCGCCCGTGACCTGAAGCGCAACGAGGTGCGCGTGGGAATTGACCAGGCGAGAGCTGCAGCCGATATCGCGCGGTACGTGCTCCGTGTACGCCGGCGGCTCGTCGAGCTCGGGCCGGATGTGATCAGCGCAATCTCGCTCAAGGCCGGCACCTACGGGGCGCCGGCGGCTCGTCTTGCTGGGGTTCCGCTCGTTTGGCATCTGCACGATCAGCTCACCTCCGAGTACATCGCCCGGCAGGCAGTGCTTCCCATGCGCGCGATCGTCGGAACGCTGCCGAGCGCGATCATCGCGCCGTCGCAGGCGACCCTCGACATGGTGAAGTGGTTTCGACCCGGCCTCCGCACTGCCGTCATCCCCCACCCCATCCCAATCCCGCAAGACCCGGTGACGATTCGTCCACAGGTTGAGCGCGTGGGGATCCTAGGCCGCCTCGCTCCGTGGAAGGGTCAGCACGTGTTCCTCCGAGCGTTTGCGACGGCCTTCCCGACATCCAACGTGCGAGCTGTCGTCATCGGCACAGCCATGTTCGGCGAGGAGGGATACGCGCGGGAGTTGGAGGAGTTGGCGTTGGAGCTTGGAATCTCCGATCGCGTCGATTTCCTCGGCTTTCGCCGTGATGTTGAGGCCGAACTGCGTCAGCTCGACCTGCTCGTCCATGCCTCGGTGCTTACTGAGCCGCTCGGCACCGCCGTGTTCGAGGGCATGGCCGTGGGCCTTCCGGTCATCGCCGCCGCCTCGGGCGGACCGGCCGAATACATCGACCACGGCACGACCGGCCTTCTCCATGCCCCCGGCGATGTCAAGGCCCTGGCGAACCTACTGAGAGTTGCCGCTGAGGATTACGAGCTCCGCGTGCGACTGGCCGCCGCCGGTCGAGAGCGGGTGCGCGAGTTCGCGCCCGAGAACATTGTCCGTGCCTGGCTTGGGGTGTACGACGAGCTCATCGGTCGTAACGAACCGACCGTGCCTCAAGTCGCGCCCTCCACAAGCTGACGTGCCGCACCCACGTCCCACCCTGGCCGTGGTCGGCCATCCGAACGTCGTTCCGCACAACCAGCTCATCTACTTGCGCGTGGCCGAGCTCGGGTGGAACCTCAAGGTGATCGTCCCCGCCCGATGGGTCGACGAGTACTCGCCGGATGGGTTCATCCCCCAGCCCGTCGACGGACTTGTCGGTACGTTCGCCAGGGTGCGGGTCGCCCGTCCGGGGCTGTATCAACGTCATTTCTACGTCGCGAGCCCGACGCGCTGGCTCCGGCGGTGGCGGCCCGAGGTTGTGTTCGTCGAGAATGACCCGTTCGCCATCCCGACCCTGCAGTGGGGGCAGGCCTGTGAACGGCTCGGGATCCCGTGGGGCATCCAGGGCGATGAGAATCTCGACCGCCCCTTCCCGTGGCCGGCCCGGCTGATCCGGCGCTGGTCGATGCCGCGGGCGACGTTCTTCGCCGCGCGGTCCCCAGCCGCCGCTCGGATGCTCGAGCGCTGGGGCGCGCGAGCCCCGATCGCAATCGTGCCCCACACGATCCCCGAATGGTCGTTCTCGAACCTCGCCGACGAGAGACTGTTCACAGTGGGCTTCGCTGGCCGTCTGGTGTCCCTGAAGGGAATCGAGGATCTGATCGCGGCGGCGCGGCTGCTGGACTTCCCGTTCCGGCTGCTGGTCGTGGGCGACGGAGCCCTCCGCTCACCGCTGCAGCAGGCGGATCTCGGCCGCGGTGAGCTCGAGCTGCACACCGGCATTCGCAGCGACGACATGCCCGAGCTCTACCGGCGTATGGACGTCCTGGTCCTGCCGTCGCGCACGACGCTGACGTGGGCCGAGCAATTCGGCAAAGTGCTCTGTGAGGCGCTTCTCTGCCACGTGCCGGTGATCGGTTCCTCCTCAGGCGAGATCCCGTGGGTCATCGAGACCAGCGGCGGAGGGAGGGTCTTCCCCGAGGGAGACGTTCGGACGCTTGCCCGGCTACTCACGGAATTTCACGCTGACCCGGGCCTTCGGCGCGAGCTTGCCGACCGCGGCCATGATGCCGTCCAGCGGTATTTCGGCCCGCGCGCCGCGGCCTGCGATCTCGACCGGCTGATCCGCAGCGCCGTGCCTGGATTAGCCAGCGAGCCGTCGGACGACGCCGATCCGAGCTCCGGCGATTGGTCACACGACCAACCGGGTTGCAATTAGGGTTGGCCAATGCTCACACCGTCCGTCCCGCCCCAGCCCACAACCGCGCGCGCACGCCTCCGTCGCTCGCGTCTGGGCATTGCACTGGTTGTCCTGTGGCGGGCGATGCGCGGGCTGCCGCTGGGCATGGACGGCGACCCGCCAGAGCTACAGCGAGCGGCCAAGGCCGTCACTGCCGCCGTCTACAACATCCTCAGTCGACGGCTGGGACGCAGCGACACGGATTTCATGAATTACGGCTACCAGCCGCTGGCTCCGGGCCAAGAGGGTGCGTCTGAAGGCACGCCGCATGCCGGAGATCACCTCTGCGCCAACCTGTATCGCCGGGTGGCCACCGCCGCAGACCTACGAGATAAGGACGCGCTCGAGATCGGATGCGGTCGAGGAGGGGGAGCGGCTCTCGTCGCCCGCGAGCTTCACCCGCGGAGCATGGTCGGAGTCGACCTCTCGGCCGCAGCCGTCGCCCATTGCCGGGCAACCCATCACGAGCCGAACCTCCGGTTCTTCAAAGCCGACGCCGAAGATCTCCCGTTCGTGGCAGGGTCGTTCGATGCCGTCATCAACGTCGAGTCCTCTCACGGCTATCCGAGCATGCTCCAGTTCCTGAGCGAGGCTCATCGAGTGCTGCGCCCGGAGGGAGTGCTGTTGTTCGCCGACGTGCGCGCTCCGGTTGAGATGAAGCTGCTCCGTGAGCAGTTCAGCTCAGCAGGGTTCGCCATCCTCGAGGAGGAGCGCGTGACCCCGAACGTGGTTCGCGCCCTGGAGCTTGATAAGACGCGGCGCCTTGCGATCGCCAATACCTTCCCCAGACCGTTGCGCCGGATCGCGGGCACGTTCGTCGGGGCCGAGAGCGGCGAGATATACGGATCGCTTCGGAACGCACAGCTCGAGTACTTCCGCTTTGTGCTGCGACGCGAGCCGTCGCCTTCGGACACGGGGAGCCAGACGCGCCTTGGAGCTGTCCCGGCGGGCTAGGTCCGCCACCGGCGTGCTGTCGAAGCGGACCGTGTGGGCGACGAGGCCCAGTCGCTTAGCGGACGATCGTGCGCGCAGGTAACTGAGCCTCGACCTCACTCAGCCGCAGCACGCCGGCGCGACGCATGCGGCGCTCGAGGGTGGCAACTCTCCAGGCCACCGGATGGCGTTCATGCCGGAGGTCCCAACAGGCACGCACGCCGAAGCCGATGCCTCGCACCATCGCGTAAGGGCGGCCGACACGCAGCCCGTGAAACAGCCCCTTGATCGGGTATCCCACCATGAGCGCAGCGGCGATGGGCATGGGAAAGTGTGTGTAGGCCCACAGAAGCTCATTCCTCCGGCCGTACGTGTCCATCCGATCGAGATCGCGGGCACTCGAGGGACGATGGTGGATGCGAGGCGCACGTCCGATACGCACGACATAGCCGGCGGCGAGGAGACGGATGCAGTAATCGTCCTCCTCGCCCTGATGGACGATCGCCTCCCGAAAGCCGCCAAGGGCCAGGAACACATCCCGCCGGACGGCATACGCGGTTCCGCGGAAGGTCGGTGCCACCCAACACGCCTCGTCATCGGGAGCCTGCTGATGAAGGTCCCATCGTTCGCCGTCCAACTCGTCGTAGGGAATCGCCACCGCGCCGACGCGCGGATCGTCGAAGTCGCGCAGCGTCTCGGACACCGTGTGCGGGCTGGAGAACACAGCGTCGTCATCGAGAGAGACGATTGTCGGCGCCCGGGCCAGCCGGGCGGCGTCGTTCCGGCGGACGACGAGCCCGGCTCGCACGTCAAAACGCCTGAGCTCGACCTCAGGGAACTCGGAGCCCACCATCTCGGCGGTGCCATCGGTCGAACCATCGTCGATGACGATCACTTCCACATCCCCGACCTGCTCGGTCGCGGACGCCAGCGCCAGGCGAAGCTCCGCGAGGCGGTTGCGCGTTACGATCGCCACTGTCGCCCCGGGCACTGGGAGGATCCTAACGGGCAAATTCAGTCGAGCGCTGTCTACCCGCGGTAGACTCCGCGCCGGGGTGACAACGGAATCAGACAGTAACGGGGCGTCTTCGACCGGGCCGGATCACGCGAGCGGTGTTCCGGCCGGGACTCACGGTTCTGGGGCGACCCGGGATGCGTTCCAACAGACAGCAAAGCGAGCCGCGGTCGCCACGTACGCGTCGAGCCGGGCCAGACGCGTCGTGCCGGCCCAGGTCGCGTTCGGCGTGGCGGACGCCGCGGCCGCTCTCGCCCGCCGAAAGCAGGCCGCCGTCTGGCAGGACAATGTGCGCTTCTTTTCAGAGCTGCTGCTGCACACCCCGTTGCGCGGCACCGAGAAGGACGTGGCCACGGCGGCGGTCGCCGAGTACTTCCGCATCATGGAGATCTTCTGGCGCCCGTGGTTGATGGAGCGCGGCGAGATCGCTGAGGCGGAGAACTACCACTCCGTCCATGGTCAGGGGCGTCGGGTGCTCTTCGTGTTCCCGCACTTCGGGCTGACGATCGCGGCCGCGCCCACGCTCCATCGCGCCGGCATCGACACTTACACGGTCTTGGCGGACCTCTACTACGACTCCGCGGGCGATAGCTACGCAGCGCGCGTCGCCAGACGAGGGCGCGAGTACATCGATGAGCTCGGCGTCAATCACCACGACCGAGTGACCCACCGCAGCGAGGACAAGCCGAAGGGAACGTTTGCCCGGCTTCAGGAACTCCTGGAAACGGGACAAACCGTCGCCATCGCGTGGAGCATGCCTGGGAGCATGCCGACGCCGTTCCTCGGCAGACGGCTGAACCTGGCGAGCGGCCCGGCCAAGCTGGCCGTAGCCACCGACGCCGTTGTCGTGCCCATGGTCAACGAACGCCGTGGCTCGATCCCGATCCTGCGATTCGGAGCTCCGATCGACCCGCGGGAATTCGACGATGCCGTCGCGGTCCAGGCGGCGATCGCGCGTCAGATGGAGGCGTGGGCGCTCGAGCATCCCGAGGCGGTGTGGCCGCTGAGCGATCAGAAGGGCGGCCCGCCCTTGATCAGCGGGCCGGCAATCGCGTCCGAAGCTCCGAGCGGGTCCGCGACCGCCTGACCTCGTTCGATGCGCCGGCGCCCGATCCGTCGCCGTCGTTGCCTTAGCCGTCCTGAAGTTCGATCAACCGAGGAGAATCGGTCAGCGGAATCTGGATGACCGCCGTGCTGGCCGAGGTCGCTGTCACCTGCACCGGGACCGAGGCCCCGGTCATCGGGTCGGTCGCCGACGCGGTGAGGGCGGCCGTGTCGAGCCCGCCGACCGTCAGCCGGTAAGTCTCAGGCGGCAGGTCGTAGCGGGTCACATCGGAGGCCGGGGCCGACGGGTTGTAGAGCGTGGCCATGTTGCGCGTCATCACGTAGGCGGGAATGACGAAGCGGTGGTCGTCGGCCTGGAAGGGGAAGAAGGCCACGACATCCCGGTTGTAGAGCGGCGGGTGCGCCGCGCTCCCATCGCCGGCGAACTGCGTCCAGTTGCCCTGATCGGCCACCTGCAGGAGACTGAGGGAGCGGGGAGTGGCGATCGTGTCCGGCCCGGCGAACGCCTGGGTGAAGCGCTGGATCGCCGTCATCGTCGGTCCACCTCCCGGCTGCGTGGGATCAACCATCGACCAGTCTCCGTTCGAGACGGCATAGAAGTACAGCGCCGACACGCCCTTGTTGACGTAGGCACTGAGCGTCCGCAGTGCGGCCTTGGCCTGAAGGTGCTCCATGTCGGCGACGTTGGTCAGGCCCCCGTCGGCCGGATCGATGTTCATCTCCGTGACCCAGTCCTGCAGGGGCGTCGTCGCCCCCGGGGGCTTCACGTTGCGGCCGTATGGCGTGCCCCCGATCGTGGTGGTGATCGGCGAGAGGCCGCGCTCCATGTACTCGGTCTGGATTCCGCTCAGGTAGTACTCGGGGAAGAACGCGTCATACGTCGGGGTGAATGAGTCCAGCCAGGTGCCGACGACATCGACGCCGTCGGGTTGGCCGAGCGCGTTGACCGGGCGAATGCCGCTCTGGACGTAGACCGACTGAAGCGCGTCCTGCGGGAACTGCTTGAACCCGGGGGGATAGGGATGCTTGTCGATGGCCGTCAGACCCAGGGGCACGTTCGCTCCGGAGACGAAGGGGCTCTCGTTGGCGAAGCCGTCCCCGATCCCGACGTCGGGAAGGTCGTTCGCCGGCTCGCGAATCCACTGCACGGTGCGCGCGAGCAGCTGGTCGGTCACGCTGCCGGTGCCCTGCAGCAGCGCGGGCACCGGCTTGTAGTACTTCGAGATGTCGAGGAAGTTCGATCCAAAGCTCATCTCGTTCCAGACCTCGACATCGAAGTCGTCGTTCCCGAGCACCTTGCGCGCCTCGGACGTCACCGCCTTGACGTACAGCAGCCAGCCGGCGAGCGTGTTCTCGAAGAACTGGTCGGGCGACCCTGTGCTGGTGAACGGCGACGTGAAGGGCATGTAGCGGAGCACTGTCACCTTGTAGGCCCCGGCCGGAATCGCGACGGGGAGCGGCTGAGAGAGCGTGACCTGTCCGCTCGGCGAGACCGACGTGGCCATGAACGCCGCGGCAGTGCCCCCGGGAACGTCGAAGCCTGAGAGGCCGGGCACGAGTTGCTGGGCCGAGGCCGAGTCCACCTGCACGGTCGTTGCCCCAGCCGACGCCGGCTGTGTGATGTTGGCCGTGAACGAGGTCGAGGGGCCGGGGTCACCGTCGTTGGCGTTGAGAAGGATCAGCGGACGAATCCCGGCGGCCTTGAGAGCGCCGAGGAGCGTGTCGATCGTCGCCGGATCCTGCAGCTGGCTGGGGTCGGAGTACGACATGTCCCCCCACCCGATTTCCAGACGCGCCCGTTTGAACCCCTGTTGGGCGAGGAATTGCGCGGTGAGCGAGGCGTACTGAGGGGCCACGTTGAAGTTGATGCCCACCGCGTTGCGCATCGTCGAGGCCGGCGGGGTATCGAGATATGCCCGCCACGGTTGCAGCCAGTGAGACCGATCGCCGAAGGGCAGGTCGGTCTGCTGCGTGGGATCGATCGGATTCGAGAGGATGTTCCACCCGGCCCAGAAGGGAGAGGATGAGGAGGCCGGCGTGCTCGTCTTCGATGTCGACAGGGTGCCGGATGTCGTCGTGGTGGCGGTCTTCAGTGCCTGCGAGCTCGACGTCGTCGTCCCGGAGGCGGCACGCGGCGCCACGGTCGCGCGAGACGTGCGCAGGGCGGTCCCGAGCGCGGTCTTGGCCGCGGCACGACGCCGCGTCTTCTTGGCGGCGCGCGAGCGGCAGACCACGCGGATGCGCGCGTGGCCATGGACGAGGGTCTGCACGCGCGTACAGTGCATCGGTTTCCGGTGCGTCACTTTGCGGGGGGCTGCCCCGGCCGCAGCCGAGACGGCGGTGAGGACAAGTGCGATGGCGATCAGCCATGACAGGGCGCTGCCGATTCGTCGTCTCACAGGCTGATCCATCGGCCCGGTCGACCGAAACTGGACGCGAGGCAGGCAGATTCAACGGATGAACCCGGCGTGGGTTCAAGCGCTGGAGCAACCGATCAGCCGACGATCGCTCCCTTGCGAGCTCGAGCGGGGTGGGCGCGTCCGGGGCGCAGCCGGCGCGGGCGACAGTCAGTCCTGATAGGCGAAGAGAGAGCGCTCCACGCCCGCGTCCTCGCTGTCCTGTGCGCTCGGCGCATGCTCCCCACTCCGCAGAGAGAAACGCGAGCCGGTACGGACGTCCTCGCGACTCACCCGTGAGCCGCCGGCCATCCGATGGACGTGGGACTGGATGCGATCGCGGAACAGCTCCACCGAGAACCGCAGAGACGAGCGCCGGACGTACGTGGGGTCGAACCGCTCGAAGTCGACCTCCCGCAGCACCTCCGTGAGCGCATCGATATCCCCGGCCGGGTAGAGGACGCCGGTCTCGCCGTCCAGGATGGTCTCGCTCGTGCCGCCGCAATCCGGTCCGACGACCGGGCGGCCGGAGGCCATGGACTCGACCGCCGCGATGCCGAACTCCTCCACGTTGGCGACGACGAGCGCCTGCGCCCGGGACATGAGATCGGCGAGGTGATCGTCCTGCACACGGCCGAGGAACTCAGCTCGCGCGCCAAAGCGGGCACGAAGCGCGGGAAGGCTCGGGCCCGTACCGACGACCTTCACGCGCCGCCCCGCTCGCTCGGCAGCCAGCAGTGCTCGTTCCACCTGCTTGTGGGGCACGAGCTCGCCGACGATGAGGACGAAATCCTCAGGCGTCCCGACCGCGAAGCGGTGAACGTCGACCGGGGGATGCACGATCGTCGAGTCTCGCTCCCAGAAGTCGGCGATGCGCTGCTGGGTCAGCCTCGAGTTGGCGATGAAGTGATCGACGCGGTCGGCAGCGCGTCGATCCCAGCTCTGAATGCGATCGAGCTCCCGCTTGAGGACGGGACGCAAAAACGACGGCACCTCCTGCAGAGCACGCTCTCGCTCATGCCACACGTAGCGAAATGGGCTGTGGCAGTAGCAGATATGCGTCGCCACCGAGCGCGGACGGATCCCGTGGGCGAACGCGCTGGAGCTCGAAAGGACGACGTCATGCTCGCCAAGCTCCATCCGCTCGGTGGCCGCCGGGAGAAGCGGCAGGAGCCTGCGAAAACCCTTCTGGCGCACCGGAAGCCCCTGGAGCAGGGAAGCTCGAGCCACGCGCCCGCCGAAGGCTCCCTGGGTGCGTTGCTCGTCGTAGAGCAACGTGTAGATCGGCGAGTCCGGATAGCAGGCCGCGATCTCGGCGAAGGTCCGCTCGGCACCTCGCATGACCAGCAGGTAGTCGTGGACGAGGCCGGTCACCCTCGCGTCCGACCCCACCTTGGATATGAAATCCGTACTGCGCCCCATTGTCTGTGTCCCTTAGCTAATCATGGACTAGGTCATGCGCGCTTTGCGCTTCTCTGTGAGCAGCCAGGGCCGACGTCGTAGTGAACCATCCTCATCGTCGTCACCATCCTTTTCGAGCGGTCATGTACAGGGCGGTCTTTGCCAGGCAGCGCAAGTCCCGCCAGAGCGACCACTCGGCCACGTAGCGGTAGTCGACGGCGATCATCTCGTCGCGCGATGACCCGCCTCCGCGGAGGAGCTGCCACTCCCCGGTCATGCCTGGAGGCATCTCCAGGCGCCGTCGGCCTGAGCCTTTGATCCCGGCGTCCTCCTCCACAATGAGCGGACGCGGACCCACCAGGCTCATCTCTCCTCGCAGCACATTGATCAATTGCGGCAACTCGTCCAGGTAGGTCTGCCGAAGCACGGCGCCGATCGGTGTCGTCCGCGGATCCTCCCTGATCTTGAACAGGCCATCGGCCTGGTTGCTGCCGATCAGCTCCGCCTTTCTCGCATCGGCGCCGTCCACCATCGTGCGGAACTTGAGCATCCAGAACGTCCTTCCGTGTCGACCCACGCGAAGCTGGCGAAAGAACACGGGACCGGGCGAGCCGCGCTTGATCAGCACCGCGATGACTGCGCCGATTGGGACGCCCGGGAGCAGGCAGATGCCGGCTACCGCCACGTCGAGGCCTCGTTTCACGCCCAGGGCCAGGGGTGAGGCACCTCCGGCGCGCCCGTGCGCGACCGTCGAACGGGCTACCAGAACGGGACGTGGAGCCGCCACCGTCGGCTCGGGAAGGGCCGTGCCGGACCTGCTGAGGTCGCGCGCATCGGGCACCGTCGGCTGGGATGGAGGCGCGTACGCACTGCTCCTGGCGGTGGAACCAACGCTGCTAGAGATCAAGAATCGCCCCAAACATCAAGAATCGCCCCAAAAAATCAAGAATCGCCCCAAGGTGCCCCCCTTTCCTGCCCAAGCCCGATCATTCGCGATCATACCTGCAGGCAATAGTCAAATCAACGCGGGGCTACAGGAACTTGACATTCCAGTACTCTGGGCGGGGGAGCTTCACTGACGGAGGTTCACGTAAGCGAGCCGAATGCATTCGATTTCGCGACCGAGGGGCGAAGAGCGCGTATCCGATGGCTACAACCGAGACAGCTGAACGCAGCGACCTAGGCGCGATCGGGGGCATCCTGCGCCGACGCCTCTGGCTGGTCGTCGTCGCCGTGATCGCCGGTATCGGGTTCTCGATCCTTTTCTCGAAGTCCCAACCGACCAAGTACCAGGCCACAGCAACGCTGCTGTATCGCTCGGTGTATCTCGACGTCCAGCTCACCGGGGTGCCCCTCCAGATCGGCAGCGGTGATCCCACGCGTGACCTGGCCACGAACATGGGCCTGATCTCCGAGGAGGACGTTCGGGCCCAGGCGGCCCAGCAGCTCGGGCCTCCCTACACCGCCGACAGCCTCAAGCCGAACGTCAGCGTCAGCGAGCAGGGCAAGACCGATCTCGTCGGCGTGCAGGCCACGGCCGGCACGCCGACGGAGGCAGCGCGCATCGCCAATGCCGTTGCGGGGTCGTACCTGCGGATCACCAACCAACAGATCGTGTCGGAGATCACGGCCGCTCAAGCCCGCGTGCGCTCGCAGATCAACGTCCGTGGACTTCGACCGAGCCAGCGACAAGCCCTGACCGCCGCTCTCACCAAGCTCTCGGTCCTGTCCTCGCTCGGAGCCGAAAATGTCCATCTCGTCCAGCCCGCGGTGCCGCCGACGTCGCCGTCGTCGCCGAAGACCACGCGTAACGCGATCATCGGCGGCCTAGCCGGTCTCGTCATCGGGCTGGCCCTCGCCTTCGGAGCCGAGCAGTTCGATCGGCGTCTCCGCAGACCAGAGGAAGTCGAGGCAGAGACCGGCCTTCCCCTGCTCGCCTCGATTCCCAAGAGCCGGACGTTGCGACGGCCGCTTGGCCCGTCCGGCACCATCGCGGCGAGCGACAGCGAGCCCTTCCGGCAGCTCGCGAGCACCCTCCGCCACCTCTCACGCGACCGAGCGATCCGCTCCGTGCTGGTCACCTCGCCGGGCCCGGGCAGCGGAAAGACGACGGTCGCGCTGCACCTGGCGGCCGCGGCGGCCGCGGGCATGCGGAGCAAGGTGTTCCTGGTGGAGGCGGACCTTCGCCGCCCACGACTGGCCACACTCCTCGGTCTCGGATCCGAACGCGGTCTCAGCACCGTGCTCGAGAGCGCCGGCCCTGACGCCTCGGAATCTCTGCCGGGTCTCAGCGCCGTCGCCGTGCAGAAGGTCGAGCTCGAGACCGGCGCTGTGGCGGTGGCGGCGCAGAACGGCCACAACGGTCATCGGACGAATGGGCATGAGACGCTCTCAGTGCTGCTTGCCGGTCCCCGGAGCGAGAATGCGACCGGGCTGCTCGAGTCGAGCGCGATGCGTGAGCTGATCGGTCTGTGGCGCTCGACGTACGAGCTCACGGTCGTGGACAGTCCTCCACCGGGGTTCGTGGCCGACGCGATCCCCTTGGCCAAGCAGGTCGACGCGGTCATCCTCGTCGCACGCATGGGCAAGGACACCGGATCGGACATGAGGCGCCTGCGCGTCGAGCTCGAGCGGCTCGGGATCGAGCCCATCGGCGTGGTGGCCAACTTCGGACCCCGAAGCAAGAACCCGTACACATCGTCCAGGCGGTAACCGTGGAGCGTGCGATGGCGGCGGTCCTGCCGGCGCTGCCGCGCCCCTATCGCGGTTCGGTGAAGGCCTGCCTCACCGCCCTCGTCCTGACCGCGTTCAGCTCGCTCTTCGTCGTGGCCGGAGGGCCCTGGATCCGGTTCATTGCCGCGCTTGCCGTGGCGATGCTCCTCGTCGTCATGACGCTCTCGCGCCCCGTCCTAGGGGTGACGGCCACATTCGTGTACCTCGTCCTGATGGCGTTCCTACGCCGCTTGCTGATCCCCGTGTCCGGCGGCTGGATCTCCGCTGACCCGATGCTCCTCGTCGCACCGCTCGTCGCGGTGATGCTCCTGATCAAGCTGTTCGTGCTCGAATCGAGGCCGTGGGCACCGGACCCGATTTCGAAGCTTGTCGTCGTCATCCTCCTCATCACCTTTGCCGAGGTGGCCAATCCGGCCAGCGGAGGGATCGCAGCCGGCCTCGCCGGCCTCATGTTCATGGCCGTCCCACTGTTCTGGTTCTTCGTCGGACGCGAGCTCCTCCGGGGGTCGGACACCGATCGACTGCTTGGACTCGTGGTCGTGTTCGGCACGATCATCGCGCTCTACGGCCTGTGGCAGACGCAGGTCGGATTCCCATCCTGGGACAACAACTGGCTCAACGTCACCGCCGGGGTGGATTCGCTCAGCGTCGGGGGTCAGATCCGGGCCTTCGGCACGTTCTCGAGCGGATCGGAGTACGCGTTCTTCGTCGGCGCGGCGCTCGCGGTTGCGTTCTCATTCTGCTTGCGAGGCCGGCTCATCGCCGCGATTCCGATCCCCCTCCTCGCCGTCGCCCTCTTTCTGTCGTCCACCCGCAGCGCGCTGCTGTCGGCCGTCTTCTCGATGATCCTGCTACTCGGACTGCTGACGCGGCGACCGGCGGCCACCCTCGCCGTCGTTCTCTGTGCCGTCGGACTGGCCTTCGGCGGCTTGAAGCTCGCGAGCTCGAGCCTCTCCAACTCTACGGGAACAGCGAGCCAGCTCGTCAGCCATCAGATCGGCGGCATCACCGATCCGCTCAATCCGGACAGCTCGACCCTGCTCGTCCACCTGCAGCTCGTGATCCAGGGGTTCAAGTCCGGCATCAGCCATCCCTTCGGCAAGGGAACGGCGGTGACGAACGGAGCGGCCGGTGTGAATCCGAACAGCGCCAGCTCCGCGACCCAGGCCACTGAGATGGACATCTCCAACGCGTTCGTGGCCTTCGGGATCGTGGGCGGGGTGCTGTATCTCCTCCTCGTGCTGATGGTTCTGTACACAGCGGCACGGAGCTACTTTCAGGGCCACACGACGCTCATGCCGATCATCGCTCTGCTCATCGTCGGGTTGGGTCAGTGGGGCATCGGCGGCGACTATGCGCTCTCCCCGCTCACCTGGCTGCTGATCGGCGCTGTGGCGGCGACTCAGCCGCGGTTCGAGAAGGCGGCCGTGCGAGGCGGGCGTCGGAGATCGGCGATCAGCTCCTCCGCTGTGTCGAGCGCCTGACGCATGCAGTCGTCCATGTCGATGTAGAGGTAGTTCGCGAGCCGGCCGGAGAAGTACAGGGGTTGCGGAGCCAGCAGATCGCGGAGCAAGTCCTTGTAGCGACCGTTCAGGTCCTTGTTCTCCGGCAGCTCGATCGGGTAGTAGCGCGTGGGCGCGTTGGTGAACTCGAAGCCAAGGACGGTTCCCTCACACTTCTGGCCGGACGCGTGCTTGGTCTCGTGGATGCGGATGAACGGGTATTCGAAGCCGGGATAGTTGACGACCATCGCGCCCTGCGCGTACTCGACATGCGGGATGTGGACCGACCGCACGACGATCCCGCGCCAGTCGAGATGGCCGAACCGCTCGTTGGCGAAGACGTCCAGGGGACAGGTGAGGACGACGGCGTCGGCCGGGTCGCTTCTCAGGTGCTCGCTCAGCGCGGACAGGTCGACGTCCGTGGCCGTGCGAAGCTGCACTTCCGCGGGACGCAGGAGCCCGTCGATGAGGTCCGTATATCCGCCGGGCCCGGCCGGCCATCCCTGGAAGGGGTCGTTGAACAGGTATGGATCGTTGTCCCAGCGTACGGACACGCGGCGCGGAGCCCACTGAGCCGACAGCGTTCGCGCCGGGCGGCCCCACTGCTTTTCGGTGTAGGGCTTGATGTAGCGCTCGTAGAGGATCGGCCCCATGAGCTCGAGGCACCACTCCTCGAAGTTCGCCGCCTTTGCACGCTCGTGGGCGTCCACGTCACGGCGCTCCTCGAGCTGAGCCTTGATCTCGTCGCTGCGTGTCTGGGCCTCGATGTCGGAGAGCAGGATCGGCCAGTTGAGCACCTTGCCCTCGACGACGATGTCGACCCGATGGCGGTAGGGACCGAACGGCGTCATCGCGTTCGCGAGCTTCCAGACCTCCTCGTCCTCGGTGTGGAAGATGTGAGAGCCGTGCGGCTCGTAGAGCACGCCGCCCATGTGCTCTGAGCGGATGAGGCCACCCGGGACCTCGGCCCGCTCGAGGAGCACCGATTCGATGCCCTCCTGGGCAAGACGCCACGCGACCGTGCAACCGGTCAGTCCGGCTCCGACGATCGTGACGCGACGAGGGGTGCCCACAGGCGTACGTTTATCATCCTTTCGATGGATCTCGCGGGCCGAGTCGCTCTGGCGGCAGCTTGTCTTGCCTGCCTCTGCGGCCTTTCGGCGTGCGGCGGCGGGGGCGCGACGACACCGAAAACCTCCGTGGCGAAGCCACTTACCTACGACCAGCGGACGCCGCTCGACGCCCGCGTGCTGAGCACGAGCGTGCACGGCGGGATCAAGGTCAGCGAGATCTCGTACAAGTCCTCGGACGGCACGAGCGTGCCCGCGCTGCTTGCCACTCCGGTTGGCGGTGGCAGCTCGCGCGGATGCCTTATGTACCAGGGCGGAATTGGCGTCACGAAGGAGCAGTCGCCGTCGATCTGGCAGGGGGCAGCGGCGCTCGGGCTCTCGACCTTCACGATCGATCCCCGCGCCACGGGAGCCCGGGGCGGCTATTCCGCGCTGCGACAGGCGATCCGCAGTCCGACGGCCATGGCCGCGGTGATCAGCGACTCGGTCGTCGACCTGCGACGCGGTATCGACTTTCTGGAGACGCGTCCCGAGTGCAACCACAACATCGGTTACCTCGGCACGAGCTTCGGCGGAGCCCTCGGGGCGATCCTCGCCGGCCAGGACGTCCGCATAAAAGCCGTCGCCCTTACGTCGATCGGAGCAACCTGGAAACAGGCACTGCTGTCCTCCAATCAGATGGCAGGCTCTGCCACCCCGCCGCCATTCGTGCTGCTCTCGGGAATCGACCAGCATCCGGCCAGCCTGGCCGCCGCTGTTCGCATCCTCAGCCCCTATGACCCCGCGGCGTGGGTGGGGAAGATCGCACCCCGACCGGTGCTCCTCATCAATGGCCGAAATGATCCGGCTGTGGTGCCCGTGGACGCTCTCGATCTCGCCGATGCCGCGGTAGAACCGAAGGCGGTCCTGTATTTCGACGGCGGCCACAATCCGTTCGCTCCGGGACCTGATCAGCGCACCGTCGTGAGCCAGGTGGCGCGATTCTTCTGCGGCTATCTGAACACCTGCCCGACGAGCTTCTAGACGTGCGTATCGCGATCCCGGCTCTCGGTACCCTCGGCGACGTCCTGCCGTACGTGCGGCTGGGCCATGGGCTGAACCAGGCCGGTCACGACGTCACCGTCTACACAACCGAGCGTTTCCGAGCTCTGGTCGAGCAGTCCGGACTGGACTTTCGGAAGCTTCCCGGGGACCCGGAGGTCATGTTCGATGCCGTGGCATTCGACCCTTACGAGATTTCGCCTTTACGTCCGCTCCGGCACGTGAGAGTGATCCACCGCGGACTCAATGCGCTGGTCGGCGAGATCGAACCAGAGCGATTGCTGGAGGCATGGCGGGACGTCGATTTCGTCGTGTTCGGACCGACGACGACGTTCGGTGCCATCAATGCCGACGCGCTGGGAGTCGGGCGTGCGATGCTCGCGATGACGCCGACGGTCGCGACCGGGGCTTTTCCCCATCCGGTGCTTGCGCCGACTGGCGGACTGGGAAGGTGGGGGAACCGGGCGACATGGCTCGCCGGTGAGCGCCTGCAGCGCCAGACATACAAAGAGCCGCTGCGCCCAGCCACGCGAGCGGCCCACGGCCTTCCGAAGATCCCGCTCTCCGCCCCCAAGCCTCAGGCGCAGTGGCCGCCTTTTCCGGTCCTGCACGCCTACAGCGCCAGCGTCGTCCCGCGACCGGTGGACTGGCCGGCACATGTCGAGGTGACCGGATGGCTTCTCCCAGAGCCGTCGTCCGATCCCCTGCCCGAGCCGGTGGAGCGGTTCCTCGATGCCGGCGAGCCGCCGGTGTACATCGGGTTCGGCAGCATGCCGTTGGGGGACCCTGAGCGGATGGGAGCACTACTGCTGAGGACACTGACACGCACGGGAAACCGAGCGATCGTCTCCGGATCAGGTCTTCGCTCCGCCGCGGCGCTGCACGAGGCCAATTCGGTCCTGATGGTCGATGACATCGACCATGACAGGCTGTTCCAGCGCGTCGCCGCGGTTATTCATCACGGCGGCAGCGGGACGGTCGGCAGCGGGTTGCGCGCCGGACGACCGACGCTCGTCGTTCCGCTCGTGTTCGACCAGTTCTTCTGGGGACGCCTGGTCCACGCCCTCGGAGCCGGGCCGCCGCCGATCCCGCTGGGGCGCCTCTCCGAGGAGAAGCTTCGGCGAGCGCTCACCGAGCTCGCTGCGCCGAGTGTGCGCCGGGCGGCGGGCAATCTGGGCGATAAGATCGCGGCCGAGGCCGGGCAGCGTCGGGCGGTCGCCTCAATCGAAAGGATGCTGACCGCATGAGGTGGCAGCGCATCGCCTGCCTCGTGAGCATCCTGCTCGTGGCCGTCGTCTCAGGCTGTGGCAGCTCGTCGAGCTCGACGTCAGCCCCGACCAGCGTTCCCGGCGGGTCGAGCCGCATCGACGGCCTCGTCGAGGTCCACAGCGTCCGCTACAAGTCGTTTGACGGGAGCGTCGTCCCCGCGCTGATCGCAATCCCGCGCGCCAGCACCATCCGCGGCTGTCTGATCTGGCAGTTCGGACTCGGGTCCCGCAAGGAGGATTCAGCCGCCGTCTGGCAGGGCGCCGCGCAGCTCGGTCTCGCCACGTTCTCGATCGACCTACGCGATCACGGTGCCCGAGCCAGCAGCCCGAATGAGCTTGCCAATGCTCTTCAGAACCCCTCGCAGATCCGGGAGATCATCACGGGGACCGTCGGCGATCTACGCCAAGGAATCGACTACCTGGAGGCCCAACCTTACTGCCGCCACAACATCGCCTACGCGGGCGTGAGCCTGGGCGGGATCGTCGGCACGCTACTGGCGGCGTCCGACAGCCGGGTACGCGCATTGGTCCTCGCCTCGACGCCCGCCACGATGGCCACGGCGGTGACCTCGAACATCATCCTTACCTCGGTCAGAAAGCAGCCACGGCGCCTCGATTCCGCGGTCCGAAGCCTCTCCGTACTCGATCCCCGCCGCTTCATCGGCCGGATTGCGCCCCGCCCAGTGCTGATCCTGAGCGGGCTGCATGATCCCGTCGTTCCCCAGACCAGCGCCCGCGCGCTGCAGGCCGCCGCGCACCACACGAAAACGATCATCAACTACGACGGCGGGCATGATCCGCTCAGCGG
Organism: uncultured Solirubrobacterales bacterium; assembly: GCA_963752905.1. GTDB lineage: Bacteria > Actinomycetota > Thermoleophilia > Solirubrobacterales > Solirubrobacteraceae > Palsa-465. The sequence goes on from CAVWAC010000008.1 coordinate 294,641, forward strand.
CCCAGCCGCCGGCGCCAACGCCGAGGCGATCTCCTCGTTCCTGCTGAGCAAGGTCGTCGAACCTACCTACGGCGTCACCGGCGAGGCCAGCGGGACATACTGGCAGCCGGTCGTGAGCTGAACGCGAGATGGCAGCGGCGCGAGACAGCAGGCCAGGGCCGCCCGAGCGCTCGCACGCCTTACTTTCAGGAGCAGCTCAGCTTGGTCCCCTGCGCTCCACACGGCCGGTGGTACGCTGAAACCGGAATTGCGAACGGACGGATGGAATTCGGACGGCGCGCACGCTGAGAACGGACTGAAACCGGGGCAACCGCAGTGAACGCCTTCGAGCCAGGCCTCGAGCGTCCGAGTCGCCGGGCGTGGGAAAGAGTGAAGAGCACTCGCGCGGCCGCCGTTGACCGCGCTGCCGACCAACGGTTCGCACCCGTGAAGCAAGCCGTCAAGCGTGCTTTGATCGCGTCGCTCGGCCGTCCGATCCGATGTGAGCTCTGCGGCGAGGTCCTGTTCAGGGCTGTGCCCGTGATTCGGGCCGGCCGGGTCAAGCTCATCGGTGCCGAGTACGCGCTCGTCCGAGTCGAGTTCGCTTCGATGAACCATCTGAGCTTTCGTCACGTCGAGCATGATCGCTGCCCAGCGCTGCAGACTCACCGATGAGATGAGCACCCTCAACGTTCTCCTGATCCACCTCGATGCGGCGGAGGTCGACGAGCACCTCCGGCTGTTGCGAGCGATCGCGCCGGAGGCCCGGTTCGTGGCGTGCTACGGCGGTCCGACGTCGGAGTTCGCCCGCATCGCCGAGCCCGATAAGACCTTCGTCGCGGATTCGTCATGGCGCGGACCACCGCGCTCGTTTCAGTCCTACAACGAAATCCTGGCCATCGTCCACGATCGGTGGCTGAAGGACGATCTCAGCCTCGACTCCTGCTTCCTGTTCGAGTTCGATCATCTGATCCTGCGTCCAGAGTTCGAGACCGACCTCGAGGAGCTCGCTGCGCGCACGGGAGCCGACCTCTTGGCGAAGAACTGCGCCGCGGCCAACGGCACGAACTGGCACCACTACACGCGCTTCCGCCGCGACGAAGCACTCCTCTCGCATCTGCGGTCGCTGTCGGTCCGTGATGATCCCTCGCGGATGTTCGGCATGGTCGCCAGCGGTATCTGGCTCTCGCGAAAGGCGGTCGGGTCATTCGTGTCGGTGCCGGATCATCCACGCTGCTATGGCGAGCTGTACGTGCCCACGCTCCTGCACCACCTCGGATGCCGTGTCGTCAACGTCGATGCCGTTAGCCGTCTCTACGAGAACGTGCGCTGGGATCCGCCGTTCGGGCCGGAGGAGCTCGCCCGAAGCCAGCAGCTCGGGGCCACCTTCGTACACCCGGTCAAGGATGCGGCGATAAGGCGACGGGCACTGCTATCGGCCGCTCGTGCGCCGAGCGGCCTGGAGGTGCGCTGACGTGCGCACGCCGGCCTCGCTCCCTGCGCGCTCGGAGAACGTCAGCCTCAACGCGATGCGTGCCGTTGCCGCCATCCTCGTCGTCGCGGCGCACGTGCGAAGCCTGTTCCTTCGCGATTACGCGCAGGTCCCCCACACCGCGCCCAACAAGGCCCTCTACGCAGTGTTGTCGCTCGGTCACCCGGCCGTGGTCCTGTTCTTCGTCTTGAGCGGTTATTGGGTGGGCGGTTCGGTCATCCGTGGGTTGCAGCGCGGGAGGTTCTCGTGGGGCACGTACGCGGTCAATCGCCTGACCCGCTTGTGGCTCGTCCTCATTCCCGCGCTCATCCTGACCGCGCTCCTCGACTACATCGGGCTGGGCGCATTCGGTCACACGTCGGTCTTCCAGGATGCCCCTGGGTACTTCCTGTTTCCGCCCCATCTGCACGCCAATCTCACCCCTGTCGTGGCTCTGGCGAACGTGGCCTTCCTGCAGACCATCCACGCCAAGGTGTTCGGCAACAACACACCGCTGTGGTCGCTCGCCTACGAGTTTTGGTTCTATGCGCTCTTCCCGGCCGCCCTCGTCGCCTGCGTGGCCCGCACCCCGGCGTTACGGCGCGTGGGATTCGCCGTCCTGGCTATCGCCATCGTGATCTTCATCGGGGGCACCGTCGTCGGATACTTCGGGCTGTGGCTGCTCGGCGCACTCGTCGCCTACAAACAGCCGGCGATCCTCCGGCTCATGCGTGGTCAGACTGCGCGCCGGGAACGAGTGCTCCGCGCCACGTTGCTGGTGCTCGTCGCGCTGGCGATGGTGTTGGCAAAGGCAAAGCCCAGCGGCGGCGCCAACGCTCTTCTCGGGGTGCTCGCCGCGGGCCTCATCGCGGTCCTGCTTCTCGACCGCGGTTGGGGGCGGCTGAGACACCCGGTGCACGGACTCGCGCGGTACGCGCATTCGTCCTATTCGCTCTACACCGTTCACTTTCCCCTCGTTGCGCTGTGGGCGGCGATTATCGTGCCCCACATCGACCAGCGCTGGAGACCGACGGGACTTCACCTCATCCTCGTGGCCGTGATCGTCGGCGCGGCGATGGCCGTGGCCTGGGGCTTCGCCTGGTGCACCGAGCACAACACGGACGCTGTGCGCTCGGCGGTGTTTGCTGTATTGCGCAGGCGTGGAACACCGATTTCCGCCACGGCTCACGAGTCGACTGCCGCCGCTCCGGAGGCATAGACGGGGCTCGTCCACTCGACCTGCGCAGGAAGATGCTGCCACCTTGCTGAGCGTTCTCAGCCGCTAGCCCGGATCGTGCAGTAGGCGCTCGGGTGTGGCCGCGCCGCGCGCTTTGAGGGGTGAGTGTCAGTGTGTGGGCGGTCCGGCGCGGTGGAGCTGCGTTCGGCTCGTCCTTTCAGCAGCGGTCGGTGGGTGTTCGCCCTCGGTTCTGCTCAGCGGTGATCGCGGCCGGTGACCGGGAGGTGTCTGCTCAGGCGTGATGGCGTGGCGCGTGGGGTTCAGCCGGTGGCGGCGGGGAGCGTCTTGAGCTTCTCGAACGCGGCCTTGAGCGTCTCGGTCCACGGCCAGGCGGCCGGGAGGTGCAGCTTGCCGCGTCGGCCGGAGAACGCGAGCCGGGCGGCGACGTGCAGCAGCCGGTAGCGCAACCGTTTCGGCTCGGCTTTGGCGAGCTCGCCGTCGAGCACGAGGGCTTGGGTCCAGACGATCAGGTCGTGCGCGAGCATCACGATCTCCAGCCACACCTCGTTCATCGCGAACGCCTTGAACGGCAGCTTCGCGAGACCGGTGTCTTTGTCGTCGCGGATGCGATCCTCGACCCGGGCGCGCTGGCGGTGACGGCGCTCGATGATGGCGATGTCAGGGTCGGTCTGGTCGGTCAGGATCGCTTGGAAGCGGTACCCGTCGTGATCGGTGAACGACAGCTGCGCGCCGGGATGCGGACGCTCGCGCCGGACAATCAGCCTGGACCCGTCGGGCCAGGTGCCGAGCTCGAGGTGGTCGGTGATCTCCACGACCTGCCCGTTCTCCCGTTCCGATCCGTCCTGGTCCAGCGCCGGGATCCAGGCGTCGTCAGGGGTTTGGAGGATCGCGGCGCGGACCGTCTCGGTCAGTTCATACCCGAACGAGAACCGCAGGTTCGCGTCATGGCAGTGATCGGCGGTGTCGTGCGTCGCGCCGCCCGAGTCGGCGCGGATCAGGATCTCCATGCTCTCGATCTGCTCAGCGGGGATCTGCGCCAGCGCCAGGTCGATCACCGTCTTGTGATCCTCGGCGGTGTTCGACCCGGCGTTCCCGGGGCGCAGCATGATCGCGAGCGCTTCGCGGGTCTCATCGGCATAGGCGCCGAGCGGATGGAACCCGTACCCGTGCGTGTCGTTCCCGGCCGCCTGCTCCTTCTCCGAGTGCGCGGTGATCAGCGTCGCGTCCACGTCGATCGTCAACGACCCGGGCGCACCATGCAGCTCCCAGAACCGCTCGCGTGCCCTTCCATGCGCCGCACGGAGCGCGTCCAACAGACCAGGTGTCGACGCGACCTTCTCGACCATCCGAAACGCGGTCGAGTCAGACGCCACCGACCCGAACAACGCCTCCTGCTCACGCACCGCTCCGAGATCCGAGACGCACTCGCCACCATCGGCGAGCATCACCGCGAGATCCCGGATCACGACCCCCGGGTCGTGGCCACGCCGGCGCTGCTTCAGGCCCGCCAACCGCATCGACAACGCCTGCGTGAGCCCGAGCTTGTCCGCCACCCGGCCAACCAGCGCCGTCCCCGCGTGCGACACCAACCCGGCTCCGTCCGACGTGACTTCTACGGTTACCGGGCGTCCATCACGCATCACCTTCAAGGTGAAACCTCCAAGCTCGGGATTCAGGAACTCGCAATCCCAAGAATCCCCGCTCAGCCGGACGACTCCGCGCCCCCGAACCCCCCGGGGGCGCGAGTCTTACCGCACGATCCGGGCTAGCGCGGAGCGTCACCGATGCTCGCCGTGACTTAGCCTGCCGGCCAGTCGGTGATCAGTCCGCCGAGGGTCTCACCGAGCATCTGATCGATTCGCCGCTTTACGCTCCGTGCTTCCACCAAGCGGCGTCGCGCCGCCCGCAGGGGGGACGTTTCCGGCTCCTCCAGCGCGCGCTCCAACGCCGACAGCCAGCCGTCCACTCCCTGCGCGAGTTCTAAGAGCCCGGACTCTGTGTCAGAAACCCGAACAGTGTCAGGCAGGGGGGTCGCTACTACGGGAGTACCATGAGCAAAATAATCGAGTAACTTCAGAAACGAGTTACCGAGACTGAATTGCTGGACGTTTGCGGGGATCGTGGCAACATCGAACCAGCCAATCGCAGCAAGTGCGTCGGGGTACGGCAGCATGCCAAGAAAATACGTGTTCGGCTGTCGCCGAAGCGCCTCGGGTGCCTCACTCCGATTGCCCCCAACGAACACGAAGCTCCATCCTGGCCGGCGAGCCGCCAGTTCCGCTAATAGGTCCCAATCCATCCGTGACCCGAGCCCCCCGGCGTAGCCGATGATCGGTTTCGGTATCGAACGCAGCGCCTGAGGCTGTGTGAAGCCTGCTTCTGTCAGTCGCTCGAATAGGTTCAGATCGAAGCCGTTCGGCAACACACTGATCTCACGTCCTGGAGCGGCCCGCGCCGCCACGAGACCCGAAGAGACGACGTACGTCCGGTCCACCGCGTCGAGCAGCTGCCCCTCCAGCCTCGCCACCGTTTGCGGCGGCACAATCGAACCGGGAATCGCAGCGTGGTCGTCTATGCAGTCGTAGATGCTGGCAGTATTCGGGATGCTCGCGACGAGCTCCGGAAGTGCCCACCAGTAGAAGATGAGCAGGCACTCCCGGGCGCCCATCTCGTCGAGCCACGAGCGGATCACCTTCGTGAGGAGGCGCACATTGCGTCGCCGCACCGGCTCGGGGAAGCTCAACGGAGTGATCGCCCCCAGCCCTCGCACAGGCGCCACCCACAACCGCTCCTCCACCCGTCGCGGCCGCGTTGGCCCAAAAACCGTCCGAGCCACGTCACTCGCACCTAACTGCCGAGCTCGTCCCGCGACGCGAGCAAGAATGCTCCCGTGAGCCTCGCTCATCACATTCAGCACCCTGTAGTGCCGCGCCAACTCGCGGACTGTGTGCGTAGCGGGATGGTTCATCGCCAGCGAAAACTCGTAACCGCCGACAACAACGACGACCAGATCGGCCTGATGACTACGGTGAGCGGATGTCCGGGTTTGGGGCATGCTTGTCGTTCGGTAACGGGTCCTAGAGAGCTGCCTGCAGCGATCCTAGGCGACGGATCCCTGGCGACTGATGTGGTTCGCTATGCGTCTCGACCTCCAGCAGCTGCCCCGGCTGAGTAAGCGCACGACTGCCACCCCGGCGCGGTCACGTTCGAGAACGCGAGTTGCGCGAAGCCGTTCAAGTCGTTGGACGAGAATTGATGAGAAGGCGGAGTCGCCGATCAGTATCTGGTAGCTGCCGATCGCGTGAGACCAATCATATGGCGACCCTGATTCAAACGTGATCCACCGCATTAGCACCGCTGGAGGGAATTGCTCGTAGCGAGCGTCGAACCCGATCCGCCCCGCAAGCCGTGGGTCACGCCACAGGAGAGCTGACGCGTCCCAGTTGTCAGCCAGAATCAGCTCGCAGGGATGCTTCGAGGCGTAGACATCGGCGGAGTCAATCGCCCTGATCGCGGTGATCCCCTCGTAGGCTCGTGAGTTACGTATTCCGAGGCTCAAGACCACGAGCGTGAACCCGATCGCGCCAAGCGCGATCAGACCGTAAGCCACGCGCCTCGAGGGCTCTCGTGACCATCTCCAAGGTCTCGACAAATCTCCGAAAAGCACCGCCAAAGTCATCCCCAGCCAGACGACGTTCCCAACCGCCAGTATGGCCGCGACAGCGGTGATAGCCACAGCACCGAGAACGACGGGGGACATTCGCTCGTGTCGCCGCGCAGCGCGCACGACGAGGACGCCGGCAAGCACGAGTGGTACGAAGATCTCGACGAAGGACCCGCTGAGCAGACGCGGCGACGCCCACTCGGGAGCCGCCAATCGCATCGGAGCGTTGCCGACGAACTCCCTGTAGTAGTCAATGATGCCGATGCCGTAAGGGTTGGCCAACGGCGTGAGAGCCACGCCAACAGCTAGCGCGAGACAGCCAGCCGCATCCCGTCGGTGTCCCATCTTCGCGGCGGTCGCGGCGCGATATGCGAGATAAGTGGCGGCCAGCGCGGCCCCGAGGAGCACCGACCCGTGCAGATTCGCCCATAGGACAAGAATGGGAATGAGGAACAGAAGCCGCCAGGTCGGACGCTTGCGCTTGTTATCTGATAAGCAAATGAGGAGGAGAAGGGCCGACAGTGGCAAGACGAAGTCACGGGCCCGTACAAAGGCCCACTCCGAATATGCAAGCAACGCAGCGAGGCTGAACAGGACGGTCCACACGACGGGCGTCCCACGACCGCGTAGGAGCGCTGCCAGGATCATGTAGGCAGCCGTGATCGAGAGGGCCGAAACAATGGCCACCAGGGCATAACCACCGATCGTCCAGAGCTCGTAGAAGATAAGCTCGGCCAGCCATTCCTCGTCGATCCACCTCCGCCGTGCCGCCACGGAGAACGCCTCTGTATGCGGAATCCCGTGATGTGCGATCCACCGGCCGTCGTACAGCGCCTTGTAGCTGTCTCCCTGGAGCAGCTGCACGTTCCCGACGATTACCATGAGAACCAAAGCGCCCACTAGCAACACGGCGACAACTGTTACCGCGCGCGTGCTGGCAAGGTGAGGCAACCTGATCATGGCGTTACGCCTCGTGTCCGGTCCTGGGAGACCATTTTCCGACCAATGCCTGTCCTCCGAGCCGCCCCGCCCCACTCGGTGACGACCCGACACGCCTCAAACAGCGCTCCGAATCGTGGCAGCGAGCCTACCACGCTCCACGCGGGGGCGGGGAGCGTTGCCGGTGCATAAAGCCGGTCTTACCTATGCGATGCAGGGACGATATCGCCGAGCATCAGATCGACGCGCCGCTCGACGCTCCGCGCCTCGGCCGCGCGGCGGCGTGCGGCCCGCAATGGCGAGTTAGTGGGCTCCGCCACGGCACGCTCGAGCGCCGAGAGCCAGTCGTCGACACCGTCCGAGAGTTCCAGCAACCCCGGTGCCGACTCGGCAGCCCGAAGGGTGTCCGGTACCGAGGTCGCCACCACGGGCGTACCGTGGGCGAAGTAGTCGAGCAGCTTGAGAAACGAATTGCCCCGAGTGAACGGCCCGTCACGCACCGGAATCGTCGCGACATCGAACAGCGATATTGCGGCGAGCGCGTCCGGGTAGGGCGAGCTCCGTCAGCAGCTTCCAATCCATCCGCGACCCGAGCCCCCCGGCATAGCCGATGATCGGTCCCGGCACCGACCGCAGCGCCTTGGGCACGGTGAAGCCCTCGGCTTCCACCCGCTCGAACAGTTTGAGATCGAAGCCGTTCGGCAGCACCCGGATCTCGCGACCGGGGCCGTCGAGGACCGAGAGCAGGCCCTCCGAGACGACGTATGTCCGGTCGACCGCGTCGAGCAGCTGGCCCTCGAGCCTTCCCACCGTCCGCACCGGCACGATCGAGCCCGGCAGGGCCGCATAATTGTCGAGGCAGTCGTAGATGCTCACGACGTGCGGGACTCTCGCCACGAGCTCCGGCAGCGCCCACCAGTAGAAGATGAGCAGGCATTCCCGGGCGCCGACCTCATCGAGCCACGAGCGGATCAGCCTGGTGAGGCGGCGCACATTGCGTCGCCGCACCGGCTCGGGAAAGCTCAGCGGAGTGATCGCCGACAACCCCCGCACCGGAGCCAGCCACAACCGCTCCTCCACCCGTCGCGCCCGCGTTGCCCCAAAAGCCGTCCGAGCCACATCACTCGCACTGAGATGTCGGGCGCGCCCATTGAGTCTGCGCACGACGCTCCCGTGCGACTCGCTCATCACATTCAGCACGGGGTAGCGCCGCGCCAATTCGCGGACGACCGTCCGCGACGCAGCATTCGACGCGGTTGAGTACTCGCGGCCGCCGACGACGACGACAACAAGGTTGCGCTCGCTCCGTTGTTCCGGGTCCCAGGGCATCGCGGATAGACGGTCCCGCTGCGCAGCGATCCTTCGCTGCGGTCGACTACTCGTTCCGGGAGCTTATCCGTCAGCCTCATCGGTCGTCGAACAGTACGGCCCAAGGCACGCAGGCTGGCTCCACCGAACTGCGTCCAGCCTCGCAAGCCAGGCCGAACTGGTAGGTTCGCCCGCCCGTGACGACCGACCCACCCCGAGACCCCGAGCGCGTCGCCACCATGGTCTGCTCCGACGTTGCCCCCGTCGGTGGTATGGAGCGTGCGTCATACGAGCTGTGCCGCCGCCTGCTCGACCGCGGCTGGCATCTGACGCTCATCGCCCGGACCTGCACGCTACCGGCAGTACCGGCCCTTCGCTTCGTCCGCCTGCGCTCTCCGTCGCGCCCGGTCAGCCTTGCTCTGATCTCCGATTTCGTGCTGGGTTCGGCCGCGCTCGCGCGATATAGGAGCGGGGTGGTGCATACGGTCAATCCGATCGTCGGTAACCGGGTGGACCTGATCGGCGCGCACTTCTGCGAGCCGGCATTCCTCGCCCTCAGGATCTCGCGTAGCAGTCGTGACACCACCCTTTACCGCCTCAACACGTGGCTCGCGTCCCGCGTCTCTTTGGGGCTCGAGCACTGGAACTATCGGCCTGGAAGAGTACGGAGCATCGCCTGCGTGTCCCGCGGGCTCGTTCGCGACATCCAGACGTATTACCCCAGCGTCAGCGGGCTCCTCCGCACGATCCCAAACGGGGTCGACTGGGACGCGTTCGCGCCCCAGCCCGAGCTGCGGAGGCGGATCCGCGCCGAGCTCGGCATCGGCGATGATGAGCTCGTGGCCGCCTTCGCCGGTGGCGACTGGCATCGCAAGGGCCTGCGCCACGCGATCGAAGGCATGGCCGCCGCTGACGGCTGGCGTCTCGCCGTGATGGGCGACGGCGACCAGAAGCGCTTCCGTGACCTCGCCGCGCAGTGGGGCGCCGCCGACCGGATTGTCTTCGTCGGCAAGGTGCCGGACCCGATTCCGTACTACCTCGCTGCGGATGCGCTCGTCGCTCCGTCTCATTATGAAGCCTTCTCGCTGGTGGCCATCGAGGGCGCTGCCGCCGGCCTTCCCCTCATCGTCCCACGCATGAACGGGACCGAGGAGCTCGTCGAGGACGGCGTCAACGGCTGGTTCACCGAGCGGGATGGCGCCGCGATCGCGGGCCGGCTGCGCCAGCTCCGGGACGATCCCGGACTCCGGACGAGCATGGCCACAGCCGCGCGCCGCTCGGCCGAGCGCTACGACTGGGAGCGAATCGCCGACGCTTTCGAAGCGGTGTACGCCGAGCTGAAGGCATCTCGGAGCTGACTCATCGCCTCGCCCCGGTTCCAGGCCCCGGTGCGGAGCATCCTGAAGAGAGCGGCATTCGGAGGGCCCGATCGGGTCGTCGCCTTGCTCACCACCACGACGCTGGAGGCGACGAAGTAGCCGGGCTCCTCACGCAGGACGCGAGCGCTCCACTCAATTGGGGCAAATCGATCGAACCTGAAACTGTCCGGAAGCCCATAGCGGGCGAAGCAGTCGCGCGCGACCAGGCAGTTGGCGAAGGTCGCGTTACGGATGGGAAGCAGCCTCTGGCCGGTCAGCCGGACCACGTCGGTAAGTCGCCCCTCGTCGCCGGCGGGCAGCTCGGCGGACACCGCACGTCCCGCGGAATCGCGGACCATCCCCGCGAGGAGGACGGCCGGTGCCTCCCCAGGGGGATTGGTGTTGTCGATCAGGCGGCCGAGCGCGTCAGGCTGAGGTCTGGCCCCGGGGGCGAGCAGCCACAGCCAGTCCGACGCGGAGGCGATGGCCTGCTCAAACGCTCTCGGGCCGGCGAATACCGCCTCAGGGACGACGGTGTGGTCGCTGAGATCTGCGGGCGCCTCCTCGCCCATCGTCACTGCCGCGACGGAGACGGTCATCGCGTCGCCCCGGTCATGCCATCCCGAAGCGCCCGGGCGAGGAGCAGGAGGCGGCGGCGGTCGGATCGGTTGACCTTGACGTACTCCTTGATCGAGCGGACCAGGTAGCGGGCGTAGTCCAGCCGTTCGACTGAAGCGAGGCTTGACCCCCGCAGCAGCAGCAGCGAGTTGCGGGCGTGGTAATAGAAACGGTCGGCGGTGGGATTGGCGGCCGGATGCGGCGACGGCGTCCAATGGTAGGCGACGCTCTCCGGAACGAGGTAGCCCGGCTCATCCCGAAGTGCACGGGCAGTGAACTCCACGTCATCACCCCAGATGAAGTAGTGCTCGAGCGGTAGCCCGAAACGATCGATCGCGCTGCGGTGAATCGCGACCGAGACGAACGTCGCCCAGCGGAGGAGGAGGAGACGGTGGGTGACGCCCTCGGCCAGCTGGCGTCGTCGCCGCCAACGGACGACCGGTGCATTCATCGGATGCAGGCGCTCGTCCTTCCAGCGGACCTGGCTGGCCACGACGAGCGGCGTGGCCACCGGCGCACGCGCGGCGCCGGCCAGCAGAGCGCGCAGCGCATCACCGCGAGGGATCGTGTCGTCGTCCATCAACCACATCCAGTCGAAGCCCCGGGCGTACGCCTGCGCCATGCCCCGCTTGAACCCCCCGGCCCCGCCGAGGTTCTCGCTCAACTGAATGAGCTCCACCTCCGGGAATTCGGCAGAGATAAGCGCGGAGGTCCCGTCGGAGCTGGCGTTGTCGACGACGAGAATGCCGTCCGGGGGTCGGTCCTGGTCGCGGACTGCGGTCAGGCATCCTCGCAGCAGCTCCCGACGATCCCGGGTCACCACCACGGCGCAGACACGGGGTTCGCGCTCCGATCCTGAAGCACCGTTCGACATGTCAAAGCTGCAAGCAGGCCTGCTCGTGGGGATAGAACGCGGATCGCGGGGCGAAGAACCGCTCGTAGCGTTTCTGGCGCTGCCGAGCGATCGTGGCCGAGTCCCCGCCGGTGCGCAGACGCTCGCGCGGCGAACGCATGAACTGCCAGGGCGCGGCGAACGGAGCGAAGTTCCGGCGATATGCGGCGGACACGCTCGAGCGCACGGGACTGCGACGCCGGTTTCCCTCCGCGTAACCGGCGAGGGCCTCGCGGATGGCCGCGATCGCCACGCGATTCTCGACGACCGTGTCGACCGCCGCCTGCTGGATGATGTTGCCCACGACCGAGGCGCCGTCGGCGCGAGTCATCAGCTTGCCGGCAATGTAGGCATGGTGGCGCGCGTTCACGAGGTACCGCCTTGGCTCGAACTCGACGATCCGCTCCTTGACGTGCACCGCGCAGACCTCGGGCAGGTAGAGGTGCCGGTAGCCACGGTCGAGCAGGCGCATCGTGAACTCCGCCTCGTTGCCCCAGATGAAGATGTTCGCGTCATATCCCCCCAGCGCGCGCATCGCGTCGGCCCGCACGAGGGCCGCGCAGCCCCAATAGCTGAGCAGCCCCGTCTGCCAGTCGTCGTTGAGGAGGTGCTCATCGTCGAAGGCACTGACGACGGAGAACGACGCGAGGCCCGCGCGTTCGCTCTCGGCGGCCCGGACGGCGCGCTCAAGATCGCCGGGACGCAGGTAGGCGTCGTCGTCGAGAATGAGCACGTAGTCCCCGGCGGCCGCCGCGAAACCGCTGTTCCAGCCCGGTGCGCCGAGGTTCTTCGGGTTGCGGATGAGCCGGACGTCCGGATGCTTCTCCTGAACCGCGTCGCCGGTACCGTCGTCGGAGGCGTTGTCGACGACGATCACCTCGAGCCGATCCCGCGGGTAGCCACTCTCCACCAGCATCCGATGCACGGACATGAGCAGCTCCGCCTTCCGATTGAACGCGAGAAAGACCACGGAGACGAGCGAAAGGTCAGCTGTCCGACGAGAGGTCATGCGGTGAAACGCAGGCGCGGCGTCTTCGATCGGACTAGCGCGCGGTCTCGGAGGCCCGCGCGTCGTGATCAGCGCTGGGCCGCGGCGGCGCCTCCGTGACGAGTGGCGACGGGTGCCAGGCGAGCTCCACCTCGTGTGGTCGGGCGACCACGATTGGCTCGAATGTCTGCGCGATGGCCGCCCGCAGCGACCTCGCGCTCTCGTACTCACGCGGGTCCAGAGGCTCGTAGAAGCGCAGGTGAAGGTGGATCCCATCCCGCTCAGGCACGACGGGAAGGACGGTCGACTGGGTGGTGAAGGCGAGCGTCGCAGCGCCGCCGCCGAGTCCGACCGTGCGACCCAGGAAGGGCGTTGGTGAGCGGCCGGGAGCATCGAAGGCGATGGCGATCGCCTCCCCGCTCTGCAGGAGTTCCGGCAGACGCTCCGGGCGGCCGGTGCTGGAGATGAGGTGCGGATTGCCGACGACCTTCTCCCCGTACTCTTTTCGGCGGTGAAGCAGCGCCAGGCCCTCGTACCCGGGCGGCATTGGCTCCCAGTAGTGCGGACCCACCATGATGTAGTGATCGAATCCCCGGAGACCAAGTATGGCCGGAACGGCCCAGGTCGCGACCAAGTGGCCGAACACGATGACGCACCCGGTCGTGGCTTCCCGCGCCGCCCGCCAATGCTCCTGTCCGAAGACTTCCGACTTCGACAGCAACCACGGCCGCCAGAACAGCTCGCGCAGGCGGGACTTCTCGGTCAGCCACTCGTCGCCGAGCTCGGTCGCCTCAGACGCCCGCGGCGTGTGGAGCAGCAGCTCCCGCATGAAGTTCTCGGCGTCGTGACGCTCCTGCGGATTTCTGCGCTGGCGAACGGCGGGCCCGAGGCGCGCGACCAGCTCGAGGGCGAGACCGGCCGGGATCAGCCGATGCGTGAGCTTGGACGCGTACAGCCGCGCCGGCAGGCTCACGTCCCTGACTCGGTCGTCCTGCGGAGAAGGCCCCAGTGCTTCGTTGATCGGCTGATCCGTCGCCACCACCGTCTCACACTCCAGTCCAGATCGCCTCGCGAAATCATGACACCCGGCGAGCGGTCGCTCAAAATACCACGAACCTGCTGATTTCTATGTTCGCCCGGCTCTGGAAAGCGCTGCGTCACCCCGTCAGCCAGAACGTGATCGCCCTGTACGGCCTGCAATTCGCGACGTTCCTGGTGCCGATGATCACCCTCCCCTACGTGGCGAGGGTGCTGCGCCCGAGCGCCTTCGGGTTGGTGGTGTTCGCCCAGGGCTTCTCGTTCGTCCTCGTCGTGTTCATCGACTGGGGTTTCACGAACTGGGGGATCCGCGCGGCGGCCGAGGCGCGCGATCACCCAGACAGACTCGCGGATGTCGTCCACCGCGTGCGGAGCGCGCAGTTGATGCTCGCGGCGATCTCGGTCCCGCTCACCGCCGCGACGTTGTTCTTCATCCCCAAGCTCGATCGCCACCCGGGGTTTCTCGTCATGGCCTGGATCGCTGCGGCCGCCACCGCGCTGTCACCGAGCTGGTTCTTCCTCGGCACCGAGAAGATGCGGCTGATAACCGGGATTCAGCTTGGATTCCGCGCCGCCGGAGCGGCGCTCACGTTCCTGCTCGTCAAGAGTCCGGCCGACGCGTGGATCGTGATGGCACTGTTCGCCGCTTCCTCGGTGGCGGGCTGGCTCGCCTCCGACATGCTGATGTACAGGCGGGTACGTTTCCACGTCCCGGCGATTCGACCTGCGCTCGGTGAGGTGCGCAGCTCGACGAACATCTTCCTCGGAACCGTCGCGGCGACCCTCTACACCTCCTTCAACGTCGTGCTCCTCGGCTTCCTCGAGCCCTCCGCAGCCGTGGCCCATTTCGGCGCGGCCGAACGGGTGGTGCGGATATCCCTGACGATACTCGGCCCCATCGGGGTGGCCGTGTACCCCCGGATCACTGCACTGCAGGCGGCCCGGCAACGCGATCGGGCCCGCCAACTGCTCATCATCGCCGTTGCAGCCGGAAGCGGTCCCGCGCTCCTGCTCGCCGGGGGGCTGGCGCTGTTCGCGCCGCTGGTCATCCGGGTCATCTACGGCCACCGGTTCGTACACGCCTCCGTCCCCATCTTGCGGGTCCTGGTACTGATCATCCCGATCAGCATCACCGGCGTGATCTTCGGCACGTGGCTGCTGACCCTCCATCGAGACCGGCGCGTGGCGATGATCGTTCTCACCGCCGGGGTCCTGAACCTCATCCTCGGGTGCATCCTGACCCCCCTGTTTGGACCGATCGGCATGGCCTGGTCGGTGGTCGCAGCCGAGACGACAGCGGCGCTCGGCGGGATCTTCACCGTCTTGCAGATGAGGCGGAGCCCCGAGGTCGAGATGGACGCAGAGGGAGAGGCGCTAGTCGCGCCACGCCCATAGCAGGCCGACGCCGTCGTGCTGGTCGAACGGCTCGCCGACGACGAAGCCGGCGTCGCTCAGCACTCGGCGAACCGCCTGGGTCGTATCCGCGTCCGGCGCGCCTTGCGGGTGATACTCGAGCACGACCGCCCCGATGCCCAGCCCTGCGAACCTTGGATCCTGGAGGATCGGCCATTCCGCACCCTCGATGTCGAGTTTGACGAGGTCCGCTCCCTCGAGCAACGGCAGTACGTCGATCACCTCGACTTGGGTCGGCGTCCCTTCCTGCTTCTGAAACGGCCGCAGGAACGGAAGCTGATCGACAGCCTCCCGGGTGTCCTCGCGAACGAGGTGCGAGAGCAGCGAGAAACCGGTGATCATCGCCGTGCCGGGCTCGGTCCCGGCTGCGACCTGGCGCAGCTCGCACTGCCGGCTGAGCCCGTTGCGCTCGATCATCCGCGCCAGGAGGGCCGCGGTCTCCGGGTTCGGCTCGACGTCGAGTACAGACGCGTCGGGGAAGCGGTCGAGGAACAGCAGCGTTGCCGAGCCGACGTGCGCGCCGAGGTCGACGATCCGCGGCGGCCGGCCGTTGCGAGCGACGGCGCGCATGACCTCGGGCGGCGGTGAGTACACGCCGCGGCCGATCACCTCGTGGACAACCCACGCGTCTGACGCCGGATGGCGGATGAACAGCGTCCGCCCGGATCCGCGCAACCGATAGACGCCCACCCGGTGGCGCAGGAACAGCTCATTCAAGGCGAACTGCAGCGGACGGGTGACCGCGCTCGCGGCCGACACCATCGTCGCTCGAAGGGCGAGCGCCGTGAGCCGGTCGCGGAACGAGGCGGGCAGCCGGGCGAGCGCGCGCTCGAGCAGGCGCCCCAGACGCCCCCTCACGGGGTTCCCCCCAGTCGCGCGACGACGAACTGCGAGTTCGACCGGTCAGTCAGCCGGGCAGCGGGATACACGACGGTGTGCAGCGCCTCGAAGCCCCCCCGCAACAGCCTCCCGCGGACGCGACCACCGAGCGATGCGAGCGACAGGCTCGTCCACCGGTAGTACCAGAACGGTGTCGCGAAGGTCCGGACTCGCACGCCCTCGAACCCGGCATTTGTGAGCAGCCGGGTGATCGTCGCCGGCGAGAAGTCATAGAGATGCACGGGAAGCTCGGGGTATTCCCACCGCCCGGTCGGCCGCGCGATCAGCCGGTACGTGACCCGCGGGTACAGACCATCGACGTTGGGCATCGTGGCGGCAATCGCGCCGCCGGGACGCAGCAGGTGCCGCGCGAGGGCGAGCTCCGCGCGCGGGTCGCGCAGATGCTCGAGGACGTCCCAGAAGGTGATCAGCGAGAAGCTGGCGGGCTCGAGGTCGGGCAGAACGTCCTCGAGCGTCCCCGTATACACGTCGAGGCCTCGGTCGCGGGCGGCCTGAGCGGTCGTCTCGCCGATCTCGACGCCAGTGGTATGCCAGCCGTTACGCCCAGCGAGCGTCATGAAGCTTCCCGCCGAGCACCCGACGTCGAGCAGCCTGCCGCCGTCGCCGCGGAGCCCGGCCTGGGCGAGCATCTCCACCTGGGAGGCGGCACGCTCGGTGAGCTTCTCGTTCAGCGGCCCGAGGACCATCCGGGTCCACTCCTCATCGTGGTAATAGGTCTCCGCCAGGGTGCCGTCCGACGGTTGCGGGTCTTGGAACACCAACCCGCAGCCACGGCAGCGGACGAGGGTGAAGCCATGTCGCTCGTAGACCGGGCTGAACGGCTCGCGCCGACCGCAGACGATGCACGTCCGGTCCGTAGCGGCGGGGTTTGACTGGGGAACGCTCGTCACGGCCGGGATCCTCTCAGACTCGTCGCCGCCGGCGACGTACGGGGCTCGCCTCCGGGGCCCTAAACGGGCGGCTCGACGGCCTTGGGATTGTTCTTGCCGAGATACGGCCGGGCGGTGGCGACCGCGACCGCACGCTGCTCGGCCTGGGTGGATCCGGGCCAGACGACCGAGACCGAGACCAGGCGCGCACCCTCGGTCGTGATGAGCTTGTTCTGGTCCGGCAGCCACGCCGCGTCGAGCCCGAGGTGGGGCACCGTCTGGGGCGGCGGGTTGGTCTGCACGGTGGCGAACTGCTGGCCGTCTTCGACGATCGCGCGCTCGAGCCGCTGATAGGGCTGGGGTGAGCTGTCGAGGTTGGCGACGAGCTTGACCACCGTCCAGTTCGCGGTGCGGATCGTGTAGTGGCACTCCGGCTCGCCGTTGTTCCCGACTGCGGTTGCCGCTGTCACCGCCGCCGAATGCACCCCGAGCGCGCCGGCCACTGCCGCCCGCACCTTATCCGGGCACGTGCTCGAGCCCTGCTTCTTGGCCGACGACCCACAGCCGGCCACGAAGAGGGCGACGGCGATGCCGGCGAGGAGCGCGGCTCGCCCGCGATCGGTGCGGAGCTGCGCACGCCTCCCTGGGGACTCGCGTCGGCTTCCCGAGCAGACCACCTGCCCATTGTGAAGCCGTCCCCAAGGAGGCGTGTCAGCAAAGCCTCAGGTAATCAGCGGGATGATCAACAGAGCCACGATGTTGGCGACCTTGATCATCGGGTTGATCGCCGGACCGGCGGTGTCCTTGTACGGATCGCCGACGGTGTCGCCGGTGACCGCGGCGGCGTGGGCCTCGGAGCCCTTGCCGCCGAAGGCGCCGTCCTCGATCAGCTTTTTGGCGTTGTCCCAGGCGCCACCTCCGGAGGTCATCGAGATGGCCATGAACAGGCCGACGACGATGACGCCTATGAGCAGGCCGCCGAGGGCCTCGACGCTGATCAGGCCGACGATCAGCGGGATGAGGATCGGGATCAGCGACGGCAGGATCATCTCGCGCTGGGCGGCGCGGGTGACCAGGGCGACCGCGGCACCGTACTCGGGCTGATCGGTTCCCTCCATGATCCCGGGCTTCTCACGGAACTGGCGCCGGACCTCCTCGACCACGGCACCGCCGGCGCGCCCGACGGCCTCCATGGCCAGGGACGCGAATAGGTAGACCATCATGCCGCCGAGCAGCAGCCCGATCAGCACTGGCGGGTAACCGATGGCGAAGTCGTACGCCCTCGGTAACTCGCGCTGGAACGCGTTGAAGAGAACGAGCGCGGCCAGGGCGGCCGAGCCGATCGCGTATCCCTTGGTGACGGCCTTGGTGGTGTTGCCAACCGCGTCGAGCGGATCGGTGACGTTGCGCACCTCTTCCGGCAGGTCCGCCATCTCGGCGATGCCGCCGGCATTATCGGTGATCGGGCCGAAGGCGTCGAGAGCGACGATCAGCCCGGTCAGCGACAGCTGCGCCATCACCGCCACGCCGATGCCGTAGATCCCGTCGCTGCCGCCGCCGGCGAGCTTCCAGGCGCCGAGGATGCCGAGGGCGATCACGATCGCCGGCGGCGCCGTCGACTGGAAGCCCTGGGCGAGGCCCTGGATGATGTTCGTCGCGTGGCCGGTCTGCGACGCGCGCGCAGTGCTCTTCACCGGCGCGAACCGCGTCGAGGTGAAGTAGTCGGTGATCACGAACAGGAACGCCGTGACGCCGATTCCGATCAGCGCGCAGAGATAGAACTTCCACCAGTGCGGGCCGGCCGCTGCGTGAACGCCCACCGCGGTCAGCGATCCGGCGCCGCCGGTCACCGTCACGGCGTGCACGTTGACCGCCTTGAAGGTGAGGTTGTTCATCATCCAGTAGGTGATCGGGAGGAAGGCCAGGGCGGCCAGGCCACCCGAGAGGACCAGGCCCTGGTACAGCGCGCGCTCGACGTTGCCGCTCTTCGAGCGGACGGCGAAGGTGCCGATGATCGAGGCGATGATTGAGACGGCGCCGAGCACGAGCGGGTAGAGGGCGACGGCGGACTGCTGGCGGAACAGGAGCACGCCGAGCAGCATCACGGCCACCGCGGTGACCGCGTAGGTCTCGAACAGGTCCGCGGCCATGCCGGCGCAGTCGCCGACGTTGTCGCCGACGTTGTCGGCGATCACCGCCGGGTTGCGCGGATCGTCCTCGGGGATGCCAGCCTCGATCTTGCCGACGAGGTCGGCGCCCACGTCGGCGGCCTTGGTGAAGATGCCGCCGCCCAGTCGGGCGAAGACCGAGATCAGCGAGCCGCCGAAGCCGAGGCCGATCAGGGCGTCGACCGCGTGGCGAGAGCTCTCGCCAAGGATCCAGGTGAGGATGCCGTAGTAGCCGGCGACGCCGAGCAGGGCGAGGCCGACGACGAGCAGACCGGTGACCGCTCCGCCACGGAAGGCCACGGCGAGGGCGGGCGAGATACCACCACGGGCGGACTCGGCGACGCGTGCGTTGGCGCGCACCGAGACGTTCATGCCGATGTAGCCGGCGGAGGCCGAGAGGACACCGCCGATCAGAAAGCCGATCGCCACCCGGATGTTCTGCAGCGGGATCAGGACGATGAATAGGATCACGCCGACGCCGGCAATCGTCGTGTACTGCCGGTTGAGGTAGGCGGTGGCGCCCTCCTGGACGGCGGCCGAGATCGCGCGCATGCGCTCATTACCGGGCGAGAGGGCGAGCAGCGCGCGCGAGGTCAAAGCCCCGTAGACGAGGGCGCAGCCCGCGCACACGATCGCCACAATGGCGCCGTGTTGCGTCAGAAAGCTAGTCAAGAAGGATCCTCCGGGAAGCTCTTGGAATCGAAAGGAGGCGCGCGACGCGCAGCCAACAACGTGCAATGGGCCGCCACCCGGTACATCGAGCGGAGGCCCACGAATTGACGTCGCGAGTCTAGCGGGAGCGGCGGCGAAACGCTCTCCCGCGGCACCCTGGCCCAGCCCGCTCAGCAGCGAGGGCGCACGCGGCGCAGCGGCGAGGAAACGCGCCGCCGGCCCGCTCTACTGTCCGGGCACCCAGAGCCGACCGCTGCGTTGGGCGGGCCCGGCCTCGCCCGGCTTGGGCGGGGCCGACTCCGGGGACGGACCGCCGGGCTCAGCGCCCCCGGGACCGCCGGGCTCAGCGCCCCCGGGACCGCCGGGCTCAGCGCCGCCCGGGCCGCCCGGGCCGCCGGGCTGATCGCCTCCCGGACCGCCCGCGCCCGCGGGCGGGGCGCCGCCGGGCGGAGGACCGCCGGCCCCGGGCGAGGGAGCGGGGGGCTCGGACGCCGGCGCGGCCGCCTCGCCGGCGCCGCCGATGCGCACGTAGGCCATCTGCAGCTGGGACAGGGCATCGCGGATCGGCCGGGACTGGGCCGGGGCCGCCTGCTCGACGACGGGGAGCAGGCCGCGGACGCCCTCGATCGCGAGGCGCACCTGCTCGACGTCGCGCTCTTCCTCGGTCCCCGGCGCGAGGCCGGTCCGGCGCATGCCGAGGTTGATCAGGGTGACGACGTGCTCGAGGAGCACCTGCTCGACCCGGATCTTCTTGATCTCGGCCTCGTAGGCCGCGCGCAGCTCTTCCTCGGTCGGCTGCCCGCCGGTGGCCGACGGATCTCCCATACTGCTCATCTTCGTACCTCCGCGCCGGTCTGGGGGCTTGCAGCATACGTCTCGCGGGTCTCGGCCACGACCGCCGCGTAGATCTCGTTGATGGCCACCCCGGACTCGGACATCCGGCGCTGGCGCTGGGCGCCGTTGAGCGCCGGCAGCGTGACGTCGATCCCGAGCTCGGCCCGGACCGGGGCCGACCATTCGAGCAGCCGGTCGACGGCTTCGGCGGCCGGGAAGCTCTCGCCGCGCTCGAGGTCGAGGAGCTCCCCGTCGAGCCCGTAGCGGATCGCGCGCCAGAGGTTCTCCTCGATCAGCCGGCCGGGGGTCTCGGTGAACGGCACGCCGTCGTCGAGGTCCCGCGCGGCCTGGGCGACGCAGGCGACGATCAGCCCGGCGAGCCCCTCCGACTCTCCGGCCGTCGCCTGGGCGTCGCAGATCCGCACCTCGACGGTGCCGAAGGTGAAGTGGGGGCGCACCGACCACCAGACCTGGGTGTACTCGACGATCGAGCGCGTGCGCACGAGGAAATCGATGTAGTCGGCGTAGGCGTCCCAGCTGCCGAACGCCTCGGGGATGCCGCAGCGCGGGAAGCTGCGCGTGAACGTCTGCGTGCGGGCGCTGTGCAGCCCCGAGTCGCGCCCGTCGAGAAACGGCGAATTGGCCGAGATGGCGAGCAGCAGCGGCAGCACCGGGCGCAGCCGGTCGCAGACGAGCACGGCGCGGTCGGCCCCGCGAACACCGACGTGGACGTGCAGGGAGAAGGTGTTGTTGCGCCAGGCGACGTACTTGAGCCCCTCCTCGACCCGGCGGTAGTGCTCGGTCTGGATGATGTGCTGCTCGCGGTAGTCCGACCACGGATGGGTCGCCGTCGCCCCGAGCCCGACGCCGAGGCGGTCGGCGAGCGCGAACAGGCGCCGGCGGTGATCGCGCTGGGCGGCGATCGCGGCCGCGAGGTCCTGCCCGCGGCCGGAGCGGATCTCGATCTCGGAGGAGATGAGCTCGCCGGCGATGGAATCGGCGAGCACCTCGTCCGCGCCGGCCGCGGCCTTGACGTCCTCGAAACGGGCGGTCAGGCCGAGATCACGCGGGTCGAGGAGGGCGAACTCCTCCTCGAGCCCGACGGTGAAGTCGGTCGATACGTCGAAGGCCGCGCGGGCGGCGGTGAGGTCGAGGTCCACGGTCGCGGCACCTTAGGTCAGGTAGAAGTACAGCGCGTAGAGCAGATCGACGGCCGGACTCGACGTGTGCACGGTGACCTCGGGCGGGACCTGGAGCAGCGCATCGGAGTAGTTGAAGATGATCTTCACGCCGGCGTCGACGAGATCGTCGGCCACCCGCTGGGCGGACGCCGAGGGGACGGCGAGCACGGCGACGACGATGTCCTCGTCCTCGATGACCTCGCGCAGCTCGGAGTTGTGGCGGACGGTGAGGCTGCCGATCGGGGTGCCGACCTTGTCGTCGTCGACGTCGAACACGGCGACGACGCGGAAGCCGTGGTCGGCGAAGATGTCCGAGGTCGCGATCGCGATGCCGAGGTGTCCCGCGCCGAACAGCGCGATGTTGTGCTGGCCCGAGGTCCGCAGGATCTTGCGGATCTGCGTGACGAGCGACTCGACGTTGTAGCCCACCCCGCGCTTGCCGAACTTGCCAAAACCCGAGAGATCGCGGCGGATCTGGGTCGAGTTGATGTGCGTGTAGTCGGCCAGCTCCTGGGAGGAGATGGTTTCCTTGCCCATCTTGCGCGCCTGCGTCAGGACCTGTAGGTAGCGCGAAAGTCGCGCCGCCACCCCGAGTGAGAGCTTCTCCCCGGGCTTGTCGACGTCCAGCTGAGCGCCTTCGGTACCGCGGCCGACCGTGTAGCTCATCCGCCGCGCACTCTACACATGGGTCGCGGGACCTTCTCCCCTCGCCAGGAGCAGCTCCAACCGGGCCGCGTCGACGAAGTACTCGAAGGCCTCCTCGCCGTCGATGGTCACCACCGGGATCCGCTCGAGATACCGGTGGTGAAGCTCGGGGTCCTGCTCGATGTCCCGCTCGACGAGGGTGAAGGCGCGACGGGCACGGACGCCCTCGATCAGCTCCCGTGCCTCGTCGCACAGGCAGCAGCCCGGACGGCCATAGAGCGTGACGACAGCGCTCATGTCGCCGCCAGCGCTCGCTCGCCGCTCGCGTAGACGTCGAGCTCGAGGTACTCGGGGAAGGGCTGGGGGGTGAGGTAGCGCGCGGCGCTGGCGATCATCGCCGCGTTGTCGGTGCACAGCGCGCGGGGCGGGATGTCGATCTCGACGCCGAGGCCGTTCAGCCGCTCGCGCAGCGGCGAGTTCGCGGCCACGCCGCCGCCGATGGCCAGGCGCCCGAGCCCGGTCGCGGCGAGCCCCCGCTCGACCCGCTGAGCGAGCGCCTCGACGATCGCCCGCTGATAGGAGGCGGCGAGATCGGCGGCCCGCCGCGTCGTCTCCTCGGGCCCGAGCTCGCGCGTGCGGTAGAGCAGCGAGGTCTTCAGCCCGGCGAACGAGAAGTCGAGCCCTCCGACGCGGGCCGCCGTGGGGAAAACGAAGGCCTCGGGATCGCCGTCGCGGGCGAGGCGCTCGAGCGCGGCCCCGCCGGGATAACCGAGGCCGAGCATCCGCGCGCCCTTGTCGAACGCCTCCCCGGCGGCGTCGTCGAGCGTCTGGCCGAGCACCTCGAAGGCCGGGCCGTGGTCGCGGACGCGCGCGAGCAGGGTATGGCCGCCGCTGGCGATGAGGCTGAGGAACGGCGGCTCGAACGGCTCCGGGGCGAGAAAGCTCGCGGCGACGTGGCCGTGGAGATGGTCGACGGGGACGAGCGGCAGCCTCCAGGCGGCCGCGAGCGCCTTCGCCGTCGAGACGCCGACGAGCAGCGCGCCGACGAGCCCCGGCCCGCTCGTCACCGCGATCGCGCCGACCTCGGACAGCGACACGCCGGCCTGGACGAGCGCACCGTCGACGACCGCCCCGATCAGCTCGAGGTGATGCCGCGAGGCGACCTCGGGGACGACGCCGCCGTAGCGGTCATGGATGCCCTGGGAGGAGATGACGTTCGCGCGGATCTCGCCCGTTGCGCTCACGACCGCGGCACAGGTGTCGTCGCAGCTCGTCTCGAGGGCGAGGATCGGCCCGCCGTCCGCGGTCACCCGTGCGCTCCGGAGCCGGAGGCGATCTCGGTCGTGCGCCACATGATCATCGCGTCCTCGCCGGTGTCTGTGTAGTACCGAGGCCGGGTGCCGACCGACCGGAACTCAAACCGCTCGTACAGGGCGATCGCGGGGGCGTTCGAGGTCCTGACCTCGAGCGTGTAGGCCTCCTCCGGGCCGGCGCGGTCGATCATCGCGCGGAGCAGGGCAGCGCCGAGCCCGTGCCGGCGCCCGGCCGGGTCGACGGCGATGTTCATGAGATGAAAGACCTGGTCGTAGCGCGAGCAGATGAGGTAGCCGACGACCCGGTCGCGCCGGGCGCGCACGGGACGGTGACCGTCGCCGTCGGCCGTCGGTGCCGGCGGCCGCTCGACGGCGGCCAGGCACACGCCGGACGGCTTGGAGAGCTCGAGCACGAACATCGCCAGCGACCAGGGCGTCGGGAACGAACGGCGCTCGATGGCGATCACCTGCGGCAGGTCCGAGTACGACAGCGGGCGGATCGTGACGTGCTCGTCGGTCATGGGTCGGGGCGGGTGCGACGGGTGATCTCGGCGTCCGGCAGTCGGAGATAGTGGGGAAGGACCTCGGTGGGAGCGCTCGCGGGCAGGCTCGGGGCGAGCCGGCAGTGGCTGACCGCGGTGACTCTGTGGAGCTCCGATCCGTCGGGCGGAATCGAGGCCCCCGAGCGCTCGAGAATGTCCCTGAATTTTATCGCGCCGTCTCCGATCGCCAGCGTGTGCGGGGGGATTCGGGCGCCCAGCTGCTCGGGCGCGAGGGCCGCCTCGGCGAGCAGGCAGGCACCGAGGCCGCCGTCCGCGCGACGGGCCCAGGCGGCGGCGAAGGCCTCCCCGCGCCGGGCGTCAAGCACCGCCGTGACCGCCCGCAGGCCGCCGGCGGCCATCGCCGCCCCGTCCGCGTCGGCCGCACCCGGCTCGCTCCACGTCGCCTCATGCGCGAGCGACGCGAGCGTCGATACCCCGACGAGCGGTAGGTCGTGGGTGTGGGCGAGCGCCCGCGCGGTGGCGATCCCGATCCGCAGCCCGGTGAAGGTGCCCGGCCCGACCCCGACGGCGATGCGGTCGAGCCCGGTCCACGGCGTCCCTGTCCGTTCCAGCGCCCCGACGATCTGGACCATCAGCGCGGTGGCGTGCGCCGGGCGCTCTCCCGGTGCGGGATCGTGGCGCGCCTGCGCGAGCACGTTCGCGGCCCCGGCCTCGTCGACGTCGCAGAGCGCGGTCGTCGTCGCCGGCGTCGCGGTGTCGAAGGCAAGGACCCTCACGTGATCTCCACCCGCCGGTGCTCCCCACCCGCGTGCTCGAGCCGGACGGTCGCGGCGACATGGGCGAGGGCCGCGATCTCGGCCAGCGCCCCGCCCGGCCATTCGACGAAGGCGATCGCGTCCGGCCGCAGGTAGTCGGCGAGCAGGTCGGGGTCCTCGGCGCCGAGATCGGCGACCCGGTAGAGATCGAGGTGGGACACGGGCACCGGCCCCCGGTAGCGCTGTCCGATGGTGAAGGTCGGGCTCGTGACCTGCGAGACGACGCCGAGCGCGCGGCAGGCGCCGCGGATGAAGGTCGTCTTGCCCGCACCCAGCTCGCCCTCGACGAGCACGACGTCGCCGGGGCGGAGCGCCCCGGCCAGCTCGGCGGCGAGCGCCTCGGTCTCCTCCGGCCCGGCCGTGTCCCCAACGCGCGACATCTGCGCGGGCCCCTACTTGAGCCGCGCGGGCCGCAGCCGGACGGGCCACACCCTGACGGACCGGACCCGAAGCACCCCGCCCGTGAGGACCAGCGCCCCGGCGAGCATCAGCTGGAGCGGCAAATCGTCCCCGGTGCGCGGCAGAGCGGCCGCAGAGCCGGTCGACGCGCCGGCCGAGGTCGTGGCCGAGGTCGCGGACGCCGGACCGGTCGCCGACGTGGTCGCCGGCAGCGGCACGGGTGGAGTCGCGGTCAGGCGCGAGGCAGCCTGAGCCGCCCCCGCCGAGGCGAGGAGGGCGAGGCTGATGAGGAGGATCACCGTCGGTCGGAGGAGGCCCATCGGCGGGGGAGAACTCTAGAGAAGGCGACGCGAGCCGGACGCTCGGCCGTGTTCCCCGTCAGCTCGGTCGACGGCGCGGTCCGGTACCTTCGTTGGCTGCATGTCTACGGAAACGAAGGAGAAACCCAGCGGCACCGTCAGTACCATGAGAGGCCGCCTCCACGCCATCATCGCCGATCTGCGCTCGTCGGACACCGCCAAGGCGGCGTCGCTCGCGCTGGCGATGATCGTCAACAACTGCGTCGCGCTCATCTCGACGTTCGTGTTCGCGCGGTTGCTCGACGACTACGGCTCGCTCGGCGCGCTCGTCAGCTACGTGCTGATCCTCGCCGTCGTCGGCCAGGCGATGCAGGTGGCGACCGCGCGTGAGGGCGTGCTCGGGCGCTTCGGCACGGGTGCCGACCTGCTGGCCACGGTGCGGTCGTGGACACGGACGATGGCCTTCGTCACCGTCGCGCTCACGATCGTGTCGATCGCGCTTCAGCATCCGATCGCCTCCGCGGTCGGCGTGAAGCAGTACAGCTGGGCGGCCGCCGCGGGCATCCCCGCCGGATGCGTGTGGCTCGAGCTGTCGCTGCTGCGCGGCGTGCTCCAAGGCGTCGGCGACTACCGGTCGGTGGGGATCAGCCTCGTCGCCGAGCAGTCGGTGCGACTGGTGAGCGGCGCGATCCTCGCCGCAGCCTGGCTCGGGGTGACCGGCGCCTATCTCGGCTCGCTGATCTCGTTCGTCGTCATGTCGTTCTACTGCTGGCGCAAGATCACCATCCACGTCGGCGAGGTCGAAGGCCACGGCACCACCAAGCTCGAGCTGTGGTCCCACGTCAAGCGCGCCTGGGCCCCGATCGCCGGCCTCTCGATCGTGGCGATCCTCCAGAACATCGACCTGATCGCCGCCAAACACCAGTTCGACAAGAACACGGCGAGTGCCTACGCGGCCACCGCGGTGGCGGCGAAGGTCCTCATCTGGGTGGCCATCGGCGCGGGCTTCTACCTCGTGCCGGAAGTCTCGCGCCGCCACGCCGCGGGTAAGGACACCCGGCCGGTGCTGATGAAGGCGCTGCTCATCATCGGCGTCTGCGCGATCCCGGTTCTGCTCATCTTCGCCGGCATCCCCCACCTCCTGCTCAGCGTCGCGTTCGGCAGCAAACGGGCGACGGCCTCCAACTCGCTGTTCGTGCTCGGTCTTGCCTTCACCGTGCTGGCCACGACCTACCTCGCGGTCCAGTACCTGCTCGCGCTCCAGAAGACGTGGTTCCTGCTGCCGCTCAGCCTCGTCGCGATCGCCGAGCCGTTCATCCTCGTCCAGGGGCCGAAGGCGCCGGCCGGGTTCGCCGCCACCGTGCTCGCCGTCCAGGCGGTGGGAGCGCTGCTCGCCTTCGCCTTTGCGCTGCGACCAGAGAGCGCCGAGCCAGAACGGGTCGCGAACCCCGAGCCGGCCTGACCCGGCTCAGCGCGCCGCGAGGTACTCGGCGACGCGCTCGGCGCCCGTCCGCAGCCGCCGGAAGTAGGCTGCGCGGCTGAGCGAGAGGTCGATCGCCGCCTGCTCGTGGCTCGGTGCGGGCTGGAGGTACCCGCGGACGAGCACGCGGTGCAGGAGCATCTCGTTCTCGCTGTCGCCGAAGGCGTTGTCGGCCGCGCCGCGGAGCAGCGCCCGCACCGACTCGGCCCGCTCCTCAGGCGTCTCGCCGGTGGCCAGCGGACTCTGGGCGAGCTCGTGGGGCACGCGAAAGTTGCGCAGCGCCTCGCGTACATCTTCGATCTGGATCCGGCGCTCCTCACGGGCGTTCCCCTCGACCGCGGGCGGGACGAGCCCGAGCTCGGCGTAGACGACCGAGCGGACCGCGGCCATCAGGCCCCCGGGGCCGTAGTCGATCCGGTGGCACTCGATGCAATGGTCACCGAGATCGAGGTCGAGCTCGGGGATGCGCAGGGCGCCGAGGACGCGGGCGAACTTGACCGCCTCGACGATGTCCGGGTTGATCGGCATGTAGGCGAAGCGCGGGTTGGCCGCCCCCGAGCGGAGAATTCCGGCCATGCCCAGCATCGCCTGCACGCGGCTGCGCCGGTCACCGGTGAAATCGACCGAGTCGTGCCAGAGCACGGACTCGCCGAGCCGGGCATCATGGCGGGCGTGGGCGAGCCAGGGCCCGATCAGCGGGTCCTCACGGGCGAACTCCGGGGCTGTCGTCGGCGTCATGCAGACGAGATAGCCGCACAGCCGGTCGGCTGTGTCACGGGCGATCGCCACCCGCTCGGGCGCGTCGGCGAAGAAGCGCCGGGACAGGCGCCACCAGGCCGTGAAGCCGCGCTCGGCGAGCAGCTCGGCGACGCGCTCGGCGTCGCCTTCCCGGACGTCGTCGATCCGGTACGCGACGCTCCCCTCCCAGCCGAAGCCCCACTTGATGGTCGCGTTGTCGATCAGGTGCGCCATCTCGATCACGAGCAGCGGGTTGCCGGCGCTGGCCTGTTCGTAGAGGTAGTCGACGATTCGCCGGCGCAGCTCCCGCTCGAGCTCCTGGTCGCGACGTCGCAGGTCGGCGTGGAGGGCCTTGCGGACGAGCTCGTGGAGGGCGAGGCCTTCGCCGAGCGGCTCGGTGAAGGTGAGCGAGGCCAGGCGCTCGTAGGCGTGCTGGGCGTTGCTGTCGGGCAGTACCGAGCGGAGCAGGTCGACCGAGGTGATGCGGGCGATCGCCGCGACGGAGAGCGCCGACAGCCGCATGCCCTCGAGCTCGGATTCGGCGAGCCGGCGGATGAGCGAGCGGACGATGTCCGGCCGCTCGGTGCCCTGGGCCGGCACCCAATCAGGGTCGGCCACCGCGGCGTCGGCGGCGAGCGCCAGGGCGATCGGTGATCCCCCGGCCCATTCGAGGATCGCCTCGGCCCGGCCGTCGGTGAGCCCGTGGGCGGCGAGCAGCGCGAGCGCGTCCTCGCCCCCGAGCCCGGCGAGCTCGAGGTCGGTGGAGAGCCGTTCCCACCCGCCGGTGAACCACCGTGGGTCGGGATCCTTGCGGCCGGCGATGACGACGACCGACTGCTCGGGGAGCGAGGGCAGCAGCCCGCGGCGCAGATACCCATCGAGCGCGGTCATCCGCTCGTAGGTGTCGATCAGGACGAGCGGGCGTGGACTGGTCTGCGCCCCGGCGAGCACGCCCTCGAGGGCGTCGGGGATCGGCGGCAGCTCGCGGCCCTCGACGAAGAAGGTCTCGATCCCCCGGGCCCGAGCGCGGCGGCCGAGCTCCCGCAGCAGGCTGCTCTTGCCGATGCCCCCGGAGCCGTGGACGAGGACGACACGGGCCGGGCCGTCGGGATCGAGGCAGCGCTCGAGGAACTCGAGCTCGGCGGCGCGACCGACGAAACGGCGCTGATCGGTGTCAGCGAGACGCGCAGCGAGCGTGCCCACGCCCACTGGGATTCCCCCGGACAGCCCCTCCTGGGTCACCATGACGCGCCTAAGAGTAGACCGCGCTCGGAGCTTTCAGAAGAGGCCGAGCTGGATCGTGGACTCAGATACGAGTTCCTCGATCTCGGGCATCGGCTCGGGTGGCGCGGGCTGGGGCGGCGGGCCGAGCTCGAGCAGCCCGGGAATCCGGGCGAAGTCCTCGCGCAGCGTCTGCTGCATGCTCGGGGTGTAGAGGGCGGCGGCGGGGTGATAGAGCGGGTAGAGCCGCACGGCGCGCGAGCCGATGACGAGCTCCTCCTCGCGACCGTGGAGCCGGGAGATGCCGGTGCTGTCGCCGCGCAGCAGCTTGGTCGAGAAATTGCCCAGCGTGCAGATGACGGTCGGCTCGATGAGGTCGACCTGGCGGCGCAGGTACTCCTGGCAGGCGTCGATCTCGTTGGGATGCGGGTCCCGGTTCTGCGGGGGCCGGCACTTGAGCACGTTGGCGATGAACACGCTGCTGCGCTGGAGCCCGATCTCGCCGAGCAGCTTGTCGAGCAGCTTGCCGGCCTGCCCGACGAACGGCAGACCCATGCGATCCTCGTTGGCGCCCGGCGCCTCGCCGACGAACATGAGGTCGGCGTCGGCGTTGCCGGCGCCGAAGACGACCGTCGTCCGGGACTGATGCAGCGGGCAGCGGGTGCACCCGCGGGCCTCTTCGTAGACGGCTTTGAGCAGCTCGCGACGCTCGGTGGCGCTCCTCACCGTCCCGATGCTAGAGGCGCGGCGGGACGGTTTCCTCGCTGCCTGGGGCCGCCACGGGGGCGTTTTTCCGCAATCACGGCGAATTTCGCGATCTCGTGGCGTGCCGTGTGCCGATTTGCGTACCCAGGGGTATCATTCCTGACGAGGCCGTCACGTTTCTGCGGACCTCGCTGCAGCCCATCTCCTCTTTACCGCCGACCGGTATCTCCGATGCGAGAACTGGAACGGACAGATTCCGCTGACACCCCCTTCTGTAGCCGCCTTGCGATCGTTGGTCGTGGTCGCCTCGGGCGTGCGCTCGTCGACGCGCTGACGCGGGCGGACGGCCGGCTGCCGGCCGGGACCGAGGTGCTCGGCCCGCTCGGGCGCGGCTATGACGGCGCCGACGCCGACGTCGTGCTCCTCTGCGTCCCCGACGGGGAGATCGAGGCCGCCGCCGCCCTGATCGCGCCGGGGCGCCTCGTCGGTCACTGCTCGGGCGCCACGCCCCTCGACGTTCTCGCCCCCCACGAGCGCTTCTCGCTGCATCCGCTGATGACCGTGACCGCGACCGGCGCGCCGTTCGCCGGGGCGGGCGCGGCGGTCGCCGGGAGCAGCGACCGGGCCCAGCGGCTCGCTCACGACCTCGCCGAGGCCCTCGAGCTCGTGCCGGTCCACATCGCCGAGGAGGACCGCGCCGTCTACCACGCCGCCGCCTCGGTGGCCTCGAACTTCCTCGTCACCCTCCAGGCCGTCGCCGAGCGCCTCGCGGCCGAGGCCGGCCTGCCCCGGGAGCTGCTCGCGCCGCTCGTCCGGGCGACGGTCGAGAACTGGGCCGAGATCGGCGCCGAGCGCGCCCTGACCGGGCCGGTCGCCCGCGGCGACGAGCGGACCGTCGCCCGCCAGCGGCTGGCCGTCGCCGAGCATGCCCCGGAGCTGCTGTCCCTGTTCGACGCGCTTGTCGAGGCCACGCGTGACCTCGCGGGGCATCGGGCGACCGCGGTCACCGGAGGGACGCGATGAGGATGCTCCGCAGCGTGTCCGAGCTGCGCACCGAGCTCGCCGCGCCGCGGCGCGGCGGCCGCACGATCGGGCTGGTGCCGACGATGGGCGCCCTGCACGATGGGCACCTCTCGCTGCTGCGGCGGGCCCGGGCCGACTGCGACGTCGTCGTCATGTCGCTGTTCGTCAACCCGACCCAGTTCAACGAGGCGGCCGACCTCTCGGCCTATCCCCGTGACGAGGCCCGCGACCGTGCGCTCGCCGCCGAGCTCGGCGTCGACTACGTCTTTGCCCCGCCGGTCGAGGAGGTCTACCCGGACGAGTTCACGACGACGGTGTCCGTCGGCGGCCTCACCGCCCGCCTCGAGGGCGAGCACCGCGGCCGAGCCCATTTCGACGGCGTCACGACGGTGGTCACGAAGCTGTTCAACATGGCCGGGCCCGATGTCGCCTACTTCGGCCAGAAGGACGCGCAACAGGCCGCGGTGATCCGCCGGCTCGTCCGTGATCTCAACCTGCCGGTCCGGATCGAGCTCTGCCCGACTGTCCGTGAGCCCGACGGCCTGGCCATGTCGAGCCGCAACGTCCATCTCTCCCCCGCCGACCGGCGCCGGGCCGTCGCGCTGCACCGGGGCCTGCTCGCCGCCGAACGGCGGCTTGCCGACGGCGCCCGCGAGCCGGCGCCGCTCCTCGCCGCCGCCCGGGCCGAGCTCTCCGCCGCGGGGATCGAGCCCGACTACCTCGAGCTCGTCGACGCCGAGACCTTCGCGCCGGTGAGCGCGCTGCGCGGTGACGTGCTGCTGCTCGTCGCGGCCCGCATCGGCTCGACCCGACTGATCGACAACCACCTGCTCTCGCCCGCCCGGCTGGGCTCAGGCAAGGGGCCGGCGTCGCGGCGCAGTCCGCGGCGTATCGCCCGGCCGGCGGCGGCAGGCACTCACAACGACGGGAGACCCTGACACCCATGCAGCGGACCATGCTGAAATCGAAGATTCACCGGGCGACGGTGACCGACAGCGATCTGCACTACGTCGGCTCGATCACCATCGACCGAGCGCTGCTCGAGGCCGCCGACATCCGCGAATTCGAGCAGGTGGCGGTCGTCGACATCGACAACGGCGCCCGCTTTGAGACGTACACCATCGCCGGCGAGCCCGGCCGCGGACAGATGAAGGTCAACGGCGCCGCGGCACGGCTCGTGCACGACGGCGACACGATCATCGTCATCTCCTACGCCGGCTACGACCCAGACGAGCTCGCGAACTACGACCCGCGCGTCGTCCACGTGGACGACCGCAATCAGATCATGCAAGTCGACAGCGAGGTGGCGACCCTGCTCGGGGCGCCAACCGTCGCCTAAAAGGAGACGAGCGATATGTCCGCCACCCCCCGCGTCCCGATCCCCCACAGCCTCGATGCGCCGCTGCCGATGACGCTACCCCGGCTCGCCGAGAAGAAGCGCCTGCACGAGCCGATCGTGATGGTCACGGCCTACGACTACCCGTCGGCCCAGGTCGCCGAGGCGGCCGGCGTCGACATGGTCCTCGTCGGCGACTCCGGGGCGATGACCGTGCTCGGCTACCCCTCGACGGTGCCCGTCTCGACCGACGAGATGCTGATGCTCTCGGCCGCCGTGCGCCGTGGATGTTCGACGCCGTTCCTCGTCGGCGACCTGCCGTTCGGCTCCTACGAGGGCTCGGACGAGCAGGCGATCGCCACCGCCCAGCGCTTCGTCAAGGAGGCGGGCTGTGACGCGGTCAAGCTCGAGCGCGGCGGCACGAGCGTGCAGCGCGCCCGCGCGATCGTCGGCGCCGGCATCCCGGTGGTTGGTCACGTCGGCCTCACGCCGCAGACCGCGACCGCCCTCGGTGGGTACAAGGCGCAGGGTCGCAGCGCTGAGCGCGCGCTCGCCGTCGCCCAGGACGCGATCGCCCTCCAGGAGGCCGGGTGCTTCGCGATCGTCTTCGAGGCGATCCCGGCCGCGGTCACCGAGCTCGTGCTCGCGCATCTCGAGATCCCGGTGATCGGGATCGGAGCCGGCCACGCCGACGGGCAGGTGCTCGTGTTCCATGACCTGCTCGGCATCTACGACGGCCATTCGCCTCGGTTCGCCAAGCGCTACGGCGAGGTCAAGGCCCAGATGGTGGCCGGGGTGGCCGAGTACGCGGCCGACGTTCGCGGCGGGACCTTCCCGGGCCCCGAGCACGTGTACTCGATCGACACCGATGAGCTCGAGCAGGTCAAAGCCGGCCTCGACACGCTGACCACGCACCCGGTGGCGAACTAGTGTCCTGATTCATAAATTCGGTGGCAGTCTCGCGGCGTCTGGACGCGCCTTGCGGATGGCGACGACCCCGCCGGACCACCAGTACGACTTGGGTCGTCGCCATCCGCCATCCACGCCCAGCCGCTCCCGAGACCGCTCACGAATTTCCGACTCACGACACTAGTAGTGCTCCGTTAGGTTTTGGAGGAGTCTGTGTTTTGCAGGCGAATCCCTTGGCGGCGTTGCCGTCGTCGAGGGAGGTCAGGATGCAGGCTGTGGCTGGCTTGTCGGAGCGTGAGCTGTCGCGGGTGCGTGGTCGGCTGGTGGAGTTCACCGGCGAGATGTTCGACTCGATGCGGCGCAAGGACCAGCGCCGCTGGGGCGAGGTGTATGTCCGCGGGTTGATGCTGGACGGGAAGCGCAAGTCGATCGAGCCGATGGCTGCGCGGTTGGCGGACGGGGATGAGCAGTGCTTGCAGCAGTTCGTCAATCAGTCGCCGTGGGATCCGGTGGCGGTGCGGCGTGCGTTGGCGCGTCGGATGAGTCGTGAGCTGTCCAGCGATGCGTGGGTGATTGATGACACGGGCTTTCCGAAGTTCGGGAAGATGTCGGTCGGGGTCGCCCGCCAGTACTGCGGTGCGTTGGGGAAGGTCGGCAACTGTCAGATCGGGGTGTCGATCAACGCTTGCAGCGATGAGGCGTCGTGCCCGCTTGATTGGCGGCTGTTCGTGCCGGAGGAGTGGGACGAGGAGAGCGAGTTCAACCGGCAGCGGCGCGCGAAGTGCAAGCTCCCCGAGGACGTTCGTCACGTTGAGAAGTGGCGGCTGGCGCTGGAGATGATCGACGAGCTGACCGGCTGGGGGATCGAACCGCCGGTGATCCTCGGTGACGGCGCATACGGTGATAACACCGAGCTGCGCGCTGCCCTGGAGGAGCGGGAACTCTGCTATGTGCTGGATGTCAAGGGCGTCACCTCCGCCTACGCGGAGGACGTCAAGCCCACGCAGCCGCCGAAGCCCGAGGGCCGCGGTCGTCCACCCGGCATGCGCTACCGGCAGGATCCATCCTCGCTCAAGCAGCTGGCGCTCACGGCCGGCAAGCAGGCCGCGGTGACGGTCACCTGGCGGGAGGGCACGCGCGGGAAGATGAGCTCCCGGTTCCTCGCGCTCCGCGCGCGCCCGGCGAACATTCACCTGCGCCACAAGGCTCACAAGAACGGTGAGGAGCTGCCGGTCTGCTGGCTGCTCTGTGAGTGGCCGTCCAAAGCGAGCGAGCCGACCAAGTACTGGCTCTCGAACCTTCCCGCCGACACTCCGCTCAAAGATCTCGTCCGCCTCGCCAAGCTGCGCTGGCGGATCGAGCACGACTACCGCGAGCTCAAAGACGCGCTCGGCCTCGACCACTTCGAAGGCCGCACCTACCCAGGCTGGAACCACCACGTCACCCTCGTGTCGGTCGCGCACGCGTTCCTGACCCTGGAGCGACAACGGCGCCCGCCAACCAGGGCGGCAGCCTGACCCTCTTCCAGCTCGTCCGGGAGCTCCAAGCGCTCCTGGACTGCTGGCACGGGACCTGCGCCACCTGCCGCAGGGAGCTGCCGCCCGATCATCCACTCCGAGCACCACCATGACCTAACGGAGCACTACTAGGCGGACCGCCCGGCCGCTCCCGTACCCGCTGAGCGCGGCTCGCCGCCGCCGATGAGCGGCGAGCTCGCCGCATCTTGCGGGCGATACGACGCCCGGCGACGTCGCGGCGACGTCGCGCTCAATACCATGCCGGTAATGGCGCGCCTCGGGCACGTGTTCGCTCCCCGCGACCGGATCTACTTCGAGCTCTTCGAGGAGGCGGGCCAGAACGTCCTCACCGCCGCCGACCTGCTCGATCGGCTGCTGTCCAACTACCCGGACAGCAAGGATCTCGCCCGTGAGATCCGTGACTGTGAGCACGAGGGCGACCGCATCACCCACGACATCATCGATCGCCTCAACCACACGTTCGTCACCCCGATCGACCGCGAGGACATCCTCTCGCTCGCCTCGGCCCTCGACGACATCGTCGACTTCACCGAGGAGGTCGCGGACTACCTCGGGCTGTACAAGATCGAGGCGCCGATGGATCAGTCGATCCGCCTGGCCCGCGTGCTGCACGCCGCCTGCCGGCAGATCGCCGAGGCGGTTCCGCGCCTGCGCGGCTTCCGCGACATCTCCGAGCACACGGTGGAGATCAACCGGCTCGAGAACGAGGGCGACCGGATCACCCGGGAGGCCGTCGCGTCGCTGTTCGACGGTGGCATCGACCCGATGGTCGTGATCCGCTGGAAGGACCTGTTCGAGCGGCTCGAGGAGGCGATCGACGCCGCTGAGCGCGTCGCGAACATCCTCGAGGGCATCGTCATCAAGAACTCCTGACGACCGGGGGCGTGTACTCGATCGTCCGCAGGACCTTGGCCGGCGCGCCGGCGGCGATCGAGAACGGGGGGATGTCGTGGGTCACGACCGAGTTGGCCCCGATCACGCTGCGCTCCCCGATCGTCACCCCGGTGGTGACGACGACGTTCGCCCCGCACCACACGTTGTCGCCGATCCGCGTCGGACCCTTGGAGGTGAAGCCCTGCCAGGTGACCGGGAGGGCGGGATCGTCGAAGCGGTGGCTCGAGTCGCTCACGAAGCAGCCGTTGGCGAGCATGCAGTGGTCGCCGATCTCGACGAGCTCGGCGGCGGCGACCATCACCCCGAGGTTGAGGAAGGTGCCGCGGCCGATGCGGATCCGGGCCTGGCCGGGCGCGGTGATCCACACCCCGGGCTCGAACAGCGTGCCGTCGCCGAGCTCGAGCCGTCCGTCGCGAAGCGCCTCGAGCACGTTGCCGTGGACCGGCCAGCGGACGAACGCACCTCGCCGCATGAAGTGCCAGTGGATCTGGGCGCGGTTCCAGGGCAGCGAGTTGCGCTCGTACCAGCGCCACTTCTGAGCCCAGATGAGGAGCTGGGCGGCGTTGACCGCGTCCGTCACGGCGGGCATTGTCGCAGCCGTTCGGAACGCACGATCGGTACCGTCGCTGCGGTGAGCTACTTCGACGACAGTCCCCGCCAGCGCCGGGCCGCCGCCCAGGCGCGCCGGGTGCACCACCGCCGGATGGCGATCGGCGGGCTGATCGTCGCCGTGCTGATGATCATCATGGTAGTGGTCACGATTCTGACCGTCGAGAGCGGTGGCGAGCCCTCGAGCACCCACAAGGGGAGCGGAGCGAAGGGGTCGCAGGTGACCACCGCCTCGGGCCACTCGACGCTGTCGGCCGCCCATTCGGGGACGGCGAGCGCGGTCCAGGGGACCGGCGTGCCCGGACACGCGACCGTGCCGATCCTCATGTACCACGTGATCAACCCGCCGCCGGCCGGGGCGGCGTTCCCGGGCCTGTACGTGCCGTCCGATGAGTTCGCCGCGCAGATGCAGGCGCTCAAGGCGGCCGGCTGGCACGCCGTGACGATGGATCAGCTCGAGGCGAACTGGACCCGCGGGGTCCCGCTCGGGCCGGGCAAGCCGATCGTCCTCAGCTTCGACAACGGCTACGCCTCGCAGTACAACAACGCGCTCCCGGTGCTCCAGCGAATCGGCTGGGTCGGCGTCGAGAACATCCAGCTCAGCGGCCTTCCGCCCTCGCAGGGCGGCTTCACCGACGCCCAGGTGCGTGGGCTGATCAAGGCGGGCTGGGAGCTCGACACGCAGGGGATCAGCCACGCCGACCTCATCCGCCTCGACAGCGCCGAGCTCCACTATCAGGTCGTCACCGCCCGTCAGATGCTGCGCAGCCGCTACGGCGTCCCGGTCAACTGGTTCTGCTACCCCTCCGGCCACTACGACGCGACGGTCATCGACGAGGTGCGCTCGGCGGGCTTCGTCGGCTCGACGACCGTCGTGCCGGGCTGGGCGGGCCCCGCGAGCAACCGCTTCGCCCTGCCCCGGCTGCGGGTGCTCGGAGGAACGAGCCCGACGGCGCTGCTCGCCCAGATCGCCACCGCCGAGGGCAATCAGCAGACGCCGGGGTCCTACGGCGGCGCGTAGGCGCTCGCCGCGCCGCCCCGCCAGGGCGGGGGCGGCCCCGCCAAGGGGCCCGACGGCCCCGGCGTAGGGCTACGCCGCCGCGGGGGCCTTCCGCCGCCGCGACGTCGCCCGCCCGTTCCCGGACCCGCTTGCCTTCGCGGCGAGCAGCAGCGAGGCGAGGAAGCGACCGGTGTCCGAGGCGGACGCCTTGACCACCTGCTCCGGGGTGCCGGTGGCGATCACGCGACCGCCCTCGTCCCCGCCCTCGGGGCCGAGGTCGATGATCCGGTCGGCGACCTTGATCACGTCGAGGTTGTGCTCGATGACGACGACCGAATTGCCGGCCTCGACGAGCCGCGCGAGCACCTCGAGCAGCCGCTGGATGTCGGCGAGATGGAGGCCGGTGGTCGGCTCGTCGAGGATGTAAATCGTCCGGCCGGTGGCCACCTTGGCGAGCTCGGCGGCGAGCTTGACCCGCTGGGCCTCGCCTCCGGACAGCGTCGTCGCCGGCTGACCGAGCCGCATGTATCCGAGGCCGACGTCGTAGAGCGTCTGCACCCGCCGGCGGATCTTGGGAATGTGCTCGAAGAACTCGAGCGCCTCCTCGATCGGCATCTCGAGCACGTCGGCGATCGTCTTGCCCTTGAAGCGGACCTCGAGCGTCTCCCGGTTGTAGCGCTTGCCGTGGCACTGCTCGCAGGGGACGTAGACGTCCGGGAGGAAGTGCATCTCGATCTTGATCTGCCCGTCGCCGCGGCACACCTCGCAACGGCCGCCCTTGACGTTGAAGGAGAAGCGGCCCGGCTTGTAGCCGCGCGCCCGCGCCTCCTGGGTCTTGGAAAAGAGATCGCGGATCTGGTCGAACAGCCCGATGTAGGTGGCCGGGTTGGAGCGCGGCGTGCGGCCGATCGGCGACTGGTCGACCGAGATGATCTTGTCGAGCTGCTCGAGCCCGGTGATCCGCCGGTGCACACCGGCGCGCTGCTTGCTGCGGTGCAGCTTGTTCGACACCGCCTTGTAGAGCACCTCGTTGACCAGGGTCGACTTGCCCGAGCCCGACACCCCGGTCACGCAGCACAGCACTCCGAGCGGGACCTTGACGTCGATCTTCTTGAGGTTGTGCTGAGAGGCGCCCTCGATGCCGATGTAGCCCGACGGCTTGCGCCGGCGCTTCGGCGTCTCGATCTCCCGCGTGCCGGCCAGGAACTGTCCGGTGAGCGACTCGGGCACCGCGGCGATCGTCTCGATCGTGCCCTCGGCGACGACGTGGCCGCCGTGCTCCCCGGCGCCCGGACCCATGTCGACGATGTGGTCGGCGGCCCGCATCGTCCCCTCGTCGTGCTCGACGACGAGCACGGTGTTGCCGAGGTCACGCAGGCGCTCGAGGGTCGCGATCAGCTTCTCGTTGTCCCGCTGGTGCAGCCCGATCGACGGCTCGTCGAGGATGTAGAGCACGCCGACGAGCGACGAGCCGATCTGGGTGGCCAGCCGGATCCGCTGGGCCTCGCCACCGGACAGCGTCGAGGCCGCCCGCTCCATCGAGAGGTAGCCGACGCCGACGTTCTCCAGGAACTGCAGCCGCTCCTCGATCTCACGGAGGATGAGCCGGGCGATCCGGCGGTCGTGCTCGGTGAGCTCGAGCTCGCGGATCCAGCTCAGCGCCCGGCGGGCGGACAGGGCGGTGAAGGCGTGGATCGCCGTGCCGGCGACGAGCACCGCGCGTGACTCCGGCCGCAGCCGGGCGCCCTTGCACTCGGGACACGGCCGCAGGGTCATGTACTCCTCGATCTTCTCCCGCGAGAACTCCGATTCCGTCTCGCGGTAGCGGCGCTCGAGGTTGGGCACGATGCCCTCGAACTGGGTGGCGTAGGAGCGGCGCCGGCCGAATCGGTTGCGATAGGACACCTGGACCCGGTCGCCGTTGGTCCCGAACAGGAAGAAGTCCTGCTGCTCGGGCGGGAGGTCCTGCCACGGCGTCTCGAGGTCGACCTCGTAGCGCTCGGCGATCGCCTGTGCGAGCTGGTCGTAGTAGTCCGAGGCGCTTACCGACCACGGCGCGATCGCCCCCTCGCCGATCGACAGCGTCGGGTCAGGGACGACGAGGTCGGGGTCGATCTCCATCTGCGACCCGAGTCCCGTGCACCGCGGGCATGCGCCGTGCGGCGAGTTGAAGCTGAAGATCCGCGGTTCGAGCTCGACGAGGCTCGGCCCGTGCACCGGACAGGCGAACTTCTCGCTGAAGAGAATCGTCTTGCCCTGCTGTGTACCCGCAGCCTTGGCGCCGGCCGAACCTCCCCGGGGTTCCCCGCCGGGCGAATCCACGAGTTCAATCTCGATGAGACCGTCGGCGAGTGCGACCGCGGTCTCGATCGAGTCCGCGAGCCGCTTGCGCAGCTCGCCCTTCATCACAAGCCGGTCGACGACGACCGCGATGTCGTGCTTGTACTTCTTGTCGAGCGTGATCTCCTCGTCGAGCCGGCGCAGCTCGCCATCGATCTTGACCCGGCCGAAGCCCTCGGCCCGCAGCTCGTCGAGCTGCTTGCCGTACTCGCCCTTCCGCCCGCGGACGATCGGCGCGAGCACCATGAAGCGGGTGCCCTCGGGCAGCTCCATCACCTGATCGATGATCTGCTCGGCCGACTGGCCGCTGATCGGCCGGCCGCAGACGTGGCAGTGAGGATGACCGACCCGGGCCCACAGGAGCCGTAGATAGTCGTAGATCTCGGTGACCGTGCCGACGGTCGACCGCGGGTTGCGCGAGGTCGTCTTCTGATCGATCGAGATGGCCGGCGAGAGCCCTTCGATCGAGTCGACGTCCGGTTTGTCCATCTGACCGAGGAACTGCCGCGCATAGGCCGACAGCGACTCGACATAGCGGCGCTGTCCCTCGGCGTAGATCGTGTCGAAGGCGAGCGAGGACTTCCCCGACCCCGACAGGCCCGTGATGACGGTCAGCGACCCTCGCGGGATCGCCACCGTGATGTCCTTCAGATTGTGTTCCCGGGCACCCGAGACGACGAGTTGATCCACCCCGTCGAGTCTAGTGAACCGAACGGACGTTCGGGTGTCATAAGACTGCCCGGACCCGCCTCGGCATCACGCGCCGGGACGACGCCCGGCCCGGCGATCAGCCGCCGACGCTGGCGTAGACCTCGTCGAGCAGCTGCCGGCGGTCGGTGAGCGTGAAGTTCTCGGCCAGGTAGCGCTCGGTCTCCTCACGTGGGGTGCCGTTGAGGGCCATGTTGAGGGCGATGATGCGAGCGCCCTCGGTGTCCTCCCCGTCACCTTCGCCCCCGGCCGCCGGCGCCTCGGACGCGCCGAACGGCTCAGCACGGACCTCCTCGACGATCTCGATCTCCTCGTAGGCCGCGATGCCCGGCTCGGCGGCCGCGATGTCCTCGGGCTCAGGAGCGAGCTGGGGCTCGGGCTCCGGCGCCGTGCGCGGGGCGGCGGCCCGGGGTGCCGCGGGCTCGGGCTCGAAGCGCGGACGCACGGCGACCGAGTCGCTGACCTCGTTCATGTTGCCCTCGAGCAGCTGGAGATCGGCGCCCAGCCGGTTGGCGCCGGTGCGCAGGGAGTCGATCAGCGCGCCGAGCTCGCTCTCCATGGCGTCGAGCCGCTGGAGCATCGACGTCGTCGACTCCGACACGCGACCGACGTAGTCGCGGGCCTCGGAGCTCGCCTGCTCGCGCGTCGCCCGGGCCTCGTCGCCGGCCTCGGCTCGGATGTCGCGGGCGTCGTCCTCGGCCTGGCGCTGGATCTCGGCCGCGCTGTTCTCGGCGGCCTCGACGATCGCCCGGACCTGCTCGCTCGCCGACGAGGCGAGGGTCTCCGAACGGCGTCGAGCCGAGCGCTTGAGCTCGTCGATCTCGTCGGCCAGGGCGTGCAGATGCGCGTCGACGGCGTCGGGGTCGTAGCCCCGCCGGCCGATCGGGAAGTCCTTTTTCTCAATGCTCTGTCGTTCCAGGGCCACGCCAACAACCTCTCTGGTCAGGGAATCTCTCGGGGCAGCCGGAGGGTATCGGACCTATCCGGCGGCAACGGCCTGGTCGAGCTCGCGCTTGAGATCGCGGATCTCGTCGCGGAGCTTGGCCGCGTACTCGAAGCGGAGGTCCTCGGCGGCGGCGAGCATCTCCTCCTCGAGCCCGACGATCGTCTTCTCGATCTCGGCCGGCGACA
Source organism: uncultured Solirubrobacterales bacterium (assembly GCA_963752905.1). Lineage (GTDB taxonomy): Bacteria > Actinomycetota > Thermoleophilia > Solirubrobacterales > Solirubrobacteraceae > Palsa-465. The sequence goes on from CAVWAC010000008.1 coordinate 335,737, forward strand.
TCGCCGAGGCCGGGCGCTGCCGCCGGCGGCGCGAGCGCGGCACCTTGGAGTCGGACTGGAGGAACTCGGCGATGTCGGAGATGCCCTTGACGATCGTCTCCGGGGTGATCCCGTGCTCCTCGTTGTAGGCCCGCTGGATCGCCCGGCGGCGGTCGGTCTCGCCGAGCGCGGCGCGCATCGCGGCGGTCTGCTTGTCGGCGTACATGAGCACCTTGCCCTCGACGTTGCGGGCCGCGCGGCCGATCGTCTGGATGAGCGAGGTCTCGCCGCGCAGGAAGCCCTCCTTGTCGGCGTCGAGGATCGCGACGAGCGAGACCTCGGGGAGATCGAGGCCCTCGCGCAGGAGGTTGACGCCGACGAGGATGTCGAACTCGCCGAGGCGCAGCTCGCGGATGATCTGGATCCGCTCGAGGGTGTCGACCTCGGAGTGCAGGTAGCGAACCCGGAAGCCCATCTCGAGCAGGTAGTCGGTGAGGTCCTCGGCCATCTTCTTGGTCAGCGTCGTGACCAGCGTGCGCTCGTTGCGGTCGACCCGGACCCGGATCTCGTTCATCAGGTCGTCGATCTGGTTGCGCGTCTCCCGGACCTCGACCTCGGGGTCGATGATCCCGGTCGGCCGGACGATCTGCTCGACGATCCGGGACGAGTGGCCGCGCTCGTACTCGCCCGGGGTGGCCGAGACGAACACGAGCTGGGGCGTGATCGAGAGGAATTCCTGGAAGGTCTGGGGCCGGTTGTCGAGAGCGGACGGGAGCCGGAAGCCGTAGTCGACGAGCGTCTGCTTGCGCGAGCGGTCGCCCTCGGCCATGCCGCCGATCTGCGGCACGGTCTGGTGGGACTCGTCGACGAAGCAGACGAAGTCCTCCGGGAAGTAGTCGAGCAGGCAGTACGGCCGCTCGCCGGGCCGCCGCCCGTCGAGGATCCGCGAGTAGTTCTCGATTCCCGAGCAGAACCCCATCTCACGCAGCATCTCCATGTCGTACTGCGTGCGCTGGCGCAGGCGGTGGGACTCGAGCAGCTTGCCCTGCTGCTCGAGTTCGGCGCAGCGCTCATTGAGCTCCTTCCCGATCGCGGCGACCGCGTCGTCGATCATCCCCTCGCGGACGTTGTAGTGCGAGGCGGGCCAGATGCCGACGTGCTCGAGGTCGTCCTCGATGATCTCCCCGGTGAGCGGGTCGAAATGCTGCAGGTGCTCGACCTCGTCGCCGAACAGCACGATCCGGTAGGCGGTCTCGGCGTAGGCGGGGAAGATCTCGAGCGTCTCGCCGCGGACGCGGAAGGTGCCGCGGGACAGCGCCGTGTCGTTGCGCGTGTACTGGATCGAGACGAGCTTGCGCAGCAGCCGGTCGCGATCGACGAACTCGCCCTTGTGCAGCGTCTGGAGATTCTCGTCGTAGACCTCGGGCGAGCCGAGGCCGTAGATGCACGACACGCTGGCGACGATGACCACGTCACGCCGGGCGAACAGCGCCGCCGTCGCCGAGTGCCGCAGGCGGTCGATCTCCTGGTTGATCGCCGAGTCCTTCTCGATGTAGAGGTCCTTGCTCGGGACGTAGGCCTCGGGCTGGTAGTAGTCGTAGTAGGAGACGAAGTACTCGACGGAGTTGCGCGGGAAGTAGGTGCGGAACTCGTTGCAGAGCTGGGCGGCGAGCGTCTTGTTGTGGGCGATGATGAGGGCCGGCTTCTGGACGGCCTCGATCGTCGCCGCCATCGTCATCGTCTTGCCGGTACCGGTCGCGCCGAGGAGCGTCTGATAGCGCTGGCCGCCGGTTATCCCCTCGGCCAGCGAGGCGATCGCCGCAGGCTGGTCGGCGGTCGGCGAGTAGGCGGCGTCAAGTTCGAACTTCGGCATCCCTCGGACTGCTGAGCGTAGCGTCCGCCCGGACGGGATCGCCGGGGAATGCGGTCAGCTTCTGACCCCGTCGGCGAGGTAGGCGGGCAGCGGCGCGGCGCAGCGCCCGTCCGGCACGGGCAGCCCAGCGGTGAGACGCACGGGGACCTCCCCGGCCCACACCGGCAGCGCATAGTCCTCGGCGGCATCGACCGGCGGCCCGGTCCGCAGCTTGGCCGAGGCCTCGTCGAGCCCCATCACCACCACCTCGGTGGCGGCAAGCTCCTCGTCACTCGGCCCGCGGACGTCATCGGCGCGGCCGGGGACGATGTGGTCGACGAGCGCCCGGAGCGCGGCGCGCTTGCGCTCGGGATCGCTGACCACGCGCGCCGGCCCGAGCACGACGACAGAGCGGTAGTTGAGGGAGTGATGGAAGGCCGAGCGGGCGAGCACGAGCCCGTCGAGCACGGTGACCGTGAAGCACAGCGGCCGCCCCTCCCCCGCGAGCCCGAGCACCCGGCTGAGCGGCGAGCCGTGGAGGACGAGCTCGTCGCCGATGCGGGCGTAGAGCATCGGGATCGCGTAGGGCTGGCCGTCGTCGGCGAAGGCGAGGTGGCCGACATAGGCGGCGTCGAGGATCTCGTCGATGACCGCGCGCTCGTAGCGACCCCGCCCGGCGCGGCGGCGGACCGTGCTGCGGGATGACACCGGCCGCGGACGGGTCGCACCCATCACCCGCGTCCTCGGATCACCCGCGCCCGCGGCCCGCGCTCACGGGCTCCAAAGTCGCCGAGCATTTTGTTATAGTACAAACTCATGCTTGATATAGCACAGTATCACATCAGCGGAGCGACGGCGCGGGAGATCGCGGCGAGCGTCGAGGCGGGGATCCGGTCGGGCGCACTCGCCGGCGGCGACCCCCTCCCCACCGTGCGTGCCCTCGCCGAGCGGCTGGGGACGAGCCCGGCCACGGTCAGCTCCGCTTACCGGACGCTGCGCGGGCGGGGGCTTATCGTCGCCGAGGGGCGCCGCGGCACCCGGGTGTCGCCCCGGCCCTCGGTGCGCGGTCCCGAGCGGCCGCCCCAGGCCGCCGCCGGGGCGCCCGGCGCCGACCGCGCGCTCCGCGACCTCGCCGGCGGCCTCCCCGACCCGGCGCTGCTGCTCCCACTCGACGCCGCCCTGCGGCACGTCGACGTCGAGCGCGCCGTGGGCCTGGACGGGCTCGATCGCCCCGATCCCGAGCTGCTCGCGCTCGGGGCCGACGGGTTCGCCGCCGACGGCGTCACCGCCGACGCCCTCGCCGTCGTGGCCGGCGCGTTCGACGGGATCGAGCGCGTCCTGCAGACCCATCTGCGCCCCGGCGACCGGGTGATCGTCGAGGACCCGGCGTACACCTCGACCCTCGACCTGCTGCTCGCCCTCGGCCTGCAGGCGGTGCCGGTGCCGGTCGACGAATCCGGGCTCGTGCCCGACCGATTCGCGGGCGCGCTCGCGCGGGGCGCCCAGGCGCTGATCCTCGTCCCCCGCGCCCAGAACCCGTACGGCGCGGCGCACGACGAGCGGCGGGCGAGCGCGCTGCGCGAGCTTCTCGCCGGTCACCCCGACCTGCTGCTGATCGAGGACGATCACGCGGGCGCCGTCGCCGGCGCTCCGTACCGCACACTGACGAGCGGCCGGCGCCGCTGGGCGGTCATCCGCTCGGTGTCCAAGACGCTGCACCCGGATCTGCGGCTCGCGCTCGTCGCCGGCGACGGGACGACGATCGGCCGGGTCGAGGGCCGCCAGGCACTCGGGCCGCGGTGGGTCAGTCACCTGCTTCAGGCGACCGTCGTCGCCCTCCTGCGCGACCCCGGCTACCCGGACGCCGTGCGGCGCGCCGCCGAGGCCTACGGCGCCCGCCGAGCGGCGCTGCTCGACGCTCTCGCGGGCTACCGGGTGCGCGCGCACGGCCGTTCCGGCCTCAACGTGTGGGTGCCGGTGCGCGAGGAGGCGCCGGTGCTGCGCGCCCTCTACGCGGGCGGCTGGATCGTCAGCCCCGGCGAGCGCTTCCGCCTCGCCACACCGCCCGGGGTGCGGATCACGGTCGCGACGCTGCGCGACGGCGAGCCGGCCGCGATCGCCGCGACGATCGCCGAAGTCGAGCTCGGCGCCCGGCCGCCGCGCCTGTACTGATCAGCTGTAGCCGAGCTGCGAGCTGTAGGTCTGCCGGTAGTCCCGCTGGGCCTGCAGCACCTTGCGCACGTACGCCTGCGTCTCCGGGAAGGGGATGTCGGAGATAAGGAACGCCTGCCCGTCGGCGCGACTGCGGGCGAGCCAGCGGTCGACGTTCGCCTCGCCGCCGTTGTAGGCCGCGAGCGCGAGCACGAGGTTGCCGTGGTACTGGTCGAGCAGGTAGCGCAGGTAGTAGCTGCCGTAGGCGATGTTGACCTGAGGCGTGCCGAGGTCGGAGACGACGAACGTCGTCGCCCCCGAGCGGCGCGCGAGAAACTCGGCGGTCTGGGGCAGAATCTGCATCAGCCCCTCGGCGCCGGCGGACGACGGCCGCGGGTCGAACTTCGTCTCGGCGTAGATGACCGCGGCGATCAGCGCCGGATCGAGATGCTTCTCGGCGGCCTGCTGGCGGATGATGTCCTGGTGGGCGAGCGGGAGCGTGAGATCGTCGACCGCCCGCCGGAATAGGGGCATGGCGAGGATCACCGCGACCGTGGCGATCGCGATCCCGACCACGGTCAGCAGCCAACGCCGCCGGCGCGTCGCGTGGCGACGACGGGCGGCTCGACGAGCGGCCTCCCCGCGGCGCGAGACGGTGACACTCGGAGGGCTCACCGCGAGAGCATCTCAAGAACGGACGACAGCTTGGCGCGCAAGGCGTCGATATCGCCGTCGTTGTCGACGACATATGTCGCACGCTGCGCTTTTTCCTGCTGGGTGAGCTGGCGCGCCGCGCGCTCGTCGACGGCGTGATGGCCGCGACCGGCGGCGCGCTCGGCCCGCACGTCCTCCGGAGCGACGACAGCGATCGTCGCGTCGAATCCGCTCTCCATCCCGGACTCGAACAGCAGCGGCACCTCGACGACCGCCGCGCGTGGCGCCGGGGAGCGGCGCTCGAGCTCGGCGCGCCAGCTGACCATGCGCTCCCCGACCCGGGGCCACAGCAGTCCCTCGAGCCAGTGCCGGTCCTCGTCGGTGGCGAACGCCCGCGTGGCGAGCGCACCGCGGTCGACCCGGCCGTCGGGCGCGACCTCGGGGCCGAACCTCGCCACGACGGCGGCGCGGACCTCCTCGGATTCGTAGAGATCGTGGACGACCTGGTCAGCCGACAGCACCGCGGCGCCGAGCTCTTCGAGCGCGGCGAGGGCCGTCGACTTCCCAGCGCCGATCCCGCCCGTGAGGCCCACGAATGGCGTCACCGGGAACGTCGATCAGGTCTGCGGCTGCTCGGAGGGCGAGCTCTCGCTCGCGGCCTCCTCGGAGGCCGGGGCCTCCGCGCTCGCCTCGGGCTCGGCGCTCGCCTCGGGCTCGGCGCTCGCCTCGCGCTCCGCGCTCGCCTCGGGCTCGGCGGCGACCGGCTCCTCGACGACGGTCTCCTCGATCACCACGGCCTCGGCGCTCGGCGCCTCCGCCATCGGATCTTCGTCGGACGCGATCTCGCCGCCGGCCTCGGCGGGCGCGAACACGTCCTCGGAGAGGCCGAGCTCGGGGACATCGTCGAGGTCGGTCGCGTCGCCCTCGGCGGGCGGCACGATCGGCCGGACGGGCAGCACCTGGCCCTCGACCCGCTTGATCGACAGCGACAGCCGGCGGCGCTCGGAGTCGATCTCGAGGATCTTCACCCGCACGGGATCACCGGGCTGGATGATCTCGCGGGGGTTCTCGACGTGGTGCTGAGCGAGCTCGGAGATGTGGACGAGGCCCTCGACGCCGTCGAGGATCTCGACGAAGGCACCGAAGGTGACGACCTTGGTCACCGTGCCCTCGAGCTCGTCGCCGATGTTGTAGGTGTCGACGACCCGCTGCCACGGATCCTCCTGGGTCTGCTTGAGACCCAGCGAGATGCGCTGGCGATCGCGGTCGATGTCGAGCACCTTGACGCTGACCGTGTCGCCGATCGAGAGGATCTCCGAGGGATGGTTGACATGCGACCACGACAGCTCGGAGATGTGAATGAGGCCGTCGATCCCGTCGAGGTCGACGAAGGCGCCGAAATCGACGATGTTCGAGATCTTGCCCTCGACGACCTGGCCGGGCTGCAGCCGGTCGAGGATGCGCTCCCGGTCCTCCTTGCGCTGCTCCTCGAGCACCGCGCGGCGAGAGAGCACGACGTTGTTGCGCGAGCGGTTGAGCTCGATCACCTTGCACTCGATCGGCTGGCCCATGTACTCGTCGAGGTTGGGCACGCGCCGGATGTCGACGAGCGAGGCGGGCAGGAAGCCGCGGACGCCGAGATCGATGATGAGCCCGCCCTTGACGACCTCGATGACCGCACCCTCGACGGGCTCGCCGGAGTCGGCGGCGGCCTCGATGCGGCGCCAGGCCTTCTCGAAGCGGGCACGTTTCTTGGAGAGGATCAGGCGGCCGTCCTGGTCCTCCTTGGTGAGCACGAGGGCGTCGACCTCCTCACCGAGCGAGACCTCATCGCCCGGGTCGACCGACTTGCGGATCGAGAGCTCACTGGCGGGGATGACGCCTTCGGACTTGTAGCCGATGTCGACGAGGACTTCGTCGTTGTCGATACGGACGACATGGCCGGTGACCACGTCCCCCTCGGCGAAGGGGTGAAGCGTGGCGTCGTAGTTGGGAACGATCTGCCCGTCGATCTCGAGCAGCAGGCCGTTTGAACCTTCTACGACCTTGGCGTTCGGTTGATCGGCGGGGGCCGTCAAAGTGGTTGTCGAGGACATTCCCCGGGAGGATAGCTGTCCTGCGGTTCGGCGTCGGCTCCGTATCATCAGGCGCGTTATGCCCACCCGAGCGACCAAGCGCGGCGAGGACCGCACCCCGATCGACCGCGACTGCGACGTGCTTATCTGCGGCGCCAGCTTCGCCGGTCTCGCCGTCGCCCGCGAGCTCGCCGGCAGCGGTGCTGACGTGATGATCATCGACCGCTACGAGGTCGGCGAACGGCAGACATCGGCGTGCGGAATCCCGACGCGCTGGCTCGAGGCGCTCGACCTCCAGGAGGCCCACCAGCAGACCTTCGGCGAGCTCGTCATCCACAGCCCGTACACGACCGCTCGCTACGACCTGCCGTGGACGTTCTCGACGTTCGACTACCGCACGCTGTGCGGGCTGCTCGCCGACCAGGGCGAGTTCGAGTTCGAGACCGCCAAGGTCGAGCGCCGCGAGGGCTTCACCGTGCACACCGATCGCGGCGAGATCCGCGCCCCGCTGATCGTCGATGGCCTCGGCTGGCGCCGGATCCTCGGCCCGGGCGAGAACGTCCAGCCGCCGGACGCGCTGCTCTCCCGCGGCCTTGAGGTGCATCCGTCCGGCCGCGGTGAGGATCTCGAGGTGTGGATCGACCGGCGCTACGTGCCGGCCGGCTACGGCTGGTCGTTCCCCGCCGACGGCGAGGTGCGCATCGGGGTCGGCTCATTCGACCCCCGCTTCCACGTCAAGGAGCCGACGGTCCGGCTGGCCGAAGATCTGCACGCCGACACCGTGCGCTTCCAGGGCAACTGGATCCCCCACGCGCTGCGCGACGCGACCGAGGACGGCGTGTTCTTCGTCGGCGACTCGGCCGGTCACTGCTTCCCGCTCACCGCCGAGGGGATCCGCACCGCGCTCTACTTCGGTCTGGCCTGCGGCCGCGAGCTCCGGGCCGTCGTCGAGGGCCATCAGGACCGCGCCCAGGCGCTCCAGCGCTACCACGCCTTCTCCGCCAGCCACGCGACCCCGTTCCGCTGGATGCTCCGCGTCCAGCGCCTGATCCCGCGGATCGCCCCGCGCGTCCTCGCCGGAGGCCTCAAGGCGATGGAGATGCGCCGCTTCGTGCACTGGTCGTTCAACCACTACCTGGCCGTCGCCCACCCGGACTTCGCGGCCGGCCCGGTCCCGCGCCGGCGCCCGCTGCCCGCCGCCGCCTGAGCTGCAGGCCCAGGGGGTCCTGCGGCCGTTGTCCGCGCTACCGCCGCGGGGAGCGCTTGCGCGGCGGCGGGGTCACCGTGACCCACTGGGCGTCATAGGCGCGGTTGCCGGCCCGGTCGGTGATCCGCAGCACGACCCGGTAGCGCCCGGCGTGTGAGAAGGCGTGGCCGACGACGCGCTTGTGCGCGCTCTTGCCGTCCCCGAAGAACCAGTCCCAGGCGGTGATCGCGCCGTCGGGGTCGCGGCCGTGACCGACGAAGCTCGCGGACTTGCGCGCCTGTACGTGCCCCGGCGCGGAGAGGGAGATCGGGTCGGCCTCGTCACGGGCCTCGCACGCGCGGTCCTCGTTGCTCCACTCCTCCTGGAGGAAGTAGTGGCCGCCGCCGATCGACTCGTTCCACACCCCGTTGCCCGAGCCCCCGAGCGGCCCGAAGTTCTGAATGCAGAGATCGCCGTCCTCGTTGCCGGTGCTGAGGTCGATCCACCCCGTCCCGTAGGGATCGGTGACCGACTCGTTGTGCTCGTGGCTGAGGGTCGACAGGGTCGGGTCCGCGGTGCTGCCGTTCGGCCGAGGGTTCGACGACTGGCAATGAGGCGGCACGTCGTTGTACGGGATGACGGCGTAGACGACGGTGTCGTCGGGGCTCTGGGAGTGATAGCCGCAGTAGCTGCCGTCGGCCGAGCCGCCGAGCGCGCAGTTGCCCGGGCCCGAGCCGGTGCAGCTGCCCATCCCGTCCGGGGTGACGAGGAAGTAGAGATCGCGCTCGGTCGTCGGCAGCCGGTGGACGCCGATCATGTGCTGGATCTCGCCGAGCAGCTGCTCGTCGCTCAGACACACGTTCCACGACGGCCCCGTCGACGGCTCGGTGCACCCGTTCTGAGGCAGGGGGTCGGTGTCCATCACCGCGCCGCCGTAGGTCGAGTCGTAAGCCGCCGGCCCGGTCGCGTCGCGGTACTGGCCGCTCAGCGAGTAGACGTTCGTCGGCTTGCGGCTGTCGGCGGCGACGCGCCCCAGGAACGTCTCGATCGCCGCCACGTAGCCGGGGTCGTAGACGAGCCCGGAACCGCGCGGCGCCCAGAAGATGAGGTGGGTTCGGTTGGAGTGCATGACCGTGCCGCCGCCGAACGGCAGGACGTAGGCGGCGTGGGCGCGTGGCACGCCGCGGGCGTGACCGCCGGTCGGGATGTCCGGGACGATGCCGCCGAACGTCTTGTGGTGGACGCGATGGGTGGCCCCGCTGGCCGGCCCGACGACGAGCGCGAGCGCCGTGCCCGCGGCGAGCACGACGGCGAGGCTGGCGAGCCGAGTCGCCCGTCGTCCGAGCAGTCGCCGGCTCACTTGGCGGCCAGCCAATCCGGGCCGATGCCCGCCTCGACGGCGAGCGGCGGGTCCATGTCGAACGCACCCTGCATCTGCTCGCAGGCGATCTGCTTGACCGCCTCGGCCTCGTCGGCCGGGCCCTCGAACAGCAGCTCGTCGTGGATCTGGAGGATGAGCCGGGTCTGGAGGCCGGCCTCGGCGAGCGCCCGGTCGGTGTTGACCATCGCCACCTTCATAATGTCGGCCGCGGTGCCCTGGATGACCATGTTCACGGCGAAGCGCTCGCCCTGTTTGCGGATCTCCCAGCGCCGCGCCCGCAGCTCCGGCACCTGACGGCGGCGCCCGAACAGGGTCGAGACGTAGCCGTGCTCGGCCCCCTGGGCGATCGTCTCCTCGATGAAGCGCCCGACGGCGGGGAATCCGGCGAGGTAGCGCTGGATGAACTCGTCGGCCTCCGACTGGGGGATGTCGAGGCGATCGGCCATCCCGTAGGCCGAGAGGCCGTAGACGATGCCGTAGTTGATCATTTTGGACTTGGAGCGCATTGCGGGATCGATCTGCTCTGGTGTAACCCCAAACACACGACAGGCCGTGGCGGTGTGGACGTCCTCGCCGCGACGGAAGATTTCTTTCAGGACCTCCTCCCCGGCGATGTGCGCCAGCAGGCGCAACTCCACCTGGGAGTAATCGGCCGAGACGAGCAGGTTCCCCAGCTCGGCCACGAAGCACGAGCGGATCTCGCGCCCGAGCTCGGTGCGGATCGGGATGTTCTGCAGGTTGGGGTTGATCGAGGACAGCCGGCCGGTCGTGGCCGCCGTCTGGTTGAACGTGGTGTGGATGCGGCCGTCGGCGGCGATCAGCGCCGGCAGCGCGTCGAGGTAGGTCTGGGCGAGCTTGGTGAGCTCCCGCCAGCGCTCGATCTTGGGGATGATCTCGTGCTCGTGGCGGATCGCCTGGAGCACCCGGGCGTCGGTCGAGTAGCCGGTCTTGCCGCGTCGCTTGCGGGACAGCCCGAGCTTGCCGAACAGGATTTCCTCGAGCTGCCGTGGCGAGCCGAGAGTGAACTCCTCCCCGGCGAGCTCGTAGATCTCGCGCTCGAGGCCGTCGGCCTCCGCCTTCACACGGCCCGAGATCTCGGCGAGACGATCGGTGTCGAGCTTGAGTCCGGCCTGCTCCATCTGCCGCAGCACGCGGACGAGCGGAAGCTCGACCTTCTCCATCAGCTCGGTGAGCCCGCGGCCGCGGATCTCCTCGCGCTGCCATTGCGAGAGGGCGTGCGCGAGAAGCGCGTCGGCCGCGGCCTCGTCCTCGACCGCGGCGGCCAGTCCCCGCTCCTCGCACAGCTCGCGGAACGGGTAGCCTCGCCGGGCGGGCTCGAGCAGGTAGGCGCCGATCTCGGTGTCGTGAGCGAGGTGCTCCGGCACCCGCCCGAGCGACTTGATGTCGTGGGCGATGACCGGACGGCTGCCGACCGCCTCGACGAGCGCCTCGGTCGTGTCGCAGTCGCCGGCGAGGACGTTCTTGGCGCCATCGGCGTAGGCGCCGAAGCGGAGCGCTCCGGTGGCGGCGAACAGCGCCCCCTCGGGCGCGTCGGGCACGCGGGTGGCGAGCGTCACCTCAGTGTGCGGGAGCTTGGCCACGTCCTTGATCGTGGCGGTGGTGAGCTTCGCGGTGATCGCCTGCTCGGCGGCCGGGGCGGGCGCGGCCGCGTCGGGCGAGCCGAGCGCCTCCTCGAGCCGGCGCAGCGGCTCCCGCAGCTCGAACTCGCGGAAGACGTCGCGCAGGCGGGAGCGGTCGGGCTCGGCGGCGACGAACTCGTTGATGTCGAAGTCGAGCGGGATGTCCCGCTTGGCGGTCGCGAGCTGCTTGGAGATCCGCGCGTCGTCGGCGTGCTCGGTGAGATTCTGCTTGCGCTTGGCGCCGCTGATGTCGTCGATGTGCTCGAGCACGCTTTCCAGCGAGCCGAACCGCTGCAGCAGCTCCGCGGCGGTCTTGTCGCCGATACCCGGGACCCCAGGGATGTTGTCGCTCGTGTCGCCCTTGAGGCCGATGAAGTCGGGAACGAGCTCGGGCGGGATGCCGTAGCGGTCGACCACTCCCTCCCGGTCGTAGACCCGGGTGTCGGTGATCCCGCGTGAGGTGGTCATGATCCGCACGCCGTCGTCGACGAGCTGATAGGCGTCGCGGTCGCCGGTGACGACCATCACCGGCACCGGCGGCGCCGAGTGGCGGGCGCGCTCGGCGATCGAGGCGATGACGTCGTCGGCCTCGTAGCCCTCGACGCTGAGGTTGCGATAGCCGAACGCCTCGACGAGCGGCGCGAGGTGCGGCCACTGCTCCTTGAGCAGATCCGGACGCGTCGAGCGCTGCGCTTTGTACTCGGGGTAGATGTCCTTGCGGCCGGTGTGGCCCTTGTCCCAGACGACGACGGTCGCCTTCGGGCCGTAGTCGGTGAGGATCTTCACCAACATCGACGCGAAGCCGAAAATCGCGTTCGTCGGCACGCCGGTCGAGGTGGCGATCGACTCGGGCAGCGCGAAGAACGCGCGGTAGGCGAGGCTGTTGCCGTCTATCAGGAATAACTCATCGGGCACGGTCTGTCAGGCTATCTAGCACCGTGCCCAGCCGAGCGAGCGCCCAGTACAGCCTGACCCTCAGGGTCGAGATCGATCATCACCCGGGGATGCTGGGCAAGGTCGCGATGGCGATCGGCGAGGCGGGCGGCACGATCGGCGCCGTCGATCTCGTGCAGGTCCTCGACAAGCACACGGTCCGCGACATCACCGTCGAGACGGCCGATTCCGAGCACTGGCCGCGGCTTACCGAGGCGGTCAACGCCGTGCCCGGGGCCCGGGTCCTCGACGCCACGGACCGCACCTTCATGCTGCATGTCGGCGGCAAGATCGAGATGCAGAACAAGAGCCCGCTGAAGACGCGCGACGACCTCTCGATGGCCTACACCCCCGGCGTCGCCCGGGTCTGCAAGGCGATCTACGACGACCCGGACAAGGCCTTCCAGTACACGATCAAGCGCAACACGGTCGCCGTCGTCTCCGACGGGACCGCGGTGCTCGGGCTCGGGAACATCGGCCCGCGCGCGGCGATGCCCGTGATGGAGGGCAAGGCGATGCTGTTCAAGGAGTTCGCCGGCGTCGACGCCTTCCCGATCTGCCTCGACACTCAGGAAGTCGACGAGATCGTCGCCGTCGTCGAGGCGATCGCCCCCGGCTTCGGCGGTATCAACCTCGAGGACATTTCCGCGCCGCGCTGCTTCGAGGTCGAGGACCGGCTCAAGGCCGCGCTCGACATCCCGGTCTTCCATGACGACCAGCACGGCACCGCGGTCGTCGTGCTCGCCGCGCTGCTCAACGCCCTCACGCTGACCGGCCAGCGGATCGAGGACATCCGGATCGTCATCGTCGGCCTCGGAGCGGCCGGGGTGGCGGTGACGAAGATCCTCCAGTCGGCGGGCGCCCGGCACATCATCGGCTGCGACTCCCGAGGTGCGGTCCACACCCGGCGTGCCGACTACCTCGACGGCTCGATGCCGCCGGCCAAGCGCGGACTCGCCGAGACGACGAACCTCGAGCACCGCGAGGGCGGCCCCGCCGACGTGCTCGAGGGCGCGGACCTGTTCATCGGCCTGTCCGGGGCGCGGATCCTGCCCGGCAGCGCGGTGGCGGCGATGAATCCCGACCCGATCGTCTTCGCGATGGCCAACCCCGACCCAGAGATCTCCCCCGAGGAGGCGGCCCAATACGCCCGGGTCGTCGCCACCGGCCGCTCGGACTACCCGAACCAGATCAACAACGTCCTCTGCTTCCCCGGCGTGTTCCGGGGCGCCCTCGACGTCCGCGCCACGCAGATCACCGAGACGATGAAGACGGCCGCGGCCCGCGCGATCGCCGACATCGTCGCCCCCGAGGAGCTCCGCGAGGACTACATCATCCCCTCGGTGTTCAACCGTGAGGTCGTCGGCGCGGTGGCCGCGGCCGTCGCCAACGAGGCCCGTTCGATCGGGGCGGCCGGCTCCGAGGTCGAGATCGGCTTCGGCGGCACGACGGACGAGTTCCGGGCCGTGCCGGGCCGGTAGGGCCCGGCCGCATAGCCCCCCGCCCAGCGCCGTCCGTGCCCCCGTCCCGGCCGTTCTCCCCGCGTCCGCCGTCCCTCCCCAGCCGCGCGTTACGCGTCTGTGTCTAGGTGTGCCGAGCTCGCAACACGGGAGTCAATCGTGTGCGAAGACGGCGCGGGGAGGGGGAGCGATTCGGTCTGCCGGGGCTCTTGGGTGTTATGGCGCGAAGAGCGGAGGTAACAGCCAAGATTCGGAACGCCGGCGAGCATTCGATGCTGGAGTTGTTGTCTGGCGGCAGTTCCAGCATCTTTCGGGTCCCGGTCCTGGGATTCTTGGCTCCTGTTGCCGTCAGCGGTCCGCCGGAGCGACGGATGGCGGCGATCGCCGGACTGCAGCGGGGACGTGTCGCCCGTTGCCAGCTCTGCCAGGCCGGGCTGAGCGACGGCACGATCGGCCGCTTCGTAGCCAAGTCGCTGCTCACTCGCTGCCGCCGCGGCGTCTACGCAGCGGGTCATATGCCACCACCCGAGTTCGCCGAGGAGACGGCTGTGCTCCTCGCGCTCGCGCACGGGACGGTGCTCTCGCACTGGACCGCGGCCCGGCTGTGGCAGATCCCAGCCAGCAGGACGGACCGCGGCATTCACATGCTCCTCCCGGGCACGGGAGGCCACGGGACGGCCGGGGTGTGCGTCCACCACACCACCCATCTGCCGCGGACTGACGTCCGCGTACGCCGCGGCCTGCCCGTGACCTCCCCGGCCCGGATGATGCTCGACCTCGCCTCGATCGCCGGCGATCGCGAACTCGAACGCGCCCTCGACGAGGCGCTCGTCCAGCGGATCGTGCGGATCGCCGAGATCGAGGAGGTGCTGGGCCGGTCGTCCGGCCGCCGCCGGTCGACGCGCCTCGCGAGCCTGATCCGCGAGCGGACGACGACCACCATCACGCGCTCGGAAGCCGAGGAGCGCTTCCTTGAGCTGATCTGCTTGGCCGAGCTGCCCATCCCGCGCATGAACGTCCTCATCGAGGGATTCGAGGTCGACTGCGTCTGGCCGGGCCCAGCGCGTCGTCGTGGAGATCGACGGCTACCGGTACCACTCGAGCCGCACCGCGTTCGAGCGCGACCACCACCGGGACGCGATCCTCCGCAGCCGAGGCTGGTTGACGATCCGGATCACCTGGCGTCAGCTCGAGGCCGAGCCCTACGCCGTCATCGCGCTCATCGCCCGGGCCCTCGGCGCGTGACGCGCTACTCGGCCCCCGCTGGCGGCCGGCGCTTCGGCAACCAGCCCTCGGTCTTCCACTTCGAACCCGGACGCCCCGGCAACAGACAGACGATCAGCAGGCCGAGCGCGGTGAGCAGCAGCCCGAAGGCGAGGCCGACGCGCTCGCCATAGCCCTTGCGCTCGGACATCCACGAACCGACGGCGGCCGAGATGAGCCAGACGAACAGGAGGTAGAGGCCGTCGGCCCCGATCGTGGTGGCGAAGGCGATCATGTGCCGAGATAGGCTCGCTGGACCCCGGGGTCGTCGCGGAGCTTGTCGGAGGCGTTGGCGAGGACGACGCGACCAGTCTCGAGGACGTAGCCGCGACTGGAGACGTCGAGGGCGTAGTTGGCGTTCTGCTCGACGAGGAGGATCGAGACCCCGGAGCGGTTGATCTCGCCGATCGTCTCGTAGATGCGCTGGACGAGGATCGGGGCGATGCCCATTGAGGGCTCGTCGAGGAGGAGGAGCTTCGGCCGCGCCATGAGCGCTCGCCCCATGGCGAGCATCTGCTGCTCGCCGCCGGACATCGTGCCCGCCTTCTGGTTCTCACGCTCCTGGAGTCGGGGGAACAGGGTGAAGATCCGCTCGAGATCTTCGCGGGTGTCGGCGCCAGTGCGGTAGTAGGCGCCGAGGTCGAGGTTCTCGCGGACCGTCATGCGGGCGAAGCAGTGGCGGCCCTCAGGCGAGAGGGCGATGCCGCGGGTGACGATCTCGTGCGCGGGCACGCGGGTGATCGTCTCGCCGGCGAAGGTGACCGACCCTGCGCTCGCGGGCGTGAGGCCGGAGATCGACCGCAGCGTCGTCGACTTGCCGGCGCCGTTGGAGCCGATCAGCGTGACGATCTCGCCCTCCTCGACGGTGAGCGAAACGCCCTTGAGCGCCTCGATGCTGCCGTAGTGGGTGTGGAGATCGGCGAGTTCGAGGAGCGCCATCAGTCCTGCTTTCCGAGGTAGGCCTCGATCACGCGAGGGTTGGCCCGGACCTCCGCGGCGGGACCCTCGGCGATCTTCTCGCCGTGGTCGAGCACAGTGACGCGCTCGGAGACGCCCATGACGACCTTCATGTCGTGCTCGATGAGCAGGATCGTCAGCTGGAGCTCGTCGCGCATCTGGCGCATGAAGTCGGTCAGGTTGCCCGACTCCTGCGGGTTCATGCCGGCCGTTGGCTCGTCGAGCAGCAGCAGCTTCGGGTCGGCGGCGAGCGCTCGGGCGATCTCGACGCGGCGCTGGTCGCCGTAGGAGAGCTGCACGGAGAGCTGGTCGAACGCGGATCTGCCCAGACCGACGTAGTCGAGCAGCTCGCGGGAGCGCTCACGGATCTGTTGCTCCTCCCGCCGCACGCGCGGGGTGCGGAGGATCGAGCCGAACAGGCCGCCGCGGGTGCGCGAGTGGCGACCGATCATCACGTTCTCGAGCGCCGTCATCGCGCCGAACAGGCGGATGTTCTGGAACGTCCGCGCGACCCCGTGGCCGGTGATGATGTCCGGGCGGGTCCGGGTGACGTTGCGGCCGTCGAAGATGATCTGGCCGCTCGACGGCCGGTAGAGGCCGGTGAGCATGTTGAAGAAGGTCGTCTTGCCGGCCCCGTTGGGACCGATGATCGACACGATCGTCAGCGGCTCGATCACGAACGAGACGTTGTTGACCGCGACGAGGCCGCCGAATTCCTTGGTCACGCCCTCGGCCCACAGGAGGGTCTCGGCGCCCGGGGAGTCCTCAGCAGGGGCGCCGGCCGACGGCGACGCCGTTCCCGACCCGTCGCTCATGCTTGGAAGCCCTCGACGTCGCGGCCGCTCGGGCCGCTCGGCTCGGAGAGGTCGGTCTCGCCGACGCCGATGCCCTCGACGAACTCGAGTCTGCGTCTTCGCTCGGGCAGCAGCCCCTGGGGTCTGAGGATCATCACGAGCACGAGCAGGAAGCCGTAGACCCCCAGGCCGATGTCGGTGAGGCTGAAGTTGAGCCCCAGCGACGACGGCACGTTGTTGAGCACGTCGGGGAGGATGTACTGGTTGATGTAGGACAGCAGCAGCGCGCCGAGCAGCACGCCCCACACCGATCCGAGGCCTCCGACGATGACCATCGAGAGGATGAAGATCGAGAACGAGAAGCGGAACTGGTCGGAGCTCACGTCGGGGACGAAGGTGGCGAGGAACACCCCGGACATGCCGCCGAAGGCCGCCCCGACCGCGTAGGCCATGAGCTTGGTGCGGACGAGCGGAACCCCCGTCGACACGGCGGCCACCTCATCCTCACGCAGGGCGATCCAGGCCCGACCGAGCCGGGAGTCGCGCAGCCGCACGTTGACGAACAGCACGAGCATGAGGATCGCGAAGATCACCCAGTACCACGGTCTCAGGTGTAACTCGTCAAACGTGCCGAGCCCTGGGAAGTAGAACGGATCGATCGAGCTGATGCCGATGCTGCCTCCGGTGAGCGTCTGGCCACCGCCGAGGTGAACGCTCTGGCCATTGACCGCGACGCGGTCGATGATCTCGCCGAACGCGAGGGTGACGACCGCGATGTAGTCGCCGCGCAGCCGTAGCGTGGGCAGGCCGATGATCGCGCCGAAGCTCGCGGTGATCACGACCGCGCAGACGAGGATGAGGACGAAGTTGAAGTGGATGCCGATCAGGTGGCTGGCCGCCGGCGAGGAGAGGATGTGGATGTGCTCGTTGAAGAAGAACTCTGAGCCGAACCAGCCTGCGGTGTAGGCGCCGAGGGCGTAGAAGGCGACATAGCCGAGGTCGAGCAGACCTGCGAAGCCGACGACGACGTTGAGCCCGAGGGCCATCACCGCGTAGGCGAGCGCGGTGATCGTCGCGCTGAGGAAGCTGCTCGCCGGCGTGAAGAAGAACGGGAAGAGGATCCCGATGACGATGAGCACCGCCGCCACCGCGCGGCTCGTCCACGGCGGCAGGCGGCGCGCGATCGCGTGCCGGCGCGCGGCCCAGGCCGCACGCCACTCCCGCAACTGGGCGAGCAGCTCGTTCATCCGGCCTCGCGCGTCTCCTCACCGAGCAGGCCCTGCGGACGCAGCACCATGACCATGATCAGGAAGCCGAACACGACGACCGGCGTCCACTGCGGGCCGAAGCGGGCGTCGGACAGCTGCTGGATGCAACCGATGATGATCCCGCCGAGCACGGCACCGCGGACGTTGCCGATCCCGCCCATCACCGCGGCGGTGAAGGCGATCAGGCCGGCCTCGAAGCCCTGGGAGAACAAGATCGTCGTCTCGTACAGCGCGTAGGCGAGGCCGGCGGCGCCGGCCAGCATCCCACCGATCAGGAAGGTCAGCGAGATCGTCGTGTTGACGTTGATGCCCATCAGCCGGGCGGCCTCCGGATCCTGCGCCGTCGCCCGCATCGCGCGCCCCTGCCGGGTGCGGGAGATGAACCAGGTCAGCAGCAGGACGAGCGGGATGGTGATGCCGACGGCGAACACGTCGGCCCGCCGCACGACGACCCCCGAGATCTGGAACACCGTGGCGTTCTCGTTGATGAGGTCGCTGACGCCCGCGGGCGAGCCGCCGAGCCACAGGAGCCCGACGTTCTGCAAGATGAACGAGAAGCCGACCGCGGTGATTAGCGGAGCAAGCTTGGGCGCATTGCGCAACGGCCGGTAGGCGACCCGCTCGATCAGCACGTTCAGGCTGCCGCACGTGAGCATCGAGACGATGAGGGTGAGCAGCAGCCCGAGCACGATGCCGAGCGGCCCGGTGGAGAGACCGAGGCCGATCGTGGCCCAGAAGCCTGCGGCGGTGAACGATCCGATCATGAACACGTCGCCGTGGGCGAAGTTGATGAGCTCGATGATGCCGTAGACGAGCGTGTAGCCGATGGCGATCAGCGCCCAGATCGAGCCATTGGAGATGCCCTGGACGAGGTTGTTGCCCAGGTAGGTGAGGTCGTGGTTGGTGATCGAGTGGCCGTGCGCGTACCCCGGATAGCCGCTCGTCAGGTCATGGATCGCGTAGATGACCGGCAGCGCCAGCAGCGCGGCGATGAGGCCCCAGCGGCCGAAGAAGCGCCGCACGGGGGCGAGCGCTGAGTTCACAGCCGCCAGCGGCGAGGAACGCGACGCGAGAGTGTTGGCTTCCACGATGGAGGAGAACTGTAAAGCGGGGCCGCACGAGGCGACCCCGCTTCACGTCACTGTCAGGTCGAGGTCGGGGTGACCGTCTTCTCGAACAGCGGGTTCCCGTCGCTGCCGACCTTGTAGAGGCCGTACGAGGTCAGGGTGGTGTCCCCGTTGGAATCGAACCCGAAGGTCCCGATCACGGAAGCCACCTTGTTGGCGAACAGCGCCGCGAGCACCGAGGCCTTGTCGTTGCCCTTGGAGCCGAGCCCGGCGATCGTCTTCAACGCGGTCTGCATGGCCACGTAGCCGTAGATCGCGTACGGGTCCGGACTGCTTGTTCCGTACGCCTTCTTGTAGTCGGCAAGGAAGGCCTTGCCACCGGGGTAGGCGTTGAGATCCTGGGTGGCCACCGTGCACTGGATCTTCGGAGCAATGCTCGCTGGCACGCCGTGCTGCGAGGCGTTGGTGTAGGAGCTCGTGCAGATGCCGTCGCCGCCGTAGATCTTGGCGTTCGGCAGAGCCGCATTGACGTCCTTGGTGATCTGAACCGCGCCGTTGGAGACGATCCCGGCGAAGTAGAAGCAGTCAGCTCCCTGGCTCTTGATCGTCTGGGCGTAGGAACGGAAGTTCGGCGCCGTCGGATCGATGCCGGTGTTGCTGACGACGTTGACGCCGTACTTGCCCTTCTCGGAAACGAGCAGCGAGGCGAGGCCGGAGCCGTAGGCCTCCTTGTCGTTGGCGATGGCGACCTTCGTGCAGCCGTCGCTCTTCATCGTCTGCAGGCCGGCGGCCGCCTGAATCGTGTCGCGAGGCACGATCCGGACATAGGTGCGCTTACCGGTCGGGTAGTACTTCTGCGGCTCGCCCGGCGAGCTGCCCGGCTCGTTGGTCGTCAGACCGACGTACGTGTTGGCTGGGCTGAGCTGCGGGATGTTCGCCTGGTTGAGGATCGGGATCGAGACCTCGCTCGCGCCCGAGTTGAACTCGCCGATGTAGAACACGGCCTTCGGGTCGGTCGCCACCTTACGGGCGTTGGCCGCCGTCTGGGTCGGGTCCCACTTGCCCGCCTGGGCGGTGGAGTCGTCGAGCGACTGGTAATTGACGGTGAACGAACCCGCCTTGCCACCCGCCTGGGACAGCGCGAGCTTCATCCCGTTGACCAGCGGATCGGTCTGCGCGGTCGAGGCGCCCTGGAGGGGGAGACTCGAGTAGATGTCGATGGTGTTGGAGCCGCCGCTGCTCGAGCTGCTCCCACCACTGCTGCTGCTGCTACTGCTGCTGCTGCTGCCGCAGGCCGCCAGCACCACCACGGATGACGCTAGTACGCAGCCTGCCAGGGCTTTGCGAAGAAAACGCATGCTCCTCCTCTGTCTGTCGATGCCCCGCACTGGGATGCGGGCAGACTAATCGCGGCGTCGGACCGCAGCAAGCCCCAGACCCCCGCCTCCTAACGAAACCGAAACCGGAGGGGTGGCTCAGGAAACCGGGAGAGTGGCTCAGCGGCGTACAACCGTCGAGAAGGACAACTGCCCGGCGGAGATCCCGTAGACGCCGAATTGACGCAGGGTCATGTCGCCGGATGAGCTGATGCTGTAGGTCCCGACGACGCTGCGGCGGCGCCGGGTGTGGAACAGCGCGGCCACGACCTGGGAGCGGCGAGCCGGGCGCTCCCCGCCGTGCGTGGCCCGGCTGATCGCGTCGAGCATCAGGCTCATCGCCTCGTAGCCGAGGATCGCGTACGGGCCGGCGGCGCCGAACACGCGCCGGTAGGCGGCGAAGAACGCCCGCGCGGCCGGCGGGTAGGCGCTCTGCACCAGCGCGGGCACGGTGAGCAGGACCCGCCCGTCGAGCGCGAGCGGCAGCCCGCCCTGGCGTGGGTCGAAGTAGGACGGATCGGCGAGCCCGGCCGTGCCGAAGATCGGTGCCCGCGGCATCGCCGCAGCGAGCTGGCGGGTGATGAGCACCGCGCTCGGCCCGGCGAGGGCGGCGATGAGCACGCAGTCGGCCCCACTCTGCGCGACGCTCGTCGCCAGGGGCGTGTAGTCGACACCGCCGGGCTGGAACCCCTGGACAGCGGCGACAGTGAGCCCGGCCCGCTGGGCGGCGACCTGAAAGCTCGTCGCCGCCGCCTCGCCATCGAACTCCCCGTCATCGAGAACGTAGGTGTCGCGGCAGCCCGCGTTGCGCTGGATCTGCACCTGGGCGGAGGCCTGGAGCGCGTTGGCCGAGAGGACCCGCGCGAACGTGCGGATCCCGGTCGGGTAGTACTTCTCGGGCTCGCCGGGCGCGGCGTCGGGGCCCGCGTTGGTCAATCCGACGGCCGTGCTTCCGGAGGTGATCTGCGGGATCCCGACGCGATTGAGGAGCGGGATCGACACCGCGCTCGCGCCCGAGTTGAAGTCGCCGAGATAGCCGATCGTCGAGAGGTCACGCACGGCGACCCGGGCGTTCTCGGTCGTCTGCCCGGGATCCCACTCGCCACTCTGTGGCGTGGCGTCGTCGAGCGGATGCAGGAGGACGCGGTAGTGACCGATGCGACCACCG
Source organism: uncultured Solirubrobacterales bacterium (assembly GCA_963752905.1). Taxonomy (GTDB): domain Bacteria; phylum Actinomycetota; class Thermoleophilia; order Solirubrobacterales; family Solirubrobacteraceae; genus Palsa-465. Next base: position 356,941 of record CAVWAC010000008.1, read on the forward strand.
GCCTCGGCGAGCGCGAGCTCCGCGCCCTCGAGCACCGAGCGGCCGTCCTCACGTGAGTTGCCCTCGAGCGGGGCGCTGAGATACAGCCTCAGCGTGTTACCGGAGATCCGGTCTCCGGCCAGCGCCCGCGATCCCCCGCCGGAGCTGAGCGCGACGATCATGATCACGAGGACGACGACTACGGCCCCCGCCAGGACTGACGTTCTCAGCCGCACGTCCCTCGAGGGCGCCGGCTCACCCCTGAGCCTGGAGGGACCTGAACGGGACGAGCGCTCCCGCCTGCAACCGCGAGAACACGAACGGGGCGATGCTCGTGTCCCCGTTGGCGTTGATCGAGTAGGTGCCGAGGGCCGACGGCCGGTTCTTGATGGCGAAGAAGTCGTGCACGACGGTGCCGCGATTGTTCGCCGAGGCACCCGCCTGCTTGATCATGTCCATCACCGCGTTCATCGCCTCGTAGCCGAAGACCGCCTCGGGGGCCGGCTTGTGGTGGTAGGTGGTGAGGAACGCGCTCGCAAACGCTTGGCCCTGGGCGTTGAGCGTCGCGGGCAGAAAACCGGGCTGGGACACGTACAGCGCGGCCTTCGGCGAGGTGATCGCGCTCGGCAGATCGGTCCCGATCATCGACGAGGGGGCGAACAGCTTGACCCGCGGGTTGGTCGTGAGCGCGCGGTTGAACGCGCTCGCCGCCGCCGCGGCGTTGTCGGGGGCGGCGGCGTAGAAGACCGCGTCGGCGTCGCCGAGGCTGGCGGTGACGGTCACCGACGGAGCGGCGGCATCCTTGACCGCGAGCGCCATCGCCTGACCGTAGGGGCTGGCGTCGCTGCCGATGTACAGCCGGCTGACGCGGAGCGACTGCATCTCCTGGATCGTCGCCCTCGCCTCGGCCGCGGTCGTCGGCGTGACCCGAGCGAACGTGCGGCCGTAGGTCTTCACCGACTCGTAGTACTTGCCGGGCGACCCTGGCACCGCGCTGCTCGACTGCGTGAGCTCGACGGCGGTGTCGGTCGGCGCGACCTGGAGCAGGTCCTGGGCGTTGGTGATCCCGAGCGTGTCGGCCGAGTCACCGGGCGCGATCTCGCCGACGTAGGCGATCGCGCTCGTGTCCTGGATCGCCGTGCGTGCCCGATCGGACAGCCTCGGGCTGTCGACGGCCTCGAGCTTCACGCTGAAGGCGGTGATCTCGCTCGACTTCTGCGAGAAGGCGAGCTGCTCGGCGTCGAGCACGTCCTGCCCGGCCTTGCCCGCGGTCACCGGCGACGCGCTCACGTACACGGTGAGGTTCTTGCCGGTCGCGGTGACGCTGCTGTTGCCCGAGCTGCCGCTCGTGCAGCCGCCGAGGCCGGCGGCGAGCAGGCCGACGGACAGCGCGACGCGGGTGCGGCGGCCGATCCGGCGCCCGAGGCGGGCGCGTGCAGACGACCGCGTGCGGCTCACGGCGAGCGCGTCAAGGCGCATGGGGGCCTCCGCTAGTCCTGCCGGCCGGGCAGGTACGGGAGGACCTGGCGGACGGCGAGCGCGACCAGCACCATGAGGACGGCGATCAGAATCGCGTCGAACCCGGAGACCCCGATCGCCCAGAGGACAATCCAGATCATGAGCCCGGCCGTCGCGGTGAGAATCAGTCCCATCGGCGGGCAATGCTAGCCGAGTGACCGGTTTCGAAGCGCGTCGGAAAACTCCGCCACCAGGCCGCGGACCGCGCCGACGGGATCCTCGGCCTCCTCGGCCGCGCGCACGAGGCGGGTGCCGATGATGACGCCGTCGGCGCCGGCGGCCGCCGCGGCCGCCGCCTGCTCGGGCGTCGAGATGCCAAAGCCGAGGGCGACGGGCACCGACGCGCTCGCCGCCGCCCGGGCGATCACCGTGCCGAGCGAGCCGTCGACCCCGGTCCGCTCGCCGGTCGTCCCGGTGACCGAGACGGTGTAGACAAAGCCCCGGGCGCGGCGGCCGATCCGGGCGAGGCGCTCGTCGGGCGTCGTCGGAGCGACGAGCGGCACGAGCGCGAGCCCGCGGGCGTCGCAGGCCTCGAGCACCGCCCCGGCCTCCTCCATCGGCAGGTCGGGCACGATCAGGCCGCTCACCCCGGCCGCCTGCACGGCGTCGAGGAAGCGCTCGGTACCGCGGACGAAGATCGGGTTGGCGTAGCACATGATCACGACCGGGACGCGCTCGGCGAGGGTGGTGGCGACGTCGAGCACGTCGGGGAGCCTCGTGCCCGCCGCGAGCGCCGCGGTGGCGGCGGCATGGATCACCGGGCCGTCGGCGAGCGGGTCGGAGAACGGCACGCCAAGCTCCATCAGATCCGCTCCGGCCTCGGCATAGGCGAGGCCGATGCGGCGCGAGGTCTCGAGGTCCGGGAATCCGCCCATCATGTAGGGCATGAGCGCGGCGGCGCGTCCGTCGGCCCGCGCCGCGGCGAACGCCTCGGCGATCCGTTCGATCCCGGTCATCGGCGCTTCAGCTGCTCCAGGGCCTCGGCGAGATCCTTGTCGCCCCGGCCCGAGAGGCAGACGAGGTCGAGCTCGCTCGGTCCGGCCGCGAGCGTCCAGGCGATCGCGTGGGAGCTCTCGAGCGCCGGGATGATGCCCTCGAGCCGGGAGGTCCGGGCAAACGCCTCGAGCGCCTCGGCGTCGGTCACCGCTTCGTAGCGGGCCCGGCCCGAGTCCCGCAACCAGGCGTGCTCGGGGCCGGTGCCCGGATAATCGAGGCCGGCGGAGATCGAGTGGGCCTCGAGGATCTGGCCGTCCTCGTCCTGCATGACCGCCGAGAACGCGCCGTGGAGAATGCCGGGGATGCCGCCGGCGGTGAGCGGCGCGCCGTGTCGGCCGGTGTCGATCCCCTCCCCCGCCGCCTCGACCCCGATCAGCTCGACCTCGGCGTCGTCGAGGAAGCCGGCGAACATCCCGATCGAGTTCGAGCCGCCGCCCACGCAGGCGATGACCCGCTGCGGGAGACGGCCGGCCTGGACGAGCACCTGGGCCCGGGCCTCGTCGCCGATCACCCGCTGCAGGTCGCGCACGAGCGCCGGATACGGGGCCGGGCCGACGCACGAGCCGATGATGTAGTGGGTCGTCTCGACGTTCGTCACCCAGTCGCGGATCGCGGCCGAGACCGCTTCCTTGAGCGTGCGGGCGCCCGCCTCCACCGGGGCGACGGTCGCCCCGAGCAGCTCCATCCGCTCGACGTTGGGGCGCTGGCGGCGCATGTCCTCGGTGCCCATGTAGACGACGCACTCGAGGTCGAGCAGCGCGCAGGCCGTGGCCGAGGCGACCCCGTGCTGCCCGGCGCCGGTCTCGGCGATGACCCGGCGCTTGCCCATCCGCCGGGCGAGCAGCGCCTGGCCGAGGGCGTTGTTGATCTTGTGGGCGCCGGTGTGGTTGAGGTCCTCGCGCTTGAGCCAGACGGGATGGCCGGCCGCCTCGCTGAGCCGGGTGGCGTGGTAGAGCGGCGACGGGCGCCCGACGTAGTCGCGCAGCAGGGCGTCGAGCTCGCCGCGGTAGCCGGGATCGTCGCGGGCCTGCGTCCACGCGGACTCGAGCTCGGCGAGGGCCGGCATCAGCGTCTCGGGGACGTATTGGCCCCCGTAGGGGCCGAAACGGTGCTCGATCGTGCTCATGCGACGTCGGTGGCCAGTGCGGTGGCCCCGACCGCGGCGGCGAAGGCCTCGAGCTTGGCCGGATCCTTGATCCCGGGCGCGGCCTCGGTGCCGCTGGCGACGTCGACGGCGTAGGGCCCGACGGTGGCGATCGCCTCGCCGACGTTCTCCGGGGTGAGACCGCCGGAGAGGATGACGGGGACCCGGCTGCGGTGACTGGCGGCGAGCTCCCAGGCGAACGTCTCGCCGGTGCCGCCCGGCACCCCGGGGACGTAGCTGTCGAGCAGATGGAAGTCGGTGTGGAAGGCGCTGAGCGCCTGGATGTCAGCGCCGCTGCGGATGCGAGCGGCCTTGATCACCTTGCACCCGGTCCGGCGGGCCACCTCCGAGCAGAAGGCGGGCCCCTCGTCGCCGTGGAGCTGGACGATCGTCAGCCCGATCGCCTCGGCGGCGGCCGACAGCTCCTCGAGGGTGGGATTGACGAACACGCCCGCGACCTCGACGCGCCGGCGCAGGGCGGCGCCGATCTCCGCGGCCGCCTCGAGCGGGACGTGGCGCGGTGAGTGCGGCCACAGAATGAGGCCGATCGCCCAGGCGCCTGCCGCGACGGCGTGCTCGGCGTCGTCGAGCTGGGTGATCCCGCAGAACTTGATCTTGGGGGCGTCGCCGCTCATGCCCCACATGCTAGGGCGGTCGGATTACTGCGGTGGCTCGGTCACGCGGCTGCCGAGCCGCACGGTGAGGCGGAGCGGGCGCCGATCGCGGAGCAGGTCGACCGACATCGCGTGGCCGGGCACCTGCGCGCCGACGATCCGCTCGGTCGCCGTCATCGAGCTGACACGCTCGCCGGCCACCGCGGTGATGACATCGCCGCGGCGCACGCCGGCGTCGGCCGCCGGTCCGCCCGGATCGACGCTCTGCACGGCGACGCCGACGCCCGCCGACACGCCGCTCGCCCCGAGATAGGCGACCCGGGCGGGGATGGCGCCGCGGTCGAGCCGAGGCAGGAACTCCTTGGCCGTGTTGATCGGGACGGCGAAGGCGATCCCGACGCTGCCGTTGCCGTCGCCGCTCGCGGTCTCGATCTGCGAGTTGATGCCGATCACGCGGCCGGTGGCGTCGAGCAGGGGACCGCCCGAGTTGCCCGGGTTGATCGGGGCGTCGGTCTGGATGACGTTGTCGATGCTGAAGCCGTTCGGCGCCTCGATCTGCCGCTGCAAGGCCGAGACGATCCCGCTGGTCAGCGTGCGGTCGAGGCCGAACGGGTTGCCGATGGCCAGCGTGGGGTCACCGACCCGGACGGTGGTCGAGTCCCCCAGGGCGAGCGGGAGGATCGGCGGGACGCCGCTCATGTTGATCTTGAGCAGCGCGAGGTCGTTGTCCGGGTCCACCGCGACGACCGCCGCCTTGCGGACCACGTTGTCCTCGAACTCGACGACGACGCCGGTGTTGCGGTCGGCGCCCTCGATGACGTGGTAGTTGGTGAGCAGGTAGCCCCGGGAGTCGATCAGGAAGCCCGACCCGGTCGAGGTGCTCTGCTCGCGCTCGGGGAACAGGTTGAAGGGATCGGTGACCTGCTGGACGATCAGCGCCTTGACGAACACGACCCCTGGGGCGTCGCGCACGTAGATCGCGTGCGGCGTGAGCTCGGAGCTCTGGGACGCCGGCGAGGCGGAGACGGGAGTCTGCTCGACGATCGTGCGGGTCGTCCGCCGCCCGGTGATCCCGAGGGCGAGGAACACACCCGCCACGACAAGGCCGCCGGCCACCGAGGCGAGGAGCTGCGATCGCATCAGCTTCATCACGCTGAGTGTGTCGGGGGCGGTGAAGTGAGCTTAAAAAGCGGTGAGCGCCCGGCACGCGCGCTCGATGTCCGGCGAGCGCATCAACGCCTCGCCGATGAGCACGGCGTCGACCCCGGCGGCGGCGAGCTCGGCGAGCTGCCCGGGCCGGGAGAACCCGGATTCGGCCACGACGGTTGCCCCGGGCGGCATCCCCGGCAGCAGCTCGTAGGTGCGGGTGACGTCGACCTCGAGCGTCGTGAGATCGCGGTTGTTGACCCCGATCAGCTCGGCGCCGGCCGACGCGGCGAACTCGAGCTCGCGGCTGTCGTGGACCTCGACGAGGGCGTCGAGGCCGAGCTCGCCGGCCCGGGCGAGCAGCCTGGTGAGCTCGGTTGAGGGCAGCGCCGCGACGATCAGCAGCACCGCATCCGCCCCGTAGGCGGCGGCCTCGAGCAGCTGATAGGACTCGACCACGAAGTCCTTGCGCAGCAGGGGCAGCGTCGCCGCCGCGCGCGCCGCCTGGAGGTCAGCGAGCGAGCCGCCGAAGTTGGGGCCCTCGGTGAGGATCGACAGCGCCGCCGCGCCCGCCCGCTCATAGGCGCGCACGACGTCGGGAAGCTCGAGTCCCTCGCGGATCAGCCCCGCGGAGGGCGAGCGCCGCTTGTGCTCGGCGATCACCGACAGGCCGGGCTCCCGGAGCGCGGCGAGCAGCCCTCGCCCCTCACCGGCCTCGCGCCGCCGGGCGGCGAGGCGCTCGAGCTCGGCCTCGGGGCGCTTGCGGCGGCGCTCCGCCAGCTCGGACCGCGTCGTCGCGAGGATCGGGTCGAGGCGGTTCACCCCCCGGCGAGCTCCTGGGTGCGGGCGACGAACCGCCGAAGGGCGGTGTCGGCCGCCCCCGAGTCGACCGCCCGCTGGGCGCCGAGCACGCCGTCGGCGAGCGAGTCGGCCCCACCGCCGGCGTAGATCGCCGCGCCGGCGTTGAGGATCGCGAGGTCCCGGGCCGGCCCGGGCTCGCCGGCGAAGATCTGCCGGGTGATCTGGGCGTTGTGCTCGGGGTCGCCGCCGGGGACGCGGTCGGGCTCGGCGCGCTCGAGCCCGACCTCCTCCGGGGCGACGCTGTAGCGCAGCAGCTCGCCGTCCTTGACCTCGACGACGCGCGTCGAAGCCGAGATGCTCAGCTCGTCGATGCCGTCCTCGCTCGAGACGAGCAGTGCGTGCTCGGTGCCGAGCACCGCGAGCGCCCCGGCCATGATCTCGAGGTAGTTCGGGTCCGAGACGCCGATCAGCTGGCGCGTCGCGCCGGCCGGATTGGTGAGCGGGCCGAGGAAGTTGAATATCGTCCGCACCGCGAGCTCGCGGCGGACCGGGATGACGAAGCGCGTGGCCTGATGGTGCGCGGGGGCGAACATGAAGCCGAAGCCGACGTCCTCGATGCAGCTCGCGACCGCGTCGGGGCGCAGGTCGATCCGCGCCCCGAGCGCCTCGAGCACGTCGGCCGAGCCCGAGAGCCCGGTGGCCGAGCGGTTGCCGTGCTTGGCCACCGTGCAGCCCGCCCCGGCCGCGATCAGCGCCGCCGTCGTCGAGACGTTGAACGTGCGTCGGCCTCCGCCGGTGCCGGCGGTGTCGAGCAGCGCGCCGCGGGTCACGGTCACCCGGGTGGCCAGCGCGCGCATCGCCTCGGCGAGCCCGGCGAGCTCGTCGACCGTCTCCCCCTTCGTGCGCAGCGCGATGAGGAAGGCGGCGATCTGGATCTCCGAGGCGTTGCCGGCCATGATCTCCGAGAGCACGGCGGCGGTCTGCTCGCGGGACAGCGAGTGCCCCGAGGCGAGCGCGTCGATCGAGCGCGTGAGCAGATCGGGTCCGGAGCTCATCGGGTGCGCGCGAGGAAGTTGTCGAGGAGCTCCCGGCCCTGCTCGGTGAGCACGGACTCGGGGTGGAACTGGACGCCCTCGAGCGGCAGCTCGCGGTGTCGGACGGCCATCACCACGCCGCCGCCCTCGGCGCTCTGCTCGAGCACCTCGGGCAGTTCGGGATCGACCACGAGCGAGTGATAGCGCCCGACCTCGAGCGGCTCGTGGAGGCCGTGGAAGATCGTGCGCCCGTCGTGGACGATCTTCGTCGTCTTGCCGTGGACCGGCTCGTGCTGGATGACCCGGCCGCCCCAGGCCTGGACGAGGGCCTGGTGGCCGAGACAGACACCGAGCGTCGGGATCTTGGCCTGCGGGAAGCGCCGGACCGCCTCGAGCGAGATCCCGGCCTCGTTCGGCGTGCACGGCCCCGGCGAGATGACCAGCCGGTCGTAGCCGCGGATGAGCAGCTCCTCGACGGTCGCGTGGTCGTTGCGCACGACCTCGATCTCGGCGCCGAGCTCGCCCAGGTACTGGACGAGGTTGTAGGTGAAGCTGTCGTAGTTGTCGAGAACGAGGACGCGCACGGCGGCGGAACGATAGGCGGCCAGGCCGGGTCTAGAACACTACGGCCATTCCGGCTGGCCGACGGCGAGCTCGATCGCCCGCAGCACGGCCTGGGCCTTGGCCTCGGACTCGCGGAACTCATAGGCGGGATTGGCGTCGGCGACGGTGCCGCCGCCGGCCTGGACGTGGGCGACGCCGTCCTTGACCACGACGGTGCGGATGTGGATGCAGGTGTCGAGGTCGCCGGTGTAGCTGACGTAGCCGATCGCGCCGCCGTAGCCCCCGCGCTTGACCGGCTCGAGCTCGTCGATGATCTGCATCGCCCGGACCTTGGGTGCGCCGGACAGAGTGCCGGCGGGCAGCACCGAGCGCAGCGCGTCGAGGGCGCCGACGTCCTCCCGCAGGCGGCCGGACACGCTGGAGACGATGTGCATGACGTGGCTGTAGTTCTCGACCGTCATGAAGTTCTCGACCTCGACGCTGCCGAATTCGCACACCCGGCCGAGGTCGTTGCGGCCGAGGTCGACGAGCATCACGTGCTCGGCGCGCTCCTTGGGATCGGCGAGCAGGTCCTCGGCGATCTCACGGTCCTCCTCGGGACTCGCCCCGCGGGGCCGCGTGCCGGCGATCGGGCGCGTCGACACCGCGCGACCGTTCACCGTGATCAGCGGCTCGGGGCTCGCACCCGCGAGCTCGAAGTCGCCGAAGTCGAGGAAGTACATGTACGGGCTCGGGTTGACCGCCCGCAGGCCGCGGTAGATCGAGAACGCCTCGACCGGCGCTGCCGCCGACCAGCGCTGGGAGGGCACGACCTGGAAGGCGTCTCCGGCGTAGATGTACTCGATGATCCGCGCGACCATGGCCTCGAACTGCTCGCGAGTGACGTTCGAGGTGAAGCTCGGCGGACGCCGGTCGCTGGCCGGCCGCCGCGCGGGGCGCGGCACCGGTCCCTCAAGCCGCCACCGCACCTCGGCGATCGTCTCGCGGGCCCGGCGGTAGGACTGCTCGAGGTCATCGTCGGCATAGACGTTGGCGAGCACGCTGACCGTGCGCTTGAGATGGTCGAAGACGACGAGCGCGTCGGTGAGCATGAGCGCGAGGTCGGGCAGCCCGAGCGGATCGGGGTTCGGCGGCCCGAGCGGCTCGACCGTGCGCACGAGGTCGTAGGCGAACATCCCGACCGCGCCGCCGGCGAACGGCGGCAGGCCGTCGGCCGGGGCGACCCGGAAGCGGCCGAGCTCGGCGGCGGCGAGGGCGTAGGGGTCGCCGGGCTCCCCGAGCGACCAGCGCAGCACCGACCGGGGACGAAAGCCGATGAACGAGTAGCGGCCGACGCGGCCCTGGTCGGCCGACTCGAGCAGGAAGGCGGGCCCCTGCTCGCGGAGCTTGAGGAACGCGGAGACCGGCGTCTGCAGGTCCTCGATGAACGTCTCCTGCAGGGGGATCAGGTTGTAGTCACGGGCGAGCACCCGCGCCGCCTCGAGTGAGGGCGTGGCCCCGGCGGTCTCAGCCCCGGCGACGGCCATCGAGCACCCGCTCGGCGTCGGCGAGGGACAGGCCGCGCCCGGCGAGCAGCACGGTGAGGTGGTAGAGCACGTCGGCGGCCTCCTCGCTCAGGCGCTCGTCACTCTCCTCCCGCGCCGCCCGCGCCACCTCCTCGGCCTCCTCCTCCACCTTCGCGCCGATCCGGGCCGGGTCGGCGAGCAGCCAGGCGGTGTAGGAGCCCTCGGGACGGGTCGCGGCGCGCGCGACCACCGTCCGCTCGAGCTCGGGCAGAACCTCGTACGGAGCGGCGGGCCGAAGCTCACCGCGGTGAAAACAGGTGCGCTCGCCGGTGTGGCAGGCCGGCCCGGCGGGCTCGACGAGGGCGAGTAGCGCGTCGCCGTCGCAGTCATAGCGGAGACTGCGCACGCGCTGCGTGTTCCCCGACGTCGCGCCCTTGTGCCAGAGCTCTTGGCGTGAGCGGCTGAAGAAGTGCATCTCGCCGGTCTCCCGCGTGCGCCGCAGGGCCTCGGCGTTCATGTAGGCGAGCGTGAGGACCTCGCCGGTGCGCCAATCCTGGACCACGCAGGGCACGAGCCCGCGCTCGTCGAAAGCGATCTGTGAGTCGTCCACGGCCTGAGGATTCTAAGAGGTCATCTTCGGAGCCACGCACGCGCGGGGTCCTGAGACGGTCTCTCCTCGAGGCCGGCGGTGACAGCGGCGGTGGCGCTGCGCATTTCGGTGCGCTCGACGCCGTCGCTGGATCGAGGCGGCGATTTCGTCCAATAGGCGGACGAGAATGCCGTCTCGACCCGCGGGAGCCGTCAAGACGGCAGAAATCGCCGGCGGGTCGGTGGGGGGAGCGGCCGACGCGCAACAGGCTCTCCGTCCGGACGGGGTCGCGCGGCCCCACGGATGCCGGGCGGAGCCCGGCCCCGCACCCCAGGCGCTCGGATGGTCGGGCCCACTGGAGGGTCGGGGGCGTGACGCACCGACCGTCCGGGCGCGGCACACTTCCCCGATGCCCAACGACGCCCCAGCGCCGACCCCCACGCCGGCGATCCCCGTCTTCGACGGCCACAACGATGCGATCACCCAAGAGGACCGCGACCGGATCGCCGGGGGACGGGACGGCGGCCATCTCGACCTGCCGCGGATGCGCGCCGGCGGCATCCGCGGCGCGATCTTCGCCGTCTTCTCGCCCTCCCCGGGCGACGACGAGCACGAGCAGCGGCTCGTCCCCCGCGACGACGGAGTGATCGAGGTCGAGTACGCGGCCCCGCTCGCCTTCCCCGAGGCGGCGGGGCATGCATCTGCGGCGGCCGGCGCGCTGCTCGCCTTCGAGCGGGCCAAGGCGGTCACGCTCGCGCGGACGACGCACGACCTCGACGCCGTGCATGCCGACCCTGAGGCGCCCCCGGCCGCGGTGCTCCACCTCGAGGGCGCCGAGGCGATCGAGCCCGGCCTCGAGCCGCTCGAGCTGTGGTACGCGGCCGGCCTGCGCTCGCTCGGTCCGGTCTGGAGCCGCGCCAACGCCTTCGCCTACGGGGTGCCCTTCGTCTCCCCCTCCTCGCCGGACACCGGCCCGGGTCTCACTCCGGCCGGCGGCGCGCTCGTCAGGCGCTGCGCCGAGCTCGGCATTCTCATCGACCTCAGCCACCTCAACGAGGCCGGGTTCTGGGACGTAGCCAGGCTCGATGCCGGGCCGCTCGTCGCCTCGCACTCGGCGGCGCACGCGCTCTGCCCGATGTCGCGCAACCTCACCGACGCCCAGCTCGACGCGATCGCACGGTCCGGCGGCCTCGTCGGGATCGTCTTCGCCTGCCCGTTCCTGCGGTCCGACTTCAGCGAGGATCCCGACACGCCGGTGCGCCTGATCGCCGATCACGCCAGCTACATCGCCGAGCGGATCGGCAGCGAGCACATCGCGCTCGGGTCGGACTTCGACGGCGCCCCGATCCCCGCCGAGGTCGGCGACGCCGCCGGGATGCCCGCGGTGATCGAGGCGCTCGCGCAGGCGGGCTTCGCCGAGGACGAACTGCGAGCGATCGCCTGGGGCAACTGGCGCCGGGTGCTCGGGGAGTGGTGGAAAGCCTGAGGCCCGGGCTACTCGATCCCGAGCCGGTCGAGCACTCGATCGTCGGCGCGCCAGTGGCGACGCACGCGGACCGAGAGCTCGAGATGGACGCGCTCGCCGAGCTCGCGCTCGATCGCCTGCCGGGCCGCGATGCCGATCGACTTGATCATCCGGCCGCCGGCGCCGATGAGGATGCCCTTCTGGGAGTCGGTCTCGACGAGGATCACCGCCTCGATCCGCGCGAGGTCCATGCGGCGGCGATCGACGCCCTCGATCTCGACCTCGACGGCGTGGGGCACCTCCTCCCGCGTGCGGGCGAGCACCTGCTCGCGGACGAGCTCGGCGAGCCGCACCGATTCCGGCTGATCGGAGAGCTCGCGGGCGGAGAAGTAGAACGGTCCGGGCGGCAGCAGCGCGACAAGATGGTCCATCAGCAGCTGCATCCCTGAGCCCTTGCGGGCGGAGACGGGAAACACCTCCTCGGCGACGCCGAGGTCGGCCGCGGCCTGAAGCGTCGCCGCCGTCCGGGCGCGGTCGGCCCGGTCGATCTTGTTGACCGCGACGACCACCGGCACCGGCGCGGCGCCGAGGAGACCGGCGATGAACCGGTCGCCGGGGCCGATGCCCTGCTCGGCGTTGACGACGAACACGCAGCCGTCGGCGTCCTCGAGCTCGCGCTCGACCCGGCGCTGCATCCGCTCGGTGAGGGCGTCGCGCGGGCGCTGAACCCCGGGGAGATCGACGAGCACGAGCTGCCAGTCGGGACCGGTCGCGACGCCGCGGATCGCTCTGCGCGTCGTCTGCGGCTTGTCGGAGACGATCGCCACCTTGGCCCCGACGATCGCGTTGGCGAGCGTGGACTTGCCCACGTTCGGCCGCCCGGCGAGGGCGATGAAGCCCGAGCGGGTCGGCGCCGGGGGGCGCCCGCTCATCGGATCCACCGCATCAGCTCGGCCTGGAGCGCGAGCATCTCGCCGTCGTCGGTCTCGTGATCCATGCCGGTGAGGTGCAGGGCACCGTGGACGACGGCCTCGCGCAGGTCCTCGGTGTGGGCGGGGCAGATGACGATGTCGCCGAGCTCGCGGGGGCCGGCGCTCGCGCCATCCTCGTCGACGCCGAAAGAGAGGACGTCCGTCGGCGTGTCGATCCGGCGGTGCTCGCGGTTGAGCTCGCGGATCCGGTCCTCGTCGACGAACTCGATGGCCACGTGACCGTTGTCGATCGCCGCCGAGGAGAACGCGAGCATGCACAGCTCCTCGACCTCGACAGCGGTCGGGCCCGCGGGCCCGAGCGCCTCGACGCCGATCACCTCGATGTCGAGCACGCGATCCGGATCACGCCCGCTTGCGGGGGCGCAGCTCGGGCGCCTGCCGCTGGGCGTGCTCGGTGTAGGCCGCGACGATCCTGCGCACGAGCTTGTGACGGACGACATCCTCCTCCCCGAAACGGACGAAATCGATGCCCTCGACGCCGTCGAGGATCTCCGAGACGATGATCAGACCGGAGTCCTGCTCCCGCGGCAGATCGATCTGGGTGATGTCGCCGGTGACGACCATCTTGGAGTTGAAGCCCAGGCGGGTGAGGAACATCTTCATCTGCTCGGGGCTCGTGTTCTGGGCCTCGTCGAGGATGATGAAGCTGTCGTTGAGCGTGCGGCCGCGCATGAACGCGAGCGGCGCGACCTCGATCGCCCCCCGCTCGAGGTACTGCGCGACCCGCTCAGGTTCGAGCATGTCGTGGAGCGCGTCGAACAGCGGCCGCAGGTACGGATCGACCTTGGCCATCAGGTCGCCGGGCAGGAAGCCGAGCCGCTCGCCGGCCTCGACCGCGGGGCGAGTGAGGATGATGCGGTTGACCTCACGGCGGCTGAGCGCCGCGGCGGCGAGGGCGACGGCGAGGAACGTCTTGCCGGTGCCGGCCGGGCCGATCCCGAAGGTGATCGTCTGATGGCGGATCGAGTCGACATAGCGCTTCTGGTTGACCGACTTGGGCGCGACCTTGGTGGCCCGGTGGCGCCAGACGACGTCCTCGAGGATCTCGGCCGGGGACTCGTGCTGGTCGAGCGCGCGGGCGACGGCCTCGATCGTGCCGGGAGCGATCTCATGGCCCTGGGCGATCAGCTCGGAGAGCTCGCGCACGACGGCGGCAGCAGCCTCGACGGCGCCTTCGTCGCCCTCGAGCGTGAGCAGGTTGCCACGGAGATGGACATCGCAGTCGAGATGCCCCTCGAGCGTGCGCAGGATGGCGTCCTGGGCGCCGGCGAGATCGGCGGCGACGACGTTCTCGAGCTCGATCTGGCGACGCACCGTCTGGCTAGGTCCCCAACGCCTCGCGCACGCGTGCTGAGGCGCGCTTGCCGTCGATCCGGCCGCCGGCCTTGGCCATCACGGCTTTCATCACCTGGCCCATGTCCTTGGGGCCGCCGGCGCCGGTCTGCGCGATCGCTTCGCCGACGATCCGATCGAGCTCGGCGTCGTCGAGGTCGGCGGGCAGGTAGGACTCGATCATCCGGGCCTCGGACTCCTCCTGTTCGGCGAGCTCGGGGCGTCCGCCGTCGCGGAACTGCGCGGCGGCCTCGAGGCGGCGCTTGCGCTCGCGGCGCAGCACGCCGACCTCATCCTGCCGTCCCTCCTTCGCGTCCCTCTGCAACTCGGAGAGCACCAGCCGCAGGGCGCCGACGCGGACACGCTCGCCCGCTTTCATTGCGCTGGTCATGTCCGATCGGACCTCATCGATGACGGTCACTTGCTGATAAGGATAGCTAGGGGGTCCGCGGAACCCGCTCGGCTGTCAGCCAACCGCGCAGCGGATGCCGTCGGCCTGCAGCTCCTCGCAGACGGCGTCGACGAGGCCGCCCCGGTCGGCCGCGCCCGCGGGCAGGTAGCACCGGGTGTAGTCCTCCGTGTAGCCCGAGCACTGGCTGTCGGCGACCTTGTCGACGAGCACCCGCTCGCGACGGCCGAGCTTGGCGTTGCGGTGGTGGCGCGAGCGAACCTCGGAGTGCCCGCGGAGCGCGCGCGAGCGGCGCTTCTTCTCCTGCGAAGCCACGCGGTCGCCGAGCTCGGCGGCGACGGTGCCGGGGCGCGGCGAGTACGAGAAGGCGTGGACGCGCGTGATCTCGGCGTCGTCAAGGAGCGCGAGCGTCCGCGTGAATGCGGCGTCGTCCTCGAGCGGGAAGCCGACGATCACGTCGGTCGTGAGGTTGACCTCGGGCACCTCGGCGCGGAGCGCGCGGACGTGAGCGAGGTACTCGTCAGCGCTGTAGTGGCGGCCCATCGCGGCCAGCACGCGGTCGTCCCCCGACTGCATCGGGATGTGGAGATGCGGGCAGATGCGCGGCTCACGGCGCAGCGCCCGCACGAGCGAGTCCTTGACGTGGATGACCTCGACGCTCGAGAGTCGGACGCGCTCCACGCCGGGCACGCGGGCCACCTCCTCCATCAGCTCGCCGAGCTCGAGGCCGCTGTCGGGGTCGCGGTAGTCGCCGACGCTGATCCCGGTCATGACCATCTCCGGTTGCCCCTGGGCGACGCGCCGGCGGACCTCGTCGAGCACCGCCCCGGCCGGGCGCGAGCGGGCCGATCCCCGCACCGTGGGGATGATGCAGTACGCGCAGTGGCAGTCGCAGCCGTCCTGGACCTTGACGAAGCCGCGGGTCCGGGCGGCCTGGACGCGATCGCGGACGAGCAGATCGTGCTCGAGGTCGGCGCACGCCCCGACGGCACCGGCGATATCGGCAGCGACGTCGTCCGCGGTGCCGACGAACGGGCGCACCCGGGCGTCGAGGTCGGCGAACTGGCCACGGTCGAGGTTGACCGCGCAGCCGGCGACGTAGACCTCGCCGGCGCTGCGCAGCGAGCGCCGCACCGACTGGCGCGACTTGGCCTCGGCCTCGGCGGTGATGCAGCACGTGTTGACGACGTGCAGCTCGGCCTCGGCCTCCTCGACCTCGGTGTGACCGGCGGCGAGCAGCGCCGAGCGCGCGAGCATCGCGTCGGCCTGGGACACCTTGCAGCCGAGGAACTTGACGGCAAACGAGGTCATCGTGGCGGGACGGTAGCGCCTCCCGACCGGCGGCCGGCCATCAACTCGAGCCGGGCCGCCGGCGGGCTCCCCAGCCCAGAGGAAGGCGCTACGGAGAAAAGCCGCCCGCGACCGGCGCCCCATCGTGCTGCCGGGCACGCGCCGCAGGCTGCGGTGTCCTCGGGACGGCGCGCGGCGAGAGGAGAGATGACGCCGGTGCAATTCCAGCCCGAGGCTTGGGCCGTGGCGCGACGATGTCCAGCAACAGGCCACCGAGGGTCACGCCGATCGCGAGCGGGTTAGGCAATTGGATTCACCTCCTTGGACGAATTCCCGATTCGCAAGCTGGGCGAATGATGCGGGCTCGCCGGGCCGCGGTCACCGTCCGCGTGTCCAAGATTCGCGGTGCGCTCGTTATCCAGTCGCACCCGGCGTGCCGGGGCGCTCGAGCAGCAGCGCCGCCCAGTCCCCGCTCGCCCGCCGGGCACGCTCGGCAAAGCCCAGCGGCGTGAACGCCGCGGCGACATTGTCGGCCTCACGGCGGAGCAGGCCGCTGGCAACGATCCGCTGCGGGCGCGCGGGCACGCTGGCGAGCCGCTGAGCCCACGTGCGCAACAGCGGACCGAGCAGGTTGGCCACCACCGTCGGCGCAAGCGCCGGCGGATCGGAGCGGAGGTCGTGGCGGCCGACGCTCAGCGCCACGCCGTTGGCCCGGGCGTTGTCCTCGGTCGCGGCCACCGCCGCGGGATCGTTGTCGAGCGCGCGCACCGGAGCCCAGCCGAGCTTGGCGGCGGTGATGGCCAGGACCCCGGAGCCGCAGCCGAGGTCGAGCAGCTCGCCGGCCGGCGGGAGCTCGAGCAGCAGCTCGAGGCACAGCCGCGTGGTGGCGTGGGCGCCGGTGCCGAACGCCTGACCGGGGTCGATCACCACGTCGACGGGCGTGCCCGCCGGAGCCTCCCAGGGCGGCCGCACGGTGAGGCGATCCTCGAGGACGAGCGGCCGGTGGAACCCCCTCCAGCGATCGGCCCAGTCGTCGGCGACCTCGGTCGTGCTGATCTCGACGAGCGCCCCGCCGGCCGCGGCCTTGAGATCGGGCAGCGCCGGCAGCTCGCCGGGCGCGCCATACACCGCGTACTCGACCACGGCGCCGCCGCGGTCGAGCTCCTCGACTCCGCTCGGCGCGAGCTCGAGCAGCTCGGCGAGCACGACCTCGGCCTGGTCGCGGGTCACACGGACGGCGAGTCGGATCACCCTGGCCCCCAGCGGCCGCGGCGGCTCAGCCGTGGTGGAAGGCGCGCCGCAGCTTGGCGAACACGCCCTCGTCGGTCCGCAGGTTGTGTTCGGTCATCGACTCCGCGAGCTCCTGCATGAGCTTGCGCTGCTCGCGGCCGAGGTGACGCGGGACGACGACGTTGATGACGACGCGCAGATCGCCGGCCTTGCGGCCACGCAGCGACGGCATGCCCTCGCCGCGGATGCGGAGGGTCTCGTGCGGCTGGGTCCCGGCCGGCACCTCGAGCTCAACCGAGCCGTCGACCGTCGGCACCTCGACCGTCGTCCCGAGGGCGGCGAG
Organism: uncultured Solirubrobacterales bacterium; assembly: GCA_963752905.1. GTDB lineage: Bacteria > Actinomycetota > Thermoleophilia > Solirubrobacterales > Solirubrobacteraceae > Palsa-465. The sequence continues at coordinate 373,892 of CAVWAC010000008.1, forward strand.
CGGAGCGGCGACGTCGATCGCGGTGACGAGGTCGTCGCCGTCACGGACGAAGCGCACGTCCTCGCGGATGCTGATGAGGACATAGAGATCACCGGGCGGGCCGCCGCGCTCGCCGGCGTGCCCGCGGCCAGCGATTCGAATGCGCTGGCCGTCGGCGATGCCGGCGGGGACGTCGACGGCGATCTTCGCCGGCGCCATCGTCCGCCCGCGCCCCCGACAGGTGTGACAGGGGTCGCGGGCGACGCGGCCGTCGCCGTGGCAGACGTCGCACGCGGTCGCGCGCACGACCTGTCCAAAGGGGGTGCGCGACACCGCGCGGAGCTGGCCGGTGCCCTGGCAGCGGGGACAGGTCTCGATCGGCGTGCCCGGCTCCGCGCCGTTGCCGTGGCAGTGCTCGCACAGCGCGACCGCCTCGTACTCGAGCTCGAGCGTCGTACCGCGGGCGGCGTCGACGAGATCGATCTCGGCGTTGACGCCGACGTCCGCGCCCTGCACGGGACCGGTCGGGCTGCCGCCCCCGAACGCGCCGCCGAAGGCGCCGCCGCCACCACCGAAGAACGCCTCGAAGATGTCCGAGATCGAGCCGAACGAGTCGAAGTTGGGGGCGTAGCCGCCGCTGCGCAGGCCCTCGCGCCCGTAGCGGTCGTAGGTCGCCCGGCGCTCGGGATCGGACAGCACCTCATAGGCCTCGGCGGCCTCCTTGAACTTCTCCTCGGCTCGGGGGTCGTCGCTGTTGACGTCCGGGTGGAGCTCGCGGGCGAGGCGGCGGAAGGCTTTCTTGATCTCGGCCTCGCCGGCGTCCCGGCCGACCCCGAGGACCTCGTAGTAGTCGCGTGGCATGTCCCTAGCGCTCGTCATACACGTCCACGATGAAACTCGACAGCTGGGCCGCAGCCTCCTTGACGGCGCGAATCGCCCGCCCATAGTCCATCCGCAGCGGCCCGATCACCGACACCGCGCCGAGGCTGCGCTGTGGCAGGCCGTAGCTCGCGGCCACGAGCGCGAGCGATCGCAGCGCGGGGGCGTCGTTCTCGGCGCCGATGCGGACGAGCACGTCGCGCTCGACCAGCGTGGAGCGCAGGACCCCGAGCAGCGTCACCCGGCGCTCGAGCATGTCCATCAGCGCGTTGAGCTCGCTGATGTCGCCGAATCGCTCGCGATTGAGCAGGCGCGCGGCGCCCTCGACGTACAGCGTGTCCGAGGCGCCCTCAACATCGAGTGCGGTGAACACCGGCGCGAGCGCCTCGAGGAAGGCCGCCTCGGTGGCGGACAGGCTCGGGTCGTGCAGCCGCTGGTGGAGCATCCGCGCCCCGAGCCCGAGCCCGACGAGACGCTCGTTGAGGTAGCTCGCCGCCCAGTCGGCGAGGCCCGGATCGACCGGTCGCGCGAAGGTGAACATGCGCTTGCTCACGCCACCGGTCGAGGTGATGACGACGACCATCATCACCTGCGGCTGGAGGAGCAGGACCTCGATGTGGCGGATCGTCGAGGTGTCGATCGGCGGCGCGGTGACGATGGCCAGCAGGTTGGTGACCTGGGAGAGGGTCTCGCTCGTCACGCGCATCGCCTCGTCGAGCTCGTGGCGCACGAGCGACAGCGACAGCGACGGCGCGCCCTGCTGAGCCGGCAGGAGCCGGTCGACGAAGTACCGGTAGCCGGCCTCGGTCGGGACCCGGCCGGCCGACGTGTGGGGATGCGCGAGCAGTCCGAGCTCCTCGAGATTGGCCAGCTCGTGGCGGATCGTCGAGGGTCCCCACGCGACCTCGGCGGAGAGCACCTTCGAGCCCACGGGCGCGCCGGCCTCGAGGTACTCCTCGACGACCTTGCGCAGCACGAGTTCCTGGCGATCGGTCAGCACGCTGGTGATTGTAGGTCGGGCGGTGACCCGCGCTCGGTGGTTTGCCGCTCCCTACGGGCGGGCATCATGCGGCTGCGACCGAGGGCCGAGGTCAGTCGACGCGCACGCGGGCGACCGCGTTGCGGATGATCCGGTGCCCGGCCTGCACCGCCTCGGAGTCGACCGTGGCGACGCCGTCCTGCACCTCGCGGACGGTGCCGTGCACGACGATCTCCTCGCCGAGCTGCCCCATGCCGCGGAACTGCACCGAGAGCTCGGTGAGCGCCGCCGGGCCGCCTGCCGCCTCGGTGTGGGCGCGGGCAACCTGGGCCATCGTCCACAGCCCGTGGAGGATGCGGCCGGGAAGACCGACGCTGTGGGCGAACTCCTCGTCGATGTGGATCGGGTTGAAGTCACCCGAGGCGCCCGCGTAGCGAATCGTCAGATACGGATCCGGCGTGACCGTCAACTCGATCTCCTGTCCCGGGACGAGCGTCATGAGCCGCTCCTGACGATGTTCGTCCAGGTGCCGACGCACACGGTCTCCTCGCGCTGGTTGCGAGAGACCGACTCGAAGACGTAGAACTCCATGCCCGGCCGCTCCTTGATGTCCTGGATCGTGGCCACCGTGCTGATCTCGTCCCCGGCGACGACGAGCGGCCCCCAACGGAACTCCTGGGAGCCGTGCACCATCATCGCGAAGTTCATGCCCACCTCCGGGTCGAACAGGGCCGGGATCACCGACCGGCCCGCGTAGACAACGGCGAACATCGGGGGCGCGACGACGTCGGCGTACCCCGCGGCCCGCGCCGCCTCGAGGTCGAGGTGCAGGGGGTTGGTCTCGCCGACCGCGGCGGCGTACTCGCGGATCTTCTCGCGCCCGACGGCGTAGAGAACCGGCTCGTAGCTCTTCCCGATGACTTCGGCGTTGATCGACACGCGGCGGCAGTCTAGTGCCCTGAGCCGCGCCTTCGGCCGGCCCGCCCGCCGCGGCGGCCGGTCAGTCCTGATCGAGTCCGTGCTCGAGCGCCCAGCGGATCGCGCCCGCCCGGTTGCTCAGCCGAGCTTCCGGTAGACGTTGCCCGGATGGAACTTCACCGTGTGCGGCGAGATGACGAGGGCCTGGCTGATCTCCGGCGTCGTCAGCCCCCGCGCCGCTGCGCTGAGGATCGCGCGCTCGCGCGCGCTGAGGTGCGGCTCGCCCGGCGGCTCAGGCGGGGCTGCTGAGGCCGAGGGCGGCCCGCTCGGGGCGTTGAAGACGGTGCCGACGGCCACCTGCCGCAGCAGGGCGGCGATGTCGGATCACAGCGCCGCGCACCGGATCCTCGGCACCGCGCGGTCAGGGCCGCCGCCCTGACCGATGTCGCGACGACGCTCCAGGCCATCGATGCCACGGCGGTGGAGGAGGCGCGCCGGCTCCAGACCATCCTGCGCGCGCGGTGGCTGGCGGTGAGCGACGACCTCGACGTGTGGCTCAACCGCTTCCCCCGGATCCCGCCGGACGCGTAGTCAGTCAGCGCTGCGGGGGCCGCGTCCGGGCTCTAGATGATCGCCGGGACCGCGTGTCTAGATGATCACCGGGACCGCGCCGCCATCGACCGACCACGCCGCCCCGGCGACGTAGGACGCGCGCTCGGAGCACAGGAACGTAATCACCCCGGCGATCTCGTCCTCGGTTCCCATCCGGCCGACGGGGACGCGGGCGGCGGTCGCCTCGAGCATCTCCTCGCGGCTGACCCCGCGCGCGGCCGCACCCTGGTCGGCCATCCCACCCGGCGCGAGCCACAGCTCGCTGCCCACCGGGCCCGGCGCGATCGCGTTGACGAGCACGCCGGTGCTCGCGTACTGATCGGCGAACGCCCGGGAGAGGGAGAGCTCGGCCGCCTTGGTCACCGAGTACGCGGCGTTCGTCGATGACGGCCGTTTGCCCGATGACGAGCTCACGTTGACGATTCGCCCCCACCCCCGCTCGGCCATCGCCGGCGCCGCCGCGCGCATCAGGCGCATCGGGGCCATCACGTGCAGATCCCACTGGGCCTGCCAGTCGGCGTCGGTGAGCTCGGCGAGCGCTTTGATCTCCGACGTCCCCGCGTTGTTGACCAGCACGTCGAGCGCGCCGAAGTGCTGCCGGCAGCGGGCGAGCACGAGCTCGCCGGCGTCCGGCTCGGTCACGTCCTTGACGAGAACCACGGCCCGCGCCCCTGTGGCCAGGCAGTCCTCGGCCACGGCGGTCAGGGCCGACTCGGAACGCCCCACAAGCAGGACGTCGGCGCCCTCGGCGGCCAGCGCGCGGGCGGTCGCTGCGCCGATCCCCCGTGAGGCTCCGCTCACGACACAGGCCCGGCCTCGGAGTGCGAGATCCATCGCGGGGATTCTCACACGCCGACCTGCTGCTTCGGTACCGTCGGCACGGGCACAAGGACGCTGAGCGTCGGCTCGGGCTGACCGGTAGGCCACGGCGGTACGCTATGCGGACCGCGCCAGCCTGAACATGGACGAGGAGGGGCCATGCCGAGACGATCAACCCTCAGAGCATCCGATGCCGACCGCGAGCTTGTCGCCGATCGTCTCAGGCGCGCAGCCGCGGAGGGTCGTCTGCTCACCGAGGAGCTCGAGGAGCGCGTCGGCCGGGTGTTCGCCGCGCGCACGTATGGCGAGCTCGATGCCGTCGTCATCGACCTGCCGCGCACCGGAGTCACCCCCCGCGGTCCCCGCGGGCTGAGCACCGTCCGTCACGTACCGCTGCCGGCGCTCGTTCTGCTCACCCCGATCGCGGTGGCCATGGTCGTGGCCGCGGTGGTCATCGTGACGACGCTGTTCGCCGCCTGGGCGCTGATCGTCGCCATCGCCTGGCTGGCGATGGGCCGGCGCGCGGCGCTGTACGGCTTCCGGCCGCCGCGGCCGCTGCGCACCTCCCCGCGCTGGCGGGCCTAGCCGGGCGGCTCGAAAGGACGCCCGCTGCTGGGCAGGCCTAGCTCTTCTCGCCCAGCTCGAGCACGGCGAGGAACGCCTCCTGGGGCACCTCGATCCGCCCGACCTGCTTCATCCGCTGCTTGCCCTTCTTCTGCTGCTCGAGCAGCTTGCGCTTGCGGGTGATGTCGCCGCCGTAGCACTTGGCGGTCACGTCCTTGCGGAAGGCCTTGATCGTCTCGCGAGCGACGATCCGCGAGCCGATCGCCGCCTGGATCGGGACGTCGTACTGCTGGCGGGGGATCTTCTCCCGCAGCTTCTCGGTCAGCATCCGGCCGGCGTCGTAGGCCTTGGACTTGTGCACGAGCATCGACAGGGCGTCGATCGGGTCACCGGCAAGCAGGATGTCAAGCTTGACGAGCTCCGACTCGCGCAGACCGATCGGCTCGTAGTCCAGCGAGGCGTAGCCGCGCGTGCGGGACTTCAGCTGATCGAAGAAGTCGAGCACGATCTCGGCCAGCGGCAGGTCGTAGGTGAGCTGGAGGCGCTCGGCCGAGAGATAGTGCATGCCGGCGTGCTCGCCGCGACGATCCTGGCAGAGCTCCATGATCTGGCCGACGAACTCCTTCGGCGTGAGGATCGAGGCCCGAATGTACGGCTCGCGGATCTCGGCCACGCGGGCGGGATCGGGCATGTCGTTCGGTGAGTGGATGGGGATGACCTCGCCATCGGTGAGCGTCACCTCGTACTCGACGCTCGGCATCGTGGCCAGCAGCTCGAGGTCGTACTCCCGCTCGAGCCGCTCGCGGACGATGTCCATGTGCAACAGCCCGAGGAAGCCGCAGCGGAAGCCGAAGCCGAGCGCATCGCTCGTCTCGGGCTCCCACGACAGGGCGGCGTCGTTGAGCGTCAGCTTCTCGAGCGCGTCGCGCAGGTCCGGGTAATCGTCGGAGTCGATCGGGAACAGGCCGCAGAACACCATCGGCTTGACCTCGCGGTAGCCGGGCAGCGGCTCGGTGGCGGGGTTGGCCTTGGCGGTGAGCGTGTCGCCGACCCGGAGCTTGGTCACGTCCTTGATGCCGGTGATGAGGTAGCCGACCTCCCCGACGTGCAGGGCGCCGCTGGAGACCATCTGCGGGATGAAGAAGCCGATGTCGTCGATGTCGGCCTCGGTGCCGGCCTGCATGGCGACGATCGCGTCGCCCTTGGTGAAGGTGCCGTCGACGACGCGGATGTAGGCGATCACACCGCGGTACTGGTCGAACTCGGAATCGAAGATGAGCGCTCGCGGCGGCTTGCCGGAATCGCCCTCGGGCGGGGGCACCTTGGCGATCAGCTCGTCGAGGACGTCGGTGACGCCCTCGCCGGTCTTCGCGCTGATCCGCCGCACCTGCTCGGCCGGCTCGCCGAGCAGCTCGGCGACCTCGGCGGCGACGCGCTCGGGCTCGGCGCCCGGCAGATCGACCTTGTTGAGGCAAGGGATGAGCTCGAGCCCCGACTCGACCGCGAGGTAGGTGTTGGCCACCGTCTGGGCCTCGACCCCCTGGGAAGCGTCGACGACGAGCAGCGCACCCTCACAAGCGGCGAGCGAGCGCGAGACCTCGTAGGTGAAGTCGACGTGCCCCGGCGTGTCGATGAGGTGCAGCTGGTAGGTCTCGCCGTCGTGCGGCGACTCGTAGAACACCCGCACCGCCTGGGCCTTGATCGTGATCCCGCGCTCGCGCTCGAGGTCCATCGAGTCGAGCAGCTGGGCACGCATCGCCCGCGGATCGACGGTGTGGGTGAGCTCGAGGATCCGGTCGGCCAGGGTCGATTTGCCGTGGTCGATGTGGGCGATGATCGAGAAGTTGCGGATGTGCGCCTGGTCGGCCATGTCCCTCAAGGGTATTTGGGCCGCGCTGGTTTGGCCCGCCGCGGCCGGGCGCGTGCCCGGATCAGCTGCGTCCGCGGAGGCGGCTCATGAGGAGCGCCTCGATCTGGCGCGCCTCGGGGATCCGCATCGCGAGCACGAGCCGGGCGTAGATGAGCAGTCCGATGGCGATCGCGCCGCCGACCGAGACGATCTGCGCCGGCAGCGAGGTCCCGAGGACGGTTTCGAGCCCTTTCCACAGCGCCCATGAGACGGCGGCGAGGATCACCGAGGCGAGGAGCACCCGGACGGTGATCATCGTCGTCAGCCCGCCCTCGAGGTGCCCGTTGAAGCCGGTCTTCAGCCGCCGCACCTGGAGCACGGTCATGACGATGTTCGCGACCGCGGTGCCGATCACCAGCCCGGCGATGCCGAGCGGCCGGTAGAGGCCGACGCTGACGATGATGTCGACGATCATGTTGATCGCGGCCAGCCTCGTCGGGATCCAGGGCCGCTGGACGGCAAAGAACGTCCGCGTCAGAAGCAGGTTCACGCCGCCGAACGGCAGGCTGAAGGCGAACCAGAACAGCGCGATCGAGACGAGATGGGTCGAGTGCGCGGTGAAGTGCCCGCGCTGGAAGACGAGACGGGTGATCGGGGTGGCGAGCACCATCATCAGCCCGGCGGCCGGGATCAGCAGCAGGTTGATCTGGCGCATGCCGTTGCCGACCGCGCGGCGCATCCCGGCCACGTCGCGGCGCGCGGCCTGACGGCTCAGCGTGGGGAACAGGACGGTGGCCACGGCGACGCTGAACATGCCCTGGGGCAGCATGTAGATCCGGAACGCGTTGTCGATCGCCCGCGGCGCCTGCGGCGAGACGAGGGTGCCGAACACCGAGTTGAGCAGCTGGTCGAGGTTGACGATGCCGAGCCCGATCGTCACCGGCAGCATGAGCGTGAGCACCTGCTTGACCCGCGGGTCCCGCCAGTCGATTGAGAACTGCAGGCGGAAGTCGATCTTCCGCAGGGCCGAGGCGACCATCAGCATCTGCACGACCGTGGCCACCAGCCAGGCCACCGCGTACGCGTAGATGTGCTTGCCGATCGGGAAGCGCGGATACAGGACGATCAGCAGCACGAGGATGACGACGTTCCACACCGCCGGCGCGATCGCGGGGATCGTGAACTCGTCGTAGGACTGCAAGATCCCGACCAGCAGGCCGGTGAGCCCGAGCAGCAGGACAACCGGGAAGAGCACCTGGGCGAGGCCCGCGGTGAGCGCGTCGAGCGACGGCGTGAACGTGCTGCCGGTGAACAGCGGCATGATCGTGCCGGCGAGCAGGATGCCCGCGACGGTGAGCGCGCCGAGCGCGATCAGGATGATCCAGAACAGCGTCGAGGCGAGCTTGAACGCCTCGCGCCGGCGGCCCTGCTGGAGCAGGTCGGTGAACACCGGCACAAACGCGGCCGACAACGCGGCCTGCGCGAACAGGTTCGACATGAGGTTCGGGATCTGCGAAGCGATCGTGAACGCCGACGCCGCTCCGCTGGTCCCGAAGTAGCTCGCCGCGACGATCTCCCGCGCGAGACCGGCGATGCGTGAAAACCCAGTGCCGACGGCGAAGATCGCGGTGTTGACGCTCAGACGGCGCCGCGGCGGAGAGGCCCCCGTCGCGATCGTCTCCTCTGTCACGTGGGCACCACGGCCCGCTATAGTACGGACGCGCCGCGGCGAACCGTCGCGGCTTTCCGTCTGCCCTCTCTTATGGCCAACATTCATTCTCAGAAGAAGCGAATCCTCCGCGCCGAGCGCGAGCGTCTGGAGAACCGCCGCTACACCTCGAAGATCAAGACTTACTTCCGCCGTCTTGAGCGCGCCGTCGCCGGTGGCGACGCGGACGCTGCCGAGGCGGAGCACCTCGTTTTGGTGCAAACGATCGACAAGGCCGTGAAGCGCGGCGCGATCCATCGCAACAATGGAGCGCGCAAGAAATCTCGCGCCTCCCGCCTCCGTCGCGGCGATACCGCCTAGATCGGCCCGGAAGCGGGTACCCCCGCCGAAATGGCACAGGCGACCCAGATCAGTCCACCCGGACGGGCGTCGATTGCCTTCGAGCTCGAGGGGTTCGCGTACGCCGGTGATCGCCTCGAGCTGAGCGGGCGCTGGCTTGGCGTGCGCGGGCGCCGGTTCGTCCGCCCGACGATCACCATGCGGGGCCCCGACGGCGAGATCCGCGCCTTGGCCGACCTCGAGCACAAGCCCTGGGCGGCCGAGGACGGAGAGACCTGGCTGGCCGCCTTCCCCTCCCCCGCCGGCGCCGACGACGTCGACGAGGTCGAGCTGTCGGTCGCCCCCGACATCACCCTGACGCTTCCCCCGCCCGGCGGCACCGCGAAGCCCCGCCGCGCGCGCTCCTCGCTTTCGCGGATCTCCTCCGAGGGACGCCGGCCATCGGTCAAGCAGCCTCACGCCGACGAGCGCGACGCCCTGCGCCGGGAGATCGCCTCCCTCAGGGCGACGCGCGACGAGCAGCGCCACCGCATTTCCCGCCTCGAGGAAGCGCTGAGTGAGGCCCGCGAGGCCGGCGTCGAAACCACCGCCGCGATGGCGCGCCGCGACGCCGCCGTGGAGAAGCTCGATGCGCTCCTCGCCGAGCACGAGACGGTGCTCGCCGCCCGCTCCGAGCTCGACGCCAAGCGCGGCGAACTGATCGCCGAGCGCGACGCCCTGCGCCAGGAGCGCGACAGCGCCGCCGCCGAGCACCAAGCCCTGCGCGACGGCTGGGATGCGATGGTCAGCGAACGCGACGCCGCCATCGTCGAGCGCGACGCGGCCGTCGTCGAGCGCGAGGGATTGCTCCAGGAGCACGAGAGCACCGCGCCGATCGTCGCGGCCACCGAGCAGCCGCTCGAAGCCACCCGCCGCCAGCTCGACGCAGTACAGGCCGCGCTCGAGCAGTCCTATCGCGACCGCGATGCCGCGATGGGCGAGGCGAGTGCGGCGCGGCGCGAGCGGGACGACATCCTCAACTCGCCGGCGAACATGCCGCTGCCGACGCCACCGGTGCTCGTGCGCTCCTCCTTCCGCCGCAACCGCCTTGGCAGCGGGGCCGCCCGCGCCGGGGACGGCGCGTGGCTGACCCGCGCGATCGCGATCGCCGTGTTCGTGATCGTGGTGCTCGCGGTCCTGATCGTCCTGCGCGGTTTCTGAGCCACCTACGCGGCGATCCGCTGAATCGCCCGCAGCGCAGTCGTGTCCTCGCCCGCCCCACCGGGCCCGCCGCCGCGTGAGGCGAGCTCAAGATCGGCAAGCTCCTCGATCGCGCGACGGAGCTTCTCGGCGCCGCTGCGCCGGGCGTCGGCGATCAGCCGGTCGGCGGCGCGCGAGGGCATCCGCAGGCTGCGCTTGATCTGGGCGGCCGGCTGGCCGGCGTCGAGCGCGCACGCGATCTCGTGGGCGGCGCGGATGCGCTGGCTCATCCAGTAGAGGAGCCCGGGGAGACGCTCGCCCTGGGCGCGCAGGGAGAGATACAGGCGCGTGGCCGCCTCCGCCTCGCCGGCGACGAGCGCATCGGCCAGCGACCACGCCCGGCGCTCGGCCGAGCCCGCGGTCCGCTCCTCGATCTCGGCGGCGTCGAGATGCGCGCCCGGCTCGGCCTCGAGCGCGAGCTTCTCAAGCTCGCGCAGGAGTCGTTGCTGGCGCTCGCCGACGTGCTGGACGAGTGCTCGGGCCGCCTCGGGGTCGAGGTCGAGCTGGAGCTCGCGGGCGCGGGCCATGACCCATTTCGGCAGTTCCCAAGGCTTGACGCTCTGCTCGGCGGAGATGTCGCCCCCGGCCTTGCGCACGGCCGCATGAAGGCGGTCGGGGGCCTTCATCCGGCCCTCCTCGCGGGCGAAGAACGCGACCGTGGTGTCCGGCGGGAGATGCGCGAGCGCGTTCTCGAGCGGCTCGAGCTCCTTCTCCTTGAAGCGCTCGGCGCCCTCGACGATGATGAACCGGCGGCCGAGAGCGAAGGTCATCGCGTTGACCGCCTGAGCGACGTTTTCCGGGCTGGCGGCGTCGCCTTCGAACACCTCGACCCCCTGGGTGCCGCTCTCCTGCTCGGCGAGCGCGCGCAGCCGGCTCCGGCGCTCGCCGATCCGGCCGTGATCGTCGCCGTGGATGAGGTACGCCGGCTTGAAGGTGGCCATCGGTGGCTCAGTCTAGGCGCCCGGGTGGCGGCAGCTCAGTCGCAGAGGGTGGCAGGGCTCGGTCGGCCCGGGTGGCGGCAGCTCAGTCGCGGAGGGTGGCGGCGGCGAGCGCGCGGGCGGCCGCCTCAGCCGGCGACTCGACGGCCTCCACCCCCTCGATCGCCCAGGTCCCGAGACCGAGCACCGGCGTGCCCGCACGGAGGGCCAGCGCGATCTCCGACAGCGTGCCGTACGCGCCCCCGACGGCCACGAGCGCGTCGGCGGCACGGACGAGCAGGCCGTTGCGCAGCTCGCCGAGGCCGGTGGGGATCGCCACCGTCACCCACTCGTTCGCCTCGGCACGATCGTGGCCGGGCAGCAGGCCGACGGTCACCCCGCCCGCCTGCACGGCGCCGCGGGAGGCGGCGGCCATCACGCCGCCGCGACCGCCGGTGAGCACGATCGCGCCGCCGGCCGCCAGCGCGCGCCCGACCTCCTCGGCGCCCTCGAGCTCGGTGGCCGACGCCTCGCTCCCGCCGACGACCGCGACGTACGGAGCGGCGGGGGTCATCGCTCAGCGCGCGACGACGTTCACGAGCTTGTCCGGCACGACGACGACCTTGACGATCGTCTGACCGTCGACGTGGGAGCGGACGCCGTCCGTGGCCAGGGCGAGCTGCTCGAGCTCCTCTCGCGAGGCGCCAGTCGGCGCCGCGACCCGGTCCCGCACCTTGCCGTTGACCTGGCAGACGAGCTCGAAGGTGTCGGCCTGGAGCATCGTCGGGTCGGCGGCGGGCCAGGGCTCCTCCCAGACGCGGCGGCCGGTCAGCTGCTCGTAGACCTCGGCGCCGAGATGGGGCGCGAATGGGAACAGCAGCGAGGCGGCTGTCGCCGTCGCGTAGCGCCGGGCCTCTGGCGTGGGGTGCAGGGCGGGGTTGTAGACCTCGTTGACGAGCTCCATGATCGCCGCGATCGCGGTGTTGAACGCGAACCGGCCGGTCATGTCGCGCGTGACCTTGTCGATCGCCCAGTTCGCCTTGCGCACGAGGGTGAGCGAGTCGCCATCGGGGTCGGCCGGCTGCTGGGCGTCCGAGGGCGGATCGTCGGCGAACTCCTGACCGAGCCGCCAGAGCCGGGCGAGGAACTTGTGGACGCCGGCCAGCGAGGTCTCCGACCAGGCCGCGTCCTGGTCGGGCGGACCGACGAACAGGATGTAGCAGCGGGCGGAGTCGGCGCCGAAGCGCTCGACGATCGGCATCGGGCTGACCACGTTGCCGCGTGACTTCGACATCTTCTGGCCGTCGGGCCCGAGGATCATGCCCTGGGTGAAGAGGGCCCGGAAGGGCTCCTGGACGTCGAGCAGATGCATGTCCGCCAGCGCCTTGACGAAGAAGCGGGCGTACATCAGGTGCAGGATCGCGTGCTCGACCCCGCCGATGTACTGGTCGACAGGCATCCACCGGCGCAGGACGTCACGGTCCCACGCCGCCTCGTCGTTGCGTGCGTCGCAGTAGCGCAGGAAGTACCAGCTCGAGTCGACGAATGTGTCCATCGTGTCGGTCTCGCGACGGGCCGGCTTGCCGCACTCCGGGCAGGTGGTGTTGACCCAGTCCTCGGCGGTGGCCAGCGGCGAACGGCCCCGGGGCTGGTAGTCCTCGACGTCCGGCAGCCGGACGGGCAGCTGCTCCTCCGGCACCGGGACGATCCCGCAGTCCTCGCAGTAGACGACCGGGATCGGGCAGCCCCAGTAGCGCTGGCGGGAGACGAGCCAGTCGCGCAGCCGGAAGCTGACCGCCGAGAAGCCGCGGCCTTCGCGATCGAGCCAGTCGACGATCCGCTCGTACGCCGCGCGGTTGGGCAGGCCGTTGAACTCGCCCGAGTTGACCATCGGGCCGTCGCCAGTGTACGGCAGCTCGTCCTCGCTGTCGATCACCCGTCGGATCGGCAGGTCGTAGGCGACCGCGAACGCGTGGTCGCGCTCGTCGTGGGCAGGCACGGCCATGATCGCGCCGGTGCCGTACTCCATAAGCACGTAGTCGGCGACGAACATCGGGATCGGCTCGCCGTTGACCGGGTTGGTCACCGTGCGCCCGAGCGGCACGCCCGTCTTCGGCTTCTCGGCGTCGCCGCGGTCCTCGACGGACTCGTTCAGCGCCCGATTGACGTAGCGATGGACCTCCTGCTCGTGCTCGGTGCCTGCGGCCAGCCGGAACACGTCGGGGTGCTCGGGGGCCATGACGAAGAAGGTGGCGCCGAACAGCGTGTCCGGCCGGGTGGTGAACACCGGATAGTCGATACCCGGCTCCTCGCAGCGGAACACGACCTCGGCGCCACTGCTGCGGCCGATCCAGTTGCGCTGCATCGACTTGACGTGCTCGGGCCAGCGGATGTCCTCGAGGTCGTCGAGCAGCCGGTCGGCGTAGTCAGTGATGCGGAAGAACCACTGCTCGAGCTGGCGCAGCTCGACCTCGTGTCCGCAGCGCTCGCAGCGGCCGTCGATGACCTGCTCGTTGGCGAGCACGGTCGCGTCGTGGGGACACCACTTGACCGCCGCCTCCTTGCGGTAGGCGAGGTCGCGCTCGAACAGCTTGAGGAAGATCCACTGCGTCCAGCGGTAGTAGCTCGGCTCGTGGGTGGCGAGCTCACGCGACCAGTCGATCGAGATCCCCCACGAGCGGAACGCCCGCTGAAAGGCCGCGATCGACTCGTCGGTCGACTGGCGCGGGTGCACGCCGGTCTTGATCGCATAGTTCTCGGCCGGCAGGCCGAAGGCGTCGTAGCCCATCGGGTGCAGCACCTCGCGCCCGGTGCGCCGGTGGAAGTGCGCGATCGCGTCGCCGAGGGCGTAGTTCTTCAGATGCCCGATGTGCGGCTCGCCGCTCGGGTAGGGCAACATCTCGAGCACGTAGGACTTCTCACGGCCCTCTCGGTCGCGAGCGCCGGGCGCCTCCGGCCGATTCGGCACCTCCCACGTGCGCTCGCGCGCCCACACCTCCTGCCACTTGGGCTCGATCTGCCCGGGGTCATAACGCGCGCTCGCCATGGGTCTGTAGGAGGTTACTTTGGCCGCCGCCCCGCCGATTTGCGGTGGCTTTATTGCGGATCGCCGTCCCGTCCGCATCTACCATGCGCGCGTGGCCGAGCAGCCGCAACCACCTTCAGGGACCGCTTCGGCGGCCGATCGGACGCAATCTGCCTCCGGGGCCGCGTCGGCGGCCGATCGGGTCGCGTCGATCGTCGCCGCCGCCGAGCGCACCGCCGACCGGCTCCGCGACGAGGCGGAGCAGCGCCTGCGCGACCGGATCGCCGAAGCCGACCGTGCGGCGGACAATCGCGTCCGCGCCGCCGAGGAGGAGGCGGCCGACCTCGTCCGCGAGGCGGAGGCCGAGGCCACCCGCGTCCGCAACGCCGCGCGCAACGAGGGCGAGGCGGCCAAGACCGCGGCCACCAGCGAGGCGCTGACGATCGTCGCCCGCGCCCAGGAGAACGCCGCCCAAACCGTCGCCGAAGCGACCGCCGAGGCGGCCAAGGTCCGCGACGAGGCCGAGCAGAAGGCGCGCGACCTGCTCCGCGAGGCCCGCATCGCGGCCAGCGACGTGCATACCGAGGGCCTCGAGCTCGTCGGCAACCTCCGTGAGATGGGCGACTCCCTGCGCGCCAACGCCGAGCGCCTGCTGCGCGACGTGCAGTCGATCCACTCGCGGATGGTGGCCGAGATCGACCGGATCGACCGGGCGGTCGGGGTCGACACCCGGCGCGGCGCAGGCTCACGAAGCGGCGCGGACGGGTCCGGGGGCGAGCGTCAGGGGCGCGGCGGGCGGTCCGGCGGGCCGGGTTCGCGGTCTGGGGGCTCGGGGTCGCGGTCCGGAGACGATCTCGACGTGCCCGAGTTCATCCCGCCCGGGTAGGCGGGGCGCCCGGCCCTTACCGCATCTCGCCGGGTCCCCTTTTCGAGCATGGGACGCTGAGCGATGCGTGGCGTCGTTTCCCGCTCAGCCTCCCGAGTGCGGGCGGCTGAGCTGTGGACTCATGAGGCGGGCGACGAGCACTGCCATCGCCGCGAGCCGCACGATGCTGCCGTGGTTGCGCCTCAGGGCGCTTCTTCCCTGCAATCGATGCCTTCCGTCCGACTCGGATGCGAACATATGTTCGTGATTGATTCCAATACGAAGGGTCACATCGCAGAGCTCGAGATCGCGACCGCAGCCACGCGGCTCGGCGTGCCCGTGCTCCGACCGCTGAGCGACCATTGCCGGAGTGACCTCGCTTTCGAGATCGCTGGGCGTCTGTGGAGGGTCCAGTGCAAGTGGGGCCGCGTCAGCCAGGACGGCGGCGCGGTCATCGCGGGCGTCGGCACATGCTCGCTTGGAGCGACGGGCTATAAGCGAACGACATACAGCCCCGATGAGGTCGATCTCATCGGTATCTACTGCGGTGATCTCGACCGGTCGTTCCTGCTGCCGGTGGCCCTCATCGCCGGAAAACACGAGATACGGCTCCGATTGCACCCGGCTCGTAACGGGCAACGAGCTTGTACTAACCTTGCTCCTGACTTCGAACTTCCCGGGGCTATAGCTCAGTTGGGAGAGCGCGTGACTGGCAGTCACGAGGTCGCCGGTTCGAGCCCGGCTAGCTCCACTTCATCCTTGGGTCGTCCGCCGGCGGTGGTCAGCTGCCACGCCTTCCGGGACCGCTTCGGCGACTGGATCGACCGCACTGCCCGCGGCGAGGAGGTGATCGTCACCCGCCACGGCCGGCCGCACGTGCGGCTCAGCGCCCCGCCGACGCCGGCGGGCCTGATCGATGCTCCCTAGGAGGTCAGGACGCTCCCTTCCGGCTCGGGACGCTCCCTTCCGGCTCGGGACGCTCCATTCCGGCTCAGGAGACCCTCCCTCCCTGGCCAGAACGCCCCTTAGCGGCTCAGAGCGCTCCGTAGCCGCCTCACGACACGAGCCCTCAGCCCGTCGGGCCCGCCTGCTTGGCCGCCTCGAGCGCCGCCGGAGGGTCAAGCGCCGGCCGCTCGCGTGCGAGCTCGAGGGCGCGGTCGGCGAGATCGGCCGCGTCTGCGCCGCCGATGCTCTCGTCCCGCAGGGCGAGGGCGAGCAGGACCTCGCGCATGAGCTCGGGGTTCTGGGTGTCCGGTGGGGGGCCGGCCGGCGGGAGCGCGCGAGTCGCGGCGACCAGGCCCGAGACGTTGACCCCACCGCCGAACAGACGGCCGGGATGCTTCTCGGGGATGGTCGCGACGATGCCGCCGGTGGCCGGATTGACCAGCGCGATCTTGGAGCGCAGACCGGCGCGCTCGAGCGCGAGGCGGTAACCCGACAGGCGCAGATAACCGAGCTGCGCCGCGAGCTGCGTGTACGCGACGGCCTCGGTCTCGTCACGCAGCTTGCCCTGATGGAGCGAGATCTGGGTGCCCGCGTCGGGCAGGGTCGGGTCGGGATCGGGCGCGACGAGGAGAAACGCCTGGGAACCCAGTCGCCCAGCACCGACGCCGGCCACGTCGGCGAGCAGCTGGTAGCCGCCGAGGCCGAGCGCGCCGACGATGCCCGGTGGCAGCGGGTGGGTCGAGAGGTACCCCGGTTCGAACGCCATCGCCGCGCCTCTCTAGTTTTTGAGCAGGCCGCCGACGATGCCGCCGAGCGTGCCGCCCGTGTCGCTCTGGGCGTTGCCGCCGGAGCCTTCCTGTCCCGGCGGGTGGTAGTACGCACTCTGCAGGCACACGCGACCGGGGCCGGTGAAGCGGTTGAACACGAGGTTGCCGCCGCCGCTGAGGAAGCCGGTCTTGAACCCGTAGACCTCCTGGGTCATCTGGACCGAGTGGTCGCGGTAGACCCAGCCGCCGGGTTCGATGTCGATCGTCTCGCCGGGCTCGAGCACCTTCTCGAACAGGTTGCCGTAGCCGTGGATCCAGACGACGCCCTCGTGATCCCCGGCGAAGAAGTGGTCGACCCAGAAGCCGCCGCCGAACATCATGTTCGAGAAGCCCTTGATCCGAGCGTAGTCGTACTGCACCCCGCCGGTCGCGACGAGGAACTGATGCTCGCGGACGACGATGCCCTCCCCGCCCTGGAGATGGATCGCCGCGATGTGCCCCGGGGCGTCACGGCTGAAGGCGATCTCACCCGCCGACTGCGCCTCGAGCAGCAGCAGCGGCATCCCGCCGAACATCCGGCGCTTCAGGCCCTTCTTGAGCGGGTGCAGGCCGATCTGCATGGCCGGGTACTTCCACAGCAGCACGTGGTGTTCGAAGTACACCGGCACCTGGCCGTCGAGGGCCAGGTGGAGGGCGGGGACGAGCTCGCCCTCGAGCCGGTAGCGGACGCCGGGGGCGGAGCCCTCCTGGACGTTCGTCGGGAGTATCTGTGGCGCGGTGGGCACGGCGTCTCCGTTTCCTCGCTGGTTGCAGTGCACCTAAGGGTCCGGGCCCGCCTCGGCCCGGTGCCCCATTCAAATCGGCACGGTATCGCGTGAACGTGAGCTTTGCGCGGGCCGCACGACCATGGCCAGGCCACCCTCGGGGCTGAGCGTCGGCAGCTTCCCGACGGTCAGCTCGTAGCCCGGCGCGAGCTCGCAGGCGAAGCGCTGAAGCAGCCCGGTGGCCACCGCCTTGACGACGAGCTGGCCGAAGCGCTTGCCGATGCAGATCCGCTGGCCGCCGCCGAACGGGATGTAGGCGCCGGGCGGCAGCTTGCGGCGGTTCTCGGGCGTGAAGCGCTCGGGGATGAACGCCTCGGGGTTGGGGAACACCTCGGGCAGTCGGTGGCTCACCCAGGAGGAGTGGATGATGTGGACCCCCGCTGGGATGCGGTAGCCGGCGAACTCGAACGGCCGCACGCTCATCCGCGGGCCGAACCACACCGGCGGGTACAGGCGCAGCGTCTCGTCGACCGCCATCGACAGATACGGCAGCTCCTCCATCAGCTCCTGCGCGGTCGGCGGCCGGCCGCCGAGCAACCGCTCCTCCTCCTCGCGCAGGCGCTCGAGCGCGACCGGGTTGCGAGCGAGCTGGTAGAGCAGAAAGGACAGCGTTGAGGACGTCGTGTCGTGACCACCGAACAGGAGATGCATGATCTGGTCGCGCAGCTCGGCCGGCGTGAAGCCCTCGCCGTCCTCGTCGCGGGCTTCGAGCAGCATCGAGAGCACGTCGTCGCCGCCGTCGCTCGTGTGCTCGCGCCGGCGACGCTCGATCTCGTCAAGAATGACCCCGTCGAGGCGGCGGCGGGACTCCTGCAGCCGGGCCCACGGAGATCCCGGCCCGCGCAGGAACATCTTCCAGCTCTCGGTGTCGTAGAACGACAGCGCCTCCTCGAACCGGGCGGCGGCCTCGTGCCCGCCGCCACCGCCGTGCGGGTCGAGCCCGAGCAGCGCACGCATCGCGATGCTCATGGCCAGGTCGCGGCCCCACTCGTAGACGTCGACCCGGTCGCCGGGCCGCCAGCTCTGCAGCGCCACGTCGGTCTCGGCGACCATCACCTCGACGGCCCGGTCGAGCCGGCGGCGGTGGAAGGCGGGCATCATGATCCGCCGCGCGCGGTCATGGTAGGGGCCGTCGGTGGTGATCAGCCCGTCCCCGATGAGCGGGGTGAGCTGCTCGCCGAACATGCCCTTGCGCCAGCTGAAGTTCTCCGCTCCCGACACGGTGACGAAGTGGTTGGCCTCGGGGCCGATCATCCCCACGATCCGCCGATGCAGGGAACGGAAGCTGAACACGGGTCCGTAGCGGTCCTCGTACTCGAGCAGCATCTGCAGCGTGTGGCGCTGGAAGCGATGGGTGCGCCGGAGGCTGAAGCTGAGCTCGCCCGGCGGGAGGGGATCGCGGATGCGGGCCTCGTCCCGGACATCGAGCAGGACACGAAGCAGATCGGGGGGTCGCTCCGGTGGCGGCGCTCGCACGGGCGCAACCATAGGCACCCGCGACGAGCGCTGTCAACGATAATCGGAGCCGTGCCACCGATCTACGTCAGCGGACACCGCAACCCGGACACCGACTCGATCGCCGCGTCGATCGGGTATGCCGAGCTCATGGGCCGGCTCGACATCGCCAACAGCTACGTGCCGGTGCGCCTCGGCGAGCTCAACGCCCAGACCCGCTGGGTGCTCGAACGCAGCGGCGCACCCGAGCCACGCTTCCTCCCCCACATCATGCTCCGGGCCCGCGACGTCATGCAGCGGGAGTTCCCGGTCATGGAGCACGAGAAGCCGATTCGCGAGGCGGGCATGGCCATGGCGCACGCCGGTCTCGATCTCGTCCCGATCGTCGATCCCGACGGCCTGCTCACCGGCGTCGTCACCGAGCGCGCGCTCGCCCGGCGGTTCATCCGCGAGAGCCGGCAGACCTCGACGCTCGAGGAGACCGCGACCCAGATCAGCGCGATCGTCGAGGTGCTCGAGGGCGAGCTCGTCACCGGCGCGGATCGCGAGCTCGCCGGCCGGGTGTGGGTGCACTCGATGGACGTCCGCAGCCACAGCGGCATCTCCGACGGCGACGTCGTCGTCGTCGGCAACCGCGCCGAGGCCCAGCAGCTCGCGCTCGAGCGCGGCGCAGCGCTCGTCGTCATCTCCAACGGCGCCCGGCCGACCCCGGAGATCGTCGCGCTCGCCGAGGAGCGGGGCGCGGCGATCGTCGTTTCGCCGCTCGACAGCTACGTGTCCGGGCGCATGATCTCGCTCGCGGTGCCCTGCCAGGCGTTCATGGAGCAGGACCCGCTGACGATCAGCACCGAGTACCTGATCGACGACGCCTCCGAGCAGATCAAGGAGATCCACTACGGCGCCGCGATCGTCGTCGACGCCAACCGCCGGCCGGTCGGCCTCGTGACGCGGTCAGACCTCGTCGCGCCGCGGCGCCGGCGGGTGATGCTCGTCGATCACGCCGAGCAGGCGCAGAGCGTCCCCGGCATCGAGCAGGCCGAGATCGTCGAGATTCTCGACCACCACCACATCGGCTCGATCGAGACCCGGATCCCGGTCACCGCCACCTTCGACCCGGTCGGCTCGACGGCGACGCTCGTCGTCGAGCGCTTCCGCAGCAACGGGATGGAGCCGAGCCGACCGGCGGCGACGATGCTGCTCGGGGCCGTCCTCTCGGACACGGTGATCCTCAACTCGCCGACGACGACCGATCGCGACCATGCCGTCGTCGAGTACCTCGAGCGCGCACTCGGCCTCGACGCCCAGCAGTTCGGGCGCGAGATGTTCGAGGCGACCTCCGATGTCTCGGACGTGAGCGCCGAGGACATCGTCCGGCGGGACGCCAAGCAGTACGAGATCTCGAGCGGGCAGACGATCTGCATCGCCCAGATCGAGGTGGTCGGCCGGGGCCTGCTCGAGCGCAAGGCGGAGCTGCTCGAGGCGATGCGCAAGGAGCGTGAACGGCGCGACCTGCACCTCTACGCGCTGATGATCACCGACATCCTCACCAAGGGCACCGACCTGCTCGTGGCCGGCGACGTGCCCGCAGTGGCCCGGTGCTTCGACGCCGCCCCGCAGGACAGCACGATCGAGCTGCCCGGGGTGATGAGCCGCAAGAAGGAGGTCGCGCCGAAGCTGCTCGCGCAGCTTTAGCCTCGATCCACCGTTGTTCGGTGGGGAGTCGTCCGAGGCTGAGATTTAAATGACCTCCTGAGCGGGCAGAAAGCTGTCGTGTCGGGCGACGGCGGCCCTGCAACAGGAGGTCACCTGCATGGTGAAGGGTCTGCCGGACGCAACAAGGGTCGTGTTCGATGACGAGCGGGCGGTCGCGAACGCTGGGGTGTTGCTGCCGTCGGTGCTCGCTGAGCGACTGGGGATCGAGGCGCTGATCGATCGGACCGTTGATCTGGGCGATCGCCCGGGGGCGGCGAACCCGGGACGGAAAGTCATGACCCTGGTGTCCGCGATGGCGCTCGGCGCCGATTGCATCGATGACTGCGACGTGCTGCGGTCGGGTCAGACGCGCGCGGTGCTGGGGCATGGAGTGTCGGCACCGTCGACGTTGGGGACGTTTTTGCGGGCGTTCACTTTTGGGCATGTCCGCCAGCTCGACCGAGTGCTGGCTGACTGTCTGGAGCGCGCGTGGATCGCCGGTGCCGGGCCGGGCAGTGAGCGGCTGATCGTCGATGTCGACAGCTTCGTCGGCGAGGTCTATGGATATGACAAGCAGGGCGCCGGCTATGGGTACACCCACAAGCGCGGGTATCACCCGATCGTCGCGACCCGCGCGGGGACTGGCGAGGTGTTACACATCCGCGCTCGCAAAGGCCAGGCGCACACCGCGCGCGGGGTGCTGCGGTTCGTTGAGGAACTGATCCCCAGAGTCCAGCGGGCCGGTGCGACAGGGCCGAAGCTGTTGCGGGCCGACTCGGGGTTCTGGAACAACAAGCTGATGGCCCGCCTGCACACCGCAGGGTGGACGTACTCGATCGGGATCACCCAGCAAACGCCCGTCAGGAAGGCGATCGCAGTGATCCCCGACGAGGACTGGCAGCCCCTAGCCGACTATCCGGAGGGCGGCGAAGCGCAGATCGCGCAAACGCTGCTCGGGACCGTCCGGATGATCGTTCGTCGCACCCGTCTCGTTGGCGCGCAGGCCGATTTGTTCCCAGACTGGCGTCATCACGCGTTTTTGACCAACAGCACCGATCCGCTCGAGCAAGTAGAGGCTGAGCACCGCGGTCACGCCGTTGTGGAGCTCGCGATCCGTGATCTCAAAGACCAGGCACTCGCGCACTTCCCGTCCGGCCGCTTCCTCGCGAACGCAGCCTGGACAGTGATCGCCGCGCTCGCGCACAACCTCCTCAGATGGACGACTCTGATCGGACTGCCAGACACGATCATCCCCACCGCTCGGACACTGCGCCGCCAGCTCTTGACCGTCCCTGGCCGGGTCACCCGCACCGCCCGCACCGTGACACTCCGGATGCCCGCCCGGTGGCCATGGCAACTCCCATTCCTCACCGCCCTCGAGCAGCTCCGCGCACTGCCCGCACTCATCTGAGCGCCGACAATCGTTCACGAGGACGATCGCGGCCCGACCTCGGCCTCGGCATGCCCAAGCCGCACCAACCGCATCGCCGCGACGGCCTCAACTGGCCCCACCAGCCTCCGCGAACCCCGAGCGACGCCCACACCCTGCCGTCAGGCCGCCAGCCGAACCCCGACCAGCCCGGAACCCCCGCAACTCAAACCCCCCAGCGCTCAAACGGTGGATCGAGGTTTAGGTCGCGGCGGCGTCCAGCTCCCGCGTCGGCGCCTCACCCCAGAGCTGCTCGAGCCGGTAATACTCGCGCGTCTCCGGCGTGAACACGTGGACGACGACATCGAGGTAGTCCATGAGGATCCAGCGACCATGGGTCAATCCCTCGACACGACGAGGGAGCAGACCGTGCTCGTTCTTCATCCCGACGTGAATCGCGTCGTGGATCGCCTTGGTCTGCCGGTCGGTGCGACCGCTGCAGATGACGAAATAGTCGGTGTAGCCGATGATCCCGCGCAGGTCGAGCTCAACGATGTCCTGCGCTTTGCGATCGGCGGCGTATTCGAGGATCGCCTCGGCGATCTCTTCCGGTGTCATGTTTGGGTTAGACCTCCGTACAACCCGTGCTCATTGATGTAGTCAGCCACTGCGTCGGGGACGATGTACCTGATCGGCTGCCCGGCACCGGTGCGCGTACGCACCATCGTCGAGGAGACGCCGATCCGCGGCATGCGGAAGAACACCGCGCGCTCGCCGCCCCGCAGCCGCTCGAGGGCCGCGTCGACCGCGGAGCGCGACGTTCCGCGGCGTTTGGCCACCGCGAGCCGCGCCAGCGCCAGCACCCGCTCCGGATCGCGCCAACGTGGCAGACCAGCCGCCACGTCGCCGCCGACGATCAGGAACAACTCGGAGTCTGGCGTTTGAGAATGCAGCTCTTCAAGGGTATCGACCGTGTACGACGGCCCCTCGCGGCGCATCTCGAGGTCCGACACCGCGAAGCGCTCATCGCCGGCCACGGCCCGGCGGCAGAGCTCGAGTCGGTGCTCGGGACCCGGCTCCGCGGCGACCGCCTTGTGCGGCGGGATCCGGGCCGGCATCAGCATGACGACGTCGAGCCCCAGCTGCGTGTGCGCCTCCTGGGCGCAGATGAGATGACCGAGATGGGGCGGGTTGAACGTCCCGCCGAGGATGCCGATGCGCACGGGCCGCTATTGGCCGACGCTCACGGCCGGACGTGGCCGTCGCCCTCGACCAGGTACTTGAACGTGCACAGCTCACGCAGACCGATCGGGCCGCGAGCGTGGAGCTTCTGGGTCGAGTTGCCGATCTCCGCTCCCATGCCGAACTCGCCGCCGTCGGTGAATCGCGTCGAGGCGTTGACGTAGACGCAGGCGGCGTCGACCTGAAGCTGAAAGGCCCGCGCCGAGGCCGTGTCGCGGGTGACGATCGCCTCGGAGTGCCCGCTGCCGTAGCGGTTGATGTGCGCGATCGCCGCCGCGGTCGAGTCGACGACCCCAACGGCGAGCTCGAGGGCGAGGTATTCGGTCGCGAAATCCTCGTCGTCGGCCGGCGCCATCGCCACGTCGGGCGCGGCGGCGCGTGCCCGCTCGTCACCGTGCAGCACGACACCCGCCTCGGCGAGCGCCCCCAGCGTCCCCGGCAGGAACGCGGCGGCGACGTCCTCGTGGACGAGCAGCGTCTCGGCGGCATTGCACACGCCGGGACGCTGGAGCTTGGCGTTGAGCGCGATCGCCTGCGCGGCATGGAGGTCCGCGCTCGCATCGACGTAGACGTGGCAATTCCCGGACGCGGCGTAGATGACCGGGACGGTCGCGACGCCCTTGAGCGCACGCTTGAGCCCCTCCCCGCCGCGGGGGATGATGAGGTCGACGACGCCGGTCTGGGTCGCGAGCTCGGCGAGCTCCTCGCGTCCGCCACCGGCGACGAGCGAGAGCGCGCCGGCGGGCAGCCCAGCGGCGGTCGCGGCCTCACCGGCGACGGCGGCGAGGACGGCGTTGGAGTGAACCGCCGAGCTCGAGCCGCGCAGCACGATCGCGTTGCCCGACTTCAGGCACAGCGCCGCTGCGTCGATCGTCACGTTCGGGCGCGCCTCGTAGACGACGGCGATCACGCCGAGCGGCACACGGACCTTGCGGACGTCGAGCCCGTTGGGAAGCCGGAAGCCGTCGATCACCTCGCCGACCGGGTCGGGCAGGGCGGCGATCTTGCGCACGCCGGCGGCCATCGCCGCCACGCGCCGCGCGTCGAGCGCGAGCCGGTCCATCAACGCGGTGCTCAGCCCGGACTCGCGGCCCGCCTCGAGATCGCGGGCGTTCGCCTCGAGGATCTCGGCGCTGCGCTCGATCAGCGCGGCCGCGATCGCCTCGAGCGCGCGGTCCTTGAGCTCGGAGTCGAGCGTGGCCAGCGCGCGGGCGGCGGTCTGCGCCGTCAGGCAGAGCTCGCGAACGGAGGTCGCCGTGGTCGCCATCTCGGCTACAGGTTACGCAAGCACGAAGTAGTCGCGGTGGACAGCTTCGTCGCTCGCCCGCGGGAGCCGTCGCCGCACCTCGGCCGACTGGAGGCCGAGAACGCCGCGCAGCTCCCCGGCGGCGTAGTTGCAGATGCCCTTGCCCACCGGCGTGCCGTCGTGGATCACCTCGACGGCATCGCCGGCGTCGAACTCACCGCCGACCTCGACGATGCCGACCGGCAGCAGGCTCGTCCCCCCCTCGCGCAGCGCCCGGGCCGCCCCGGCGTCGACGTGAACCCGGCCGCGGACAGGCTTGGCGTACTTCAGCCACAGCTTGAAGCTCGAGAAGCGACCCTCGCGGGCGGCGAAGCGGGTCCCGACGGGCTGTCCGGCGGCGGCGTCGAGGATCGCCCCGGGGCGCAGGCCGCCGGCGATGACGGTGGCGATCCCGGCGGCGGTGGCCATCTCGGCCGCAACCACCTTCGAGCGCATGCCACCGGAGCCGAGTGGCGAGGTGGCGTGTCCGATGTCGAGTTCCTCGAGGTCCTCGAACGCCTCCACCTCGCGGACGAGCTCTGCAGCGGGGTCGTGGCGCGGGTCGGCGGTGAACACGCCTTCGGCGTCGGTGAGCAGCAGCAGCAGCTCGGCGCCGAGCAGGATCGCGACCTGGGCGGCGAGGAAGTCGTTGTTGCCGAACGAGATCTCGTCGGTCGTCGTCGTGTCGTTCTCGTTGATGACCGGCACGACCCGCCATTCGAGCAGCTTGCGCAGCGTCTGACGCGCGTTGAGGTAGTGCGTGCGGGCGCTCATGTCGAAGAAGGTGAGCAGGACCTGGGCCGTCGGCACCCCGCGGGCCCGCAGCAGCTCGTCGTAGACCTGGTAGAGCTTGCCCTGACCGACGGCGCTTGCAGCCTGGAGCTCATCCATGGCCCGGGGCCGGAGGGGGATCGCCATGACCCCCATGCCACGGGCGATCGCGCCGCTGGTGACCACGATCACCGGCCGACCGGCGCCGTGCAGCTCGGCGAGCTCATCGCAGATCCGTCCGAGCACGTCGGCCCGCACCTCGCCGCGGTCATCGGCGACGATGCTCGAGCCAAGCTTGACGACCAGGGGGTTCATCGCCGCCAGAGGTTATGGGGCGGCGGCGCTCAGGGGTAGGCGGACGGTCCGGGCGCGCTCGCCCTGACCGGGAGACAGGGGCAGAAGTCCTCGAATCTGGCCGGGGAGGGGCAAGCATCGCGCATCGCCACGCCGGGTCGGGGGGACGGCCGCCTTTCGCGCCGGGGCTCGCTTCCCTAGCGCCGGTCCCGAGGGCGACCGGGGGATATGGCGTTCCGATCGAGCGCGGCTGCCGAGCGAAGGTCGTGGGTTTGGACTGGGGAGGGGGCGGAGCGCCGTGCCGGGGCGGCCGAGTGAGGGCCGCCCGGTCTGCGCGGGAGGAACAGCATCTTTTGCCGCCCTGCTTGGCGAAAGATGCTGGGACTGTCGCCACACGGCAGTTCGGGCATTGATTGCCCAGAGCGGGGCCGATTCTTGGCTGGTCCACCTGCACGCTCCCTTCCCCAGCGCCGTTTCCGACGCCGTCGGGGGACGTGGCGTTCCGTCCGAGCGCGGCCGCCGAGCGGAGGTCGTGGGTTTGGGGAAGCAGGCGGATCGCCCTCCGGGACTGACCGCCGGCCGGCCTGGACGGGCAGCAGCAGCGACGCTGCGGCCCCGCAGGGCCAGACGGTTGCCAGCCCGGCGGCCGCGGCAAAGGTTGGGGCGCCGCCGCGAACGGCGACGCCCCGTCCCCTATTTGCCTAGGCCCTGCTGTCGTGACGCCGGCTCTTCTGAGCCGGGCACCACGGATTGGCAGGCACGCCGGCGCACGGATTGGGCATCGACTTCAGCCCACGTGGCAGCGGGTGCATGACCACGCGCGTCTGGCGCGGGTACTGCCCGCTCGGGCAGCTCGGCGGCCCGGAGGTGAGAGAGATCTGCGCGTCGCAGAGAACCTCGGTGAGGAACTGCGGGTTCGTCGTCGAGGACGCGGTCGGCGTGCCGTTGCAGTACGGATGCGCCTTCTGCGCCGCCTTGGCGTCCGCGCTCAGCCCGGCGGGATTCTTGTTCCCGCGGTAGCAGTCGGTCGGATGACCGTCCTCGAGGTTGACCTGGCCGAACTCGCCGTTGCTCGGATGGCCGAAGAAGCCATCGTGCACGAACGTGTTGCCGATGATCGCGTCGCCCCACTCGTCGAACAGGCAGTCGCCGAACGGGGTGCCCCGCGTCCCACCGGTGCACGGCGCACCGCTGTCGGTGTACGGCACGAGGATGACGCCCCACGCTCCGTTGTTGGCGAAGGTGTTGTTCATGATCGTGTCGTTGCGGGCGCCGGAGACCGACATGCCGGTACCGACCGGTCCCGCCGCGGCCGAGCCGGCCGCCGGGACGTTGGGGTTGTTGTTGTCGTGGACGTAGTTGTCCATGAACACCCAGCACGAATGGGTGTGGGTGATCGGGCTGATCCCGTTATGGGCGCAGGTGCCGTTCTGCGGGGGCGGGTTGTCGCCGTTCTGGCTGTTGGTGTCGAACCCGTCCTGGTTGTGGTCGAACTCTGAGTGCTCGATGATCAGCGTGCCGCCCGAGTTCGAACCCGAGTAGCCGAGCACGCTGTACTGCGAATGGGCGTGGTTGAGGACCTGGTTGCACTGCTGCTGGCAGGCCCCGATGTAGTAGCCCGAGTCGTTGAAGTTGCTCGTGTAGGTCTGGTCCCACGTGCCGCCGTCCCAGTTGCTGGAGAAGATCCCGTACTGGGCCGCGGTCGCCTCCCCGTTGAAGAAGGTGCTCGTGGCGTTGAGATAGGAGCCGAGGTAGCCCCAGCCGCCGATCTGGCCGCTGCCGTCACCGCCGTTCCACCAGATCTCGTTGCCGGTGCTGCCCGAACCGTGCAGGTAGTTACAGGCCGTCAGGTTCTGCACCCACACGTTGGTCGCCTTCCACACCATGATCCCGTTGAGACCGAGCGGCCCGGCACCCGCCGTCAGACCCGCGGGGCCGAACTCCTGGTCCCCCGGGGCGTTGCTGCACGGCTTCGAGCCCGGCCTCGTGCCGTCGACGATCACCGTGTTGCGGTTCATGCCCCGGATCCGCAGCCGCGACGTGGTGATCAGCACGCCGGCTGGATGGTCGGGGGCGCCGGCCGGGGTGAGGCCGGTATGCGCCTTGTAGTCGCCGGGGGCGATGAGGATCCAGTCCCCGGAATGGGCGGCGTTGACGGCGGCCTGAATCGAGCGATACTGGCCCCGCTTGCCGTGATACGTCCCGACCCGCAGCACCCTCGCGCTCGCGGTCGACGCGACTGCGGCGATCAGCACCAAGGCGATCGCCAGTCCAACACGACGCATGCAGAACTCCTCTCTCGTTGCTCGTCCGGCCTCCTGCCGACGGCCTCCCTCCTTCGGCGGCGGCAATCCTACACACCCGGGTCAAGGTCGAACACAATGCCCGCGATCTCGACCTCGTTTCCGGGCACGAACCCTGCCTCCTCGAGCGCTCGGATGACCCCGATGCCGCGCAGGCGCCGCTCGAGGTGCGCGAGCGCGTCCTCGTTGTCGAGGTCGTAGCGCAGCAGCAGCCGCTCGATGCCCGGACCGCTGACCTGGAAGCTCCCCTCCCCCGCGCGCTGCACCGAGAACCCGCGCTCGGCGGACGGGCGGAACACGCGGTGCTCGGCGAGATCCTCGAGCCCCGGCCCCGGCGCCTCGTCCTCCTCGGGCGCCGACCCCTGCACCGGGACCCGGCGGACGAGCTCGACGGCGAGCTCCTCGAGCCCCTCCCGGGTGACCGACGAGGTGAGGATGACCGGGACCTCGGGTCCGAGCCGTGCGCGCCACTGGGCCGCGGCCTCCGCCGCCCGCTCGGGCGCGACGAGGTCGACCTTCGAGAGGGCGAGCAGGCGCGGCAGCGCAGCCAGGCGGGGATCGTGGAGCGCGAGCTCGCGCTCGACCGTGGTGTGATTGGCCACCGGGTCCGAACCGTCGAGCGGGCTGACATCGAGCACGTGCACGAGCAGCCGGGTGCGCTCGACGTGGGCCAGGAACTCGTGGCCGAGCCCGGCGCCTCCGCTCGCGCCCTCGATCAGGCCGGGGATGTCGGCGATCACGAGCTGGCGGTCGTCGAGCTGGAGCGTCCCGAGCACCGGGGAGAGCGTCGTGAACGGGTAGTCGGCGACCTTCGGCTGGGCGCGGGTGATGCGGGACAAGAGCGAGGACTTGCCGGCGTTCGGCACGCCGATGAGGCCGACGTCGGCGAGCAGCTTCAGCTGCAGCGTGAGCCAGCTCTTCTCCCCGGGCAGGCCGCGTTCGGCGAAGCGGGGAGTCTGGTGGGTGGGACCGGCGAAGCGCTTGTTGCCGCGACCGCCGCTGCCGCCACCGGCGACCACCGCCTGCTGTCCGGGACGGGTGAGGTCGTGGCGGGTGTCGTCGCGCTCGACGAGCACCTCGGTGCCGGGCGGCACGGCGATCTCGAGCCGGTCGCCATCGGCCCCGTGCCGCAGCGAGCCCTGCCCGTGCCCCCCGCGCTTGGCCTTGAAGTGGACGCGGCGGCGGAAGCTCTCGAGATCACGCAGCGAGTCGTCGCAGACGAGCACCACATCGCCGCCGCGGCCGCCGTCGCCGCCGTCGGGTCCGCCCTTGGGCACGTGGGCCTCGCGACGGAAGCTGAGACAGCCGTCGCCGCCACCACCGGCTTGGACGTGGATGCGGGCTCGATCGTGCACCTGAGATGATCGTGCCATGTCCGAGCCCGTCTTTCTCATCACCGGTGCGTCGAGTGGTATCGGCGCGGCGACCGCTCGCCACGCCGCCGACGCCGGCTACCGGCTCGTGCTCGCCGCGCGGTCGACCGACCGCCTCACCGATCTCGCCGAGGAACTCGGCGGCGAGGACCGGGCGATCGCCGTCGCCTGCGACGTCACCGAGTGGGAGCAGCAGCAGGAGATGGCCGCCGCCGCGCTCGAGCATTTCGGCCGGATCGACGTCGCCTTCGCCAACGCCGGCTTTGGGGCGGCGCGGGGCTTCCTGCGCGAATCGCCCGAGCACTGGCGGGCGATGGTGCTCACCAACGTCTACGGCGCCGCGCTCACGATCCGCGCGACAGTGTCGGCGCTCAAGGAGACGCGCGGGCACCTGCTGCTCACCGGGTCGGTCGCGGGCCGGCGGGCGCTGCCCGGGTCGCTCTACTCGGCGACGAAGTGGGCCGTCACGGGCATGGGCGAGGCGGCGCGCCAGGAGGTCAACGGCACCGGCATCCGGGTCACACTGATCGAGCCTGGCGCCGTCGACACGCCGTTCTTCGACAACCCGGTGACCGACGCGCTCCATCCCGACGACGTCGCCCGGGCGGTGATGTTCGCCGTCTCGCAGCCGCCGCACG
>CAVWAC010000009.1:0-210470 GCA_963752905.1 uncultured Solirubrobacterales bacterium
GGGGGCGTCGCGCTAGCCAGCACTGCGGGCTGGGATCGGATCGGCCCCGCGGTCCTCGGCGATCGCGCGCGGGGTGGCTCGGATGCTCCTGTCGATCGCCACATGGGTGCAGCACACCGCACGATCCGGCCGAAACCGGGAGCGCACGGGTACCTCGAGTCCGCTTTCGCTGAGAACGGCTCCGGCCCACGTAACCAGGCCAACGCCTGGTCGGGCCATCGCCATCAAGCAGCCACGGTCGGCGCCGATGCGGAGCTCCCCCGCTTGCATCGTCCGAACGTCGCGAGGCTCACGATCGAGATGGCGACGATCCGATGACGATCGGGCGCCTCGTGCGCCGCGACCGCACCCCGGTCTCCGGGGCGATGCTGGTCGTCGCCGGGGTGGGATTGTGGCGAGGCGCGCACGCGGGCGGTTCTCGACCGGGTCCGCGAGGCGGTCCAGGAGACGCTCGCGAACAAATGCGGGGTCAGTGACGGCTGCGGCGTCCAGATCGCGCACATGAGCGGTGCGCTGGCGGGGTTCGGCGGGCGGTCTGCGGCTTGAGTGCCACGGAGGCGCGGGAGGGGCGATACTGCTGTGCGGGTACGGGCGCCCGGCTGCACCGCGCATGAGATCTGGCGGTGGGCGCTCGGGGATGTGGTCGCTGATCATCTGCGAAGCTCTCGCGGGTGATCGCCGTACGGTCAACCTTAGAGCTGGGGCGCATCGGCCGGATCGCTGCGTTGGCCGTCGGCGTCGTCACGTGCGTGGCGCTCGTGAGTCCCGTGGTTGCCGCCGCAGCCACCCTGACGGTCACCACCACCAGGGACGGGCTCGTCCCGCATGACGGACGATGCGCGCTGCGGGAGGCGATCGAGGCGGTCGCGTCGCCGGGGACGCGGAACGACTGCGGGCGCGTCGGCCGAGGTTCGAACACGATCGTGCTCGGCTCGAGTCGGTACGTGCTGACGATCCCTGTCGCGGGGGCGGATGACAACACCAGCGGCGACCTGAACGTGGACAGCGCCGCGCCACTCACGATCACTGGCTCCGGCCCGCGGGCCACGGTGATCGATGCGGGCGGGCTGGGAGACCGCGTGCTGTCGGTGGCGAGCGGCGCGCGACTCGTGCTGAGCCGCCTGAGCATCACCGGCGGGCGGGCACCAGCCGGATCGCCGGGGGCGAGCGGCGTCGCGGGTGTCGGCTGCGCCGCGGGCGGTGCCGGAGCCAATGGCCTCGACGCGGGGGACCTCGGCAGCGGCGGGGGCATCTTCAACGGTGGGACGTTGGTCCTCGATAGGGTCGCGGTCACCGGGAACGCGGCGGGGGCTGGCGCAGGGGCGGGAGTGGCGAGGGCGCCGGCTGCAACGGCGGAAACGGAGGCCTCGGAGGCGGTGGCGGTGGCGTGTACAGCCGGGGCGCGCTGACGCTGGTCGATTCGACTATTTCGGGGAACCGCGCCGGTGCGGGCGGCAGCGGAGGCAGCGGGGCCAACAACCCGCTCGGGGCGTCCGGCGCGCGGCGGGAGCGGGGGACCCGGCGGGAGCGGCGGCGGACTCGAGAATCACGGCACGCTGTCGGTGAGGGCGTCGACGATCACCCGCGACAGCAGCGGAGCCGGCGGGCCTGGGGGCAGGGGGTAGCGGCGCGGGACCGGTCGGTGCCGACGGCGGCGGCGGGGTGGGTGCCTCGGGGGGCGGGATCTTCAGTGGAGCGGGTTGCTCAGGGTGATCGACAGCACCGTGTACGGCAACATCGCGGGCGCTGGCGGCGCCGGCGGCGGGCTCGCTGGTACGAGCGGCGCCGGCGGCAACGGCGGTGGGATTGCGGTCATAGGGGGATCCAGTCGGGTGCTGAATGCGACTGTGGCCGGCAACGGGGTCGGGGTGGGCGGAGCTCCCGGGTCCGCCGCGGGCAGCCCCGGAGCCGCCGGCGTCGGCGGAGGCCTGTATGTCCAATCCACGCTGAGCGCCGACGACATGCTGTTGCAGAACACGATCGTCGCCTCGAACCTCGGCGCGAACTGCGCCGGGAGTCCCGGCTCCGCGATCGCGAACGGCGGCCGCGACCTGAGCTACGGAGACGGACCTGTCCGGTCGGCCCGGTCACCCCAAGCTCGGCCTGCTGAAGGACAACGGGGTCCCACCGCCACGATGGCGATCGCGCGGACAGTGCGGCGATCGACGCGATTCCCGCTCGCCACGGCGGCTGTCCGCGGCCGATCAGCGCGGCGTCCGACGTCCCCAGGGGCGGGCGTGCGATATCGGCGCTTACGAGTTCGCGATCCCCCAGATCACGATGACCGCGCCGTTCCAAGGCGCGTCCTACGAGCGTGGCTCGCGGGTCCGCGCCCGTTTCCGATGCGAGGAGGGAGGCGTCGCCAGCACGATCGCCACGTGCACAGGCAGCGTCGCTCGTGGCCATCGATCGGCACCGGACGGCTCGGCACCCTGCCGTTCGTGGTCACGGCAATCGACAAGAGCGGCACCCGGGCCCGAAGATCATCCACTACGACGTCTGGATCTATCTCAACCCGGTCCGGGAGGTGAGCGGTCTGACCCCACGGCGGATCGACCTCGGCGTGGACTACGCGGGCACCGGGCCGCTGCTGGCGATCGGCCGGGCCCGGGTAACGATGGCCAGCGACACGGACTCGGGGCCGTCGAGCTGCTGGGCGATCAGTTGCTGGCCCGGCGGCGGTATCATCGTCATGCGGCTCCTGGACGGTCCGTTCGCCGGCAAGTACGTGTATGTCGCCGAGCACATCACGGTCAACGTCGGGCCGGGCAGACGGTCAGCGCTGGCCAGCAGATCGCAACGCTCTACGCAGGATACCCGTGGTCGGAGTGGGGCTGGGCGGCCGGAGGCGGACCCGAGGCGCTGGCGATGGCGGACGGGCACTCGTGCCAGACGTGCCCCGATGTGGGCGATTGGTCGACAATCGAAGGGCGGAACATGAACGCGCTGCTCGTGCGACTCGGGGCGCCGTCCGGGCTGTTCCAGCCGATCCCCAACCAGAGCATGCCCCCGGGCTGGCCGACCTGGTCGGGGTAGCGCAGGCTTCGATCGCACCGGCGATGTCACGACGTCGTCGCGGGAAATGTGACTGCAGGAGGTACGAAGGGCCCACGACTCCGCCGTCGCTCCCCAGGGCGTGGCCGAGCGACCTGCCGTCAGCGACCCTCGTGACTGCATCCGTTCACGGGCGGTCCTTAGCGCTGACGATCGCTGGCGCCATCGCGGCGGATCCCAGCTGACCACTGCTTCGGCGAGAGGCTGTCGGAGAATGCCGTGTCAGACCCTCGAAGTGGGAACGGACCTTCCCGTGTCGTGGCTGATTGCGGGTGCCGTCCCATTCCTGAGGTGAAATTGGCCAGATTCAAGGTAATGGTGCCCACTACCTCCCAATTCTCCGACAGCCTCGCGACCTTGGGATGGTGCTGGTCCGTGGAGCGTGCGCCGGATGACCGGATCTAGCCATTGACTCCGAACTGCGGGTAGCAGCCGCGCAATTGCAGGCATTTCGTCGGTGAGAAATCGAAGGGATCCCGACGTCCCGCCCCTATACCTACTCTCCATGAGGATCGAGTCTCGACCGCACCATCCGCCGTAAATCCCTGCAAATGGCGAGGTTTCAATCGGGGCGCCCGGATTTGAACCGGGGACCTCACCGACCCGAATTATGGGCGAAATTTGCGGGTGCTGTAAGAAGCACCTGCAAATCGATAGGTTCCGGCTTGGGCTCACCTCCCCTCCGATCCTCGGATATAGCGGTCGATTCCCGGGGTTTCGGCAGGGAGATCGAGTCCCTGCCAAATGATGAGGACGCTGACGCCGGCTCTCTCGTCATCTCCCCAGCCAGCTGCGCGGGCCACCGCGCGGGCGGCGCTCCAGGTGCCGAACAGGCGTGTGACGACACTCGCCGCAGGCCACTCGCCCTCGGCGAGGCGTGCGCGCGCGTCTCCCCCACGTCGATGCGCGTGGGTGCTCGACCAGTCGTATGACGTCGGCAGCCGCCCGTAGCGGCCGCGCCAGTCGCGCATCGCGTCGAGCACGCGCTCCTGGGTCCAGCGGCGCGCGATCGCGCCCGGATGGCAGCGCTTGCAGTAGGCGTACGCGTCGCCCTTGCCGTTGCGCGGCTGCGTGTACGCCCCACAGCCCCGGCACATCCCGACGTAGCGGGCCTTGACCGCCCGTGCTTTCTCGCCGGTTGGATCGTAGAAGTAGGCCTTCACGGTCGCGGGTGATCGGCCGAGGCGGTCGGCGATCTGGGCGCTCGACAGGCCCTCGGCCTCACGGAAGTGGCGCGCGAGAGCGACTGCGCGACGGCGCTCAGCCACGCGGTCGGTTGAAGCGCTGACGCCCCTCGACGCCATCCAGCAACCGTACTCAGCCCGAGCGGTGTTCTTGTCGAGCTCCCCCCTCAGCCGCTCGAGCTCCCAGCGCGAGCGGGGGAACCTATCCGACACGCACGACCAACGCGCACCAGCCGCGCGGCCTTTCGAACCTCTCGGGCACGAGCCGAAGCGAATCAGCCGAGGCGCAGCGAACGCGGGTGCGTGGACCCGCACAGCGCCTAGATGCCCCTGCTGTTGCCAGACGGGTCTCCCGGTCGAGGTCGCTGACGTCGGGATGGATCAGTTCCACATCCGGAATCGCGGAGCCGGAGCCTCGCTGAGCGCCGACAAATGGCGCGTCCCTTTCGACCCGAGGTGTGATGCGGCGTTGGCGAGAGGCTCCTCACGAACGAGGTCCGCGTCGTGATGCGGACCTCTGACGTGGACGCGGTCAACCCGCGGGTTGAGGCTTGAGATCAACCCTTTGTTCAACCCTCGGGCCGACGACACGGGGCCGCCATGAGCAGATCATGATGGCCATGACAACCACCGATTACCTCATCAACGCAGTGTTCGTCCTGATCGTCCTGCGTCAGGCACGCGAGCGAGAGCTCGACCTTCGCAGCTTCCTCATCCCGCTGGCCGTCGTCGCCTATGTCGCGCATATCTACGTGCACTCGATCCCGACTTCCGGCAACGATCTCGTGCTGATCGGCGCGCTCGGGACCGTCGGCCTCACGCTCGGTATCGCGAGCGGCTTCGCCACCCACGTCCGCGCCGGCGAGAACGGTCTCGCCGTCGCGCGCGTCGGCTGGCTCGCCGGCGCCCTGCTGATCGCCGGGATCAGCTCGCGGATGGTGTTCGTCTTCGCGATCAATAACGGCGCGCGTCACGCGGTCGCGAGCTTCAGCATGGCTCACCAGATCGGCGCCGCGGCGTGGCCGGTTGCGCTGGTGCTGATGGCGCTGCTCGAGGTCGGCACCCGGATCGCGATCGTCCAGCTTCGGGGCCGGAACGCGATGCGGTCAAGCGCCGCTCCCCTCGCTGCGGTTGCATGACCCCTGAGCCTCCCGGATCACGCGCCACTGGCCCGCACCCGCGGGCCGGTGGTCGTTCTATCGTCCGTGCTGCGGTGACCGGTTCACAGAGAGCTGTCCCGGAGAGCGAGCGGGTAGCAGAGGCTCGGGCGCGTGCTCATGAGCGGCTGTATCGGCAGCGGGGGACGCTGCGGCCGCTCGGCTGGGCGGTGCTGCTCGTGGTGGTGCTCGGCAGCGCCAACAGCCAGCCGGTGCCTGGACTGCACGGCAAGGCACTCGCGGTGACGGTGGCTCTCTGCGTGTTCGCAGCGACGCTCATGGTCGCGGTGCGCGACGGCTTTCCCGAGCTGGACGTCAGGCTGCAGACGGGCGTGATCGCGCTGATGGGCGCCGCCGGCGTCGCGATCGCCGGACTCCAGCTCAAGGGAGCGACCGGGATCGCGGCCGGCGCCGCCGTGTTCATGGCGATCACGCGGCTCCCGTTCAGGGCCGGTGTCTCGGTCGGCGGCGCGCTGGTTTTCGCGCTGGGTGTCGTCACCGCCGCGGCCGGAGGCTCCTCGTCAGCAGTCGCGGCCGGGATCCTCGTGACGGTTCTGGTCGGTGTCGTCGCGCAGTTCCTCAAGCAGTCTCGGGAGGGTCAGGACCGCACCGAGATCCTGCTGGCGCAGCTCGAGGATGCACGCGACGAGCAGGCCCGCGCGGCGGCGGTAGCCGAGCGCGGGCGGATCGCCAGCGAACTCCACGACGTGCTCGCGCACGCGCTGTCCGGCGCCGCGATCCAGCTCCAGGGGGCCCGGAAGCTCGCCGAACGCGAGCATGCTCAGCCGCCTCTCAGCGACGCGATCGACCGCGCCAGTGAGCTCGTCAAGGACGGACTCGCCAACGCCCGCCAAGCCGTCGGCGCGCTTCGTGGCGACGCGCTACCGACGCTCGCCCAGCTCCCGTCTCTGGTCGACAGCTACAAAGCCGATATGAACCTGAACGTGACGCTGCGGATCGAAGGCGACGCGCGGACACTACCGGCCGATCCGAGCCTTGCGCTCTACCGCGCCGCACAGGAAGCGCTCACGAACGTCGCACGCTATGCACCCAGCGCTTGCACGACGGTCACCGTGCATTACGAACCCGACCGCACGACGTTGTCGGTCGATAACGGCGCCTCGGACACCCCACCGCGACAAGGAATGGGCGGCGGCCGCGGACTACAAGGGCTGCGTGAGCGGATCGAGCAGGCCGGCGGCACGATGTCGGCCGGCGCGACACCCGAAGGCTGGCGCGTCGAGATCGAGGTGCCCGCATGACCATCCGCGTCTTGATCGCAGACGACCAACCGGTCGTCCGCGACGGACTGGCGATGCTGCTCGGCCTGATCGACGACATCGAGATCGTCGCGACCGCCGCCGATGGAATCGAGGCGGTCGAGCGGGCCCGCTCCGAGTGCCCCGACATCGTGCTGATGGACCTGCGAATGCCGCGCCTCGAGGGAGCCGAGGCAACCCGCCAGATCCTCGCCGCGCTCCCCGACACACGCGTGCTGGTCCTGACGACCTACGCCGACGATGACTTCCTCTTCCCGGCCCTACAAGCCGGCGCTCGCGGCTACCTGACCAAGGACGCGACCGCCGAGGAGATCGAACACGCGATCCGGGCACTCATCGCCGGCCAGACCCACCTCGACCCCGCCATCCAGCTGCGACTCGTGACCGCCGTCCTCGATCAACCCCCGCCAGTGTCAGCCACCGAACCGACGCCACCGGACCTCCCTGACGAACTCACACCGCGCGAGGTCGAGGTGCTCAAGCTGATCGCCGACGGGCT
The DNA here is from genome assembly GCA_963752905.1 of uncultured Solirubrobacterales bacterium. Taxonomy (GTDB): domain Bacteria; phylum Actinomycetota; class Thermoleophilia; order Solirubrobacterales; family Solirubrobacteraceae; genus Palsa-465. Next base: position 7,175 of record CAVWAC010000009.1, read on the forward strand.
GTCCAACGCGCAGATCGCCGACAAGCCGTGCTCAGCAACGCGACCGTCAAGACCCACATCAACCGGATCTTCTACAAAACCGGCGCCCGCGACCGCGCCCAAGCCGTCCGCTACGCATACCAACACGGACTGGCCCGACTCCGGTAGTGGCGAAGCTCAAGACCGCGACCGCCGCTGGGCGGCTGCCGGCGGCTGATCGTCTCTGACGGCGAGCTTCCCCGGTGCGGCCGGAAGCGGGGTAGTCTGCCCGCCATGGACGGCGTCTCGAAGCAGCGGATCGGCGCGAACGAGTCGCTGTTTCGGGAGGCCAACGAGGGGATTGAGCGAGGGCTGTGGCCGGGTGAGGAGGACCAGCGGGTGCCGTTCCGCTGCGAATGCGCTCGGCTGGAATGTGGCGAGGCGGTGCGGTTGACCGCCGCGGAATACGAGCGTGTCCGCGCTCATCCTCGCAGGTTCGTGGTCATTCCTGGGCACGAGGTCCCTGACGCCGAATCCGTCGTCGAGCGCCACACCGGCTATCTGCTGGTCGAGAAGGTGGGTGAAGCCGCCTCGGTGGCCGAGGAGCTTAACCAGCGCAGCTAGCCGTGAGCGAGTTGGCTGCCTGGCCGGATGGGGAAGCGCATCCTCACCTCGGTCCCGCCGGCCGCCCGCTCGGTGATGACGTACTCCTTTGAGTGTTGGGCGATGAGGGTGAGCCCCCATCCGAGGCCGGGCCGCTGGGGCGGGGTCTGGTAGCCGCAGCCGTCGTCGGCCACGAGAACCCAGAGTTCCTCACCGGTCACGGCCGCCGCTAGGTTGAAGGCGCCGGTCGCGTCGGGGTAGGCGTGCTTGACGGCGTTCGTGACCGCTTCGGTGACCGCCAGACGAACGGCTTCCAACCGCGCGCCCGCGATCCCACTCCGGGCCGCGAACTGCGTGACCGCCAGGCGAGCACGCGGGACCGAGCCGGCAACGGCGGGATAGGACTCGCTGAGCTCCTCGCGGACGCTGGTCAACAACTTCGTCACTCCCTACCCGACCGGTCGGCGCGAACGAAGACGACAGACTACCGACGTCCACGGGGCCGCTCGCTCACTTCTTCCTTCTGGGCCACTCGCGGCTGTTCTGTCTCCGCGCCCGTCGGCCGGCCGGAGATGCCGCTTCCGCCGCAAGCCAACCCGACCTGTTTCTGACCCTTCCTCGGGATCCGAGCCACCTCCAACACGTCTTCGCGACGCGGGCCAACGTCGATGAATGCGTGTGCGACCCGCGCGATCTCGAGATCGTTGTCGCAAGATGTGGGTGCTCGCGGCTTCGGATTCGGGGCGCTGAGGATCAGGTCGACGCTCAACCCGGCGGCGGCCATCGTCACATCGGCCTAACGGGCGCGGGCGAAGCGGTGGACGGCGTCGAGCAGTTCGCGGCTCTTCTCGACGGCGACATGCTCGTCACCGGAGGCGAGTGCGCCGGTGACACAGTGGTTGACGTGCTCGTCGAGGATCTTGAACGCGACCGCCTCCAGCGCGGTGTTGACGGCCGAAATCTGGGTGATGATGTCGATGCAGTAGCGGTCGTCGGAGAGCATCTTCTCGATGCCGCGGACCTGCCCCTCGATGCGGTGCAGGCGCTTGATCAGGGCGTCCTTGTCGGCGGCGTAGCCGTAGGTCGGAGCGGTGGTCTCGGTCACGGGGCCTCCCGTCGGGATTGGAAGCGGCGGAGCCTGAGCGAGTTGGTGACCACGAACACGCTCGAGAACGACATCGCCGCGGCGGCGATGATCGGGTTAAGCAGGCCGGCTATCGCCAGCGGGATCGCGGCGACGTTGTAGGCGAACGCCCAAAACAAGTTGCCCTTGATCGTCTGCAGCGTCCGCCGGGCGAGGCGGATCGCGTCGCTGGCGGCGCGCAGGTCGCCGGATACCAGCGTCAGGTCCGAGGCCTCGATCGCGACGTCGGTGCCGGTGCCGATCGCCAGCCCGAGGTCGGCCTGGACGAGGGCGGGCGCGTCGTTGACGCCGTCGCCGACCATCGCGACGACCTCGCCGCCCTGCTGCAGTCGCCTGATCTCCCGGGCCTTGCCGTCCGGGAGCACGCCGGCGAGCACCCGCTCAATGCCGACCCGGCCGGCCACCGTGGCTGCGGACCGCTCGTTATCTCCGGTCAGTAGCACCGGTTGCAGGCCCAGTTGCTTGAGCTCAGCGATCGCCTGGTGGCTGGTGGGCTTGATCCGGTCGGCTACGGCAGCGAGTCCAAGGGCGGCGCGGTCGGAGGCGACCGCCACGACCGTGGCGCCGGTGTCCTCGAGCTCAGCGGCGGCCCTGGCCAGGTCGCTCGGCAGCTCGATGCCCCACTCGGCCAGGAAGGCGGGGCGGCCGACCAAGACGTCGTGCCCGCCCACCTGCGCCTGCACCCCCAGGCCGGCGCGGTTGCTGAAGCGCTCCACCGCCGGTAGTGCGCCGAGCCGCTCGCGGCCGCGCTGGGCGATCGCCCGGGCGATCGGGTGCTCGCTGGCATCCTCGACGCCCGCGGCCAGCCGCAGCAACTCGTCCTCGGGCACCCCCTCGGCCGCGACGAGTGCGGTGAGCTCCATCCGGCCCTCGGTGATGGTGCCGGTCTTGTCGAGCACGATCGTGGTGACCTGGCGGGTCTGCTCGAGGATCTCCGGCCCCTTGATCAGGATCCCGAGCTGGGCTCCGCGGCCGGTGCCGACCATCAGCGCCGTCGGCGTCGCCAGTCCCAGGGCGCATGGACAGGCGATGATCACGACCGCGACCGCCGCGGTAAACGCCGCCGCTGCTGTGCCGCCGAGCATGAGCCAGCCGGCGAGCGTCACCAGCGAGAGGCCGATCACGACCGGCACGAACACCCCCGAGACGCGGTCGGCGAGTCGCTGCACGTCGGCCTTGCCGGATTGCGCCTGCGCGACCATCCGCGCGATCTGCGCCAGCGCCGTATCGGCGCCGATCCTCGTCGCCCGGACGACCAGCCGTCCGGAGACGTTGATCGTCGCGCCGGCGATCTCGTCACCCGCGGAAACCTCCACGGGCACCGACTCGCCGGTCAGCATCGAGGCGTCGACCGCCGACTCGCCGCTCTCAACCACGCCGTCTGTGGCGACCTTCTCGCCCGGCCGAACCACGAACAAGTCTCCGACCCGCAGCTGCTCGACCTCCACCAGCACCTCCTCGCCCTCGCGCAGCACACGCGCCTCCTTGGCGCCGAGCTCGAGCAGCTTGCGGATCGCCTCGCCCGAGCGTCGCTTGGCGCGCGCCTCGAAGTAGCGCCCGAGCAGGATCAGCGCCGTGATCAGCCCAGCGGTCTCAAAGTAGGTGCTCTCGTTGACTCTTGTGAGCAGCACGACGGTCGACCAGCCCCACGCCGCGAGCGTACCGACCGAGATCAGTGTGTCCATCGTCGCGACCAGATGCCGCGCGTTCAGCACTGCGGCGCGGTGAAACGGCCAGCCGCACCAGAACACCACCGGCGTCGCCAGTGCCAGCGAGACCCACTCCCAACCCGGGAACTGCAGCCCCGGCACCATCGCCAGCAGCGCCAGCGGCACCGACAGCACGACCGCGACGATCAACCGCAGCCGGTAGAGCCGGGCGGGATCCTCCTCACCCAGCGCCTCATCCGGCAGCGAGGCATGATAGCCGGCCGCCTCGACACTGCCGATCAGGTCCTCGATCGACACACGCCCAGACTCGAACGTGACCGCGGCGTGCTCCGAGGTGTAGTTGACCGACGCGCTCACCCCCTCGAGCCTGTTCAGGCGCTTCTCGATCCGCGCCGCGCACGACGCGCACGTCATCCCCTCGATCGCCAGCTCAACCCGCTCGCTCGGTTCTTCGGTCGCGGTGGCCATCACGCCACCTCGTAACCCGCCTCGTCGATCGCCGCCCGCAGCGCCGCATCGTCGAGCGATGAGCCGCTCACCCGCACGAGCTTGCTCTCGAGATCGACGGCGACCGAGTCCACGCCCATTACGGCGCTGAGCTCTTCGCCCACGGCGGCCCGGCAGTGCTCGCAGCTCATTCCCGGAACTCGATAGGTGACAATGTCAGACATTCGCATTCTCTTTCGTGAGCAATACCCGCCCGGGGTAATCGGATACCTAGGGGGAGTATGAGCCGTCGGGGTGCTTAAGCGTCCGTGAACCTCCGCCGCACCGCTCCGTGATCCCTACGGATCCTCGCGACCGCGTCGTGCGGCTCAGCGAGCGCCCCCGCCACGGTCTGCTCGCGGTGCGTGTGGCAGGTGCGCCCGGCCGGCGTCGCCGACCTGCAGCGTGTCACCGGTGACGTTCCCGTGCCGCCCGCGACTCAGCCATGACAAGCCGTTCCCGCAATCACCGCGGGCAGAGCCGCGGGCCGTGAATGCCACAGCGTGCCGCCAGCACACCCGTCCTTCGCGTGTGGCTGAGGCCGCCCCGCGACCGCGCCAGCGGTGACTACGACCAGCGGTGCAGCGATCGCCTGGCGAACACTTGCCCGAGCACGTACACCAGCACTGGGACAGCCAGCACCGAGCCCCGCCGCCGAGCATCCCGAGCTCAACCCGAGGCCCAGGCTGAACGGGATGGCAGCCAGAGCCATGTCGTGGCAGTCCGCTAACGCTTCAACGGCTGCCCGGCGCGGGCCCAGCCGGTTGTCCCGCCGCGCACGTTGACGGCGTCGTATCCGGCCTTGAGGGCGATGCCGGTGGCGCGGGAGCTGCGGGCGCCGGAGTGGCACAGGAAGGCGATTTGGCGGTCGCCGTCGAGCTCGCGCAGGCGATCGCGGAGCTGTCCCAGCGGGATGTTGACGGCTCCGCGTACGCGGCCGGCTCGCAGCTCGGCGGGCTGTCGAACGTCGACCAGCACGAGCTCGCGCTTCGCGAGCGCCGCCGCCGCTTCCTCCGGGGTGATCGAGGGCTTACGTGAGAAGAACATCAACCTGCTCCTGGGGGTGGGTCATGCTGCGCTGTCGGCTGAACCGTGAGCGGCGCGGCCAACCACGGCGCCCAGACGCTGCCTCACTTCCGTGGCGGTCGCCGCAAGCTCGTCGCTGGGAACGATCGAGAGCATCCGCTCGGCGTCGACGGCGGCGATGTGGGTGGCGCCATGCTGCTGGTAGATGACCACGTTGCACGGCAGCAGAACGCCAAGCTCGGGTTCCGCCTCGAGCGCCGCGTGGGCCAGCGGGGGGTTGCAGGCGCCGAGGATCACGTAGGGCTCGCGCTCGACGCCGAGCTTCTGCTTGAGCGTCGCCTGCACGTCGATCTCGCACAGGACGCCAAAGCCTTCCGCGGCGAGCTCCTCGCGCACGCGCGCCACAGCCTCTGAGAACGTGAGGTCGGTGTTCGTGCTTAGCGTGTAGCTGCTGCCAACTTGGGACATTCTGCCTCCAGTTCCTTGTGCTTGGCCTTGGCTGCCTTGGCGCGCTGCTCGGCGGCGTCCGGCGGCTCGATGAAGTGCTCACTCAGATAGGTGCGGATCGCCTGCTCACCGACGACGGTTTCGCCGCCGACGATCAGGACCGGGATCTCAGTCGTGCCGGTCGCGGCCTGTAGCTCGGTTCGAGCCTCGGGCGGCACCGGCACCTGATGGGTGAGGTAGGCGAGGCCGAGCTCGGTCAGGTGTTGGCGCACGCGGTGCGAGGCGGGGCACCATTCCGTCTGCCACAGCTCAAGCGTGGACGTTGCTGACATGGGGTCGTTCCTCCTGGCTCTCATGCGTGTCCGAAGGTGACGTCGGGGAGCACCCGGCGTGCCCATTTCGGCAGGTACCAGGCCCAGCGGCCCATCAGTCGCAACAGCACGGGCAGCAGCAGCAGGCGGATCAGGGCTGCGTCGAGCAGCACGGCGACGCCGAGGATGATTCCCATCTCCTTTGGTGGCAGCGGTCCTGACAGTGCGAACGTGAAGAACACCGCGACCATCACCGCGCCAGCCGCGAAGATCACCCGACCGGAGTGCGCAACGCCGCCGACCATCGCCGCGCGGGGATCGTGGGTGTGGTCCCAGTGCTCCTTGGCCGCGGAGAGCAGGAACACCGTGTAGTCCATCGAGATCGCGAAGATCATCGCGAAGAAGAACACGGGGCCCCACGCGTCGAGGAACCCCTGCGGTTGGAAGCCGAGCAGCGAATGCAGTGATCCGTCCTGGAAGATCCACTTGGCCACGCCGAATGCTGCTCCGGTTGCCAGCAGGTTCGTGAGCACGCCCACAGCGGCCAGCAGTGGCGCCTGCAGCGCGATCAGCAGCAGGAGGAACCCGAGGCCCAGGACGACACCGATCACCAACGGCGTCTTCGCGGAGAGCGCAGCCTGGAGGTCGTGGTTCTCCGCGACCGCCCCACCGATCAGCGTTCCGGACGGGAGCGCCGCGCGCAGCCGGTCGATCGTCTGCCCGACGGCCGGGTTGGACGGGTCCTGCTTGGGGATCGCGGTCAGCAGCGCGTACCCGCCACTGGTCTGGGTCGGCATCATCGCGGCCACGCCGGGATCGCGGGTGGCGATCTGTGCAGCCGTCGTGGCCTGAGCCGCGGGCGTGAGGATCTGCAGCGGTCCGGTGGAGCCGGGTCCGAATGCCGCCTGCACCTGGTTGTAGCCGATGCGCGAGGCATCCGAGGTCGGCACGACCTTGATCGACGGCATCGAGGTCCTCAGCTGCGTGACCGGGAGCGCCAGGCCGACCAGGATCGCCAGTGCGACCACGCCGTGGCGCACCGGCTGGCGCCACAGCCGCTCGCCCCACGCGGCAAACCGCGCCGAGCGGTGCTCACCGGAGTGCGCCCACGGCAGCGCGAGCTTGTCCACCCGCGGGCCGAGCCTTGCCAGGACTGCCGGCAGCAGCGTCAGCGTCGCCGCGAGCACGAAGATCACCGCGAGCATGATCCCGAGGCTCATCGAGCGGAACGCGGGCGAGGGGACGAGCATCACCGCGCTCAGCGAGATCAGCACGGTGATACCGGAGAACAGGACGGCCTTCCCGGCGGTATCCATCGCCACCGCGGTGGCGTCGACGGCCGACATCTTGTGCCCGAAGAGCGCCCCGCGGAAGCGGTGTACGACGAACAGCGCGTAGTCGATGCCCAGCGCGAGCGCGAACATCAGCGCGAAGTTCATCGCCCAGATCGAGATCGGAGAGATCAGCGTCCCGAGGTAGAGCAGTCCGGCCGCCGAGGCCAGCCCGATCATGGTCAGCATCAGCGGCAGCCCGGCGGCCACCAGCGACCCGAATGCCAGCAGCAGGATCCCGAGGGTCACTGGCCAGGAGATCACCTCGGACTTCATCATCGCCGTGCGGTTCGCGGCGTTGAAATCCGACCACATGCCCGAAGCGCCGGTCAGGTGGACCTGCACCCCGCCCGATGAGAGGGCGGCGAGCTTGCCCTTCAACGAGTCGGCGGCCTTGACCATCCCGTTGGAGCTCTTGGCCGCACCCGCCTGGACGATCGCAGTGTGCCCGTCACGGGAGATCGACACGCCCGGCGAGGGGGGCACGACGCTGCGAACGGCGCTGTCGACTCGCAGGGTGTGCTCGACGTTCGCGACGGCAGCCTTGAAGGCGGGGGCGTTGATCGTCTGAGTCGGCGAGTAGATCACCGTCATCAGCGCGTAGCTCGACAGCCCGTGGAAGTTCTTGTCGATCAGCTTGCGTGCCTGCACCGACTGCGCGCCGGTCGTCTCCCACCCCGCGCCCGAGAGCGCGGTCTCGACCTTCGGGGCGAAGAAGCCAAGCCCGATCGCGACGACCAGCCAGCCGATGAGCACGACCCGGAAGTGGGTGGCGGTGTAGCGGCCGATCCGACCGATCGGCCCCACGCTCAGCGCGTGGGGGTACTCCTCCTGGATCGGGCTCGTGCCGAGCCGTGCTTCCTCGAGCGCACTCATCGGATCCCCACCGCGTTCGCGCTCGCCGGCGAGCTGCCCTCGTTCTCGTAGATCGCCGAGCGCAGGCGGCAGGCCCGGCGCAGGACGATCGAGGCTGGGCACGCGCCGCCGAGAACGTACAGCCACTGGTTGACGCCGACGAATGCCGTCAGCAGCAGAAACCACTTCGAGGCGACCGCCGCCAGCACGGCCGAGAGGAGCGTGACCGTGCCGCCGAGTGCGAACAGGACGCGTTCGAGCGGCCATTGGCTATCGCTGGTCATCACGCCGCCTCCTGGGCGACGGTTGCGTCGGTGTTCGCCGCGGCGAGGCGGTCGAGCGCCTCGACGAGCTGGTCGGCGCCGATCACCCCCGCCTGCGCGGCGATCGGCTGACCGTCGCGCAGCACGATGAGCGTCGGGATCGAGCGGATCTCGTACCGGGCCGCGAGCCCCGGCTCGGCGTCGACGTCGACCTTCGCGAAGCGATACTTCGGCCGAAGCTTGGCCGCGCGCTCGAACTGCGGTGCCATCGCCCGGCAGGGACCGCACCAGCCGGCCCAGAAGTCGATCACGGTGATTCCGTCGGCCACCGCGTCGGTGAACGTGGCGTCGGCGAGCTCTTCGATTGTTGAGTCCATGGGGCGTTTCCTTGATTCGATGTATGTGGTCAGAGGACGAGCGCGCCGCGCTTGCGGCTGCTGAGGAAGATCCGCTCGAAGGCGAGCTTGGCCCAGTGGGCCTGAGGGCCGGCCATCAGATGGGCGCTCGGCACCTTGCCGTTGGCGTGCCCGTTGCGCGCGAGCATGTGCTCGGCTTTGAAGATCACGCCGTTGTTGCCGGCGTCGAGGATGCAGATCGCACCGAGGTCCTCGAGCGGCAGGGTCGCGCGCTTGGCGCCGTCGATGTCGGCGGCGATGTTGTGCGCGGCGGTCTTGGCCATGACCTCGGTCATCTGCCCGGTCTTCGGCACGCCTGCGGGCACCGGCGTGGGGTCGGGCGGGGCGATCGCGATCGCCACGCCGCCGGCGTAGACATCGTCGTATTCGGGATGCCGGTAGTGCTCGTCGACGGGGATGAACCCCATCGGGTTGGCCAGCCCGTCCGCTTGGGCGACGGCCTCGACGCCGGTGAACGGCGGCACGATCATCGAGTAGGCAAAGGGCAGCGTCCGCCCGCTCTCGAGTTCGATCTCGCCGTCGCGGACCTCCTTGATCGCCGTGTTGGGCAGTCCCTCGATGTCGTGACGGTCAAGGAACCGCTCCACCATCTGCTGGGAGGCGCCGACGCCGCCGAGGCCGAAGTGGCCGAGGAACGGCTCGGCGGTGATGAACGTGACCGGAGCGACTTCGTCCAGCCCGGCCTTCTTGATCCGATGGCGCACGTTGAACAGGAACTCGTACGAGGCACCGAAGCACGACCCGCCCTGTGCGGTGCCGACGACGACCGGGCCGGGGTTCTCGAGGAACCGCTCCCACGCCTCGCGGGCGAGCAGCGCATGGTCGAGGTTGCACACGGACTGGGTGTGCCCGTCTTCGGGGCCGAGGCCCGCGACCTTCTCGAACGCCAGTCGCGGGCCGGTGCCGATGAACAGCCGGTCGTAGGACAGCTCCTCACCGGCCGACGTGGTCACTGTATGGCCGGCCGGGTCGATCTTCGTCGCGGCCTCGTTGATGAACCTGATGCCCTTCTTCGCGTACATCGGCGCGAGCGGGAACGTGATGTCCTCCGCGTCACGGAGTCCGAAGGGAAGCCAGATCAGCGACGGGATGAAGGTGAAATCCGGCCGGGGGTCGAGCACGACGATCTCGTGGCGATCTCCGACGAGCTTGCGCGTCTCGAGCGCCGCGGTCATCCCCGCGAAGCTCGAACCGACGATGACGACCCGCTTGCGACTGGACATGTCGACTGCTCCTTCGCCGGCAGCAGACTGCTGCACAACTGTACGGTAGTAAGAATGTAGAGAATAGCAACGCATTCGACACCTGTCAACTGAACAACTGAGTGCTTGTGCTGGGGTTCTGGGAGGCGACCCTTCCTCCCGTCCCGCACCGGCCGTCCAAGCCGCTGATCGAGCTCGTCGCCCAGCGCTTCCGCGCGTCGCTCACCGTGTTCGTGGTGGCTCGTTGGTTGCCATCGCCGATACGAACCCGGCGAGCTCGTCGGCGCCCGCGACGACCGACGTTCTCGTCCGGTTTTGCCTCACCCAGCCATCCGTTGCCAGCGTCGGCGAAGCCGCTGCCGGCAGCCCGGGCACGCTCGCACACCGCCGGATCCTGATCGCGCTGTCCCTACGATGAGGCGGGCATGTCATCCGCCTACATCTCCAGCCCGTCCGCTAACGGGTTTCACATCGGGCCGTTCTTCGTGCACGCCTACGGACTGGCCTACGTGTTCGCGGTCGCTGCCGCGATCCTGGTCACGCGCGAGCTCTGGAGGCGGGACGGCGGCGACCCCCATCTGCCGCAGGAGATCGCGCTGTGGGCGTTTCCGGCCGGGCTGATCGGCGGCCGGATCTACTTCCTGATCACGACACCCAGCCAGATCCCGCCGCACTGGTGGGGCCCGTTCGCGATCTGGAAGGGAGGCCTGGGGATCTGGGGCGGGGTCGCCGCGGGAACAGCTGTCGGCCTCTGGTACGTGCGACGACGACGCGGGCTGACCAAGGCCGAGATGCTGCGGCTGATGGACTGCGTCGCCCCGGCGCTGCTGGTCGCGCAGTCGATCGGCCGGCAGGGCAACTATTTCAATCAGGAACTGTTCGGCAAGCCGAGCACGCTGCCCTGGGCGCTGCAGATCGACCTCGCGCACCGCCCCCCCGGCTACCTGCGTTACGCCACCTTTCAACCCACCTTCCTCTACGAGATCATCTGGAATCTGTCGTTGGCGGCCGGGCTTGCATGGCTCGTGCGCCGCCACCGAGTCCGGGCACCCGGCGTGTTCGCGCTATATATCGCCGGCTACTCGGGCTTCCGACTGTTCGAGGAATCGCTGCGGATCGATTACTCCAACTACGTGCTCGGGATGCGGCTGAACTTCTGGATCGCATTGCTCGTCTGTGTTGCCGCGCTGTTGTGGTTCGTCGCGATCCAGCGCCGGTCGGACCTCAAGAAGCTCCTGCCCGGACGCTCAGCGCGACGCGGGACGGCGACGACACCAACCAGCGCCGGCGCGACCCCGGGGGACCGCTGACCGCGACAGGTTCCGATCCTCACGATCGACGGGTGTAAAGAGACACGTGCCGAGCCCGTAGAGCGCTCCGGGCAGCCGCCGAGCGCTGCGCGTGGCGTCGCCGGGGCCAGCACGGTGTGACGATCAGCGCGAACGCGCCGAACCCCCGGGATGAATCCGTAGCACGGCGGCCGTCCGCGGTGTCGGCGTCCGGGGGGTCGGTCGAACGTATCGGCGCGGCGGCGGCCGGAGCCAAGGTGTGGCGGCCACAGGTGCCCAGACAGTGTGCATCGCAACCGGAGCGTGGAGGAGCCGGGCGAGCAGCATCGCCGCTCCCACGACGAGGGAGAGCCCGGCGTTCGGGGTGGCGTGCTCGCGGACCCCAACCGTCCCAGAAACGCGAGCTCTGCCAACAGCGCCCGGTGCGCGATGAGCGCGAGCGAGAACGCCAACGCCGAGCGCATCCCACGCCGCTCCGAGAACGACCGACGGCACGTGCCAGATGCCGACCACCGACAGGGCTAGGGGACGGTGAGCCCTCGCGGCCGCACGCCAACGACGGCGCCCGGACCCAACCTTCGGACCTTGTGACCGACAGCTCTGGTGGTCAACTGCGGCAATCGGCAGCTCATCGATTCGACACCGAACCACGCGCCGCCGCGACGCCGAGTGGGGCAGGCTCGCTGATCGAGTCGCGCGTTCGGACGATCGATCGTGCGCGACCGGTTGATGGGGCGGTGGGGGTATTCCGTGATCACGATCAGTATTTACCCCTCTACAACTTATTAGCTGTGTGTTTGTATGCTCTATGGCATGGTGCTTCCGTCTCCGATTCCTGCCGAGCTGGTCGAGCTGATCGCGCGCCGGTTCCGCTTGTTGGCCGAGCCGATGCGAATCCGGCTGTTTGATCGGTTGCGTGACGGCGAGGCGACAGTGCACGAGTTGGCCGATGAGCTCGAGACCTCGCAGCAGAACGTCTCCAAGCATCTGACGCTGTTGGCTGAGGCGGGCGTGCTCGCGCGCCGCAAGGACGGCAACTGCGTCTACTACCGGATCGCCGACACGGACGTGCTCGCGCTCTGCGAGCAGGCGTGCGGCTCCGTCGAGCGGCACCTGCTCGACCTCGCCGGGCTGGTGCAAGCGCCCGCAGCGGCGCAACCCGAAAGGAGCTTTCGATGAACAAGAACATGAACACCCTGGACCGACGCGTGCGCACGCTGCTCGTCGCACCCCTCGCGATCTTGGTCGGGATCCTGATCGGCCCCGGGTCGATCGGTGCGATCGTCCTGTACGCGCTCGCCGCAATCATGCTCGCGACCAGCGCTGTTGGCTTCTGCCCGCTGTATTCGTTGTTGCACTGGAGCAGCCGCGACCGCCAGTCGCTGACGCACTGAACCACCCCGACGAGAGAAACCGAGACACCAAAATGGACGTGACAACCGAGACCTTCGGACGTGACGTGATCGAGCGCTCGCACGAGCTGCCGGTCGTGGTCGATTTCTGGGCGGCGTGGTGCGGGCCTTGCCGAATGCTCGGCCCCGCACTTGAGGCGGAGGCCGGGAAACGCACCGGTCAGCTCGACCTGGTCAAGCTCGACGTTGAGGCCGAGCAGGAGCTCGCAGCGCGCTACGGGATCCAGAGCATCCCCACCGTCGCCGTGTTCCGCGACGGCAAGCCCGTGACCGGCTTCATCGGCGCGCACCCAGCGAAGGTGATCGGCGACTTCTTCGACGAGCACGTGCTCGCCGAGCCCGCCGCCGCCGAATCGAGCGAACGATAAGACCCGAGCCGGCGCGATCAGCGCCTCCTGACGATCGCAGCGATATAGGAGAGCCCAGACATGGCACCACAAGTTCGTCATCGAGAGTTCCGCTTCCCGGTTAGGATCACCTGGAACGGTGGTCGCCGCACGACCGCACGCGTCGACGGCAAACCGCCGCTGCCGATCGCGACGCCGCCCGAGTTCCGCGGCACCGACCCGGACACGTGGAGCCCGGAGGACGCGCTCGTCGCGGCCGCAGGCTCGTGCCTGGCGGTCACGATCGCCGCGTTCGCCGAACGCGACCAGCTTCCCCTCGACCGTCTGTCGGTCACAGCTGACGGCATCGTCGGACGCCGGCCCGACGGCCGGTTCGGGTTCGTGCGGATCGAGCAGACCGTCGAGCTGACGACCGACGCTGAGCACGAAGAGGCGGCACAGGCGCTCGTCGCCAAGGCCGAGGACGGCTGTCTGGTCACCGTCTCGCTCGACCTGCCGGTGCAGACGACCGTCAACATCGTTGTGCCGGTTGAGGCTGGTTAGCATGGACTCAGCGATGGACAGCGCGAGTTGGGACCGCCGCTACGGCGGGCGCGAGCTGGTCTGGACAGCCGAGCCGAACCGCTTCCTCGTCGCCGAGACCGAGACGCTCGCACCGGGACGAGCGATCGACCTCGCCTGCGGCGAGGGACGCAACGCGATCTGGCTCGCCGAGCGAGGGTGGCGTACGGTCGGTGTCGACTTCTCCGAGGTCGGTCTACAAAAGGCGCGCCAGCTCGCCGCCGGGCGCGGCGTCAGCGCGGAGTGGGTCGCCGCCGACCTGCTCGAGTACCGCCCCGAGCCGAAGGCATTCGACCTCGTCCTCGTCTTCTACCTCCAGGTCCCGGCCGCCGAACGTCAGCCGGTCCTGCAAGCGGCCGCTGACGCCGTTGCGCCGGCCGGCACGTTCCTGCTCGTCGCCCACGACAGCAGCAACCTCCAGCACGGGTACGGCGGCCCGCAGGACCCGGCCGTGCTCTACACCGCCCGCGACGTCGTTGCCGACATCGACGGACGGGGGCTGCAGATCGAGCGCGCCGAGCGGGTTGAGCGCCCGGTACAGACATCCGACGGAGACCGCGTCGCCTTGGACGCACTCGTGCGCGCGCACCGCCCCGAGTGACGGCAGGGAAGCTCGCATGCCGCACATCGCCGACGCCGCTCCCGCCAAGCCGCCCGACCGGGCCGGCACCGCGCTCGCCGCCGATGCGCTGCTCGAGCCGTGGTTCGCCTGTCTGAAGGACCGACTCGGGGAGATCCGGATCGTCGACTGTCACACCCACCTTGGGTGCGCCGATCCGGACGGCTCGTGCTTCGACGCCGATGAGCTGCTGGGCGCCCTCGAGATCGTGGACGGACGCGCGGTCGTGTTCCCGCTCGCCGAACCGGACTCCTATCGGGCCGCCAACAACCGCACCCTCGCCTTGGCGCAGGCCGCGGGCGGTCGGCTCGTCCCGTTCTGTCGCGTCGATCCGCGCGACGGGACACTGGACGAGGCGCAGCGCGCGGTCGCTCGGGGCGCCGCGGGGATCAAGCTGCATCCACGCGCGGAGCAGTTTGGGCTCAGCGATCCGGCAGTCCGCAGGATCGCCGCGTTCGCGGACGAGCGCCGGCTACCGATCATCGTCCACGCCGGCCGGGGGATCCCATCGCTCGGCCGCGACGCGCTCGAACTGGCAAGGGCGTTCCCGCACGCCCCGATCATCCTCGCGCACCTGGCGATCTCCGATCTCGCGTGGATCTGGCGCGAAGCCGCCGGCCGCCGCAACCTGTACTTCGATACGGCCTGGTGGAACACGGCCGATCAGCTGGCGCTGTTCGCACTGATCCCACCCGGCCAGATCCTGTTCGCGTCCGACACCCCGTACGGGCGCACCGTCGCCGCGGCGTCGCTCGTGCTCCGTGCAGCGCTCGCGGCGGGACTGAGCGCCGAGCAGATCACCGGTGTCGCCGGCGGACAGCTCGAACGGCTGCTCGCCGGCGCAGAGCCACAGGATCTCGGCCCCGCACCGATGACGCCCGCGCCCTCGCCGGGGCCGCTGCTCGAACGCGTGCACGCGCTGCTGATCGCCGCCGCCGCCCGCCTGAACGCCGGCTACCCCGCCGACGAGTACCTCGAGCTTGCGCGGCTCGCGTGCGAGCTTCCCGGCGACCATCCCGACGCTCCGGTCGCCGCGTCGGTCCGCGCGCTGCTCGACCGTCACGGCGCCTACCTGGCGACCGACCCGCCGCGGCGCGGTCCGCGCGGTCCGGGCATCCACCTGATCTTTGTCGCCGCCGCAGTCGCCCGCACCTCCGCTCTGCCCGTCCCCGATCCCGCAACGCTCGCCCGCGAGCCGCGCGGAACGACCGAACCCCTGGCGCCATGAGCATCGCCCGCAACGGCACGCAATCGCTCACAGCCGCAACCGCGACGTTCGCGCGCGAACATCCCGCCTACTCGGACACGGCCGTACTCGACGAGCTTCGCCAGACCGACTACGCGCGGCTTGACCACGGCGGCCATGTGTACCTCGACTACACCGGCGGCGGGCTCTATGCGGACTCGCAGCTGCGCGAGCACATGCGGCTGCTCGAGCGCGGCGTGTTCGGCAACCCGCACTCCATCAATCCGACCTCGGCGGCGAGCACCGACCTGGTCGAGCGCGCTCGCACGTCGGTGCTGGCGTTCTTCAAAGCCTCGCCCGCCGAGTACGTCGCGATCTTCACCCCGAACGCGACCGGCGCCCTGCGGTTGGTCGGCGAGGCGTACCCGTTCCGCCCCGGAGACCGGTTCCTGCTCACCTTCGACAACCACAACTCCGTCAACGGGATCCGCGAGTTCGCCCGGGCACGAGGCGCCGAGACGACCTATGTGCCGAGCGTCGCGCCTGAGCTGCGCGTCGACGAGGATCTGCTGCCGCGCTACCTGACCGACACACTGGGGAATCACCACAACCTGCTCGCCTACCCCGCGCAGTCGAACTTCTCCGGCGTTCACCACCCCTTGGAGTGGATCGACGAGGCCCAGTCGCATGGCTGGGACGTGCTGCTCGACGCCGCCGCCTACGTCCCGACCAACCGGCTTGACCTGAGCGCCTGGCATCCCGACTTCGTCGCGGTCTCGTTCTACAAGATGTTCGGCTGGCCCACCGGAGTGGGCTGCCTGCTCGCCCGCCGCGACACGCTCGCCAAGCTGGAGCGGCCGTGGTTCTCGGGCGGAACGATCGTCGCCGCGTTTGTGCAGCGCGAGTACTACCAATCGGCCCCCGGCGCCGCGCACTTCGAAGACGGCACCGTCAACTACCTCAGCCTCCCTGCGGTCGAGATCGGTCTGCGCTTCCTCGACCGGATCGGCATCGAGACGATCCACACGCGCGTCGCGGAGCTCGGCGGCTGGCTGCTCGACGCGCTCGGCTCGCTGCGGCACAGCGATGGCTCGCCCGCCGCGGCGATCTACGGACCACGAACCTGGCAGGGCCGGGGCGCCACGATCGCGTTCAACTTCCAGCATCCCGACGGGACCGTCGTCGACGAGCGCTACGTCGACCGCGTCGCCGGGCGGCACAACATCTCGCTGAGGACCGGCTGCTTCTGCAACCCGGGAGCCGGCGAGGTCGCGTTCACGATTTCCCGGGAGACCCTGGTCGGCGGCGAGTTCGGAGAAGGCATGACGCTCGACGACTACGTTCGCGCGATCGGTCTCCCCTCCGGCGGCGCGATCCGCGCCTCGCTCGGTCTCGCCTCAAACTTCGCCGATCTCCAGCGATTCCAACAATTTGCCGCTGAATTCATCGACCTCAGGAGCGTGCCCGATGACCTCCCGCCTCGCAACACCTGCTGAGAAACGAGCGACCGACCCTCACCCGAGGCGCCGGCGATGAGCGAGTCCGCCCGTAGGCTCCCGGAAGCGGTCAGAGACTTCCTCGAGCAGCCCCGCGTCGCGGTGCTGGCGACGGTGCGGCACGACGGTACGCCGGCGAGCACGGCGTGCTGGTATGAGCTGCAGGACAGCCGGGTGCTGATCACGATGTACGCCACCTCTCGCCGGCTGCCGAACATAAGCAGGACTCCGCACGTAGCGATGACGGTCCTCGGCGAGGATCCCTATCAACACGTCTCGATCTCGGGCCCGGTAATCGAGATGTGGGACGACCCCGAGCTCGAGGTGATGGATCGCCTTTCAATGCGATACACGGGCGAGCCTTGGCCTGAACGAGAGGGGTGCGTCAGCGCGCTGGTCGAGATCGAGCGGTGGCACACCTACGGCGTGCTTTCGGAATCCTCCGATTACGGCCCCTCGGACCGATCGTGATGACGCCAGCGCGGAAGGAAATGAAGAGCGTCCTTGTCACCTACGAACCGTCCCGCGAAGGAGATGCGGCGCTTTCCTACGCGCTCGACATCGCCCGGGCGGCTGGAGCGACGCTCACCGTCGCGTCCGTGGCACCGCAGGAACGAACGGACGTCGGCTGCGCCCACTGCAGAGCGAGCGCGCGGGCGTGGAACGAGCAGCTGCGGCTGCTCGCGCACGAGCAGCTCTCGGCCGCGTCGAACTCCATCGGTAGTTCTCAAGACGTTCGCTACCTCGCCGCATGCGGGCCGGAACGCCAGGTCCTCGCCCAAGCCGCGCGACAGCACGAGGCGGACATCGTTGTCGTGCCATGGCGGCGCGCCGAGCGTCTGCGGCGCGTCGTCCGGCTGAGCCTCGCGGAGGACCTCAGGCTGCGAGGACCCTGGGAGGTGGTGATCGCGCCCCGGACGGCATCCAACCCGCCGCCAACGCCAAAGCCGCGAGACGCGACAGCCCGGACCCCTGGAGTCGCTGCCGGCGGCGACGCCGAGCACCGTCGATCCCCGGCCTCGGCCTGACGAAGCTCGGCGGCTCGGCTCCCGCCGGACGCGTCGGCACGACCGTCCGGAGCCACCTGCTCACGGTGAGCGGCTTGCCTTCTCCGCATCGCGTCCGCGGCGGTGTGGAAGCCGATGCAGCCACGCCGCGCTGAGCAGGAGCCCTCCAGCCGCCGCGGGTAGCAATGCGGATATGACGCGATAAACGAGCGTGCCGGCGAGCGCGGCATCAAGAGGAGCGCCGAAGTGATGCAGCATCGCCGGAATCGCCGCCTCGACGGCGCCGAACCCGCCGGGCAGCAGCGGGAGGCTGGAGATCAGGATGCCCGCGACGTAGGCGAGCAGCATGACGTCCGCATCCAGTTTGACGCCGGCGGCGGCCAGGGACAGGCGCAAACAGGCGGCGTCCGCGATCCAGGAGCCGGCGGCGAGCGCAACCAGCACAACGCGGTTACGGGGGCTTCCGACGACCGCCTTGGCCTCCGCGTGAAACGCATCCGCGCTCTGCACCGTCGTCTCGGCCGGCGGCAAGGTCTGCCAGCGGCGCAGCCGCGCAAACGCCCGCGCCGTCCGCCGGGCGGTCGTCGGCCGGGCGGCCATGCGGGCAGTCGCAGCGAGCACCAGCAGCACCACGATCGCGCCGACCCACCACAGCCCGACCTCCCGCACCCCCGGATGCTGGCGGGCGACAGCCACCAAGAACGCCAGCGCCCCGATTCCAAGCAGCGTCCGGACGTTGAACCAGACCGTGAAGCCGAGAACGAAACGCACCTTCCGCGGCGACAGGCCATCGCGTCGCAGCTCCGCCGCCGCCAGCACCGCCCCGGGCGCGGGAGCCCCCGGAAGCACGTTCCCGAGGCCGAACAGCAGCAGATCCGCTCGCACGGCGCGCCAGAGCGAGATCTCCGCCGACGCCAGCCGACGCAGATGCAGCGCCAACAGCAGATAGCCGACGAGCAGGGCGAGGAGAGCGGTGAGCACCCATTCCGCACTCACCGCATCGAGCGCGGCGCCCAGCTGGTCGATCCCGCCCGAGGAGCCCAGGACGATCACCAGCGCGCCGACGCTCACCCCCGCCCCAAGCACGAATCCGACGATCCGCTTCAACCGTCCCGGTCGTACAAAATGCGTCACCACGAGCGACAGCGTAGGTCCGACGATAGAAGGCCCGTATCGGGACCCCGCGAGGCTCGTGACCAAGATCGCTGGGATCCCGAGGCGGCGAGCCTGCATCTAGGCGTTGGACGCACCCGGCTCATCAACGGCCGCCGTCGCGCTAGTGCTAGTTCACGTGGGCTGCTGAGCGCTCGAACACAAACTGCTCCTCGAACGTGAACCCCGCCTCCAGAGCTCTCCGAGCCGGACATGTCTCGGCAACCCGGCGAAGTCGCCGGACCTGGTCCGGCGTCAGCCCTTCGGGCAGATGAACGGTCACGTGAACGTCCCTCGGTGTCGACTCGGGGTCATATACGACATCGACGCGTACCTCGCCCAACTGCCAGTCGCGTGCCCGTGCGTACAGCGCGATCATCGTCGAGACGCACGAGGCAAGCATTGCGGCAAGCAGCTCGTGTGGTGCCGGGCCGGTGTCGGTCCCGCCGAGGCTCTCCGGTTCGTCGGTGACAATCGTGTGCCGGCCGTTGACGTCGATCTCGTGGCGCAGCGCCCCATCGAAGGAGCGCGCGGTTGCAGTCATCGTCATAGTCGGATGGTCGATGACCGGGGCGGTTGTCGTATCCGCGGTTGACCGCAGATCGCGGCCGGTCAAGTACCGATACCAGCGACGACGGAAAGTGCCGCTGGGCACGATCAGGCCCCCTGGTCGGGCCGGCCACGGGCGGGCACGTAGCGCCCCGGCGCGGCACGGCGGCTTCTCGTTGTGCAGCGCGGGATCGTGGCCTCCGCATCGCGGAATCTCTTGCGCGTCGCTTCTACATCTTCGACCGCTGCGGCGACGACGTGCGTGGGTGACGGATCCGGCACGCCGGCTTGCTACGAGCGGGGCGGCGATGGGCTGGATCTGTTCATCACGTTCGCCGTGTTGGACCGATCCGACCCGGAAACGGGTCGCGTGGGCGCTCAGGTGCGCTGCACGGGCGGGAGCTCAGCACGAGCTCCTTCGTGAGCGCCGGCCCGAGCTCGCGGACAAGTCCCGGAATGCCACCTCATGCAGCGGGACCCTGAGGCCGACCACCGGGATCGACAAACTGGTGCACCTCTGCGGCGACTCGGATGTCGCCGCTGCCGCGAGAACGAGCGCACCCCCGACTCAGTGGTCAATCGCAGCGATCGTCAGTGCAGGAATGCCGCTGACGGAGCTAGCCATTCGCCGGCCGAGTCCAGGCGGTCCGCGATCACCGCCCCGCGGACCGCGGCCAAGTCGAAACCGGTGCAGAGCGCGCGCCCCGCTCCGCGCGCGATCACCACCTTCATTCCGCCGCAGCTCCACGCCTACCCAAACGCCATCTATGCAGACTTGCTCGCGCACATAACGGAGGAGAGAGACGCGCGAAGGACGCGGCGAAGAAGGCGCGACGCGCATTACAGGCCGAAGCGGTCCGATGGCGGGTAACCTGGATCCCGATGAAGCCTTCCGTCGCCCCTGCCACCACCGATGTACCGACGCTGGTCGTTCAGATGGGGCGCATTACGCGGCGGCTGCTCGACGTTGCTGCCATCTGGGGCGGACGGCGTCTCGATCCGAAGCTGCGGGAGGAGGTGATGCTCGCTGTCGCGCAGGCCAACGCGTGTCGCCTGTGCACGCTGGTGCACCGGCGGTGGGCGCTCGCCGAAGGCGTCACCGACGCGGAACTCGCCGCGCTCGAGAACCAGGAGCCAGAACGGTTCGACCGGCGCACGTGGGCGGCGATCGCCTGGGCCGACGCCCGTGCGCGCGCTTCGCTCGGGCCGGTGCCGGCCGAGTTCGAGGACGAGCTCGCGCGCTACTACAGCGCGGCCGAGCGCGACGACTTGGATCTCGTCACCACGGTGATGACGGTCGCCAACCGCTCCGCCAACACGTTCGACGCGCTGCTCGCCCGACTGCGCGGGCGCCCGGTCCCCGGAAGCCGTCTGCTCGACGAGCTCCTACTCGCCACGGGCGTTGCAGTGTCGATTCCGCCTGTGGCGGGATACCTTGCACTCACGCGCCACAGGCGCCAGCACTGAATCGTCGGTCCGGCGCCGCCACAATGGCGGCGTCCATGCCCACCGACCGTCCATCATCCCGGGTTCGCGTCGGCTGGGTCGCTGATAAGCCGGGACGAGCGCGCGGACATACGGCACCACCGGGACGAACTGCTCCCGGGACTGCCGGGCATGCAATCGAGGTCGGCGCGGGGACCGGTAGCAATCTCGCCCAGTATCGTGCACCGCCCGCGAGGTGCTCGCGCCCTGGCGAGGCGGTGGGATCACGTTCCGGTTGGACCGCTCGATCAAGCGTCGCGGTGCGATGCTCGCATTCCCGGCATCGCGTGCTGCTCGACTGGGCCCGGTCCCATCCAGCGCCTCCACCGGCGCGGGATCCCTCCCCTCCCCCTGCTCATCGGCGGCGGGCCGTTCCGAGCACGTGCGTCGCGACCGGGACCACGATCGGAATCGGCGCCACCCAGATCCTTCGCTCCTGCTCGATCTCAAACCCGGCGGCTTCGATCGCCGCTGGGGTGTCACGAGCGGTGTGGCAACCACCGAACGCCTTGGGCCAGAACATGCGGTCGACGAAGTGTTGAGTGCGTGCGATCCGCGGGTCGTGCGAGAGCACGTGCTCGTAGAAGCGCAGCTCACCCTGATGGCGCACCACACGCCGCAGCTCCGCCAGAGCGACGGCCTGGTCTGCAACGGAACACAGCATCAGGCTGGCAACAGCGGCATCGCAGCAGCCATCCTCGACCGATAGCTGCTCCGCAACCCCGTCGAGCACCGTGATCGCGACCGCTGCCCGCGAGGCCGCGACCCTCGCTCTCTCGCGCAGGAACGGCTCAGGCTCAACAGCGATCACCTCGCTGACCTCAGGCGGGTAGTGCTCGAAGTTCGTGCCGGCCCCAGCACCGACCTCGAGCACGCGGCCGGAGAGCCCGCTCAGCAACTCACGTCGATGCTCGTGCATCTGCGCCGACTCATGCTGCGTCAACAGCGCGTAGAAGCGGGCAAAGAGCGGATGATGCACCTGTTTGACAGAGACCACCGCTCACCCGTCCCCGCAGTTCGTGTAATCCATACCCAGCATCCGCCCAGTATCACCGACGATCTGTCCCCGCACCGGGTCAGGTCACAGGACGGGCGAACACGGCAGGGGCAGGCGGGACCTCGCATCGGACCGAGACTCTCGTCGCAGGCTTCGCCTTTTAACCGATGGAGCGTCTCGACGGCGAGCCCGCATCCGCACTACCGCGGACGGAACCGCGCCCAATACATCTCGGCGCCGGCGAGCCGGGTCGCAGTCGCCGGCAGCACCGGGCGGCAGCAGCGAGCATGCAGGCGCGTCCGCGGTCCCGTCGAGGGTGGCGGCATCGATCTCGAATCGGGACCCTGGTGGCAGGCTCGTCCCGACCGACGTCGCGCCGGGCACTCGGCCCGATTTGCGGAGGTGGTCGCGTCAGGTCTGAGCTGCCGGCGCCTCCACGTTCTGCCCCGACGCGGCCGCGCGGGCAGCCGCCCACGTTCCGAAGATGTCCGTGACGACGCTCGCCGCCGGCCATGCCCCGACCGCCAGTCGCGCAAGAGCATCTCCACCGCGCCGTCGCGCGTGTGTGTATGACCAGTCATACGACGACGGCAGCCGGCCATGGAGCTCGCGCCACGTGCGCATCGCGTCGAGCACCTGCGCGGCGGTCCAGCGCCGCTCGATCGCGCCGGGATGACAGCGCTTGCAGTACGCGTAGGCGTCGCCCTTGCCGTTGCGCGGCTGCGTGTCGGCGCCGCATCCGCGGCACACGCCGACGTACCGCGCCTTCACCGCGCGGGCCTTCTCCCCGGTGGGAACCCAAGCGTGCAAAAGGCGCTAGCGTCCATTCCGGCGGAGAGGATCCAGCATGCAGGAGAAGCCCAGAGACGTCGTCGTCGTTCGCGTGAGTGAGCAGGGAGACCGCGAAGACGAGAATTTCCACTCGCCTAAGGCCCAGCTAGCGAGGGCCAAGTTGTGGAGCGGAGATCAGGGCAACCGGGTCGTCGACGCCTTCGAGGAAATCGACGTAAGCGGCAAGCTTCCGCTCGCCAAACGGCCGGGGCTGCTGAAGGCGATCGAGATGGTGGAGGCCGGCGAGGCCGACCACATCGTCGTTGCGTACTTCGACCGACTGGTGCGCTCCCTGAAAGTGCAGCTCGAGGTGATCGAGCGCGTCGAGCACGCGGGTGGCGAGATCTACGCGATCGACCACGGCAGGCTGACCAACGGCACGGCGGCGACGCGGATGAGCAACAACATGATGGGTGCGGCGTTCCAGTACTACGCCGAGGTGACCGGCGAGAAGGTCGCAGCCGCCCAAGAGCGCGTGGTGGCGCGCGGTGTGCTGCCCAACTCCCGGATCTCGCCCGGCTACGTGCGCGGCGAGGACGGCGTGCTGGTCGTGGAGCGCCCCAAGGCCCGGGTCGTCGTGCAGGCGTTCAAGCGCCGTGACCGCGGCGCCTCGCTGGTGGAGATCCAGGCGTTGCTGGCCGAGAATGGGATCGAGCGCTCGATCTCCGGCGTGTCGTCGATGCTGCGCTCGCGGATGTACCTCGGCGAGATCCACTTCGGCGAGTTGCACAACACGCGCGCCCACGAGCCGATCATCAAGGATCGCGCCCTGTTCGAGCGCGTGCAGCGGCGGACGGTCTCGCGCGGGCGTCAGGCCAAGTCCGAGGGGCTGCTGGCGCGCCTCGGTGTGCTGCGCTGCGGGACGTGCGGGTCGCGGATGGTGATCAACAGCTACAGCGGCAACTACCGCTGCGGCGACACGAGCGCGAACCCGTGTCACCGACGAGCGGCGGTCAAGGCCGACCGCGTCGAGGAGATAGTGCTGGACGCGGTCCGGGCGTACTGGGCCACGGCCGATGCGCACGGATGCGGCTCGCGCAAGCAGCAGATCCGCGAGGCGGACGAGGCGATCGAACGCGCGAACGCGGCTCTCGATGACACGATCCGGCAGCTCGGCGAGCTTGGATTGTCGGGCCGGCCGGCGAGCCAGGAGACCTTGGGGAAGCTGACCAAGGCCCTCGATAACGCGCACACCGTCCGGGCCCGACTCGGCGATCGGGGCGACAGCGATGTCATCGGTCCTGAGGACATCGACAAGCTGCGCGAACCCGCGAAGCGGTTGGCAGCCTGGCGACGGCTGATCACCGACACCGTCGAGTCAGTTACGGTCGCGCCGGCGATGACGGCGGATGGGCGCCCCAGTCGCCTCTGGGACCCTCGCCGCGTCGACATCAGGTTCCTTGGCCAGCATCCATAAGAAGCCGCCAGCAGAGGCCCCTGTTGGCGGCAGCACCTCTCGGGTCGAGCACGCAGGGGGGCGGACTCGGCCACGACGGCCCCATTCCACCGAGCACGGAGGTTCCGGCGACCCCGAGCTACCCCGGCCACATATGGTCGTGCGCATACGCTGCGAGCGCCTCGGTCGTGCTGTGCCCGGGGCGCCGGTGAAAACGCTCGGCGGTCGTGGCGCTGAAGTCCCGCAGCGCTTCTAGCAGCATCCACGCTCGTAGCCGCGCGCTCTCAGGCATCTCCGTGCGGGATCCGCGCTCTGCCAGCTCGTGCAGCCGCGGCGCGAGCGCTGCGAGCGCGAACCGTTCGTCGAGCTCCGCGAAGTAATAGGAAATCGGGAAGCTCACGAGGTCGCGCTCTACGGCCACGAGGCGCGATGTCAGCTCGGCGTAGATCCCCGCGGCCGACGCGGGCTCGAGCTGCTCGAGCGCCACGCAGGTCTGCCCCTCGGCCTCGACCAGCAGCGAGACCTCATAGGCCAGCGAGCGCCGCCGCGAGATCGCTGGATAGATCAAGAGCAGCCAGGAGATGCTCGCGCTCAGCAGCCCGAAGCCCAGCAACGCCTCAAGCGGGGCCACCACTCGCAGCCAGCC
Source organism: uncultured Solirubrobacterales bacterium (assembly GCA_963752905.1). GTDB lineage: Bacteria > Actinomycetota > Thermoleophilia > Solirubrobacterales > Solirubrobacteraceae > Palsa-465. The sequence continues at coordinate 31,860 of CAVWAC010000009.1, forward strand.
GGCGTGGGGAATCACGTCAGCGAATCCGAGCGTCGTGATCGTCACCAGCGAGGTATGCAGAGCCTCGACGAACGTGCCAGGATGAACGGCCGTCAAGGCATGAAGCTCGCGACCGATGTGCGGCCAGAAGATCAGCGCCCAGCCGAGGATGAGCAGAGCGGCCCAGCTGCTGATAACGACCAACAGCGCGGTTGGCCCCGCGAGCGCGAACGCGCCTCGTCGCCCGCGGGCCAGCCGGCGGAATGCAGCCCAGACAGTCCGCATGATCAAGCGACCAAGCGTCCCCTTGCCCTCAGGATGAAAGAGCGCGTCAAACACGTCCCGGCCGGCGAGCGCGATCAGCGCAACGCCAAGCGCGCTGACCGCTACGGTGGGCAGCGTGGACACGAACCGCCAAGCTAACAGACAGGTCGGGCGCGCGGATCGGACGATTCGCGCGATCGATCCTCGTGCTCTCGGCATGCCGGCGCCTAATCTGGCTCCCGGGTGTTCGATCGTTCGCGGGACTTTCCCGTGACGGGAGCCATGGTCGTGACGCACTTGCGTGCTGGGTCCGCGGTCACGCCGACCGTTTTGGGCACTCGTACCGCAATGATGCTGATCCCGTACTGGTGGCAGAACCCGACGGCCTTCGCCGAGCTGCTTGACGGCCGACGCCGGCTGCAGCCATCCGCGGCGCACGCCGGCCGCCGCGCAATCCCCGGCGATATCCTGCGCCATGTCGGTGGCGCGACGATCACGACCCCGTCCCGTATGGCGCTCACCGGGGTAGCCCCCGTCGCCCCCGACCTCCGCGGCGTTCGGGGCAACTGCGAAGACGCCGTGGCCCGTGTCTCTGAGCCGGAGGGATCAGGTGGCCGGCTGCACGGAGCCGCGTGACACGCCCGAGACGGCGGTCCCGTGTCGGGCGAAGGAACTCTCGGGGAAGACTGTCTCTGAGTTGTCGGTTGCGGTCGAGCGCAGCATTGAGCACCGATCACGTCGTGGATGTCGCGGCGTAGAGTCTTCGGCGAAGCCGCGGAGGACGAGATGTTCGGAAAGGTGTTGATCGGGGTCGATGAACGGCCTGGTGGGCGCGACGCGATCGCCCTCGCCAAGCGTCTGGTCGCTGTTGGTGGCGAGTTGGTGCTCGCCTACGTGCATTACGGTGATCTCCATCCGACGCGCGGCTCCAGCCCGGCGTTCGCCGCGGCTGAGGGCGAGCGGTCACGTGGGCTGCTCGCGTCAGCGCGAGCTGCGGAGGGCATCGAGGCGTCATTGGTGTGGACCGGGTCGCCCTCAGTTGGCCGCGGGCTGCACGAGCTGGCCGAGCGACAGGGTGCAGATCTGGTTGTTGTGGGGTCGAGCGGCCGGGGCTTGCTGGGCCGGGTCGCCGTCGGCGATCACACTCGGGATGCGCTGAATGGTGCTCCGTGCGCCGTGGCCGTCGCGCCGGCTGGGTATGCCCAGCGCCCGTCGACGGTGCGGAACATCGGAGTCGGCTACGACGGTTCGCCCGAGAGCAAGCACGCGCTCGCCGCAGCCCGTGAGCTGGCCGCAGGGCTCGGAGCGAAGGTGTCGGCCTTTAACGCCGTCACCCTGCCGTTGGACGCAGGCAACGTAGGGGCGCTCGATCAGCTCGTCGCGGACGCCGGCAACGCGATCGCGGAGCTCGGGGACGTCGAAGCGCACGCCGCATATGGCGACCCGGCTGAGGAACTCGCGCTGTTCGGCGCCTCCGTTGACCTGCTCATTGTCGGCTCGCGCGGCTACGGGCCGATCGGGCGGCTCGTGCACGGGAGCACGTCGCAGCGCCTCGTCCGCTTAGCCCGGTGCCCGGTGCTACCGCGCAACGTCGCTGGTGCGGAGGATTAGGCATTCGTTGATGGGCTGGTCGGGGCTTCTGCTAGTGCCCGGCCGGTTCGCACGGAGCGGCGATGGGTCAGGTGATTGTGATCGTGACCTGCCCGATCACGCGCGATCGTCCGCGGCTCGCGGTCCGAGCAGCGTCAACCGGTCCCGGTCGCCGGCCAATCGCGAACGAGTCGCTGTCCGACTCAGTGCTCTACGACAGGGCTCACCCGAGCCCCGGAGGCGGCTGAGCGGGCGCGAGGGGCCGCAGGGTTAACACGCTGAACAGGCCGGCGTGATCGGAGTCCCAGTAGCCGTTGACCGGCTTCAGACCCGTGACTGATGAGCTGACGAGCTTGATCTTCCTCGGCGCGTTGGTCATCACGTGGTCGACCTTGTGGTCAAAGTCGCTGAGCTTGCTGCCGCCGGACGTGGTGAGTATGTCGCCTTTCAGGCAGCAGCCGAGCGGATGGCTCGTGCTGCGCTCGACGAAGCCGGCGCGCAGCAGCGCCACGTAGGCGAGCGCATCACCGGGCTTGACCTCGGTCCTCTGGTCAGAGTTCAGGTCACCGACCAGGATCACCGGCAGCTGGCCGGTCGCCGGGCCGCCGCGCTTGACCAGCTCCTTGGCCTGCGCCTCACGGATCGTGCCGTTGCCGACATCGGCGCCCGTGTTGGTGTGGTTGCTCAACTGGTTGTCGAACGCCTCGAGATGCGCGTTGACGAAGCGGAACTTGGCCGCCCCCGGCACCTGCGCATCCACCTGCGTCCAGCCACGTGTGACGTTGAGCGCGACGCCAGCCGGCTTCACCTGGAGCTGGGTGGCGAAGTGCCCGCCGCGGGCGTTGGACGTTCTGACGCGCCCGACGCGGGCGAGGATCACGTCGCGCATCGTCAGCCGGCCGTTGAGCTCGCTGCCGAGCGGGCACCCCGGCGCCGCCGTCGCCGAATTGCCGTCGGTATTCGCGTACACCTCGAAGTCGAACTCCGGCTCGGAGATCACCACGCGATAGCGTTGCTTGCCGCGGTTGAGCTGGTTCAGCAGCAGCTTCACGTAGTCGTAGCGCACGTGTGTCGCCTTAGGCGGAAGCGGGCTCTCGGTGCATGGCCCCGTACGCCACAGCGCCGCTTCCTGAAGCCCGACCAGATCCGGGTTCTTGGTCAGGATCTCTGCCGCAAGCCCCTTCGCTCGGACCGGAAAGTTGTTCTGGTCGACCTGGTGGAGAATCGTCCCCGCCGTGTCCACCAGCCCCTGGAAGCTTGTGGCCCGGACCCCCAGCTCGAGGTTCGCCCCCAGGTTGAGGTTACGGCTCATGACCGTGACCGTCGCCGGCTTCGCCGCCGCTGCAGCCGGAACCGCCAAGACCGCACAAGCCGCGGCCGCGAGAGCAAGGCATACCTGCACCCGGTTGGCGCGCTTGGGACAGATGAAGCGAATCACCACCGCAACCCCAGAGTAGCCACATTCGGCGGGTCGCCGCCTGTGATCGCTTGACCGATCGGTCTCCTCCGCCGGCGAGCTCTGCCAAGGCGAACACATCGACCAGTGCGCGCAGCGACGGGAATCGGCGGGAGGGCATTGGGGGGGACCGGCGCCTTCGTCCTGGCTCCTCACGGCACTCGTGCTGCTTCGGCTATCCAGATGCGGCGTTTGGCTTCGTATTCGGGCGGGAGCGCGCCTTCCAGTGCCTCGGCCGCGTCGAGTGCGCTCAGCGCCGAGCGGTAGTCGCCCCAGCTGGCGTCGCCGTCGGCGATCAGGAGGGTCAGCTCGAGTGCCTCGTGGCGCTCGGCTTCGGAAACTCGGGGACCTGGCACGGCGATCCGGTCTGTGAGTGGCTCGGCGGCGAGCGAGGTGGGACGAGCGGTCGCGAGGTACGGAGCGAGGTAGCGAGCGGCGATCTTGGCCGGCGGCCACCAGAGCGGTTGGTCCGACGCGGCCGACACTGCCGCCCGGCGGTGGTGATGGTCGGGTTCGTCGATCGCGACGGATGTCTGCGCTGGGACGCGGTGTGGTTCGCTGCGGAGGTACAGCGGCGCCCCGGCGGTCATGAGAAGGCCCCGCAGTACCGGCCGGAATGGCGTGAGTGTGAGCGCGGCACCGGCCCGCACAGCGATTACTTCAGCGACCGCGTCGGCCTGCTGCGCGGCGAGGCCTCCCTGCTTGAGCGGGAAGGAGGTGACGTCGCCGGCGGCGTAGACGTCGTCCAGGCCGGCGATACGGCCGTGCCTGTCCACGGGGATGAACCCGTCGGCGTCGGCCGGGAGCCCGCTGACCCGCGCGCCGACCAGGAGCGGGAGCGTGACGACCCGGTCGGCGAACATGACGGCGCCTCCGGCCAGGACGAGCTCTCGATGTCGGACCAGCGCGGGCATCGATGAGCAGCGCAGCGTGATGTCGAGCGCCGCCAGCATCGGCCTCAGGGCATGGGACGCTTCGGGGCCGAACAGCTCGAGCGGCTCCTCCTCGGGGGTGACGATGCTCACGCGTCCGCCGCTGGCGTATTCGCGGAGGTGCATTGCCGTCATCAAGGCCAGCTCGTACAACGGCAATGACCACACCTGCTCCCGAGCCAGCACGAACGCGACCGCCCGGGCGCGTCCCTCGGCCAGCTCGCCAAGCAGCGCCCGTAGCTGCGGCACATCCGTGCGACCGCCGAACGTGAGCGCGCCGGGAAGCGCGACCGTGGCCTGGGCGCCGGTCGCGACAAGGAGCGCGTCGTAGGGAATCCGCGCACCTGATCCGGCCACGACCGTGTGCGTGCCTGAATCGACGTGTTCCAGCGAGTCCTGCACAAGCTCAGCGCGCTGGTCGGCGACGATGTCAGCGACCTGATAATTGCGGGCCTCGGCCCGCCCGAACGCCTCAGCGACAGTCACCGGCCGGTACACGAGCTCCGGCTCGGGCGCCAACACTTTCACCGACACGAGGTGGCCGGCGAGGGACCGCAGCGCCAGCAGCGCCTCCATGGCGGCGATCCCGCCACCGGCAATGAGCACCCGCAAACGAGAATCCTCCACCACTCTCACCCTCCGACCACCACCACAGACACGGCGGGTACCTCCGCAGTCCGCTGCGTGTCAACCCGACGGTACGCCGGCGCTACCGGAGACTCATCGGTGGCCAACACTGATCCCCGTCCGTAAGTCGCCGTGGAGGACGAGCAATCAGTAGGAGAGGCGGCTCGCCCCACTCCCCGCAGCCACCTCCGTTGAGCCTGGGTTCGTCAGTAATCATCCGTCTCTGCGTCTCGGGATGGCCCCGATGTGCACTGATGCATGAGCGCCGATCATGAGCTGCATGCGACCCGTTTACTGCGAGGTCCGTCCATGATCGTGTTAGGAGGGCCGCCTCCGAGCACGAACCTCGCCGCGCCCAACGAGCTGCGTGATGGTGGTCTGGTGGCTCGAGGGAGACGTTCGCGATTGGACCGAAATCGCGCGCTCGGCGAGCTCGACTGCCAACGGCCTGCGGTCGGAGCAGCTTTGAGCCCCGCGACCGTCAGCGCTCGCAGGCGTCGGGGGAGGCGCGCGCGTCAGCCGGCGGACAGCTTCAGGCGCCCGATCTCGCTGCTCGGTGTGGTGCTCGCCGGGTGGCTCTCGGCGTGCGATGGGACGGGCGGACCCGCTCCGGCGAAGAACCTCGATAACCGCCGGCTGCAAACGGACATCGCGGTGATCTGTCACGACGTGTCTGCGCATGCGGCTCGGCTGACCGATGACGTTCGTGCTCGTCTGCGGGCGGATGCGAGCGGGCTGGTCTATCTGCTTCGTAATCCGGACTCGCTGAATCCGCGACGTGATACGCGTCGCAGCATCGAGCTTGCGCTCGAGGACCTCCAACGATGCGATCCGAATGCTGCCACGCTGCTGCGGTCGGGCCCAGGCTAGGAACTCGCCCGTGCTGACGCCGGCGCCGGTGAGCTGTCACACGGCGGTGTCCTGATCGGTGAAACCCCCGGCCGGGGCTTGCGTGCTTTTGTGCGGATACGGCGAGGACGGGCCGGGCGTATGTTCGACCGCAGGTATGCGAATGCGAATGCCCGTCAGGTGGCTCAGGAACCGCCTCGGTCGGCTGGTCGTGCTGGCGATCGTGCCGGCGTGGCTTGCGGGCTGCGGCGGCGGCACGTCGGCCGGCACCTCGACGCAGCCCGCCACGACGGTCCCGCCCGCCTCTCTCGAGCAGCAGTACGTAGCCGTCGTCAAGCAGGTTCAGCCGCAGGTGGCGCAGATCAGGACCGGGTCGGGCCTGGGCTCGGGAGTGATTTTCGACACCCGCGGGAACATCGTGACCAACGCGCGCGTGATCGCGGGCGGTGGGAACCTCGTCGTGACGCTGGCCGACGGTCATCGTTATCCGGCGACGGTGGTTGGAGCGTATGCGCCGGATGATCTTGCGGTGATCACGATCGGCCCAGGCCGTTCTCTGAAGCCGGCTCGGTTTGCGGACTCGTCCAAGGCCGAGGTCGGAGACATCGTGTTGGCGGCCGGGAACCCGTTGGGGCTGCAGAGCAGCATCACCGATGGGATCGTGAGCGCGCTTGGTCGTAATGTCAGCGAGGGTCAGGGAACTGTGCTCCCGAACGCGATCCAGACCAGCGCCGCGATTAATCCCGGCAACAGCGGAGGCGCGCTGGTTGATCTCTCGGGTCAGGTGATCGGCATCCCGACGCTCGCGGCGGCTGATCCGCAACTCGGGGGTTCCGCGTCGGGTATCGGCTTCGCGATCCCCAGCAACACGGTGCGCGATATCGCCAGCCAGATCATCCAACACGGACGCGTCGTCAACTCACATCGCGCGGCGCTCGGCGTCAGTCTCGCGGACAGCCTCGAGCGACCCGGTGCCCTGGTCGGCGCGCTGCAGCCCGGCGGCCCGGCAGAGCGAGCGGGGATCGTCGTCGGTGACGCGATCGCCGCGATCGCCGGAAACGACGTGGCGAACGCCGAGGCGCTCGCCACTGCCCTCGCCGGCCTGCAGCCGGGCCAAACGGTCGCCGTGGGGATCACACGGCCTGACGGGACAAGCGCGACTGTCACGGTCGGGCTCGGCGAGCTGGCCGGAAGCTAGCTCGGAAGCCGGGGGGTTGTGTTGTCGCGATCGCCTTTGGGATCGCTGTCGCCTGATCGGCGGCGGGTGAGGATGCGTGCCCAGTCGATCCTGACCAGCGCGACCAGCCCGCAGAGCATCAGCAGTTGAAGCGCGATGCCGAGCGGGGACGTGAATGCGCCCTTGAGGATTGTTCCGAGGCCCTCTTTGGCTGCGGACGCGGCCGTGACGTAGAGCGTGTAGCTCACGATCCGGCCGGCGAAGAATGCCGCGGTCAGTGGCAGCAGCGGCGCGTCGACGAGCCCGGCGGCGACGAACAGTTGCGCTGAGGGGAGTGGCGAGAGCGCGAACAGAGCGAGCCCGGCAGCCGCGCGTTTAGGGCCGCCGGCGATCGCGTCGCGCGCGGCCTCGAGGTTGGCGATCCGCTTCGGTGAGAGCCGGGTGCGAAACCGCCGGCTGCCGTAGGCGAGCGCGAGCCGTCCGCCCGCGGCCGCCGCTGCGCCGACGAGCACGAGCGGGATCGCCGCGAGGTCTGATTGGAGGCGGAAGAAGACGAGAACGGCCCACGTCGGCGGCCCGAAGGCGGGGAGCAGGTTGACGCCGAACACGACTCCGGCGAGAACCAGATACCCCATGAGACCCAGTCAACAGCCGCCTCTCTGAGAGGTCATCGGGGGCCTTCCCCATGGGGGACTCAGCAGTTCGCCGCAGGCCTGAGGGCTCGCGGGACCCTGCGGGGTTCTACCGCGACGCTGTCGGCGCGAGTACGGATGCGAGCGGACGCGTGCGCGGAGATGCTTGAAACATGGATTCGGCTCAGGCATCGTCGGCTCCGGCGGCAGTGGCACGCGGGCCACGACACCGATCCCGGGTTCACGGCGCCCTCGGTTGGCTGGTCGAGCATCGCTATCGGCTCCTGTCGGGGATCGCGGCCGGCTCGATCCTCGTCGGTGGCGCGTTGTATCTGGCCGGGGAGCAGGCGGCGGGCAGTGATGTGTGGGCGGCTGCGGTGGCGCTGTTGGCGGCCGAGCTCGCGGTCGAGGTCGTGCGCACGGTGATCGTCGACCATCACATGGGGGTCGACACGATCGCGCTGGTGGCGATGGTCGGCGCGCTGGCTCTGGGGGAGGAGTTCGCGGGAATCATCATCGGGCTGATGTTCTCGGGCGGAGCGACGCTCGAGGACGTCGCCTCGGCGCGCGCTCGCCGGGAGCTGACGGCGTTGATCCAGCGCGCTCCGAAGGTCGCGCAGCTGCGGGTCGGTGAGCAGATCGAGCAGGTGCCCGTGGCCGAGGTGAAGACGGGCGACGTCGTGGTGGTGAGAACGGGCGAGGTCGTGCCGGTCGACGGTACCGTGGTCGGCGCGGAGGCTGTCGTTGACACCAGCACGCTCAGCGGTGAGCCGCTTCCGGTGACGATCGGACCGGGGATGGCGGTCCTGAGCGGGTCGGCGAACGCCGGCTCCCCATTTGACGTTCGCGCCGACAAACCCGCGGCCGACAGCGCGTACGCCGCGCTCGTCCGACTGGTCGAGCAGGCGCAGGCGCACCGGGCGCCATTCGTGCGGATGGCCGACCGCTACGCCGGGTTCTTCCTCCCCGCGACAATGATCATCGCCGGCCTCGCGTGGGCGATCAGCGGCGACCCCGTCCGCGCGTTGGCTGTCGTTGTCGTCGCCACACCGTGCCCGTTGATCCTCGCCGCGCCGATCGCCCTTGTCTCGGGCCTCTCGCGCGCCGCTCGCTACGGAGTCATCGTCAAGGGTGCCGGGGCGATCGAAACGCTCGGCCAGGCGCGGACCGTGCTGTTCGACAAGACCGGCACGCTCACCGTCGGAACGCCCGACGTTCGCGATGTCGTCCCCTGTCGCGATCACCCGCCGGGTGAGCTGCTCGCGCTCGCGGCCTCGGTCGACAGGATGTCCGCGCACGTGCTCGGCGAGGCGCTGGTGCGCGCCGCCACCGAGGCGGGGCTGCCGCTCAGCACTCCGACCGACGTGCGAGAGGAGCCCGGCCAAGGCATCCAGGCCGTCGTCGGCAGTCGCACGGTGGCGGTCGGGAGCCGCGCGTTTATGCATTCCGCGGGTATCGCCGACGATGAGATCGCGTCGGCCGCGGTCCTGCGCGGGTACGGCTCCGGCGAGGCGCGCGTCCTCGTTGGCATCGACGGCCACATCGGCGGTGTGATCGTGATGGCCGACGAGCTCCGACCGGACGCCGACCGGATCGTCGAGCGACTCCGCGCCGAGGGCATCCGCCATGTCGCGATGGCATCAGGAGACCGCCGGTCCGTCGCCGAGAGGATCGGCCGCGAACTCGGAGTCGACCGCGTCTACGCCGAGCAATCGCCCCAAGAGAAGCTCGAGGTCGTCCGACGGCTCCGCGACGACCCCGAGCTGAGTCCAGTCATCATGGTCGGTGACGGGGTCAACGACGCGCCCGCACTCGCGCTCGCCGACCTCGGCATCGCGATGGGCGTTGCCGGCGCCACCGTCTCCTCGGAGACCGCCGACGCCGTGATCACGATCGATCGGATCGACCGCGTCGCGGACGCTGTGCACACCGGACGGCGGTCGCTCTACATCGCGCGACAGAGCGTGCTCGCCGGCATGGGGCTCAGCCTCGCAGCGATGGCGGTCGCAGCCGCCGGGTACCTGCCGCCGGTAGCCGGCGCGCTCTTTCAGGAGGTGATCGACCTCGCGGTGATCCTCAACGCCCTGCGCGCACTCCGCGGCTGAACGCGGCGGCCGTCGGAGGCTCGCAGCTACCGCGTCGCTGAGTCTCGCTCCACCCAGTGGATCGCGTCAGTGGTGAATATCGCGTCGGTCGATCAGTACGGCGCCAAGTATGAGGAGGAGCACTCCGGCGGCGGCGAGGCCGATGAATGAGGCGGGGTCGATGCCGTCCCGCAGCGGAGCTCCGTAGTAGCGGAAGGCCGACACCCAGCGGAGCGGCTCGAGTCCGTCGGCCAGACGCCCGGCCACATCGAGTGCGTACATCGCCACGAGCGCGGCCAGCGCGATACCGGTGACCGTCTTGGAGCCGTGCAGAACCGCGGACGCGAGCGCCGATACTCCGGCGAAGAACAGCGCCAACGACCATACGCCCATCGAGCCGGCGATAACCAAACCGAGCGAGATGTGCGTTCCGGCGATTCGCCCGGCGATGAACGTCATCACGCCGGTGAGGCCGAGAATCACCATCGACGCAGTGGCGGCCACAACGTACGAGCCGATCAGCAGCACCTCGCGGGAGAGCGGCAGCGCGAGGATCGTGTCGAGGTTGCCGCGCTCCTCAGCGCCGACGATCGCGCCGGCAACCGCGCGGATGGCAAAGTAGCCAATCGCCAGGGGCACGATCAAGCTGAACATCTCCGCGTGGACGTAGCCTTCGACGGTGTTCATCGCCTCGACACCGAACGCCTGCTTCAGGCCGGCGGGGTAGTTCTTGGCGATGTTCTCGATCGAGCTTTGGATCGAGGGGTAGACCGCGGCCATGAACGCGCCCAGCGCGCCGAGTGAGCCACCCCACACCAGCGTCCCGCGCCGACGATCGAGCAAGCCGCGCCGCACAACCGCGCGCAGGCCGACCCGCCACCCGGGAGCCTGCCGCGGCCGATGCGAGACCACCGGGACCGGTGCGCGCAGTCCGGTGGTCATGAGACCCCGTTCCGGCCGTAGTAGGTGAGAAAGATCTCCTCCAGGGTCGGCTCAGTCAGCTCGATGTCGATGACCGTGTGACGGGCCGCCGTCTTGACGACCGCATCCAGCGCGCCGGCGGCCTTGAACGACACGTGAGCACCGTCGACCTCGAGCTCGCTGACGCCCGGGATCCGCATGAACTCGGACGATTCGACTGGCGCGGCGAAGTCGATCGAGACATGGTGGTAGGCACGGCCCCGGAGGTCCGCGACCCGCTCGACGGCCGCGAGCCGACCCTCGCGGATGATCGCGACGCGGTCACACACCCGCTCCACCTCGTCGAGGTCATGTGAGGACAGGAACACCGTCCCCCCTCGCCCGCGGTACTCGGTCACGACAGCGAGGAACTCCTCCTGCATCAGCGGGTCAAGCCCCGTCGTCGGCTCGTCGAGCACGAGTAGCTCCGGGTCGTGGAAGGTGGCCTGAATGAGGCCGATCTTCTGGCGGTTGCCGCTGGACAGGTCCCCGATTCGCCGGTCCAGATCAGCCTCGAACCGTTCCGCCAGCACAGGCGTTGCCCCCAGCCCGCGCATGCCGCGGGCCTCCGCGCAGAAGCCCAGAAACTCGCGGCCGGTCAACGCCGGGTCACAACTGAAGTCACCCGGCAGGTTCCCGAGCCGCGCCCTGATCTGCAGACTCGCCCGCCGGCTGTCGACGCCGAACAGCACCGCGCGACCACTGGTGGGGTGCAGCAAATCGAGCAGCGTCCGTATCGTGGTCGTCTTGCCCGCCCCGTTGGGCCCCAGGAACCCGTACACCTCACCCTGCCCGACCGTGATCGAGACGTCCTCGACCCCTCGAGAACTGCCGTAGCGCTTGGTCAACTGATCGGTCTCGATCACTACCGGCATACCAGGCGATCGTCGCATCGGCCAGGGACTCAGCCAACCGTGCTTCTCCACAGCCCCGCACCGGACAATCCGAATGCAGCTCAAATGCCCGCAGGGGCCGTACCAGCCGGCTCGGAACTTCGGGTTGCCCAGCTGGACGAGCCAGGGCCATACCTTGGTCGGCGCGCGAGTGACCGTGATGGCTCGCGTGAGCTGCCATTTCGGGATCGTCGCTGCCTCGTCACCCCGGTAAGGCGGCGTGTTTTCTCGCGGCGGGTGGCACGGCTGGAGCGCCCCAGCGCTCGAGCGACAGACCCCCGGCGAGGAGGAACACGCGTGGGAATAGCGCGGATTGACGCGTCTGGCGGCATGCGAGGGCGCCAGGGCAGCCGTTGTCATCGTCCGAGGAGGTAGCGGTCGAAGAACGCGGTCAGACGCTGTTCGTATTCGGCCGGTCGGGCCGAGAGTCCGCCGGTGTGGCCGGCCTCTGGGATCTCCCACAGCTGTTTGGGCTGCTTGGCCGCGGCGTAGTAGGCCGAGTTCTGGTTCTCGCCCCCGCCGCCGTGACCGGCGGAGATGAAGAACGCCGCCCGGGGCGAGATTCGGCTGACGAGATCGGTGAGCGCCGGGGGCGGCAGGCTATTGGAGAGGACTGCGGTTGCGGCGGTCTGGACGATCAGTGGTGAGATCCAGCTGATCAGACCGCGGGTGTCCGCGGCGAGGTGGTCGCGGATCGAGCGCACGCCGGCGCCTTCGGCGATCACGGCGCGCAGCAGCGGCTGGTGCGCGGCGGTCTGGAGCATGAGCTCGCCGCCGACGGACAGGCCGATTCCGCCGATCCGGGCCGGGTCGACGTCGTTGCGGGTGAGCAGCAACTTGATGGCCGCGTCGAGGTCGCGCTCGCCGTTCCAGCCGTAGGCGTTGTAGTCGCCCTGGCTTTCGCCCGCGCCGCGGGGATCGAACATAAGCACTCCGTAGCCGTGGCGGACCAGCATCCGGGCCTGGCCGACCGGGCCCGTTCGGCCGGGGAACGCGATCACCGCAGCGCGGTTGCGCGACGGCACATACCAGCCGCGGAGCTGCAGGCCGTCGCTGGTGCGGAAGCTGACCTGCTGATACGGCCGTCCGAGATCGACGGCCTCGATCGGCGACCGCGCCTTGTGGGTCGCGACGATCGAGACGGCGGTCGGCAGGACGCCGAACACCGCAGCGAACGCGGTGGCGACCGTGAGCAGCGCCCGGCGGGCGTAGCGCCAGCGGAGCGATCGCTCTCTGACCGCGGGCGCCATGCACGAGCGGCGGCGAGCAGTCCGCAGCCGATCAGCACACCGCCCGACAGCCCGGCCAGGATGCCGGTCAGGTCGCCGCCGCCGCCCCCCGTGAGGACAACGTCACGCGCGGAAACGCCAGCACCCCCAACCAGCGCAAGAACCCCGACGCTTGCGGCCAGCACCGCCTGCCACCAGGCTCGCAGCCGCGGGTAGGCGATGGCCAGACACGCCAGGATCGCGGCTGGCACCAGCCCGCTCGCGAGGTGATCGCCAGCCGCGGTGCCGGGCTCGGGATGGACGAACGCGCCATCGAGCACGAACGCGACGATCACGGCCAGGGCGACCCTGACCACAGCCACGTCAGACCGGTCGGCGCAACGGCGTGCAGCGCGAACGAGTGCGCCGGGATCATCGGCGGAAGGGGCAGCCGAATCCTTGGCCAATTCCGGGCTCACCGCAACGCTCACGGACCCTGCCCAGCCTCGCCGATCAACATGCTGACCCGGTCGTGGAAGATGCGCCACTTGCGCTCGTTCTGGCGCACCAGCGTGCCGCTCTCCACGATCAGGTCGACGGCCTGGTCGATCATCTCAGCGGCTGAGAACACCAACCCGACCGCGTGACGCCCGTCGGCCAGGTCGGCGCGCAACCCGGCCGTCGTGAAGTCGACCCGCGCCAGGATCGTGTTGACGCGCCGGAGCTGGCGTGAGACGAGCAGCAGCATCGTCGCGTTCTGCCAGTCATGGGCGATGATGCTGTGGCGCTCCGCGACCAGGTCGACCAGCTCAGGGAACTCAAGCAGGCCCTCAGCGACGTTCCACGATGCCTCCATCGCGCTGGCGAGCCATGTACCGGCCGATTCGGCATCTGCGGCGGCGCTCTCCAGATCGCGCTCGATCCGCGCGATCTCCGCAGGCTCAGCTCCGGACTCCATGAACAGCACGCCGCTGGTCTCGATCGCCGCCTGGTTGTTGAGGTCGGTGGCACCGGCAAACGGGCTCGCGACCGGTTGCGATGTTGGGCGCGCGGTCGCCCACTGCTCGGCCAGCGCCTTCAGCGTTCGCGAGGTGCGCACCAGCGCCGCGGCATCCTGCAGAGGCGCTTCGCCGTAATACTTCTCGTGCTCGCGGTGGTAGCGCGAAAGGTTGCCGAACACCGTCAACATCGCCGCTCGCCGCCCGCCCAGCTGACCGTCTGACGTGGTGGTCATTCGATCGATCCCCCACTCGGCTGCTGATCCAGAACCGCGCGATCCGCGGCGTCGACCGAGCCCATCACATCCGGATACTCGAGCTTGCGTGGGATCTTGCCCGTCAACCGCAACATCACGCACATGCACTTATGTCCCGGATCGGAGGTGGCGCCGAACATGTTCGGGCACCCGCCCGGAATCACGTTGATCCCATGCTCGCGGCAGTACTGAACGGCCTCGGCGGAGCTGCTGCCAGGCCCGATACCGCGATGCAGCCACACCCGCGGCACGTGCGCAGCGGCGCAATCCCTGGCCACGCCCACGGCCTGGTCAGTGGCCGTGACGATCACCACGCCATCGACGCCGTCCGGAATCATGCGCACGCTCGCGTAACAGCGATCGCCCTCCAGCTCCTCGGCTGCAGGGTTCACCGCGAACGTCTCGTGGCCGGTGTCGCGAAGTCGGCGATAGATCAGGTTGGCCGGCTGCTTGCTGTCGCGCGACACGCCCGCGACGGCGATCCGGCGCTGGGCGAGGAATTCATCCGCAGCCTCATGAAGCGTGATCATGGTGTCCTCCAATCCCGTTGTCTTGAGTCGGGCGGCTCACGCCTGACGTCTCGATCCCATGGCCCGTTCCGGTATCGGCACTGACATCTAACAGCGCCGCGGGCAGGACCTCGGTGATCCCGATCGCGGGTGCTGCACCTCCTGGCGACGCGAGCTGCGCAATCAGGATTCTGGCCAGATCGTGCGTCGGTGACGAGATCGCGGTGGGACGGAGCCCTATGCGACGCGACTGAACCGTCGTGCTCATCAGATACTCCTTCGTCTTGGTCAAGTGTCCCGCCCACCGGCTGGCCACTCATCCGCAAATCCCCACCACCCAAGGTCCGTAGTTGGCTGCTGCGAACCACCAGGCCTGTGGGTCCGAATGGCGTGCGGTCGCGTACGGAACCGGCGCGGGATTTGTCCGGATGCCCGGCGACGGGCGCGAACCTATGGTCGAAGTGGTGAGCGACGACGCAAATCGTCGCTGAGGCACTTATCAGCGCTGAGTTGCGCGATGAGGCGCGTGAGCCCATCCGTGATCACGCACCCAAAGAAGCAACCCGGATCGAACGGCTCTCGCGCGTGCGCGAGTTCGTGCTCGGCACCCAGGACGGTCGGCTGGTGCCGCTCGGTGTCGTGCCGGCATGGCCGCTGCCAATCCGGGCCGTAGCGCGCGATCCTGGTCGCCGGGATCGCGGAGGCGCCGGCCGGGCGTATTGCTATGGGCGGCGGCTCCAACCTTGCGGCCAGGCCGAGGCAGGGACTGTACGCGGCTGAGATCGCCGACGCGGGCCGGGAAATCGACGAGGAGCCCGAGCGAGAGATCGCTGAACTCGCGCTCGTGCTCGAGACGAGGGGCTGCCACGCGAGGCAGCCGAGCGGGTTGCTCACGGTCTGGCCGCCAATCCGAAGGTGCTCTTGCGCACGAAGGTACAGAAAGGAGCTTGGTCTCTCCCCGGATGTCGGCGGCGCGGCGAGGGGCGACGCGCTCGTTGTGGGTTTGACCAACACGGGCGCCGCCGTTGTTCCGCTGTGGCCTTACGTGGTGTTGCCATTGATGGGCCGGCGCTGATCACAAGCTCCCTGCACGTTGTTCGCGCCGTACGCGCTCGGGGTGTCGCGAACGGGTGGATCGCCCGTCAGCGTGCCAGCGGGCCGGGCTCCCGGTGATGCTGATCGATTCGGCGAGCGCCGCAGTCGGGTTCGCCATCGGTCATCTGGTGACCGCGGTCACCCTATGACCTCGCCAGAATCTCTTCGTCCAGCAGGTTCCACCTCGACCTGACTGTGCCTCCGCGGCTCGGGGGCAGCGGCTCTGAGGGGGCCGGCGTGAGCTCGAGCGCTCAGGTCACGTCTGGCTTTGAGAACGCCCGCGATCGCTGTGGCGGGCAGCGTGGTCAGAATCACGGCAAGCGAGGCGGCAGGCGAGAGCTCGGGGACCTAGCGGTGCTCGTAGCGCGCGAACTCGAGTACGAGCTTGATGCCGATGAAGCCCAGGATGAGTGCGAGCCCGATGGACATGTAGACCAGGCGGTCCAGTAGTGCGGAGACGAGAAAGAGAACAGGGGGCGCATGCCTGCGGCGCAGACGCGTTCGCGGCGAACACGATGTAGGCGTGGTCGGTGATGCCGAACAAGGCGGGGATCGAATCGAACGCGAACAGCACGTCGGGTTGTGGTGCGTGACGATTCGTCGATCGTTGTAGGCCTCGGTCATGGGCAGGGCATGTCGGGCGAGCCAGACGATGACGTTGTCTGCGACGGGGATCCTGGTCTCGGTGACGGAACCGCTGGATGGACGTGGCGATCAGCGCTCCGCCGACACAGTTCCAGCAGGGCGGCGCCGATGGCGATCAGCGCGGCACTCAGTGCGAGCGCGACCGCGATTCCGATTGACAGCACCGGTCACGCTTCGCGTGGGCGCGGCGCAGCAGATAGACGCCCGCTGCAGCGATGAGGATCACGCCCGCGGCGAGGAGCGCCGCGTTGGCTACGCCGAGCGCACGCGCCATCTCGGGTCCGATCCAGTAGCCGCCGAGCGCGGTGATGAACGTCCAGGTGACCGCGGCGATGACGTTCCAGGGCAGGAATGTGTGCCAGGTCACGTGGTAGACACCGGCGATCCACGTCGGCGCGAAGAGGACGGCGAGCGGGACGTGGCGCTTGACCAGCTTCGCGCCGCGAGCGAGCTCATTCTGCCGCATAGCACGCAGCGGCCCGCGGTCGGAGCGCAGGCTGGTGCCGCCATGGAACCCGAGCCAGTATCCGAGCGCGCCACCTGCGGCGGAGCCGAGGGTTGCCGACACAAGCACCCATTCGATCCTTAGGTCACCGTCTCCGGCGAGGACTCCGGCGGCGAGCAGCGCGGCCTGGCCCGCGATCGGAAGACCGGCCCATGCGAGCAGCATGACGGCAAACAGAGCGACGTACGCGCCTGCGAACGCTTCGACCGGTGCGCTCATCACGCGGCGATCAGCGGCCGGCGACTGTCCATCGGGCACGCGATGCCAGCGACCAGGAGCGTCCCAACCGACAGCGCGAAAGCGATCCGCGCGATGCGAATCATCGAGTGTCTGAGCATGGTGTAAGGACATGAAGCCTGCCGTGGCGCCGCGATCAGGGTATCCGGGAGGCACCGCGGAGATGCTCGTAGCCGGTACTGATCTCGCTCGGAGCCGAGGGCAGCGAGCGCGAGTACGTAGTCAGTACGGATGGGCCCTGTGGTGCGACCTCGTTGTGCGCAGGGCCGGAATCGGCGAGGCTCGCGGGAGCGCATTCGTTGCTGTAGCCACTGCGAGGAACCGTTGCCGAAAACGATCATATGGGCGTCCGACGGATCTGACAACGCGGCTCGAGCGCTGCCCCACGCGACGGCCCTCCTCGACGGCGAGGGGTCGATGCTGATCGCTGTGCACGTCGCGCAGGAGCACTTGACCCATGACCCCGGTAACGCACCAGTTGAAGGGGATGGCCCGGGGCTGATCGAAGAGGTGCGCAGTGTTGTCAGCGATGTCACCGAGAGCGGCATCAGGGCGGTTCTTCGCGTGGTGAACTTCCCTGGCATGCAGCCTGCGCAGTCCATCGCAGATCTCGCTAACGAGGTCGGGGCGGACCTGATCGTGGTGGGAACGCGAGGCCAGTCGCCGACTGTGGGGGTCTTCGCCGGCTCTGTTGCCCAGCGGCTGCTTCAGGTCGCTCCGTGCCCGGTTCTTGCCGTGCCGCCGGGGTCGGTGGCGCCAGACCCGAGCAGCGGCTCGGCTGCCGCGACGGTCGCGAGCGCTGCAGGGTCTGCGGCGGGGCTGTAGATACAGAACCCTCCGGCGGGGGTGCGGGTCGCGCTGGACGCTCCGTGGCGTTCGGTAGTTCGCGGCAGGTGACTGCGGGGCCTCCCCGGATGTCGGCTGAATCGACTACGCCACCCTCCCTCGCAGGAGTTCATCCTCGCTAGAGCTGGAACTGGAAGAGGTGAGCTGTCATGGAAGCAGCGCTGTCAAGGCCGATCGGCCCCTACCCGGCGCGTTTGGAGGGCCATCTCGAGCGGCCGTCGCGATGGCTGTGGCTGATCAAGTGGCTGCTGGTGATCCCTCATTACATCGTCTTGGTGTTCCTGTGGCTGGCATTCGGTGTCAGTGCCTTCGCATCGTTCGTCGCGATGCTCTTCACCGGGCGCTACCCCCGGTCGCTGTTCGACTTGAACGTCGGCGTGATCCGGTGGTCCTGGCGGGTGGGGTTCTACGCATTCGCAGCGAACGGAACCGATCGCTCCCGCCGTTCACGCTCGAGGATGTCGCCGACTATCCGGCGCGCGTCCAGATCGACTACCCGGAGCGACAGCGCAAGGGCTTTCCGCTGATCGGCTGGTGGCTGGCTGGGCTTCCGCAGTACGTCGTGGCCGGTGTGTTCATCGGTGGCGGCGGTGCGGCCGGATGGACGGCCACGACGCATTAGCACCGCCTCGCAGGCGGTCGGCGCCCTTCCCGCGGCGAACCCGCCAGCAGCAGCGTACCGAGATTATGGCCGTAGCTAAACGAGCGCACGACCGCCGACGATACGCCTGGCCGAACCGCGTGGCGTCGGGAGAAAGCACGGCGCAGAGAGCGGGTTTTACACGATCAGCGACGTATGCACGGGGGTCCATCCACGCCCGCCAGCGATCCCACCAAAACCGGCCGCCGCCGGCGCTGCGCACGGCCTTAATGATGGCGCTCGCGCGGCAACGGTTCGACGAGCCCGCGGCTGATCGCGTAGCGGATCAGCTCGACACGCCCGCGCAGCGCGTCGTCGGGAACTGGCTTGATGTTAGGGCTCGAGCAGCCCGCGGCGGATTGCGTAGCGGGTGAGCTGCACGCGGTCGTGCATTCCCAGCTTTTCGAGGATGTTCGCACGATGGCGCTCGACGGTCTTTTCGCTGATCACGAGCACGTCGGCGATCTGCCGGTTGGTGTAGCTCTCGGCGACAAGCTTTATGACTTCGGTCTCGCGCGGCGTGAGGGGGTCGCGGAGCTGCCCGCCGTCGAGCGCGTTACGCAGGTGGTCGCGCATCACTGCGGTGATTTCGGCTGGGTACAGGAACGGTTCGCCTCGCATCGTGGCGCGGCACGCCTCGACGAGGTCTCGGTCCGCGAGCTTCTTGACTACGTATCCGGACGCGCCCGCTTTGAGCGCTTCGTAGAGGTACTGCTCGTTCTCGTGCATGGAGAGGATCAGGATTCGAAGCAGGGGGCGGCGGCGGTGAAGCTCGCGCGTGGCTTGCAGGCCGGTCATCCGGGGCATCGTGATGTCGAGGATCGCGAGGTCGATGTCGTCCTGGAGCGCGCGGGATACAGCGTCAGCGCCGTCACCGGTTTCGGCGACCACGTGCAAATCGGGCTGCGCGTCGAGGACCATGCGCAGCCCGCGACGCACCATCGCGTGGTCGTCGGCAAGCAGAATCCGGGTCTTGAGCGGCATCATGGATCGTCGTCGACTGGAATCACAAGGCGCAGTCGAGTGCCTTTGCCGGACGTGCCGCGCTCGATCCACAGCTGCGAGCCGATCAGCGTCGCGCGTTCGCGCATCCCCCGCATGCCGGCGCCCTCGGCTTGGTCGACCTGCAGTCCACAGCCCCGGTCGCTGACGGTGAGCGCCAAGCGTCCGTCGTCGGTGTTGAGCGTCAGCTCGGCCCGGTCGGTGCCGGCGTGGCGGGCGACGTTGGTCAGTGCTTCTTGGGCGACGCGGTAGATGACCAGCTCGGTCTCGGGCGAGACGGGCGGTAGGTTGGTCTGAATCCGGCGGATGACGCGAAGCCCCGAACGCTGGGCAAAACCATTGGCGAGCGCCTCGAGCGCGCTCGGCAGGCCAAGGTCATCGAGCGCTTCGGGGCGTAGCTCGATCGCGATTCGCTGGACGTCCTCGAGGCTCGCGCGCGCAGCGTCCTGCACTTCGTCAACGTCGGATTGCAGCTCGGCCGGAACGCGCGCATGGATCCTGGAGAGCTGGAGAAGCACGGCCGTCAGGGTCTGCCCGACCTGGTCGTGCAACTCCTGGGCGATCCGCAACCGCTCCGCCTCCTGCGCGGACAGAACGAGCCGGGACGATTCGCGACGCTCTTCCTCCAAGCGGGAGAGCATCTCGTTGAATGTCAGCGCGAGCTCACCGGCCTCTGAAGCCGGAGCTGGCACGGGCATTCGCTGACCGGGGCGGGTGAGGTCGACCTGTCGCGCCAGCGCGGTCAGCTGCTGCAGCGGACCGACGACACGGCGCAGCAGGTACAGATTCACGAGTGCGACCAACGCGAGCGCGCCGACGAGTACGCCGGCTTCGTCGGCGGCAAACGAGGAGAGCTTGCGTGGAGAAAGGACAACGATCGTCACCGCGCACGCGGCGACCAACAGCAGCGCGTTGGTCGCCGCGACCCGATGAAACAGGGACATGTAGGCTCGCTGTCGCGTTCGGGCTGGCCGACGGTTGGGGGTCGGGGGGCCACTGCGTTCACTCATTCGTTCAGCCGACACTACGCCTTCTGCGACCAGCCGCCGGGAGCCAAGCCTCGCGCGTCTCCCGTACAGGTCCACGGGCCGCGTGGGAGCTCTTTCGATCTTGTGCAGCTACAACTCGACTTCGGATCGCAGCACCGGGAGTTAGCGCAACCTCGTCACTGCGACTCCGACGAGCGGCATGCCAACGAACGCGTGCACGGGCAGCGAGCAAACCGTCCGTGTGCGCCCAATAGACCAACACAGCGCGGCGGGTCGGAGAGCCGTCTGAGCTTCGGCTGAGCCGCAGGCCATCGCGAGAGCCAGATAGTAGTCGCCTACCGCCAGCGTCGTTCGAGCTCGCTCCACGAATGCGTAGGCACACCGATCCGCCCTGGTTGTCCGGGCGGCCATCGTCGAACGGTCCGCGGTGGCTGATCGCGCCTCGTGCTGGCGGAAAGTGCAGTCCGTGGCCGCCAGCGCTCGATGGCGCGGGGAAGGGGTCATCTCCTGAATCCGCGCGTGTGCGATCCATCGGCGACAGCCCGCAGCAACACCCCAGGCGAGGAGGAGCACAGCGCGGCTGGCTACGCGGACCGCGAATAGCCCGTGGCAAAGCCGGCGAGCCGACGAGCCGGCGCTGCGGATCCGGGTCGAGTCCAGGTAGATCGCCGTTGGAATCTGACTGCGTCGATGGAGTCCGCCGCAGCAAGCGACACAGCCAAGTGCGTTCTCCAAGGACATGTCGTTGTCCATACGTCTCCGCCGGCTCGAGCCCTTGCCGAAAGATGAGGGCTCGACCCCATTCCCACCACCACCGCTCCGAGGCAATCTTGATCAGAACCCACCCGAACCACGTTGATGAAGAATCTTCCCTCGCATACTCTGCCGAGTCGCGTCTGTCAGAGACGGACTGCCGAGCGCCGCCGGTCGGCGCGTCCTGTGAGCCGCGAGCTCACTACAAGCTCGATTAGCGCGCCCCTGCTCCCGGAGCGTCCGCGGATCGCGGTATTCGCTCCGACGCCATTGCTGACGATCACGGTCGAAGCAAGCGGTGACCCCTCCGACGTCCACCTGCACGCCGGCGGCCAAGGGATATGGGTTGCCAGGATGGCCGTCACCCTCGGCGCCGCCGTCGAGCTGTGCGCGCCGTTAGGCGGCGAGTCAGGGCGCGTGCTGCGCGCGCTGATCGAGTCAGAAGGGCCAACTCTCCGGGCGTCCTGCTCACAACGCGCCAACGGCGTCTACATCCACGACCGGCGCAGCGGCAGCCGCGTCGAGATCGCCACCTCCCTCACGAGACCATTGCGCCGCCACGAGCTCGACGAGCTCTACGGGCTCACGCTGACGACAGCGCTCGGCGCAGACGCCGTTCTCCTCACCGGACCCCAGCCTCCAGAGGCCGTCGGCGCCGGCTTCTACCGCAGGCTGACGCACGACCTTCGCGACAACGGTAAGTTCGTGCTCGCCGACCTCACCGGACCGGCACTCCGCGCGACGCTCAACGCTGGCGTCGACCTCCTGAGAATCAGCGCCGAGGAGCTCACTGCCGAACGCTACGCGAAGAGCGACGGCCTCGCGCACCAAGTGGACGGCATGCGCCGTCTGCGCGAGGCTGGCGCGGCATCAGTCGTGCTCTCCCGCGGGGCCTCTCCAACCCTCGCCCTAACGGGAACCTCCGAGGCCAGGGGACTGGTCGAGGTGAGCGGCCCACGATTCGAGGAGCTCGACCATCACGGCGCAGGTGACTCCATGTTCGCCGGGCTCGGCGTCGCGCTCGCCAACGGACTGGCCACAACCGACGCGCTGCGCCTGGCCACCGCCGCCGGCGCGCTGAACGTAACACGACACGGACTCGGCTCGGGAACCCGCGCCGAGATCGAACGCCTCGCCCAGCTCGTCGCCGTCAGACCCTGCCTACAGCCTGAGTGAAGGAGCAGCCGCCATGCTCACAATTGCCCACCGCACGCGCGCCAGCACGAGGCGCCGCACGACTGCGGTCACCCTCGCGCGTACAAGCGGATTCACCGCGGCCATCGACGCCCGTACGGACGCTGAGTATCCCGAGCGGATGACGGAGCGCTGGAAGCACCGCGTCGAGGCGGAAGCCCGCGACACACTAAAGCGCAACATTCGCGGGGTCGGCGCCGCACGGTAGCTAGAAATCGCCATGCGGTGGAGTTCGAGGCCGACTCCGCGAGATTCGATTCGCGTATCGGCGTCGGCGGATAAGCGCAAGGAGGGCAGCGAGTGTGAGCGCTGCGACCGCGAGCCCGAGGACCCCGCGCTGAGCGGAAAGTTGACCGAGGAGGGCGGCACCGATCCCGTAGGCACCGAGCGCCGCGACGCAGGTCGACGCGATCGCAGCCAGTGCATTCCAGATCAGGAAGGTCCGGTGGGTTTCCATCGCGCCGGATATGAAGGTCGGGGTGAGGAATACTGCGAGTCGTCCCCATCTGCGATAGATGCGCTCCCCGGAGATCATCGCTCGCCGGCGCTGATGCCGCAAAGGTCCTGGACGGTCTGCCACCGCGTCACCCGCGCGCAGTCCGAGGCGATAGCCCACGTATCCGCCGGTCCAGGCTGCGACACTCGCGACGACGATCACGATCCAGATGTTCAGCTCACCGTCGCTCGCGAGTACGCCTGCGGCGGCCAGGACGCCTGCGCCGATGATCGGCATGCCGATCCATGAGGCGGCGACAACCAGATACAGGATCACGTAGCCGCCGACGCCGGTCTGAGCCACGGCCGCGATCACCAGAGCGGACGGGTCATGCGCGCGCCTGCAGGCTGTCGGCGATGGCGGATGCCCACTGCTCGATCTCGGTCCAGTCGCGGAAGTCCCCTTGAAGGCTGCGGAACACGGTCAGGGCGGCTCGCTACGGGCGGGAGAGGTTCTGCTTCTCGAGCTTTCCCGCGAACATGTGATGATCGCGGGCGCGCGTCGCTTCGCGGAGCGGTGCGAGATCGACGGGGTCTTCGCCCATCTTCTGCACCAGCTTGCGTGAAGGATCACCGACCGGGCCGCTCGTGAAGATCCATACCGGGCGTGCGGCAAGCGCGCCGGCGTTCTGCTCGACGAGCTCCTTGGCTGGTTTCAGCCACTGCCCAGCGTAGACGGCGCTGCCAAGCACCATGGCGCAACCGTGAACCGGGAACCGTATTTACAGCGTCAAAGAGACGCGACCCCGCTTCGCGACCGTGCCGCGAGGAGCGCGACCCCAACACTGTCACGGACCGAGCGCTGGAAGCGCCCGGCGCGCCGCCCGCGGCGCCTCGCGGCTCTCCTCACCACGCATGGCGGGAAGCCGGCTGGACGCTCAAGATGCTCCAGGCAGAACCGGAGCAGGGCTTCGCGCACCGAAATGCGCCTTTCAGCCCAGCGATCGCCGCCTGCTGGCTCCGGCGTCTCGGGGAGCCACGGCGGGTTGGTGGCCGCCTTGACCGGCGACAAGCAGCCTGACCGACCGTTGGGTTTGTGCTCATGACAGATGGGCGGCGAAGAACGCGGCGATCCGCCGGCGAGCGTCCCGAGTCGACGGCTCGTGATAGTCGGTCCGGGCGAACTTCGCCATCACCGCGAACACTCGCGGGACCGCGCTCGGGTCATGATCGTTGAGGAAGCCGTGCCCCGCGTCCGGGTATTCCTTGACGTCGTGCTCGATCCCGTTGGCCGACAGGATCTGCTCTAGGCGCACGGCCTGGCCGCGCAGGCTCTGGTCTCTAGCGCCGTAGCTCGCGACGATCGGGCAGGCTCCGCGCAGGAACCGCTCTGCATCCTTCGGCAGGGCGCCGTAGTTCACGCTCGAGGCGTCAAACCCGTGATCAGGCGCGAGCATCAGCGCGTAGCCGCCGCCGAAGCAGAAGCCGATCACGCCGATCTTGCCTATGCAGTCTTCTCGAGCGCTCAGCCAGCAGCGCGCAGCCTCAATCAGGTCGAATGACCGCCCGCGCCCCGCGCGCACGTCCCGGATGATCGAGCGCAGGCACCCCAGCAGACTCTTGCCATCAAATAGGTCGGGGGCCACGGCGAGATACCCCTCGCTCGCCAGCCAGTCGGCCTGCCGGCGAAGATCCCCGCTCATCCCCACAGCGTCATGGATCACCACCACCCCCGGCCACAACCCCTCTCCGGAGGGCTCCGCGACATAGGCGACAAGGTCGCCATAGGCAGTAGGGATCCTCACCTCGCTCATCGCCCCTCCTAACCGTCGACCGACAAGCTCGGCCGCTCTCGCCGCCACCATACCCGACGGTACGCGCGCAGCCCAACACAGAGCTCCACCACCCTACATCGCGAACGCGACCAGCAACCACGCGGGCGCGCGTTGACCCCCTCCCGGCAGCGGAACGCCGTGTCCTGCTGGGTTTGCGACGGCGACTGGCCTAGTGCAGAGACCGTTGGTTCGTGTTTTGCCCGTCCTCGGCCGCCTTGTCGATCGTGACGACGACCTTGCCGAGGGCACGACCCTGACCGACGTAGGCAAGCGCGTCGGGTACCTCGTCGAGTCCGAAGGTGCGGTCGATGTGGATCGCGACGTTCCCAGCGATGCACAGCTCGGCGAGGGCCTCGAAATGGGCGGGGCCTTCCCGCACAGCGAGTATGCCCATCCGGCGGTTGGTTAGTCGGCCGGCGAGCCAGCCGACGGTCATCACCTGCACCAGCGCTCGTACGGGCCCTCCGACGCAGCGATAGCGGCCGCCGCGGGCGAGTGCACGGCGGTAGGCGAACACGGACCGGGACGCGACCAGATCGAGGATCAAGTCGTAGGGGAGCTCGGACTGGGTGAAATCCTCTTCGCGATGGTCGATCACGTCATCCGCGCCGAGCGCCCGCATGAACTTCAGTTTGGCGGCGTTGTCGACTCCGGTCACGTGCGCCCCCAGCCGCTTGGCCAACTGGACCGCGAACGAACCTGAGCCGCCCCCGGCCCCGTTGATCAGCACCCGGTGTCCGGCCGTGGCGCCTGAGGTTCCTTGCAGCGCGATGGCTCCCGCTTGAGGGATCGTCGATGCCTGCGCGAAGGTCAGCTCTGCCGGCTTGTGGGCGAGGGCTGATTCGGCCGCGACGGCGTACTCGGCGAAGCCGCCCTTCAGCGCCAGGTTGTCGCCGTATACCTGGTCACCGGTTCGGAACCGAGTCACCCCCTGGCCGACCGCCTCCACCCGCCCAGCGATGTCGGAGCCCAGCGTGCGGCGCGCGGGCGAACGCAATCCGCCCAGCCGGGCGTACATCGGCGAGCCGCGCAGTGTCTCCCAGTCGCTGAGGTTGACCGATGTTGCCGCGATCCTGACCAGCACCTGCCCCGGGGCCGGAGTCGGGATGGCGACATCGTCAACCCGCAGCGCGGATGGCGGCCCGTACCGCTCGTAGACGACGGCCCTCACGTCCGTTTGACGGTGCCAGCCGTAAACGCGCCCGCCTCGAACGAAGCTTCCGGCACAGCCGGGCGGACTCCTTCAACCGGATCTTCAGGGCCGGGCCCATCCTCGGCTCGACGCGTGAGGCCGCTCGCACTGCCATCTGCTCTCCGGCTGCTGCGCGGCTCGAAAACAACGACCGGGGTTTCCATGGGTCGGCGCGCTGCATAGGCATCGAGGTTCTTGTCGATCTGTTGCCATCGAGCCCACAGACGGGCGCGCTCGTCACCGTGTGCCGCTCGGCCGGTGACCTGGCGGGGCCCGCCCACGAGATCCACGCTCACGTCGGGATGTGCTTGAAGGTTCAGCCACCAGGCCGGCTCGGTGTTGCCCCAGCCGTTCATGGCCATGGTGACGAGGTTCGGGCCGTCCTCAAAGTAGCCGACCACGACCGGGTGGACGCGGCCTGTCCGCCGCCCGATGGTCCGAAGGCACATGGCGCCCCAACCGCCGGGCTTCGGCCGCCACAGACCGAATCGGCCCCTCGTCGCGCGGTACACGGCGCGGTGGATGATCCAGAAAAGCCGGATAAACCAGCGGGGAGGAAGCGACGCCTTCGTGGACCTCAGCTCAGGCATGTCATAGAGGATGCTCGCGCCTGGCAGGCTCGACCGTCATCCGGGAAGTTGGGCACGCACCGGCGGACAACTACGGACGGTCGATTAGCCAGGCCCTTGGCCACAACCGGGACTGCCGCTTTGGGTCAAAACGCGCTCACGCCGCCGTCTGCGCCGAGAGCCGCAGACCGGTGCCCGGCATCAACGGCCACGCCCTGCCGGTTCCGGACACGCGCAGCCACGCCAGCGGCGTCGCCGCGGATACTGCGCGCATCGGAAGGCAGGGCAGGCAGGCCGTGGCGGCAAGAGGCGCAATTCGCCAATCCGGGGAACCTGGTGCTTGCAGACTTCTTGCTAAAGATCGGGTCGATGCAAAGTCTCGGGCGGAGTCTGCCGCGCTACCGGATCCACGAACGAGCAGCACTCTCGCGGCGGTTCTGGCACGGCCCCGGGGCTTCTGCTCTCGGACAAATCGGGCAGTCGGGAACGCCGGCCTCGTGCCGTCGCAGCGAGAGCCGAGGAGCGGCTTGCAGATCGAGGTCCGTGCATGACCAGCAAGCGCCCAGAACTGCCGCTCTTGCGGGCTATCCGTAGGTCTTTTGTTAGCATATAACGCGTCGTAGAAGTGAGCCTTGACCGTCGCCGGCGAGCGACCGAGACGATCGGCGATCTGGGCGATCGACAGGCCCTCGGCCTCGCAGAAGTGGCACGCCAGGGCAACAGCGCGACGGCGCTCGGCCACCCGGTCGGTTGAAGAGGTCGCAGCCTTCGACGCCATCGCCCCGAACTACTCAGCGCGTGCGGTGTTCTTGCCGAGGTCTCCGCCTCAGGCGTGCCGAGCCGGCTTTTGTGCGACCGGTGGTCGTGCCTGTCGGGTTCCGAGGCGCGGGTCCAGAGGTCATCTGGCGGCGTGCGCCCTCTCAGCTCGCGTCGTCTGAGCACCGCGATCGCTTCGAGCACGCGATCGAGGTCCTTGCTGTCCAGCTCGAGGAGCAGCACGTGGCGCTCCGCACCGTAGAGCCGGTCGGCCACGTCGAGCAGTAGCCGCTGTCGACGGTCGCCGCTCTTCGCCGAGGAGTCCTTCGAGTCCTCGAGCCTGATCGCGCGCTCGGAGCGCAGGCAGGCGGCGGTGAGACGCGGACCGACGGGTCACGGCACTGATCATCGGGGTCAGCCCGCCTGCTGCTATCGACGTCGGGTGGTGGATCCTCGGCGGACACGCGCGGAGGGCGGCCGTAACCCCTTGGTTGTCGTGTCGGTGGTCGGGACGGCGCGCTCGAGGTCCTGCCGCGTTCGGTGCGCGAGGTTTCGCCGGTCGGCGACCTCGCCGCTGAGCCAGTACGGGATGCCGCAGATCGAGAAGCTCGGGTAGGCGTCGGCGACCACGAGCGTCGGACGTACGGCCGCGTCGAGCTCGCGGGCGCGCAGGCCGGCCGACCCCCGCATGCTTTCGCCAACGATCACCAAGCGCGGCGCCTCGCTCATCGCTAATCGGCCAGCTCCAGCACGTTGCAGCGCTCCTGGCGCAGGCACTCACGGGTCTGCTTGTGAGCGAGCGTGAGGACGTGGCTGCGCACCGGGACGTGGTCGTAGTCGTCGAGGATCCGGTCAGCGCAACCCCGGATGACCTCCGGCGGGCGGGTCTCGCCGAACTCCTCGATCAGCTGCGGGAGCAGCTTCGCGAGTCGCCACCGGTGCGAGGTCCCGTCCGACCGGATCGCGTCTGTTCCCGGTCGCGAGCTCCTTGACGCGCTCGTCGATGATGTCCCGGATCTCCCGTACCTGATCGAGCGGCAGCCCGGCGGGGTCGGGGATGTCCCAGGGCGTCGACCGTCGTCGGGACGTAGGGGCAGACGTCGCCGCAGCCCATTGTCACCGCCCAGTCGGCGTGCAGCTGCATCTCGACCGTCAGCCGCTTGGGCTTGTTCTGGAAGAGGTCGATGTCGAGCTCGCGCATCACCTCGATGACCTCGGGCCATACCTGGCGGCGGGGATCGGAGCCCGCGGATTCGCCACGGACGTCGTCCGGGGCGTAGCGCTCGAACAGCGCTTGGGCCATCTGCGAGCGCCCGGCGTTGTGGGTGCAGACGAACAACACGTACTTCATCTCTCCGTCTCCTTCTCTATGCGGCGGCGACGAGCTTGGCGGCGTACTCGCCGGGCAGTCCGGCGGCCGCGACCTCGCGCGCGACCGCCTCAGCGTCGTATGGCACGCGCTCGATCGATGCGCGCATCCGGCCGCTGTCGTCGAGCTCGAGGATCGCGAACGCGGCGCGGGGGTCGCCGTCCTTCGGTTTTCCGACCGAGCCGCAGTTGACGAACAGCACCCCGCCGTAGGTGTGGGCCCAGGGCTTGTGTGTGTGGCCGAATACGAGCACCTGCGCTTCCTCGGCTGCGGCGAGCCGTTCGTACAGGCTCGCGGGCTTGTCCTCGAACAGGTACTCGTTGACCTTTCGGGGCGAGCCGTGCACGAGGTGAATCGGAACGTCCCCGAGCTGAAATCGCAGATCGAACGGCAGCGCCTGCATGAAGTCTTTTGAACGCTGGTCGGTGTGCGCGAGCGTCCACGCGACGGACTGCTGGCCGAGCTCGCGGTCGTGCTGGGTGACGTACGCGCAGCCGCAGTCGTCGAGCTCGCGGCCGATCGCGTAGTCGTAGTTGCCGTAGATCGTCGGGATCTCCCGCTCCGCGATCAGCGCGCACACTTCGTTCGGGTGCGGGCCGTAGCCGACGAGGTCGCCGCCGCAGTAGAGGCCGTCGACCCCGATCGCGTCGATCGCCTCAAGGCTCGCCTCGAGCGCTGGCAGGTTGCCGTGGATGTCGGTGATGACCGCGACGCGATTCAACGTTGGCCCCCTGTGGGTCGGTGGATGTCGATGAGATTGCTGGCGGGAACGAGCGTCTCGAGCAGCTCCCAGACGCGGTGATAGAGCTCGTAGCGGATCCGGCGCACGACCTGCAGTGGCCGCCCGGCGGGATCAGCGACCGGCCAGTCCTGGTAGCGCGTACCCGGGTACACTGCGCACGCGTCGCCGCAGCCCAGCGTGACGACGACGTCGGCCGCGCGCACCACCTCGTCGGTGAGCGGCTTGGGGAACTCGCACGTCACGTCGACGCCCAGCTCAAGCATCGCCGCGACGACGACCGGGTCGATCTGCTCATCGGGATGAGATCCAGCTGAGCGCACCCCGACCCAGCCGTCCGAGAGATGATGGGCAAGCGCGGCCGCCATCTGACTTCGCCCGGCGTTGTGCTCGCAGACGAACAGCACCTCCGGCAGCGGCTTCTCGACCGTTCCGGCTGCCTGCGCGACCGCCCACAGGCGCTCGCGCGCGAACCGCCCGATGATCACCGGCATGAAGTTCGGGCCCACGTCGGGCGATCGCCGATCCTCTCGAACGATTGCTCCACGCATCGGGCCACCGTCTCGCGCGAGAACATGCCGCGGAATTCCTCCGAGAGCTCCGCCGTGGTCGCGTCGAGGCACTGACGCATCAACCGGCTCATCTCGATGTGCATGGCTGACCTCCCCGCAAAATGGGCCCCGAGTCTATCCATTGACATTCTTCTGTTCAATCGATATAGGTAGATAGATGGCCGTCGATCTGGAGCTCACCCCGAAGGTCAAGCGCCCGGCCGGCGAGCCATGCTGCGAACCGGTCGTGTACCCCGACGTCGAGCGCGACCATGCCGCCCGGATGGCCACGATCGCCAAGGCGCTCGGCGACCCCGTGCGCCTGCAGCTCGTGGACGTGCTGCGCAAGCACGCCGGCAAGGTGTGCGTGTGCGAGCTCGTGCCGCTGTTCGATCTCTCCCAGCCGACCGTGTCCCATCACCTCAAGGTGCTGCGCCAAGCCGGGATCGTCGGCTCAGAGCGGGAGGGCCTGTGGGCCTATTACTACGTGATCTCCGATGCGCTGGACGAGCTCTCCGGATGGCTGAGCTGACCACGACGTGAGCGCCACGCGTCGTCTTCACGATCCGCAGGTCCTGTATCGCCATTGGGAGGAGGAGCAGTGGAACCCGTGGTCGATCAACCTCGCCGCGGACCGCGATCAATGGCAGAGCGCCATGTCCGAGGAGGACAAGGGTCTGGTCTATTGGGCGCTGTCCTCGTTGATGGTCGCCGAGGAGCGGATCACGACCAAGTTCGCCGGTCTCGTGATGGCCGCCGACAGTGAGGAAGAAGCGACCTACCTCGCCTCCCAGCAGATCGACGAGGCCCGCCACATGCAGTTCTACGCCCGATTCCAAGACGAAGTGATCGCGCAGCCCGCGAGAATCGCCGCTCACGTCGCACGCTCCCGCGAGCAGCTCGGCGACTCGTTCACGGTGATCTTCGACGAGGCGCTCGTGTCCGCACACGAACGGCTCGCCGCGAACCCGGCCGACCAGGTGGCGAAGGTCGACTTCGTGACGATCTATCACCTCGTGATCGAGAGCACGCTCGGGCTCACAGCGTTTGAGTTCATCACCCGCTACCTGGCCAACAACGAGCTGCTGCCCGGCTTCGTCGATGGCTACAGCCACATCCATCACGACGAGCAGCGGCACATCGGCTACGGCGTCTGGTACCTGCGCCAAGCCGCGGGGCGCGACCCCGCCCTCGCCGACCAGATCCGCAACAAGCACCGCGAGCTTCTCCCCGCAGTGGCACGCGCGCTCGCTCCCCCCGACCGTGGCGACACCGACTGGGAGGCTCTCGGCGCCACTGGCGATGAGATCCGCGACTTCGCACTCCAAGGCCTCACCCGGCGGCTGAACATCATTGGCGTGCCGCTCAGCGCTCCGGCCTGAGCAGCATCCGGCACCCGGCGTCGCGGCCCTCGACGGGGCTCGACCCGCCGCTTCCGACTGTGATCGTGAACCCCGCGGCAAGAGGGTGTGGAAAAGTCCCGGGGTGCCAGGAGGGAAGGGACGCGGATGGCGACGGCGTTGCGGCGAGCGATGCTCGAAGGCCGATGGCTGGATCGTCGGCGGGCGGCCGCTGCGTCCGGTTATGGCAATGGCGAGGTGGACCATGGAAGGAGCCAAAGCCGATGTGCGAGTTGCTCGCGGACGCGGCGGATGTGGGGCTGTTCGAGCGCTGCGCGGCGCCGTAGAAGCGGGTCGTTGGTGCCGCTGCCGCTGAGGGTGGCGTTGATGACCCAGCCGTAGGGGTCGATCCCGGCACGTCGCAGGTCGCCTTGCAGCTGGGCGGCCTCGTTGACGGGTGTCGCTTCGGCGAGCGTCACGATCAAGACGCGGGTGAAGGTCGGGTCCTGCATCCTCATCAGCGGCGTGGTGATGTGCCCGTGCGGGCCGGTGATGGTTCGGATGATGTCGCGGTGGTAGGCGCCGGTCCGGTCAAGCAGCAACAGCGTGTGGCCCGTGGGTGCGGTATCGATCACGACGAAACTGCGCCGGCCCCGGCCGAGCAAGCGTGAGAACGCCTGAAAGACAGCGATCTCTTCCGTGCAGGGTGAGCGGAGGTCCTCCTCGAGTAGCGCCCGTTGAGATGGCTCGAGCGGTTCTGCTCGCCTGAGCTTCTCAGCGGTGTAGCGCTCGACCTCGGCGGCGGGATCGATCCGGCTGACCGTCAACCGGGCGGGTCGCTCGCCGGGTGGGAGTTCGGGTAGCCGTCCTGCCGGATCGGTGGTGGAGAGATGGACGTCGTGATCGAGGCGGGCAAGGCCGAGCGCGATCGTCGTCGCGACGGTCGTCTTGCCGACGCCGCCCTTGCCCATGACCATGATGACCCCGTGCCCCGCGGACGCGAGCTCGTCAATCAGCGAGCTGATGCCTGCCACCTCGATCGCTGTGGCGTCGGGCGTGGCGCTGTCGGAGCCGTCGCCGGCGCGGCCGCGTCCGTTTCGGCTGAGCGCTGCGAGCGCGTCCGGTCCTGTCACCTCCCAGCCCGCGAGCGGCACGCCCGCTGTCGGCAGGCCGGCGAGCTCGTCGGGTAGCGAACCGAGCGCTGCCTGTTGGCGCTCCATGAACGCCTGTGCCACCGGGTCGCCGGGCAGCGCGTCGCGGAGCAGTCCGTTGACGACCAGCTGCTGGTTTGCGATGCCGAGATCCGAGAGCTCACCCGCGGCGCGGGCCGCTTCGCGCAGCGCCGAGGCGTTCGGCTGGCTGACAAGCACCACGGTCGTCTGTGCCGGATCGCTGAGCGCACTGACCGTGTGCCCGTATTGCTCGCGCTTTGCCGAGAGACCGGCCAGCGGTCCGAGGCAGCTCGCGCCCTCCGGGTTGGTCTCGATGTAGTCGCCCCAGGCGCTCGGAAGGCTGAGCAGCCGCAGCGTGTGACCCGTCGGGGCTGTATCGAAGATCACGTGGTCATACGCGTCGGTCAATTGCGGGTCGCTCAGCAGCCCGGTGAACTCGTCAAACGCCGCGATCTCGACGGTGCACTGACCCGAGAGCTGCTCCTCGACACCGAGCAGTTCCTCGGCCGGAACCCGGTCACGCAACGGAGCAAGCACCCGATCTCGATACGCGGCCGCCGCGGCCTCGGGGTCGATGTTCATCACTGACAGCCCGTCGCTGCCGGGGACCGGTGTGGGTGACGCTCCGGCGCTGACGCCGAGGACGTCATCGAGATTCGACGCCGGGTCGGTGCTGACCAACAGCACGGCCTTTCCGAGCTCGGCGAGCCGCAGCGCCACGCAACACGCGACGGTCGTCTTGCCCACGCCGCCCTTGCCCGTGAAGAACAAGAACCTCGTCCACGGCCCGTCCCACGACAACGGCGCAAGCGGATCGCCGCGCGTTCTCTCGCGACCCAGGGGCGAATCGATGGCCGGCATGTCTCCCAGGCTATGGCGGCCGAGCGGCCGCGACATCCGTTCGATGCCGCATTCCGCCACGTCGTCCGTAGAAGCCACGGTCGGGCGATGCGGTTCAGCCGCCGACTCTAATCAAGGGCCATTGATATGAGGATCGGTCGGTGCTAGCCTCCAACTCGAGTTCAAAACAAGGCTTGTTGATATGACCTCTTCGCTTCCTGTCCTTCCTGCCGGTCCTGCCGCCGCCGAGTGCTGCGCTCCGACCGCCGGCCTCGACCCTGCGCTTGAGGCCGAGCGGATCGCGGCCGTGGCAAAGGCGCTGGCCGAGCCGCTGCGGGTGCAGATCTTCGACGTGCTGCGCCGCAACGAACAGCAGGTCTGTCAGTGCGAGCTGATCCCGCTGTTCGGGATCCACCAGTCGTTGCTCTCCCATCACATGAAGAAGCTCGTCGACGCCGGGCTCGTCAATGTCGAGCGTCGGCACAAGTGGGCCTACTACTCCGTCTCCACCGACGCTCTCGAGGAGCTGACCGCATGGCTGAGCTGAGAACCGATCCGACCCCGACCTCGGGCTGCTGCTCCCCAGAGACACAAGCGAACTGCTGCGAGCCGGCCGACAAGAACGCGTGCTGTGGCACCGGCGCCGCCGGCGGCAGCTGCGGCTGCTCGGCCGGGCAAGAGACCCAGGTTGGTGCCGGGTCGGAGGACATTCGCGAGACCGTGCGCGAGAAGTACGCCGCCGCGGCCAGGGCCGTCGCCGAGCAGCAGGGCTCCGCATCGTGCTGCGGCCCGATCGCGCTGACTGACGCTGACAAGACGCAGGTGTTCGGCGCGGCGCTGTACGGCGGCGCAGAGATCGAAGGTGCGACCGCGACCGCGGTCGCCGCGTCGCTGGGTTGCGGGGTTCCGACCGCGGTCGCGGACCTGCATGAGGGAGAGACCGTGCTCGACCTCGGATCGGGTGCCGGTGCGGATGTCCTGATCAGCGCCAGGCGCGTTGGACCGACTGGCAAGGCGATCGGGCTCGACATGACCGACGAGATGCTCGAGCTCGCCCGCGCCAACGCCGCGCAGGCCGGTGTCGCCAACGTCGAGTTCGTCAAGGGCTTCATCGAGGACATTCCTCTCCGGGACGCGTCCGTGGACGTGATCGTGTCCAACTGTGTGCTGAACCTCTCTGGCGACAAGCCCAAGGTGCTGGCCGAGGCCGCCCGGGTGCTCAAGCCCGGGGGGCGCTTCGCCGTCTCAGACGTCATCGCGAGCCCGGACATGGACGAGGCCACCCGCGCGGACCTCGCCGCCTACACCGGTTGCATCGCTGGCGCGCTGACCGAGGAGCAGTTCCGCGACGGGCTCACCGCCGCGGGGTTCACCGACATCGAAATCCGCGAAACCCACCGCGTGCACGAACACGCGACCTCGGCGATCGTCCGCGCCCGCAAGCCCGGCACCCCCCTTCCTGCCTCCACATCAAACGCGAAACCGGAGTCCTCCCACGCCATGACCGCCCTCAACGTCATCAACGTCAGCCCTGAAACACCCGCCGTCGTTCATCGCATCGAGATGTTCGAGCCGGCGATGTGCTGCCAGTCCGGCGTCTGCGGCCCCTCCGTGGACCAGCAGCTCATCGACATCCGCGAGGACCTCCGCTGGGCGCAGGCCCAGGGCGCCGACGTCACCCGCCATAACCTCTCCTCAGACCCCGACGCGTTCGTTGCCAACCCGAAAGTCACCGGCCTGATGGCCGCCTTCGGCGAAGCCGCGCTCCCGGCGCTGCTTCTCGATGGTGACATCGCCGTCCACGGCCGCTACCCCTCGCGCGAGGAGCTCGCTGACCTGCTCTCAACCAAAGCCGAGGCCGTCGTCGAATTGCCGCTGAGCTCCGGCCTCCACCGACCTGGCGGATGCTGCTGATGAGCCTGCACCCGACCGAGGCGCTCCCCGCGCTTGACTGGACGAGCTGGGACACCCGCTACCTGTTCTTCACCGGCAAAGGCGGCGTCGGAAAAACAACCACCGCCAGCGCCGTCGCGGTCGCGCTCGCCGACGCCGGCAAGCGGACGCTCGTCATCTCCACCGACCCCGCGTCCAACCTCGACGACGTGTTCAGCATCCACGCCGGCCCGCAGCCCACAGCCATACCCGGAGTGCCTGGCCTGTTCGTCTCAAACCTCGACCCCGAGGCCGCCGCCGAAGCGTTCAAAGAGCGCGCCGTCGGCCCATACCGCGGGGTACTGCCGCAGTCCGCGATCGCCAGCATGGAAGAACAGCTCTCAGGCGCGTGCACCGTCGAGATCGCCGCGTTCAACGAGTTCACCGCAGTTCTGGCCGCGCCGCAGAACACGGACGAGTTTCACCACGTCATCTTCGACACCGCGCCGACCGGACACACCCTACGGCTGCTGACGCTCCCGAGCGCGTGGAGCGGCTACGTCGACGAGCACCCGGCCGGAGCCAGCTGCCTCGGCCCGCTCGCGGGCCTTGACCAGCGCCGCGAGCAATACGCGGCAGCCGTCGCGACACTGGCCGACCCCACGCTCACGACACTGGTCCTCGTCTCCCGCGCGGAGGACAGCGCGCTACGGGAGGCGGCACGCGCAAGCGCGGAATTGGGCGCGCTCGGCGTCGCCAACCAGCGGCTGGTGCTGAACGGCCTCGTGCGCAACCCAGGGGAGGACCGGGCGGCCCTCGCGTTCACCGAACGCCAAAGCGACGCCCTCAGCGGAGCACCCGCGCAGCTCGCGCCCCTGCCCGCCGCCGCGGTCGACTTGATCGCCGGAGACGTGACGGGGCTAGCCGCTCTGCGGCAGCTCGCCGGCGCCGACATCCCACCTGCCGCCGACCGGGCCGACGCTTCGACTCTCGACCTTCCGGGCCTTGATGAGCTGATCGACGAGCTCGACGCCGCCGGCAACGGCGTGATCATGACGATGGGGAAAGGCGGAGTCGGAAAAACGACGCTCGCGGCTGCCATCGCCATCGCCCTCGTTGACCGCGGCCACGACGTCACGCTCTCGACAACGGATCCCGCCGCGCACATCACCGACGCGCTCGCCGACGCCACACCCGACGGCCTGCTCGTCGAGCGCATCGACCCGGCAGTTGAGACCGCCCGCTACACCGACGAAGTGCTCGTCGCTGCGGCCGGGCTTGACGAGGAAGGCCGCTTGCTTCTCGAAGAGGACCTGCGCTCTCCGTGCACCGAGGAGATCGCCGTGTTCCGCGCGTTCGCGCGGACCGTCGACTCAGCGCGGGAGCGGATCGTCGTGCTCGACACCGCACCGACCGGCCACACCCTGCTCCTGCTCGACGCCGCGCAGAGCTACCAGCGCGAGGTGCAACGCACCAACGCAAACGTGCCCGCCGAGGTCTCAGAACTACTCGCGCGCCTACGCGACCCCGAGTTCGCGCGGATGCTCGTGATCACGCTCGCGGAGTCCACGCCCGTACAGGAAGCCGAGCGACTCCAGGCGGACCTAGGCCGCGCGGACATCGAACCGTTCGGCTGGGTCATCAACGCATCGCTGCTAGCAGGCGGTACCACGCACGCGACGCTGCGCGCTCGCGCCGCCGCCGAGCGCGCACACATCGAGCGCGTCCGCCGTGCGTCTGCTCAACGAACCTGGCTGGTCGGCTGGCAGCCACAGGCACCGGTCGGGGCCGACGCGCTGCGGGAGCTCGCCGCCGGCGCTGCGGTGGGCGGTCGCTGATGGCAACCGCACGCTTCGTCTGCCTCCGCAACGCCGGACGCTCGCAGATGAGCGCCGCTCCATTTGAGCCCGCGGCAAGCGGGCGCCATCACACGATCTCCACTGGACGCGAAGCGGACCCTGCCGGACGTGTGCATCCGGAAGTCGTGCAGGTCATTGCGCGAACTCGACCTCGATCTCTCAGACCGACACCCGCAACGCCTTTCCCGTGAGCTCGCAGAACAGGCCGACGTCGTGATCACGATGGGCTGCGGAGACGCCTGCCCGAACATCCCGGGCAACCGCTACATCGATTAGGAACTTCCGGACCCCAAGGGTCGCCCGATCGAAGAGGTTCGTGCACTACGCGACGAGATCACCCGCCTTGTCCAGGCGCTCGCCAGGGAATTCGGCTAATCGGTTGCGGCGGAGTTGAAGGTCAACCAACAGACGGTGAGAATTGGATCGACCGGGGGCCGGCTTCCCGCCGTACGGGTCGGCTCGCGGCGGGTCCGCGTCACGGACGTGGACCTTCAGGCGTTCGTCGACTCAGGGGCAACTGAGAAGCGACCGGAGGTCGGTGACGCTGGCGGCAACGCGTCCGTCTCCGTCGACGGCGACGAGATCCGCGTCCGCGTTCCGGGCATGACCGCCGAGGAGCGTCGTCGGCTCGCCGCCCTGCTCCGCGTGATCGCGGACCCGCTCGTACGGGACTGAGCGCCGACCCGCATGTCGCGCACCGGCGCGCTCGAGGCCTGCGCGCGAACTAGATGCAGGCGCGGTTCCTCGGGATTCCCGCGATCTTGGTCACGAGTCGTGACGGACTCTCAGGGAAGAGCTCGAACAACTCCGGGATCGGGACATCGGCGACCTTCGCGATCATATGGACCCAGGGCAGGCATCCACGCTCAACGTAGGCCGTTCGCATCGAGGTGATGACGTGCCAGTGGCGAGCGGTGAGCGGATCGATGCCGTTCTCGCGTGCCGTGGCCTCGGCGAACGTCTCGGACCACTGATTTCTGTCCAGGAGAAAGCCTTCGGCATCCCGCTCGACGCTGCTGCTCTTCGGTGTAGAGGCTGTCATGGCAGCTACTCCTTCATCCGACTGGACAGCGCCAAACGATGCGGCGTGCTGACGCGCGCGGGCTGGCGCGACTCGCGACATCCGGATCATCCTTGCCACCAGGCCGGCTCGCATCCGAGGAAACCCCCCGCCCCCTGGCACCAAACTACGAGTCGTGATCGTCATCGGGGACCCCGCGGGTGCGGGACCCCGACTCCCGCACGATGCTCCGAGGACCCCGCGCTGCGGCTCGAACGGGATCGCCGCGAAGCCCGCCGGACGACGCGGTCGTCAGGCCTCTCGGCCCTCGGTGCGCTCGGGTGGTTCACTGAGCGCTGACCGCCACTCTTCACGCTTGTCGAGATAGGCCGCAGGAATTGCGCGTCCGTCCATGTCGGCTGTGTACAGCCAACGCAACGCACCCGCGTAGGACGAGGCGATGGGAAATCCGGAGTTTTCCATTATGCGGCAGCGGTCGGTGACCCCTAGGGTTGGGAGATGCACGACGACGACGAGCGCCAGCGCGAGGCTGAGTCGTCGAGGGACCGGTCAAAGCGCCGACACCGGACGTTCATCGAGCGGATCACCCGGGAGGTCCGTCAGCGCGGGCTGCCCTCCTATCGGCCACGCGAGAAGAGCTCCGAGCCCAGCGACGATGCCGTGGTCGCGGACGAGGTTCCGCCGACTCCCGCGTAGGCCTGTCCCGCGCGCGCGTATTGAGAAGTCCCGGCAGCCTGCCGCGACGCGCGCTTCCTCCCACGTTCCGAGTAGCTGTCCAACGACGATCGACGAGGGCCTCTCCCTCGTCTACTAAGTCGCTTGAGCGCGGCGCGCGGCGCCCGGTTGATTCGCGAACTCGTCAAAGGACCAAAGCGAATGCTCCCGAACAATACCTCGGCATATCTTGATGAAACTGAAGCGTTTCTGGACGCATGTTCGATCCAGAAGGCGAACGTCCTGACGATACGGACCCGACGGAGCAAACAAACACAAGTCGTTCCGAGGGTCGTCGCGAGACGAGGAGGCGTTAGATGATCGCTGTCAGCTTGACCCCCGCGAAGAGCCGCCTGACTCGAGCGCTGCTGCTCGCAGCTGCCAGTGCGAGCTTCGCGGTT
The DNA here is from genome assembly GCA_963752905.1 of uncultured Solirubrobacterales bacterium. Lineage (GTDB taxonomy): Bacteria > Actinomycetota > Thermoleophilia > Solirubrobacterales > Solirubrobacteraceae > Palsa-465. The sequence goes on from CAVWAC010000009.1 coordinate 70,846, forward strand.
TCCGCTGTCCCGGCCCAGGCCGTCGAGCCAACGACGCATCCCGGGTTGGACTACGGGGCTAGCCACGTGCCATTTGCTCACGAAACCGGCCATAAGGTCGGCTGAGCGCACGCTCCTCGAGAGCGCCCGACCTCGCAGGTTGAGTCGGTAGTTGTGGTGTAGGAGTGGCGCGGGGTTGGGTTGGTTCCGGCCAGCGTGGCGCTCATGATCGTCGGACCTACCAAGTTCGACGAAGGAGACACCACGATGGCCGAAGGTCAGAGTCTGACTACTCGTGAAGCGGTTGAGGGGGTGCTCGCGTCCGAGCACGCGGATGTGTTGCGCGAGAGCGTCGCGTTGATGGTCAGGGAGATCATGGAGGCGGAGGTTGCGCAGCTGGCGGGTGCGGAGCTCGGGGAGCGCGCGCCGGGCCGGCGTAGCGCAATGGGTATCGCGAGCGCCTCTGCCGACACGACTTAGCGGCCACGGCAGGAGCAAGCCAGTGACCACGGAAGAAGTGCGGGCGCGGCCCGGTGACGAGCATCACCCAGCATGAGCACAGGGACTGGCGGCGGAGTCAAGGCCACCCTATGCTTGGGGTCCCGGCGATGAGGCCCGCCTCCGACCGCGCTTCCGGGCGCTGATGGCTTCTACCGAATTGAGTCAGGCTGCAAACGTGGTGCTCAGGAGGTGGTCGGAACGAACGGCGGACGTCGCCTCGACGGAACGAATCAAAGCGGTGAGCAGTCGGGACGGTCCCACAGACGGGTGGATGCGACGGAACGGCTGCGTGCGGTGCTCTCTTCGGACTCAATGGTCGGGCTCGTTAACGCGCTCGCTGACCCCAGCCCCGAGGTTGTCCGAGCAGCGATTCGCCGACTGGCGGACGTTGAAGGCCGCGACGCCGCCGAGGCACTTCGAATGCGCATGCTCACCGCCGATCTATCGGTGGTCGAGGACATTGCGAAGGCGCTGCGGCAGCTCGACGACAAGCGTGCGGTCGGTATTGCGATCGCGGGGTTGGCCGAGCAGCGCTACACCTTAAGACTGGCCGCAGCGCTCGCGCTGGGGGTGCTCGCTGACCGGCGCGGGGTGGCCCCGCTCTGCCGAACCTTGGACGACGACGTAGGCGGGGTGCGGGCGGCCGCGCTGGCGGCGCTTGCGCGTCTCGGGCCCGAGGCGGACACGGCCGAGGCATGCGGCAAGCTGCTCAGCGATCCCGAAGCCCATGTCCGTATCGCAGCCGTGCGTGCCATCGCGCGCACGTCAACTCGTCCAGGCGCGATGCTGGCCGGAGCAGTCGCTGATCCAGACCCGATCGTTCGTCTCGAACTGGCGGCTCACGTCGCGGGCATGCCTCAACTCGCGGCGTCCGCGTTGCTGACGGATCCCGAGCTGCGGGTTCGTGAGGCCGCCGCGCGTTCGGCAGGTATGAGACAGCTCGGCGTCCTCGCGGACCTACTGCGGGAGGATCCGAGTGTGGACGTGCGTAAGGCCGCCGCGCAGACCCTAGGCGGCCTAGGCGACGCGCGGGTTGCGGAGCTCCTGATCCCTGGTCTTGAGGACCCGGACGCAGTCGTGCGAGCCGCATGTCTGCGAGCGCTCGAACGCCTGGTCATGCGCGGGGGAGCAGTGCGTCGGTTGGGTCATGAGCTGCGATCCGATCGGCCCCAGAGACGCCGCGCCAGTGTGTACGCACTGGCGCATCTCGAGGCCGTCGAGGTGGCCTGCGAGGTGTCTCGGCTAGCGAATGACCCCGATCCAGACGTCAGGCTCGCGCTAGTGCATTCTGCTTCCTCGCTTCTGCCGAGCCCTGACGCTCTCGTGCAGTACCTCGCTGGCGACGATGATGCCGCGGTGCGAGCCAGTGCCGAGAACTGGCTGATCCGCCGAGCGAACCCCGCCGGCTCCTGAATTCTTAATGGGTGTGCCCGGGGGCGCGGGGGCGCCGAGCCGACCTCGGCGCCACGCAGCTGTGTCGGTCAGGAAAAGGTGATTGCGGCGGCGAACCTGCAATACCCGTAAACCACGCGGCCAGCTCGGCGGCACGAACTACTGACGACCATGGGCCGAACCGGTCTAGCGGAGCCGAGGCAGCCAGGCAGCGTGTGCGACCGGGTTGTCCGCATGCACGCCCCCATTCAGGACGTTCATGCACGGGACCGGCAGAAGCGTCGCATCCGGGCCGCCGAGGTAACGCCAGAGCGGCTCCCCGCGCTCGTTCGCAGCGGCCCGCGCAGCCGCCATTGACACGCCGAGGATGGCGTTGGCGCCGAGCCGCGCCTTGCCGTCTGTCCCGTCGAGCGCGATCAGGGCCTCGTCGAGCGGACGCTGATCGAGCGCATCGCGGCCAATCACCGCCTGCCGGATCTCGCCGTTGGCGTGCGCCACCGCCTGTGCCACGCCCTTGCCACCGAACACCTCCCCGCCGTCCCTCAGCTCAAGCGCCTCCCGCGTGCCGGTCGAAGCGCCCGACGGGACAGCGGCCCGGCCGCCGGCTCCGGAGGCAAGCCGGATGTCGACCTCGACGGTCGGATTGCCGCGGCTGTCGAGGATCTGCCGGGCACGGACCTGCTCGATGGCGCTCATCAGTTCCTCCGTTGACGACGGTTCCTCCTCGACGGCCCTACTGCAGAGCTCCGGCGAGGACTCAGCGATGTCACGGCACGTTCCAGGCGGTACCCTGTGACCAGTGCCGGACTGCATCTTCTGTGCCATCGCCACTGGCGAAGCACCGGCCACGATCGTCGACGAGACCGAGGACACGATGGCGTTCATGGACATCAATCCATGGCGCCCAGGTCATGCGCTCGTGATCCCCCGCCGGCACTACGAGAACGTTCTGGAGATCGATCCGGGCGATCTCGCCAAGACGTATGCGATGGCGAAGCGGCTGGCCGCGCGGATGACCGAGCAGCTTGGCGCGAGCGGGGTTGTCCTCTGGAACTCATGTGGCGCGGCGGCCGGCCAGGTCGTCATGCACTTCCATGTCCACGTGATCCCGACAGAGGCCGATCCGCCGCCGCTGCCTCGGCCCGCGGACCCCGCTGATGAGCAGGACATCGCGGCTGCAGCCGCCGCGCTGCGCGGAGAGGGTTAGCTCCGGAAGCGATCGCGGAGTCGCTCGGCGATCCCCTCCGGATCGACATCGACGGCGCCTTCCCAGTGCAGGCGCTCGAGGAACGTGGAGTCCGAGCGGTAGAACGGCCTGAGGTTTGAACGTGCCCCGATGCGCAGGTTCAGCTGATATCCCGCAGTTCCCGGCGGCGCGCCGTAGACGGCCAGGTTGAAGCTCTCAAAACCCATCTCGGCGTAGCCATGCAGCGCCGCCGTCAGACCATGTGCGAGCTCTGCGATCAGATCGTCGTCGAACTCGGTCGGTGACGCGATTCCGGCGATGAACGCCCTGAGCTCCGCCGGCGCGATCGGGGCGAAGCTCACGAGCCACTTCACTCGGCCGGTATCGCCGAGCCGGCGCTCGCCAGCGCCCCACTCGGTCCTGAGGTAGTCGTCGAACAGCGGCGCCGGGACGCGCGCCAGCATCCGCTGCATGGTCGTCGGTTCAGGGTCCACGATGCCTTGCAGGTGGGGGTGGAACAACGAGCTGCCGGACGGCAGCATCTGATTGGCGTTGATCGAATGCCACCGCGACTCCCGTGCCCCCTCCATGACGGCCCTGCCATAGGCGACCTGAGTCGCGAGGTTGTCCGCGACGAGCTGGTCGGTCATCCCCGCCAGCGGCAGGTAATGCAGGCGCGATGCGTAGACCGACACCGAACTGTGCGACGAGTACGCGTGGAGGTTGGGGAAGAGGATCGCCTCGCCGACCTCGATGCGGTCACCGACACCGAGCTCCGCGGGCAGCATCGGGGTCAGCGCGTCGAGCCGCCCCGGGCAGAACGGGCAGGAGGGCTGGTTCTCCCGCGCGAACTCCTCGAGGTCGAAGTCGTTAACGGGCATCAGGCCGCGCCCGGGGAGGATCCGCGACGTATGACGCGTCAACGGATCGACGCGCACCTCGATGGGCGTGCGAATCCGCTCACCCGTGTCCGGGGCCACCATCTCCGCGGTCAAGAGCCTACGTTCGAGTTCCAAATGTCGGGCTCCAGTTAGCTGCGAAGAAGACTAATGCCCACCCCGCCTTCCGACGAGCCTTCCGGTCCCGGCGCCCGCATCAATCGGTGCGCAATCATGTGCGTGGGTGAGTGAGCGAGAGATCCAGGCCTGGTTGATGGCCCTGAGTGGCGTGCTCGTCCGCGACGAGCTCCCCATACCGGGCGCAGATGACTTCGTCGCGCGCCTGCACGCCGCCGAAGCTCCCTTCGTCGTCGTGACCAACAACTCGATGGATACGCCCCGCGACCTGTCCGCACGGCTGCGTGCCAACAGGATCGACGTTCCCGAGGAGCGCATCTGGACCTCGGCTCTCACGACTGCTGAGTTCCTCGCGCATCAGCGACCGGGAGGGTCGGCCTTCGTGATCGGAGAAGCAGGCCTGACGACGGCCCTGCACAACGCGGGATACACGCTGACCGACCGCGATCCTGACTACGTCGTCCTCGGGGAAACCCGCACGTACGGATTTGGCGACATCACCCGGGCGATCCGGCTGATCGCGTCCGGTGCGAGGTTCATCGCGACGAATCTCGACCCGACGGGACCCTCCGCCGTCGGGCCCCTCCCGGCGACAGGCTCAGTCGCGGCCCTCATCACCCGCGCGACCGGCGTCGAGCCGTACTTCGTGGGCAAGCCCAACCCGATGATGATCCGATCAGCGCTCAACACCATCGCCGCACACTCGGAGACGGCAGTGATGGTCGGGGACCGCATGGACACAGACATCTCCGCAGGCATAGCATCGGGGCTGCGGACCATCCTGGTCCTGACCGGACTGACGACCATGAGCGACGCCGAGCGACACCCCTATCGCCCCTCACGGATCGTCGATTCCATCGGAGATCTCCTGCCCGAGCTGGGCTCGGTCGGATGACCGGCGTGGACCGGTCGGTCCGCCATTTCACAGAATCTGTTGGCAATAGCTCGAGCGGGCTCGGCGGTCACAAAGCTGCAGGTTGCTAACCGCTTCCGCCGGGCCATCTGCTACATATAGCTAACGAGCGATGAGGCTCGCTCCTAACCGCGGCGCATGCCGCTGATGGCCTCTATTACCTATTCATTCCGTCGTTTGGAGGTTAGTAATGGAGGCGAATTCCTCGTCGGTACTCATGTTGCCCTTGCAAGGTGACTTCGCGTCAGGCCTGCGTACCAAGTCCGATGCTGTGCGAATCCGTGGCAACTTTGCCACCGGGGTGACCAACAGGCCGGAGGCGCTGATCCCGCGTCACCACGGCGATTTCGCCGCCGGTATTCGGGCGCGTCTGCAGCATCACCACCATCCCGCCTTGCCGTTCGGTGACTTCGCCATCGGCCTTCGGACCGATCCGGCACCGGCGACAACGTAACGCCAACCGCGAGACCAGAGATTGGGGATCGCGAGTGCGCTCGCGGTCCCCAATCACTCCTCGGCTGATTCGGGGACGTGTGGCAACGGCCGCCGCACTTTGCTGATCAACACGGGTGTTGATCAGAGGATCACCACGCCCTCGTGCAACGTGTGTGCGATGACGAGGGTTGAGAGCTTCGACGTAAGCTCACGCCGAGGATCACCACCGTGGCCGTTACGCGGTCGGCGGCGCAACCGTCGGGAACAGAGTCGATCGCATGAAGAGGGCGCTCGAACGCATCCCGGTCCCGCGGGTCGAACACGTCCTCACCCGCGGGCAGCAGCGCGCGGATTCGGTCGAGGTCGTAGACGAGCTGGAGCTTGCCCACTGAATCGTTCCAGGCGCCGGCGGGGTCATCCGCAATGTGCCCTGCTGCCGCCGTCCCCGGAAGCGGGTCGTTCGACGCGACGGAGAACGCATTCCTCACATTGATATCGGCAGCCACCGAATCGCGCGGCGCCATGCCACCCCCTGCATTCAGAACTCGGTGCCTGTCAGGGTCCCGAGCGACCGATCCTTTTTGAGTGCTTGCGCGCAGGCGTGCCCCGTGCCGGTTCCCGCCCCCGCGCGGCGCACGAGGCGGCCAGAGCACGAGAAGAGAGCAGAACCATCGCGGGATCCGTTGGCAGGCGGGCGCCAGCGAGGCGTTTGTCACGTGTGTCACGAGGCCAGCTTCGCTGCGAGGAGAACGAGCCCAAGTGTCGTGAGCGCGAGCCCGGCGAGGCGTTTGGTGACTCTTGCGGCCGGTTCCCGAGCCGACTGCCGAGCCGAAGCCCGAGTTGCGTCGCGATGAACGCTTGGTGGGCGATGAGCGCTATGACGAGTGCAGCTGGGAGACGTTGAAGGCCGAGTTCCGGTCGGGATAGATACCTTCGCCGTCGCGGCGGCGCTGGGCATGCTCGGGCAATACCCGCCCCACCCGGCTGCGAGTCTCCGCTTTGTTCACCTCCTTCGAGGCCGCCACATCCGGGTCTTTGAGCGAGTGGTGGCGCCCGGTCGACGGCCGTCGCGATGTCGCGCTGTTGCTTTGGCAGGGGCAGTCGCGGCGTCGCTCGCGTCCCTACCTCAGGTGCTGGATCGACCACCACCTGAAAAAGGGGGGTAGGCGAGTTCATCCGGACGGGCCGGTCCTCCCGCCCGGGACCTGTGGCCGGGGCGGGAGGACGGCAGGCGTACAGCGGGGTTCTACGCTGCGTCGGCGTTTGGCTCGTCGTCGAGGGCGAACTCCTCGAGGTCGGACGCCGCACGATGGCCATCGAGGTCAACGGTCGTCTTTGGGCTGTCGTTGACGACGAAGGCGTCGCGGTTGAGCTCGACGAGTGCGGGCGAGAGCATCGGGCGCATGAACTCCCACACGGCGGTGCGCAGCGAGCTGTCACCGCCGGGCAGGGCGTCGCGGAGTCTTCGCGCCATCCGGTCGGTGCCGAGTGCCTTCGTGCGGGTGACCCCGGCGGGATCGAGTGTGAGTGCGGCGCCGAGCCGGGCGGTGAGTTGCGCGATCCCGCGCAGCGGGTCGGGGTCGGCGAGCGCTCGCTCGAGTTCGGCGTCGGTGATCGCGTCGGGGTGGCGCGGCTCGTGGCGCCCGGTGTCGCCGACGGGCTGTTGGCGTTCGGGGTCGGTCCACCCGGCGCCGTAGGCGATCAGCTCGCGGTAGTGGCGGATCAGCAGTCGGCAGACGATCTGACGGAGCGCGCGCAGCTGGGCGTCCCTTGGCTGGAGGAGGCCTGCCCGGATGTCGTGCCCGAGGCCGAGGTTGGTGCGGGTGGCGTCGGCTTGGCGGGCCCGGGCCTGCGCGCGGCGCGGGCTTCGCTCGCCGGACGGTCATCGATTCATGCTCGGCCAATCGATCGACCAGGCCTAGTCGCGCGCTCGCATTCGCTTCGGTGCCGTCGCCGGCCGGGCCAATGCTTCTGCGACGACTGAGCAGTGGCGGTTCCGCGGAACCGGCCTGCGGCCGGACGACTGCTTCTACCTCCGGCGGGAACTCCACGCGCGCGAGCGCTTCGGCGACGATCCGGTCGTCAAGATCCGGCCGGCCGATGGCGCCGGCGTGCGAATCGGATTTCCTGTCAGCCCACGAGCATCCTGTGGTGGCCGGCGAGTCGGCGCGGATGCAACCTTCGCCATTACGTCGCGGACCTCCTTGACCCGCCGCCCGAGCAACTCCGCGCCTGGAGAGACGCCACGTTCGCGGAAGGTCGAGCCCGGATCAACGCTCAGGCGGCGAGCACTGGCCGCGAGCGCTGCTCCAGCGCAGCGCGAGGAAGCGCGCCGACAACTCGGTCGACCTCTCTCCCGTCCCGGATCACGACGAGCAACGGGATCGACTGCGCGCCGAACTTGGAAGCGAGCCCTGGATTCGCGTCGACATCGACCTTCACGACCTTCAGGTGTCCCGCGTGACTCTTAGCGAGGTCTTCAAGCACGGGCGAGATCATCCGACACGGCCCGCACCACGACGCCCAGAAATCGACGACAACCGGCACGGACGCGGTCGTCTCGGCGGCGAACGTGGCGCTGTCCGCGTCGACGACCCAGGGCAGAGTGGCCTTGCAGCGCGGGCAGCGCGGGACTCCGCGGTCGATCGGGCCGACGCGATTGCGCGCGTTGCAACTCGGGCAGCCGATGATCGTCACGATCACCAGGGTAGAGGCGGCGGAGCAGCGCTCGCCTGGATCCGCCGTCAGCTGCTTGAACGGGCGTCTGGAGCCATCGCCGCCGCGACGCGAAGAACAGGCGTCAACCGGTCGATCGAGACCACGACAACGTCATGCTCGACGCGCTCGAGGCCACGCGCACGGACGAGACACAGGACGCCAAGCGCGCCGCTCCGTGCCCATCTTCGCCGGCGCCGTGACAGCCAGGCCACTTGCTCGCGCACCCGAGCGAGATGGCGCTGCTCGTACGTCCTGGTCTTGGTCTCGATCGCGATGGCGATCCCGCTGGGCGCGATCGCCACCGAGTCGATGTCTCCCTGGCCCCGCCACGGCAGCGAATGACGCAGCCGCCAGCCCTCTGCCTGCAGCGGCGCGAGCGCGCGCTGGACGGCGTCCTCAGAGCGAGCGCCAACCGCGCTCCGGCGAGCGAGCGAGAGCCAGTGGCGCGCCCACAGGCCGAGCGCAGCGGCGACGATGAGGAAGCCAACGGCGACGAGAGCCGCACCCACGCTGGCGGCCCACAGGCCAAGGAGCGCGCTGCCGGCCGCCACGATACCCGCTTCGCCGGCGCGCGAGAGCCGGCGGTACTGCTGCCGCCGCGCATAGTTCACCCGGCGTGCCCGGACGTTCACAGGTCCTCCAGCTCCGCGCTTGCCAGAGCTGCGGCGTCCAGCGGCCACGTCGGCTGCTGGCCGGCCGTCAGAAGCAAAGCTTGGCGGATCGCCTCGCGGGGCGTCGAGCCCTGCGGCCAGTCGAGCCGGCCAGCGCGACGCGCCAGCCACTCGCAGTTCCACCGACTCCCCGGGCGCTGCGAGCGCCACTGCTGGCATACGACCTCGACCGGTCCCCTCGGTGTGGGAACGGTGACCCTCGCGGAGAGGTTGGCGACCGATCTACCCGCCATCACACCGTCCGAGCACGGGAACCCGTTCAAGGTTGTGCACGCCTGGATCGTGCCACCCCGGCCTGATGGTTCCTGCGCGCCACGCGATGCTGCCGGCCGCGCCGCGGGACTCGCGCCCAGCCATCCAGTACCTCATGCCCCAGAGAGGAATGACCGCGACCACCGCTGCGACCGCCACATCCGGACCCGATTCGACCGGCTACGACGACGATGCGCTCGACCGGCTCGCCGACCGGCTCGCCGAGCGACTCGCTGTGCGACTGAGCAGCCTGGCGCACGGCCGGGCCGAGCCGCTCGTCGATGCCGCTGAGATCGCCCGACTCCACGGCAAGACGCGCACCTGGGTCTACGAGCACGCCGGCGAACTCGGCGCCGTGCGGCTCGGCTCGGGCCCTCGGCCACGGCTCGCGTTCTCGCCCGCGCGCGTCGCAGAACAGCTCGAGAAGGTCGACAAGCCTACGACCGCCCCGCTCCCGAAGACTTCTCAGCGTCGGCGCCACCGCCAGCTGGCCGGTCGCACCGCGTCGGGCGCGCCGCTGCTGCATGTGCGATCCCTCGACACCTAGATCGGCGCTGGCATCTTCGTGGCGGACGCCATCAGCGGCAGGAGGGCTTGATCCGGCCGCTCGGTGCCGACGCCAATTCAGCGATCTAGCGCAATCCGGGATGGGACCTGAGGCGGCTCAGCTGACGTGAGCGAAGCGAGGCTGCATACTGATCAGGCACCGCCTGATCGGGTCCGGAAGCGAATGGCGCGCCCTGCAACTGGAAATGTAGTCAAGCCGACAGTCCGCCAGCCGTCGTTTGGGCTGCGGTTCACGGCCTACGGCAAGCGCCGCTATGTGAACCTCGGCAGGCCGGAGGACGGCTGGACCCTCGCGATGGCACAGCGCGAGCTCGCGGTCGTGTTGCGCGACGTCGACCTGGGCACGTGGCGCCCACCCCAGCCCGACCCGGCTCCGGCAAAGGACGTCGATCCCGCCTTCCACGAGTTCGCCTCCGACTGGTTCGCGACGAAACGCCTCGAGATCGAGCCGAACACCGCGAACAGCTACGGGAACGACCTCACCAACCACCTGCTCCCGTTCTTCAAGGATCATCACCTCTCCCAGATCACGGTCGCGGAGGTAGACCGCTACCGGCAGAGCAAGGTGCGCGAGGCCGCCGAGATCACTGCAGCCGCCGAAAGCGGCGCTCCGATGACGTTCTCGTACACCGACCGCCTCGGCCGCAGCTACCGCCGCCGCGCGCGTCCCCTGTCGGCGCGCTCGATCAACATGCACATCGACCTGCTGGCGCAGATCCTTGCCGTCGCCGTCGACCACGGCCGTCTCGCGAGCAATCCGGCGGTCGGCAAGCGCCGGCGAATGAAGGTCTCAAAGCGGCGGCCGGTTCACCTGGACAGCGCCGAGCAGATTGCGATCCTGCTCGAGGCCGCCGGCGATCTTGACCGCGGCGACAACGAGATCGAAGTCCAGGATCGCCATGGCAAGACCTGGACCCAGCGCCCGGCGCTCCAGACGACCGGCCGGCGCGCAGCCTTCGCGACGCTGCTCCTCGGCGGCGGACGAGCTTCGGCAACCGGGGCCATGCTGTGGCGCGACATCAACCTCGCCAACGGGCGGTTCGAGGTCGGCCGCGACAAGACAGACGCAGGGATGCGGGAGGTCGACATGCTCCCGCTGCTACGCGAGATCCTGACCGAGCACAAGGCAGCGAGCGAGAAGACCGGGCCAGACGATCCGGTGTTCCTGACCTCCACCGGCACCGCTCGCTCGCGGCACAACCTGCGCCAGGACGTCGTCGAGCCGGTGGTGAGCCGGGCGAACCGGCTCGTCGAAGAGCGCGGCCTGCAGCCCCTGCCACTTGGCATCACCCCGCACAAGCTGCGACACACGTTCGCTTCGATCCTCGTCGCGATCGGCAAGGACCCGACGTACGTCATGCAGCAGCTTGGGCACACCGATCCGGCGTTCACACTGCGGGTCTACTCGCACATGATGCGCCGCAGCGACGAGGAGCGGGAGGATCTCAAGGCGCTGGTGGAGGGCCGCGTTTTGGCAGGGAATCGGCAGGGAGCTCGCATTTCCGCCCCTCACGGCACTCCCGGGGAACGCTTCTGACCAACAGAAAAGCCCCGCCTTAGCAGGGCTTTTCGTCAATCGGGGCGCCCGGATTTGAACCGGGGACCTCACCGACCCGAACGGTGCGCGCTACCAGGCTGCGCCACGCCCCGAATAGAGCCAGTAAACCATAGGCAGGCCGTTTCAGTCCGGCGGCTACGGGAGCAGCTTGGAGACGCCGGAGGCCACGTGTGACACCGTCCCCGAGGTGCTCGTCGGGCTCGACGTGGACGAGCCCGTCGCCGGCACGTCCTTCGACAGCGACGACGTGAGCTTGTTGACCGCGTTGGCGGCCGTCGAGCCCACCGAGCCCGCAGTGGATGACGCCTTGGTGGTGACCGTCCCGACGGCCGACGAGGCGGCCGACGTGACCGATCCCACGCCCGAGGAGGCCGCCTTGGTCACCGATCCCACGGTCGACGACGCCCCCGTGGCCACCGAGCCCACGGTCGAGGTCGCCGTCGAGACGACCTTGGAGGCGAGCGATCCAGCGGTGCTGGTCACCGATCCGAGGGTCTTGCTCACCGACCCTGCTGTGCTCGAGACCGCTCCGACGGCGCCTGAGACCGTTCCGCCGGCCTTGGAGAGCAGGCCGGTGACGGTGGAGCGTGCACCGCCGAGGACCCTGCCCACGGCGCCCGAACCCGCGTGGCCGCTCGAACCGCCGCCCGCCGCGGCCTGAGCCGCGCCGCCGCCGCCGGCCTTGGCCTGACTCGCGCCGGGCTTTCCGCCCGACTGTGCGCCGGAGGGTCCGCCGGCGCTCCCCGGGCCGGTCCGCCGGGCGGTCTGGCTACGCGCGTGCCCCGGCCCCGCCGCGGTTCCTCCCGGCGCCCCGAGCCCGCGTACCGGCATGTGCACCGTGGCCGAGTGGCGCGTGGGCGGGACGAGCGCCGCGGCCGGAGCGACGCGGGATCCCGGGAGCTGGCTCGGCACACGATGATCGCCGCCGATCCCGGCGAGATAGCCGCCACCGGCGGTCGCGGCGACGATCGCGGCGGCGGTGGCGAGAGCGCGACCGAGGCCTGGCACACCGCTCGCCGGGTCGGTCATCCTCATCATCGTCTGCAGGCGAGGGTCGCCGGCCATCCGGCGCGACGCGCCCGCGAGCCGCCGCGAGGACCCGCCTCCCCGCCGCAGCCAGAGCCACGGGAAGGGCAGCAGCCCAGCCAGCTTGCGGCCCACCGACGGGGTCTTGAAGAACGATTCGTCGACGCCGGCCAGCCGCGCGTGTCGGCGGCACGGCTGGCAGTGCGCGAGGTGGCGCGCAAGCTGACGGCGGTCCCGCAGCCCGAGCCGGCGCAGCGGCCGCTCCCCGTCGGCCGCGATCACCGCCTGGACTTGCTCACAGCGCCGGCCGCTGACCAGCTCGGCGTACTCCTCCCCGAGGCGGCGGCGGGCCCGGAACAGCGTGCTCTCGACCACCGGCTTGGTCATCCCGAGTCGCTCGCCGATCTGGGCGTAGGAGAGCCCCTCGAGCTCGCGCATCACGATCACCTGGTGGTGGTTGGTCGAGAGCGAGCGGAAGGCGCCGCGCAGGTCGTCGAGCCGCTGCTTGCCCTGCACCGCCTCCTCCGGCATCGGACCGCGTGAGCACAGCGCCGGCTCGGTGTCCTCGCCGTCGCTCAGCAACGGCACCTCCCGCGAGCGCTGGACGCGGCGGTACTCGTCGATGCACGCGTTCTTCGCGATCTCGTAGACCCACGGCTTGAAGGCAATCGGCTGCTCGCTGGAGCGCATCCGGCGCAGCGCCGAGATGAACACCTCTTGAGCGATGTCCTCGGCCCGCTGGTGATCGCCGACCATCCCGTGCACGTAGTTGCCGATCGGCGTGCGGTACCGGCCGTAGAGCTCTTCGAAGGCCCAGTCGTGCCCCTGGCGCACCGCAGCGACGAGTTCGTGCTCGGGGCACGCAGTCGAGCGAGGGGTCACGTACGGCGCGAAAGACATGACCTTCACCGGTCCCCTGGATTTGGCGGAGCCGACCGGTAAGGACTCGATCCTACCCCGGTCGAGGCCTTTTCTCACGCCGCAATGGCCAGATTTTCCGCCGCATTGTGTACGCAATTGACGCAACGTCGACTGAGGGCGTCCGGTCCGGTTGAGAGCGTCCGGGAGAAGCGGCATACTTGTTGCCATGTAGTAACCACCGATAGGAGGATCTCGACCGATGGCCAATCACCTGACGCCCACGGAGCTTGCCCGCGAGTCCGGACTTGAGCGCCGAGATGTGATCGTAAAATGCGTCGAACTGGGTGTCCCGATTTTCAACGGTCGAATCGACAAGACCCTCTTCCTGTCCAGCCTCCGCGAGGTACCCGCTCAGCAGCAGCCGCAGGCCGCCGGCGCCTGACAGTCCCGCGGCCGTCGCTCGCCCCGCTCGGGCGCACGCGGTTCCAGCCTCTTCGACCCGACCGGGTCGATCAGTCTTGCGCCGACTGGCGCAGCAGCGTCGAGGTCGTCTGCTCGAGGATCTTGCGCCACGCCCGCGTCTTCTCGCGCTCGGCCTCGAAGTGCTTGACGACCTTGCGGACGCGGGTGGCTGAGATCTCGATCCCGTGGCGCGCGCAGATGCGCTTGAACCGCGAGTAGTCGTGGGCCAGCTTGAGCGTCACCGACTGGAAGCCGTGGCGCGCGATGTCCACCCGTGAGGTGTAGTTCATGATGCTCGTCTGGAACATCAGCTCGTCGTTGGGCTCGGGCTCGATCAGGATGATGTCGACCCCGGGGTAGCGCTCCTCCCAGCGCCGGGCGAGCTCGTGCAGGCGCTGATAGGCGAGCAGCTTGAACGACTGGTAGCCGATCTGGGGGAAGCCCATGTCCGACACCCGGCGGGCCCGCGATCCGGTGATGGTCGGAATCCGCTTCTCAAAGTCGTTGACGTACGGCACGAGCGGATTGACGACGACGATGAACTTGGCCCCCGCCTCGACGGCGATGTCGAGGTTCGTGGTCGAGAGGATCCCGCCGTCGATCAGCTCCCGGTCCTTGATCTTCACCGGCTTGTAGAGCATCGGCAGCGCACTCGAGGCGCTGACCGCGGTCGAGATCGGCACGTCGTCCCAGCCCTCGGCGCCGAACACGACCCGCTCGCACGTATCGAGGTCGGTCGCGGCCAGGTAGAGCTCGTTGGGCAGCAGCCGGAAGTCGTCGGTCCGGTCGGGATCGGAGAGGATCTTGCGCACGTAGCGCTCGATCCCCTCGCCCGAGTACATGCCGGAGGGAAGCGCTTCGGCCAAGGCGACCAGGATGTCGACCGCGGTGAGCTGGCCGAAGTCGCTGACGAGGCTGCGGAGCACCCGGGCAAGCCGGAACGGCAGCATCAGCCCTTTGGTCGCGAACTCGGCGTAATTGGGGCGCAGCAGGGAGCTGACCCGCGCGTCCGGATAAGGCGTCGGCACCTGCTCGGCGATCACCCGCATCATTTCCTCGGGCGTGACCCCGTTGGCCACAGCGGAGGCGACGAACGACCCGACGCTCGTCCCGACATAGACGTTGAACTCGTTGACCGTGCGGTTGACCGACAGCAGATCGAGGGCCCGCAGCGCGCCGATCTCGTAGACGCCGCCGGTGAATCCCCCGCCGCCGAGGACGAGCGCGGACTTCGAGCGCTTCGGGCGACGGCGGTTCGTGGTTTCTCGCGACCCCGTCCCGGGGCGTTCCGTTCCGCCGGGTTCGAGCTTGACGACCTTGCCCATGCTCGGCCCGATTGTACGGCGGCACGGGCCGATCCCGTCGCCTAATCGGCCGACCTTTTGACGAAGGACCGCAGCTTTTGCCGCGCTGAGCGGTTATATACCGTCGATGGGGAGAGTCCTCCGCATGCTCGGACTCGCCGGAATGATCGTCCTGGTGGCGGTCGCCGGCGCCCAGGGACAGCCCGTGGGCGCCCAGCAGTCGCTCGACCGATCGCTCACGACCTCGATGCGGAACGTCGGCGGCGCAAGCAGCGGCTACGTCGTCGACCTCACCGCGCACCGGGTCCTCTACTCCCTCAACGCCGGCGTCCGGCGGCTGCCCGCCTCGGTGGAGAAGATCTACACGACGTCGACCGCCCTGCTGCGCTTCGGCCCCAACGCGAGCCTGACCACGAGCATCTACGGCTTCGGGAAGAAGGACGCCCTCGGGGTGTGGCATGGCACGATCTACCTCCGCGGCGGGGGCGACCCGACGTTCGGATCGAGCAGCTTCGACGCCTACGCTTACGGCGGCGGCGCGACCATGCAGCGGCTCGTGGCCAATCTCATCCACGCGACCGGCCTCACGGGCATCCAGGGCCACATCGTCGCCGACGGCTCCTATTTCGACGGTCTCCGCGGGACCGTGGCCACCGGCTACGTGTTCACGCCCGATCTCGAGGGCGTCCTCAGCGGACTCATCTACAACCGCGGCCTCGCCAACCAGCAGGGCACGGCGTATCAGAACCATCCCGCCTTCTTCGCCGCGCAGCAGTTCGTGACCGCCCTCCGCGCCGCCGGCCTCTCGGTGCCGAAGAACATCCCGCTGTACGCGAGCCCGACGCCTCCGCAGGCCCAGCTCCTCGCCCAGGTGCACTCGCCGCGCATCGCCACCCTCATCCAGTGGACGAACACGCCGTCGGACAACTTCTTGGCCGAAATGCTGCTCAAGGGCATCGGCGCCCGGTTCGGCGCAGCGGGGACGAGCGCCGCGGGCGCCGGCGTCGTCCGCGCCGAGATCGCCCACGTGTTTGGGATCCACCCCCGCCTCGACGACGGCTCAGGTCTCTCGCGTGACGACGCGACCAGCCCGATCGAGGTCGTCAGCGCCCTCACCAAGCTCGCCGCCAACAAGCCGTTCGTCAACTCGCTCGCCGTCGCCGGCGTGAGCGGCACGCTCGCGGCCGGCCTCTACGGGACCTACGCCCAGGGCCGCTGCCAGGGCAAGACCGGCACGCTCAGCGACGTCGCCAACCTCGCCGGCTACTGCACCGCGCACGACGGGCACCGACTCGCGTTCGCTTTCCTGCTCAACCAGGTCGATCCCACCTACGGTCACTCCCAGGTGGACCAGATGGCGGTCGCGGTCGCCCGCTACACGGGCTGAGCCGGGCGGCGCTACCCCTCGGCCAGGAGGGCTCGCAGGCCGCCCTCGTCGAGCACCGGCACCTCGTACTTCTCGGCCTGGGCGAGCTTCGAGCCCGGACTCTCGCCGGCGACGACGTAGGAGGTGCGGCGGGACACCGAGCCGGTCACCTTGCCCCCGGCGGCGATGATCCTCTCCGTCGCCTGCTCGCGGGTGAGGTCGGGCAGCGTACCGGTGAGCACGAACGTCTTGCCGGCCAGGGGGCCCTCGCCGGGTGGGGGTCCCTCCTCCTCGAGCCGCAGCCCGAGGTCCCGGAGCTCCCGCAGGAGCGTCTGCATCTGGGGATCGGCGAGCTGCTCGTGGATGCGCGCCGCCATCTTCGGCCCCACCCCCGAGGTCTCCTCGATCTGCTCGGGCGTCGCCGCGAGTAGCGCCTCGAGCATGCGGAACTGCTGGGCGAGGTTGCGACCGGTCACGTAGCCGACCTCCTCGATGCCGACGCCGAACAGCACGCGCCCGAACGGCTGCTGCTTGGAGGCCTCGATCGCCGACACGAGCTTGGCCGCCGAGACCTCGCCGAACCCCGGCTGCTCGGCGATCTGCTCGGCCGTGAGCCGGTAGAAGTCGGCGGCGGTCCGCACCCAGCCGAGGTCCATGAACAGCGTCACGAGCTTCTCCCCGAGCCCGTCGATGTCCATCACCGCGGCGAAGCTCGTCAGCAGCTGCCAGCGCCGCCCCGGGCACTCCCGGTTGGGGCAGCGGGTGAACACCGAGTCCTCGGGCTTGACGGTCGGCGTGTCGCACACCGGGCAGCGCGCGGGCGGCGCGCTCGCGGGCGGCCGGTTCTCCTGCTCGACGACGTGCGGGGCAGGCGAGAGCACCTGCGGGATCACGTCGCCAGCGCGGAGCACGATCACGTCCTCGCCGGCCCGGATGTCCTTGCGGGCGAGGTCCTCCTCGTTGTGCAGGGTGGCCATCTTGATCGTCACGCCCGAGACGCCGACCGGCTCGAGCTCGGCGTATGGGTGCAGATCGCCGAACTTGCCCGGGTTCCAGTGGACCGCGATCAGCTTCGTAACCGCGGTCGTCGGTGGGAACTTCCAGGCGATCGCCCACCGCGGCTCGCGCCCGACCACGCCGAGCCGGCGCTGGAGCTCGACCTCGTTGACCTTGACGACGACGCCGTCTATCTCGAAGTCGAGTGACCCGCGGCGCTCTTCCCAGGAGCGGCAGCGGGCGAGGACGTCCTCCTCGGTCGTGAGTTTGGCCACGTCGGGGTGCACCGGGAAGCGGTGCTCGCGCAGCCACTGCAGGGCGTCCCAGTGGGCCGAGAAGCCGATCCCGTCCGTGGTGCCGATCGCGTAGGCCCAGAACGACAGCGGCCGCTCGGCGGCGAGCTTGGGGTCGAGCTGGCGGATCGTGCCCGCGGCCGAGTTGCGCGGGTTCATGAACGTCGAGAGGCCCGCCTCCGCCCGGCGCTCGTTGAGCGCGGTGAAGTCGGGCAGCGACATGTAGACCTCGCCGCGGACCTCGAGCAGCGCGGGCGGCTGCTCCATCTCGAGCTTGAGCGGGATCGAGTTGATCGTGCGGAGGTTGTGGGTGACGTCCTCTCCGACCTCGCCGTTGCCGCGGGTCGCCCCGCGCTCGAAGACGCCGTCGCGGTAGAGCAGTGAGATGGCGAGACCGTCGATCTTCGGTTCGGCCACGTACTCGAAGTCGGGGTCCTCGATGCCCTCGCGGGCGAGGTGGTTGCGCATCCGGGCGATCCATGCCTGCAGCTCCTCGGCCGAGCGCGCGTTGGCCAGCGACAGCATCGGCAGCGGGTGGCGGACCTTCTCGAGGTCGCTGACCGGCTCGCCGCCGATCCGCTGGGTCGGAGAATCGGGCGTCCGCAGCTCGGGGTGCTCGGCCTCGATCGCCCGCAGCTCGTCGATGAGCGCGTCGTACTCGTCGTCGCCGACCTCGGGATCGTCGAGGACGTAGTAGCGGTAGCCGTGGTAGTCGAGCAGTCGGCGGAGCTCGGCGGCGCGCGCTTCTGGCGTGGACGCGGACGCGCTCAGCCTTCCACCTCGCTCGCGGCCGGGGCGATCAGCCGCGCGAGGTCGTGGCGCTGGAGCGCGTCGAGACCCTCGCGGTCGGTGAGATCGAAGTGGATCGGGGTCACGGCGATCCGCCCCTCGGCCACGGCGGCGAGATCCGTCCCGGTCTCGTCCCTCGCGTAGCTTGCCTCGCCATAGATGCGATACAGCCGGCGTCCCTTCGCCGCCTCGTCGACGAGGGCGAGCTCGTCACGGTAGATGCGCTTGCCCAGGCGGGCGACGTCGACGCCGCTCGGCTCGGCCCCGGGCACGTTGATGTTGAGCAGCGTGCCAGTCGGCAGCGGCACCGTCTCGAGCTCCTCGACGAGACGGGCGGTGAACGACGCCGCCGCGGTGAAGTCAAAGCCGCCGCCCTGCCGGAAGTCGAGCTCGCGCGCGGTCGACTGCTGGGAGACGGCGATCCCCGGCAGGCCGAGTACGATCGCCTCGAGCGCGGCCGCGACCGTCCCCGAGTAGGTGATGTCGTCGCCGAGGTTCGAGCCATGGTTGATCCCGGACACGACGATCTCGGCATCGAAGCCCTCAACGAGCCCGAGCCGGGCGAGCCGGACACAGTCGACCGGCGTCCCGTCGGTGGCATAGCCGACCGTGCCGTCCCCGAACTCGACCTCCTGCACCCACAGGGGCCGCCGCGTGGTGATCGAGCGCGCCATCGCCGAGCGATTGCCGTCGGGGGCGATCACCGCGAGCTCGATGCCGGGCACCGCGTGAAGCGCTCGACGCAGACACTGCAGACCCTCGGCCTCGATCCCGTCGTCGTTGGTGAGCAGCACCCGCATCTGAAGCACTGATCCTAGTGGGCATCCCGGCTGCCGGACGGACCGGACGCAAGCGCGGCGGCGATGACCGCGAGCACGGTCAGGGGCTCATCGACGAGCTGCCGCCACGTCACCCGGACGACCCGGTATCCGGCGGTCAGCAGGACCTGATCCTTGCGGCGGTCCCGCTCGAAGGCGACGCGGTGGCCGTGAAACTGGAACCCGTCGACCTCGATGACCAGCCGCTCCTTCGGCCACACGAAGTCGACCTCGTAGCCCACGAGCTTCACGTTGCTCAGCGGCTCGGGCAGCTTGGCGGTCCGGCACAGTCGCCGCAGGACGCGCTCGGCGTGCGATCGCGTGAAACCGCGCCGGTTGGCGGCGATGAGCGA
Source organism: uncultured Solirubrobacterales bacterium (assembly GCA_963752905.1). Lineage (GTDB taxonomy): Bacteria > Actinomycetota > Thermoleophilia > Solirubrobacterales > Solirubrobacteraceae > Palsa-465. The sequence continues at coordinate 90,302 of CAVWAC010000009.1, forward strand.
GCGCACGAGCGCCACGCCTTTTCGCCGTCCCGCCCGCGCGAGGGCCGCCTTCAGCTGCGGCTCTCGCAGCACCCGCCGGGCGAGCATCTCCCCGAACACCGCATCGAGGAAGGGGTGCTCGGCCGCGGCGAGGTCGAGCACCGCGCGGGCGGGCGAGGTCACGCGCAGTCCGTCGACGTCGCGGACATCGATGGGGTCGAGGTGAGCGGTTCGGTGTACCCGAATCCCTTTCGGACGCACCTTTCGGCCGACGACTGTGACCGTTACGTCGAGCGGCGCTTCGAATCGGCCAGGGCACCACACCGCCGCAGCCGACTCATGGCTGATGACGGCACCCTCGCCGCAGGCGAGCAGCGCCGCGAACTCCGCCGCGTGGACCACGGGCGCCTGGTGGCCGACGCCATAGACGCCCTGATGTCGGCGATACAGATCCCCTCGCCGGACACGGGTGGCGATCGCGGTCGAGCTCAGGCCAACCGCGACGAGCTGCTCGCGGGTGACATTGCCGCCCTGCCCGGTGGCGAGGGCGGCCAACTGCGCGATCGAGGGGATACGCATTTCGTTCCTCTCCGCCGGCTCCCGAGATCGCGGGGACGATTCTGTCCGCTCATTGGACGGAATCGACCCCCCGCCAACGACAGCCTCTCGAGAGGACGATTTTGACCGGCCAGAAGAACCCTTCATGCCTTAAAGAGCCTCGACAGCACCCCAAATCACCCCCTTCGATGCACACACATCCCACACCACGCCCCGCAAGAGAACGCAAGCTCACCGAGAGCCCAGCACCGGACGCCCCTCGTACCCCACGCCAACCAGATACAGCCCGTGCGCCGGGGCCGTCGGGCCGGCCGCCGACCGCGGCGCCCCGTCGAGCAGCGCCACGAACGACTCCACCGTCCGCAGACCGCCCGCCACCTCGAGCATCGTCCCCACCAGGACCCGGTTCATGTGGCGCATGAACGCGTCGGCCTCGATCCAGAACTCCCACACGTCGGGCTCCACTCCCCGCCGCCAGCACGCCGCCCACACGTCCCGGCTGAAGCGCACGTGCGCGGTGTCCGAGGGCGTGAACGCCGTGAAGTCGCGCGTCCCCACCAACCCCGCCGCGCACGCCGCCAAGAGCGCGAACTCCGCCGGCCGCGGCCAGTGCAGCGCCCGTCCCCGCAGGACGGCGCTGCGCGAGCGCCGGGCGAGCACCCGGTAGCAGTACGCCCGGGAGGTCGCGTCGAACCGGGCGCTCCAGCCGTGCGGGGCCTCGACACACTCGCGGATCGAGATGTCCTCGGGCAGGACCGCGTTCAGCGCGCCCGCCGGCACGACCGGCCCGTCGTAGCTCGCGACCTGGCCGAGCGCGTGGACGCCGGCGTCCGTCCGCCCGGCGACCGTCAGCGCGACGTCAGGGACCCGCAGCAGCGTGCACAGGGCCCGCGTCACCTCGCCCGCGACCGTGCGGGCGCCGGGCTGCACCGCCCAGCCGGAGAACTCGGTCCCGTCGTACTCGATCAGCAGCCGGCCGGTCATCGACCGCCATCGGTCCTGCGGCCCGGCACGAGGACCGGAGCCCTCAGACCAGCTCGATCAGGACCATCTCCGTCGAGTCCGAGCGGCGCGGCCCGAGCTTGAGGATCCGCGTATAGCCGCCCGGCCGCTCGGAGTACCGCGGCGCGATCTCCTCGAACAGCTTGTAGACGGCGAACTTATCCTGACCAAGCGCCGACAGGGCCTGCCGGCGGGCGTGGAGATCGCCGCGCTTGGCGAGCGTGATCAACTTCTCGACCTCGGGCTTGACCGCCTTGGCCTTCGCCTCGGTCGTCTTGATCCGCTCGTGCTCGATGACCTCCTTGGAGAGGTTCATGAGCAGGGCCTTGCGGTGCGAGGCGCTGCGGCTGAGCTGATATCGCTGACGCTGATGACGCATGATGCGAAGAGGACCTTACTCCCCTCGCAGCGCAAGACCGCGCGCGTGGAGGGTCTCGATGACCTCGTCGATCGACTTCTTGCCGAAGTTCGGGATCGCGTTGAGCTCGCCCTCGGTCTTGGAGACGAGGTCGCCGACGGTCTGGATGCCGGCCCGCTTGAGGCAGTTGTACGAGCGGACGCCGAGCTCGAGCTCCTCGATGAGGATGTCGTCCATCGCGTTCGGCTGGCGGGCGGGGGCGCCGACGGCGGCCGCGCCGACGAGGCCCGGCTCGAGCACGCCGGGAGCGCCGGCGTCACGCAGCTCGGTGACCCGGTCGGGATCGGTGAAGATGGCCAGCTGCGAGATGAGGATCTCGGCCGCCTCGCGCAGCGCGGCGTGAGGATCGATCGAGCCATCGGTCTCGATGTCGAGCGTGAGCTTGTCGAAGTCGGTGCGCTGGCCGACGCGAGCCTGCTCGACGTTGTAGGCAACGCGCCGCACCGGCGAGAAGATCGAGTCGATCGGGATGACGCCGATTGGCTGGTCGGCCGACTTGTTCTCCTCGGCGGGGCGATAGCCGCGGCCACGACCGATCGTCAGGTACACCTCGAGCTTGGTCTTGTTCTCGAGCGTCGCGATGTGGCCGTCCGGGTTGAGGATCTCGACGCCGGAGGGCAGGTCGATGTCCTTGGCCGTGATCTCGCCGGGGCCGGTGACGACCAGCGGCGCCTCGATCTCGGTCGCGTCGGAGTGCATGCGGCAGACGATGCCCTTGAGGTTGAGGACGATGTCGGTGACGTCCTCCTTGACGCCGCGGATGGTCGAGAACTCGTGCGCGACGCCCTCGATGCGGACGCTGGTGACGGCCGCGCCGGCGAGCGAGGAGAGCAGCACGCGGCGCAGCGAGTTGCCGAAGGTGTAGCCGAAGCCCCGATCGAGCGGCTCGATCGTGAACGAGCCCCGGTTGTCATCGACTGACTCGCTGGAGATTCGGGGGACTTGGAAGTCGAGCATCAGGGTCCTAACGTCGTGGGTTCCTGCCGCCGCCAAGGCGGCTTCTCACGCCGCGCCCGCCGACGGCCGCGCGGCTCAAAGCTGGTTGCTACTTCGAGTACAGCTCGACGATGAGCTGCTCCTGCACCGGCGCGGCGATCTCCCGCCGCTCGGGCTTGCGGAGCACCTTCGCCGTGAGCGCCTCGTGATCGGCCTGCAGCCAGGCGGGGACCTGACCGGTCAGCTCGGTGGCGTCGCGAATCACCTGGGACGCGCTCGAGCGCGGGTCAATGGCGATCACGTCGTTGTCCCGCAGCTGGTAGCTGGGGATGTTCACCCGCCGGCCGTTCACGGTCCAGTGACCGTGGAGGATCAGCTGACGGGCCTGCCGCCGCGAGGCGGCGAAGCCGAGCCGGACGAGCACGTTGTCGAACCGACACTCGAGCATCCGCAGCAGGTTCTCACCGGTGATGCCCGGCTGCCGCGAAGCCTTGTCGTAGTAGATGCGGAACTGCTTCTCGAGCACGCCGTAGTAGCGGCGGGCCTTCTGCTTCTCACGCAGCTGCACGCGGTACTCACTCTGCTTCTGCCGGCCGCGGCCGTGATCACCGGGCGGGTAGGAGCGACGCTCGACGCCGCACTTGTCGGTGAGGCAGCGCTCGCCCTTGAGGAACAGCTTCTGTCCCTCACGACGGCACTGCTTGCACTGGGGTCCAGTATCACGAGCCATCAGACACGCCTCCGCTTCCGGGGACGGCAGCCGTTGTGGGCCTGCGGCGTGACGTCCTTGACTCCCGTCACCTCGAGGCCGGCGGCCTGCAGGGAGCGGATCGCGGTCTCGCGACCCGATCCGGGGCCCTTGACGAACACCTCGACCTTCTGCAGGCCGTGCTCGATGCCCTTGCGAGCGGCGGCATCGGCCGTCACCTGGGCGGCGAAGGGGGTCGACTTGCGGGAGCCCTTGAAGCCGGCGCCACCGGCGGACTCCCAGGCGATCACGTTGCCCTCGCGATCGGTCAGCGACACGATCGTGTTGTTGAACGAAGTCTTGATGTGGGCCTGCCCGATCGGGATGTTCTTGCGGACGCGACGGCGCCCGCGTTGCGGTCTTCTTGGAGCCGGACTCACTTCTTAGTCGCCTTCTTCTTTCCGGCCACCTGCATACGCTTGGGGCCCTTGCGCGTGCGCGCGTTCGTTTTCGTGTTCTGGCCGTGCACCGGCAGACCACGACGGTGGCGCAGGCCGCGGTAGCAGCCGATCTCCTGCAGGCGCTTGATGTTCTGCGAGCGCTCGCGGCGGAGGTCACCCTCGACCGTGTGGCCGTTGTCGATCAAGTCGCGGAGCTTGATGACCTCTTCCTCGGTGAGGTCACGGACCTTGCGGTCGGGCTCGATGCCCAGCTCGGCGAGCAGCTGATTCGAAGTCGAGCGGCCGATGCCGTAGATGTAGGTCAGACCGATCTCGACGCGCTTGTTGAGGGGGATGTTGACTCCGGAAATTCGTGCCACGGCTGCCTCTCCCTAGCCTTGACGCTGCTTGTGTCGCGGATTCGAGCAGATCACGAGCACCCGCCCATCACGGCGGATGATCTTGCACTTTTCGCACATCGGCTTGACCGAGGGTCGTACTTTCACGGCTCGCTTCGCTCTCGTCGGGAAGTCATTTCAGTTAGTTCTCTCCGCTCGGCTCTGGCGACCGGTGCGTTCGCCGCTACCGTGCGAAAAGGGCCACGCAGCGTGAAACCGTCGCGCTGCAGGCGCGTCGACGGATGTTAGCAGGGGCAGGCCTTTCGACTCCGCCGCCACCAATCCGTCCGCAGCAACGGTTATAGCAAGCGGATCGGGGACCTGTCCGGCGCGGAGAGAGGGGGGCGCGGGCGGCCCGGGCTCAGGCGACCAACACGCCCCGGATCAGGCCGCGAACGCGCCTGCGATTCAGGCGGCAGCGCGCCCGTTCCCGGCCTCGTGCCAGGGCGTGAGGATCCGCGGCCCGGATGCCGTGATCGCGATCGTGAACTCGAAGTGGGCGGCCAGCGAGCCGTCCTGGGAGAAGATCGACCAGTGATCGTCGGCGACGCGCACGCCGTGGCGGCCGGCGGTGACCATCGGCTCGATCGCCAGCACCATCCCCTCCTCGAGGGGCACGCCGGTCCCGGGGCTGCCGTAGTTGGGGATCTGGGGCTCCTCGTGCATGCTGCGGCCGATGCCGTGCCCGACGAGCGAGCGGACGATCGAGAAGCCGTCGGCCTCGACGTAGGTCTGGATCGCGTTGGAGACATCGCCGAGGCGGTTGCCTGCGACGCACTGCGGCACGGCGGCGTGGAGCGCGCCCTCCGTGGTGGCCAGCAGCTTGTGGGCGACCGGCGAGATCGGTGCGACCGCGAAGGTGCGGGCGGCGTCGGCGACCCAGCCGTCGCGGATCACGCCGATGTCGATCGAGATGATGTCGCCGCGCTCGAGCTTGTAGGGCCCGGGGATCCCATGGACGATCATCGAGTTGGGCGAGGCGCAGATCGAGCCGGGGAAACCGCGGTAGCCCTTGAAGGCCGGCTCGCAGCCCTGCGAGCGGATGAACTTCTCGGCCGCCTGGTCGAGCTCGCCGGTGGTGACCCCGGGCCGGATCTTGCCGGCGAGGAGGTTCATCGTCTTGACCAGCACCGCGCCCGCGGCGGCCATCCGGTCGATTTCGTCAGGAGTCTTCTTGATGATCACGGCGGCGGTCAGACGTTCTCTTCGAGCCGGAGCGTCGCGATCACCGCCCGGATGTGATCGTGCACCTCGGACGGGTCCCGGGTCCCGTCGATCCGGCGCATCAGGCCCTGCTCGTCGTAGTAGTCGACCAGCGGCTCGGTCTGGTCGTGGTAGACGCGCAGGCGGTTGCGAATCACGTCGGGCTTGTCATCGTCGCGCTGCATCAGCCGGGAACCGTCCTGATCGCACACGCCCTCGTGCTTGGGCGGGTCGAACTCGACGTGGTAGTTGTGGCCGGCCTTGACGCACACGCGGCGACCGGACAGGCGCCGGATGACCTCTTCGTCGGGCACGTCGATCAGCAGCGCGGTGGTGACCCGGCGGCCGAGTTCGGCGAGTTGCCGGTCGAGCGCGCGCGCCTGCTCGAGCGTGCGGGGGAAGCCGTCGAGGATGAAGCCATCCTGGGCGTCGTCCTCCTGGAGGCGCTCGGCGGCCATCTTGACGATGACGTCGTCGGGCACGAGGTCGCCGGCGTCCATGTACCGCTGGGCCTCCTTGCCGAGCTCGGTCTTCTCCTTGACGTTGGCACGCAGCATGTCGCCGGTGGAGATGAACGGCAGCGTGAAGTCGCGCCGCAGGCGGTCGGCCTGGGTGCCCTTGCCGGCGCCGGGCGGACCGAACAGGATCAGGTTGAGCTCTGCCACGGTCTCGTCACTCTACCGAGCGCTTCCAACTCACGCGGGGCGACGCCACGGGGTGGCGGTCGCCGAAAAGGCACGCGATGACGACGGCGGTGCCGGCCGGCTTCCGTGCCGGCCCGCTCCTCCGTTTCCCGCCCCCTCCACACGAAGCCTGCGCCCCACGCTCCGTGTACTGCGCCCCCCTTCTATTGCCCCCAATGGCCCTGGCCGCGCCCCGCGGGCGACGACCCCCATGCCCCAACCTGTACCGAGCGCAGCGGCACCGGACTCACGCGGCGACTCCCCTGACGGCCGATCTCGTTTCCGTGTGCGCTCCGCATCTGGCCGATAGCTAACTAGAGCCATCCTGGTTTCACACCAGGGAAATACCCCAGACTTTTCATCAGCCCGTCCGGGCCCGGGTAGCCGCCCAGCGGCTCGTCGGACGGGCCCCGATGGCCGCGCGGCGACGCACGCCGCTCGGGGCCGTGCCCGCGCCCCGGCGCGCCGCCCCCACGGCGCTCACGCCGAACCGACTCGATCGCGGCGGTGAGCTCGATCCAGCCGTGAAATCGATGCGACTCTCCCCCGGGAACGCTCAGCGAGCCGCTGATCGGATCCGAACCGACGTCGATGGCGAGGTCGAGCCGAGACGTGGGGGCGTTCACGCCCCCAGGATCCCGCGCCAGGACGTTGATCGCCCCAGGGTTCGACCCTAGAGTTTTGCCCGGAGGATGCCAACGCTTTGAAAACCGGTGCTTAGGGTAGGTGAGGTTTATGCCGGTTAGGAACGCGCCCGACCGTCGCGGGCGTGCGGAGCGGGGCAGCCTCGGTCTGCTGGAACGCGACTCGGTACTGGAGACCATCTCGAGGGTCCTCCAGGCCACCGAGCGTGGCGTCGCCGGCGGGCTGCTGCTCGAGGGGCACGCGGGCATGGGCAAGACGCGGCTGCACGAGGCCGCGCTCGACGACGCCCGCGCCCGCGGCTTCCGGATCGTCCGAGCGGTCGGCGCGGAGCTCGAGCGCACGATCGCCATGGGGGTGGCCCGGCAGCTGTTGCTGTCCCTGCTCGGCGACGTGCCCCGGGCTCGCCGCGACGAGTTGCTCGAGGACACCCCGCCCGCTCTGCGCGCCCTCGCCGGCGCCGGCGACGCCGAGCCCGAGCTCACCGCGAGCAGCAACCTCGCGCTCTCCCATGCCCTGTTCAGCGTGTTCGCGACCGTCGCCCCGGGGCGTCCGGCGCTCGTCGCCATCGACGACCTCCATTGGTGCGACGCGCCGTCGCTCGAGTTCGTCATGTACCTCCTGCACCGGCTCGACGAGCTCCCGGCGGCACTCGTGATGACCCGCCGGCCGGGAACCGGCGAGGAGGTGAGCGATGCGCTCGACCGGATCGCCGCGCACGAGCGGGTCCGCGTCGAGACGCTTCAGCCGCTCGGCGCCGGCGCCGTCGGCCAGCTCACCCGCTCGGCGCTCGGCGAGCGCACCGACGCGGCGCTGGTCGAGGCGTGCCGCGTGGTGACCGCCGGCAACCCGTTCTACCTGCGGGAGCTGCTGCTCGCGCTCCAGGAGGAGCCGGAGATGAGCAACGAGCGCCTCGCCCGCCACGCCCTCTCGCTCGCCCCGGATGCGGTGACACGGAGCCTGCGGGTGCGCGTCGGACGGCTCGGGCCGCAGGCCGGGGCGCTGGCGCGGGCGGTGGCGATTCTCGGGGACGACGTGCCGGTCCGCACCGCGGCCGCGCTCGCGGGCCTCGAGCACCGTGAGGCGGCGGCGATGGCCGACGCCCTGGCCGCGGTCGAGGTGCTGCTCGCCCGCGAGCCGCTGCGCTTCGTGCACCCCCTCGTCCGGCGCGCGGTCGAGCGCGACATCCCGGCCTCGGAGCAGCTCAGTCGCCATCTCGACGCCGCTCGCCTGCTCGCCGCCGAGGGCGCCGACCCCGAGCGGGTCGCGGCACACCTGCTCGCGGGACGGGCCGAGGGCGACCGGTGGGTGGTCGAGCAGCTGCGGGGCGCGGCCACCGCGGCGCGGGCCCGGGGCGCGGCCCGCTCCGCGGTCACGTACCTCAGGCGCGCCCTCGAGGAGCCGCCCGGCGGGGGCATGCGGGCCCAGGTCCTCGCCGAGCTCGGAGAGGCGGAGGCAGCCGCGGCCATGCCCGCCGCCGCGGACCACCTCGCCGCCGCGGTCACGCTGTCACGCGATCCCGACGATCGCGCCGTGCTCCTGCTCGAGCGCGGCCGCGCGCTGCGGGGTCAGGGCGCACATGCCGGCGCCGCGGAGGCGTTCGAGGCCGGCCTGCGCGAGCTACCGCCTGAGGACGCCGACCGCTCGCCCGCGCAGGCCGAGCTCCATGACCAGCTCCAGCTTGGGTTCATCAGCACGGCGTGGCTCGTCTCCTCGCTGCAGCCCCAGGCCGCGGAGCGCTCGGCGCGCCTGCTCGAGCAGGCCGAGGCGGCCGGGGCGCGCACCCAGGGCCAGCGACTGATGCTCGCCCAGGCCGCGATCGCCGCCGCGTTCGCCGGCGATCCCGCGGCCGAGGTGGTCGCGCTCGCCGTCCGGGCGTGGGACGACGGGCAGCTCCTCAACCACGACACGGTCGACGGCGTCGCCTGGATGATGGTCACCAGCGCGCTCGGACTCACCGGCGATCTCGAGCGGAGCCTCGAGTACTCGGCCGTCGTCCTCGACGCGGCGCGCCGGCACGGATCGCCACTCGCTTTCGCCACCGCGAGTGTGATCCGATCGCTGCCGCAGCTCTGGCAGGGGCAGGTGAGCGCGGCCCTGGCCGACCTCGAGTTCGCCCGCGGCGCGCGTCGGTGGGGCTGGCGCCAGTACGCCGGCGTGGCCGCCGCGAACTCGTGCCTCTGCCTGATCGAGGCGGCCGAACTCGAGCAGGCGGAGGCCGAGCTGCGACGCGACGTGAGCACCGAGCAGAGCACCGACCTCGAGGATGCGCGTCGCCTGCACGCCCTGGCCGAGCTCCGCATGGCCCAGGGCCGTACGCGTGAGGCGCTCGAGGCCGCTCTAGGGGCCGGCCGGGCGGTGGAGCGGGAGATCGCCGTGCTCACCTTCTGCCCCTGGCAGTTCACCGCCGCCGAGGCAGCGCTCGCGCTCGGTGACCGCAGCCGTGCGCGCGCGCTCGCCTCCGACGCGCTCGCACAGGCCGACCGCATCGATGTGCGCCACGAGCGGATCCGCGGCATAAGGATCCTCGCGCTGTGCGAGTCCGACGGGCGCCAGCTCGAGCTGCTGCAGGCGGCGGCCGACCTGGCCGAGGACGGGCCCCCGCGACTCGAGACGATCCGGGTGCTGATCGATCTCGGCTCCGCGCTGCGCCGGGCCAACCATCGGGTGGCCGCCCGCGAGCCGCTGGAGCGGGCCGCCGACCGCGCGCACGCCGGTGGTGCGACGGCGCTCTACGAGCGCGCCCGGACCGAGCTCGGTGCCACCGGGGCCCGCCCGCGGCGGGACGCGCTGCTCGCCGGCCCGGCCTCGTTGACGGTGAGCGAGCGGCGGATCGCCGAGCTCGCCGCCGCCGGGCGCAGCAATCGCGAGATTGCGGTGATCCTGTTCGTCACCCCGAAGACGGTCGAATACCACCTGCGCAACGTTTACCGCAAGCTCGACGTCCGGGGCCGACGCGAGTTGCCCTCGGCGCTGAGCCCGAGCGGCGCGCCGCCGGCCTGACTACTTCAAGAAGCCCGCGTAGTTGCGCATCATCAGCTGCGCCTCCAGCTGCTTCATCGTGTCGAGCGCGACCCCGATGACGATCAGGATCGAGGTGCCGCCGAAGAAGAAGTTGGCGCTCGTCTGGTTGATGAGAATCGTCGGGAGCGCGGCGACCGCGGCCAGGAAGAGAGCTCCTGGGAAGGTCAGGCGAGCGAGGATGCGGTCGAGGAACTCGGCCGTGGGCCGACCTGGTCGCACCCCGGGTATGAACCCGCCGTACTTCTTGAGGTTGTCGGCCTGGTCGACGGGGTTGAAGGTCACCGCGGTGTAGAAGTACGTGAACAGCACGATGAGGATGCTCTCGCCGAGCACGTAGTGCCAGCCCTGCGGGCTGAAGAAGCTGGCCAGGTGGGTGGCGAAGTTGTTGCGGTTCTGGCCGATGAGCTGACCGACCGTCGGCGGAATTGCCATCACGCTGGCCGCGAAGATGACCGGGATCACGCCGGCCATGTTCACCCGCAGGGGCAGATACGTCTGGCCGCCCTGGGTCATTCTTCGTCCGATCACGCGTTTGGCGTACTGGATCGGGATCCGGCGCTGGCCCTCCTGCACGAACACGATCGCGGCGACGACGCCGATGACGATGAACGGCATGATGACCCGGAAGACCTGGTCGGGGTTCGTCCACCAGGAATGGATGCCGTTGGGGATCCGGGCGACGATGCTGGCGAAGATGAGCAGCGAGATGCCGTTGCCGATCCCGCGCTGGGTGATGAGCTCGCCCATCCACATCAGCAGCACGGTGCCCGCGGTGAGCGAGATGACGATCAGGAAGACCTTGGCGAGGTTGAAGTTGGAGATGAGCGTCGCGCCCGAGCCCTTCTCGAAGCTGCGGAACAGGAACACGTAGCCGATCGACTGCGCGAAGGCGAGGGCGACGGTCAGGTAGCGCGTGTACTGGGTGATGCGCGCCTGCCCGACCTCGCCCTCCTTCTGCAGCTTCTCCAGCGACGGGACGACAACGGTCAGCAGCTGGAGGATGATCGAGGCGGTGATGTAGGGCATGATCCCGAGCGCGAAGATCGCGATCCGCCCGAGTCCCCCGCCTGAGAACAGGTTGAGCAGGCCGAGGATGCTGTTGCCGCCGAAGTTCTTCTGGATCGCGTTGACCGCGGACGCGTTGATCCCCGGCGCGGGGATGTGCGTGCCGAGGCGGTAGAGCCCCAGGATCAGCGCCGTGAACAGGACCTTATTTCGGATCTCACCGACCCTGAATGCGCCGAGGATCGTCGAGATCAACTAAGGCCGCCTAACTCCCGTCGGGGGCACTGACCGCCGTCGCGGCGGCCTCGACGATCTGGCAGGTGCCGCCGGCCGCCTCGATCTGTTCCCGCGCGGCCTTGCTGAAGCCGTGGGCGTGGACGGTCAGCGCCTTGCTGATCTCGCCCTTGGCCAGCACCTTGACCGGGATGTCCTTGCGGGTGGCGAGGCCCTTGGCCTTCATCGCCTCGAGCGTGACCGCGTCGCCGGCCTCGAAGCGCGCCTCGAGGTCCAGCAGGTTGACCGCCTGCGTGTGCGTGCGGAACGGCTCGAACGGCATCGACTTCTTCATGTGCGGGCCGCGCAGCTTGCGCATCCGCATGTGAATCGGGTTCTGGCCGCCCTCGAACCGCGCCCGGCGCTTGGCGCCCGAACGCGAGCCCCAGCCCTTCTGGCCGCGGCCTGAGGTCTTGCCGGTGCCGGAGCCTTCGCCGCGGCCGACGCGCTTGCGCGCCTTGCGCGAGCCCGGGGCGGGCGTGAGGTTGTGCAGGCCGATGCGCTCTGAGTCAGCCATTGCCGTCTCCAGAGACCTCGACGAGGTGGCGAACCTTGTGGACCATGCCACGCAGCTGCGGGGTGTCCTGGTGCTCGACGGTCTGGCCGATCCGGCGCAGCCCGAGCGAGCGCAGCGTGTCGAGTTGGCTCTTGTCGCACCCGTTGCGCGACTTCCGCTGCGTGACGCGCAGCGTGCTCACGAGCTCGTCTCCTCGGCGGCGGTCTCGGTCGGCTCGTCGCCGGCGGCGGTCTCGGTCGGCTCGTCGCCGGCGGCGGTCTCGGTCGGCTCGTCGCCGGCGGCGGGCGCCTCGGCTTCCGCGGAGTCCGCAATCTGTGCCGAGGCAGGATGAGGCCTCGTCTGCGGCCGCTCGCGTCGCTTCGGAATCTCCGTTGCCGTTCGTGTCTGAGAGCCGCGGCGCCCGGACGAGGCCTCATCCGTCAAACCAAGCACTTGGTTGATGGACAGCCCACGCAGATCGGCGACCTCGTTCGGCGTGCGCAGCGCCTCGAGGCCCGCCATCGTTGCCTTGACGAGGTTGATGGGGTTCTGCGAGCCGAGGCTCTTGGAAAGGATGTCGTGGATCCCGGCGAGCTCGAGCACGGCGCGGACGCCGCCGCCGGCGATCACGCCGGTACCGGGGGAGGCGGGCTTGAGGAATACCCGGCCGGCGCCGAACACACCGGTCACCTGATGGGTGATGGTCGAGCCGTGCCTGGGCACGCGGTAAAGGTTCTTCTTCGCCCGCTCGACCCCCTTCTGGATGGCCACGGGGACCTCGTTGGCCTTGCCGTAGCCAATGCCCACGACCTCACGCTCGTCGCCGACGACGACGAGCGCGGTGAAGGAGAACCGCCGGCCGCCCTTGACGACCTTGGCGACGCGGTTGATCTCGACCACCCGTTCCTGGAGGTCGAGACCTGAAGCTGAGACTGTGCGATCACGTGTTGCCATGAAGTTGATCCAGAGTAGCGGGCTAGAACTGCAGGCCCGCTTCGCGGGCGCCTTCGGCCAGGGCCTTGACGCGCCCGTGGTACTGATAGCCGCCGCGGTCGAACACCGCGGTGTCAACGCCGGCGGCCTTGGCGCGCTCACCGAGCACGGCTCCGGCCCGCCGGGCCTGGTCCATCGGGGAGAGGCCGCGCAGCTCGGCCTCCGTCCAGTTGACGGCGGCCAGCGTGCGACCGGTGTCGTCGTCGATGAGCTGCGCGAAGATCCCGCGATTTGAGCGGAATACGGAGATCCGCGGCCGCTGCGCGCTGCCGCGCACCTTCGCGCGGACACGGCGGCGGCGCTTGAGCCGGCGCTGGGGAGCGGTCGTGACGGTCATGCGCGCTTACCAACCTTCCTGGCCACGTACTCACCCTCGTAGCGGATGCCCTTGCCCTTGTACGGCTCGGGCTTGCGCTGCTTGCGGATCAGGGCGGCGATCTCGCCGACCTGCTGCTTGGACGCGCCGCGGACGACGATGCGGGTGGGCATCGGGACCTCGAAGTCGATTCCGTCGGGTGCCTTGATCGAGACCGGGTGCGAGTAACCGAGCGCGAGCTCGAGGTCGCGGCCGCGCAGCTGTGCGCGATAGCCGACACCCTGGATCTCCAGGCGCTTCTCAAAGCCGTCGGTCACGCCCTGGACCATGTTGGCCACCAGCGTGCGCGTGAGCCCGTGCAGGGCGCGATGCTCGCCGCGGTCGGTCGGGCGAGTGACGACGATCTCCTCGCCGGCCTGCTCGACAGCGATGTCGCGGTGAATCTTCTCCGAGAGCTCGCCCTTGGGCCCGTTGACGGTCACGCGCTCGGGCTCGATCGCCACGGTGACGCCGGAGGGCACGGGGATGGGACGTTTACCAATACGAGACATGGTTCTTCTGGTCTACCAAACCTTGGCCACGACCTCGCCGCCGACGCCCTGCTGGCGGGCCTCGTGGCCGGTCATGACCCCGATGGAGGTCGAGATGATCGCGGTGCCCATCCCGCCCTGAATGCGCGGGATGTGATCGTGGTCGACGTACGTGCGCTGCCCGGGACGGGAGACGCGCTGGATCCCGGTGATCACCGGCTTGCGGTCGCTCGTGTACTTGAGCGTGACCGAGATCTCCTCGCCGGGACGGTCGGGAGTGGGCGGCCGCACCTCGTACGCCTCGATGTAGCCCTGCTCCTTGAGGATCCGGGCCAGCTCGCGCTTGAGCTTCGAGGAGGGGATCGCGACGTCCTGGTGCTGCGCCCTGGCCGCGTTGCGAAGGCGCGTGAGAAAGTCGGCTACGGGATCGGTCATCGACATCGGGCTACCAGCTCGACTTCGTCATTCCGGGGATGTATCCGTTGTGCGCGAGCTCGCGCAGGCAGATCCGGCAGACGCCGAACTTGCGGTACACCGAGCGTGCCCGGCCGCAGCGGCGGCAGCGGGTGTAGGCCCGGGTCTTGTACTTGGGGGTCCGCTGCTGGCGGACGCGCTGTGAAGTCTTCGCCATGTGCTCCTCTAGCTCTGGTTGGCGGCCGTCGCCGGACGGCCGTCCTTGGCAAACGGCATGCCGAGCGCCTCGAGCAGGGCGAAGGCCTCCTCGTCGCTGGCCGCCGTCGTCGTAATCGTGATGTCGAGTCCTCGGACCTGATCGACCTCGTCGTAGTCGACCTCGGGGAAGATGATCTGCTCGCGGACGCCCATCGAGTAGTTCCCGCGTCCGTCGAACGCGCGTGGGTTGAGGCCACGGAAGTCACGGATCCGCGGGATCGCGATCGACATGAGCCGGTCGAGGAACTCGTATGAGCGCTCGCTGCGCAGGGTGACCGCGATGCCGACCGGCATGCCCTCGCGGACCTTGAACTGCGCGATCGACTTGCGGGCCCGGCGGATGTTGGGCCGCTGACCGGTGATCGTGGCCAGCTGCTCGGTGGCCGCCTCGAGCACCTTGGAGTCCTGCTTGGCGTCGCCGACCCCCATGTTGACCGTGACCTTCTCGATCCGCGGTGCCTGCATCGGGGTCGAGTAGCCGAAGCGCTCGACCAGCGCCGGACGGATCTCGTCCAGATACCTGCTCTTGAGACGTGCGCGTGCCATCAGTCCACCTTAGTCCCGCTGCGCTTGGCGACCCGGAAGCGCTTGCCGTCCTCGATCTCCGTGCCGATCCGGGTGGGCTTGCCCGCCTTGGGATCGATGAGCATCACGTTGGAGATATGGATCGGCCCTTCCTTCTCGATCACGCCGCCGACCGTCTCGGCCCGCTGGGCGCCGGCCACCTGGCGCGGGCGCTGGTGGCGCTTGATGATGTTCAGGCCCTCCACGTAAAGGCGGTTCTTCTTCGGCTCGACCCGCAGCACCTTGCCGCGCTTGCCGCGGTCCTTGCCGCTGATGACGATCACCTCGTCGTCGGTCTTGATCCGCGTCGCCATGGTCAGAGCACCTCCGGGGCGAGGGACACGATCTTCATGAAGTTGCGCTCGCGCAGCTCACGGGCGACCGGTCCGAAGATGCGGGTGCCGCGCGGGTTGTTCTGCGCATCGATCAGCACAGCGGCGTTCTCGTCGAAGCCGATGTAGGTGCCGTCCTCGCGACCGTAGGACTTCTTCGTGCGCACGACAACCGCGGTCACCACCTCGCCCTTCTTGACCGAGCCCTGCGGGCTGGCCGTCTTGACGGTGGCGACGATCACGTCGCCGACCCCGGCATAACGCCGGCGGGAGCCCCCGCGGACGCGGATGACCAGGATCTCGCGCGCGCCGGTGTTATCGGCCACGCGGAGGCGAGTCTCGTTCTGGATCACTTCGCCCTCTCCAGGACTTCGATCAGCCGCCAGCGCTTGGTGCGCGACAGCGGCCGGCACTCACGGATGATCACCGTGTCGCCGATGTGAGCGTCGTTGCTCTCGTCGTGCGCGTGGAGGGTGTTGGACGTGCGGACGATCTTCTCGTAGCGCCGGTGACGCCGGGAGATGTCGATGCGCACAGTGATCGTCTTGTCGGCGCGATCGGAGACGACGACGCCCTGGCGGGTCTTCTGGGTCCGGGCCTCGTGCTCGCGAGCCACGGGCGGCTCGGCGGAGGTGATCGCCGACGCCTTGGCGCGCGCGCGCTGGCGCTCGACGCGCCGCCCCTGCGCCTTCTGGCTGCGACGCGCGTCGCGCTCGGCCTGGCGCTCCTCGGGCGAGCGCGAGGGACGCGTGCCGACGCGGGCGGCGTTCGCCGCCCGGGCGCGAGCCCGGCGCTCCTTCGGCGGCAGAACTTCAGCCGGGGCGCCTTGGGCAGTCGCGGCAGCGGCCGGAGCCTGTGCGCCCCCTTCGTCGGAGGGCGTGGCGTCAGCCGCGAGTGCTGGAGCTGCGTCCGAGGTACTCGCGGCCGTCTCCTCGGACACAGCTTCAGCGCCCGGGGCGTCAGTTGCCGCGTCCTCAGCGTTTTCGATTTCTTCTGCCATTACCGAACCTCAATTCCTCGTTCACGAGCGACGGTCAGCGCCCGGGCCACCTCGCGCTTGGCGTGCGCGAGCCCGGCGGTGTTGTCGAGCTCGCCGGTGGCGTGCTGGAAGCGCAGACCGAACAGCTCCCGCCGAGCGGTCAGGACGTGCTCGCGGAGGTCGCCGTCGCTCATGTCACGCAGTTCTGCGGGCTTCATGATCAGCCGTCCTCCCGCATTACGAATTTCGTCTTCACCGGCAGCTTGTGCCCAGCCAGGCGCATGGCCTCACGGGCGAGCGGCTCCGGAACCCCGGAGAGCTCGAACATGACGCGGCCCGGCTTGACGACCGCCACCCAGCCCTCGGGCGAGCCCTTGCCGGACCCCATGCGGGTCTCGGCCGGCTTCTTGGTGAACGGCTTGTCCGGATAGACGTTGATCCACACCTTGCCGCCGCGCTTGATCTTGCGCGTCATGGCGATACGAGCGGCTTCGATCTGGCGGTTGGTGAGCCAGCCGGCGTCGAGCGACTTGAGGCCGTACTCGCCGAACTGCACCTTGACCTGGCCGCGCGAGAGTCCGCCGCGGCGTCCGCGGTGCTGCTTGCGGTGCTTGACCCGCTTAGGAGCGAGCATCAGTTACCTCCACCGCCATTGCCGCCGCCACGGGGAGCGCCGCCGCCACGCGGACCGCCGCCACCCTGGCCGCCGCCGCCCTGGCCACCGCCGCCGGGACGAGGCCCACGGCCGCCACTGCGACCGCCAGGACCGCCGGGACCGCCGCCCTGGCCACCACGGCCACGACCGCCACCAGGACCGCCGCCCTGGCCACCACGACCACCGCCGCGACCACCGGGACCGCCGCCCTGGCCACCACGACCACCGCCGCGACCACCGGGACCGCCGCCCTGGCCGCCGGGACCGCCGCTGCGGCCACCCTGGCCGCCGGGGCCGCCGCCGCGACCGCGACCGCCCGGACCGCCGCCACCGCGCCGGTCCCGTCCGCCGCGGCCGTCACGGCCGCCGCGCTCGGGGGCCTGCGGAGCGGGCTCGTCCATGATCGTCAGGTCGGCGCCGGTGTAGCCCTCGGGCATGATCTCGCCCTTGTTGATCCAGCACTTGACGCCGATGCGACCGAAGGTCGTGCGCGCCTCGTGGAAGCCGTAGTCGATGTCGGCGCGGAGCGTGTGCAGCGGCACCCGGCCGTCGGAGTAGCCCTCGGTGCGCGCCATCTCGGCACCGCCGAGGCGGCCTGAGACCTGGACCTTGACGCCCTTGGCGCCCGAGCGCATCGCGCTGGTCAGCGCGCGCTTCATCGCGCGGCGGAAGGCCACGCGATTCTGCAGCTGCTCGGCGATCGACTGCGCGACGAGGCGCGCGTCGAGCTCGGGGCGCTTGATCTCGAGGATGTTGACCTTGACCTGCTTGCCGGTGATCCGGTGCAGGTCACGGCGCAGCTGGTCGACCTCCGAGCCGGACTTCCCGATCACGATGCCCGGCCGCGCGGTGTGGATGTTGATCTCCACCTCGGTGGCGTTCTTGCGGATCGTGATGTCCGAGAGGCCGGCGTGCGAGAGCCGGCCGATGATGTGGCCACGAATCAGGGTGTCCTCGTGGAGGTAGTCCGCGAAGTGGCGCTCGTTGAACCAATTCGACTTCCAGTCGTGGATGTAGCCGACGCGAATTGATTCGGGATGAACTTTCTGACCCATGGTTAGTCCTTCGGCGTGAGCAAGATCGTGAGATGGCTCGTGCGCTTCCTGATCCGCGTGGCGCGACCCATCGCGCGCGGACGGAACCGCTTGATGGTCGGACCCTCGTCGGCCTTGACAGCCTTGACGTAGAGGTCCTCGCCGACGAGCTCGTGGTTGTGCTCGGCGTTCGCGACGGCCGACTCGAGCAACTTGCTCCAGTCGCGCGCGACCGCACGCGGCGTGTGAGCGAGGATAGCTCGCGCTTCCTCAACCGTCTTGCCGCGGATGTGGTCGCACACCAGCCGTGCCTTGCGGGCGGACGAGCGGACGTACTTTGCCTGGGCGCGGACGACCGGCGGCGGACCGGCGGGACGCTCGCGCGAGCGGCGCCGCGACGGCGCGGGGGCCTTCGGCTTCTCGGCCTCGGCCGCAGCCTTGCCCGGGCCACGCCGGCGGCGAGCCGGCTTCGCCGGGGCCTCCGCCGCGGGCTCCTCAGCCTCGTCAGCCTCCTCGGTCTCGCCAGCCGAGGCCTCAGGGGCGGGTGCCTCCACCACTTCATCCTCGGAGTCGTCGGTGCCGGTGGCGGCGGTCGACTCGCCCTCCGCCTCAGCGTCGGCCTCGAGCGTCACGTCCTCAGCGGCCTCCTGACCCTGGATGTCCAGCTCGTCCGGAGTGAGCTCCGATGAGGTGTCGGCGTCGGAGACTCGCGGCGCGGTCTCCGACGACGGCGCGTCATCGGAGCCACCGCGACCGGCCTTCGGCTTCTCTTCCGGAGTCTCAGTCATCGCTTCTTCCCCGTGCCGGCATGGCCGCGATACAGCCGCGTCGGCGCGAACTCGCCGAGCTTGTGGCCGACCATCGACTCCGAGATGAACACCGGCACGTGCTTGCGGCCGTCGTGGACCGCGATCGTGTGCCCGACCATCTCGGGGAAGATCGTCGACGTGCGCGACCAGGTCCGGACCATGCGCTTCTCGCCGGAGCTGTTCATCCCCTCGATGCGCGTCATCAGACGCTCCTCGACGAACGGGCCCTTCTTACTGGATCGACTCAACGCTTCTTACCTCTTCTGCGGCCGCGGACGATGTAGCGGTCGGACGCCTTGCCCTTCTTCCGGGTCCGGTACCCGAGCGTCGGCACACCCCACGGGGTGACCGGGTGGCGTCCCGGCGTGGTCGAGCCCTCGCCACCGCCGTGCGGGTGGTCGACGGGGTTCATCGCCGTGCCTCGGGTCTGGGGGCGCACGCCCATGTGGCGCTTGCGCCCGGCCTTGCCGACCTTGACGTTCTGATGCTCCGAGTTGCCGATGGTGCCCACGGTGGCGCGGCACTCGGCCCGCACCATCCGCATCTCGCCTGAGGGGAGACGCAGGGTCACGTAGTCGCCCTCCTTGGCCAGCAGCTGGATGCCGGTGCCCGCCGAGCGGGCGAGCTGGCCACCGCGGCCGGGCGTGAGCTCGACGTTATGGACGACGGTGCCGGGCGGCATGTTGGCCAGCGGCAGGGCGTTGCCGACGCGGATGTCGGCTCCGGGGCCGGACTCGACGGTCGCGCCGACCCGCAGCCGGTTGGGCGCGAGGATGTACCGCTTCTCGCCGTCGGCGTAGTGCAGCAGCGCGATGTAGGCCGAGCGGTTGGGGTCGTACTCGATGTGGGCGACCCGGGCCGGCACGCCGTCCTTGCGCCGCTTGAAGTCGATCTTGCGGTACAGCCGCTTGGCGCCGCCGCCGCGATGGCGCGCCGTCTTGCGGCCGTTGCTGTTGCGGCCGCCGGACTTCTTGAGGCCCTCGGTGAGCGACTTCTCAGGCTCGGACCGGGTGATCTCGGCGAAGTCGGGATAGGTGACGAAGCGACGACCGGGAGAGGTCGGCTTGGGGTTGCGGATCGGCATTACTCAGCTCCCTCCAGCCCGCGGAAGATCGGGATCGTGTCGCCCTCGCGCACCTGGACGATGGCCTTCTTCCACCGGCGGGTGCGGCCGGCGGTCTGACCGCGGCGCTTCGGCTTGCTCTTCACCGAGGCGGTTCTGACCGCGAGCACCTTGACGTCGAACAGCTCCTCGATCGCCTGGCGGATCTGCGTCTTGTGGGCCTTCTCGTGGACCCGGAAGGTGTACTTGCCCGCCTCGGCGAGCACGAACGTCTTCTCGGAGACGACGGGGCGGATGATGACCTGGCTCGGCTCCATCAGTCTTTCGCTCCTGCTCGCGCGACCAGTTCCGGCATCGCCGTCTCGGATACGAGCAGCCGGGCTGCCCCGATCACCTCGGCGACGCCGGCGTCGGAGACCGGCATGACCGACACGCGGCTGAGGTTGCGGAACGACTTGCCCGCGGCGGCCTCCGCCTCGGAGAGCAGCACAAGCGTCGGGGCGTCCTCGCCCCAGCCGCGCAGCAGCTCGACGGCCTGCTTGGTCGACGGCGCGTCGAACACGGCGGCGTCGAACACAGCGAGCGACTCGCGCTCGGCGTGCACCGACAGCGCGCTGCGCAGAGCGGCACGGCGGGCCTTGCGGTTGACCTTGACGGTGTAGTGGCGCGGCGTCGGGCCGAACACGATGCCGCCGCCGGCGAAGTGCGGCGCGCGGATCGAGCCCTGGCGGGCGCGGCCGGTGCCCTTCTGGCGCCACGGCTTGGCGCCGCCGCCGGCAACCTGGCCGCGCGTCTTGGTCGACGCCGTGCCCCGCCGGCGCGCGTTGAGCTCGGCGCGCACGGTCTCGTGAACGAGCGGCATGTTGAAACGGGCCTCGAACGCGGTCGCGTCGAGCGTCGTCGCGCTCCCGCCGCCGAGGTGTGGCGCAGTCCTAGGCATCGGTGCGCACCTCCACGGTCGTGCCCTTGGGGCCGGGGACGGCGCCGCGGACGAGCAACAGGTTCTGGTCGGCGATCACCTCGACGACGGTCAGACCGCGCTGGGTGATGCGCCCTCCGCCCATGCGCCCGGGGCCGCGCAGGCCCTTCATCACACGTGAGGGTGTGGCGGACGCGCCGATCGAGCCCGGCGCGCGCACGTTGTGCGAGCCGTGGGACTTGGGGCCGCTCGCAAAGTTGTGGCGCTTGATCGTGCCCTGGAAGCCCTTCCCCTTCGACACGCCGGAGATCTTGACCTTGTCGCCGGGCGCGAAGGCGTCGGCCTTGACGACCTCCCCGACGAGCAGCTCGCCGGCCTCGTCGCGGAACTCGGCGAGGTGCCGATGGGCTGAGGCGTCGGCCTTCTTGAGATGCCCGAGCTCGGCTCGGGTCAGCGACTTCTCCTTGCAGGCGCCGAACGCGAGCTGGACGGCCTCGTAGCCGTCGCGCTCGACCGTGCGCACCGCGGTGACCGGGCAGGGGCCGGCCTCGAGCACGGTCACGCGCTCGACGCGGCCGTCGTCGAGGAAGCGCTGGGTCATTCCGAGCTTCTTGGCGAGGATCGCGGCCATGACGCTAGGAGGCGAGACGGATCTCGATATCCACGCCGGCGGGGAGATGGTCGAGTCGCTGGAGCGAGTCGACCGTCTTCGGGGTCGGCTGGTGGATGTCGATCAGTCGCTTGTGGGTACGGATCTCGAAGTGCTCGCGCGAGTCCTTGTCCTTGAACGGCGAGCGGATCACCACGTACACGTTCTTCTCGGTCGGCAGCGGCACGGGACCAGAAACCGTCGCGCCAGTGCGCGTCGCGGTTTCGACGATCTCCTTTGCCGCCGTCTCGATCGCCGTGTGGTCGTAGGACTTCAGGCGGATGCGGATCTTGTTTTGGGCGATGGTTGCCACGGAAACGGTGTCTGTCTCTTCTCAGTGTTCAGGGCGAACCCCGGGCTTCGGGGCCCGCCCTCAAGGTCGTATCTGCTTCTGATGGGGACTCGGCCGAGCCGATTTCCCTGGGAGTCTGGCCCGCCAGGGCCAAACTCCCGGTGAAAGTCGCGCGCAGCGCGCGCGATTTCCCAACTACTGGATAACTTCGCTGACGACTCCCGAGCCGACGGTCCGGCCGCCCTCGCGGATCGCGAAGCGCAGGCCCTGATCCATGGCGATCGGCTGGATCAGCTCGATCTCCATCTGGACGTTGTCGCCCGGCATGACCATCTCGGTGCCCTCGGGCAGATTGGCCACTCCGGTGACGTCGGTCGTCCGGAAGTAGAACTGCGGCCGGTAGCCAGTGAAGAACGGCGTGTGACGGCCGCCCTCCTCCTTCTTGAGGACGTAGACCTCGGCCTTGAACTTGGTGTGCGGGGTGATCGAACCCGGCTTGCACAGCACCTGGCCGCGCTCGATCTCATCGCGCTTGGTGCCGCGCAGCAGGCAGCCGACGTTGTCGCCGGCGCGACCCTCGTCGAGGATCTTCTTGAACATCTCGACGCCGGTGACCACGGTGGTGGTCGTCGGCCGGATGCCCACGATCTCGACGGTCTCGCCCGTCTTGATGATCCCCTGCTCGACGCGACCGGTGGCCACGGTGCCGCGGCCGGTGATCGAGAAGACGTCCTCGACCGGCATCAGGAACGGCCTGTCGAGGTCACGGACCGGCTCGGGAATGTAGGTGTCGAGCGCTTCGGCGAGCTCGAGGATCTTGGCCTCGTACTCGGCGTCGCCCTCGAGTGCCTTCAGCGCAGAGCCGGCGATAAAGGGGATGTCGTCGCCCGGGAACTCGTACTCGGAGAGCAGGTCGCGGATCTCGACTTCGACGAGCTCGAGCAGCTCGGGGTCGTCGACCATGTCGACCTTGTTGAGGAACACGACGATGTAGGGGACGCCGACCTGACGGGCGAGCAGGATGTGCTCTCGGGTCTGGGGCATCGCGCCGTCGGCGGCTGACACGACGAGGATCGCGCCGTCCATCTGCGCGGCGCCGGTGATCATGTTCTTCACGTAGTCCGCGTGACCGGGGCAGTCGACGTGCGCGTAGTGCCGATTCTCGGTCTGGTACTCGACGTGGGAAGTCGCGATGGTGATGCCGCGCGCCTTCTCCTCCGGGGCATTGTCGATCGACTCGAACGACCGCACCTCGGTTCCGCCGTACTTCTCGTTGAGCACCTTGGTGATGGCCGCGGTCAGCGTCGTCTTGCCATGGTCGATGTGACCGATGGTGCCGACGTTGACGTGGGGCTTATCGCGCTCGAACTTGGCTTTCGCCACTTGGGGTCGCTCCTTCTAGTTTCAGTGGTTCCGCTCGTCCTCAGGACGAACCTCAAAAATCTATCGGACTTCCGTCCGGGGCGGCTGCTAGGCGGGCTGCAGCTCGCCCACAACCTTCTCGGCGATGTTCGCCGGGACTTCCTCGTAGCGCTCGAACTGCATCGAGTACGTCGCGCGGCCCTGGGTGGTGGACCGCAGATCGGTCGCGTACCCGAACATCTCGGCCAGCGGCACGAAGGCGCTGACGACCTGAGCGTTTCCGCGCTGCTCCATGCCATGCACCTGGCCGCGTCGTCGGTTCAGGTCACCGATCACGTCGCCCATGAACTCCTCGGGCGTCGTGACCTCGACGGCGAAGATCGGCTCGAGCAGGACGGGCTTGGCCCGCTGCACCGCCGCCTTGAGCGCCAGCGACCCCGCCACCTTGAAGGCGATCTCCGAGGAGTCGGTGTCGTGGTACTTGCCGTCGTTGAGGGTGACGCGGACGTCGACCATCGGATACCCGGCCCGCGGGCCGTTCTCCAGTGCCTCCTCGACGCCCTTCTCGACCGCAGGGATGAACTCGGTCGGGATCGCCCCGCCCTTGATCTTGTTGACGAAGTCGAAGCCCTCCCCGGGCGCCGGCTCGACGTCGATGTAGACGATGCCGTACTGGCCCGAGCCACCGGTCTGACGGACGAAGCGCCCCTCGACCTTCTGCGCGGTGCCACGGATCGTCTCCCGGTAGGAGACCTGCGGCCGGCCGACGTTGGCGTCGACCTTGTACTCGCGCAGCATCCGGTCGACGAGCACCTCGAGGTGCAGCTCGCCCATGCCGGCGATCTCGGTCTGGCCGGTCTCCTCGTTGGTCCGGACCTGGAAGGTCGGATCCTCCTCGGCCAGCCGTCCGAGGGCGACGCCCATCTTCTCCTGGTCGGCTTTCGTCTTGGGCTCGATCGCCACCTTGATGACCGGCTCGGGGAACTCGATCATCTCGAGCTTGATCGGCTTGTCCGGCGCGGCGAGGGTGTCGCCGGTCGTGACCTGCTTGATCCCGACCCCGGCGGCGATGTCGCCGGCGTAGACCTCCTTGAGCTCCTCGCGGTCATTGGCGTGCATCATCAGGATGCGCCCGACGCGCTCGGTCCGTCCGGTCGTCACGTTGAGCACGCGCGAGCCGGCCTCGAGCTTGCCTGAGTAGACGCGGAAGTAGGTCAGCTTGCCGACGTAGGGGTCGGCCATGATCTTGAAGGCCAGGGCGGCGAACGGCTCCTCGTCGGACGCGTGCCGGACGGCAGGCCGCTCATCGCCGTTGGCCGAGCCCTTGGCGGGCTCGATGCCTTCAACCGGCGGTACGTCGAGCGGACTCGGGAGGTAGTCGAGGACCGCGTCGAGCAACGGCTGGACGCCCTTGTTCTTGAAACTCGAGCCGCACAGGACCGGGGTGAGGGCGATCTGGAGCGCGGCAGTACGAATCGCCCGCTTGAGCCGCGGGGCGGGGATCTCCTGCTCCTCGAGGATCATCTCGAGCAGCTCGTCGTCGTACTGGGAGACCTCCTCGAGCAGGTGCTCGCGGGCCGCGGCGGCGCGCTCGACCTGATCGGCGGGGATCTCGACGATCTCCTGCTCCTTGCCGAGCTCGTCCTTATAGAGGATCGCGTGGTTCTCGACCAGATCGATCAGGCCCCGGAAATCCGACTCGGCTCCGATCGGGAGCTGGATCGGCACCGGGTGGGCGCCGAGGCGATCGATCATCGTCTGCACGCCGCGATCGAAGTCGGCCCCGATGCGGTCCATCTTGTTGATGTAGGCGATGCGCGGGACGCGGTACTTGTCGGCCTGGCGCCAGACGGTCTCGGACTGCGGCTCGACGCCGGCGACGGAGTCGAACAGCGCGATCGCGCCGTCGAGGACGCGCAGCGAGCGCTCGACCTCGACGGTGAAGTCGACGTGGCCCGGCGTGTCGATGATGTTGATCCGATGGTCCTTCCACTCGCACGTGGTGGCCGCCGAGGTGATGGTGATGCCGCGCTCCTGCTCCTGCTCCATCCAGTCCATCACGGCCGCGCCCTCGTGAACCTCCCCCATCTTGTAGGTCCGACCGGTGTAATAGAGGATGCGTTCAGTCGTCGTCGTCTTACCGGCGTCGATGTGAGCCATGATTCCGATATTTCGAGTCTTCTCGAGGGCGAACTTGCGAGGCATAAGTTTCAGTCTGTTGTGGCGGTCCCCGGGGACCGGGTGGAGGCATGAAAAAGGGCCCAATGGGCCCCCTTACGACGCACCTGTCGGATCGGGGCGGGTTCTTAGTGGTTCGGCGTCTCCATGGCTTGGATCCTCCGCGCCCGGGAGCGGGCACAGATGAACGGAACGCCGCCCGAGGCGAGAACCGAATATAGCAGAGGGTCGGGGCCGTCCCGAGCCGCTCTCGACGCCGGCGCGCATGGTTCTGGTCGGCGCGGCGGTCGCGACTCCGGCGACGCCGGCACCACCTCCAGCGACAGTATCACCGCCGTCGTCGTCGCCGTCGCCCTGCTCGGCGCGCTGCTGCTCGTCGTCGCCGAGTTCACCACCCTCTACACCGTCCACACCGCATCCGGTGCCGTGCCCGGCCGCACCATCTCGACTGGCTCGCACGACTCCTTTGCGCTCATCCCGATCGCGGTGCTCGTGCTCATCCTCGCCTATGCCGTGCGGGTGGCCGGGAGCCGGCCCGCGCTGCTGGCCATCGGCGTGATGGGTGTGCTCGCGCTGCTCATCGCGCTGCTCGGCGACCTGCCCGACGCCCATGCGACCGGCCTGGTCGGCGGCGGCAGCGCCCGTTTCGTGACCGCGAGCTCGAGGCCGAGCGCCGGTTTCTACATGGAGACCGCGGGCGCGCTGCTGCTGCTCGTGGCCTGTGTCTGCGGGTTTCTGCTCATCGGAGCGCCCCCGCAGCGCGCGCGTCAGGTTGGGCGATCACCTCGGCAGGATCTGTCGGGATCCTGACACTCCGAACTTTGGTGCTGCGCGATCGTGATCGCTCCCGTTACATTTCATAGCCGCGAGGGTTGTCCCACCGCAGCCCCCGGTCCCGTGTGGTGGGCGGCCCTCGCGTTTACTTTCCTCTGGGCGCTTGCGAGGATGTGGCGATGATGAATCCAGGCCCCAACGACGGCCTGCTGATGGTCGAACTCGCGCAGTGGGGCTCGGCCATGGAGCTCGACGCCGCCCAGGCCGTGCTGTTCGCCGAGGACTTCGACCCCGACAGCGCGAGCGCGGCCGACGAGCCGGTGCGCAAGGTCCTGCTGTGGGGCGAGACGGTGGCGACGATGGTCAAGCACGACCTGTTCCCCGAGGCGCTCGTCCTCGACTGGATCTGGATCGAGGGACTGTGGTCCCGGGTGGCGCCCGCCGTCTCGCGGGCGCGCGCGCAGCACGGCGAGCCGCGCCTGTACGAAAACCTCGAAGCGCTGGCCGGGCGCGCCTCGGGCGAGACGCCAGCGGGTTAGTCACCGCCCGCGCGGGCTGGTGGCCGTCTGAGCGGGGCGCCCAGCCGCCCGGCGCGGCTGGTCGCCGCCTGAGCAGGGCTACTCCCCGTCCTCGGGCGTGTGCACGATCAGCACCGCCGACGGACTCGCGTTGAGCACCTGATGGCTGACGCTGCCGAGGAGCAGCGAGCGCATCTCCCCGCGCCCGCGCGAGCCCATCACGAGCAGATCGTGGGCACCGCTGCGCAGCTGTTCGACGATCCGCTCCGCGGGCCGGCCGTGCACGAGGATCTTCGTCACCGGCAGGTCGGGCGGCAGGCTCTCGACCGCGTCCTCGAGCAGGCGGCGGTAGTCCCGCTCGGTCTCGTCGGCGAGGCGCTCGAGGTCGACCCCCGACGGATACCCCGCGCCGCCGAGTAGCCACGTGGCGGGGTCGGGTACCGTCGTCATCAAGGTCAGGGTGGCGTGGTTGGACTGAGCCAGGTCGACGGCCTCCCGCAGCGCCAGGGCCGAGTGATCAGAGCCGTCGATGGCAACGAGGATGCGCCGGAACATGTGGCCGGGAGGCTAGCCGGTTGCGGCGGTGCAGACGCGGGCCGTCGCGCGGCCGAGACTCGCCCCACGCATGCTCCTCGTCACCCTCACCGTCGTCATCGCCACCGCCGTCGGGATCGCCGTCGACCGGCGCACGGACGTCGCCCAGCGGACCTCACGCGGGGCGC
Organism: uncultured Solirubrobacterales bacterium; assembly: GCA_963752905.1. Lineage (GTDB taxonomy): Bacteria > Actinomycetota > Thermoleophilia > Solirubrobacterales > Solirubrobacteraceae > Palsa-465. The sequence goes on from CAVWAC010000009.1 coordinate 117,408, forward strand.
TGCGGCTGATGCTCTACGTGCTCGTCCCCTACGTCTCGTTCGTCAACTTCGCGCACCTGCACCTGACCGCGGCTGGCGGGGCGGGGCTGCTGATCGCCTATGTCGCGATCGCCGCGGCGGGCGTCACCGCGTGGCTGGTCGGCTCCCGCTGGCTGCGGCTCCCGGGGCCCTCGCTCGGCGCGCTCATCTGCTGCGTGATCGTCGTCAACACCGGCTACCTCGGCCTGCCGATGACCGTCGTCCTGCTCGGGACCAAGGCGCTGCCCGCGGCGGTCGCCTACGACCAGATCGTCAGCGGGCCGTCGTTGTACATCGCCGGCTTCGCGATCGGGGCGATCTTCGGCGCCGGCGCCCCGCCGGGCGGGATCGCGCGAGTGCGGAGCTTCCTCACCCACAACCCGCCGCTGCTCGCCGTGATCGCCGGGCTGCTCACCCCGGCGGCCGTCGTCCCGCAGGCGCTCGTGTCCGTCTCCCACATCGTCGTTGCGGTTCTGCTGCCACTCGGCTTCTATGCCGTCGGCGTCAGCCTGTCCGCCGAGCGCCGCGAGGAGCGCGCGCCCCTGCTCCAGCGGCCCGATCGTCCGGCGGTGGCGGCGCTGGCGCTGCGCTTCCTGATCGCGCCGGTGGTGCTGCTCGGCGTCTCGCTCACCGTGCTGCGCCTGCCCCACGCCTACCTCTTGCAGGCGGCGATGCCGTGCGGGATCAACTCGCTGATCGTCGCCGAGGCCTACCGGCTCGACCGGCGGCTGATCGCCACGGCGATCATCTGGAGCACGGCGATCACGATCGCCATCGGGCTGACCGTCGCCGCGACCTGAGCGGCCAGGGAACGGTGCCTCGCGGCCTCAGCGACCGCGGGCCGACGACCGGCCGGGCGGCCTACCAGCGATAGTGGGCGAAGGCCTTGTTGGCCTGCGCCATGCGGTAGATGTCGTCCTTGCGCTTGTAGGCGTTGCCCTGCTGCTGCTGGGCGTCGAGCAGCTCGTTGGCGAGCCGCTGGGCCATCGTCTTCTCCCGGCGCTGGCGGGCGAACTGGACGAGCCAGCGAACGGCGAGGGTGCGCGCCCGGCGGGCGGGGACCTCGACCGGCACCTGATAGGTGGCACCGCCGACGCGGCGCGAGCGGACCTCGAGCACCGGGGTGAGCGCCTTGACGCCCGCCTCGAGCTGCTCGACCGGGTTCTTGCCGGAGCGCTCGCCGATGATGGCGAGCGCGTCGTAGACGATCTTTTCGGCCGTCGACTTCTTGCCGTCAAGCATCACCTTGTTGACGACCTGCTGGACGAGCCGGTTGCGGTGGACGGCGTCCGGCTCGATCGGCCGGATCTGGGCTGCGGCGCGGCGGGGCACTACTTCGCCTTCACGCCGTACTGCGAGCGGGCCTTCTTGCGGTCGCTGACGCCGGCGGCGTCGAGCGTCCCGCGGATGACCTTGTAGCGGAAGCCCGGGAGATCCTTGACGCGGCCACCGCGCACGAGCACGACCGAGTGCTCCTGCAGGTTGTGACCCTCGCCGGGGATGTAGGCACCGACCTCCATGCCGTTGGTGAGCCGCACGCGCGCGACCTTGCGCAGCGCCGAGTTCGGCTTCTTCGGCGTCGTCGTGTAGACACGCGTACAGACGCCGCGACGCTGGGGCGCAGCCACCTTCTTCTTGCGGCCCTTGCCGGACTTGAGACCCGGCGTGGCCAGCTTCTTCTTGGGTGAGGTGCGACCCTTGCGGATCAATTGGCTGGTAGTCGGCATGCGGATTGGCAGGGTAGCAGGGGCGGGGCTGCGCGTCGGACCGGGAGGCGGCCGGCCCGTGGCGGGCCGGCCCCGGCGTCGGCGTCGGCGTCGGCGAACCGTCGTCTAGACCCGGGCGGTCCCCACTCCGGCGAGCGCCTCGTCGACGTCCGCGCACGGAACCCCGACGGCTTCGGCCACCGGCCCGTAGACGACCTGGCCGCCGACGACGTTGATCCCGAGCTTGAGCCCCGGGTTCTCGGCCGCCGCGCGAGCGACGCCGACGTTGGCGACGTGGATCACGTAGGGCATCGTCGCGTTGGTGAGCGCGTAGGTCGAGGTGATCGGCACCGCGCCCGGCATGTTGGCCACGCAGTAGTGGGTGATGCCGTCGACCTCGTAGGTGGGCGCCGAGTGCGTCGTCGGGCGCGAGGTCTCGAAGCAGCCGCCCTGATCGATCGAGACGTCGACGAGCACCGCGTTGCGCTTCATCAGCTTGAGCTGCGCGCGGGTGATGACGTGCGGGGCCTTGGCGCCGCGGGCGAGGACCGCGCCGATCACGAGGTCGGCGTCGCGCAGGCGCTCCTCGATCGAGAGCGTCGTGGCGAAACAGGTGTCGGCCCGGCCGCCGAAGGCGATGTCGAGCTCACGCAGCCGATCGATGTTGCGGTCGAAGACGTACACGGTCGCCTCCATGCCGAGGGCGATGAAGGCCGCGTTCATCCCGACGACGCCGCCGCCGATGACCATCACGTTCGCCGCGGTCACGCCGGGCACGCCGCCGAGCAGGATGCCCCGCCCGCCGAGTGGCTTCTCGAGCATGAAGGCGCCGGCCTGGGTGGCGATCTTCCCCGCCACCTCCGACATCGGCGCGAGCAGCGGCAGCCGCCCCTCGGGGTCCTCGACCGTCTCGTAGGCGACGCAGGTCGCACCGGACTCCATCAGACCGCGCGTCAGCTCGACGTCGGCGGCGAGATGCAGATAGGTGAATAGGGTGTGCCGCGGCTCGAGCATCGCAACCTCCTGGGGCTGCGGCTCCTTGACCTTGACGATCATGTCGGACTCGGCGAACACGCTCGCGGCGTCGGAAAGGATCCGCGCGCCCTGGGCGGCGTAGCCCTCGTCGCTGATCGCCGAGCCGAGCCCTGAGCCGCTCTGCACGATCACCTCGTGCCCGGCGTCGACGAGCTCGCGCACGCCGGCGGGGGTCAGCGCGACCCGATATTCGTCTGTCTTGACCTCGCTGGGAACGCCGACTCTCAACGGGATACCGCCCTTCGCTTTGTGTGGTGATCAGTCATGGTGCTCACGAGATGAGCTCCCGGCCCCGCAGCGCGAGCCAGAATTCGATCCGGTCGCGGGCGCTCCCAAGATTGCGTCCGGTCAACTCCTCCACGCGGCGGATCCGGTAGCGGAGGGTGTGCCGGTGGCAGTAGAGCCGCCGTGCGGCGCGCTCCCACTGTCCGTTCTCCTCGATGAACGCCTCGAGCGAGCGCATGAGCTCCCCGCCGTAGTGACCCTCGGAGCGCTCGATGGGGCCGAGAATCGAGTCACAGAACAGGCGCAGCGCCTCGTCGTCCTGAAGGGAGAGGAGGAGCTGGAACGAGCCAAGGTCCTTATAGGTGCCGATCCGCACCTCGGTGGCCGACGCGCCATTGGTGTGCGAGCCGTCCTCGCCGGACGCGGTCAGGCCGAGCGACAGGGCCTCGAGCGCGCACCGCGCCTCGTGGAAGCTGCGACGCGCCTCGCCGCACGGGACCGGGCGCCCGACGCCGACCGCGATGCCGGTGCCGAGCTCGGCGCCGACCCGCTCGGCGACGCGTCCCGCCATCGCGAACAGCTCCTCTTCGTCCATGTCGCGGACGAGCGCGCAGGTGAGCGACCCACTCGAGGCGACGAGTCCGGGCGCGGCGTCGTCGCGGAGCGCAACGGCCAGCGCCATCTCCGTCGGCACCGCCGAGCCGCGGCCGTTGCCCGGCCGCTCGACGACGATCGAGGCGATCTGCTCGCCAAGCCCGAATGGTTCGAGCCGGCGCAGCAGCTCGGCGCCGGCGAGCTCGCCGCTGATCACCGCCGCGAGCACGTCGCCGGCGAGGCGCCGCTCGGTGTCGCCGGCCACGCGGGAGCGCAGGAGCTCGAGGGCCACGATCGTCACGGCCTGGTGCAGGGTGAGGCGGTCGAAGTCCGACAGGGGACCGGTGTCCTTGATCGCGACGAGCCAGGCCTCGGGGACGCGGCCGCCGCTCGCCGTCGTGCGGGGGGTGCCGTCCGCGGCCACCGGCAGGGCGAGAGCCCGGCCGCCCTCGTCGAGCGCCGGCATGAACGCCCGGCCGTCACGCCGGCGGCTGCGCTCGCGCAGCTCGGTCTGCAGCCCGGCGAGCGCCTCCGCCTCGAGCGAGCGCCGGAAGGCGTGCTGGACGAGCGGCTCGCCCCGGGGGTCGAACACGAGCACCGCCGCCCCGATCAGCGCGGCCAGGGCCCCGGCCAGGGCGTCGAGCCCGCGCTCGGAGAGGACGATCCGCTCGAGCCGCTCCTGCGCGGCCAGGGCGCGCCGCAGGACCGCGTACTGCTCGTTGACGAGCTGGGTGAACGCGGCCTCGGTGACCGCGATGAACGGCACCTCGTAGGGCACCTCGAACAGCGGGAACTCACGCTCCTGCGCCGCCTCGACGATCGCGGGCGGGATCTTTGCGTGACCGAAGCCGGTGCCGAAGCCGAGCGCCGCGAGCTGATGGTCGGCGAGCCGGCCGACGAACTCGCGCTGGCGCTCGGCGGTGTCGAGCTGCATGCCGGTCGTGAGCATCACCTCACCGCCCGACAGCCACGGCGTCGGATCGAGCAGCTCGGAGATGTGCACCCAGCGGACCGGTAGGTCGAGGGCGCCCTCCCCAGCGAGCAGGCGGACGTCGAGGTCCGCCAGCAGGTCACCGACCGTCAGCATGGCCGGTCCCGATCAACTGCGCGGCGCCGGGTGTACTGGGTGCTCTGCGGAGCCTCGATGCACGTGCATGCGCTCGCCGGCCTCGGTGAGCACCGGCCGCAGGATCGACTCGATCTCCGCGAACTGCTCGGGCCCGGCGATGAGCGGCGGGGACAGCTGGATGACCGGGTCGCCACGATCGTCAGCCCGGCAGATCAGCCCGCGGCGATAGAGCTCGCCGGAGAGGAACCCGCGGAGCAGCGTCTCGGCCTCGTCGTCGGAGAACGACTCCTTGGTCTCCTTGTCGCGGACGAGCTCGATGGCGTGGAAGTAGCCGGCGCCGCGCACGTCGCCGACGATCGGCAGGTCGCGCATCGACTCGAGCATGGCCTTGAACTCGGCCTCGTTGGCGCGCACGTTCTCGAGCACGCCCTCGCGCTCGAAGGCGTCGAGGTTGGCCATCGCGATCGCGGCGGCCATCGGGTGGCCGCCGAAGGTGAACCCGTGGGTGAAGCTGTGCATGCCGTCCATGAACGGCTCGGCAACCCGATCGGAGACGATCACCGCGCCCATCGCGGCGTAGGCGCTGGTCAGCCCCTTGGCCGTGGTGATGACGTCCGGCTGGTAGCCGAAGCGCTCGGCCCCGAACCACTCACCAAGCCGGCCCCAGGCGCAGATGACCTCGTCGGAGATCATCAGGACGTCGTACTCGTCGCAGATTTCGCGCACGCGCTGGAAGTAGCCCTCGGGCGGGAGGAAACAGCCGCCGGCGTTCTGCACCGGCTCGAGGATCACCGCCGACACGGTGTCGGGCCCCTCGAACTCGATCCGGTCGGCGATCGCGTCGGCGAGCATGTCGGGCGTGTAGCCGGGGGCGAGCCGGTACATGTTCGTGTTGGGGACGTGGCAGCCGCCGGGGGTGAGCGGCTCGAAGGGCTGGCGCAGGTCGGTGATGCCGGTCGCCGACAGGGCCCCGAGGCTCGTGCCGTGGTAGGCGATCTCGCGGGCGATCACCTTGTGCTTGTTCGGCTTGCCGCGGAGCTTCCAGTACTGGCGGGCGAGCTTGAGCGCGGACTCGACCGCCTCGCTGCCACCGCTGGTGAAGAACACCCGGTTGAGATCGCCGGGGGCGAGCGACGCGATCCGGGCGGCGAGCTCGATCGCCGGCGGATGGGCGTAGGACCAGTTGGTGAAGAAGCCGAGCTCGCGGGCCTGGTCGACGCCGGCCTGGGCGATGTCCGCCCGCCCGTGGCCGATGTTGACGCAGAACAGGGCGGACAGGCCGTCGAGGTAGCGATTGCCGTGCTCGTCGTAGACGTAGCACCCCTCGCCCCGGACAATGACCGGAATCTCGTGGTCCGCGTAGGCCGACATCCGCGTGAAGTGCATCCACAGGTGCCGCCGAGCCAGATCCTGAAGCGTCCTTGCGTCGGTCGCTGTTGCCTGGTCGGTACTCGCCATCATCTATTCCTCCGGAGCTTCGCCATTTTGTACAAAGGTACCGACGCGCACGCCCGACCTCAACTATCCAATCTGGCACCACCTGTCTCACGACGTGCGCCGTTTGGGTATCAGCGCTTGGCCGATTCGGTTTAGGGTTCGCGGACCATGTGGCTCAATCATCACCGCACGGGATCCGGACCCCCGCTCGTGCTCATCCACGGCATCGGCCACCGCTGGCAGGGCTGGCGACCGGTGATCGACCGTCTCGAGGCCGAGCGGGAGATCGTGGCCCTCGACCTCCCCGGCTTCGGCGCCTCCCCGATGCCTGCGCCGGACACGCCGCCCGGCGTCGGCTCGCTCGCCTCGCTCGTCGCCGACTTCCTGGCCGAGATCGGGTTCGACCGCCCGCATGTCGCCGGCAACTCGCTCGGCGGGTGGATCTCGCTCGAGCTGGCCCGGCGCGGCGTCGCCCGCAGCGCCACGGGCGTCTCGCCGGCCGGCTTCCACACCCCGCGTGAGGCCACCTTCCAGCACGGCAGCCTCACCGTCGCCCGCGAGCTCGCCCGGCTGATGGCGGACCGCGCCGCGACGATCCTCGCCCGGCCGGGCGTGCGCCGGCTCGCCTTCGCCCAGCTCGCGGCCCACCCTGAGCGGATCGCGCTGGCCGAGGCGACCGGGGACGTCCGTGCCCTCGCCGACGCCCCGTGGTTCGGGCCCACCCTGCGCGCGATCAACCGTGAGGGCTTCGCCGGCGGCGAGACGATCGACGTCCCGGTGACCATCGCCTGGGGCGAGCAGGACAGGCTGCTGCTGCCACGGCAGGCCGAGCGGGCGCAGCGGATGATGCCCCGCGCGCGGCTGGTCGTCCTGCGCGGCTGCGGGCACGTACCGATGGCCGACGACCCCGACCAGGTGGCCGAGGCGATCCGCGCGGGGAGCGCTTCCTGAGCGGTCCGGACCGCCGCGCCGCGGGGAGCGACTAGGCCGCGGGAACCGCCCGCACCGGGGCGGGCATCAGCCACGCCGCGCTCAGCACGAGCATGAACGCGAGGCACTGGACGGTGAGGTGGATCGGGTTGGCCGAAAGCGGATCGCCGAAGACGATGATCCCGCCGACGATCCCGGCCAGGTTGGCCGCGGTGCCGGTCACCGCGATGACCGGGACCGCATCACCGTCCTGCAGGCCCTTGGCCGAGGCGTAGAACGCGGCCACCGAGGCGGCGATCGTGACGAGCATCCATGGCGTCAGCAGCCCGGAGAGCCCGTGGGCGCCGATCAGGCCGGAGATCGCCTTGATGGCCACGTCGGAGACGCCGAACAGGATCCCGGCGGCGGCGCCGAGCATGTAGCCGTGATGCTCGCGCGGGGCGCCGATCCGCGGGCCCATGATGAGCAGCGTGCCGGCGGCGATGAGCGCGGCCTCGAAGGCGATCATCCCGACGTGTGAGAAGCGGGAGTGGGCGCCGTGCGTCACCGGCAGGGTGACCCCGAGGAGCATCAGCCCGAGCGCGGTGAACCCAAGCCCGGTCCACTGCTTGGGGCCGATCTTGAGGCCGAAGATCCGCTCGGCCATGACGGCGAGGAGGACGACGCCGCCCGCAAGGACGGCCTGCACGAGCGAGAGCGGGGCGAAGGCCATCGCGGCGACGTGGAGCACCCAGGCACCGGTGGCGATCAGCATGCCGATCGCGAACAGCCGCGAGCGGAACAGAGCCGCAGCGCTGCTGAACGGGCGGCGCATGTCGACGGCTGGCGCCGCGCAGGCTCCACGGTGCTTGTAGAGAAAGCCGATGTTCGTGGTGAGCGCGCAGCCGAGCGCGAGCAGGATGCCGAGAGGAAGGGTCATGCGGTGGGGGCGGAAGCCGGCGAAACGGCGCGTTGCCTCACGTTCGTACTCGGCAACGCCAGTACGCGGCTTGAATCCGCTGCCCCAAGTACACCACATGTCCGCATGCGTGACAGAGTGAACCCGCCGCGCGCCGCCGTCATCGGTGCCGATCGCGACACGGGGACCGTAGGAACCACGGTGCCCGCCGGGACCGGGGTGCAGAAGGACGTGGCATCCCCGACACTGTGGCGCGCCGAGATAAGCGCTTCCTATGGATAAACCCCTATTGCTCGTCGACGTCGACGGCGTCATCTCCCTGTTCGGCTTCGATCCCGCCCGGCCGCCGTCGGGACGCTTCCAGATGGTGGATGGCATCGCCCACTACCTGTCGGCCACCGCCGGCGCCCATCTCCGCGCCGTCGCCGAGCGCTACGAGCTCGTGTGGTGCACGGGCTGGGAGGAGAAGGCCAACGACTACCTACCGCACGCCCTCGGCCTCGAGGCCCCGCTGCCACATGTGAGCTTCGACCGCGCGGCGGCGGTCGGCGACGCCCACTGGAAGCTCCCGGCGATCGACGCCTACGCCGGCGCCGAGCGCTCGTTGGCGTGGATCGACGACGCGCTGGACGACCGCTGCCATGCCTGGGCGCGAGCGCGACCCGGCGCCACGCTGCTCGTCGACACGGCTCCCGCGACCGGCCTTTGCGAGGACCACGTCACGAGGCTGCTGACGTGGGCAGCTCAGACCGGCGCAGCGCCGCGCCCTCGCTGATGCCCGCGGCCTCGAGCAGGCCGCAGCAGTAGTCCCACAGCCGGCGCCGGTCGGCCTCGCTCTCGGAGCCCGCGCCGAGCCGGTAGTGCGTCGGGCGCGGACGGCGGTCCTGCCAGAAGCGCCCGGTGCTGTGCAGCGCCTCGGGTGCCGCGCCGAGCCAGACGATCGTGTCGGCACCCTCCTGCGGGGTGCGGAGGATCGGCCCGGTGACCCGGCGGAAGATCGGCATCGCGTCCTGCACTCCCTCGGTGTCGGCCCACCCGGGATGCATCGCGTGCACGACGACGCCGGTGCCCTTCAGACGCGCCGCCCACATCCCGGTGAGCACGACCTCCTGGCGCTTGGACCGGGCGTAGAAGGTCTTCGGCGAGTACTCGTCCTGCTCGGACTGCGGGTCCTCGACCCGGAGCGCCTGCGTGTACATCCCGCCCGAGCTGACGTTGATCACGCGTGCGGGGGCGTTGTGCCGCAGCCACTCGTCCCACAGCGCGGTGAGGGCGAACGGGGCGAGCACGTGGGTGGCGAAGGTGAGCTCGTGGCCGTCGGCCGAGCGGGTGCGCTCGGGCGGCATCACTCCGGCGTTGTTGACGAGGACGTCGAGCCGGCGCTCGCGCCCGCGGAAGTCGCGGGCGAAGTCGTGGATCGCCCCGAGGCTGCCGAGATCGCAGGCCTCGGGCGTGACCTCGGCGCCGGGGACCGCCCGCGCGACGGCTTCTGCGGCCGCGGCTGCGCGCTCCTCGTTGCGCCCGAGCACCCGGACCGAGGCGCCGAGCCGCGCGAAGCCCTCGGCGGCGGCGAGCCCGAGGCCGGCCGCCGCGCCGGTCACGAGCACGACTGCTCCGTCCATCCGCGGCGGATCCGCCGGCCAGCCCGGCAGGCGCCGGCGCACGGCCAGGCCGACGTTGCCGTAGCCGGGCGCGATCGTCCGGTCGAGCAGGGTGTCGATGGCCGAGGAGAGCATCGCCGAGCGATGGTACCCGCCGCGTGCTGACATTCCACACCATGTTGAAGCTTTCTTCAACATGACGCGGGTATGCCTACGGTGACGTCACCGAAACGGAGGAAGGAATGTCGACCATCGAGCAGTCAATCGAGGTGTGGGTGGCCGAGGTCGGCGGACAGCGCCGCGAATGGGACGCCGAGGTCACCGAGCAGAAGCCCGACGAGCGCGTGGCCTGGCGGAGCACCGACGGCAAGGACAACGCCGGCGTCGTCACCTTCCATCGCCTCGACGAAGACACGACGCGGGTGATGGTTCAGCTCGACTTCGCTCCCGAGGGTCTGCTCGAGCAGGCCGGCAGCGCGCTCGGCGCGCCCGACCGGCGTGTGAAGGCGAAGTCGGAAGCGCTCCCATTACGTCTTCTTTCGTTACGGCAACTTACGTAACGACTATTTTCGTAGTTATGATGACGGCAGATGCCGTCACAGAGCCGTAACCCGTTCCGCTATGGCGACCTGGCGCTCGACGACGCCTTCACCGATCGTGCCGAAGAGGTCCGGGAGCTCACCTCCGACATCCGCAACGGCCAGAACGTCGTGGTGTTCGCCCCGCGCCGCTACGGCAAGTCCTCGCTGCTGTGGCGCGTGGCTCGGGATCTGGTCCGGGGACACGACGTTCTCCTCGCGCAGGTCGACCTCATGAAGGCGCCGACCAAGGAGCGCTTTGCCGAGAAGCTGGCGGCGTCGATCTACGAGGACGTCGCGTCGACCCTCGACAGGGTCAGGGACCGGGCACTGGGGGTGTTTCGCGGCCTCCGCGTCGCGCCGACGATCACGCTGGACGCCGAGGGCTCGGTCGGGTTCAGCTTCCAGGCGACACCCGAGCCGGCTGACCTGGACGCCACGATCGAGCACCTCCTCGAGCTTCCGGCACAGCTGGCCGGCGAGCGCAACCGCCGCGTGGCGATCGTGTTCGACGAGTTCCAGGAGATCGTCCGCATCGACCCGAACCTGCTGCCGCTGATGCGCTCGGTGTTCCAGGAGCAGCCCGAGGTCGCGCACGTGTACCTCGGCAGCCGCCGCCACATGATGCAGCAGATATTCAATGACGAGAACGAGCCGTTCTGGCGCAGCGCCAAGCAGATCGAGCTCGGCGTGATCCCGCCGAAGCTGTTTGCCCGCTTCATCCGCGACCGGTTCAAGAGGACCAACCGGACGATCGAGCCCGAGGTCCTCGACACGCTGCTGGCGATCACCCAGTCGCATCCCTATGGCACCCAGGAATTGTCCTACGCGCTCTGGGAGGTCACCCCGGCGGAAGGGACCGCCACCCGCGCGGAGCTCGAGGAGGCGCTGCGACGTGTGCTCCGCTCCGAGAACGCCCACTTCAGCCGGATCTGGGAGCGCGCCTCGCGCGCACAGAGGGTCACGCTCGAGGCCCTGGCCCGCGACCCGGGGCGCCCCGCGCTCAGCGCCGCCTACCGGCGCAGCCACAACCTCCCCGCGACCTCGACCGTCCAGGGCGCGCTCGAGGCGCTGGTCGAGGACGAACTCGCCGAGCGCACCGGCGGCGGCTACCGCATTGCCGAGCCGTTCCTGGCCGAATGGATCGTGCGCAACGGCGTGTGAGCGTCAGCGCGCCGGTCGGACCGGCGACCTATCCGTCGAACGATCCGTGCCGGCCGGCACCGCTCCGGAACCGCTCGAGTCCCGCCTGCACCTCGGCGAGCGAGCGCAGCCCGTGCTCGAGCTCGCCGGCCATCGCCGCGGCTTCGGACAGTCCGTCCTGTTCGAGCGCGGAGAGCCGGTCCTCGCGCAGGCAGGTCTGCGGGAAGGCGGCGAGCTCGCGGGCCAGCCGCTCGGCCGCTTGCCGGCTCTCCCCCACGCCGACGACCCGGTTGACGAGACCGATCCGCTCGGCCTCGGCGGCGTCGACCGGGCGCCCGGTGAGGATCAGGTCGAGCGCGCGGCTCAGCCCGATCAGCCGGGGCAGTCGCACGGTGCCGCCGTCGATCAGCGGCACGCCCCAGCGACGGCAGAACACGCCGAACACCGCCGTCTCCTCCGCGACCCGCAGGTCGCACCACAGCGCGAGCTCGAGGCCACCGGCCACGGCGTGTCCGGCCACCGCGGCGATGACCGGCTTGGACAGGCGCATCCGCGTCGGCCCCATCGGCCCGTCCCCGTCGGCGCTCACCCGATTTCCCTGTTCGGTGCCCACTTCCTTGAGATCAGCCCCGGCGCAGAACACGCCGCCCTCGCCGTGCAGCACCGCGACCGCCGCCTCGGGATCATGGTCGAACTCCGCGAAGGCCGCGGTGAGCGCCGCCGCCGTCGGGCCGTCGACCGCGTTGCGGCGCCCGGGGCGTGAGAGCAGCACGGTGTAGACCGGGCCGTCGCGTTCGACGCGGACGGCGTCGCTCACGGCGTCCACGCCCGTCGCACTCATGCCGGCGCCCCCACCGCGCGGCGCACGAACGTGCGCAGCGCCGCTAAGCACCTCATCGGCCGATGGCCGCTCGCTGGCCAGCGGCGAGAGCGGCCCGACGAGCGCCTCGCCACAGCCGCCGACGAGCGCGGCCGCGGTCAGCTCGGCGTTCTGCTCCGGCAGCTCACCGGCCACGACCCCGCCCCGCAGGGTGTCGGCGATCAACCCGGCGTAGCGCTCGCGATAGGCGAGCCGCTCGGCGTCGACGCGCGGGTCGACGGGCTCGGCGATCAGCGCCCAGGCCAACCGCGGGCGCCGCAGGGCGCGCTCGGCGAACAGCGCGAGCACCGTCTCGAGACGGTCGGCGCTCGGCGCGTCGCCGGGCATCGCCTCGGCGGCGGCGCGCATCGCCCGCATCTCGCGGTCGCAGACCTCGCGGAAGAGCTCGACGAACAGCTCCTCCTTGGAGCTGAAGTGCCGGTAGAGGGTCCCGGCGGCGACGCCCGCCCGGTCGGCGATCGCGGCCACCGAGGCCGCGCCGTAGCCGCCCTCCTCGATCAGCTCGCCGGCGGCCTGCAGCAGCCGCACGCGCGTGGGGGCAAGCAGCTCCTCGGTCATCCCTTGAACGTCGACGGCCCGGCGTCGCCGAAAGGTTCGTCGCGGGCCCGGACCGCGGCGCGGAACCCCTCGCGCGCGGCGAGCTGCTGGAAGCCGTAGCCCTCGGCCGTGTGCCGGGTGATCCCGTCGAACACCGTGCCGAGCAGCTGGGTGGCGTGCAGGCCCTGGGAGTAGAGCGACTGGTTGACGAGCAGCTTCATCATCTGGAGCTGGTTGACGGGTACCCGCGCGATCCGCTCGACGAGCGCCTCGGTGCGGGCATCGAGGAGCTCCGGCTCGGGGGCGTCGACGGCCAGCCCCCACTCGGCCGCCTCGGCGCCGCTCAGCGAGTCGCCGGTGAACAGCAGCCGCTTGGCCCGCTGCGGGCCGAGCCGGTAGGCCCACATCGAGGTCGTCGGCGAGCCCCACACGCGGGCGGGCGGGTAGCCGATCTTCGCGTCGGCGGCGATGACGAGCAGGTCGGAGCACAGGGCCATGTCCGTGCCCCCGGCCACGCAGAAGCCGTGGACCTTGCATACGACCGGCTTGGAGCAGTGGAACAGGGACATGAAGCCGCGGACGTTGCGGCTCATCATCGCGTAGTCGACCATCGGGTCCCACACCCCGGAGGGGTCGTGGTTGGCGGCCATCACCGCGGGATCGAGCGGCGAGCCCGGCGGCGCCGCCGCCGTCGGCTCACCCTCAAGCGCGCCCTGATGCTCGGCGCTCTGGACGAGGTCGTAGCCCCCGCAGAAGCCCTTGCCGCGCCCGGCGAGCAGCAGCACGTGCACGGCCGGGTCGAGGTCGGCCCGCTCGACGCAGGCCTCGAGCTCGCGGACCAGGCCGCGGGTGATCCCGTTGCCGCGCTCGGGCCGGTTGAGCGTAAGCCTGGCGACCCGCCCGGTGACCTCGTAGTCGACCGCGCTCACACCGGCAGGGCGCGGTCGATGATCGCCCGGGCGTCGACGCCGGCCGGCAGCGTGCCGTACACGCGGCCCCCGTCTCCGGCGAGGCGACTGGCGCAGTAGGCGTCAGCCACCGCGGGCGGGGCGTGGCGGACGAGCAGCGAGCCCTGGAGCGCGACGGCGAGGTTCTCGACGAGCCGCCGGGCCTGGAACTGGCTCCGGTAGAGCCGCTCCTCGGGGGCCTCGGCGTCGTCGCCGAACACCGCGCCGGCCTCGTCGCGCACGCGGGTGAGGTGGTCGTCGAGCCGGCGGTCGCCGCCGGCGGCGAGCTCGCACTCGGCGAGGAACGCCGGCAGCCCGTCGGGTTCCTTGACCATCGCCCGCAGCACGTCGAGCGCGGCGACGTTGCCCGAGCCCTCCCAGATCGAGTTGAGCGGCGAGTCGCGGAACAGCAACGGCATCCCGGACTCCTCGACAAAGCCATTGCCGCCCAGGCACTCGAGTGCCTCGGCGGCATGGGGCGCCGCTCGCTTGCACGTCCAGTACTTGATCACCGCCGTGGCGAACCGCCGGAAGGCGGCCTCGCCGCCCTCGTCGTAGCTGCGGGCGACGCGCAGCGCCGTCACCGTCGCCGCCTCCGATTCGACCGCGAGATCGGCGAGCACGTTCTGCATCGCCGGCTGATCGACGATCAGGGCGCCGAAGGCGGAGCGGTGGCGGGCATGGTGCACGGCTTCGAGCGTGGCGCGGCGCATCCCGGCCGTCGACCCGAGCAGGCAGTCGAGACGGGTGTGGTTGACCATCCGGATGATCGCCGGGACGCCCCGACCCTCCTCACCGACGAGATGGCCGCGGATGCCGCGGAACTCGACCTCCGAGGAGGCGAGCGAGCGCGTCCCGAGCTTGTCCTTGAGCCGCTGGAACTCCATCCCCGGCCCACGGGGCACGAGGAAGCAGGACAGCCCGCTCGGCGCCTGGGCGAGCACGAGGAACGCGTCGCACGGCGGATAGGAGCAGAACCACTTGTGGCCATGGATCTCGTAGGTGCCGTCGCCGAGCGGCTCGGCCCGGGTGATGTTCGCCCGCACGTCGGATCCGCCCTGGCGCTCGGTCATCGCCATGCCGGCGATCGCGCCCTGGTCGTAGTCGGGCCGGGTGAGGCGCGGCTCCCATTCCGCGGCCAGATCGGGCGCGCCGTCGCGCAGCGCCGGGATCACGGCGTAGGTCATCGAGACCGGGCACATCACGCCCGCGTTGGTGTTGCTCCACAGCGTGAACAGCGCCGCGCGCACGACGTGGGCGCCGGGCTGCTCGGTGCGCCACGGCAGGCCGTGGATCTCCCGCTCGATCGCCCCGCGCAGCAGCCAGTGCCAGCTCGGGTCGAGCTCGACCTCGTCGATGCGGTTGCCGTAGCGATCGTGGGTGCGCAGGATCGGCTCGTTGCGCTCCGCCCGGCGGCCGTGCTCGAGGGCCTCGACGCTGCCGGCGGCCGCGCCGGTCTCACGCGCGCGGTCGACGCCCCAGGCGCCGCCCTCGCGCTCGAGCGCCTCGCGCAGCGCGAGGTCGAGCTCGAACAGGTTGGCCGGCTGCAGCGGCGGCGGCTGATTGAGGACGTCGCGGGCGGGATTGCTGACGTCGACAGTGGTCACGGAAGACTCCTTGGTGAGCGGGCGAAGCACGGTCTCGCGACGTCAGCGCGGCGCCGCGGAACCCGGATGTGAATCCGGATTCACAAGCTTAGGGCACGGCGCTGGGCAGCACAACTGCCGCTCACCAGCAGGGCTGCCAGGTAGCTCCGTTGAGGTCGAGGTTGTAGACCGCGCCCATGATCCCCGCGCGGTTGTCCGCGGCGCAGAATTGGCTCCGGCTCAGGTTGTACTCGGCGTTCAGCACCGGCTTGCCCGCCCGGAGGTACGGACGGAAGGACCCACATTCGGTGTACTCGTTGCACTGCTCGTCGAGGACGCCGTCGAAGGACGGCTGCAGTGCCGCGGCCTGCTCGGGGTCGTTCTTCTGGAACACGGCGAGCCCGAGCGCATGTGCCTCCCTGGCCAGCCACCGGTTGTAGCGGAGCTGCTGCGCTCCGCCGATGGGGAATCCGGTGGGGTTCTCCCAGCCGTCGATGTTGTCGGGCTCGATCGCGTCGAAGTGCTTGTGCGCGCACATGCGCATCCGCTTGAGTCATGATCGGCTCGAGCGTCCCGAGCCGGCGCACGTCGAGCCAGCGCTCGCCGGGCCAGCCGTTGTTCGCGCCGAGCACGGACGACGGGAACGCGCCGGCGTCGGACCGCCATTTCTCCCACGTGCCGGCGTCGATGTAGCAGATGACGTGCCGGTGGGCACGATGCAGCCGGGCGACCTCCCCGGTGCTGTTGTCGAACCCGTCGATGTCGTAGGCCGCAACCCGGTGGGAGTTGTTAACGCCGCCCGACAGCTGCCAGTACCACGTCAGGTGCTTGGGTGGGCGCCAGCGCGCGCCGGCCGACGGGGCCGCGATCAGCAGCACCGCTGCCATGGCGATGACGATGGCCAGGATGTGCCGCTTATGCCGCATTGCTCTGCAGTGTCTGCTCGGCGACCCGATCGGTTGCGTCCTCCGTTCCGCCCAGCAGCCGCCGCGACAGCTGCGCACGGCGGAAGAATAGCGGCGCGTCGTGCTCCCACGTCGCGCCGATGCCGCCGTGCACGTTGCTCATCGACCGCGCCCCGAAGTCGAAGGCCTGGCCCGGAGCCGGTGACCGGCTCGATCGTGACCGCGCGCCGCCTCGCGAAGCAGGACCTGCTCGTCTGAGAGCGTGAAGTTCATCCGGCCAGCGCCTCCTTCTCGTTGGCCCGTAGTTCGCTGAACGGCACACCCTTGTCGAGACGCGGCTCCGGCGGGAGGCACAGCGCTCACTTCCAGACCTCTGGCGGGCGCAGACAAGCGCTTTCATAGGGATAAGCCGTGAATCCAGATTCACAAGCCTAGTGGAGACTGAAGAGCCGAGCAACTAAGAGACCGCCGCGGGCGTCGAGGGCCGGGAGGGCAGCTCGGTCTCCACTGGAAAGCCCTCGGGCGCGGGTGCAATCAGCGAATGCTCGCATCGTCGCTCGGAAGAACGCGCCCACGCCGCGCGTTGCAGGGATTAAAGGACTGAATCACGGACGCGCGCGGGACCTCGCACAGGCGAGCAAGGAGCGTCCATCAAATGGGAGCCGTGGCGATCGGCATGGGTGGAGACGGAGCATCGCCCCTACGGGGGCCAGACCGGTGGGTGACGCAGAGATGACTTTTTTCGACAGCGACACGGAACCTCCGAAGGTCGCGCTGGTCAACAACATGCCGGACTCGGCATTCGTCGATACCGAGAACCAGTTTCGGAGAGCGGCTCTCGGCACTGGTGGGGCCGCGAACGAGTTCGAGCTCTACACGATCAAGGAGATTCCGCGCTCGGAGAAGATCGCGGCGCTGATCGAGGAGCGCTATCGCGGGCTCGACGAGCTATGGACCCACCCGCCCGACGCCCTGATCGTCACTGGGACCGAGCCGACGCAGGTTCAGATGCGATTCGAGCCGTACTGGCCCTACCTCGCTCGGCTCCTCGAGTGGGCAGCCGAGAATGTCCGCACGATCCTGCTGTCCTGTCTGGCCTCGCACGCGAGCATCCTCATGTTCGACGGCATCGAGCGCGTGCCACGAGCGGGCAAATGCAGTGGCGTGTTCCACGGCACGGTGGAGGACCCGTTCGATCCGCTGGCGGCGGGGCTTCCCGACGTGGTTCCGATGCCCCACTCGCGCCTGAATGACGTGCCTGAGGCGGCGCTCGTGGATGCCGGCTACCGCATCGTTGTGGGCACCGGCTCATCCGGTGCCGGATGGTCGGTGGCAGCGCGTGAGCAGGGGGAGGCGCTCTTCGTCCTCTGCCAGGGGCATCCCGAGTACGGGACACTGAGCCTCCTGCGCGAATATCGCCGCGACGTCCGCCGCTGCCTGTTCGGCCGGGGCGCAGTCCCGTATCCGCGTCTCCCCGAGGGCTACCTGGGTGAGGAGGCGGTGGACAAATTGATGGACTTCGAGCATCGCGCCGGTGCGACGAACATGGATCCACGTCAACTGTGGCCGCAGTTCCCGTTCGACGCGGTGGCCGAGACGGTCGAGAACAGCTGGGCTCCCGGGGCGGCCACGCTCTACACGAACTGGTTGCAGCTGGCGCGAGCCGCAGTGCCGGGCCGGGTCTGAACCGGCCTATGCGCGACGAGACCTTCGCCATCCACGGCGGCTACAGCCCCGACTCGACTCGCGCCGTTGCCGTTCCGATCTACCAGACCGTCGCCCATGACTTCGTCGACGCGGATCACGCCGGAGCGATCATGGATCTCGAGGTCCCGGGCTTCCATTACAACCGCATCAACAATCCGACTGTCGACGTGCTCGAGCGGCGGCTCACCGCGCTGGAGGGTGGAGTAGGGGCGATGGCCGTGAGCTCCGGCTCGACGGCGGTCAGCATGTCGGTGCTCAACCTGCTCGGTGCCGGTGACAACTTCGTCTCGGTGCCGCAGCTCTACGGGGCGACGTACACGTACTTCGCCCACGTGCTCCCCCGCCTCGGGATCGAGGTGCGCTTCTCCGAGAACGACCATCCCGACTCCATCGCCGCTCGGATCGACGAGCGCACGAAGGCGGTCTTCTGCGAGACCGTCGGCAACCCCGCCGGCAACGTGATCGACCTCGCCGCCGTGGCCGAAGCGGCGCACGCGCGCGGCGTTCCTGTCATCGCCGACAACACCGTGGCGACGCCGCTCCTCCTCAAGCCGTTCAATCATGGCGCCGACGTGGTGATCCACTCGTTGACGAAGTTCGTCGGCGGCCACGGCACCACGCTCGGGGGCATCATCATCGACGGCGGCACCTTCCCGTGGACCGATCACCCGGAACGCTTCGGCTGCCTCATCGAGCCTGAGCCCGCGTTTCACGGCGTGCGGTACGCAAGCGACTTTTCCCGCGCGCCCTACATCACCCGCTGCCGGACGATCGGCCTGCGCAATACCGGAGGGGCCCTCTCCCCGTTCAACGCGTTCCTCCTCCTGCAGGGGCTCGAGACCCTGGCCGTGCGCCTGCCGCGCCACGAGTCCAACGCGCGCACCGTGGCGGCGTTTCTGGCGTCACATCCGAGCGTGACGTCGGTGAGCTTCCTCGGCTTCCCCGGCAATCCGTACTACGAGCTTGCGCGTCGGTACCTGGGGGGTCGGGTGCCGTCCATCCTGACCTTCACCGTGCGAGGCGGCCGGGAAGCCGGGATCGAGGTGTTCAATCGGGTCAAGTTGTTCAAGCGCTTGCTGAACATGGGAGACGCGAAGTCGCTGATCACCCATCCCGCCTCGACCACCCACCGGCAGCTCACGCCCGACGACTTGAAGCTGGCCGGCATCTCGCCGGACATGGTGCGCCTCTCGGTTGGGCTCGAGCACCCCGACGACCTGATCGAGGATCTCGACCAGGCCCTCGTGGCGGCTGCGCCCAGCTGATCGCTGGGTGCCGGCCGGTCCTAGATGACTGATGCCACGGTTAGGTGGTGTAGGGGACGAGGTTGCGGCTGGGGCGTCCGAGTTGGTGGTTGAGGGTGATGCAGGCGGCGAGGGCGAGCAGGCGTACGCAGATGCGGACGCGAAGGTTGTGCAGGGTGCGAGCGCCGTGGCGTTCGAGGCCGAGGGTGCTCTTGGTGCTCTGGATGATCGATTCGACGCGTTGGCGAACGCCGGAGATGACGGGTGCCTGGCCGGGCTCGGTCTTGCGGTTCGGTCGCACGATCGTGGCGCCGAGCGTGTGCGGCGACGGCTGTGGAACTCGTGGCCGGCGTAGCCCTTGTCGGCGACCACGGTCTCGCCGCCGTGCAGTCCGCGGGCCAGCAGTCCGATCGCGACCTCCCGCTCGCCACGTTCGGGCGACCACAAGGTCGCGGCGCGCGGGGTGCCGTCCAGCGCGGTGAGGAGGTGCAGCCGCATGCCGTAGAAGAACCGCGAATGCGCGGGGCTGTAGCCGTAGCCGGCGGCGTCCCCGATCGCGTCAGCCAGGGCGCTATCGCCGGCACGCTTGACGGTCTCGCGCGAGCGGGCGGTCTCAACCGGCGTGGAGTCCAGCACCAGCATGTCGTCGTGATAGCCGGGGCTCTGGGACGCGAACACGCCGATCAGCCACTCGATGCTGGCCTCCAGGCGGGCTCGGCGTTTGTGGAACACGTCCTGGTTGGGGATCACCGGGACAGGTGCACCAGCCGGCGCCGCGCGGCCGCGAGGAACCGCCGGTCAGAGTCGTGATAGCCGAGCAGGACCTGCGCGACAGCCAGCGTGACGACCTCAGCGTCGGTCACCATTCGTCGCGCGTTTCCCGCCCTCGTGGGCAGGAGATCGTCCGCGGTGCAGAACACCACGGTCAGAAGCGAATCGAGGTCGGCGTCCATCACGGCCCCTTCCGGTCGGTGCTGGCGAATGAGCACCGCCGACTTCGATCGCTTCCTTATGTCCCCTTCAAACCACGCCTCGCCGTGGCATCAACCATCTAGGCTGGGTGCCGGTCCTAGGCGGGTCGCGGTGCTACGCGGCCAGCCGCTCGCTGACGCCGGCCTCGGACAGGATCTCCGCCACGCAGGCCCCGAGGTCCTCGAACGCCCGGATCCGGCTGCGCGGTGACGGGATGTACGCCGTGAAGTGACGGACGCCTTCGGTCAGCACGCCGAACATCGAGATGCTCAGTTGGGGCCGGCCCTCGATGTCGATCGGATGCGAGTCCGGCGTCAGGTCGACGCTGCCAACCGCCACCTCGCCATAGCGGAACTGGCTGACCCGGCCGCGCCTGTAGAGCTGCGTGAGCAGCTCGGACGCCGAGCCGGCGATCCGCGGCTCTTCAAGATGCCCCTTGATCACGACGTCGGCAGTGTCCACATACGGCTGTTCGAACCCGGTTGACGAGATGCTCGTCCGAGCCGCGGTCGGGTTCAGATCGCTCGCGGCCAGGCCTCGAGCGGGGGCGGGACCGTACGGCATCCCCACCACGCCGGCGTCCATCAGCGCGAGCAGCTGCCGTGAGCGCAGCGCCGGCGGACCGGCAACGAGACGGTGGATCCGGCTGCAGATGTCGGCATTGAAGTCGAGATAGGAGTCAAACGACAGTCCCCCTTGCTCGACGACCGAACGCATTCTGTCCCGGTAGATCCGGAACACCTGGGCGGCCGACTTCACGGGGCTGGCTCCGTCTGGCACCTCCGCCTCGCGTAGATCGTCGGCCAGCGACCGATAGACGAATCGCTCGTAGTCGTCGCTGCAACGGTAGTTGGGCTGGTGGCCGAAGAACAGTCCTGCGGCGTCGAAGCTCCCGAAGCGCGCGGCGAGACGTGCCAACTCGGCGTCGAAGCGGCCATCGGCCCAGGCAGCACGTAGCTGCTCTCGCACCGCGGCGCCATCGGCTGCCGCCCCTGACGCCTGGAAGGCGACCTGCGCGTAGTAGCGCGCGTACATCTCGGCGAACAGGAGAGGGAGCAGCTCCCTCCGCACGTCGACCGGCTGTCTGCGGCCAGCCAAGCGGCCGCTGAGCGCGTCGAGAGCCTCGTCGGTGCAGATCAGCGGCTTGTAGACGTCGGTGCGGTCCTTTCCCGTGACGGACTTGGCGGTGAAGGGCAGACCGCTCCGGCAGAACAGCTGGACTCGCGGCTCGCGGCCGCTGGGCCGGTAGCGCAGCCCAGCGCCGTTGTCCACGAACTCCCCGCCCCGCCCGATGGTCAGCGCCGTCACCACATCGACCGCCACCAATCCCATCCCTGACACGGCGACCGTCGCGTCGGTTGGAATCGTGTCGACGTACGCCCCAACCGGATACGGCTCGAGCGCCCGTCCGGCGTCATCGCTGCCTTCATTGGCCGTATGGCCGGAGGTGACGATCACGCGGTCGGCGACGACCGCTGTCCCATTGGCCAGGCGGATCTCTTCGCTGCCATCGTGTCTGGCGACCACGTCGACCGCAGCGGTGGGGTGGTGGACGATATGGACGCTCTCTGGCGCGCCCTCGAGAAGCGCCCGGTAGAACCACCGGAGGTACTCGCCCATCAGCCGGCGGGGCAGGAAATGGTGGGACTCGATCGGCTCACCCCTCGGGTCGATCGCGCACCGTTCGCCCACCCATCGGTAGCCTGTCTTGACGGCCCAGTCGTACAGACCAATCCCGTAGCACGGCTGATCGGACTCGGTCTCGAACGGATACAGCGAGAGCTCCCCGCAGGGATTGTTGAGCAGGAGGTAGTCCGGCTGGGTGACGTCGTACACGCCAGCGCCGGGGGTTCCGGGCTCGATCACGTGCACGGCGACGTCGAGGCCGGTGCGAAGCTCCTGGCGCGCGGTCGTGACGACACGCTCAAGAGCACAGACACCCCATGGTCCTAATCCGATGATGGCGATGCGTAGCAAGCTGGTAGCCCCCAGTCCTTCTAATTCCTGCCTATTGAACGAGGCGTAGGGCGAAGATCTTCTGTAGGACGCTGCCCCGGCCGTTCATGAGAACGACTCGATTCCCGCCAGTCATTCACCGCCCGCCCCCGGGCAGGAGATATGTCCACGGGAGAGCCCCCGGCACTCACGCAGTTGACGCTCTGCCTACGGGGCGCCGGCAGACGACAGCACCGCGCCGTTCTGCATCCCGTTCAAGGAGGTCTGATGAGGGAGGCATTCGCCGGCTGTCACCGCACGGACGACCCGAGCTGGGTTGCCGATGACGACGGTAAGCGGTGGCACGTCCTTTGTGACAACCGCGCCCGCCCCGACCATGGCCCCCTCACCGACAGACACGCCGGGGAGGAAAGTCGCGCCGGCGCCGATGCTGGCCCCCCTCCTGATCACCATGGTTTCGCACTGCCACGACGCTTTCCGGCTGCGCGGGTAGTGATCGTTGGTGAACGTCGCGTTTGGGCCGATGAATACGTCGTCCTCGATCCGCATACCATCGATGATGGCCACCTGCCCCTTGATCGTCACCCGGTCACCAATGACCACGTCCTCGTCGATGTAGCTGTGGTCGCAGATGTTGCAGTCGCTGCCGATGACCGCCCCCGGTAGCACGTGGACGAACGCCCAGATGCGCGTGCCAGGACCGATGTGCTCCGTCTCCACGAGCGCGTGCGAGTGGATGAACGGCGGCTTTGGTTGTGGCTCAGACATCACTGGACCGCCAGGCCACCCGCGGCAACGAGGTGGTTCTCGCTAACGTCGTGCTCAACCGCGATCTCGCGCCCGCCCTCGCGCAGCGATCGATCGGCGGCGTCGACCAGGCGGACGACGCTGCGTGCGATCTCGGTGTGGTACTCCATCCTCTCGCCGGAGCGGATCGCACCGACGAAGTCGGCCAGTTCCAATCCCAGCGGCTCGTAGGATTCAATCTTGGGCGAGATCACGTCGCCGCTGCGGTAGGACAGGTGATACTCGCCAAACGTCTCCGGGTCGCGGTAGACCACCCCTCGGTCGAACAGTCGTACCGGCTCCGGCGCTCCGTCGTCGTAGACCGCCATACGCTCTGAGCCGACCAGCACCGTGCGGCGGAGCTTGCTCGGCGCCAGCCAGCTGAGCTCGATGTTGGCCACGATCCCGGACGCGAACGCCATCGTCACGAAGGCGACATCGACGATGCCCTTGACGATCGAGTCGCGACCGACTGCGCGGACGCTCGTCGGCATCTCGCTGAGCCAGTAGAGCAGGATCGAGAAGTCGTGGGGGCCGAGATCCCAGATCACGCTCACATCGCGCTGGTGAAGGCCGAGGTTGACCCGGCTGGAGGAGATGAAATAGATGTCGCCGAGCTTTCCTTCGCCGATCATGCGCTTGATCATCCGGACCGGCGGGCTGTAGAGAAATGTATGTCCGCACATCAGGATCCGGTCCTGTTCGGCGGCCATGTCCACGAGCTCATCCGCCAGTTCGCTGGAGGGCGCGAGGGGCTTCTCGACGAACACGTGCTTCCCCGCCTCCAGCACCCGCGCGGCCAGGTTGTAATGCGTGTGTACAGGCGTGGCGATGATGACGGCGTCGACCGCGGGGTCGCCGAGCACGCGCTCGATCCGTGTCGTCACGCGGGCGTCGGGGTGACGCCGGCGATACCGGCCCAGGCGCTCCGGGTCGAGGTCACAGATCCACCGGACGCTCGCGTCGAGGTTGTCGCTGAGCACCCGCAGCAGGTTCGGCCCCCAGTAGCCGAGGCCGACGACCGCCACTCCAACCTGGTCGGTCGCGGGCGCGTACCCCTGCTGGTTCATCTGGATCGTCGACTTCAGCATCTCGCCCCTCCGGCTCTTGCAGTGGTGGTGATGGCCTCGATGACGGCCTCGGCGACGAGCTCCACCTCGTCCGTGCTCAGGTCCGGGTGCATTGGCAGCGAAAGCTCCTCCGCTGCCCACGCATGTGCAGCCGGAATCTGGCCGCTGACGGTGACGACGCCCGCGAGCGCCGCATGCCCGTCCATCGCCGGCGCGTAGTGGATGCCGGACTCGATTCCGCGGGCCCGCAGCGCCGCCGCCACCGCGTCGCGGTTCGCGAACCGCGCCGGCATGAGGTGGTAAACGCAGCGGTTCTCCGGTCGCTCCTCTAGGAGCGTGACGTCCGCCGATAGCAGTTCGTAGTAGCGCTGCGCCCGGGTGCGCCGCGCGTCGTTCCAGGCGTCGAGGTACGGGAGCTTGACCCGCAGCAGGGCGGCCTGCAGGCCGTCGAGTCGCTCGTTGTAGCCGAGCTCGACGTGCTCGCCCTTTGTCCGCTGGCCGAGGTTCCGCAGCCGACGCAGGCGAGCGGCGAGCATCTCGTCGTCGGTGCAGACGGCGCCTCCGTCTCCGAGCGCGCCCAGGTTTTTGCTGGGGTAGAACGAGAACGCTCCGGCATCGCCGAGCGAACCGGAACGGCGCCCGTGGTAGAGCGCGCCGTGCGCCTGGGCGGCGTCCTCGACCACGAACAGGCTGTACGACTTCGCGATCTCGTTGATGGCGCCCATATCGCACATCTGGCCGTACAGGTGGACGGCGACGATCGCTGCCGTGCGCGGCGTGATGGCTGCCCGCACGGCCTCAAGATCGATCAGGCCCGTACCCTCTTCCACGTCGCACAGCACGGGCGTGGCCCCGGCATGTACAGCGCCGAGCGCCGAGGCGATGAACGTGTGCGCCGGGACGATCACCTCGTCACCCGCGCCGATCCCCGCGGCGCGCAGCACGAGCGACAGGGCCGCCGTTCCCGAGGACACGCCGACGCAGTGGCCGGTCTCGCAGTAGTCGGCGAAGTCCGCCTCGAACTGCTCCACCTCGGTGCCGAGCGTGTATGCACTCGTTCGGAGCAGGCGGGCGAACGCCTCGGTCAACTCCTGTTCGATCTGTCCGTGCTGCTTGTCGAGTGCGACGAAGGGGACGGCGTTCCCGCGCCCCCGCGTAGCTAGTACATGCAAAGTCTGCCCCTTGAGCGATTCCTCTGGCGAAAGAGTTGTGGCACCTGATGAACGGCGCCCGAATAGGCCCACTTGCGTTCAGGCGACTGAACGCACGTCGCCGCACAGTTCGTCTGGGTCAGAGAACGGACCGCCGATCCGCACGGACCAATTCGACTGAACGTCGAGGATCACGACTCCTTTCGCGCGGGGCTCAGGGTCAAGGCGACGGGCTGCGCTAGTCTGGCGAGCCGTCAGTCGTTCCGTTAACCCAGACGCCCCCGTGATCCAGGCTCCAGCACAACAGGGAACGACGGACGACTGTTCGTCCTGGACCGCGGCTCGTGGGATCGACGACAAGCGAATCACGAAGCTTCGCCGGCGCAGATATGCCTAACGGCGCGCACGCACTGATCCGCACACTCGTCAACGCAGGCGTCACGACCTGCTTCACGAACCCAGGTACCTCCGAGATCCACTTCGTCGCCGCGCTGGATTCGGTGCCGGAGATGCGGGCGGTCCTCACCCTGTTCGAGGGCGTCGCGACCGGGGCTGCAGATGGCTACGCGCGGATGGCGGAAGCGCCCGCCGCGACCCTCCTGCACCTAGGACCGGGGCTCGGCTACGGCCTGGCAAACCTCCACAACGCCCGCCGCGCCAAGGTTCCGGTGGTGAACATCGTCGGCGACCACGCGACGTACCACGCTCAGCACGACCCCCCGCTGCAATCCGACATCGAGACAGTCGCGCGCAACGTCTCGACGTGGGTGCGGACATCGCGTAACGCTGAAGAGCTCGCTGGCGACGCCGTCGACGCGGTCGCCGCCGCCACCGGACCCCCCGGTCAGGTGGCGACCCTGATCGTCCCCGCTGACGTGTCCTGGCACGACGGTGGTGAACCCGGCGCGCCGGGCCAGCCGGCCGCTCCACCTGCGGTGTCGGCGGAGATCATCGAGACCGTGGCGAAGGCGATCCGAGGCAGCCGCCGGCCGGGAATTCTGCTCGGTGGGAAAGCCCTGCGTGAGCGTGGACTCCTCGCAGCCGCGCGCATCGCCGCAGTCACCGGGGCGAGGCTATTCGCTGAGAGGAGCACGCCGCGGCTGGAACGCGGCGCCGGCCTGCCTGCCGTAGAGCGGCTCGCGTACTGGCCTGAGCTCGCCTCGCAGCAGCTCGACGGCTTGGAGCACCTGATCGTGGCAGGCGCTCAGCCGCCCGTCGCTTGGTTCGCCTACCCGGGCGAGCGGAGCTCGCTGGTGCCCGACGGTTGCGAGGTGCGCGAGCTTTCGCCGCCTAGCTCCGACGTGCTCAACAGCCTGGAGGCGTTGGTTGAGGCGTTGAATGCCGGGGGCGCCAACCCCGCGCTGCAGGCCGGGCTCGTGCCGCCACGGCCTGACGGCCCGCTGACCGCGGAGAAAGTCTGCCAGGCGATCGGCGCGATCCTGCCTGAAGGGGCGATCCTCTCCGACGAGGCGATCACGTCAGCAGCAGCCTTGGCGGCCAATACCGCGGGGGCTCCAAGGCACGACTGGCTCACCCTGACCGGCGGCGCGATCGGCCAGGGGTTGCCGGTCGCGGTGGGCGCGGCGATCGCGTGTCCGGACCGCCCGGTCATCGCACTCGAGGCCGACGGCTCGGCTCTGTACACCATCCAATCGCTCTGGACGATGGCGCGCGAACGTCTCAACATCACGGTCGTGATCTTCAACAACCGCGCCTACGGGATCCTGGCTGCCGAGCTTGCTCGACTCGGAGGGGACAGCGGCGGTGACAAAGCCCGGGCGCTGATCGAGTTGCGGGATCCAAACCTCGATTTCGTCAAGCTCGGTACCGGGTTCGGCATCGCATCGCGGCGCGTCGAGACCGCCGAGCAGCTGACCGGCGCCCTCGAGCAGGCCATCGCCGATCCGGGCCCGCATCTCATCGAGGCGATCCTCCCCAGTGTCTCGACCCCGCGACAGGCGCTGGCTGTTTCCGGGCCTTCCAGACGGAGCCAGTAAGGCGCCGCGGCGATCTCGAGGTCCTGGTCGTGCTCGGGTGGCTTAACGGAGAGAGATCCGCCAGCGCTATGCCGCCACGAGCATGTCCTGGCGCAGGGTGCTCAGGCCGTACTCGATCCCCTCCGCAATCAGCGCGAAGTGCTCGGGTCCGGCCGTCAGTGGCGGCGACACCGCGACGGCGGTAGCCGCGGGACGCACAAAGACTCCGGCCGCACGCGCACCCAGGGCGAGGGAGGCGGTGACGCGGGGTTGCCGCTTGCAGACCTCGGCGGTTAGCTCGACGGCGGCCATCGTGCCCACGCCTCCCCTGACTTCCGACACGAGTTCGTGCCCGGCAAGCGGCGCCAGGGCGTCGAGCAGTGCCTGCTCCTGTTCGCGTCCGCGCTCGATCAGGCCGTCGCGTTCGAGCAGGTCGATGTTCGCGAGCGCGGCGGCGCAGCAGGTGGGGTGGCCGGCGTACGTCACGCCGTGCCTGAAGATCGGCCCCCCCGGCTCGCGCCAGAACGGCTCGGCGATCCGCTCGGAGACCATGACACCGCCCAGCGGGAGATAGCCGCTCGTCACGCCCTTCGCGAACACGATCATCGAGGGCTCCACGTTCCAGCGCTCGATCCCGAACCACGTGCCGAGGCGACCGAATGCGCAGATCACCGCATCCACTATGAGCAGGGCGCCTGTCCGCTCGCACAGATCGGCGACGCCTTCGATGTAGCCGGGGGCGGGGGGGTACACGCCGCCGGCGCCGATCACCGGTTCCACGAACACCGCCGCCACTCGCTCGGGGCCGACCCGCGCGAATGTCTGCTCCAGCTCCTCCAGCGAGTCGTGGCGCACCTGGATCGTCTCGTTCAGCGGTCCGACGCCCTGGCGGTTGCTGGGGATGCCGCCAAGGGCGGTTCCGAACCCGTGCGTGCCGTGATAGCCGGCGGTGCGGCTGACCAGCACGTTGCGGTTCGGCGCGCCGAACTCCCACCAATATCGGCGGGCCAGCTTGGCCGCGGTGTCGATCCCGTCGCTGCCGCCCGAGGCGAAGAAGACCTTTGCCGGCATCGGCGCCCGTTCCGCAAGCGCCTCCGCGAGCTCGAGCACCGGCCGGTTAGCAAGGTCAAAGAACGCGTAGTACCCCGCGAGGCGCTCCATCTGGGCGGCGACGGCGGCACGAATCTCGGGTCTTCCGTGCCCCACGTTCGCGTACCACAGGCCTCCGGTCGCGTCCAGGTATCGGTTCCCGTCCGTGTCCCACACCCATACGTCCTCCGCGCGGTCGATCACCAGCTCGGAATGACGGACCGAGCCCATGTCTGCGTATGGATGCCAAAAAGCTGTCTCAGGCGTCATCTCTGCTCGCTGAATGAACGCGCGCCCTCCCCCGACACTTTCGCGGCCTTTGTCTGACTAAGCCGGGCTCGTGTATCGATGACCCGCGCCAGCCGACATCTTTCAGTGCCCACCACAAGGACGGGTATGCGCCCGGCGTTGATAGGACATGTTCACGAGCGCTACCGCCGCGCGCGGCCCGCGCCACAAGGACGACGAAGACACGCCCGCTCCACGCGTCCCGCGCAATAAGGAAGACGACTACACGCCCGAGATCGCTGCTCACCGGCGCGAATTCCTGCGCGAGCAGACCGGGGTGAGCCTCGACCACGTGGGACAGTTCTCGTTCGACCCTGGCGTGCTGCCGGGAAACGTGGAGAACTTCTCCGGGGTGGCGCAGGTGCCGATCGGCGTGGCCGGACCGCTGCGCCTCAACGGTGAGCACGCGCGGGGAGACTTCTATGTGCCGCTGGCCACCACCGAGGGCACGCTCGTGGCCAGCTACAACCGCGGCATGCGCGTGCTCAGCGAATGTGGCGGCGTCAAGACGACCGTCGTCGAGGACAACATGCAGCGCGCGCCGGTGTTCATGTTCGACGACGCCCTCGCGGCGCGCGAGTTCGGCGACTGGGTCGATCAGCACGAGGAGGACATCCGAGCAGTCGCCGAGGCGACCACCCGCTCGGGCAAGCTCATCTACATCGGCCAGTATCAGGTTGGTCCCCTGCTCTACCTGCGAGTCAACTTCACGACGGGCGACGCCGCCGGGCAGAACATGACCGCGAAGGCGACGCAGGCCGCATGCGAGTGGATGAAGGCCAACTACCCGGGCGGTGCCGACTACGCGCTGACCGGCGCGATCGACACTGACAAGAAGCACTCGCACATCAACATGCTCCTCACCCGCGGCAAGCGCGTCGTCGCCGAGGCGGTGATCAAGAACGACGTGCTCGAGCGGCTGATGGGCGTCGATACCACGTCTCTCTACGACTACCGGCAAGTTCACATGGTCGGCGGATTCCTCGCCGGCTCCGCCTCGAACACCGCACACGCTGCTAACGGCATCACCGCAATCTTCATCGCCACCGGCCAGGACGTCGCCAACATCGCAGAATCACACGCAGCGATCACCTACTCGCGGCTCCTCGAGAACGGCGACTACTACTGGTCGGTGACGCTGACCAGCCTCATCGTTGGCACCTACGGAGGCGGCACGGCCCTGCCCACGCAACGTGAGTGCCTGGAGCTGCTCGGCTGTTACGGCAAGGGCAAGGCGCACAAGCTCGCCGAGATCTGCGCCGGCACCACGCTCGCCGGCGAGGTCTCCCTGACCTCCGCGGTCCTCGCCGGGAACTGGGTCAATAGCCACGAGCGCCTGGGCCGTAACCGCGCAGCGGACCCCGCGAACGACCACAGCCTTCAAGCCGTCCGCTGAGGAACGCGGCGCGCATGGCTCGGCCATACGGGGCGGCCATTAGATGCTTCGGTTCCGACATCGGATCTGTGGGGCACCTTTCGGGTTTATCGGCGTCTTCAGCGGTCGTGGCGGTGGTATCGCTAGAGGTCGTGAGAGCAGAGCCCCGGGCACACTGCTCCGCCCACCCGGCTGCTCGACCGGCGGTGCAGATAGCTGAGGGCGGGGTCACCGCTGACTCGCGTCAGCCTGACCGGCCACGGAAGCCCCAAAGTCGTCATGGCCTGCGGCCACCCGGGTCGGATGAAAATGCTGGATGCTGGCGGGGTGCTGGCTGCCGGAACGCCGATGCCTAGAACTTGGTGCCCGTGTGCCCGTCCAAAGTCTGGCGTGGGGGTCTTGCCCGGAACCCCGGTCTGGTGCCTTGAGCCCGTTACTCAGATTCGACTGTGATCGAGACCCCTGGCGGCTAGCGCGATCGTTGTAGTCGATCTTCAGGAGGTGGCCGGTGGAGTTGATCGTGGAGCGTCCCGCGGCGCTGGATGTGCATAACGCGAGCGTGACGGCGTGTGTGCGCACGCCGGCACAGGGTGGGCGTCGGGAGCAGTTCATCGAGGAGTTCCCGACCACAGCGCGCGGGCTTCTGGCGCTGCATGATTGGCTGGCCGCGCATCAGGTCACGCAGGTCGCGATGGAGGCGACGGGCACATATTGGAAGCCGGTGTGGGCGGTGCTCGAGGACGACTTCCGGTGTGTGCTGGTCAACGCGCGCGATGTCAAACAGGTTCCGGGTCGCAAGACCGACGTCGGCGATGCCGAGTGGCTATGCCGATTGCTGGAGGCCGGCCTGTTGAAAGCCTGCCTGGTGCCGCCCAAGCCGATCCGGACGCTGCGCAACCTGACCCGCTATCGCAAGAGCGTGATCCGCGATCGCCAGCGCGAGGCCAACCGGCTGCACAAGGTGATGCAGGAGACCGGGATCAAGATCGACACCGTCGCCTCGAAGCTATTGGGCAAGAGCGGGAGAGCGATGCTCGACGCGCTCGTGTCCGGGACGACCGACCCCGACGTGCTCGCCGATCTCGCCCAAGGACGGCTGCGGACGAAGATCCCAGCACTGCGTGAAGCGCTGGCAGGTCGATTCACCCCCGAGCATGCACTCGTCGTCGGGCAGATTCTCGCGCACCTCGACTTCCTCGATGAATCGATCGCGACCCTCTCTGCCGAGATCGAGGAGCAGATCCGCCCTTTCGCTAGCGCCGTCGAGCTCCTGCAGACGATCCCCGGAGTCGGGCAGCAGACCGCCGAGGTGATCATCGCCGAGACCGGCGGCGACATGACCGCGTTCGCGTCCGCCAAGCATCTGGTCTCATGGGCCGGGGTGTGCCCCGGCAACGACCAGTCCGCCGGCAAACGCCGCTCCGGCAAGACGACCAAGGGCAGCAAATGGCTGCGTGGAGCGTTGATCGAGGCCGCGAAGTCAGCCAGCCGCACAAAAGACACCTATCTCTCTGCCCAATACGCACGGCTCCGCGTCCGCCGCGGCGCCAACAAAGCCAGCGTGGCGGTCGCCAGCTCGATCCTGACCAGCGCCTGGCACATGCTCACCACCGGCGAGACCTACCACGACCTCGGCGCCGACTACTTCACCCACCGCGACCCCGAACGCACCACCCGCCGACTCATCGCCCAACTCCAACGGCTCGGCCACACCGTCACGCTCACAACACCAACCACTGCCGCCGCCTAAACTGGATTTTCTACTCAGTCCTGGTCCACGACGCTAGACCCAGGCCCCGCCCGCGACAGTCGCGGCCCGGGAGGGTGGTCAATTCTCAACCTCCAGAGCCTGCGCTCCTGCCCGTCTGGCGGCACCAACGGCTTGACGAGCCGGCCTCGCCGCTAGCATCAGCCGATCGCCGGGACCTTGGGCTTGGCCGCGTGGGCCAGGGCTAGCCGCGGCCAGCGGCGTGGATTTTCCTCGCAGCCCGCGCGCTCGGTAGTCGCTAGATCGCGCCCTCTGGGCGAGCCCGGGCTCGGAGCAGGGCGAACCAACCGATCAGCAGCAGACCCACGATGACCTCGGCCGTTGCGGTGCCGGGGACGATGAACGGCGTTCCGCGAACGGTCCGCACGAGTGGTTCAAGGCAGAACGCACTCGCGATGAGTGCGGCGGTGGGCCAGGACCGCGTCGTGCGCCAGCGATGACCGAGCCAGGCGCACAAAGGGCCAGCGATCAGAGCTGGAAGAATGACGTGTAGCTGCGCGACGAAGGCCCCGAGCGGGTGGATCGGCCGAATCGCGACGCCATCGAACGGGCTAAGGGTCATTACGAAGCAACCCAGCAGAGCCGAAAGGCTCGCGATGGCGCCGCTCCGGAGGGCATCGGACGGCCGCCCACGGCGAGCTCCGACTAGGAACGGCAGAGCCAGCCAAGGTGCCAACATCGCGCTGACGTCGTTAGCCCAGAAGCCGATGTGGGTGGAGCTCCACACGCTTCCTAGGTGCTGATCGACCGCGCCGAACAAGAATGCGAGCGGTGGCACGAGGGCATAGCCCGGGGGTCGGAGCCTGCGGGCATGCGGGTGCTCGTGCGACGTCGACGCGCGCGCCGGAACCGGGCGCAGATGACGTAGCTCGTAACCGAGCAGGTGCTGATAGCGCAGCACGTTAGGCTCAAAACCGAGCGCCCCGAATGGCCCTTCGCCAGACGCTAGAAGGTACTTGACGCCCCTGGCGATGAGAACGTTAACCAAGTGGTCGTGAAGCGCCCACCTCGCCTCGTGGCTATTCGACGTGGCCCATTCGATCAGGCACACTGCCTCGTCGATTACAGCCGCAATAGCGGCCCGCGGGTGACCAGTTTCATCGCGCGCGACGAGGAGCGTCACTTCTGGTCTTGAGAGGGATGACCGCAGATCGCTGAGGTCGGCAGCCGCCAGCGGGCCTTGCCGTCGCGTGCGGGTGATGATGCCGATGGCCTCGACGGCTCGCGACCCCTCGTCCAGTACCTCGCACCTGATTCCTCCGGCCGCTGCTTTTCGCAGGTTGTTCCGCAGCGCGTGGCGGTGCCGGCCGCGGAGATGGTCCGAACGATGCTCCGGAAGCACTAACACCCCTTGGCAAAGCCGATTCTTCGGAAAGACACGGAGCACGCGCTGTTTGAAGTACGCGCGGAGAGCCCGCCCGGTCACCGACTCCGATACGAAGACGCATTGCGATCGCGTCCGCAAGAGCACAAGAACCAACGCCACGACATGCTGAGGGTGCCGAACGGCCGCTGCCACGCAGGTCAGAACCCGGCGCTGGCGGGTCGCGCGACGGTCGCCCCGCAGGGCGGTCGCCGCCGAGAAGCATCGGCCCCGATACCGGAAGCCGCCGTCCGATTCGCGTCGCGTCGAGTCGGTGTTGCCGTGTTGACGGCGAAGCCTTACGTTGAACAATAGACGGGCATCCTCACTTGGTATGACCTCTACCTAACGAACGATGGTTACTAGGGCGCTTTATTGACCCGCCGTCCGCAAACCACAACTTTCTAGGGCCGTGCGTTCCGATCTGCCCGACCACCGGCCGTTTGAGCACCGCCGGCAGAAGGCAGGCGCTACGCTGCTTTCTCCCCGAACTGCTCGCGCAAAGCTGTCTTCTTGAACTTGCCGGTTGCCGTCCGCGGTATCGCGTCGATGAACTCGATGCGGTCGGGCAGTTGCCACTTCGCGAACTCATCGCGGAGATGCTCGCGGAGCTCTTCGGGGGCTGCCTCCATCCCCTCGCGCAGGACTACGGCGGCCAGTGGGCGCTCACCCCATTTCTCGTCGGGAATCGCGATTACGGCAGCCTCCGCGACAGCGCTATGGGTCATCAGCTGGTTCTCGAGGTCGACCGAGGAGATCCATTCGCCGCCGGACTTGACGAGATCCTTGGCCCGATCGCAGATACGCATGCATCCCCGCTCGTTGATGCGAACGACGTCGCCGGTCCGGAACCAGCCGTCACCGGTAAACTTGTCGCTGCCCGTTCCGCGATGGTAGGCGGCCGCGACCCAGGGGCCGCGGATCTCGAGCTCGCCGAGCGCTTGATCGTCCCATGGGATCAGCGTTCCGTCGTCACTGCGAGCGCGGATCTCGATGAGGGGGATCGGGGTTCCTGCACGAGCGCGGTACTCGTACTGGTCGCCGAGGTCGGCGTCCTCGAGGTCTGGTGGCAGATGGCACACCGTCCCGAGCGGCGACGTCTCCGTCATACCCCAGCCCTGGATGATCGTCAGACCGTGACGATCGAGCCCCTCGATCAGGCTGGTTGGAATCGCCGCGCCACCCAGGTTGACACGCTGCAGAGACCCAAGGTCCCATCTGTCGGGCTCTGCATCGAGCGCCTGTAGGATCCCCATGAATACCGTGGGCACCCCAGCAGCCAGCGTCACGCGCTCGCCGACGAGCAGACCCAGCAGGCTGATGGGATCAAGACGGGGCCCAGGCAGCACGAGTGCCGCACCGGTAAACGCGGCCGCAAACGGCAGGCCCCAAGCGTTGACGTGGAACATGGGAACCACGGGCAGGATCACGTCGCGGGAACTGATCCCGAAAGTGTCCGGGAGGGGCAGCACGAGCGAGTGCAGGACCAACGCCCGATGTGAGTAGACCACTCCCTTGGGACGGCCCGTCGTGCCCGACGTGTAACACATGGCGGCGGCACGTCGCTCGTCGATGATCGGCCATGTCATCGCCTCTGACGACACGATCAGCGACTCATATCGCAGCGATCCAGCCGGCGAAGGTTCGGAGTCGGAGACGACTATCACGTGCTCAAAGCCGTAATCAATCGACTCGAGGACGTGGAGCAGGGACGCGTCCACGACGATGATGCGATCCTCGGCGTCGGCAGCGATGTAGCTCAACTCTTCTCCGGTCAGACGCGGGTTGAGCGTGTGGATCACCGCTCCCATCGATGGAACCGCAAGGTACAGCTCGACGTGCTCGGTCTGGTTCCACAGCAGGGTCGCGACTCGGTCGCCCTCTTTGATCCCTAGGTCGGCGAGCCCGCTTGCGAGCCGCCGGGCGCGCAGGGCGCACTCGCCAAGGTTCATGCGACGCATGGAGCCGTCAGGACGACGTGACACGACCGGGCACGCCGCATTCAGTCGCTCCGCCCGCTCGGCAAGTACCGTTAGCGACAGCGGAAAGTCGTCCATCATCAGTCCGTTTAGCATGGCATTCTCAGTTTCTCATGTGTCTCGCCTCTATCAACGCTCTGAGCATGCATGGTCTTGCGAAGCGAGCGTCTGGTGGCGGGCAGAGCGGGCTGGCCCGGCCCAACGGCGACGGTACCCTGCCATCGCGCTCGCCGCGCGCCGTCTCCGCCGCGGTGGCCCAGGCGGGGGCTGACGCTCATCCAAATGCGATGTTCACTTCTGCCCAGTGGGAGCCGGTGTCGCTGTGATGCACGAGCGCCACGTCGGCGCCGCTCACTGCCGGTACCGAGCACTTCGAGCTGCTCGCGCAGGCGACCTAGCATGGCGAGAGGCGCTGCTAGGCGGCACAGTGCTGTCGCCAGGGTCCAGATCGGATCCTCGCAATGCTCGATGAGGTCCTCTTCTCGAGTTGGCGCAGCCGCTAAACCCGGATCCACCGATCGGCTGGGTCGGGGCCCGGGTGAGCCGACGATCTGACCGGTTTGCCTGGTCGTCGGCGGTGGCCGGGGCGTGATCGGCCGCGAGCGGCGGCTCAGGCGTCCGCGCAAGCGTTTTCGTGGTGATTTCGCGCAGCGATCATCGCGCCCGGCGTGGCGGAAGCTCGGTGGTTGTCCTCGGAGAAGTGAACGCGCTCAGATGGCGGGGAGCTCTCGGATCCGGCTCAGAGCTTGGATGTAGTCGCCATGCCAGGGCCATCGGGCGGGGAGATGCAGTGTCCAGCCGCGGGCGTGGCGCGTGAGCCGGCCGGGAACCTGCAGCAGCAGGCGGCGGAGTGTGCGGGCGGTGCGGATGGGAGTGTCGGGTAATCCGATCAGCTGGGTCCAGCGCAGGAGGTTGTGCGCGAGCGCACTGATCACGGTCCAGGCGCCGTTGGCGTAGAACTGGCCGGAGGGGAAGTGCACGAGCGCTTGGTCCTTGAGATCGGCGATCACCTGTTCCACGACAGCGTGGTCACGATGCTCTGCCTCCACGAGCGCCAGATCATCGGTGCGGTTTGTCACGAAACAGAAGTGCCGCCAGTCGGGCCACAGCTCCGCTTGCGAGACCGAGCAGGCGGGTGCGGCGCACGATCAGCCGTCGGTCGCGGTAGGTGGTCTCAGCGATCTGCGCCTCGCCGTCCTTGGGGTAGTCAGCGATCGTCTGCCAGGCGGTCTGGTCGATCTGGTCGACGATTTCCTTGATCTGCTTGATCATCCGCACCCCGATCGAGTACTCCCAGCCCGCCTGCTCGAGCCGGCGAAACACCTTGGTTGACCAGAACCCGGAGTCCGCCCGGAGCAACTTCACGCCCGTGGCGCCGGCCCGCTCGACGCGGGCGATCAGCTCATCGCAGAAGCGCAGCATCCCCTTCTGCGTGTTCGCCGATCCCTTCCGCAGCCGGATGTGCAGCACCTCCCGCGTGTCGGACCGGGTCGCGAGGATCGGGTGATACCCCAGCACCTTCGTGTACCCGTAGGCGGCGCCCTGCTTGAGCCGACCGCACACCTCCCCGACGAAGCTGTCGACATCGATCACCAACCGTGACGCGCCGGGCCCCGCACCCGCGCGCCACGCCCGCGCGAGCGTGTCACCGAGCAACTTGTCGAGCTGACGGACATGCCCGAAGGTGAATGCCCGCAGGAACGTCCCCAACGTCGAGGGGGCGGGCATCCACCCACCGAGCAACCGGCGCGTGCGGCCGACTCGCAGCACATCGCAATCGTCGATGCTGTCAGCGCCGAGCAGCATCGCAAACATGAGCGCCATCACCTTGCGCCCTGCGTTCGCCGCCCCCGCCCGGTCCTGTCGCAACCGGACCACACCGCAGGCGAGATCCTCGATCCCGAGCCGCCGGGCGAGCGTCGCGACGAGCACGATCCCGGCATCGGACACGACCCGCTCGTCATCGAAAACGACGTCCAAGCCGTCCAGTCCGACCGCGACGCCATCATGCACCATGAAGGTGACCTCCTGACCGCAGGCCGCGACCGCCGTCATCGGTCGCTTTTAACCTGCTCAGGAGGTCATTCTTCGTTCCGGACCGGACAGAACCGCCCTACCGCACCGGTTGCGGTAGGGACAGCCCTTCGGTCGGGTCGGGACGTGCGTCCACACCGGCCTCGGGCTGCCCCCGCGCAGATCCCAGCGTGCGGGACTACCGCACTGGGCTCCTGCCTTGGGTGCTGGCGGCGAATCGCTGCTCGGGCCAGGGATGCAGGATCCGCGGTTGAGGTAGCCATCGGTCAGCGAGACGCCCGATCCGCGCCCAGGTCAGCCGGTGACGCTGGCTGCGACGCCGAAGCGTTTTGAGCCAGTGCCGGATGATCCCTTTGCGGAAGGCGCTGAGCGCCTCGATGTTGTCGGGCACCGCGTAGTAGCCGTAGTGCCCTCGCAGGACGCGGGCCAGCCAGCGACCCTGCTCTGGAATGGGCAGGTGCATTCGTCTTGCCATCTCGCGTTTGACGGCGAGCAGCTTGGCGCGCATCCGTTTCGAGCTGGTGAGCCGCCGCAGCTTGAACCGTCCCGTCTTCCGCATCGTTCCGCACGCGTGCGTGAACCCGAGGAATTGGAACGTCTCAGGCTTGCCAAGCCCGCGCGCCTTGCGATTCCGGGCGGCGTGCCGTCCGAACTCGATCAGCCGCGTCTTCTCAGCATGCAGTTGCAGACCGAACGTCGCGAGCCTGTCGCGAAGCTCAGCCCAGAACCGCTCGGCATCGTCCCGGTGCTCGAACCCCACCACGAAGTCATCAGCCCAGCGCACGATGATCACCTCGCCACACGCGTGCCGAGCCCTCCACTGGTGGACCCAGAGGTCAAGGACGTAGTGCGCGTAGACGTTCGCAAGCATCGGAGAAACCGATGCCCCTTGCGGAACGCCTTCATCGAACGCCGTCCACGA
This sequence comes from uncultured Solirubrobacterales bacterium, assembly GCA_963752905.1. Taxonomy (GTDB): domain Bacteria; phylum Actinomycetota; class Thermoleophilia; order Solirubrobacterales; family Solirubrobacteraceae; genus Palsa-465. The sequence continues at coordinate 155,177 of CAVWAC010000009.1, forward strand.
CCCGTTCTCGATGACCCCCGCGGCCAGCCATTTCTGGATCAGCCGCAGGACTCTCTTGTCCGCGATCCTGTGCTCTAAGAACTTCAGCAGCCATTGATGGTCCAGGCTGGAGAAGTAATCGCTGAAATCAGCGTCGAGCACCCAGTTCACCTTCTTGCCCACGATCCCGGCCGCGAGCGCACCCAACGCGTGATGCGGGCTGCGCCCAGGCCGAAACCCGTAGGAGAACCCGAGGAAGTCCGCCTCGTAGATGGCGTTCAATACCTCCACCACCGCCCGCTGAAGGATCTTGTCCTCCAACGCGGCGACCCCGAGCGGCCGCTGCCGCCCGTCCGGCTTCGGGATATACACCCTCCGCGACGGTCTCGCCCGGTAGGCACCCCTATGAACACGAGCATGGAGATCTCGAAGGTTCTCCTCGAGCTCCAGCCCGTAGTCCGCCCACGTGACCCGTCCACCCCCGCGCGGCCTTCGGTCGAAGCCCGAAGTACGCCGCCCGCAGGCGATCGACATCGACGTGGTGCAGGAGCGCGGTGAACCGCGCTTCCTTGTCCGTTGCCGCCATTCGGCGCACACGACCCAGCTCGCTGGGCGCGCCTTGCCCGGCACTGGGTCCGGGGCGCGTTTCGCCGGTCGTGTTCCCCTTGGCCGATCCGCTTCCCTCCACCGCCTCCGCCGCCCCACCCTGGGCGTTGTTCGACAGCTTCACAGGTACTACCAGACCGTCCGACTTCTCACGATCGTCCATCACGGGATTACCGCCACCGGCGTTCCCCGCACGACCCACCCCTCCATCACGACAGGCGGGTGATCGTGAGATCTCCCGGTTCTCAGCATGAAGAGATCACGCGCATGCACGGGTTCTTCGACCCCGCGGGGTCCGATCACGGCTCGCGAAAGCGCCGCCACCGATGTTGCCTTCCGCTGATCCACAGCACGTCGGCACCCCAATCGTGCCCATTTCGAGGCTGCAATAGCCGGCCTGCGCGCACCCCGACACCAACGCTTCGCTGCGCCCTCACGGAACGCCAACGCATGGGCGGGGCCATCGTGACTCGCTAGATCTTCGATGTAGGACTCTTCCATTCCCTTCTTTCATGCCGGTTGTCCGGCGCTTTCGTGGATCCGGGCTAAAGCCGCGCGCCCCGCACAAGTCGGCACGCACAGACATCGGTCACCGGCCGGAGGATTCCGTATCTGGAGCAACGACTCCGGCCGGGCAGACTTCCGGCGCCCGACGACCCACGATGCCCGCGGCGATTCCGGTGGCCAGCAGCATCCAGCCGGCGAGTTCGCATCCGTGCTTCACGACGGTGAGGATCTGGTAAGCCCAGGTGAAATCGCTGGCATGGCTCGTATCCGCGGCCAACCCCACTTTGTGCAGCAGCAACGATGTCACCATTACGGTGAGGGCTGCCCACACCAAGGCTCGGGCCGTACCGGGATCGCGCCACGTCAGCCAGCACAGTAGCCAGAACACGCACGCCAGCGGCACGGCCAGTGCAGCATCGTTGAAGGTGGTCAGCCCTCGGACAAGGACCAAACCGGCCACGAACGCTCCCAGCACGAACCACGCCCAGCGCTGCCGCTTTACGCCGGTGGCTCGCCACACGCACGCTGCTGCCACGGCTACCTGCGCCAGCAGGCTCACGAGGCCGAACACGCTGGTGTGGTAGTCGCTGTCGAGCGCCTGGAGCCGTAGATCGAACACACCGAAGTTGATCAACTGGGTCGCTCCCAGCAGTGCGACCATCGCGATGGTCACGAGCAGACCCGGGACGATGATGCGCCTCATGCCCGCCGCCCGCGGGCGGATGATGGGCGCGCTCGCGGCCGGGCGATAGCGCATTGGACTCAACTGATCCATCTGCGCGGAAGCATCGCAAATACGGCGCTCGTGAGCCCTGGCCGAAAGCCCAGATTGCGTGGCCGCAACCGGTCGAATCGCCGGGCATTGCGAGCATCGCGCCCGTGCCCGGGCCGCCGAGGCCGCCGTGGCATTTGCGCTGGCGTCTCGTACGCAGAGTCGCTTGCTCGATCTGAAGGGCGGAGTCTCGCCACCGTTCGTCCCGGGCAGTCCCCTTGGAGTCTATCTTCCAACTCAGAGGCCTGGCGGAAGCCCGGCGCTCGTCACCCGCCCGTGGCGGGAATCTCGTACAGGTGCACGCCGTAGCTGCCAAAGGAGTCGGTGAAGGTTCCATTGTTCATGGCCAGCGTACGCTTCTCACCCAAAACAACCACTGGTCCGTTACCACCGTCCGGAAGCCTGAACGTCGCACTACCCCCAGACACATCGTCGGCATCAGTAAAGGCGTAGGTGTATCCGCCGGACTGCTTCGTCACCACGTCTGCCGTCGTTCGTGACACTCGCCCGCACGATCACCGAGCAACGCACCGGCATCCTCGCCGCGATCCAGCACGGCCTCTTCAACGCTCGCATCGAACAGATCAACACCCAGATCCGACTGATCACGCGACGGGCGTTCGGGTTCCACAGCCCCCACGCCCTGATCGCGCTCGCGATGCTCAAACTCGCCGACCTCTGCCCGCCACTACCCCGGTGACACGACGGGAGTGTCCGAGGATCTGTGTAGGCATGAACGATGGAGACACTCATGCCTACGAATACGAGAAGCAGGACCGAGAAGAGCGGGACGGAGCTGGACCGCGACCCGGGCCTTGAGGGCTTGGGAGCTGGGTTCGCGCCGGGGTTGCCCGGCGACGAGACCGGCGAGCTCGTAGAGCGAGCTGGGCTTGGCGCTGGGCAACCCCGGCGCGGTGCGCCCGTCGCTGACCGCCCGCCGCTGTCGGCCGGGGCGGTCGACGAGGCGCTGGAGCGGGTCGCTGACCGCCGCCGTTTGCGGCAAGCTCTGGGGATGCCGTCCGATAAGCGGATCAGCAACGAGCTGATCGACGAGCTGCTCGCCGGCGCGAGCACGGAGGAGGAGATCGCCGGGCCCGGCGGGCTGCTCGCCGAGCTGACCAAGCGGCTGGTGGAGAGGGCGATGGAGGTCGAGCTGACCGACCACGTCGGCTACGAGCCCCACCAGGAGCCGCCCGGTGGCGCGGGGAACACGCGCAACGGCACGACGCCCAAATCGCTGATCACCGAGCACGGGAAGGTTCAGGTCGATGCGCCCCGTGACCGGGACGGGAGCTTTGAGCCGAAGATCGTCCGCAAGCGTCAGCGCCGCTTCCAGGGGTTCGATGACAAGATCCTCGCGCTCTACTCGCGCGGGCTCTCCACGCGCGACATCGAGGCGCATCTCGAGGAGATCTACGGCGTGAAGGTCGGCCGCGACCTGATCTCGCGCGTCACCGACGGCGTGATGGACGACGTGCGCGATTGGGCCAAGCGACCGTTGGAGGACATCTACCCGATCGTGTTCCTCGACTGCATGGTGATCAAGGTCCGCGAGAGCGGCTCGGTGCAGCGCCGCGCGCTCTACCTCGCCTTGGGCGTCACGCTCGACGGCGACCGGGACGTGCTCGGCATGTGGTTCCAGGAGACCGAGGGCGCGAAGTTCTGGATGCAGGTCCTCGCCGATCTCAAACAGCGCGGCGTGCAGGACATCCTGATCTGCTGCGTCGACGGGCTCAAGGGATTCCCGGAGGCGATCGAGGCGATCTTCCCCAAGACGACCGTCCAGACGTGCATCGTTCACCTGATCCGCAACAGCCTGAAGTACGTGCCGCGGCGCGAGCGTGAGCAGGTCGCCCGCGACCTGAAACCGATCTACACCGCGGTCGATGCCGACCAAGCGCAGGCCGAGCTTGAGACCTTCGACGAGAAGTGGGGACAGAGGTTCCCCGTGATCACCCAGGCATGGCTGAACGCCTGGGAGTACGTGACCCCGTTCCTCGCCTTCCCGCCCGAGGTGCGGCGCGTGATCTACACGACCAACGCGATCGAGGCGCTGAACCGCCAGCTACGCAAAGCGATCAAGACCAAGGGGCACTTCCCCAACGAGGACGCCGCCCGCAAGCTCGTCTACCTCGCACTCCAGAACGCAACGCCACAGTGGACACGAACTCGGAACTGGACCGCGGCGCTGCTCGCGTTCAAGATCCACTTCGGAGACCGCGTCCCAGACACCGCAGGATGACACCGAGCCGTTGACCCCCACCCAGAGCAGCCGTTAATCTGACCAACCGCCGCCTACACAGTTATCCGGACGCCCTCGACACGACCCACGGAAACGTCAGGAGATTCTCAAAATGGGCGCTCCTGACGTTTCCGTGGGTGGGGTGAAGGGCTGAGTAAGGGGCGCACGCCGCGCGCTGCCTAGGGTTTCCGGCTTCTTCAGGGCTGGAATCCAAGGAGGCGATACGGCGTGCGCGGTATCAGGGTATGGGCGCGGCTGCTTGGGCTGCGACGAGCGGTGGTTGAGGACGTGAGGTTGGGCAGCGAGGGAGAGGTGATCGTCAGCGCCCGGCCGAACTGGCGGGAGCGGGATCGGTGCGGTGTCTGCCGGCGCCGATCGCCGGGTTTCGACCTCGGTGAGGGCCGCCGGCGCTGGCGTGCGCTTGACCTTGGCACGACGTTCGCGTTCGTTGAGGCGCAGGCGCCGCGGGTGACGTGCCGGCGCCACGGTGTCGTGGTCTGCGCGGTGCCGTGGGCGCGGCATGACTCGAGGTTCACCCGCGCGTTCGAGGATCAGGTCGCGTGGCTGGCGGTCAACACGTCGAAGACCGCGGTCGCGGAGTTGATGCGCGTCGCGTGGCGGTCGGTCGGCACGATCCTCGAGCGCGTCGCCGGCGAGGCCGCGCGGCAGGTCGATCTGCTCGACGGGCTGCGGCGGATCGGGATCGATGAGATCTCGCATCGCAAAGGGCAGCGATACCTCACCGTCGTGGTCGACCATCACACCGGCCGGCTGGTGTGGGCCGCGCCCGGCCGGGACCGCAAGACGGTGCTCGCGTTCTTCGACGCGCTGGGCGAAGAGCGCTGCAAACAGATCGAATTGGTGTCGGCCGACATGGCCGCCTGGATCTCCGGGCCGATCGCCGAACGGGTCCCCGACGCGGTCCGATGCGTGGACCCGTTCCACGTCGTGATGCTCGCGACCGAAGCGCTGGACGACGTCCGCCGCGAGGTCTGGAACGAGGCCCGCCGCCAGGGCAACCTCGAGCTCGCCCGAGAGCTGAAGGGCGCCCGGTTCGCGGTCTGGAAGAACCCGGAGAACCTCACCGACCGCCAAGCCGCGAAGCTCGCGACGATCCAGCAGACCAACTCCCGCCTCTACCGCGCGTACCTCCTCAAGGAACAGCTCCGCCAGATCTACCAGCTCCCCGCCGCCGCGGCGAGCCGCCTGCTCGACGGTTGGCTGAAGTGGGCGCGTCGCTGCCGGCTGCCGTCGTTCGTGAAGCTCGCCCGGACGATCACCGAACAACGCGACGGCATCCTCGCCGCGATCGAGCACGGCCTCTCCAACGCCCGCATCGAACAGATCAACACCCAGATCCGACTGATCGCCCGCCGCGCATTCGGGTTCCACAGCCCGAGGCACTAATCGCCCTCGCGATGCTCAAACTCGCCGACCTCTGCCCACCACTACCCCGGTGACACGACCCACGGAAACGTCAGGAGATTCTCAAAATGGAGCTGGACTGAAGTCGGCCCTGTACCGCCAAAGTGGATCGGGGTGGTCTCTAAGACGGGAAAGACCGGCTTGTCGTGCCGGGCAGCAGTGAACCATCTGTGCAGGTGCGACACGCCGAGCGCAACAGAGTCGAGCGGATAGCCATAATTGAGCGGGTAGATATCGAAGGTCGCGATCGTCGCGCCCTGCATGTACTGGGGATAATAGGCGGTCTGGCCGTGACAGAAAGAGCCGCGATTCTCCGTGTCTATGTAGGAAGCTCGACTCACCTACATCAATACCGGGAAAGCCACATTAGGGACTTCGAGGGCGGCAGCGCGGCCCCCGTGACCCACCTTCGCCGGTGGCGGAGTCAGCGAGCCGCTTCCTCAGCCGATGGGCGGCCCTGCAATCGGGGCGATGCTTGCGAAGCCGTTCTGGCTGAGCATCTCCGGCGGACGCTCAACCTCAACCGCGGTCTCCAACTGGGCATGACGTTTGACTGGCATATGCATTCAACCCAGCGAGGCAAAGAGCACTGCGAGCGTCCAACAAGGGCGCGTTCCGGATCGTCGCCATCAAGCGTGTCGGTCAAACGCTCGCTCGCTCAAGGGATCCGTCGCGCGAACGGAAGGGTTCGCCTGCGCCACTCCACGCGACGAATCAGGTTCGCCGCCCGCACTCCGCCGCGAAGCGGTGTGCTTTGCGTTACCAGTGCGGCGGCGCTGATGATTCCGACGAGGTCGTCAAGCAACTCGGGATTGCTGTCTAGGCGGACCAAGGCGTCGCGCTTGCGGAGCTCGATCCTTCCGAGGTCCTCCGGACCGGTGAGCAGCATCGCGCGCCCGATCTGCTCAAGCCAGCGATCGACGGCCCCGATCTCGCTTTGGAAGATGCTGTACGACGGAATCCCTAGGTAGGCCCCTTCCCCGTAGCATCGTCCCGCCGGAGGAGACGACGCAATCAACACTCTTGAGCAGAGAAACGAATGGGACCGGGGCAGCGAGAATGATGGGCTCATGTGCCCAGGTCAATCCGTCGAGCATCTCGATTTGCTCGCGCTCCCGAGGCGAGAACACCACAAGAGCTCCGGCGGCGGCCAGGTAGGCGAGGGTCTCACGGGCGAACGTGCTCGACGCGCTGCGGTAGTAATGGCTGGTTTCCGATGGCGGGCGGAAGAGAACCCGTACGGCGTCCTCGGAAACGGCCCCGAGGTCATATGCAGGGAATGCGTCAATATCCACGCCGGCGAACGTGAGGTCTTCTTTCAGCCCCTTGAAGGACTGGAGACGTGGCGTGGGCACGAAGGCCCGATGGAAGACGGACGGATCGATCACCTCCGGGTGCAGCAGCGTCGTCCCCGTGAGCCGCGAAACGCTGGCGTCGGCGTACTCGTAGTCGCAGATCATGAAGCTGGGAATGCGCAGCTCCCACGCCGCAAGAGCCGCGGCACGGGACGTCGCCAACACCGCATGCGGTCGCTGTTGATGCCGGAAGAACCGGATGAGTTCTTGGGCACGGAACAGGTTGCCGTGGCTTTTCGCAACTTGCCTCCCGCAACTCGTGCACCGAACGCCCGCGCGTGAGCGTCTGCCTCTCTAAGCATCTCGAGCGTGCTGCCGTAGTCACGTGCCGTAAGCACGGTCGACATTCCACGCCGGGTGAATGCACGCCAGAACGGAAGCAGGTACTGAACCTGCGGAGGATTCTCAATGTCGATCCAGACCGTGAACGGTGTGGCGTCTCTCGTTGCTGCGACCACCGAGCTCATGCCGTGCTGAACGACGCTTCGAGCGGAAAGACGCGTGCCGGGTCCGACCACGTATACAGCACCCAACCCAGATGGTACGAGCGACACTCGCGATTGATGCGCACGTTTCCGCTACGAGGAGGGTAATCCCGCGCAGCCGGTCCGAGTCCGCGGAGGTAGCGTCGTGCACGCGGCCACCGCTCAGCCCGCTCAATCGACCTGTAGATCCAGGGGTAGGGCTCAACCTGAGCCATTCTCTCCGCCAGTTCATTATCGCCGAAGTTCCACTGCAAGCTGCGCTTGATCGCATCCTTTGCACCGGGGATACCGTACCTCTCGGCCGGTAACAGGAAAAGCATCGCCATACTGTCCTGGTGAACGGTGAAGATCGGATAGATATCGAACGGCCGGCCCGTGCGGACGTCGATCATCCACGGCCAGGCGCCGTCGGGAGCTTGGATCTCGAGTACACGCCGCACGCCGGCGGAAAACAGCTTACGTGCTGCCTGAGACCCGAACGCCTCGCTGTATTCGTACAACGAGCGCAGGAAATAGACTGTGCTTCCGAAAGACACCGTGTGCGCCCGGTAGCGGGCCAAACTGTGGCGAGCTAGACCCGAGGTCGGGTGCACGTAATGAGTACGGATAAGGTCGAACAACCGCTTGGACAGCATCGACGCCCGCGGGTGATCCGCCCAAGCCGCCGTGCCCCAGAGCATCCAGGCGAGATCCTGCATATGGAGCCCGTGCAGCGGTTTATCGCCTGTGATCGCCTGCTCGATGCGATCGAGTGATCGCTCGATGGCCGGATGCGACGGATTCGTGTCCGCGAGCAACACGAGCAGGAGACCGCGATCGGCGGAGCTATTGAGCAGATGCTCGTGCAGCGCGAGGAATTCGGCAACGCGATCGGTGAGATCGCCAAGCCAGTCGACCGAGTAGCCGTGTCGTAGTGCCTCACCGAGTCCGAGATACGTGTTGATCGTGTACCGAAGCGACGCCGGCATACGGAAGTCGTTCACCACCCGGCCTGTTTCGTCCACGCTTGTGGAGTAGGAGAACAGCGCTCGCTGCGGGTCAAACGCCAGCTTCAAGTATTCAAGTGCCTGTCCGCAATATTGGTTCACCTAGGTGACCTTACTTAGCTTGATCTGCGCCTCGTCTGCTGCCGGACCGGCGTCCGGCGCCTATCTCCATCGGTCTGGCGATGAAGCGAGCGGCTGGGGCGACTACCAGCCCACTCTCTGTGAAGGGCTATGGACTGAACGTCGTGCGGCCCGTGGATCTTTCGGCGGGCCGGCCGCCGCCCCGATTCCTCCGCGCCGCGGTCGGCGAGAAACCGGGTCAGCACCAGCGATCACGTCCCAGCGGTTCGGCCACGGCGCCATGAACCGAGCGCCGAGCGGTCGCACTGCTTCGATGGGTGAAGGCTGGTGGCACGGGCGCGATCCGCTAGTAGCGATCGCCCGTAGGTGAGAAGACCGCCAGCGGATCGATGGGCAGGAAAAGTTGGCATGCAGCGGCCCTCAACGAATCGACGGGTACTCTGTTCCCTTGCGTTTAGTTCATGCCCGATGCCGATCCCCTGGGGCCGACGATCCGTTGCTTGAGCATTCGGTTCGTCCGAGACCCAACGGAGCAACAGTATCCGGTTCTCCGAGTTGCGCCCGACGCGGTTACCGCCGCTGCGCGCATGCTCAGGTGGACCGACTCCAGGTCGGCGTCGGTCCACTCCCCTAGCCACGAGGCTGCGCGTTCCCGATCGTGCCTAAAGGGCCGCTCGGAGGGCGGGCAGCTCCGAGCCTGAGCCCTCCGACGATTCGACCTTCGCCGGCTCGTCGGTTGCGACGGACAGCCCGAGATCGCGGATGAGAACGTCACCGACTCGGGCCGATGCCTGTCCATCCAACCGGGCGGGGGGTGGAGACTCACCATAGCCTTCGCGAGCGCAGTCGGGATCTCGGCCAGCCGCTCGGGCCTTAACCCGAGAAGCGAGTTGGTCCCATGGGTAAGCGTTACGGGACGCTCGGTGTTGTCCCGAAGGGTGAAGCAGGGCACGTGGAGGAAAGTGGTTTCCTCCTGGACCCCGCCTAGTCCGTCAGCACGCCCGCCGCAGAGGTTTCGAGGGCCAGGAAATCGATGTAGCCGACCGGGTCGATGAACCGGATTCCGGCGCCTCGATCATCTCGTGCTGCAAACGGGCGCGCGTCCGCGGGTGAGCTGGAAACACTACGGGCAGCTCGCGAGCGATCTCGGCGAGCTCGGCGATCACCGAGGGTAGCAGTGGGCCATCGACCAGGGCGGGGCGATGCAGCGTAACCAGCAGGTAGCGCCGGCGGTCGAGTCCGAGCCTGCGGTGAATCGAGGACTTGTTGATTATGGCCGAGCTGCACGAGCGTGTCGATCATCGTGTTACCGACGAAGCGAATCCGGTCGTTAGGAATTCCCTCGCGCTGGAGGTGGTGCTGGGCTTCGTGGCTGTGGATGAAGCACCACTGCGCCACCTGGTCGACCAAGACCCGGTTGATCTCCTCCGGCATCGTGCGGTCGAAGCTGCGCAACCCCGCCTCGAGGTGAGCGAGAGGGATCTGCAGCTTCGCTGCGGCGAGCGCCGCTGCCAGCGTCGAGTTCACGTCGCCGGGCACCACCACGGCAACCGGCTGAATCTCCTCGAGGACCGCTTCGATGCGCTCCAAAGCCCGTGCGGTCTGGTAGCCGTGCCTTCCCGAACCCACTCCTAGTAGATGGTCAGGTTTCGGCAGGCCAAGCTCCTGGAAGAAGATCCCGGACATCTCGGCGTCGTAATGCTGGCCAGTGTGGATAACGAGGTGAGCGATGTTCGGGACACGGGCGCGCATCTCACGGACTACTGGTGCCATCTTGACAAAGTTTGGGCGGGCGCCCACGATGTAGACGATTGCCGTGCGCGCCGCTCGGTCGAGCTCCGGTCGCGGACCGAGTGATTGATCGCTTTTCGCTGTCACTGCGCCCAACACGCTAGAGCGGCTGGGGTCGTCGCCCAACCGCCATTCGGACAGACGGTCCGCCCAAACGGCGCCGCCACCTAACCCTCTGGCCAGGGTCAGGCTCGGTCGCCGCTGGTCAGCGCCCCAGCAAGAGCGATCGACTTTGCGACCAATACCCTGCATAGACGCTTTGGGGTCGGTCCGGTACGCTTGGCCACCAGGCATCGGTGTCCGCGCTCCGGTGAGCTCCGCTCGCCGTAGCGCGAGGTCTGTTCTTATGGGGGGCGACCGTGATCGTGGCAGTCGCTACGTTCCCGATCGTGTTCGCACCGGAGACCGAGACGCACGCTGAACTGCCAGCCATCGACGTTGTTGTCGTGTCGTACAACAGCAGCACGGAACTGGAACGCTGTGTTGCCGGCTTCCGCGCGATGCCTAACGTGCGCATCATCGTCGTTGACAATCACTCGAGCGATAGCACCCCCGACCTCATCGCCCGTCTCCCGGTTCGCGGCATCCTTCTCGAAACCAACCAGGGTTTCGCACATGGATGTAACGTCGGATGGCGCTCGGGTGACACGCCGTACGTCGTGTTCGTGAATCCCGACGCCGTCGTCGATCCCCCATCGCTCCTCCGCCTCGTCGAGGTGCTCGCCGGCGAACCCGGAGTCGGCGCCGTGGCCCCGAGGATCATCAAGACAGGCGGTGAAATCGCGTTTTCCCAGCGACGATTCCCGACCCCATCGTCTAGCCTCGCCCAAGCGCTCTTTCTCCACAGGCTCCCGGGCGTCCAAGCGTGGGCGGACGACCTTATCCGTGACGGCCGGGCCTACGAACGGGCCACGGATCAGACTGGGTTTCGGGCGCATGCGTGGCCCTGCGCCGAGCCGACCTCGAGCGGATCGGCGGCTGGGAAGACCACTTTTTCATGTACCGAGAGGACATCGATCTCTGCAAGCGCCGCGGGACCTCGGGACTACCATTCGCTCGAGCCCGCAGCGACCGCGGTACATCGAGAGGGGGCGTCGGCTCGCCGAGAGCGCATGGTCCCGGTCCTCGCAGCCAGTCGTGTCCGGTACGGACACAAGCACTACGGGCCGATCGGGGCACGCCTTGAGCACATAGCGGTCGCTCTCCATGCGCTAACCCATGCGCTGGCGGGTCGCGGAGGACTGCAGGTGCGAGCGGCCCACCTTCGCGCTCTACGGGCTGCGCTTCGTCGCGACTATCTGACCCCTGCAACCTGCCCGTTTCGGAGGGACGGTGCCTAGACATCCGACTAGGCACCCTTCGTCTGACACTGTGCGCTTGATCCGTTGCGGACGCGGACTGGCTCCAGGTACCTTTTAAGACACGTACGGCATCTCCGGCGTAGTTCAGCTTGGCGGCGCGCCCCGAGAGGTCGTTTCGTCGTCGGTCCTGGTGCATATGACGACATGATGGAGACCGTGGGCCTAACGATCGGGGGATATACCAGGCCCAGGGGTAGCGCTTGGCATGCGCCGGCTGTCTAGTCGTTGACGTCACCGGCGGTCATCAGCCCTTCGCTAACGAGCAAGGGACGGTCGTGGCGATGCAGAACGGTGAACTCTATAACCATGAAGCGCTGCGTCGTGACCTAGCCGTCAGAGGGCACCATCTCCACACTCGGTGCGATACGAGGTAATCCCGCACGTTTACGAAGAGAATGGGCCGGGTTTTGCCGAGCGGCTGCGTGGAAAGTCTGGTATCGCGTTGTGGGACGAGTCCCGTCGCCGAGCCGTCCTTGCCCGGGACAGGCTGGGCGTCAAACCGCTGTACTGGGCAGTCGCCGACGGCTTGCTGGTGTTCGCATCCGAACTCAAGAGCCTACTCGCGAGCGGCCTGGTGCCCAGCGAGCTGACTACGACGCGATCGACACCTACCTGACCCTCGGGTTTTTTCCCGCTCCGAGCACCCCTCTCGCGGGTGTGTCCAAGTTGCCGCCAGGCCACCAGTTGATAATCGAGAACGGTTCGTTCCGCCTCGAGAGGTATTCGAAATTTCCCGAGCCCGTGGAATTGTCGCCGAGATCGGAAGAGGAGTACGCCGACGGGTTGCTGAACGTCCTCGAGGAGGCCGTCCGCCTGCGCCTCATGAGCGATGTGCCTGTCGGAGCGATGCTCAGCGGCGGATTGGATTCGTCGTTGATCGTCGCGTTGATGGCGCGCAACATGGGTGAGCCTGTCAAGACGTACTCCGTCGGCTTCTCCGATGAGCTCAAAGGAAATGAGCTGGCTGATGCTCGCTACGTCGCCTCGCTATTTGGCGCCGAGCACCATGAGTTGGAACTATCGTTATTGGACGATTCCATCGATCTGGCCGATCTGGTCTGGGACCTCGACGAACCGGTCGCTGATCTCTCGGCGCTCGGTTTCGAAGCCCTATCAAAGCTAGCGTCGCAGCAGGTCACTGTCGCGCTCTCCGGGCAAGGGGCGGACGAGTTGCTAGGCGGATACACCAAACACCGTGCTGCCTCAATGATCGCCGCATCGATGAGACTGCCGACGCCCATGCGGAAGGCCGGGGTCGCTCTTGCCGGACGCGCCCGGCCCGTTTTCGCCGGGCGGCGCTCACGCTCGCGGCGCCAGACTCAGCCACAAGGTGATCGAGATGAGCGGTCGGCTTGGTGGCGGGCTCCGCGAGGCCCTGTATTGCGGCCCGCTCGAAACGAAGACGGGCACCGCAGCGATCGAGGCCGTCCGTAACCTTGTCCCCCAAGACGACGCCGATCCGTTGGCCACAACGCTACACATCGACAGCCAACTCGCTCTGGTCGACGATATGTGCACTATTTCGATCGTACGTCGATGGCTCACTCGCTAGAGGTTCGCGTCCCCTTCTCGACCATCACGTGGTCGAGTACTCGCCGCCCTCCCCGGACACCTCAAGGTGCGTCATCTCCGGACCAATATCTGCTCAAGCGTGCTGCACGCGGATTGCTGCCGGACCGCGTCATCTACAAGCGCAAACGCGGGTTCCTCCGGAGCTCCACCGAACCGTGGCTCCAGGCGCAACTGCATGACACCGTCCGGAACTGCTCTTCAGCTCCGACACCCAATGCACCCAGTTCATCGACCGCGCGGCGCTCGGAGAGCTTGCGACGCCTCATCGCAACGGTCAGAACCGATCCGACGCGCGCCTCCTTCTCGCCGTTCTCATGCTGGAGCTGGCTCGGTACGTAGTTCCGCGCGCCTTGGCGCCACCGAAACCGACGGCGATGGCCGCATGAGCGGCACCTCGCTACGTATGCCCTCGTTACCCCACTGCAAGATGAGGAGCACAACCTCCCGCGGCTAGCCGACTGCGTGGCGGACCAGACCGTCACGCCCATGAGTTGGTGCTGATCGATACTGGGTCGACTGACAGAACGCTCGATGTCGCAGCTGCTGTGGCCAGTCGGCTGCCGTTCCGCGGGTGGTATCGGTTGCCTCTGAGTTGCACACGTCCGGGGAGGTCCGTCGTACATGCGTTCATACGGGCCTCGGGGCGCTCGACACGCCCGCGACGTCATAATCAGAAGGATGTTGACATATCCTTTCAGGCTGACTACTGCAGCGCCTTCTCGAAGCGTTCGTCTGAGACCCCGGACTAGGTCTGGCCAGCGGGCTGTACCAGGATCCGGGACGGGAATGGCGGCCTTTCTTCGGTACTCGGCATCATGTTTGGGGGGCGTCACGGGCGTGCGGGTGGCGTGCCTTCAGCAAGTCCTACCACTCGAGGAGCGCCAGGGTTGGGACGAGTTCGCTCGATCAAAGCCCAGCTATCCGGTTGCCGCGCCGCCACGCTCGACGATTTGCCGTTCCACCATCACCGACCAGAGGGCCTCCGGGATGCTCCGGGCGCCGGCGGTGGGTCCTCAAGGCGACACTGCGCATTACATGGGTTACAGATTCTCCTACCTTCTTCTGCGGGCGCTTTGGCGGGCAACTTCGGATGCCGCCGCGCTCGGAATGGTGTACGGATATCTCAGCGCGGCACTCCGCCGCGACCCCGCTGTCCAGATGCGGCGGTAGCGCGTTTCTCCGCCGCGAGCAGACCGTGCGGCGCCTGCCTCTGCGCCTTCGCGAAGCGCTGGGCGTTCCTTCTAACGGAACATCAGCGCCAGGCGGGGATTTCTCGCGACCCACCCGGTCCGGCGGCTGATTTCCCGACCCGACAAGCCGTCGACCCGGTGCATCCGTCTCACCTCCGCCCACTGCTCCACACCGACCACCCTTTCCTCCTCGCCGATCGCGAACGATCAAGCGAGGGTCGAGACCGGCCGGACAACACCGACCCTGCAACCGCAGTCGCTCTTTTCTCAACCGGCGCAGATGGACCAGTATTCAGTCGGCGCCCACACCGCGAGGCGGGCCTGCCGGTAGCCGCGGGCGAACGCGGCCGGGCTCATCATCCCGAGTGAGCTGTGTGGCCGATGCTCGTCGTAGTCTTGGCGCCAGTCCTGGACCAGCACTTTGGCCTCGGCGCGACAGGAGAACAGCTCGACGGCGAGCAGCTCGTCGCGGGACGCGGCCGCCGAAGCTTCGACGTACGGGTTCTGCCACGGCGAGTCCGGCTCGATGTACGCGCTGCCAGCCCGGCTGAACCGGCACCGAGTCCCGCAGGGCTTTGCGGCCATCTCCGGACCGTCGTCGCCGCGTATGAAACCCGGGGGCGATCCGGCGACGACACTCGATCGCGAGCGCTTCCAACGTGAACTCGTCGACGACGCACCGGACCGATCTGACGGGAGCGGTCATCGTGATCGAAGACGAACCGATGGACCTGGTTGACGTACGCGCGGCCGATCTTCCCGAGCACCGCCGGGGACGGGATCGGAACCCCGATCGAGCAGGAATCAGATCACCTGCCCCTGGGTATGGAACCTCGACACTTACCCCTGAAAGAGCAGCCGGTCGAGGACTAGACCTCGAGCGTCACGTGATCGGCGAGTCGGCTTGAGATCCTGGCCACGAACGGTCCCCTGACGATCGCAATGTCGTTAGCCCCAGGGGGCCTCGCATCTAGCCTGAGGGTCACCGCGGCCACCGTCTCCCGACGCAGCCAAACGCTCCCTGCGGAGAGCGCCCCGCGAGGGAAACCACACCGAACACCCAACGCGTCCCGGATTCCGCGGCCACCCGGCAACGGCTCGGCGGTAATAAGCTCGCGCCCATGGCTGGCTCGGTCCCGCGCACAACTCCAGTTCGCGCAGCTCGTCGCCGTCGCCGCACTGCGTCACGGGAAAGGTGACGGTGCCAGCCGCCTGGGCCGGTGCCAGAGAGTCACCGAAGCAGCGCGATCAAGAGGTGCTGCACGACCATCGCCTGCACGAAACTGAACGCGTCATACCTAAGGACTCGACACGACGAACGAAGCGCTCGCCGACGCGATCGCCACCGACAGCCACCCTCAGGACGGCCCGCGCTCGAGCTAGCTCGTTTTCCGAGCTTGCGTCTGCCGATCCGAACAACCGCCGCCATCCCGTCGCGCGAGGACACCGTCTCCAGCAACGACTGTCGCCACTGGTCGTCCAATACGATCGCGTTGTCTCCGCTGAAGCCGTAACCACCGGCAAGGTGCACGAGGGTTCGCCTACCGCCGCCCGGCGACGGCAACGTCGTCATCCCGCCACCCGGGTCCCGTAACCCTCCCCGAACAAGGGTCGGCTTGCGCAGCGAATGCATGTAGCTCTCGTCCCCATCTTGACCGCGATTCGCCGGCAGCACGTTGCCGCCCGAGACAAACATATGGCTCTGCTGTGCAAGCAGCCCGCCTCAGGAAGAACCCCGCCCAGACCCGCCCGATCGCTCCGGGTACGAAGAAATGCGCCGCTGCTGCGATCGGTGACGCCATGGGCCAAAACTGAGGGTCTCGCACCGCCTCATCCAGAGGAATACGATCACCATGACCACGACCGCGACGATGCCGGTTCGTCGGCCAGACGCCAGGTCGCCACACAGAAGGATTGAAATCGCTACCCGCCACCGCCGCTGGCGACGACTTATCGCGAGGTACACGGCGAGAGGTATGAGCTTCCCTAGCTCATTACCGAGTTCGGATGGGATGTCCCGCGGACGACAGGCGCGGAGAATTCCGTCCCGGATAATCCCTCCGCCGTCGAGGCCCGGGTTATAAGTCAGGAACGGCAGTAGGTGATCCGAATGATCGAAGCGTGTAGTGCGTCTTGCGCTCCATGACGGCCCCGATCGCGACGCCGCACCCGCTATCGACGAACATTGACAGAGGCCTCTGGACCTGTGCGCGTGTACGGATGACGCTGACCGTCATGCAACGCAGAGCATGAGCGAGGCTGAGAGCCGAAGCGCCTTTACTCCAGAACTGGATACGCCGCTAAAACGTCCGGCGTATTTCCTCGGAACCCAGTACCGGAAATACGATCAGCGCAATCGGCGCATCGAACCTCATCCGGCGAGCCCGCTGTCGGGGATCGACGAGCAGGGCGATAATCCAGCCGATAAGCGTCGGCCCCACCACGGCTCGGTACGGCTCCAGTTCGAAACCGATGACCGATGGTGACGGCCGTCATGGGGAATGAGCGGTCCACCACAACCAGGCCCATGACCAGTCGAGGCCAGTTCGCTGCAAACAGGATCGCACCGATCGTCGCCACCAGCCCGAGCACGATCACTGCCGGGAACGTCGGCATTCCGTAAACAGCGCCAGCGGCGAGGAGCGCCATCGCGCCGCAGATCGCAACGCCCGCCGTCGAGAGGCTACGGCTGCGGAACGTCCGCATCGCCTCGCCGCTGCCGAAGCTCACTGCCGTCGGCGCAGCGATCGAGCATCAGGCACGAGCAATCGGCCCATCACTGCGCTGCCTGCCGGCTGGCAACGCGTCAGTTGCGTCGGCGGCGATTGAAGCTTCGCTCGTCCGGCCATTCTGTGGTGCAGCGTCCATGCCACCAGCATCCGCAGTGCCGCCGTTGCTGTTCTCGGGCATCGCTGCGAGGCTAGAGCCATTCCCTGCCGTCACGAATCGCCTCTCGTACATTGCGTCACCGCCCACGCCTGCCGCGCGACCCGTACAGGGTTCCTTCCGGGCGCATACTGGTCGCGGCGATCATAATATCTGTCCGGGGTCGGACCGCCGTTAGGAGGCGCCCAAGACGCGCCGCTGTCTCCGGCCACAGATTCTCCCGAATCAGTGCTAGTGCGATGATGCCCACCATCCCTGCCACCAGCACAAGGAGGGGCGTCGTCAGCTTGGGTTTCGCCACGAGCTTTGCCGGGGAGCCTGACTTAACAACTTGGAGTTGTATGCGCTGAGCAGGTGCCGTCTGAGTCGACGCCTGCTGCGCGGTGACCCAAGCCTGCAGGGATTGAATAGTTCGCTGTGCGAGGATGAAGGCATTGCGTCCAGTTGACGCCGTAGCGGTGATGTTCACGAACGGCAAGTCTTGACCGGTGGCCTGGTCGATCACCTCAGATCCCAACACGACTCCGCGGATTCGTCCCTTGCCAGTCCCATGAACTTCGGCCTGGACTGAGTTTCCATTCGCGAGCGCCGCGTAGATGGGCGCGAGCATGGCCATTTGCCCCGGTCGCCGACCACCGTGGGTGGGACGCCCTTCTGCGAGGGGGTGTATTGCTGGACGGCGCGGCCGTATGGGAACCCGGCCTGGGAGATAATCGCCTGGGCGTCGCTTTCCCACGTCTCGGCTCCCCGAGGAATGATGGTCGGCATGCCGTGGGAAGGCCCGGGGTGCCGTAGGACAGGATCGCGAGGATCGCTGTCAGGGTCATGCCGCCGATCACCATCCGCTTGAATCGGCCGATTACCGCCAGGAAGAGTCGTAAGTCCATGGCTTGGATGGTAGAGGCGCTGCAGCGCCTCGCCTACTCCGTTCGCACGGTTGCCCGAGTCCAGTACCTAGCCGACCGGACAGGGTTGCGGGCGCACGCAGCTCGTCGCACGCTAGTCGGCGTCCGGCGACCCCCGACGTCGTCTGAGCGCTGCTGTGCCGCGATCCACGCGTACGTGGCGGACGTCGCCAACGGGGGTGAGGCGTGTCCGCTTAGGTCGTATCGCATCAGACAGTCGTCCGCCGTCTGCGGTGACTCGGGCGGCGGGGGTATCCGGAGGGCCAGCACCACCCGATGCCGCGGAAGCCTAACGCACGATCCAGTTTCGTCGTACATCCGTTCGGCGGGAATCCTTACGGCTTGCCGGCGAATCTCAAAGCGGCGGCCAGGCGACTCGGACGGACCTGACCGAACCCGGTTCATCGGTCCGCCTGCTGAGAGAGCGGGTGCGTGGTAGGTGACTGCAGAGTAAGGCTGCCGCCGGCGTCGAACGCAGCGAGACCGTAGATCGAGCGCAGTTCGGCGCTGGCAAACGCGGCCGTCAGGTAGACCTCCCGGTAGCAGACTGCGAACCGGTGAGGTGTCACCATCCCGAGCGCTGAGTGCGGCCGCTGATGGTTGTATTCCCGGCGCCAGTCCTCGATCAGCACCTGCGCTTCCGCGAGGCAGGAGAATAACTCGACCGCGAGGAGCGCGTCGCGAACGCGACCGCCGAAGCTCTCGAGTAAGGGTTCTCCCTCGGCGAGCCGGGCTCGGTTTACGCGCTCTCGGGCCGCGAGAACCGGCACCAATCCCGCAGCGCCGTGGCAGTCATCTCCGGCCCGTTGTCGCACCAGATGAACTCGGGGGCCGTCCCGCGCTCGGCGACCAAGCGGTCGAGCACCGTGACGGCGTGATCGGCCTCGATCCGCCGACGGCACTCGATCGCCAACGCCTCCCGCGTGAACTCGTCGACGACATGCAACAGCTTCATGTGCCCGTCGGCGGTTTGATCGAACTGAAGTCGATCGCCCACACGATCGGGAGCCTCGGCCCGCAACCACTCGGCCGGGACCGTCGACTCCGCGAGCCGCTGGCGCTTGCGTCGCCGCTGTGGCGCCCGCAGCCCCTCCTCACGCCACAACCGCTGCGTCCGCTTGCGGTTCAGCTCCCACCCCCTCATCGAGCAATAGTTGGTGCGCGCGACGGTACCCCCACCGCGGCCGGTGACGGAGATCCGCCGCAGCTCCGCCGGCAACGCCTGATCATCACCGGCCACGACCGGCCCGCGACGTTGGGTCGACGGGGCGGACCGACATACCGGCACCCCGCCGCTCCGAGACGCCCAGGCGGCCTAGCAGCATCACCCGCCTGGCGCCAGCGCGACGGGCTCACCAGTTCCCTTCGAGATTGCTCGCGCCGCAGCCAAAGGCTCCCTGCAGAGACCCCGGCGAGCGAAGCTCACGCCGCACGCCGTCCCGGATTACCGCAGCAACCGAGACGACCGCTCGGCGGTATGAGCCTCCTCGCTAGTCCTCGCCGTCGGCTAGCGCGGTCGACGGAGTCGGCAAGGACGCTACGCCCGCGGTTTGGTGCGCTCGCGCGCGTCGGGCTCCGAGAGTGAACTTTGGGAAGAGGCGTCCCGCGAGAACCGCAAGGTCGCTCCAGGCCTCCCGGGACACGGCGTGGAGCGTTAACGCATAGGCCGCCCCCCCGCCAGCGCCCGCTGCAAGCAGCAGTACGGGCACGGGGAGCTCCGTTGCAAATGTGGCACGAATAGCACCTGCAACTCCCAGGAGCGGCACGCTCGCCAAGACCGCGGGGCCGAGCTCGTAGAAGATCTGGGTACGTGGTAGCCCGACCGTGGACCGAAGCAGCACGGTATACGCGATCAACAAGGACGCAATCTGAAAACAGCTCACGGCGATGCATACCACGACGAGCCCGTACGACGCTGCGACCCAGACGGTCGCGCCGTACAGGAGGGTCTCCGCGACCGAGAAGATGAGCAACGCTCGTGGACGGCCCGCAGCGAGGACAGTGGGGTTGGTGAGGTTTCGCACGCATGACGCCATGCCCGCGACAGCGAGGATCTGAGCTGGCAACACCGCAGGAATCCAACGCGCCCCGAATATCCACGGCACAAACGTCGGCGCAACGGCGACGAATAGCGCCAATAAGGGATATACGAGCATGACATTGACACGAACGATGCGTAAGCGCACTGCCAACCGATGTGAGGGGTCATCAATCCGGGAGTAGACCGGAAACGCGATACGCGCGACGATTCCGCTCAAGCGGCGCTCGTATTCGACGCCGACCGTGAATGCGCGGTAGTAAAAACCGACGAATACAGCAGGAAGACGCACGCCGAGAATCAGGTAATCGATGTTGCGGTAGGCGATTCCAGCGAAACCGGCGGCGCTCGTAGGTAGCCCAAAGCCAAGCAGCTCGCGCATATGCCGAGGGCGCCACCGCGGGAAGACGAGTCCCCCACCGGTGACGAACCCGATGGTCATGACCAGCGAGCCGGTGAGCATGCCTAGCGCATACGCCTCTGCGCCGAGTCCCAGAACCGCAAGCCCTACCGACATACCTGAGGACAGCAAGGCAGCGACGGCTTCTGACAAGCCGATGCGCCGAAAGCGAAGGTCCCGCTGAAGCCTGGCGAACGGCACGACCATGACCCCCGCGACCGCAAACTGCGGAGCGAATAACCTAAAGAGCTCGCTCGTACGGGCACCGAACACCGGGGTGGTCACCAGCGGGACAGCGAGCAAGGTCACAAGAGCCATCGCCAATCCGAAGAGAAGACCAAGGAAGGTCGCGGCCTCGAGGTGCTCGTGCTCAACATCTTGCCGCTGCACGAGCGGTGTACCGAACGTTTCGTGTGCGGTCATGTACGAGAGCTCCCACACTATGACGGCGATCGCAAGCCGTCCGAAGTCCGCCGGGGAGATTAGACGTGCCAGTACAACGGCGGCGGCTAGGCTTGTGACCTGGGTAACCCCTTGTGTCAAGCCAAGCCACCGCGCACCGCTGAATGCCGCTTCGCGCACCTGCGCTTTGGATAACGCGCTGGTCGCCTCAGCGGTCGCGCTGTTCTTCGAAGACGGTTCCGCTTCGAAGCCCGCCTGAGCGGTCGCGCAGTCCTTAGGAGACGCTTCCGCTTCGAATTGATCGAGATGACGGAGCCCACCGTCGGGAACCGCCAGCACTTGAGCCGTCTGGCCGGACGGGCTTTGTCGGCCCGAGGGGCCCTCGGTCGCGCGTGCGAAAGGGTGTTCTCCTTGCATTATGCAGGCTTCTTCGAACCGGGCGAATCTTGCATATGGCAGTGCTTTCGTTGCGCGTGGCGACGAGCAGGCCGTCGGCTATAGCAACGCCTCACGACGTCGCCAACTTGCAGTGCGTCGTCGCTCGCCGCGCGAACACAAGGCTCGACAGCTGCTGCCTCTTGATAACGAAGGTCGACAGCCGTCGGAATTCGGAGAGCGCAAAGATCAAAAGGTTCCTGTTTGGATGGAAGACAGCGAAGGCGCGGTCGGCCGGCAGGCGACCATGCGCCGTCGCCGGGGTCGAGGTCGAGAACGCTGCAATTCAGGGTCCTTAATGCTGGCTAGGGTTAGCGTCGCGGGCTCGTGGCCACGCTTAGCCTCGATCCACTGTTCTGATCGTGCAGGCCCGGTAGTTCGGGCGTGGGCGGTTGTAGGGACGCGGTCTGGGGGGGGTTGAGCGCGGAACAGCGCGCCGGGAGCGGCCGTGTTGATGCGGGTAGGGCCAGTTGAAGCCGTCGCGGCGTCGTGGCCGGGGCGTTGCGGGCGGGCTGAAGCCGGGGTTCGGCGCCGATCGTCGTCGTGACCGTCGGGTCAAGCTTTCAGGTGAGTGGCGGCACGGCGCGGAGGCGCTCCAGCGCGGTGAGGAACTGTGTCTCCCATGGCCACCGGGCGGGCATTCGGAGGGTCATTTTGGCGGGCGGTGCGCGCGATCCGGCCGGGAACGCTCAGGAGCCGGCGGCGCAGCGTCCGGGCGGTCGGGATGGTCGTGTTGGGCAACCCGATCAGGGTGGTCCAGCGCAGCAGGTTGTGCGCGACCGCGGCGATCACGGTCCACGCCGCGTTGGCGAGGAACTTCCCGGAGGGAAAGTGCGCGAGCGCCTGGTCTTTGAGGTCCCGGATTGCGAGTTCCACGACCGCGTGCTGGCGGTGCTCTGCCTCGACGAGCTCGATCGCGTCGGTGCGGTTGGTGAAGAACCCGAAGTGGCGCCAGTCGGGCCACAGCTCGGCCTGGGCGCCGATCAAGCGGGTGCGCCGCACGATCAGCCGCTGGGATCCGAGCATCGTCTGCGCGATCTGCGCCTCCCCGCCCTCGGGGTAGTCAGCGAGCGGCTGCCAATCTTGCTCGGGAATGGCCGCGACAGCGGCCCTGATGTGCTTCTGCTGGGTGATCCCGATCGAGTAGCTCCAGCCCGCGGCCTGCAGGCGGGCCATGATCTTGCCGCTCCAGAAACCAGAGTCCGCGCGCAACAGCCTCGGGCCGCTCGCGCCCGCGCGCGCGACACGAGGGATCAGTTCCTCGACGAACCTGAGCGCGCCCCGGGCGGTGTTCGCCGCGCCCTTGCGGGCGCGGATATGCAACACCTCGCCAGTCCCGGCACGCGTCGCGAGGATCGGGTGATACCCGCGCTTGTGCGTGTACCCGTAGCCGGCGCCCTGCTTCTCGTATCCATAGACCTCACCGACGAAGCTGTCCACGTCGACGATCAGCCGCTCCTCGCCCGGTCCGGCGCCCGCCGCCCACGCGCGACACAGACACTCGGCCAGCACCCTGTCGAGTTGGCGGACATGCCCAAAAGTGCACGCGCGCAGGAACGTCCCCAGCGTCGACGGCGCCGCCACACCGTGACCGAGCACCACCCGGGTCCGCCCCGAGCGCAACACATCGCAGTCATCGATGCAATCCGCCCCGAGCGCCATCGCCGACACCAAGCTCATCACCTTGCGCCCCGGGTTCGCCGCCCCCTCCCGATCGCCGAGATCAACCACTCGATCGACCAGCGCCTCGATCCCGAGCCGGCCAGCAAGCACCGCCGGCAGCATCACGCCCGCGTTCGCGACCGCACGCTCGTCATCGAACAGCACCCTCGTCGCGTCCGGCAGACCGCTCACCATATGGGTGACCTCCTGATGCAGGCCCGCCGTCGCCGCATACGACAGCTTTCTGCCTGCTCAGGAGGTCATCTAAATCTCAGCCTCGGACGACTCCCCGCCACGGAACGGTGGACCGAGGCTTAGTCTCCGGGTCTGGTGCTGAGGTCCTAGTGGGGGCAAACGCCCTTACGTTCGTCAGGAGACCGCCCGTGCCCACGATCTCAAGCCTACTCAGCCGATAGCGTCGCGCTCCGGGTGCGTTGGTCGACCGCCCGTCCTTTCAGGGCTGCGTGCTGGGGATGCCGACCCAGTTTCAGGCGATCCTCGCAGGCGTGTCAAGGCGGTGCTGGGACGGATCGGCCGAGAATACGTCCACGCGGTCGAGCAGTTCATTATCGAGCGGGATCCGGGTGCCACGCTTTGAAAGGACGACGTCAAAGAGGAGATCGCCAGCCGGCACTTCCAGACGGCCGAGTGGAAGGGCGCTTCGCGGTCCTCATCGTCGGGATCCCCCAGCTTCGTAAGTCGACCTAGTGTGCCGTCGGGTTAATTCGTTCGCAGTAGCGTTTGATTGAGTCGAGGATCTGCTCGGCGGTCTTGGTCCAGACGAACGGTCGGGGATTCTCGTTCCAGGTGTCGATCCATCGGCGGATCTCGGAGTTGAGCTGGCGGACGGAGCGGTGCGCGCCGCGGCGCAGGAGCTTGGTCGTCAACTCAGAGAACCAGCGCTCGACGAGGTTGATCCACGAGCTGGAGGTCGGGGTGAAGTGCAGGACGAACCGGGGGTGCTGCGCGAGCCAGCGACGAACGGCCGGGGTCTTGTGACTGGAGGCGTTGTCGAGCACGAGGTGCACATCGAGCTCGGCGGGGACGTTCTGCGTCGATCGTCTTGAGGAACTTCAGGAACTCGATCGCGCGGTGGCGCTGGTGCAGGGAGCCGATTACTTCGCCGGACTGGATATTCAGCGCGGCGTAGAGGCTGGAGGTGCCGTTGCGCTCGTAGTCGTGCGTCGCGCGCTCGGGAGTGCCGGGCAGCATCGGCAACGTCGGTGCGGTTCGATCCAGAGCTTGGATCTGGCTCTTCTCATCTACGCACAGGACCACGGCGCGTTCAGGCGGGTTCAAGTACAGGCCGCAGACGTCGTGGACCTTCTCGATGAACTGCGGATCCTTGGAGAGCTTCCAGGTCTCCTGCCGGTGGGGTTGGAGCCCGAACGCGTGCCAGATCCGCATGACCGCATCGGCGGTGACCCCGGCCTGCCTGGCCATCGACCGGGTCGACCAGTGCGTCGCGTTCTTCGGCTTGGTCTCAAGCGTGGTGATCACGACCCGCTCGACCTGCTCATCGGTGATCGTCCTCGGTCGGCCCGGCCGAGGCTCGTCCATCAGCCCTTCCAGGCGCCTGGCGGCAAACCGGTTACGCCATTTCGTGACCGTCGGCCGCGGGACACGCCCTCAAGCTCGGCGATCTCCGCGTTGGTCAACTGACCCGCCGCGGCCAGCACGATCCTGGCGCGCAACGCCAACGCCTGCGCCGTGGTCCGGCGCCGGGTCCAGGCCTCCAGCACCGACCGTTCCTCATCAGACAGCGCGATCTCAACAGCAGTAGGAATAGGCATGACCCACGCCTACCCTAATCGCAAACGAATTAAACCAGCAGGACACTAGCCGATGGCAGCCGGGTTGCCGGATGGCGATGGGGAGGGGTCGCAGCAGTTCATCACCGACTTGTCGCGGAATGACGTACCCGTCAGACGGCGCCTAGTGCAGCGTTCCAATAATCGCTTGTAAATGTAGGGGAGTTTCGGTACGGTGTGGTTGTGGCGCGTCCGGCTGGAGCGATCGAGCTCACCGAGGAGGAAGACCGGACGTTGCGGACGGTGGTGAGGACGCCGTCGGCGTCCCAGCAGCAGGCGATCAGGGCGCGGATCGTGTTGCGCGCGGCAGAAGGTGTCACCAACACGCAGATCGCGCGCGAGGTTGGGGTGTCGTTGCCGACGGTGGGGTTGTGGCGGCGGAACTTCTGTGACCGCCGGCTTGAGGGTCTTGTGGACGCGCCGCGGGCCGGGCGTCCGCGCGAGATTGATGACGATGAGGTGCAGCGGGTGTTGGCCACGACGCTTGAGCCGGCGCCGGACGGGACCACGCACTGGAGCGTCCGGCGGCTGGCGGCGGCGACCGGGATCGCGCCGACGACGGTGCACCGGATCTGGCGGGAGCACAAGCTGAAGCCGCATCGGGTCGAGACGTTCAAGCTGTCCAGGGACCCGCGGTTCGAGGAGAAGCTCGCCGATGTCGTCGGCCTGTACCTGAACCCGCCCGAGCGCGCGATCGTCTTGAGCATGGACGAGAAGTCCCCGATCCAAGCGCTGGATCGCACGCAGCCGTCGTTGCCGATGAAGCCCGGGCGGGCCGGGACGATGACCCACGACGACAAGCGCAACGCAACGGGACGACCACTCTGTTCGCCGCGCTCGATGTTCTGAGCGGTTCGGTGATCGGCCAGTGCCTGCCCCGCCACCGTCACTCAGAGTTCCTCACGTTCCTGCGCACGATCGACCGCCAGGTCCCTAAGGGCCTGCAGATCCATCTGATCCTCGATAACTACGCGACCCACAAGCACCCCAACGTCAAGGCCTGGCTCACGAAGCACCCCCGCTTCCACCTCCACTTCACGCCGACCTCCTCAAGCTGGGTCAACATGGTCGAGGGCTTCTTTGCGCAGCTCACCAACAAGGCGATCCGCCGCGGCGCTTTCGCCTCCGTCCCAGACCTGATCGCCGCGATCGATGCCTACCTCACCGCGAACAACACCGACCCCACGCCGTTCACCTGGACCAAGACCGCCGACCAGATCGTTGAAACCGTCCAGCGAGGCCGCGTGACACTCGATGCAATCACCAGCTAAAACGCTGACGCACCACTAGAAAGAGCAACGCTATAGTTGCCTTCCTCTCGCGAGTCCAGGTACGTCGGCTGCCGCCCCAGTGCGGCGAACCGACTGAGGAGCGGGGCTGGATCTACTCCAAACATCTCGTGGATCTCGAGCAGTGTAAGACGTGTGGCGCTAATGGTCCTATCTGCGGCGCCTGGAGCGAACGCCGCGGCTTCTCCGCCCTCGATATCTACTTTCACGATTTGAGGCGTGCTCCGCTCACTTGCACAAAAACCGTCCAGAGTGACCGCGTCAACGGCAAACACGCCATGCTCGCTCGTGGATGTCCCAGAATTACCTAGGTCCTCGCCATTTAGATACAGCGTTCCAGCCTTGTCGCTGACAGCGATCGGTAGGACGGTGACATTCCGGGCTCCGTTCGCTTCAATGTTCGCCTCCAGAAGCTTCCGTGCAACCGGATCCGGCTCGAAGGAAAAGACGTGGCCGCGTGGCCCGGCAAGTCGGGACGCGAGGAGCGTGTAGGGGCCGATATATGCACCAACGTCGAGCACGATGTCGCCGGGTTCAACCGTCGCGGCGAAGACCGCCAGCGCTTCCCGCTCCCATTGTCCGCTATACGCGCGCCACGCCCACCAATCATGCGGCGGATCCGCGATATCCTGGAAGCGAATCTTCTGACCTGCAAGATCGAAGACACCGTAACCGTAAGCTCGCCAGACTGGCTGCGGCCATCGGACGTAGCGGTTATAGCGTTCCCGAGCGGGTCTGAGGCACGAGCGGATGGGTGCGGGTAAGTGCTTCGCGAGGGAAACTGGCGGTTTCCATAAGCCGACCTCCTAACCATGCACAGCAATTGCGGTTCGACGGGGCGCGACACACGAGCGACGACCGATGGTTGCTCGGAAGTGCAAAGAAGTAGCAATGGTTCGGCTTGAGCGCGAGGGCCGCCGTGGGGTAACGGGGGTGTCGCTCGGCTGTCGGCCACCCGGATTCATCGCAGCCTCCGCGTCACACCCCAACCAACGTCACAGTCCCGGCCAAACTTCTGCGGTCGCTCCGTAGACGAAAGAGGATCACGGCGGGTACCCTGGTCCGTCCCGTGGGCGCGGGCGGTCCGATCATCACCCGCGCGGCTCGTCACCTTCTAGAGACGACCTCTCAACCCACGTCGCTGCGCGGAGCGGAATTCCGTTCGCGCGACTTCCGCGACCGCGTAGATGGTTTGCCGGAAGGAACCGGTGGGCGACGTGCTCGGTGCCCTTGCGGTCCAGCCGCTGGCCGGTTGGCGGACCAAGAAGGCCGACCGAAGGCGCTTACGCCGGCGGACCTCGTCGAACCGACCCCAGCGCCGCGCGCCCGAACGCGCTGTGGTTATTCGATTTCGCCCACCTGCGCTGCCGGGAGGGCGTCTTGTACTTCAGCTTTGTGATCGACGAATCTCGCGGATGCTCGTCGGCTGGCAGCTCGCGACGACCATCCGCACAACGCTCGTGCTCGACGCGCTGCGGATGGCGCTCGGGATGCGCGACCCCGGCGCTGACGTCGCGTTGCGGCACCACACCGACTAGGGTTTGCGGTGCGGATTCAAGCGGTCGTCGCAACGCTTCTATGGAGAGGGGTTGTGGGGCAGGAAGGTTTCAGGCTTGGAAGCGTGCTGGCCGGCCGGTGCTGAAGTCGCCGAGGCTGGCGCCGACTGGGCGCCGCGAGCATCTTCAGCGGCTTTGTGGCGCGATCGCTCGTGGACTGTCGAGCGAGGGCGCGGCCGCCGAGGCGGAGTGTCCGCTATCTCGCCCGCACGCCAGTTCACGTCATCAAGCGCGAGCGCGGCGACCTCGCCGGCACGCATGCCGAGCCGTGTCAACGGTCATCTGTTTCTCCCCAACGGCGGCCGTCTTTTCTCCCCAGCCGCGGCCATGATTTCTCCCCACTGGTGGCCATCTTTGCTCCCCACCACATGGGTGCCGCTAGCCCGGATCGTGCGGTAAGACTCGCGCCCCCGGGGTGCGGGGGCGCGGAGTCGTCCGGCTGAGCAGGGATTCTTGGGATTGCGAGTTCCTGAATCCCGAGCTTGGAGGTTTCACCTTGAAGGTGATGCGTGATGGACGCCCCGTAACCGTAGAAGTCACGGCGGACGGAGCGGGATTGGTGTCGCACGCGGGGACCGCGGTGCTGGGGCAGATCGCGGACAAGGTCGGGCTCACGAGCGCTCTCTCGCTGCGCTTGGCGGGCGTGAAGCAACGCCGTCGTGGTCATGACCCGGGAGTCGTGATCCGGGATCTCGCGGTGATGCTCGCCAACGGCGGCGAGTGCGTCTCGGACTTGGGCGCGACCCGTGATCAGGACCTGCTGTTCGGGGCGGTGGCATCGGACTCGACCGCGTTTAGGACGGTCGAGAGGATCGCGTCGACACCGGGGCTGCTGGACGCTGTCCGGGACGCGCACGCCAGGGCGCGGGCCAGGTTCTGGGAGCTACACGGCGCGCCGGAGTCCTTGACGATCGACATCGACGCGACGTTGATCACGTCGCATTCTGAGAAAGAGCACGCCGCCGGCAACTACAAGGGCGGCTACGTGGTTTCATCCGCTGCACGCCTATGGCGATGAGACCCGCGAGGCGTTGGGCGTGATGCTCCGCCCCGGGAACGCCGGCGCCAACACCGCAGCCGATCATGTGCTGGTGCTCGACCGGTGCCTTGAGCAGATCCCCGCCGCGCACATTGAGAGCATCGAGATTCTCGTGCGCGCAGACTCCGCGGGCGCCACGCACGAGTTCGCCGATCACTGCCATGAGGGGAACATGCGCTTCTCGTTCGGTTACGAGCTGACCGAGACGGTCCGCGCCGCGATCCTCGATATCCCTGATGATGCCTGGGTTCCAGCGCTAGACCAGGACGGCAGCGAGCGCGAGAACGGCGAAGTCTGTGAGATCACCGACCGGCTCGATCTGCGCTCCTGGCCGGATGGCTGCAGGGTGATCGTCCGCCGTGAGCGCCCGCACCCCGGCGCGCAGCTCTCCTTCACCGACCACGACGGCTACCGCTTCCAAGCGATCCTCACCGACCAACCCGACCCGGACCTCGCGATCATCGAGCGCCGGCACCGCCAACGCGCCCGGGTCGAGGACCGCATCCGCGACGACAAGGACACCGGGCTGGCGAAGTTCCCGTTCAAGGCCTTCACGCTCAACGAGGTGTGGGCCGAGATCGTGATGCTCGCGCACGACCTGATCGTCTGGACCCAAGCGCTCCTGCTCGACGGAGAGCTCGCCAAAGCCGAACCGAAACGACTGCGCTACCGGCTGCTGCACGTCGCCGCCCGCCTCGCGTTCTCCGGACGCCGCGCGAAGCTGCATCTTCAACACACGTGGCCGTGGGCCAACGAGCTGCTCGCCGCCTTCACAAAGCTGAAAACGCTCACAGCCCTCACCAGCTGACACCAACCGTCAGCCAACCCCACCACCGAGCAGAACTCCCGGCCGCCGCCTCGAACGCCGCTGCCCGCAAACGAGCCAAACAGCCGGTCGGCGGTTCCGCGGAACCGCCCCGACACCCCACAGCCACCTCATCGACGGCCACCGCCACACCACTAACCATCTCCAGCGCGTATGCGCTCACCTTCACCCGCCTACTGCACGATCCGAGCTAGGGGTCAGGTCAGAGGCTTCACCCCCTTGCCGGCGGTGGCTTGGGCGAGCCGGTAGCTGTCCTGGCCCTCGGTGATGAGGACGTGGGCGTGGTGCAGGAGTCGATCGACGGTCGCGGTCGCGATGCTCTTGGGCATCAGTTCGTCGAATCCGGATGGGTGGATGTTCGAGCTGATCGCGATCGAGCGTTTCTCGTAGGCAGCGTCGATCACCCGGAACAGCGCCTCGGCCGCGTCCGCTGAGACCGGAAGCAGACCAACGTCATCAATCACGACGAGATCGGCGCGGATCAGCTTGCCGATCGCCTTGTTGATCGAATCGTCGGCGCGGTGGCGGCGCAGCAGTTGCGCGAGCGTCTCGAGCGTGTGCCACGCGACGGTCTTGCCTTTGTCGATCGCGAGGTGACCGAGCGGTTCGATCAGGTGGCTCTTGCCGGTCCAGCTCGAGTAGTGGTCGCACTACTCATGTTGTGGAGTTTCTGCCGGAGCGGGTGCGGCTAATCGCCGCGCCTGGCGAGCTCCGGGATGTCGAGCTCGCGGTGTTGGGGTGGTCGACGGATGACTCCACGGGCGAGACGGTTTTGCTGTGTCGGCTGCTGGATGGCAGCTCGGGGGAGATCCCGGCGCGGTGGACGGATCTGCCGTGGCGGGTCGCGCCTGAGCTGGCGGTCGGCGGGATCGGGTCGCCGGCGGGCTGGCGGTTGTTGTTGGCGCGGGCGGAGCGCTTGCGTCGTCCGCGGCGGGGTCGAGCCTCCGGTGAAAACGGAGGTGATCGTGGCGGGACAGCTCGCGTTGGTGGTGGAGGAGGACACGGTCGTTCCGGCGGCGGTGTGGGAGACGCTGCCGCCCGAGCGGCAGCTGCAGGTCGCGGTCGGGCTCGCGCGTCTGCTCGCCCGGCTGGTCGAGGCGGCGCGCGATGAGTGATCTTCAGAAGATCACCGAGCAGCACCGGCGGCGGCGGGCGATCGTGTATGTGCGGCAGTCGACCCCGACGCAGCTGGAGCGCAACCACGAGTCACGCGCGCGGCAGTACGCGCTCAGACAGCGAGCGATCGAGCTCGGGTGGCCGGCTGCGTCGGTGAGCGTGGTCGACGAGGATCTCGGTCGCTCGGGCGCATCGAGCGATGAGCGGCTCGGGTTCAAGGAACTCGTCGCCGAGGTCGGCCTCGGGCACGTCGGGCTGATCCTGTCGCTCGAGACCTCGAGGCTGGCGCGCTCGTCGGCGGACTGGCATCAGTTGTTGGATCTGTGCGCGCTGACCGGGGCGCTGATCGCCGACCAGGACGGGATCTATTCGCCGGGGAACTTCAACGACCGGCTGCTGCTCGGCCTGAAGGGCACGATGTCCGAGGCGGAGCTGCACCTGATCCGCGCCCGACTGGACGGCGGGCTTCGGAACAAGGCGCAGCGCGGCGAGCTTGAGCTGAGCCTCCCGGTCGGGCTGGATCGCGACGAGGACGGCCGGATCGTGCTCACCGCCGATGAGCAGGTCCGTCACGCGCTCGGTCGCGTGTTCGAGCTGTGGCGGCGGATCGGATCCGCCCGGCAGGTCGTCTCCGTGCTGCGTGACGAGGGACAGCGCGTGCCACGCCGAACGGTCGGGTCGCGCCGGGTGCGGTGGGCGCCGGCGACCTATGGGTCAGTGCACGCGTTCCTGACCAACCCGGCGTATGCCGGCGCGTTCGTGTTCGGCCGCACCAGCCAGAAGAAGTCGCTGGACGCCACCGGCCGGGTGCGCCGCCGGACGATCGATTTGCCGCTGGAGCAGTGGTCCGTCTGCCTGCCCGAGCACCATCCCGGCTATGTCACCTGGGACGAGTACCTCGCCACCCGCGAACGGCTGCGAGCGAACGTGAGACCACGCGGCGAGGGCGGCGGCGCCGCCCGCGAAGGCGTCGCGCTGCTGCAAGGGATCGTCCGCTGCGGACGCTGCGGGCGACGGATGCAGGTCGCCTATTCAGGCAACGACGGACAGGTCCCCCGCTATGCGTGCGTTCGCGCGCATCAGCTGCACGGCACCGACAGCGCCTGCCAGTCACTCGGCGCGCTCAGACTGGAGAAGGCCGTGACCGCCGCGTTCCTGGAAGCGATCACCCCCGCCGGTGTCCTCGCCTGCACGGAGGCGATCGGCGAGCTCGAGCGCCAGCATGAGGATCGCCTGACCGGCCAGCGGCTCGCGGTCGAGCGGGCCGAGTTCGAAGCCGGCCGCGCGCAACGCCAGTTCGACGCGTGCGAGCCCGAGCACCGCCTCGTCGCCCGCACGCTCGAATCCCGCCTGGAGGCTGCGCTGGCGGAGCTCGAGCGCGAACGACGCAAGCTCGCCGAGCTCGAGACCCGCCGCCCCGAACCCCTCACCGCGGGTGAGCGCCGAGCGCTCACCCGGCTGATCCGCGACCTCCCGCGCCTCTGGGCCGCCGACACCACGACGGCCCGTGACCGCAAGGAGCTGCTGCGCACGCTGATCAGCGAAGTGATCATCACGATCAACCAGCAGCCGCGTCGTGCCGAGGTGCAGATCGTCTGGGAAGGCGGCGCCCGGACCGAGCTGACCGTGCCGCTGGTCGAGCGCGGGACCGAGCGCAACCGCACTAGCGAGGACACGGTCGAGCTGGTCCGCAAGCTCGCCGCGCACACGGGCGATCAGCAGATCGCCGCGATCCTCAACAAGCAAGGCCGCCGCACCGGCACCGGCCTGCCGTTCAACCAGCCGCGTGTCGCGTCCATCCGCGTCGAACACGGGATCCCCGCGGCGCCACCACCAGACCGCGCCAGCGACCTGTTCACCGTCGAGCAGGCCGCGACCGACCTCGGCGTCGCGCAGACGACGATCTATCGATGGCTCAGAGCCGGCCTGCTCCCGGCCGAGCAGACCACCCCGCACGCCCCCTGGCGAATCCGGCTCACTCCGGAGGTCCGTTCACGGTTCGTGCCGGATGTCCCGGACGATTACCTGCCGCTCGATCAGGCTGCGAAGCGGCTCGGATGCGCGCGGCAGACCGTTTTGCATAAGGTCCAACGCGGCGAACTGCACGCCGTCCAAGTCATCAGCGGACGGCGGAAAGGCCTGAGGATTCACGTCGAAGGGTCCGCGACTGGACTCTTTGACCAATGACGCGGACGAGGAGGGCAGTGTGAAACATGCTCGCTCGGCCCACAGACACACAGCACTTCTGCGCGATCGATCCATTCCAGCGTCTGCAGCGCGCGCTGGGT
Source organism: uncultured Solirubrobacterales bacterium (assembly GCA_963752905.1). Taxonomy (GTDB): domain Bacteria; phylum Actinomycetota; class Thermoleophilia; order Solirubrobacterales; family Solirubrobacteraceae; genus Palsa-465. Next base: position 188,182 of record CAVWAC010000009.1, read on the forward strand.
CTTGGGTGGGATCGCGCACCGGTCCGGTTCCCAGACCTCGAACGTCTTGCCCGCGGGCAGCCCAGAGGCGCGTCGGCGCATCCTGATCGTGGCCTGGTCGCGGCCGGCGGCCTCCTCAGCCAGCAAGACCCTGAGGGCTTCGGCGTATTCCCAGCGCTGGGCGGTCGCGTTGGCGATCACCTCGGGCGCCGCCTTGCGGACGTATGGGAGCCTGAGTCGTCTGAGGAGCCGGTCGAGCTCGTCGGGCAGCGGCGGGGGCGGTGGTGGCTTGATGGTCATTGTCCGAATCCCTCCCAGCTGCGGGTGGAGCGCTGCAGCGAGCGCTCCTCAGGGGCGGGGAATAGGATCAGCTCTCCGGTCTGCTGCTGGTGGGCGAGGATCGCGGCGAGGTCACCATCAGCGAACCGGCCGGCGTCCGCGCACGTCCGCAGCGCTCGGTTCACCTCAGCGTTGCCGTGGAGCTTGGCGAGGTCGACCGCTTCGGCCATCTTGCGCCGCAGTCGTTGTCCGCCCGCGGCAGCGGCCTTGATCAACCAGGCCTCGGCGCCGTCGCCGAGCGCCAGGAACTCCCGTTCCTCACCGCTCCGGGCTCTCGGCTTGCGCTCGAGCGCGCCGGCCGGTCGGGGCGGATAGTGCTCATCGCAAATCGCCGGACGTCCCGGTGTAGTCAACTGGTGTCGGGCGACCTCCCGTGGCCCGGCCGGCCCGTCGAGGTGCACGACGACGAGTTCCTGGTCCTCGACCCGCGCCCACACGCGTTCGTCGATCAACGTGTGCGGCACCGAGTACTGCGCGCCGCCCACCGAGATCAGCGACTGCCAGTTGACCTTCCGCGTCTGCCCGAAGCAGAGCGTGTGCGCCACCCGTGGCAGCCGGTGCAGATGCTCGTGCTCCTCGCCCAGCATCTCGATCGGCGGCCGGCGAGTGACCCTGTGCGGCCGGGTGTTGACCTCGGCCATGAACTGCTCGCACGCTTGTTCGAGCTCGGCGAAGTCCACGTACTCGTCGCGAAGGTTGTGATCGGTCGGCACCAGATCCGCCTTCGCGATCTTCACCGTGGACTCCGAGCCGCCCTTGCTCTGCCGGTCCGCCGGCTCGCAGGTCGCGACCGTCAGCCCGTAATGACGCGAGACCTCGACGATCTGCGGGTTGCGGACCGCGATCCCGCACACGTGCTCGACCGTCACCGTCTTCTCGTTATCGGTCAACGCATACGTCGGGACACCATCGAGCCGGCGCAGCGTGCGATCCAGCCCGATCACGACCGACGGCAGCGTCTTGTCACGCAGCGGGACCACCACCCGATAGCGCGACCAGGCAAGCAACGCGCAGAACAACACCGTCCTTGAGCCGGCGACGAGCGGCCCTTCGCCATAGTCCCACTGCACCCACAACCCAGGCTCCGGGATCCACGGCCGGGTGCGGCGCCCGTGCCTCTGACGCCAGCGGCGCTTGGCCTCGGCCACCGCCCGCCTGGTCGTCCGCTCCGACCGCTCATAGCCCATCGCGACCAACTTCCGATGCGCTTGGTCAGCACGGATCTGCCCACGCGACCGGTCGACCAACTCCTCGATCTTCACCGCCACCGGATCCGCCATCGGCCGCCGATGCCTTGCACGCACCGGCGGCGCGCCACCCGTCTGCTCGCGCACCGCGACCCAGTGCGCGACCGTCTTGTGATCGCAGCCGACCAGCGCCGCCGCCTGCCGGAACGAGCCGGTCAAGTCATACGCCTCAAGGATCTCCATCACTTCCTCAGCTTTCTTCAATCCCGGCCTCCAGATCCGCGCTCGACAACGAGCCGGAGACTGGCTAACCGACAGATAAGAACGAATCTGTGGGGAGATCCGATGGCCGCCCATGGGGAGAAACCGTGGCCGCCAGTGGGGAGATGCAGTGGCCGCCTATGGGGAGAATTCCATGGCCGCCGTCAAGCCGCACCAGCACTGTCAGGATCGCGAAATCGCGACGACCAGGATCGCGAAATCGAGACGACCAGAGCTGGTGTCCTGATCACACGACGCCAGCCACGCCTGAACCTAGTCCGGCTCGAGACTCGTTGGCAATCCCGCCAGCCGCCACCCCGCGACGGACGGCACCGCACCGGCCAGCAACCGCTCGATCTCGCCGACGACACGCAGATGCATCAGCGGCGACCGCGGAGCCGTTGCAGTCTCCTTTGCCGCCCGGCGCGACTGCGCCGGACAACGCCCGACGACGAAGGCCGTCACGCCCCTAACACGCAGCCCATCCAGATCAAGGCGCCCCCATCAGACGAAAGACGTCCGACGAGGCAAGGTCGAACCGCGTCGACATACCCGCGGCTCGTGATAACACGAGACCCGCTCGAACAACAGATAACTGCGACACCGCCTCAACCCCACTTCGAACGGCCCGTTAGGGCACGAGCACGTCCCGGCTCAGAAACCACGCCGAGGCCGCGCAGTTACGCCAGCAACGGCTGCAGCGCATTGACCGTCAAGTGGTTCGAGAACCCAGCCGCACGGCGCGAGACGACGAGCGCCGCGACCGTGACCGCGTCCAACGCCGCCGCTCCCTGCCCTCGGCCTTCACCTGGCGCCGTCGACGGCGCGCGCGCTCGCGCGTCCAGCTCGGCTGTCAGCGCGAGAGCCTCGCGCACAATCGACGTGCCCGAACCGCGGCGGTTCCTGCCGATCGACCCCTCGCCACGGCGCCTCGTAGCGACGCCTCGAAGCCCCCCACTGCCGTTACCCCGGTGCAAATCCGCCCATTCTCAGACCTTCCTGCACCTATCACTGTTGAACGCCTGTTCCGTCGCGCAACACCAAGTCGTCCTCGCCAGTTCACTCGCTCTCACTGGCCGACCCGTCCGCAAGAATCCTCTATACCGGCTGATTCGCGCGGCGCGAGAACGAGCTGTCCTCGACCGTTCATTTGGAAGAGTGCGCATTCTCTGGGTATCGCATAGCAGATTCCTCGGTGGGGCGGAGCTCGCGCTCGTCGAAGGCGCGGATGCGCTGAGATCCCGTGGTCACGACGTCCACGTCGTTGTCCCAGAAGCAGGACCGCTATTGGATCGGCTGACCGGCGAGGTACCCGTCTACGAGTGTAACCACCTATTGTGGGCCACGTTCGAGCCCACCTGGGTAAGCCGAGCTAAGCTGGTCACGTACAACGCGTTCCTTTCGGGCCCACGTATCGCACGCATCGCCCGCCGTGTTCAAGCTGACGTGGTGATCAGCAACACGGTCACCACGATGGCCGGGGCGCTTGCCGCAAGCCTCGCTCGTCTACCCCATGTCTGGTTTGTCCACGAATTTGGTCGCGAGCCACTCATGTTTGGGGATGACCTGACGTTTCATCTCATGCGCAATTCGATGAGCCTCTGCCTCGTCAACTCCCATGCGCTCAAGGCGCGTTTTCGCGAGCCCTTCCATGGATTAGACGTCTCGGTCATTCCGCAGGCCGTCGACGTGCCCGAGGCCACCAACGGCCCCGAACCTGGGACGCAGCTCCGACTCATCCTAGTCGGCGCAAAGTCGCCGTTCAAAGGTCAGCATGAGGCCCTTCAGGCATTAGCTAGGCTCGCCCGGCTCGGCCTTGACGTGCACCTAGATCTAGTGGGCCCCGAGGAACACGGTCATGAGCATGTGCTCAAGGAACTAGCACAGCAACTTTCGGTCACCGAGTGCGTCACATTCATCCCGTTCCATCCGAACCCTTCAGAGCTTATCCACAAAGCTGACGTGGTCCTGGTTTGTTCGCGCATCGAGGCTTTCGGGCGCACTACAGTCGAGGGGATGAAGGCAGGAAAGCCAGTAGTAGGCGCCGCCAGTGGGGCAACCCCAGAACTAATTAGACACGGATGGAATGGTTACCTGTATCGTCCAGGAGAGGTTGATGACCTGACGAAGTGGATACAGGCATGCTATTACGACCGGCCTGCCATGCGCGAGATGGGTCGTCACGGCCAGCGTTGGGCGCGCGAGATGTTCAACCGCGAACGCTACGGAGCGCTGCTGGATGCGGCCCTCTGTAATGCCGTGACAGGACGTCGAGAGCCGGGAGCCGCCGCTCTCCTGCCGGCGTCGGGCCCGTCCGCCTCAGCAGTGTCCGCTGATCTCGAAGTTTGAAGGACTTGACCATGACGCTCCCCGCAAACTGGCGAGCCGATCGCGCCGCGCCAGGCGATCGTCATGTTGCAGGAATGTCTGCGAAGCTCAGAGCTGCGGGGTACGCTAACTCGTGGGGCAGCACCGCTTCACCCAGCGCCTGTGACGCGAGCAACGTTTCCGAGCAGCCCAGCAGCGCCGCAAGCGCCACTGGTAGGCGCCGATGTCCCAGGCTGTCGCGCCGCCGGGCCGCGCGACCGGGGTGCGGGCACCGGCGTAGGTCGTGTCGGAGCACAGCGAGGCGAGTCCTCCGGAGCACTTCGAGGTGAGGTTGGTGCCGGCGCCGGTTGTGTGTGCCGATCCCTTGAGCGGCTGCCAGACGAATGGGTTCGATCCGGGTACCGCGAAGTCGCCCGCGTAGCGACCACGCGACCTGATCTGGCTGGGTGAGAGGACCACGTTGTGGTCGATCGCGCTGGATTTGATCGTGGCACCTGTGTTGCCGTACACGGCACCGCTGGTCGTCACGCACAGGTTGTTTTGAATCGAAAGCTGGTTGTACGTGGTTGAGCCGCCCTCGAACCGGAAGCATTGCTCCCCGCCCGCCGCGTTCGTCCCAGGCTCGATCGAGTTGTTCCAGTAGTAGGCGCCCGCAATCGTCGGTGATCCTGACTGCGGACTGACCGGACCGTTCCCATACAGGTCATAGAAGACGTTGTTGTAGACGTAGTCCGTCTCGTTCCAATTGCCGATCATCAGCGACTCGCACTCATCCCCAGTGCCCGACCCGGTCGAATAACCCGACTGGCCGTTCTTGGCGAACACGTTGTCGTGGATGTAGTACGTCGCCGCAGGCGTACTCGAAGTCGTGACGCCCCCGATGATGACCTCGTCCGCGTGCTTGTTGTTCGCCTGACCGCCGTCCGAGGGCAACGCCGGGTACATGCAGTCGTAGAAGGTGTTGCCGGAGATCGTGGCGGTGCCGGTGGAGACGGCACCGAGCAGCGTGCTCCCGAGATCGTGGATCACGTTGTTCTCAACGTTCCCCACAAGCCCGATCCCACCCATGTAGGTCGCGCCATCACCAGCGATGGTCGAGTTCTCAACGATGCTGTTACCCGCATAATGGCCAGCTTCGCTGTTGCCACCGACAATCGCATCACACGCGCCGCTGGCAGCGTCGTCGTACATATGATCCATCAGGACCCGGTTGATCGTGATGTTCTGATCGTACGCCGGATTCCCCTGATTGCTGCTGTTGATCATCGCGCATATCCCGACCACCGAACTCATCGTCGAGTCCCTGCGGAAGTTGGTGAGATGAATGTCGTCAATCTCGACATAGTCGCGCCGATACATGTCGATCATCACGTCGTTCTGACCCGCACCGGTGATTGAACCGGGACCGTTCGCGTCAGCCCCAGCGGTAAGAGCATTGCCCGCATCGAAGATCGGCTGCGAGAACGAACCACCCGAATACCACGTCGGATTCACGCCATAGTAGTCGTCCTTCCCAGCCACGCCACTCCCCACCACGGCCAGCGGAAACACCGCATTAGGCCACGTCACGCCGCCCTTGAAGATCAAGTGATCCCCAGGCTGATGGGAATAGGTGCCGGCGAACCCCACCATGCCCGGAGCCCGCTTCCACGGCGAAGCCTCCCTGGTGCCGCTGTTGGAGTCACTACCGGAGGCGTAATCAACATAGAACGTCCGGTAGCTACTCGCGCTGACAACGACTGTCGGCGCGCTCGTCGCGGAGGCGGAGCCGTGCCTGCTGTGGGCGATGACGGTGACCGTCAACTTGTCGCCCACGTCACTTGCGGTGAGCACATATCGATTCGAGGTGGAGCGGCTGATCGGGTGGCAGTGAGCGCCGCTCTGGTCGCAGGCGTTCCATTGGTAGATATAGCTGCTGGCGTTATGCGCCCAGGCGCCCGGGCTGGCGATGAGTGTGTCCTGCCGCCCGAGTCGGGGATCGGCGGTGGCGTGACGAGGCCGATAGATCGGCCGCCCGAAAATGTGCGGTCTGGCCGTTAGGTGCGGTGTGGCCGTTAGGTGCGACCTCGCACTAGCGCCGCAGGCGCCGAACGCGGCGGCTAGGACCACCAACAACACGGTACGGAGGGCCGATCTCATGCGAGGATGTCGGTTGCCGGGCAGTACTCTTGCGGTCTTGGTGTGGCGGCGACGCCGAAGGCGCTTGCGCGTCTTGCTGTGCTCCATCTCACGTCCTCCTGATTCAGGGCCCCGGAGGGGTTCCAGGACGCGCTGCCTCTCTCGCAAGCCCAGACGCAAATTACCAGCATTTCGGAAACGGTGGGTTGTAAGACGCGGCTCTGTGCTCGATCAAGCGTCAGCTCGCACTTACGTCGACCGCCCGAGGCACGGCGCGGGATGCTGCTGCTCGCAATCCAAAGATGCGCCGGCAGTGCTACGTTCGAGATTCTCTACTCTGCTCCCCCCTGTTTGAGGCGAGCGCTGCACGTCCTCGGCCAATACGACCTGGATCCTCGCCTAGTAGACGTCGTGACTGGGCACCCGCGACAATGCGGCGCGTGGACCGGCGGCTGTGCCTGCGACACGGTGCCGCTGCCACGTGGCGGAGGCTACTGGGCGATCTTTCGGGGGGTCGACCAGCGGAGGACAAGCCCACGTCACATGCGTAGGCGTCAACCTAGCCCTTCGACCAGCCGAGGTGCTCCAGGCCGCCCTTAGACTCGGCGTCATGTCGAGCATCGTCGCACATTCGGAGGCCGACCACCCGGCACCCTTCTGCTCCGCAGGTACGCCACTGCCGCTGACGACAGTTCCGTCGAGAAGCGCCGTCGTCGTGCCCAACTGGAATGGCGCAGATCTCTTGGGGCCGTGCCTGGACTCCCTGCTCAAGCAAGTGCCCAGTCCCCACATCATCGTAGTCGATAATGGCTCATCGGACGACTCTCTCGAGGTGCTGGCCTGTTATCCGAGCGTGACCGTCATGGCGCTTCCGACCAATATAGGTTTTGCTGGCGGCATCAACACCGGAATCCGCCGAGCCATCGCTCTCGGCTACGACTACGTTGCAGCCTTCAACAGCGATGCATTAGCTGACCCGTATTGGCTCGAGCACCTTGCGCACGTCCTAGATCATGAACCGGCTGTCGGTATTGCGACGTGCAAGTTGCTCAATGGTGACGGTACTCGCATCGACAGCACCGGCGATTGCTACACGAGCTGGGGAATGGCGTATCGGCGCGGGGGCCACGAGGACGACCTCACTAGGTATGACGATCTGTCAAGCAGAGAGGTGTTCGGTGCGAGCGGAGCGGCCAGCCTCTACCGGGCCAGGATGCTGGTCGAGATCGGGCTGTTCGACGAAGACTTCTTCGCCTACTTCGAAGACGTGGATCTCAGTTTTCGCGCGCAGCTAGCTGGCTGGAAGGTACACTACATTCCGGAATCCGTGGTATATCACCAGAGCAACGCCACGAGCAACAAGATTACCGGCTTCGCCGCCCGCCAGTATTGTCGAAACGTCCCGCTTGTGCTGCTCAAGAACGTGCCTCGACGTTACCTGGGGCGAATCGGCTGGCGCTGCGCCCTGGGATACCTTGTCTTCTTTCTCTGGGCTGTCCGGGAGGGGCAGGGGTGGCCGGCAACCAGGGGACTTGTAGCCGGCGCTCCCTTGGCATTCCAAGCGTTGGGTAAGCGTCGCCGCATTCAGCGAGCCAAGGCCGTCACCGACGAATACATCTGGGACATTCTGGTGCACGACCTCCCGCCCGACGCCAACTTCCTGCGCAAGCTGCGCGCTGCGTGGCGGTGGCTCAGGCGCCCGCGCCTGGCCGCGTCCGCGCGGTGATGCTGGGTCCGTGGGGTCCTATCTGATCGTTGATCGTGCGCTCCGGCGTTCCATACGCCGGGAGGAGGGCGTCTGGTTCTGGCGACCTATCCGGCGTCGCTCGTAGCCTAACAGCGGGACGTCGGTGATCGCGCTGCCGTACAGCGCGCGCGAGTTATGGGAGCTGGTAGGCGCCGACGTCCCAGGCTGTCGCGCCGCCGGGCCGCGCGACCGGGGTGCGGGCACCGGCGTAGGTCGTGTCGGAGCACAGCGGGGCGAGTCCTCCGGAGCACTTCGAGGTGAGGTTGGTGCCGGCGCCGGTTGTGGGCGCGGATCCGCTGGGCGGCTGCCAGACGAATGGGTTCGATCCGGGTACCGCGAAGTCGCCCGCGTACGTGCCGCCTGCCTGGATCTGCGTGGGCGTGAGGACCACGTTGTGGTCGATCGCGCTGGATTTGATCGTGGCACCTGTGTTGCCGTACACGGCACCGCTGGTCGTCACGCACAGGTTGTTTTGAATCGAAAGCTGGTTGTACGTGGTTGAGCCGCCCTCGAACCGGAAGCATTGCTCCCCGCCCGCCGCGTTCGTCCCAGGCTCGATCGAGTTGTTCCAGTAGTAGGCGCCCGCAATCGTCGGTGATCCTGACTGCGGACTGACCGGACCGTTCCCATACAGGTCATAGAAGACGTTGTTGTAGACGTAGTCCGTCTCGTTCCAATTGCCGATCATCAGCGACTCGCACTCATCCCCAGTGCCCGACCCGGTCGAATAACCCGACTGGCCGTTCTTGGCGAACACGTTGTCGTGGATGTAGTACGTCGCCGCAGGCGTACTCGAAGTCGTGACGCCCCCGATGATGACCTCGTCCGCGTGCTTGTTGTTCGCCTGACCGCCGTCCGAGGGCAACGCCGGGTACATGCAGTCGTAGAAGGTGTTGCCGGAGATCGTGGCGGTGCCGGTGGAGACGGCACCGAGCAGCGTGCTCCCGAGATCGTGGATCACGTTGTTCTCAACGTTCCCCACAAGCCCGATCCCACCCATGTAGGTCGCGCCATCACCAGCGATGGTCGAGTTCTCAACGATGCTGTTACCCGCATAATGGCCAGCTTCGCTGTTGCCACCGACAATCGCATCACACGCGCCGCTGGCAGCGTCGTCGTACATATGATCCATCAGGACCCGGTTGATCGTGATGTTCTGATCGTACGCCGGATTCCCCTGATTGCTGCTGTTGATCATCGCGCATATCCCGACCACCGAACTCATCGTCGAGTCCCTGCGGAAGTTGGTGAGATGAATGTCGTCAATCTCGACATAGTCGCGCCGATACATGTCGATCATCACGTCGTTCTGACCCGCCCCACACAACGACGGGCAGGATGGCCCGTTTGCGTCAGCCCCAGCGGTGAGAGCATTGCCCGCATCGAAGATCGGCTGCGAGGAACTGCCGCCGGTGTACCAGCCCGTGTCAACGCCGTAGTAGTCGTCCTTCCCAGCCACGCCACTCCCCACCACAGCCAGCGGAAACACCGCATTCGGCCAGGTGACGCCGCCCTTGAAGATAAACTGGTCGCCGGCCTGGTGACTGTATGTGCCAGCGAATCCGATCATGCCCGGAGCGCGCTTCCAGGGCGTGCTCTCGCTCCGGCCGCTCGCCGAATCACCGGCAGCGCCATAGTCGATGTAGAAGCAGCGATCCCCGGCCGCTGTCGATCCGCCATTGCAACCAGCGCCCGTCGGACCGCCACTACCGCTGCCTGATACGACGCCCGTCTGCGAGCTGGCCGAGGCTGACCCACCGGAATTAGCAGCGGTCACGACCGCGCGGATCGTATGGTTGACGTCGCCGGACGCCAGCGTGTAGCTCCCTGAGGTCGCGCCGCTGATATTCGTGCAGTTACCGCCGGAGCTGTCGCAGTCTTGCCACTGGTAGGTGTAGGAGGTGGGGCTGTTGCTCCAGGAGCCGTTGGAAGTGGTGAGCGTCTGGCCCTCCGTGGTGGTGCCCGAAATCTGCGGCAACGCCGTGTTCACCGGCGGCGGGACGGGGGCGATCATCGCGGTCTGTGCCGAGCTGGCCGAGGCTGACCCGCCGGCGTTGGTGGCGGCCACGACCGAGCGGATCGTGTCGCCGACGTCGCTTGCTTGGAGCGTGTAGGTGCTGGAGGTTGCGTTGCTGATGTTGGTGCAGCTGTTTCCGGAGCTGTCGCAGTCTTGCCAGGCGTAGGTGTAGCCGGTGGGACTGCCGGTCCAGCTGCCGTTAGTGGTGGACAAGACCTGGCCCTGTGTTGTGGTGCCACTGACCGCGGGCGCCGCCGTGTTGCCTGGTACTGTGGACCCACCGCCACCGCCGCTCACGACGACGCCGTCGACGTACGCAGACGCGGGGCTGACGTTGTAGAAGCTTCCCGGCGAGTAGGTTGCCGGCAAAGATGTGAGACCGGTTGCGGACTCGACATAGCTCGGGCCCGTACCGCCCGACTTGTCGAGGTAGTTGAGCTGGCCACCCGTACCGAGGACCGCGATCCAGTAGGTGTTGCCTTGGGTGATCGTCGTCGCGCCGACGGTTACGTCATTCCAGGCACCGGGCTGGACCGAGGAGCTCGAGCCCGAGGAGAGCAGGTTTCCGGGCTTGCCACCGGCGTCCGCGTACAGACCGAGCAGCAGTTTCGTTGCGGTCGTGCCCGTGTTCACATACAGATCGATGTCCGTGGTCGTCCCGGATCCCGCTGCCGTGTACGAGAATGCCTGAGCGAGACCGTTGGCGTTATTGTCGCCGTAGCTTTCCATCGTCTGGTCGCCGAAGAGCATGCCAATGGACTGGGATGAGGAGGCCACGGTCGCGGTCTGCGTCGAGGTCGCCGAACCGGAGCCACCCGCGTTGGTAGCAGTCACCAACGCGCGGATGGTCTGCCCGACATCGCTACCGACCAGGGTGTAGCTGCTGAAGCTCGCGCCGCTGATGCTCGAGCAATTGTTCCCCGAACTATCGCAGTCCTGCCACTGATAGGCATACGACGTCGGACCACCCGACCACGAGCCGTTGCTGGTGGTCAGCGTCTGGCCCTGAACCGCCTGCCCGCTGATCGCCGGCGCCGTGCTGTTCGATGGGGCTGCGGGAGGCGGCGTGGGGACGATTGCGGTGACCTGCGAGAAGGACATGCTCGTTCCGCCAGCGTTGCCGGCGGTGACGACCGACTGGATCGTGTGGCCCTCGTCGCTGGTGGTCACCGTGTAGGTGCTGGAATTAGCGCCGCTGATGCCCGTGCAGTTGATGCCCGAGCGGTCGCAGTCCTGCCACGCGTATTGATACGAGGTGGGGCTGTTCGTCCACGTGCCGTTGGATGTCGTGAGCGTCTGCACGACCGCCGCGGTGCCGCTGATCTGCGGAAGCCCGGTATTCGACGGCGGCGAAGGCGGCGGTGCGACGACGACGGCCGTCTGAGCGGAGGAAGCCGCGGCCGAGCCACCCGCGTTAGTGGCGGTAACGACCACACGCATCGTGCTGCCAACATCGCTCGCTTGGAGCGTATAGATGCTCGAGCTCGCCCCGGAGACGCTCACGCAGCTCCCACCCGTGCTATTGCAGTCCTGCCACTGATAGGCATACGACGTCGGCCTACCCGACCACGAGCCGTTGCTCGCGGTCAGCGCCTGGCCCTGAACCGCCTGCCCGCTGATCGCCGGCGCCGTGCTGTTCGACGGCGCCGGGGGCACCACGGTCGCGGTCTGCGTCGAGAGGGCCGAACCCGAGCCACCCGCATTCGTCGCGGTCACGATAACGTCGATCGTGTCCCCGACGTCAGAGCCCTGAACCGCGTAGGTCGATCCAGTCGCGCCAGTGATGTTCGAGCAGCCGGAGGAGCAGTCCTGCCACTGATAGGCATACGACGTCGGACTGCCCGACCACGAGCCGTTGCTCGCGGTCAGCGTCTGGCCCTGCTGAGCGGTCCCGGAGATCGAGGGAGCAGTCGTGTTTGTCGGCGGCATGGGACTGACCGTCGAGGTCTGAGCGGATGTGGCAGACGCCGAGCCGCCCGTGTTCGTAGCGGTCACGGAAGCACGGGTGGTGTGCCCGACGTCAGAGGCCTGAACCGTGTAGGTCGATCCGGTCGCCCCAGTGATGTTCGAGCAACCGGAGGAGCAGTCCTGCCACTGATAGGCATACGACGTCGGGCTCCCGGACCACGAGCCGTTGCTCGTGGTCAGCGTGTGGCCCTGCTGAGCGGCGCCGGAGATCGAGGGTGCTGTGGTGTTGACGGGCACCGCTGGCTTCTTACGGCCATTTGTTGTCTGTGCGGTGGTGGCGCTGTTCAGGGTGCTCGGCTTGGTTGCGGTAGCTGCGGGCTGGCCACTTACGTACGCGGAGATCGGACAGGCGTTCGAACGCCGGCCCTTGCGCGCTGACCGCGGGAGGGCAGTCCGGCGGATCGCAGGCGCATTCTCGCTCGTGCAGATGCCCCTCCTGCGGTCGCGAAAGTACAGGGTGCCGCCCTTGCTCAGCAGCGCAAGCCAATAGTCCTGTCCTGCCTTGACGGCCGTCGACTTGATCGTGACCTTGTTCCACCCGCCTGACTTCGGTGCGGACAACGAGGCGGACACCAGAAGCGACCCGGGATTACGGCCCTTGTTCCTGTAGAGACCGACCAGCAGCGTCCGTGCTCGGCTATGCGAGGCGACGTAGATGCTAATCGATCGTGCGGTCCCGCCCGCCTTATCGACGAAACGGAACGCCCTCACTGACCCCACGGTGTCACGGCCGGCACTCGACTCGATGGTCTTGTCGCCGAACAGAACGGCGTCGGGCTCGGCTGAGCGGGTCGCGTGCGTCGCCGTCTGTCCTGCCGGGGACCGACGCACCGTCGACCGGTTCGCGCCCGTCGCCGCCCACGCACCGGCGGTCATCAAGAAGAAGACTGCACACAGCAATACACGGCGCATCCGTGCCTCCACCCGGTCTATTCCTTGGTTCGCCGACCTCATCGACGCCCGAAAGCCCGGACGTCGCTCTTGTCGCTAGAGATCAACCAAACGTCCAGTGCCCAACGGCGTCAGCGATAAACATCCGTTGGCTCGGAAGTCGGTCGCGAGAAGGACTCTCCCGGACGTGTTGTTCAGCGCAGCGCCTAGCGCGCTCAGCCTGCCTGCGGCCGAGCTTCTGACTGGAACCGCACCGTCTGGTCGGTCACGCAGAGCTCCTCGGCGATTCGCCGTTCGTCGCACCGCACGCCACGAGCTCGAGCATCTCGAGCCCGCGCGAGGTCAGCGGCGCCTGGTCATCCACGGCGGCCGGACAGGGGCACGCGGAAGACAAAGCTCCTGTAGACGTGGACGACATGTCCGCCGGTCGTCTTCCGGACCAATGTGGCAAGCGCAGTGGCGTGGGTCGCCTTGGAGATCGCACCGACCGGCGGCGACGGCGAAGATCGCTTCGAGGCAGTCGGGATTCATCAAGGTGGACAGGCCAATCACCGCCACGTGATCCCGCTCGGCTTGATCTTCGCGATCAGCTCAACCGACTCGTCCGAGCCGTCTACGTCGTCGACCAGGAGCACATCTGGTCCCGCCTCGACGATCGCCCGGATCGATCCCATGGGCGCACTGATATGGCCCACCAGCCTGAAGGCGCCGCTGTTTGGCAGGCCGATCGCGATCGCTTCCCCGATCAATGAGCTGTCCGCAGAGGACCAGTCGCTTCGTCGGACGTTCCCCCCTACGAGGTCTGCAAGTTCATCGGTCTCTCGTGTTGTGATTCGTCTGGATCGCCACCGCGACCCCACCACGTGCTCGGACGTTTCTCAAGCCCCCGCGTAGAAGCTGTCTCCGCGTGGAGAACTCGTGCTGGACGAAGGTCCAGGTGCCAACCCCCTCCCCCCGGTCCCTAGACCGGGATTTCGGCGGGTCTTTAGTTCCTGGTCTAGCGCACGGGCCCGCGGCGTGTGCATGCTGCGCGCTGATGAGCTCCGTCACCTCGATCAACTCACCCCGTACCCGCCTCGAGCCTGAGGTCGAGCAGGGTCGCGGCGAGACGCAATCCGGCGGAGGCGACCTGATCGCCGCCGTGGACGACCACACGCGGAAGCTCCTTACCCGTGGTCGTCTGGAGCGCCGCGGCTGGCTAGTCCCGCGGAGCCTCCTGGCTTCCGACCTGCTCGGCCTCAGCCTCGCCTATGTCCTCACAACGTTCATGTGGGGCGAGGCCGGCGCGTTTGGCTCCTTCCACCAGGTCGTGGTCTTCCTCTGCACGTTGCCTTGCTGGGCGCTCGTGGCCAAGCTCCAGGGGCTGTACCGAAGCGACCAGGAGCAAGCCGATCACTCCACCACCGATGACGTGGTCGGCGTCTTCCACCTGGTCACGATCGGGGTATGGGTGCTGTTGGTGGCGACGCGGGTCGGCGGCCGGCCCAATCCCAGCATCTATGCGCTGATCACGTTCTGGTGTCTAGCCGTAGGCATCCTACCTCTCGCGCGCACGGTCGCCCGCCGGGCGTGCAAGCGGGCGCAGGCCTATGAGCAGAACACCCTGATTGTCGGCGCGGGCGAGGTCGGGCAGCTGATCGCCCGCAAGCTGGTCAAGCATCCGGAGTACGGAGTCAACGTGGTCGGGTTCATCGACCGTGACCCGAAGGCCCGGCGCCCTGACCTCCCGGAGCATTTGGCGATCCTTGGCGGTCCCGAGCGGCTGCCGGAGATCGTCAAGTGCCTTGACGTCGAGCGAGTGGTGATCGCCTTCTCGAACCAGCCGGCGTCCGAGCTGCTCTCGCTGCTGCGCCAGCTGCGGGCCTTCCCGGTCCAGATCGACCTCGTCCCCCGGCTTTTCGAGCTCGTCGGTCCTCGTCTGACCGTGCACGCGGTGGAGGGACTGCCCCTCCTCGGTCTGCCGCCCAACCACGTCTCGCGCACTTCGCGCGTGCTCAAGCGGCTTATCGACGTCGTCGGCGCCACCGCCGCGCTGGTCGTCCTCTCGCCTGTGTTCGCCTACATCGCGCTGCGGATTCGGCTCGACTCCGACGGGCCTGTGTTCTTCCGTCAGGTCCGCCTTGGAACCAAAATGAAGGAGTTCCCCCTGCTCAAGTTCCGCACGATGAAGGTCGGAACTGACCAGTCGGTACACCAGGCTGCGATCAGGCGCTCGATGTCGACCAGCGTCGATGCGGACGAACACGGTGGCGTGTTCAAGCTCACGCGCGCTGATGCAGTGACCCCGTTCGGCGCTCGCCTGCGGCGCACGAGCCTGGACGAACTGCCGCAGCTGATCAACGTCCTCAAGGGCGATATGTCGCTGGTCGGTCCGCGACCCTGCATTCCATACGAGACCGAGAACTTCGAGCCCTACCATCTCGAGCGTTTCGCCATGCCCCAGGGGGTCACAGGTCTATGGCAGGTCACCGCCAGGGCGAACTGTACGTACGGCGAGGCGCTCGACATGGATGTCGCCTACGTCCGCGGCTGGTCTCTCGGCCTCGACCTCCGACTGCTGCTGCGGACACCGCTTCAGGTCCTGCGCCAACGGGCTTCGACCGCCTGACGTGGCGTTCGTCAAGGCGCTGGGCGCCCGGTCCTTTGCGCAGCTCCTGTCACGCTCTGACCGTCGCACACGGTCGGAAGACAGGAGTTCGCGATCTTCACGATCCCATCACGGCGCGGGTTGCGCGCCGGCGACATCGCGCTGGGGCCGACTGAGCTGACTCGTGTGGCGGCGAGGTACTGATCCGTGGAGGCCGATAGGTGATGCGCCTACGCGCCGCGCGACTGGTCGCCGCTGATCAGCCCGTTGAGGTGCGCGTAACGGCTGGCCTCGGTCCGGTTGCTCACGTCCAGCTTCCGGTAGATATTAGAGAGATGGAACTTCACGGTCTGCTCGGTGACCCATAGCTTGCGGGCAATCTCGCCGTTCGTCGATCCCGCCGCGACCTGCTGGAGCACTTCGAGCTCCCGTCGCGACAGCAGCCCATCTCGTGGCGCGCTGGCCGCGGGAGCTGCACCCAGTGGCTTGTGGAGATGGACGGCGTGACCGTTGATCGTCTCTCGAATGAGCGTCGCCAGCGCGGCCGGCTGCGTCGCCTTCGACACCGCGCTCGTGGCCCCCGCGGCAAAGATCTCGTCCAGCCACTCCGCGTCGGTAGCGAGCGTGAGCACGATCACCGTCATGCTCTCGGCGGCGGCCGTAAGCGCTCGAATCAGCTCGAGCATACGCTCCCGGAGCTCCATCTCGTCGACCAGGACGACATCCGGCTCGGCCGCGAGGATAGCCTCCACCGAAGCGCGGCTGCCGTCCACCTGTCCGAGCAGTTTGAACTCCCCGCTCTTACGCAGTCCGATGGCGATCGCTTCGACGATCAGCGAGCTCTCGGCCACAACCAGCAGCCGCTTCATTGCGCTCCGCTCTCGGAAGGTGCTCTGTTCAGCATCGGATCTGCTTCCCACTCGTTCCACCGTCACCCGAGACCAGCGTCGGCGCACTCGCTGCGGCTGGTCGGGCTCGGCTGGCCCTCTGTTGCAGTCTAGTGCACGGCATATCGGCACCCTCTAGACCCTATGGCGTGGGCCGCCCGTTGCACGGGTTGCCTGCCGGGCTGATTGGCCGGACGCTCCTCGCGGGGGTTTGTCTGGCTGGAGTAATGGGCTCCGGCTGACCCCAAGACCTGTTTGAGGAGGTCCGGCCATGCCCGGAACGATGACGTTTGTCGGGATGGATGTCCACGCCCGGTCGATTCATGCCGCGGCGATCGATGTGATGAGCGGTGAGCTGACGCGAGTGCGGATGGGAGCCGGTCTTGAGACGCCGGTCGCGTGGTTGGGGTCGTTGCCCGGCCCTGTGTGGGCGTGCTATGAGGCCGGACCGACCGGGTTCGGGCTCTATCGCGCCGCGAGCGCGGCGGGGATCCGGATGGACGTGATCGCGCCGGGGAAGACCCCGCGCGGGCGCTCAGACCGGGTGAAGACCGATCGCAAGGATGCCGAGCTGCTCGCCCGTTGTTTGATCGCCGGGTCGCTGACCGCGATCCCGGTTCCGTCTGTCGAGGTCGAGGCCGCCAGAGAGCTCGTGCGTGCGCATGACATGTGCCGTCGCGATCTGATGAACGCGCGCCATCGCGTGTCGAAGATGCTCTTGCGCCATGGGCGGGTGTACCCAAAGCCGTCCTCGACCTGGAGCAAAGCGCACCATCAGTGGCTGGCCGGCCAGCAGTTCTCCGATCCGATCAGCGAGCTGGCGTATGTCGATCTGCTCGCCGCGGTCGACGGGCTGACCGCTCGCAAGCAGGCGCTCGCCGAGCGGATCTCGCGGCTGGCGACCGACGAGCGGTGGTGGCCGACCGTCGCGCGGCTGCGGTGCTTCCGCGGGGTGGACACGTTGACCGCGCTGACGATCCATCTCGAGCTCGGTGCGGACTGGGAGCGGTTCGAGAAGCCGCACCGTCTCGGGTCGTGGCTCGGTCTGACGCCGTCGCGCCAGCAGTCCGGCGAGTCCGATCGGCAGGGATCGATCACCAAGACCGGCTCGACGTTGGCCAGACGGCTGCTGGTCGAGTCCGCTTGGCACTACGCCCGCGAACCCAGCGTCGGAGTCACCCTCGCGAACCGCCAGCAGGGACAGCCCGATCACGTCCTGCTGATCGCTAACCGCGCCCAGCACCGGATCCACCGCGTCTACACCCGGATGCGCTCGCGCGGCAAGCCGCACAACGTGACAGTCGTCGCGTGCGCGCGCGAGCTCGCCTGCTTCCTCTGGGCCGCCGCCACCGCACCCTAACCCCTCTTCCTCTCACAGCCATCCGTTCGGGAGGCCGGGGCGCCGGGCCGCGACGCGGCCGGCACGCGCGAACCTACTATGAGCCGCCCTTCACGGAGCCACGCTCGCTCCTAGACCAGCGCACGCCGGCAGCAGGAACAAGGCCCTGGGGTACGCAAAATCCCCGCATCATCAGACTGGCAACGCCGACAACGTGCCCGACGCCCCGCCCTCCCGAACAACAAAAACAGACGTCCACCGACCCGGTCAGCGGACGCGATCACCCGCGGCCACTTGACAAATCTCGCGCCATATCAGTAGAGGTTCAGCGCACAGCGCGACCCTTACCCACGTCGGTCAATAACTCGCACAACCCCGGCCGCCGCGGCTTCGTGCCGCGCTCCGGCCGCTCACCGATCCCTCTGACACGGATTTGCGCAGGATCGGGACGTGCCGCGAGTCCAGCAGGACTCGAGCCGTTAGTAGGGCAGCAGACGACAGATCCAGGAGCGTCGCCGCCGGCCGCCCGGCCGAGGAGGGGGCGAACGGGTCTTGGGGCAACCGATTGGAAGGTAACTGATGAATCCGGCTGATCACGCGGGCTGCAGCGCCCGGAGCGATGAGGGCTCATGAAGGGACTTGTCGTCGTAGCCGACAACCCGCTGATCGTCGCAGCGATCCGGACGGGGGTCCGCGCAAACGGCGCGCTCGAGCTTCTCGGATACATGGATGGGCGCCGGGCCACCGCAGGCCAGGTTGCCCAGACCGGCGCCGACATCGTTCTGATCGATGAGGCGGACGGTTCCGAAGTCACGATCGCGCTCATCCGCGCCCTCAAGGAGCACGACAAGGAGATCCACGTGATCGTCCTGACGCTGGCGCTGGAGGGCGAGTGGCTGCAGCGGTCGTTCGAGGCCGGCGCAAACGGGGCGATCTCCAAGTCGGTGCATCCGGCGGCTTTGGCGACCTTGGTCCGCGAGGCGGTGGCCGGACACGTCTTCCATGCCCCCAGTTGCCTTCACGCCGTCGGCACTGGTTCGGTCGAGGTGGACGGCAGTCACTCGGCGCTGACCGACCGTGAGCTCGAGATCCTTCACCTGGTGTCGTCAGGAGCGACGAATGGCATGATCGCGCGCCAGCTGTGGATCACGCAGCAGACCGTGAAGTTCCACGTCTCGAACATCTACCGGAAGTTGGGCGTCGCCAATCGCACCGAGGCGTGCCACTACGCGCACGTGAACGGAATCGCCGCAGCGCTGGATCCGGTCGTGGCTTCGCCCCGCGAAGTGCTCGCGACCGCGTCCTAGCGGACCGGAACAAAGAACAAAATAGACATCACGAGGAGACTCAGGTATGAGCATCGGTGTGATTGGTCTCGGGTACGTGGGACTGCCGCTTGCGGTGGAGTTCGCGGAGGCCGGCGAGCACATCGTCGCGGTCGACATCGACGAGCGCAAGATCGCGGCCATCGAGGCCGGAGAGTCGTACATCGAGGACATCAGCTCGGAGCGACTGCGGGCCGTCCGCGACTTGATCGAGCCGTGGTCGCATTTCGCGCCGCTGGCGCGGACGGATGCCGTGTTCATCTGCGTCCCGACGCCCCTAACGCCGAACCGGGAGCCCGACCTCGAGCCGCTCCTCGGTGCGGCTCGCGCCCTGTCGCACGTCGTGCAGCGGGGGCAGCTGGTCGTTCTGGAGTCGACGACCTACCCCGGCACGACCCGTGAGCAGCTCGTTCCCCTGCTGGAGCGCAGGGGGCTGAAGGTGGGCGACGGGCTGAACGTCGCCTTCTCGCCCGAGCGGGTCGATCCCGGGCGCACCGACTTCACGATGCGCAACACACCGAAGGTCGTGGGCGGAATCACCGCAGAGTGCACCGAGCGGGCCGCCGCCGTCTATTCGCGCGTGTGCGAGAAGGTCATCCGTGTCTCCGGCCCGGAGGTCGCCGAGATGACCAAGCTGCTGGAGAACATCTTCCGCTCGGTGAACATCGCCCTCGTCAACGAGATGTCGATCCTCGCGGACCGTATGGGCATTGACATCTGGGAGGTGGTCGAGGCTGCGGCCACGAAGCCGTACGGTTTCATGCGCTTCGATCCAGGACCGGGGATGGGCGGCCATTGCCTGCCGGTCGACCCCTTCTACTTGACCTGGCGCGCCCGGGAGTTCCACATGTCGACCGAGTTCATCGAGCTCGCTGGCAAGATCAACCAGCAGATGCCCTACTACTGCGTCGAGCGGATCGAGCAGGCGCTCAACGATGCGATGAAGTCTGTCAAACGATCCAGGATCGTCATCCTTGGTGCCAGCTACAAGGCCGGCGTGGGCGACATTCGTGAATCCCCCGCGCTACGGATCATCGAGGTTCTTCGCAGTCGCGGTGCGATTGTCTCCTATTGCGATCCGTATGTGCCGGAGCTGCGTGAGTTCGACCTGCGGAGCGTGGATCCCGACACAGCCCTGCAAGATGCCGACGCGGTGGTCATCGTGACTGCGCACCCAGGCATCGACTACGGGGCGGTGCTGGAGCGCTCTCCGGTGCTGGTCGATCTCCGTGGCGTCACTAGACACGTCGATGCGAAGGCCCGCACCGCCGCCGCACACGCACGGTCGGACGACCAGCCGGCGGAGATGCTGGCCGCGTTGGCGGTCGGGGGTTGAGACACCGCAGCGCCGTCGGCACCGTATGCATGAGGTAGCTGCGCCATGTGGGAGTGTAGCTACGTAGCCACTTGATGAGGTGCTGCCGGTCGAGATGTGTCAGTTGCCGGGCGATCTCGCCGCGCTTGACGTGCTGTCGGGCGATCCGGGGTCGATTGAACCGATCGTGAGAGCATGGGCTGAGTCGGCCCGGGAGTTCGGGGGGAACCTGGGTGAGCTGGGGGATCCTCGCCTACAAGCTCGACACCCTCGCTATCCGAACCACCTGAGAACATCGAACCGCTCCCGACCACCACCCGACGGAGCGCCCACCCGATCATCGAGAACGGCCGCGCCCTCACCCAGCGCGGCCGTTTTTCAACTCAACTGTTTGTCCGGGGCGAGTAGCTACGGACTGACCTCGAGTGAACGGAAGGCGTTGCGAAGCGCCGGATCTAACGCAGCACTTCGGTCAACAGCCGGCCGACGTGCTCGCTGTAGCCCAGTTCGTCAAAGCTGAACCGCAGCGGACAGAGCGGATGATTCGCGAGCAGTTCGGCCACTTCCTGGCGTATGTCTCCCGCATCAGCAGTCCTTCGCACCGCTCGTACGAACAGATCCCCCAGCTCGGCAAACTCGACCTCAGTCAGCCCGCGACGGGTCAATGCCTGGGTTCCTAGCCGAAGACCAAACCCGCCGTTCGTCCCTGGAATCATCACCGAATTCGTTCGGAACCCGCACATCGGCAGCCGTTCGTTGGCGAGCGAATTCGAGACCTGCGCCGCACCGATCGTGACATGAACCTGGTGCGTCTCGGTCCCTCCGTACTCCATGCCGGCGACGCGAAGGCCGCTGCTGTCGAGGACGCGGGCCAGCGTCCGAGCGTTCGCGAGCACCTGCTCGGCGTACGCCCGCCCGAAGTTCGCAAGCTCTTCGAGCGCGATGACCATCCCTGGAAGGCACTCAGGATGACTGTTCGACTGGAGCTGGGGGCACACGGTGTCCCACACGATCTCCGCAAGCGGATGGTTGCGATCACCGAACGCGATCACTCCCTTGTTCGGCCCCGGCAGCGTCTTGTGCGTGTTGAATGTGAGGATGTCCGCCCCCTGGAGGAGCGGCTGGGGAAGGAGCCCGGCCGCAATCAGGCCGGCGGTATGGCTGACGTCGACGGCGAGCGTAACCCGCTCGGGCAGTGCGCCCGCGAGTTCCTCGATCGGTTGCGCCCGCCGGCAATGCGACGGCTGCACGAGCAGCAAGCGGATGTCTGGGTACTGCTCAACAAGCCTCGCGGTGGCCTCGACGTCGATCAGATCGTCGCGCATCGGGAACGCGAGAGACTCGATGCCGAGCCTCTCCGCAAGGACGGAGGCGCCGAAATGCCCGCCGTCCTCGGGCGCCAGCTCAACGAACGCGTCTCCGGCTTTGCAGGCAGCCATCACGACCACCTGCTCGCACATCGATCCCCCGTTCGGTCGCCAGTCGGCAATGTCAGCGGCGAACAATCGCTTCATCTGGGCCAGGAACTTCGCTTGGAGGGCGGGCAACGTCCCGGACCGCGGAAACGACCATTCGCCGCAGTGCCCCGGGGTTGGCGCGTCGAAGAAGTAGTGCTCGCCGCCGAAGAAGGCTGCCGCCGCTCGTACTGCCGCACTGGGATAGTTTTCGCTCGCCGTGAGCGTGGCCATGACGTTGTGGTAATGCCGGTCCTGCGCCAGCATCCCAGCGAGCCAGCCGAGAAGCTTGCCATCCGTGGCGAGCGTGCTGGGATTCAAACGGTCGGCAGGCGGCGACGGCAGCAAGCTCGGCCGTGCCCATTCATATGCGGCCATACGAGGGTCCTTGAGGTAAGAGTTAGTCCCGACGACTTAACGCGCGCGGGTATGGCCGACTTGTGACCCCGGTCGCTGTGTTGAACGATGCGAAGGCTCACGAGCGCGAGCTCCGCGCCGCGATCGTCGCCAATAACTCATCGGTTGCCGCGGGTCGCGCAATCGATCG
>CAVWAC010000010.1:0-163965 GCA_963752905.1 uncultured Solirubrobacterales bacterium
CTCCGCGCCCGCCGTTGCTTAGTCCGCGGCGGCGATCACCTGTCCCGACCGCGTCCGTGACTCGACGAGGCGCATGTCACCTGCTTGCATCCGCTCACCTCAGCAAAGCACAGAAAGGACCGCGGATGAACATCGAGTTTCCTGGCCGGCGTGGCTGTGATCACGCCCGACCCCCCGCAGTCGCGCCGGCTGTACGTCGAGACGCTCGGCCTGCCGCTGGCCGGCGACGGCGCCGACGGCTATCTCCACAGTGAGCAGATCCCCGGAACCAAGCACTTCGGCGCCTGGCCGCTCTCGCAGGCCGCCGCGGCCTGCTTCGGCGACGAGCGGTGGCCGGAGCACGTCCCGGTCCCCCAGGTGAGCGTCGAGTTCGACGTCGCCGACGTCGCCGCGGTCGGGGCAGCGGCCGAGGAGCTCATCGCCGCCGGCTACGAGCTCCTGCACCCCGTGCGCGAGGAGCCATGGGGGCAGACGGTCGTGCGAGTGCTCTCGCCCGAGGGGGCGATCATCGGCGTCTCCTACGCACCCGCGCTGCACTGAATCGGGCCGCCGCGCACGACGAATCGGGGGCGCGTGCGGACGAGCCGGGCCTCCGCGCACGGCCGAGCCGGGCGCGGACGCACCACCCCGATAGCCTTAAGGGCATGTGGCTCGTGCTGCTCATCGCCTGGCCGATCGCCGAGATCTTCGTCGCGGTCAAGGTCGCCGGCGTGATCGGCGTCGCGGCGACCATCCTGCTGCTGATCCTCGCCCTGCCCCTCGGGTGGTGGGCGCTGCGCTCGCAGGGCTCCGCGGCATGGGAGCGGCTGCGCACCGCCGTCGGCGAGCGCCGCACGCCGACGCACGAGGTGCTCGATGGCGTGCTCATCCTCCTCGGTGGGCTGCTGCTGATGATTCCGGGCTTCATCACCGACGTGCTGGGGCTCATGCTGCTGCTGCCGCCGACCCGCCACCTCATGCGCCCGCTGCTGCTGCGCAATCTCCAGAGCCGCGTCGTCGTGCGCTCGACGGGCTTCGGCCGCCGCCCCTATGACGTCGACGCGACGGCGCGCGATATCGAGCAGCCCCGCCTGCGCCCATGAGCGACCGAGACGCGAAGCAGCTGCGGACGGTGACGTTCGCGGGGTCGCCGGATGGGCTCTGGGGCGCCGCCTGCGCCGCGGAGGGCTCGTTCCTCGCCATTGGCGAGGGACCGACGGCGCTCGTCGCGCCGGCCTCTGGGGCCGCGCTCAGTGGCGTCTCGGCCGAGCAGTCGTGGACCGTGTCGGCACCGGGAGTCGAGCTGCAGGTCGAGGGTCTCGGCGAGGCAGTCCACTCCGAGGACCCCCCTGGCTTCGAGCAGCTCTGTCGCGTCCACGGCCGCATCGCCGTGGAGGACACCGAGCGTGCCGTCGACGTCCTCGGCCGTCGCTCGAGCCTCAGCGGCGTGGCGGTGAGCGATCTCGACTCCGTGCGTGACGTCTCGGCCTACTTCGAGCCCGCCGACGGCATCGCCCTCACCGCGTTGCGGCCGCGCAAGCGCCGCGGCGGTCACGACCGCGACGTCGTGCTCGCCGCCGTGCTCGAGGAGGGCGTCCCCCACGCGGTCGAAGACCCACGGCTGTCGACGACCTACAGCGCGGACGGCGATCCCTGGCGCGTCGGCCTCGAGCTGTGGCTCGTCGGCGAGGACGAGTCCACCCCGTACCCGGTGCGAGCGGCGGGCGAGATCGCCGGACCCGGCGCCCACGAGACGGTCGACGGCATCGACGTGTCCGCCGCGCCGTTGCGCTGGCACAGCCGCGGGCGCCTCGGCGCCGGCGTCTATCTGCTGATGCGAGCGCGATGAGCCGCGTCGAGGCGGTGGTGAGCGACTTCGGCGGGGTGCTGACCTCGCCGCTGCTCGGGTCGTTCGTCAAATTTCAGGAGAGCTCGGGGATCTCCCTCGAGCAGCTCGGACAGGCGATGGCCGCCGTCGCGGCCCACGACGGCGCCAATCCGCTGTTCGAGCTCGAGACGGGGCGCATGACCGAAGCCGACTTCCTCCGCGGGCTCGAGCGGGAGCTGACCGAGCTGACCGGCCATCCGGTGACGCTGGAGGGCTTCAGCGACCGCTACTTCGAGCACCTGCACCCGAACGCCGAGATGATCGCCTACATGCGCGAGCTGCGAGGCCGCGGCTACCGCATGGCGATCTGCACCAACAACGTGCGCGAGTGGGAGCCGCTGTGGCGGGCCAAGCTCCCGGTCGACGAGATCTTCGAGCACGTGATCGACTCCGCCTTCGTCGGCACGCGCAAGCCCGAGCCGCGGATCTACGAGCTCACGCTCGAGCGGCTCAGCGTGGCGGCGGCGAACGTGGTATTCGTCGATGACGTCGAGGGCAACTGCGACGCGGCCCGGGCACTCGGCATGAGCGCGGTGTGGTTCCGGGATACCGAGCAGGCGATCGCCGAGCTCGAGGGCGCGCTGAGCGCAGACTGAGCGTCCGGCCCGCGCGACCCGGGCCGACCCGCACCGCCGGCGGACTTAGTTGTCCACGCCGAGACGGTCCCAGCAGTAGAGCTCGAGGCACTCCTGGGCGAGGCTCACGCAGCGCTCCTCCGAGAGCCACGGCAACACGGTGTCGAACGCCTGATCCTCCCCCACGCCGGCCTCGAATGCCTCCTCACCGCGGAACCCGGCGGCGATCTTCAGCGCTTCGCGCCGGTTCTCCCCCAGCGAGGGGAAGACGTTGACGAGGAACTCCTTGTTGGGCACCGGGTGGCCCACTTCGAGCGAGGCGTGCCAGGCGGCGAGCAGCGAGAGGTCGTGCTCGTCGAGGTCGGCGACGGCCTTCGCGTAATGGGAATCGAGCTCGGACTCCGGGATCTCGTCGACCCAGGCGCGTACGACCTCACCGAGAATCTGCCGACGCGTCTCCCGCCCGACGGAGTCGGCGATGACACGAATGGCGTTCTGCGGTTCGATGAAGCAGAGTGACATGGCGACTCCGGCTTGTGGTGCGGTCGCCGCAGAAGGTAGGCGGTCGATCGGACGGAGCCGATCGGCGCCCCGAGTCAGAGATGGAGGGCTGCGCGGATGGGCTCGAGGATCGTCTCGTCGACCGGCTCATCGGGCGAGACGCCGAGCCCCGAACGCTCACCCCGGCCCCAGTTGAACAACCCGAGATCGAAGGCCTCGAGCGGGACTTCGGCGGCCTCCGCGAACTGGGCCGTGCGGCGCTCGAGCAGCATCACGTCCCCGATCCCGAGCGCCCGCTTGGCGGCCACCGTGACCTCGTTCTCGCCGCCGTAGCGCAGCGCCCCGGCGCGCAGCTCGTAGACGCCGAGTCGCCCGAGGGTCGTGAGCAGATCGAAGCGCGCGTCACGGTGCATGCCGGGCAGCGACAGGCGCTCGAAGATGCGGTCGAACCGCCGCTCCGGCGTCCAGATCTCCTCGCCGGTGAACGCCGCGGCCTGAGAGCCGATCCGGGCCACCCAGGCCCGGTAGGCGTCGATCGTCCGGGTTCCGCGGTCGGCGGCATGCGCCGTCCGGGGGCCGAGCGACACGTCGTCCCCGAGCTCGGGATCGGACCCGCCCCAGGGCGTGCGCACCGCCTCGATGCCGGCGAAGGGATCGTCCGCGTCGAGTGGCGAGAGGTAGGCGACGAGGAAGGCGAGCCACGTCCGCTCCTCGATATCGCCGTCCGCGGCGGCGATCTCGGCGTAGGCGCCGGGCGGCTGCGCCTCGAGGATCTGCAGGCGCGTGGCGGCGAAGGCGAGCTCGTCGGCGAGCCGGGCGGCGTCCACCGACGACCGCAGCCCGGGGACGAGCGGTGAGCTGTAGCCATCCTCGGCGCCACGCTCGAGCCGGCGCACGCGCAGCCCGCCGGGGGTGGCCGGACCGCGAGCGGCCGCGGAGCGCCTCGTGCCCGATCGCGGCCCGCTCGGCCGGGGCAGCGTCGAGCGGGGCGCGCTCGAGGAGACGATCGGCCGCGCCTCGATCTCCTGCTCGCGTGCGCAGATCGTGCAGTTCTGGATGAGGCGGTTGTGGCGGCAGAAGGTCGGCATGCCACCTTCATCCTGACACGCCCCGGCGCCGGAGATGGGTGCAGCGGGTTAAGCAGCTACGCCGACACGCCGGGCGTCGGTCGTCGGTCCCGGAAGGCGCGCGCCTTGGCCCGGTTGCCGCACACCTCCATGTTGCACCATGCCCCCGAGCGGTTGCGGCTGTGGTCATAGAACGCCCACGCGCAGTCGTGGTCGCGGCAGGCCTTCATCCGGGTCCAGGTGCCATCGGCGACCGCGCCATGGACGATCTCCAGCACCCGCCCGAGGGCGCCGTCGACGCCCTCGGCCGCGGCGTCCAGCCGCGGCCCGGTGGGCGCGGTGAACCGCAGCTCGACGCGGGCGCGCCGGGCGGCGGCGTCGAGCGCGTCCCAGGCCGCCTCGGGTGCGGGGCCGGACCCGTTGTTGGCCAGGAGCACCGCCCGCAGCGCTTCACGCACCGCGAGCGCGCGGTGCAGATCGGCGGCGCCGGCGGTGAGCCCGCTCGGGGCGAGACCGTTGTCGGCCAGCCACGCCGCGAGCCGCGGCCCGCTCTCCAGCTGCTCCTCGCCGCGCTCGATGTCGACGGTGTTGACGAAGCGCCGGACCGTCTCGAGCTCGCCCGGTGCCTCCTGCTGCTTGCTCATAACCGATCATCTTACTTGACCGGTTACCTAACCGTCTATATTATTTAGACGGTTACCAGCCGTGGTCACCGCAGCGCGAGAGGAGCCCCCATGCTGAGCCTCAACCTCCTTGCCACCCGGGAGCGCAGCCGCGCCCTGACGAGCGCGGCCCGGCGCTCACGCCCGGTCGCCGACGCCAGCCCGGTGACCCGCGTGACGCTGCGCCACGGCGCGGCCGCGGACGATGAGCGACTCGCCCGGCTCGCCGAGCTCGACGAGAGCCCGGCCCTCGAGGGCGCCACGCTCATCGCCGAGGTCGACGGCCGCATCCGGGCGGCCCTGGCCCTCGACGGCGGTCGCTCGATCTCCGATCCGTTCCACCGCGGCGCAGAGCTAATCGGGCTGCTGCGCCTGCGCGCGCGCCAGCTCGGGTACGGGGGTTAGCCCCGGGTGCCGAGCCGCGCGATCCCGCCGAGGAACAGGTCGGTGGCGAAGCGGACGGCCCCCTCGACGTCGGGTGGCTCGCGCTCGGCCATTCGCACCCCGAGCTCGAGTGCGACGCCGGCCATCGCGCCGGTCAGGTACTGGGCGTCGAGCTCGGGCACATCGCCGCGGCCGATCGCCCGCTGGAGGTCCTCGAGGAGGTCGGCGACGCCGGCCCCGAGGATCGGATCGCCGAACAGCGCCCGGATCGGACCGGCGTTGCGCTGCATCAGCTCGAACAGCAGCCGGTCCTCGACGAGGAACTGAAACCAGGCGCGGTAGGCGTCGCCCACGAACGCCTCGAGCGTCCGCGCGCCCGCGCGCACCGTCCGCAGACGCCGGCGCACCTCCTGCGCGGACTCGTCGAGGACGGCCCGGAACACCGCCTCCTTGTCCGGGAAGTAGTTGTAGAAGGTGCCGGACGCGAGCTCGGTCCTGCGGATGATGTCGCGGACGCCCGCGGCGTCGTAGCCCTCCTCCGCGAACACCTCGCGCGCAGCCTCGAGGATCGCCGCCCGGTTGTGGGCCTTGTTCCTCGCCCGCTTGCCGGCCAGGGCGGTCGGCGGGGTCATGCCGCGGTCGGGGTCTCGCGCTCGGCCCGCGGGATCACCGGCAAGGAGAAGCCGGCCGCGCGGGCGCGCGCGGCGCCCGCCTTGAGCTCCTTGCGCAGGTCGTAGAGGTAGTTGTCGAAATCGACCTGCATCGTGTGGCGCTTGGAGGCGACGTAGCGCTTGAACATGCGCTCGCGCTCACGCCGGATGTCGGCCTCCATCTGGGCGCGCGGTGGAAGGTGGTACTCGCCGCGCAGATAGGAGGCCACCCAGCGTCCCTGAGCCTCGGCGAGCGGCATCGTCGCGCCGAGCGGCTGCAGCAGGGCGATGAAGGCGAGGTTGTCGATGCCCGGCTTGAACACCCGCCGGTAGAGCGGCAGGTCGTTGTCCGGGGCGGCGATGAAGTCCTCGTCGAAGAACGGGAAGCTCACCTTGTAGCCCGTGCACCAGACGATGAGGTCGATCGGCTCGGTGGTGCCGTCCTCGAAGCGCACCGCGTCGCCGTCGAGCGAGGTCAGGTTCGGCTTCCAGGTGATCTCGCCGTGGGCAATCCGGTTGAGGAAGTCGGCGGAGATCGTCGGGTGGGCCTCGCCGATGCGATGGTCGGGCTCGGGCAGGCCGTAGTCGGCGACGTTGCCCACGCCGACCCGGTAGAGGGTCTGGAGGATTCCGCGGCGGAAGGCGAACGGCATCGCTCCGGTCAGCTTGTTCACGCCGATCTGATCGAGCGGCCGGCCGAACAGATACTTGGGCAGGATGTAGGCGCCGCGCCGCGAGGACAGGAACGTCTTGCGCGCGACGAAGCTCGACTCGACGGCGATGTCCATCGCGCTGTTGCCGATCCCGACGACGAGCACGTTCTTGTCGGCGAAATCAGTGTTGTCGATGTAGTGATGGGCGTGCATCTCGGTGCCGGTGAACGTGCCGGGAAAGGCCGGCTCCGGCCAGCGCGGGTCCCAGTGATGGCCGTTGGCGACGAGCAGGCAGTCATAGCGGCGGCTCTCGCCGGTCTCGAGGCAGACCGTCCAGACGCCGTCCTCGTCACGCTCGGCGTGCTCGACGCCGGTCTCGAAGCTGATTCGCTCCCGCAGGCCGAAGTGATCGACGTAGTCGTCGAAGTATGCGGCGATCTGGGAGTGGTGGGGGAAGTCGGGATAACTGACCGGCATCGGATAGTCCGAGTACTCCATCCGTTGCCGCGAGGTGTTGATGTGCAGGGAGCGGTAGGCCGAGGACATCCCGTTCTTGTTGCCGAAGACCCAGTTGCCGCCCACCCGGTCTGACTTCTCGAAGCAGTCGAAGGGAATCCCCCGCTCGTGCAGGGCCTTGGCGGCGGCGATACCGGACGAGCCCGCGCCGATCACGCAGGCCGAGGGCAGGTTGTTCATCTACGGGGCTCCTAGCGGGCGCGCGGGTGGCGCGCGATGGGGGGCAGCGACGGAATGCGGCGAGGCTAGTCAAAGGTGACGGGGGCGTCAAGATTTTCTTGCCCCCTTGCGCCCCGACCGGCGCTTGCGCCCCCCAGCGTCACCCCACCGCGGCGGGCTCGGCGTAGCGGTCATCGCGATCCGCGGCGGCGTCGGCCTCCATGCGCCGGTGCTCGCGGCCGCGCTGGATGACCTCCTTGAAGCTGCGGAAGCGGAAGATGAGCACGAGGGCGGCGAAGCCAAGCGCCGAGGTCAGCACCGCAGTGGCGATCTGCTGCCCGACCGAGAACGCCGCGATGTACGGGTTGTGGGCGAAGATCGTCAGCAGCAGGGCCTGCTGGACCCCCGCGCCGCCGGGGGTGAACGGGAAGACCGAGGCGACGACCTGCACCCCGAGCACGAGCAGCGCGTTGCGGACCGAGCCGCCGATATGGAACGCGTCAAGCAGCGCCCAGTAGGCGGCGAAGCGGAGGATCCAGCTCGCGAACTGCCAGCTCGCCATCTTCGTCCGGTACTGGTGGCGGTCGCGGAGGATCGCGAAGCCCTGGCGCACGCGCGCCCAGAACGCCCGCACCTTCGCGGAGAGCAGCGCGAAGGCGACGAGGAACGCGATGCCGAGCGCGGTCAGGAAGAACAGCGTGAAGCGCATGTGCGAGGCGAAGAAGCTGATGTCGAAGGCCGGCAGCTTGGAGAAGTCCGGCGGCTTGGGGAACACGCCCTGGGTGAAGGCGAAGCACATGATCAGCAGGCCCATGAACCAGTCGAAGATGACGCCCGTCGACAATGCCGCCGCGACGGTCGGATAGCTGCCCGACGGGATCGCCACCCGGGTGAGGAACAGCTGGGCGATGTTGCCGCCGCCGAGCGGGAAGACGTTGTTGATCGCGTAGCCGACCATGTACGCCCCCCACACGTCGCGCCAGCGCACGCGCTCGTGCGGATAGGCGGTCTGCACGGCGTTGTAGAGCGCGCGCGAGCGCAGCAGCAGATACCCGGCGTAAAGGACCATGCCGAGCAGCAGGGCCCCCCAGCTGAGGCCGGCCAGCTGGGAGAAGAACTGCCCCGCGGAATTGAGCAGATGGCTGATCGTCTCGCCGATCGAGGTGTGATGATGGCTCGGCTGAGCCGCAGGCACGATCACGGCGAGAACGTCCATGGATCACACGGTCGCACACCGGTCAGTCGGGCGCGCAGCCCAAGGCCCGGATCGGTGCTCGCGCGCTTCAACCGGGTGATCCGTCAACGCACCGCATCCCGGTCGGCTAACCAGCCAAATAAAAGGACCGGGGGGCCCAGATCCATCTGGGCCCCCCGGAGAGTCAGGGAAGTGGGGGCGCAGTTCCCTGACCGACAGGGGCGAGTTTTCCCGCCCCACGCTCACGGTAAACCTAAAACGTGCACGCGGCCCGAGACGACGCGTGAGCCCACGGTGACGCCACCCTAGCACCACCGTCCAGCGGTCGGCGAAATAGCCGCGTGTGCGGCGCAAACGCGGGTTCAACGGGCGGTGCGGGTGCCCGGACCGCTGAAGAATTCCTCGCCCGGGCGAACCGTTCCCGCCGCCTCGGCCTCGTGACGAAGCGTACGATCGGCCTCGCCGCTCCACGCTCCGACGACGAGCTTCTCACGGTCCTCGTCCATCGGCGTGCCGCCGATGTCCTTGTTGACGATCCGGGCGCACTTGCGGCCCTCGGCGATCGCGGTGACGATCAGCGACTGGCCGATGCGGGCGTCGCCGCAGGCGTAGACGTTCTTGCGGTTGGTCCGGTAGGTCTGCTGGGTGCGGATGTTGTTGCGATGATCGAGGTCGAGGTCGAGGTCGGCGACGGGGCCGTCGCGCTCGGGGCCCTCGAAGCCGATGGCGATGAGGACGAGATCGGCCTCGAGCACGAACTCGCTCCCGGGAACCGGGGTGAGATCGCGCGAAGACGTGCCGGTCACCTGGCGGGCGTAGACGTGCGAGACCGACCCGTCCTTGCCGCCGAAGCCGGTCACCTCGGTCCCCCAGCGCCGCTTCCCCCCCTCCTCGAGGGCGTACGTCGACCGGGTGCGCTTGGGCGGCAGCGGCCAGGGATGCCGCGGGTCGCGCCCGCTCGCCGGCAGCTCGGCGTAGACGTCAAGCATGATCACGCTGCGCGCGCCCTCGCGATGGGAGTTCGAGATGCAGTCCATCCCGGTGTCGCCGCCGCCGATCACGATCACGCGCTTGTCCTTGGCGACGATCTCGGTGCCGGGCTCCGGCGTGCGCGTCGGCCGTCCCTCCTGGGCCGCAACCCAGCGGTTGCGCTGGTAGAGATAGTTCATCGCGAAGTGGATGCCGGCGAGATGCCGCCCCGGGGCGTCGATGTCCCGGGAGACGCGCGAACCGATCGTCACGACAAGGGCGTCGTAGCGCTCCTGAAGCTCAGCGGTCGTGATGTCGCGCCCGACGTCGGTGTTGTAGACGAACTCGATCCCCTCCTCCTCGAGGATGGCGACGCGGCGGTCGATGATCCGCTTCTCAAGCTTGGCGTCGGGCACGCCGAAGCGCATCAGGCCGCCGGGGCCCTCATCCCGCTCGTACACCGTCACCCGGTGCCCGCAGCGGTTGAGCTCGGCGGCCACGGCGAGCCCGGCCGGGCCCGAGCCGACGACGGCGACCGTCTTGTCGGTGCGCCGCGAGGGCGGATCGGCGACGACCCAACCCTCCTCGAAGGCCCGCTCGGCGATCGCCATCTCGATCTGCTCGATGGTCACGGGCTCGTCGTTGATGGCCAGCACGCAGGCCGACTCGCACGGCGCCGGGCAGATCCGCCCGGTGAACTCCGGGAAGTTGTTCGTCATGTGGAGCTGGTCGCTCGCCTCGCGCCACTTGTCGCGGTAGACGAGATCGTTCCAGTCCGGGATCAGGTTCCCGAGCGGGCAGCCCTCGTGGCAGAACGGGATCCCGCAGTCCATGCAGCGCGCGCCCTGGCGCCGAAGCTCCTCCTCGGGCTGGAGCGCGAAGTACTGCCGGTAGTCGTGTACACGCTCGTGCGGGTCGCGCTTGTCGAACCCGACTCGGTGGACCTTAAGGAATGCGCCAAGCTCGCCCATGAGGGCTGCCGAGACTAGCAATGGGCCGGGCCCTGGGGTGTCCCTCGCCCGACCCTCGCACCTTCCGCGTCGCGTCCTCGCGCGTGGCCCGCCACTTTTTTACACTTTTCCTGAGCGATTGCCTAGTAGTGCTCCGTTAGGTTTTGGAGGAGTCTGTGTTTTGCAGGCGAATCCCTTGGCGGCGTTGCCGTCGTCGAGGGAGGTCAGGATGCAGGCTGTGGCTGGCTTGTCGGAGCGTGAGCTGTCGCGGGTGCGTGGTCGGCTGGTGGAGTTCACCGGCGAGATGTTCGACTCGATGCGGCGCAAGGACCAGCGCCGCTGGGGCGAGGTGTATGTCCGCGGGTTGATGCTGGACGGGAAGCGCAAGTCGATCGAGCCGATGGCTGCGCGGTTGGCGGACGGGGATGAGCAGTGCTTGCAGCAGTTCGTCAATCAGTCGCCGTGGGATCCGGTGGCGGTGCGGCGTGCGTTGGCGCGTCGGATGAGTCGTGAGCTGTCCAGCGATGCGTGGGTGATTGATGACACGGGCTTTCCGAAGTTCGGGAAGATGTCGGTCGGGGTCGCCCGCCAGTACTGCGGTGCGTTGGGGAAGGTCGGCAACTGTCAGATCGGGGTGTCGATCAACGCTTGCAGCGATGAGGCGTCGTGCCCGCTTGATTGGCGGCTGTTCGTGCCGGAGGAGTGGGACGAGGAGAGCGAGTTCAACCGGCAGCGGCGCGCGAAGTGCAAGCTCCCCGAGGACGTTCGTCACGTTGAGAAGTGGCGGCTGGCGCTGGAGATGATCGACGAGCTGACCGGCTGGGGGATCGAACCGCCGGTGATCCTCGGTGACGGCGCATACGGTGATAACACCGAGCTGCGCGCTGCCCTGGAGGAGCGGGAACTCTGCTATGTGCTGGATGTCAAGGGCGTCACCTCCGCCTACGCGGAGGACGTCAAGCCCACGCAGCCGCCGAAGCCCGAGGGCGGCGGTCGTCCACCCGGCATGCGCTACCGGCAGGATCCATCCTCGCTCAAGCAGCTGGCGCTCACGGCCGGCAAGCAGGCCGCGGTGACGGTCACCTGGCGGGAGGGCACGCGCGGGAAGATGAGCTCCCGGTTCCTCGCGCTCCGCGCGCGCCCGGCGAACATTCACCTGCGCCACAAGGCTCACAAGAACGGTGAGGAGCTGCCGGTCTGCTGGCTGCTCTGTGAGTGGCCGTCCAAAGCGAGCGAGCCGACCAAGTACTGGCTCTCGAACCTTCCCGCCGACACTCCGCTCAAAGATCTCGTCCGCCTCGCCAAGCTGCGCTGGCGGATCGAGCACGACTACCGCGAGCTCAAAGACGCGCTCGGCCTCGACCACTTCGAAGGCCGCACCTACCCAGGCTGGAACCACCACGTCACCCTCGTGTCGGTCGCGCACGCGTTCCTGACCCTGGAGCGACAACGGCGCCCGCCAACCAGGGCGGCAGCCTGACCCTCTTCCAGCTCGTCCGGGAGCTCCAAGCGCTCCTGGACTGCTGGCACGGGACCTGCGCCACCTGCCGCAGGGAGCTGCCGCCCGATCATCCACTCCGAGCACCACCATGACCTAACGGAGCACTACTAGAGTCGCCCCGTGGTGAGACGGATGCTCGCCCAGGGCGTAGTCGTCGGTGTCCTGACACTGATCGGGTCGGCGACGGCCGTGGCCGCGACCACGCCGACGGTCACCCTCGGCGCCTCACGAGCCACCATCGGCGTCGGCCAGACCGTCGTGCTCTCCGGGCGGGCGAGCGACGTCCCCGTCGGCGACCCCGTGCTGCTCTACGCCACCCCCTACCCGTATCGGCCGGCGAAGCTGATCGCGCAGGCGACCGTCGGCCCAAACGACGGCTTCACCTTCACCGCGCGGCCCGACCGCGACACGCGCTACCGGGTCGTGCTCGTCGGCACCCTCGCCCACGCGGTCACCGAGGTCGACGTCAGCTGGCAGGTCGTGCGCAAGATCCACGCCCTGCCGCTGGGCCAGGCGCTGGTGACGCTGGTCGTCTTCCATCCCCGCGACCTCCCGTGGGCGAACGCCCGCGTTGCCTGGTCGCTGGCGACGCCGTCCTCACGGCGCTTCCGGATCGCCGAGTACACGCGGGCGATGCGGATCAGCCCCTACGTCGTCGTACTGCGGATGCGGGCGACGCTGCCCGCCGGGGTGATCCGCTGGCGGGCGTGCTTCCACGCTCCCGGCGACCATGCCCTCGCCAACCCGCGCTCGGCCCCCGGCTGCACCGGGCGCGGCTACTACGGCACCGTGTTCCTCCCCGCGGGCTATCCGGGGCCCGGCGCCGTGGCCCGGGCCGCGGGCTACCTCCGCGGCCGAATCGGACGTACGGCGTTCGCAATCGTCGACAGCGAGGGCCGGCTCTCCGGCCTCCGCGAGCACTGGACCTTCGTCTCGGCGAGCGTCGTCAAGGCGATGCTGCTCGTCGCCTACCTGCGCATGCTCCACGCCCGCGGCCAGCACTACATCGATTCCTACAGCGACTCGTTCCTCTATCCGATGATCAACGTCTCGGACAACTCGGCCGCGACGCAGACGTGGTCGATCGTCGGCGACAGCGGCCTGTACGGCGTCGCGGCCGCCGCCGGCATGACCGATTTCTCGATCGTCGGGATCTGGGCCAACGCCCAGATCAGCCCCGCCGACCAGGCCCGGTTCTTCTTCCGGATGGATGCCCTGATCCCACGCGAGTTCGTGGGCTACGCGCGCTTTCTGCTCTCGACGATCGCCGGCTACGAGAGCTGGGGCATCCCGGCGATCGCCCGCCCGCGCGGCTATACGGTGTTCTTCAAGGGCGGCTGGCGCGGCACCGGACTCGGCCAGCTCGTCCACCAGGTCGCGCGGCTCGAGGGCCACGGCCGCCGCTTCTCGATCGCCGTGATGACCGACGGCGATCCTTCGATGGGGTACGGGATCGACACCGTCCAGGGGGTGACCGCCTCACTCCTCTAGGCGGCTCGTCGGGCGTATGACATAGGCTGTGGCGATGCGAGGTTGGGGCACCCTCCCGCGGCTGGCCGCGTGCACGGCGCTGGCGTTGACCGTCCTGGGCGGCACGGCGAGCGCGCGGGTGCGCAGCGCGTCCGGCGCCGCGCTCGCGCCCGGGATCTCGCTTGGAGCGACGCCGGGGCAGATCGCCAGCGGCGGCACCGCCTCATTGGCCGGGACGGTCACCGGCACCACGGCGGGCACCGCGGTGGCGCTCTACGCGAGCCCCTATCCCTACCGCGCCTCGAGCCTGGCCGGGACGACGACGACCGCGCCTGACGGCGGCTACTCCTTCTCCGTGTCTCCGGATCGCAACACGCGCTACCGCGTCGTCGTGCCGACCACGGGAGCCCAGTCGACGACGGCCGTCGGGGTGATCGGCAAGGCGATCATCAAGGTCCGCGCCGCGCCGCTCGGTCAGGCACTGGTGACGATCGTCGTCTTCCACCCGCGGGACCTGAGCTGGGCCCAGGCGCCGGTGAGCTGGACGTTCGCCAGCCCGGGCACCGGCGGCTTTGTGCCCACCGCCTCGACCAAGGCGGCCCGCCTCAGCCCCTACGTCGTCGCGCTGCGCACCCGGGTCACGCTGGCCGCCGGCCGTTTCCACTTCCGCGTCTGCCTGCACGCGCCCGGCACCGGCGCGCTGCTCTCGCCGGTCCCGGCCCCCGGGTGCAGCGGGCTCGGCTACCGCGGCGGCGGTTCGCTCCCGGTCGGGTTGCCGGAACCGGGCGCGGTCACACGCGCGAGCCAGTACCTCGCCGGCCGGATCGGGCGCAAGGCGTTCGCGGTCGTCGACACCGAGGGCCGGCTGTCCGGTGTCCACGTCCACTGGACCTTCCCGACCGCGAGCGTCGTCAAGGCGATGCTGCTCGTCGAGTACCTGCGCATGCTCCACGCCCGCGGCCAGCACTACGTCGACTCCTATAGCGACTCGTTCCTGTATCCGATGATCCACGTCTCGGACAACAACGCCGCCACCCAGTGCTGGTCGATCGTCGGCGACGGCGGCCTGTACGCGATCGCGCGCGCCGCGCACATGACCGATTTCTCGGTGTCCGGGCTGTGGGGCACCGCGCTGCTCAGCCCCGCCGACCAGGCCCGCTACTTCTTCGAGATGGACTCCCTGGTCCCGCCCGAGTTCGTCGGCTACGTCCACTACCTGCTCTCGACGATCGTCGGCTGGCAGTCGTGGTCGATCCCGGTCGTCGCCCGACCGCTCGGCTACACGGTCTACTTCAAGGATGGCTCGGAGCCGACTGCGCTCGGGCAGCTCGTGCACCAGGTCGCCCGGATCGAGGGCCACGGCCGCAGCTTCTCGATGGCGGTCATGACCGACGGCGACCCGACGATGGTCTACGGCGAGCAGACGATCCAGGGCGTCGCCGCGGCCCTGTTGCACTGACGCGCGGGCGCCCGGAGCGCCCGGGCGGTGACGGTCAGGCCCGGACGGTCTCGCTCGCGGCCGCCGCCTGCTCGGCGAGGGCGCGGCGGTAATCGCGCGGCATCACCTTCACGAACCGGCGCCGGGCGCGATCCCAGGACGCGAGCACGTTGCGGGCGACGAGCGAGCCGGTCCGCTGGGCGTGCTCGGCGATGAGCTCCTTGAGCTCGAGCTCATCACCGGCCTCGAGCTCCTCGAGGTCGACGAGCTCGGTGTTGCAGCGCGTGGCGAACTGCCGGTCGGTGTCGTAGACGTAGGCGATGCCGCCGCTCATCCCGGCGGCGAAGTTGCGACCCGTTGGGCCGAGCACGACGACCCGTCCGCCGGTCATGTACTCACAGCCGTGGTCGCCGACGCCCTCGACGACGGCGAGCGCGCCCGAGTTGCGCACGGCGAAGCGCTCGCCAGCGAGGCCGCGGAAGAAGGCCCGCCCGGCGATCGCCCCGTAGAGGACGGTGTTGCCGACGATCATGTTCTCCTCGGCGCGGAACAGCGCGCTCTCCGGCGGCCGCACGGCGACGACGCCGCCCGATAGGCCCTTGCCGGTGTAGTCGTTCGTCTCGCCGCGCAGCGAGAACGTGACGCCCGGAGCCAGCCACGCGCCGAAGCTCTGGCCGGCCGAGCCGGAGAAGGAGATCTCGATCGTGCCCTCGGGCAGCCCGTCGACCCCATGTCGCCGCGAGATCTCGCCCGAGAGGATCCCGCCGACCGCGCGGTTGACGTTGCGCAACGGGACCGGGCCGAGCTTCACCGCCTGCCCGTCCTCGAGCGCGGGCTCGCAGTTCTGCACGAGCTCCCAATCGAGGGCATCGTCGAGCACTGGCACCTGCGGGCGCACGCGGCAGCGCGGCGCGTCGGCCGGCACATCGGGCGAGCCGAGGACCATCGACAGGTCGACGCGCTTGGCCTTCCAGTGATCGATCGCGGCATCCATGTCGAGCAGCTCGGTGCGGCCGATCATGTCCTGAACACGCCGGATGCCGAGCGAGGCCATGATCTCGCGGACCTCCTCGGCCACGAGCATCAGGTAGTTGACGACCTGGTCCGGGGTGCCGGTGAAGCGGCGGCGCAGCTCGGGGTCCTGGGTGGCGATCCCGACCGGGCAGGTGTTGAGATGGCAAACCCTCATCATGATGCAGCCCATCGCGATCAGCGGGGCGGTCGAGAAGCCGAAGGCGTCGGCGCCGAGCAGCGCGGCGACGACGACGTCCCGACCGGTCTTCATCTGGCCGTCGACCTCGACCGTGATCCGCGAGCGCAGATCGTTGAGCAGCAGCGTCTGCTGGGTCTCAGCGAGGCCGATCTCCCACGGCACGCCGGCCGACTGGATCGAGGACTGCGGCGAGGCGCCCGTGCCCCCGTCATGCCCGGAGATCGTGACGTGATCGGCGTTGGCCTTGGCCACGCCGGCGGCGACGGTGCCGACCCCGACCTCGGAGACGAGCTTGACCGACACCGACGCCGAGGGGTTCGAGCAGCGCAGGTCGTAGATCAGCTGCTTGAGATCCTCGATCGAGTAGATGTCGTGGTGGGGCGGCGGCGAGATCAGGCCGACACCCGGCGTCGAGTTCCGGATCGTCGCGATGTAGTTGTCGACCTTGTGTCCCGGAAGCTGGCCGCCCTCGCCCGGCTTCGCGCCCTGGGCCATCTTGATCTGCAGCTGGTCGGCGTTGACGAGGTAGTTGATGTGGACGCCGAAGCGGCCCGAGGCGATCTGCTTGATCGCCGAGCGCCGGAGATCGCCGTTCTCGTCCGGCGTGTAGCGGCTCGGGTCCTCGCCGCCCTCGCCGGTGTTCGAGCGGGCGCCCATGCGGTTCATGGCGATGGCGAGCGTCTCGTGCGCCTCACGGCTGAGCGCGCCGAGGCTCATCGCCCCGGTCGTGAAGCGCTTGACGATCTCGCTGACCGGCTCGACCTCCTCGAGCGGGATCGGCTCCTCGACGAGCCGGAACTTCATCAGCCCCCGGAGCGCGGCCTTGCGGGTGGCATCGTCGTTGGCGAACGCCGCGAACTCCTCGTAGGTCTGATGGCGGTCGCCGTTCTGGCCGCGGGCCGCGTGTTGGAGCTTGGCGATCGTGTCCGGATTCCAGATGTGGACCTCGCCGTCGCGGCGCCACTGGAGCACGCCGCCGACCGGCAGCAGATCGCGGCCGGTGCGCGGGTAGGCGCGGTAGTGGCGCTCCATCGCCTCGGTCGAGAGCTCGCCCATGCCGATGCCGCCGATGCGGGAGGCGGTGCCGGTGAAGTGGGTGTCGACGAGCTCGCGGTCGAGGCCGACGGCCTCGAAGATCTGGGCGCCGCAGTAGGACTGGATCGTCGAGATCCCCATCTTGGAGATCGTCTTGAGCAGGCCCTTGCCGATCGCCCTGACGATCCGCTGCTCGGCCTCGTCGCGGGGCAGGTCCTGGGGCAGGAGCTTGTGGTCGGCGAGCTCGTCGAGCGACTCGAACATGACGTACGGGTTGATCGCCGCGGCGCCGT
This sequence comes from uncultured Solirubrobacterales bacterium, assembly GCA_963752905.1. Classification (GTDB taxonomy): domain Bacteria; phylum Actinomycetota; class Thermoleophilia; order Solirubrobacterales; family Solirubrobacteraceae; genus Palsa-465. The sequence goes on from CAVWAC010000010.1 coordinate 17,099, forward strand.
AGCCGATCAGCGTGGCCATGTGGTGGATCGTGCGCGGCTCGCCGGACTCGCAGACGAGGCCGGTGCGCAGCCGGGTGCCGCGCCGCACGAGGTGATGGTGGACGGCGGCGACGGCGAGCAGTGAGGGCATCGCGACGCGCTCGGGCCCGAGGTTGCGGTCGGAGAGGATCAGGATGTTGGCGCCGTTTTCGACGTAGCGGGCGGCCTCGGCGCACAGGTCGAAGAGCCGCATCTCCATGCCGTCGGGGCCCTGCTCGATCGGCCAGGTGATGTCGAGCGTGGCGGCGTCGAACACGTCGTGGGAGACCTGACGGAGCTTCTCGAGCTCGGCGTTGCGGAGGATCGGCTGGCTCATGACGAGCATGTGGGCCTGGTCCTCGTTCTCGGCGAGCAGGTTGACCTCGGCGCCGACGCCGGCCTGGAGGCTCATCACGACCGCCTCGCGGATCGGGTCGATCGGCGGGTTGGTCACCTGCGCGAACAGCTGCTTGAAGTAGGAGAACAGCGGCGGCTGCCGGTCAGAGAGGACGGCGAGCGCGGCGTCGTTGCCCATGCTGGCCACCGGCTCCTCGCCCGTCGAAGCCATCGGCGCGATGATCAGGCGCAGATCCTCCTGGGAATAGCCGAAGGCGAGCTGCTTGGAGCGCAGCGGCTCGATCCGGGGCGCGCGGGGCTCGCGCTCGGGCAGGTCCTCGATGTGGACGACGGAGCGCTCGTACCAGTCGCCGTAGGGCTGCTGGCGAGCGACCCGGCGCTTGACCTCCTCGTCCTCGACGATCCGCCCCTCCTCGAGGTCGACGAGGAACAGCTTGCCCGGAGCGAGCCGGCCCTTGCGCTGGATGTGCTCGGGCGCGACGGTCATCACCCCGGTCTCGGAGGCGAGCACGACGTAGCCCTCGGTGTCCTGGATCCAGCGCCCCGGGCGCAGGCCGTTGCGATCGAGCACCGCGCCGGCCAGCCGGCCGTCGGTGAACACGACCGCGGCCGGGCCGTCCCACGGCTCCATCAGGCAGGAGTGGAAGTCGTAGAAGCCCTTGACGTCGGGGTCGAGATCACGCCGGGTGCGGTAGGCCTCTGGCACCATCAACATCACGGCGTGGGGGATCGACCGCCCGCCGAGGACGAGCAGCTCGAGCACGTTGTCGAACACCGCCGAATCCGAGCCGCCCTCACGGACGACGGGAATCACCTTCGCGAGGTCGTCGCCGAACAGCTCGGAGGCGAGCTGCGATTCGCGCGCCCGCATCCAGTTGATATTGCCACGCAGGGTGTTGACCTCGCCGTTGTGGGCGATCATCCGGTAGGGGTGGGCGAGCTCCCAGCTCGGGAAGGTGTTGGTCGAGAACCGCGAGTGCACGAGCGCGAGCCGCGAGGCGACGCGCGGATCGCGTAGATCCGGGAAGAAGCGCGGCAGCTGCGGCGCGGTCAGCATGCCCTTGTAGACGATCGTGCGCGAGGAGAAGCTCGGCAGCGCGATCTCACGCCCGCCTTCGCGCTCGATCACCCGGCGGATGACGTAGAGCTTGCGCTCGAAGGTGTCCTGGTCGGGGACGTCCTCGGCGGCCTCGATGATCGCCTGGCGGATGAACGGCATCGACAGGCGGGCGGTGTCGCCGACGTGGCGCTCGTCGACCGGCACGTCGCGCCACCAGAGGATCCGCTGGCCCTCGGCCTCGACCGTCCGCTCGATCAGCTGCTCGAGCGCGAGGCGCCGCTCGACGTCCCGGGGCAGGTAGCAGACGCCGACGCCGTAGCGACCGGGCGGGGGCAGCTCGACCGCGCAGGCGGCGCGGACGAACGCGTCGGGGAGCTGCAGCAGGATGCCGGCGCCGTCGCCGGTGTTGGGGTCGGCACCCTCGGCGCCACGATGCTCGAGGTTCTCGAGCGCGTCGAGCGCCTTCTCGACGACGGTGTGGCTTGCCTCGCCCCACAGCTTGGCCACCATCGCGATGCCGCAGGCATCGTGTTCGTTGGCGGGGTCGTAGAGGCCAGTGGCCCCGGGGGGAGCAATGTGCGTATGCATATAGGAGAGGCGTCCTGACGGACGGACACGGAGAGACGACGCGGCGGCCGCCAAAGCGTACCAGCGGCGCCCTCCATGGCGGTGCCTTGACGGCCCCGACCGTGCCGGCGGCCCCGCGGCGCGATGACGCCTACGCGGCGGTCCTGCTGCGCTTCTTGGCGGCCGGTTCCTTCGCCGGAGCCTTGCGTTTGGGGGCGGGCTTCTCCTCCGCGGCCTCGGGGCGGACGGCGGCGAGGCTCGCCTCGAGCGCGGCCATCAGGTCGGGCGCGGGCTCGGCCTCCTCGGCCTGCGGTTGGACGGCGATCTCCTCGCCGGCGGCCTTGCGCTCGATCAGGTCGAGCACGCGCTCGCGGTACTCGTCCTTGAACTTGCCCGGCTCGAACTGGGCCGAGAGCGAGTCGATCAGCTGCTGGGCCATCTTCATCTCGCGATCGCTCGCCTCGGCATCGCCGATCGCGTCGAGCTCGTCGATCCGGTCGGGCGAGAGCACCTCGTCGCCGAACAGCATCGTGGTCAGGGCGAGCGCGTCGCCCGTCGGCCGCAGCGCACAGAGCTGCTGCTTGGAGCGGATCACGACGCGCCCGATGCCGACCTTGCCCGCCTCGCGCATCGCGTCGAGCAGCAGCCGGTAGGCCTTGGCGCCACCCGCGGTCGGGGCGAGGTAGTAATTGTGGTCGTAGTAGATCGGGTCGATGTCGGCGAGATCGACGAACTCCTCGATGTCGATCGTCCGCGTCGCCTTGGGATCGAGGGCGTCGAGCTCGTCGGGCTCGATCATCACGTACTTCTCCGGCGTGATCTCGTAGCCCTTGACGATGTCCTCAAAGGCGACCTCGTCGCCGGTCGAGGGATCGACCCGCTTCTGGCGGATGCGGGCCCCCGTCTTGCTCGAGAGCTGATGGAAACGAACCGACTTGGGTGAGGTCGCGCTGTACAGCTTGACGGGCACATTGACGAGACCGAAGCTGATCGCGCCGGACCAGATCGCGCGGGCCATGGTCAGTTTTTATACCCCAATACCGCCCGCGTTCAAGCGGTGAGCGGACTTTTGCTCAGCGATTGACGAACGACATGTCCGGATAGCGGTCGCCGGCCGCGGCGCCCGCGGGCGCCGCGTCGTCGATCCGCCGCAGGTCATCCGGGCTGAGCGTGAGCTCGCAGGCCTGGACGTTCTCCTCGAGGTAGGCCCGCCGCTTCGTCCCCGGAATCGGCACGACATCCCGGCCCTGCGCGAGCACCCAGGCGAGCGCGAGCTGCCCCGGCGTGGCCTGATGCTCGCCGGCGATCTCCCGCACGCGGTCGACGAGCTCGAGGTTGCGGGCGAAGTTCTCGCCCTGAAAACGGGGGTTGTAGCGGCGGAAGTCGCCGTCCTCGAAGTCCGCAGGGCTCCTGATCTGACCGGTGAGAAAGCCACGGCCGAGCGGGCTGTAGGCGACGAGGCCGATGCCGAGCTCGCGCATCGCGGGCAGCACCTCGTCCTCGATATCCCGGCTCCACAGCGAGTACTCGCTCTGCACCGCGGCGATCGGGTGGACGGCGTGCGCCCGGCGGATCGTCTCCGCCGAGGCCTCCGACAGGCCGAGGTAGCGGACCTTCCCGGCCTCGATCAGCGAGGCCATGGCGCCGACCGTCTCCTCGATCGGCACGTCGTGGTCGACCCGGTGCTGGTAGTAGAGGTCGATGTGATCGACGCCGAGGCGGCGCAGCGACGCGTCGCAGGCCGCGAGGACGTAGTCCGGACGGCCGTTGATCGAGCGGTTGCGCGGATCCTCGCGGTCACGAACGATGCCGAACTTCGTGGCCAGCACGACCTCGTCGCGGCGGTCGGCGATCGCGCGGCCGACGAGCACCTCGTTGTCACCGAAGCCGTACATGTCGGCGGTGTCGAGCAGTGTCACGCCGAGCTCGAGCGCACGATGGATGGTGGCGATCGCTTCGTCCTCGTCGGCGCTGCCGTAGAACTCCGACATGCCCATGCAGCCGAGGCCCTGCGCGGAGGAGGTCACCCCCTCGATTCCCAGTGTCCGCTGTTCCACTGTCGCTCAGCTTCTCACAATCCGGGGTCCCGGGACGTTCCATCCCCGGTGAGCGTCCTCAGTCGACAATTCCCGCTGAGCGCCCCGAGTCGGCAATCCCCCGTGAGCCTCCCCCCCTTTCAGCAGCTGCTCGACGCACACGGCCGCGCCGTGCACCGGTTCCTCGTCGCCTCGGTCGGCCGGACGGATGCCGACGACTGCTATCAGGAGACCTGCCTGGCCGCGCTGCGCGCCTACCCGCGGCTGCGCGAGCAGTCGAACCTCCGCGGGTGGCTGTTCACGATCGCGAACCGCAAGGCGATCGACTACACACGAACCCGGCGGCGCACACCGGTGCCGGTGGCGGAGGTCCGCGAGGCCGCCGTCCCCGCCCACACTGCGAACGACGATGAGCTGTGGCGCCTCGTGCGCCAGCTGCCTGACAAGCAGCGCACCGCGCTCGCGCTGCGCTATGTCGTCGACGCCGGCTATCCGGAGATCGCGGCGACGATGGGCACGAGTGAGGACGCGGCCCGCCGCAACGTCCACGAGGGCCTGAAGCGATTGCGAAAGGAGTACCGGCCATGACCGAGCTCGATCCCCTGGAGCTGGCCCTGCGCGCCGGCCCGTCCGGGCCGCCGGCCACCGAGCTGCCGGGGCTCGCGGAGGCTGCCGCCGCGGCCGGGCTGCTCGACGTCGCCTACGCCCGGCTCGACACCCCGGTCGGCACGGTGCTGCTCGCGGCCACGCCGCGCGGCCTCGTCCGCGTCGCCTACCTCGACGACGGCGAGGACGCGGTGCTCGCCGAACTCGCCGCGGCGGTCTCGCCCCGGCTGCTCGCCGGGCCCGCCCGGCTCGACGAGGCGCGGCGGGAGCTCGACGAGTACTTCGCCGGCCGCCGGCGCCACTTCGAGCTGCCGCTCGACTGGCAGCTCTCCCACGGCTTCACCCGTCGCGTCCTACGGGCGACGGCCCGCATCCCCTATGGCGGGGTGAGCAGCTACGGGGCGATCGCCGCCGCGGCCGGAAGTCCGCGCGGCTCGCGCGCGGCCGGCAACGCGCTCGGCGCCAATCCGCTGCCGATCGTCGTCCCCTGTCACCGGGTGCTGCGGACGGGCGGGGCGCTCGGCGGCTACACCGGCGGAGTCGAGCGCAAGCGCGTGCTGCTCGACATCGAAAGCGTGGCGTAGTGCCCTGAGCGGCCGCGAGCGCCGCGTTCGCCCGTGAATCCCGGGCTCCGCGCCCGGGTAGACCAACGGTGTGGACGTCATGCGCCCGGTCCGTTCCTTCGATCGCTACCAGCAGCGGCACCGGGCGCTGGCCATCCCGCTCGCCGTCGTGCGGAAGTTCGCCGACGACCATGGCGGCAGGCTCGCGGCGCTCGTCGCCTACTACGCGTTCTTCTCGCTGTTCCCGCTGCTGCTTGTCTTCGTCACCATCCTCGGCTTCGTGCTCCAGGGTGACCCGCACCTGCAGCACACGGTCAAGAACTCGGTGCTCGGGCAGTTCCCGATCATCGGCAACGACCTCAAGAAGATCGGCAGCCTGCACGGCGCGACCATCGCCCTCGTCATCGGCGTGGTCACCTCGGTGCTCTCCGGCCTCGGCGTGACCCAGGCCGCCCAGAACGCCTTCGACACCGTCTGGGCGGTGCCGTTCAAGGACCGTCCCGACTTCCTCCGCTCGCGGCTCCGCGGCCTCGCGCTGCTCGCCTCGCTCGGCGCCCTGTTCGTCCTCGCCACGCTCGCCTCCGGCCTCGTCAGCGGCGGGCTCGGTGGCCCGGCGGCCAAGGTGGCCGGGATCCTCATCTCGCTGGCGCTCAACTTCGCCCTGTTCCTGGCCGCGTTCCGGCTCATGACCTCACGCGCCGTGTCGACGTCGTGCCTGTGGATCGGCGTGATCGTCGCCGGGGTGTTGTGGGAGATCCTCCAGATCGTCGGCGGCTATTACATCGGCCACGTGCTCAAGCACGCGAGCAGCACCTACGGGCTGTTCGGATTGGTCATCGCGTTGCTCGTGTGGTTGCACCTCGGAGCGCAGATGACGCTCTATGCCGCGGAGGTCAACGTCGTCGTCGCCCGGCACCTGTGGCCCCGGAGCCTGTTCGGGCCGCCGTCGGTGCCCGCCGACGAGGAGACGCTGCGCGCCTTGGCCAAGGTCGAGGAGCGCCACGACGTCGAGCATGTCGACGTCGAGTTCCGGCCGGCGCGCCACTAGCGCCGCACGCTCCGCGGGCGGGGTCGCACGCCGCGGCGCTCAGAACAGGCGGTCGGGCGCGTCCCGCCGCGTCATCTCGAGCGGCCACGAGCACAGGCCGCCCTCGGCCGGGCACCCGCTGCACACGAGCCGCTCCGGGGCGTCGGTGACGGCGAAGCGTCGCTCCAGGACGCCCGCGGCCAGCCCGGACAGCTCCCCCCGGAGCCGCTCGACGTCCTCGCGACCATGGCTGATCGACACCGGCTCGTCCGGCGCCTCGAGGAACACGTGGACGATGTCCACCCGCTCGGCGCCGGCGCGGAGCGCGGCGAGCGCGTAGACGAGCTGCTGGGTGGCGTACGCGGCCGCGACGACGGCCTGCGGCCGCGCGCCGCCGAGGCGATCGCTCTTGTAGTCGATGACGAGCAGGCGGTTGTCCGGCTCACGGGCGAGGACGTCGAACGCGCCGGTCATCAGCACCTCGCCCTCGAGTGGGAAGGCGAAGCGCTCCTCCCTGCGGACGTCGAGCGCACGGCCGAGCCGGGCGGCGAGCTCGCTCCCGGCCAGGCGGGCGATGAGCTCCGCGAGCTCGGCCGCCTCCTCGGCGGTCGGCGCCGGGACCGCGGCCATGATCGTCGCGGCGTCCGGTGGTGCCGGGCGGCGGAAATCGAGCTTCTCGAGCAGGCGGTGGGCGAGGATGCCGCGGTCGGCGGCGGACAGCCGTCGGGCCGCGGTGCGCGCGCCCGCGCCGGCGGCCGAGGGCGCGCCGGGAGGGCCGCGGCTGGAGGGCGCGAGCGAGGGAAGGCCGAGCACCCGCTCCCCGTAGAAGCGGTAGCCGCAGCGGCGGTACTCGGCGAGCGATGAATAGCTGAGGCGGCCGACCGGCGAACCGCGGGCGGCGCGGGGCGCTGCGGCGACCCTGTCCGCCGGGATGGATGGCGCGGGCACGGCGGCCGCCCGCGCGGGCGGAGCGGTCGGCGCACCCGCGGACGCCGCCGGCACCGGCCCGGCGACGGGTTCGGCGCCCGCGCGGAGGCCGTCGCCGCCCGGCGCCGGCTCGGCCGGCCGCACGAAGGTCAGACGCACGCCCTCGTCGCTGACGCGGTCCCCCTCGCCGATCCGCTCGGCGATGTCCGGCGCGAACGCCGGCCCGATCCAGCCGATCGGTCCCGCGCCGCCGTTCTCCGGCCACGCCGCGAGCTTGGCGGCGCCGCTGAGGATGAGCCGCTCGCGCGCCCGGGTGGCGGCGACGTAGAACAGCCGGCGCTCCTCGCGCTCCTCGGCGGCCTGCTGCTCCTGGCCGAGCACGTCGTAGTCGAGCGCCGGGCGTGGCCGGCCGGTGCCCGGCTCGGACAGCCGCAGGCCGAAACGACCGTCGCGGCCGACCCGGATCAGCTCGCCGAGGCGGAACGGCCCCCGCCCGAGGTCGGCGACGCAGACAACGTCGAACTCGAGTCCCTTGGAGCGATGGATCGTCATCAGGCGCACGGCATCGAGCGCCTCGCCCTCGACGGGCGCCTCGCTCTCGCGGCTGTCGGCGGCGGAGGGCCGGCCGGCGGCGCGGCCCTGGGCGAGCTCGAGGAAGCCGCGGAGATCGCGGCCGGACTCGTGCTCGTACTCGCGCCCGAGCCGCATCAGCTTGCGGACGTTGGCCAGGCAGCGCCGGCCGCCGGGCAGGCGGAGCATGGTCAGGTCGTAGGCGGTGACCTCGAGCATGCGCTCGATCAGCTCCTCGATCCCCGACCGCTCGCTCGCCGTCCGCTCGGCGGCGAACCAGGCGGCGAACCGCTCAAGCCTTGCGCAGTCGTCCTCGGCCAGCGACCTCAGGCCATCGAGGGACGCCGCGATCGCCCACCACGGATCCCTCCCTGCGGCCCGAGCGGCCGCGGCGAGCAGCACGAGGCCGTCGCCGCTGAGCCCGACCATCGGCGACGCGAGCACCGAGTACAGCGCCTCCTCGTCGCGCGGGTTGGCCAGGGCACGGAGGTAGGCGACGAGATCGATGATCTGCGGGTGGCTCCAGTAGCCGCGGCCGCCGATCACGTAGGTGGGGATGCCGGCGTCCTCGAGCGCCCGCTCGTAGGCGCGCAGGTCCGTCGTCGCGCGGGTCAGCACGACGATGTCCCGCGGACTCCAGTCGCCGGCGACGAGCTCGCCGACGCGCCGCGCGAGCGCCTGGGCCTCGGCGACCCGCCAGGGCGAGACGAGGCTGTCCGGCGTCCACTCGGCGCCCTTGTCGGCGACGAGCAGCTCGACGAGCGGGGCGTCGAGCGGCTCGTCGGTCCGGCCCGGGCGCAGCGGCCGGAAGCTCGCGCCCATCGCCCGGCCGAAGGCGGCGTTGAGCACGGCGACGATCTCCGGACGCGAGCGAAAGCTCGTCTGCAGGGTGGCGCGCGCCCCGACCCGCTCCAGCCGCACGCCGCGGGCCTCGAACAGCTCGACGTCGGCGTGGCGGAACCCGTAGATCGACTGCTGGGCGTCGCCGACGGTGAACAGGTTGCCGTCGGCGATCGACTCGATCAGCTCGAGCTGGACGAGGTTGGTGTCCTGCAGCTCGTCGACCATGACGTGGGCGAAGCGGTCGCGGTAGCGCTCGCGCAGCTCGCCGTCGCGCAGAAGCTCGCGGGTGAGCAGCTCGAGGTCCTCGAAATCGAGGCCTGACACCGCCCGCTTGGCGGCCGCGTAGCGCTCGCCGAAGCCGCGCAGCAGCTGATCGAGCGCGCCGTGCACGCGCTGGGCGCGGCGGTGCTCGATCACCGTGCGGTAGCGGGCGAGCGCGTCCGCGTACGCGGCACACGCGTCGGTGCTCAGCGCGGCGCCGTTGCCTCCGGGGAGAGCGATGCCGTCGAGCTCGGCCAGCGCGGGATCGGCGAGGGCGACGACCTCGACGCAGCGTTCGAGGCGCGTCAGGGCCTGGCCGATGCGCACGGCGGGGTTGGCGATCGCCCCGAGCTCGGCCGCCGCTCGTCGCGACGCTGCGACGAGCTCCTCGACCGCCGACTCGGCGTCGCCGACCGGCGGCAGGAGCGGCAGCCGCGGCGCCGGCTCGCCCCGTGAGCGGAGTTCCTCGAACAGGCCGAGGATCGCCGCGCGCAGGACGTCGGCCCGGTAGGAGGCGAGCAGTTCGACGCCCGCGGGGCTCGCCGCGGCGACCGCCTCGAGCGCGCCGTCGAACGCGGCGTCGGCGAGTCGCCGGGACTGGGCTTCGTCGAGTACCGAGAAGGCGGGATCGAGGCCGGCGGCGAGCGCGTGGGCCCGGAGCACCCGGGCGCAGAAGCCGTGGATCGTGGAGATGAAGGCGCCGTCGGTGTCGCGGGCCGCCTCGAGCGCCCCGAGCTCGCGCAGCCGCGCGCGGATCCGCTCGCGCAGCTCGGCCGCCGCCTTCTCGGTGAAGGTGATGGTGAGGATCGCGCCGACGTCGACCTCGTCCTCGAGCACGGCGCGGGCGAAGCGCTCGACGAGCACCGAGGTCTTCCCGCTGCCGGCGCTGGCGTCGAGCAGCAGGTCTCCCTCGCGACGCCCGATCGCCTCGAGCTGCTCCGGGGTGAACCGCATCGCTCAGCCGCTCCGGCAGATGCCGGGGTAGCGGCAGCCGTCCCGCGAGCAGGTCTCCGGGCACGGCGTGAGCTCGCCGGTGCGCAGCCGGCGGACGAGCGCGACGGCGCGCTCCTCAGCGTCGGCGAGGACGGCGTCGAAGTCATCGGGGTCGCGGCCGTCGTTGGCGACGGTGCGGCGGCCGACGGGCGCGTCGCGGAGGAACAGGCCCCGCGGGCGCAGATCGTTGCCGCCGAGCGGCTGGTAGAAGCCGGCCACCGGCTCAAGCCCGAGCAGCCGCCGGGCGGCGATCATGTAGAGCGCGACCTGGAGCTGGCGATCCTCCGCCCATCGCCCGACCTGCCAGGCCCGCCGGGAGGTGCCGCTCTTGTAATCGCGGACGATCGCCCGGCCGCTTCCGTTCGGCTCGACGTCAAGCCGGTCGATCACCCCGCGGAGGAGAACCTCGTCGGCTCCGTCGGAGAGCGTCACCGCGGGCAGCGTGCCCTCCTCGCTCTCCATCCCGAACTTGAGCTCGATTCCCTCCGGCCGCCAATGGCTCTCGTCACGCGCCTCGTGCTCGAGATAGCGCCGCAGGTCGGCGCGGATCGCCCCCAGCACCCCTGCCCGGACCGCCTCCGGCTGCCCGGCGGCCACGTCGTCGGGAAGCCTCACGAGCAGCTCGTCGAGGATCGCCTCCGCCTCCGGCAGGCTGGCCGCGGTCACCGGTCCGGCGAGCCGCCGCAGCAGCGTCTCGAGCACTTTGTGGATGAAGCTGCCACGCGCCATCGCCTCAGGGTCCGGCTCGATCCTCGCCGGCGCGAGCTCGCTCTCCACGAGCCACTTGACCGGGCAGTCGCCGAACTTCTCGAGCGCCCCGCCGGAGACGACCCGGCGATGGCGCACGTGCTCCAGCGCGGACTCCGACAGCGACCAGTGCGGCGCCGGGACGGGGCCCTCGGACGACTCCGCCGCGGCCTCGCCGCGGGCACGCTCGCGATCGGTCGGCGCGGTGCCGACCGGCCACACGACATCGGCGAGCAGCCGCCGGCGGCGGCGTTCCATGAGCGCCGGGCTGAACAGCTCGGCGACATCGGCGAGGAACGGCGAGGGCAGCACGACGTTGCCCTCCTCATCGGAGCTCCGGTAGCTGAAGTACACACGCGCCCGGGCCCGCGACACGCAGGCGTAGAACAGGTAGCGCTCGCGGGCCACGGCATCCTCGGCGATCGGCAGCCGCAGGCCTGAGGCGCTCGCGAGCTCGCGGCGGCGGTCGTCGGCGAAGAACGGCTCGGCGGCCCGGGCCGCGGGAACTCGCCCTCGTCGAGCCCACACACGAACACCGCGTGAAAGCGGCGGGCGCGGACCTCGAGCGGCTCGGCCAACAGCACCGCGCCGGTTCGGGCGGCATCGGTGGCCGAGACCTCGAGCGTCTCGAGCAGATCGAGCAGTTCCACCGCCCCGAGCGGCTCGCCGAGCTCCCGCAGCTGCTCGAGCGCACCGAGCAGCGCCGCGAGGGCACGGGCGTCGAGCGCCTCGGCCGCGGTGAGCGCGGGCGCCTCGCCGCGGTGGGGCAGCGCGAACAGGCGCCGCGCCTGCCGGGCCGTCTCGGCCAGGAGATCACGTGCGCCGGCCAGCGCCGCGAGCTCGGGCAGCGTCCAGCCGAGCCGCTCGTGCGCCTCGCGGGCGGTCGGGAGCCCGTGCCGGCGGATGTCGGCCTCGAGGCCGTCGGCGATCTCCCGCTGCTGGAGCAGACCGGGAGTGCGCAGATAGTCGACGAGGTCGCCGGCGCGCGCCTGCTCGGCCGGCAGCAGCGCGCAGCGCAACAGCGCCCGCAGGCCGCGACCGAGCGGGGTGTGGGTAAGCGGGACGCGGTGGGGGCCGGCGAGCGGGATGCCGTAGGAGGCGAACACCTGCTCGAACACGGGCGCCGGCCGCGCGAGCGCGCGATGCACGATGGCGATCTCCTCGGGCGCGACGCCTTCGCGCAGCAGCGCGAGCACCTCGCCGGCCACAAGCTCGGCCTCGGACCGCTCGCCGCCGGATTCGAGCACGGTGACCGCGTCGCCGGGGTCGATCTGCGCGGGGGTCCCCTCGAACAGCCCGCGCTCGAGATGGTGCAGCGCCGCCCGGGCGGACGGCTCGTAGTAGCGCTCAAGGGCCGGCAGTTCCTGGACGCGGGCGGCGAGGGTGCGGAGCTCCTCGACGACCTCCGCCCGGGCGCTGAGCGCGGCCCGGCCCGGCTCGTAGGTGAGCGACACGCTGACCTCGACGCCGACGACCCGGGCGAGCGTCTCGACGGCGTCGCGCTCGATCGCCGTGAGATCGTCAAAGCCGTAGAAGAAGACCGCGTCGCCGCCCCAGCGGTGGGGGTGCTCGCGCAGGGCGTCGAGCCCGCGCCACGCGTGGAGCTCGGCGTCGACTCGCCCGAGGTCGTCGAGCGCCCGCACGTAGCCGCGATACAGGGCTGCGACGTCGGCGGCGTACCCGGCCCGCCGCGGGTCGGCGGCGGCCCAGGCGTTGAGCGCGGCGGCCAGGCGCTGCGGGGTGACGAGCGCGCGCTGGAGCTCGGCGATGAGCGCGCCCACGGCGGTCACGAACCCCGGCGCGGCGGCCGACTCGGAGAGGACCTCGAGGCGCAGGCCGCGCACCACTCGGGCGAGCACGTGCTCGCGTTGCAGTGCCGAAAGGGGCGCGCCGGCGTACCCGGCGCGGCGGGCAACCTCACCGGCCAGTCCTCCGAAGGTGAGCACCGAGCCGATCACCGCGTCCTGCCCGGCGAGTTCGCGGCCGTAGTGCTCGGCGTCGAGGACGGTGGGCACGACGAGCAGCGCGCCCCGGCGGGCGGCGAGCGCGTAGGCACCGAGCACCTCGCCGGCCTTGGCGGCGTTGGCGGGCCCGAGGACGAGGGTCAGCGGCATGGAACCTATGGTGGCGAGCGGGTCCGACGACTCGCGGCGCGCGGCCGGCTCAGCCGCGAGCGACGGCTCGCGGCGCGCGGGCGCTCAGGCCGCTTCGGGCCGCTCGGCGGACTCGGCGGACTCGGCGCTCTGGCTCTCGTCCGCCTCCGGGGGCTTGGCCCCCTCCTTCGCCCACGGCTCATCGAACTCGACGCGCCACTTGCCTTCCTCGCTCTGCTGCAGGGCGAGGCGGGCGCGGAAGCTCTTGCCCGAGCGGCCCTTGAAGCCGGTCACCGGCTTCTCCGTACGGCCGGTCTTGATCAGCTCGCGGGCGATCGTAACCGGCAGCTGCTTGCCGGCCTTCGCCTTCCAGATCACGAATCCACAGCCCGGATCCTCGCGGGACCAGCACGAGTACCCCTTGCGGTTCTCGACGATGTCGTGGCTGCACACCGGGCACGGTCCGAGGTTCGCCCGCGGGATGCGAACGTCCTTGAGCTTGGTGTCGAGCTCCCCGACGGTGTCCGAGGTGAAGTTGACGATGTCCTTCATGAACGCCTCGCGCGAGTCCTCGCTCGTCTCGATCTTCGCGAGCCGGTGCTCCCAGTCGCCGGTCAGCCCCGGTGAGGTCAGCGGATGCTCGCCGAGCAGGCGGATGACGTTGAGGCCCTTCTCGGTGACGACGAGCGCGCGGCCGTCACGTTCGACGTAGCCGACCTGGATGAGCCGCTCGATGATCGCCGCGCGCGTCGCCGGCGTGCCGATGCCCGAGTCCTTCATCGCCTCGCGCAGCTCCTCGTCGTCGACGAGCTTGCCGGCGGTCTCCATGACCGTCACCAGCGAGCCGTCGGTGTAGCGCCGGGGCGGCTTGGTCTCCTTCTCTTCCGAGCTGATCTTGGTGACAGCGGAAGGCTCACCCTGCTCAAGCTTCGGCAGGCGCTGCTCGCGGCCCTCATCGTCGTCGGGGCGCTCCTCGACGTCGGCCGTCTCGCCATACACGCCGCGCCAGCCGGGCACGAGGATCCGCTTGCCGCGGGTCCGGAAGACGCGCTCGGCGACCGTCGTCTCGACGCGAGTGTTCTCGATCACCGCCTCGGGATGGAAGACCGCGAGGAACCGCCGCACGACGAGGTCGTAGATCTTGAGATCGTCGTCGTTCATCTTGTCGACCGGGTGGCGCTCGGCCCGGGTCGGGATGATCGCGTGGTGGTCGGTGACGCGCTCGTTGTTGACGACGCGACCGAGCGGCAGCACGTCGAGCCCGAGCACGTACTTGGAGGCGTCGGCGTACGCGCGCTGCTGACCGACGAGCTTCGCGATGGGCTTGATCTCCGGGATCATGTCGCTGGTCAAATACCGCGAGTTCGTCCGCGGATAGGTGAGCGCCTTGTGCTCCTCGTAGAGCCGCTGCGCGGCCGCGAGCGTGCGGCGCAGCGTGAACCCGTAACGCGAGCTCGCGTCGCTCTGCAGCCGGGTGAGGTCGTAGAGCAGCGGCGCGCGTTCCTTGCGCTCGGTCTTCTCGAGCTTGGTGATCTCGCCGGTCTGGCCCTCGGCGTCGGCGACGACCGCGGCCGCCTCCTCGGCGGTCTTGATCCGGGGGTTGGCCCCGGCGTGGAAGCGGCCCTCGTACGTGCGGGGCCGCGGGTCGACGACCGGGTCGAACGTGGCGTCGACGACCCAGTAGGGCTCGGGCTTGAAGTCACGGATCTCCTGCTCGCGCCGGGCGAGGATCGCGAGCGTCGGGGTCTGTACGCGGCCGAGGGAGACCGCGCCGTCGAACGACGAGCGCAGCCGGATGGTGGCGGCCCGGGTCGCGTTCATCCCAACGATCCAGTCCGCCTCGCTGCGCGAGCGGGCCGCCGCCTCGAGCGTGGCCAGTTCGCTCGCCTCGCGGAGCGCGCCCAGCGCCTGCTTGATCGCCTCGGTCGTCATCGAGTTGAGCCACAACCTCTTGACCGGCTTGCGCGAGCCCGCCTTCTCGTAGAGATAGGCGAAGATCAGCTCGCCCTCGCGCCCGGCGTCGCAGGCGTTGACGACGAGGTCGACGTCGTCGCGGCCGAGCAGCCGCTTGACGACGTTCATCTGCTTCTTCGAGCGCTCGTCGCGGACGACGAGCTTGAACCGCTCGGGGACGATCGGCAGATCGGCCATCCGCCACTTCTTGAAGCGATCGTCGTACTCGTCGGGATCGGCGAGCTGTACGAGATGGCCGACCGCCCAGGTGACGATGTGCTGCTCGCCCTCGAGATATCCCTCGTGTTTGGTGAAGGCGCCGGGGAGCTCCCTGGCGAGATCGCGCCCGACCGACGGCTTCTCGGCGATGACCAGTGTCATGGACATGAGTCCGCGGAGGGTAGCGCCCGGTCAAGGGTCCACCCATCGACGCACGCGTCGACACAGGTCGTGAGTCGGAATCAGGGCAGCTGCCGGAGCGCGCGGGCGCGGGCGCCGACGGCGGCCAGCTCGAGCCGGTCGGCGGTGGCCGCGGCGGCATCGATCAGCTCCCGCCTGCGCGGGTCGCCCGGGCCGAGCATCCGCGCGTAATCGAGCTGGGCGTGGGCGAGGTACACCGGGGCCTTGAGCACGCCGTTGGCCTCGATCGCGGCCTCGAACAGCTCGGCGGCCTCGTCGCGGCGGCCCATCGTCGCGGCGAGGCGCCCGAGGAACCGGGCGGTGGAGCCGACGCACACGGCGGCGAGGCCGATGACGACGTTGCTCTCGCGATACGGCTCGAGCAGCCGGAACAGCTGCGTCGCGTGGGCTGCGTCGCCGAGCTCGGCGCAGCATTCGGCGAGCAGCGTGATCGCGGTCATCCAGTCGCCGTCCTCGGGGATGTCGGTGAAGTCCTCGGCAGCGAGGATCTCGAGCTCCGCCCGCGCCTCATCGAGCCGGCCGGTCTCCCACAGCAGCGTCGCGAGCGCCGCCCGCCAGGCCGGACGGTGCGGCTGGGAGGCGACCATCTGCCGGGCGGGAACCTCGAGCTCGGCCATCCGCGCCTGCTCGCGCCGGATGGCCAGGAGCTGGATGGCGTAGTACTGCGGCGCGGTCACGGTCTCGGCGGTCGACCCGATCGCGAGGGCCTGCGTGGCGAGCTGATCGGCCTCCTCGACGCGCCCGGCCAGCAGTGCTCGCATCCCCCGCCACACGGCGGCGTTCCAGCGGTAGAGCGGCTGGCGCAGCCGTTCGGCGCCGGCCGCGAAGGCCTCGATCTGCGCGTCGACCGCGTCGACGTCGCCCCGCTCGAGCAGATCGAGGACGAGCCAGCCGTGGCCCTGGAGGACGAGCTCGAGGTCGCCGGCGTCGCGGGCGAGGGTGAGCAGCTCGGTCGAGTCCGACAGGCGCTGATCGAGATGACGGGCGTCCCAGAAGGCCCGCCGGCGGGCCGCGGCCGCGAGCGCGAGCGCCTCGGCGTCGCCGAGATCCTGCGCGATCGCCGACGCCTCCTCGGCGAGCTCGTGCATCCGCCCGCGCTCGGCGGAGTAATAGAGCGAGGCGCACAGTCGCGCGAGCAACGCCACCCGCCGCAGCGAGCGCTCGTCGTGGGTCGCGTCGAGCGCCCGCTGGACGAGGGCGATCAGCTCCTCGTCGACAACGCCCGGAGGCTGGATGTACCGGCGCGAGGCGCCGAGGGCGGCCCGGATGAGGGTTCCGTCGTCGCCGGTCTCGCCGGCCAGCATCGCCGCCTCGTGGAACGCCGCCCATGCGAGCGGCCGCTCCCCCGCGCGCACCCGGGCCTCGCCGAGAGCGAGCAGCAGCTCGCACCGCCGGGCGACGGCCTCGGGCCGGAACCGGGCCTGGACGTCGAGCGCACGCGCATAGTGATGCACAGCCTCCTCGTGGGCGAGCATCTCGGTCGCCTGCTCCCCCGCCCGCGAGGAGTACTCGATCGCCTTCTCGGCGTCCTGGGCCCCGGCGGCCCGCGCGAAGTGCAGCGCGAGCGCCATCAGGTTGCGCTCGGCGCCCGCCGCCTCGAGCGCCTCGCCCACTCGCCGGTGGAGGCGGGCCCGCCGCGGCGCCGACATGCTCTCGTACAGGGTCTCGCGAATGAGCGCGTGGGAGAAGCTGTAGCGCCCGTCGGAGCGCAGCTCGGCGATCAGCCCCGCCGCGAGCGCCTGGTCGAGCGCGTTGAGGAAGTCGTCCTCGCCGAGCGCGACGACCTCCTCGACAAGGCTCACGTCGAAGTCGCGGCCCATGACGGCGGCGACCCGCAGCCAGTCGATCGCCTTCTCGTCGAGGCGCGACAGCCGCCGGGCGATGACCTCGCGGACCCCCTCGGGCAGCCCGACCTGCTCGAGGTCGATCGCGTCGGCCTCGGCGGCGGCCACGCCGGCCTCGGTGAGGTGCCGGACGATCTCCTGCACGAAGAACGGGTTGCCCTCGGTCTCGGAGTGGACCGCTCGGCAGAGTGAGACCGAGGCGGGTCCGCCCGCGGTGAGGCGCACGAGCTCTCCCGTCTCGGGCTCGCTGAGGCCCGGGATCCCGATCCGCCGCACGAGCCGCTCGCGGCGCAGCTCGCCGAGCGCGTCGGCGAACCCGTCGCTGTAGAGCTCCGTGGCGCGATAGGCACCGAGGACGAGCACCCGCCCGTGGGCCGAGGCCCGCGCGAGGTGGCGCAGAAGCAGCAGCGTCGGGCGGTCGGCCCACTGAAGGTCGTCGAGGACGAGCAGCACCGGCGCGATGATCGACATGTCGCTGAGCAGCCCGACGACCGCTTCGAAGAGCCGGTAGCGCTCGGTCTCCGGCTCGCCATCGACCGGGAGCGGCAGCTCGGGCGCACGGCGGCGCAGCTCGGGGACGAGCCGGGTCAGCTCGGCGCCGTACTCGCGGGCGGTCGATCGCAGCGTCGCGAACGGGACGGTGAGCACGTAGTGCCGGAGAGCCTCGACGAACGGCTGGTAGGGCACGAGTGCGTCCTGCGGCGAGCGGCCCGCGAGCACGAACGCGCCGCCTTCGTGGGCGCGGCGCGCGACCTCGGCCACGAGCCGCGTCTTGCCGATGCCCGGATCTCCGGTCAGCAACACGATGCGGCCGTCCTCGCGGGGGCCGCCGGCGACACCGCGGCGGGGCTCGGCACGCTCGACCCGAGCCCACAGGGCCATGAGGTCGTCGAGCTCCTCCACCCGCCCGACCAGCGGGGCGGAGCTCTTGGCCGCGAGCTCGGCGGGCAGCGCGAGCGCCGCCGGGGATTCGTCCTCCTCGCTGGACGGCCGGGTGGTGCGGCCGGGACGAAGCAGGCGCTCGTGGGCGGCGATCGTCTCCGGCGACGGGCTTGTGCCGAGCTCGTCACGCAGGAGCATCCGCAGACGCTCGAACACGCGCAGGCCCTCGGCGACGTTGCCCTCGCGGGCGAGCGCCTCCATCAGCAGGACGTAGCCCGACTCGCGGTAGGGCTCGCTGTCGATCAGCGTGCGGGCGGCGCGCTCGACCGACGCGAGCTGGGTGCCCCCGAGGATCAGCCCGGCCCGCCCGATGATCTCGAGCGCCTGGAGGCGGGTGTCCTCGAGCTCGCGGCGCTGGGGCTCGAGCCACGGGGCCTGGGAACCGGGGAGCAGCCCACGGCGAGCGATGTTGAGCGGGACCTGGGCGACCGCCCAGGCGTTCCGGGGATCGCCGTCGTCGAGTGCGAGGCGGGCGCGCTGAAGCTCGGCGGCCGCCGCCTCGAGGTCGATCCACACCGGCTCGGGCAGGTTGAGGATGAGCTCGTCGCGGCCGACGAGCACCGAGCCGCCGAGCGCGGAGCGCAGCCGCGAGAGCAGCACCCGCAGGGCCGCGTCCTGGGAAACCGGGGCGTGGTCGGGCCACAGCGCCCCGATCAGCTCCTCGCGACCGACCTCGCGCGTGCGGTTGAGCAGCAGGTAGGCGAGCAGCAGCGGCACCTGCTTGCCGCGCAGCCCGCCGGCCAACTGCGCGCCGTCGATCTCGACGGACAGCCGTCCGCATAGCTGAATCCTGGTTCTCTCGGTCGCGGTCGCAGCCACCGTTAACGATCTGGAAACGTATCGACAACGGGCAACCAGCAGAGTGCCGCGTCGTGGAGACCGGGGTTCCACGAACCGACGCTCTCAGTGGGGCGCGCGAGGTGGAGCAAAGTCGCACAGACCGAGGCGGAATGACCACGATCAAGAACAGCAACCGGAGGATCGCCTTCTGCGAGTGCGGGGCGCAATTCGCGGGAGACTCCGAAGAGGAGCTGTTCGAAGCGGCGCAGCGACACCTCGCCCATCATCACCCCCAGCTCCTAGGGGCGCTAGAGCTGGACACGGTGCATCAGATGGCTGAGGACGTCGGGGGGCACTAAACACGGCAAAGGCGGGCGGTGTTGCAGACCACCGCCCGCCCAGCCGTTGCCCGGTCGTACAGACGTAGGGGGCTGCGGAGCGGGGGCCGGCGCGCCTCGGGGGCGGCGCGCCGCGGGACTGCTTTCCCGGACGCTACGCCGCGCAGGCACCGGTGCTCACCGGCCCGCTCGTCCGCGCGGCGTCGATCCGCGCCCGAACGATCGAGTTCGGCACGGCGAAGCCGCCCGCCGAGTCTGTGCCGGTGATCGCCGCGAACACCGTCGCCACAACGTGGCCGGCCGCGTCGATCATCGGGCCGCCGGAGTTGCCCGGACGCACGCGGCCGCGCAGCGAGGCGATCGTGCGGAGCACCGGGCCGTGCCCGTACGCGTCCTCGGTGCTCACCGTCTCGGTCTGCCCGAGCCGGCCCGGCTCGGCGTCGAACGAGCCGTCGAGCGGATAGCCGAGGATCGCGGCGGCAATCCCGGCCGGCGTACTCCCGGCCAGATCGAGCACCCGGCCGTGCAGGCCGCTGACCCGCAGCACGGCGATGTCGTCGTGGGCGTCGAACAGCACCGCCCGCGCCGGCAGCCCGGGCGGGTTGCCGCCGATCTGCACGACGGTGTCGACCTCACCGGCCACGACGTGGGCGTTGGTGACCACAAGCCCCGGCGCCGCGATCCAGCCGCTCCCCTCGACGCCGAGGCCGCACGCCGTCCCCAGCACCCGCACGACGCTGCCGGCCGCCGCGCGCACGCCCGGGGTGGCCGGCACGCGCGGATTGGGCGGTGGCACCTCGGCAACCGGCCCGCGGACCGAGGGCAGCGGGTCGAAGCGGGCGAGCGCGTTGAGGATCGGACCCGACGGCGGCAGCAACTGGTTGAGCTCGCGCAAGATCGCGGAGCGCTGGATGTCGGCGCGCAGGTTCGACGAGCCCGACGACTGCACGGCGACGGCGCCGATGATCCAGGCGATCCCGAGCCCGACGCACGCGGTGAGGACCGCGCCGAGGAGACCGTCGACGGTCCGCAATCCCGGCAGCCGGAGGAAGCGGCGGGCGTGGACGCCGAGACCCTCGAAGCCAGTGGCGAGCACCCCGCCCGCGAGCAGCGCGCCGACGAGGCCGAACAGCGGCGCGTACTGGGAGTGATCGCCCCCGGGGAGGAGCAGCGGCCCGAGCCGCGTCCCGAGGAACGCCCCGAGCGCGAACCCGATCAGCGACAGGACGCCGACAATGAAGCCCTGGACGTAGCCGTACAACGCCAGGAGCGCGGCAAACGCGACGATCAGCCAATCGATCGCTGTCACGAACGGCAGGTTAGCCCTGCACGTGACGGGACGGTTGCACTTTCGTTGCGAAAACGGACGCCCAGGTGGCGGCGACCGCACGCATCTCCTACCGTGTTGGACTTAAGGTGGCTCAAGGACGTGTACTGGTGGGCGCGCGGGGGCGTCCGCCTCGGCGGAAAACGCGGCGTGACCGGGTTCTGACCCGGACGCTTCCGCTCGCCCTGCTCGTCCTCGTCGCGTTCATCGCCGGACTGATCATCGCGACGGGCTCCGGGGCCGACGAGCGCCACCTCGTCACGCGCTACGTGCAGGCCCTCGAGCGCGGCGACTACCCGCTCATGTACTCGCTGCTCGACCGCTCCTCGCAGGCCCGCGAGAGCGAGGCCCAGTTCGCCGCCGCCAACGAGGCCGACCAGTCGACGGCCACGGCGACGAAGCTCGTCATGCGGCGGATCGACGACGCCTCCGGCAACGAGATGGCGGTCGAGATGACGGTCCAGACGCGTCTGTTCGGTCGCCTGCGCGAGGTGCTCCTCGTCCCGCTCAGCGGCAGTGGCTCGGACGCGCGCGTCCGTTTCGCCAACGAGCTGCTGTTCCCCGGCCTGCGCCCCGGCGAGGTGCTCAACCGGATCACGACGCTCCCCGCGCGCGGCGACCTCCTGGCCAGCGACGGCACCCCGCTGGCCAAGGGCCAAGCCCGCACCTCACCGATCCCCGACGTCGCGGGTGAGATCGTCGGCACGCTCGGCTCGATCCCGGCCGACCAGCGGGCGAGCTACATCGCCGCCGGCTACCCACCCGATGCCAAGGTCGGGCTCGACGGACTCGAGCACGTCTTCCAGTCCCAGCTCGCTGGGATCCCTGGCGGCACGCTGCTGGCCGGGCGTCGCGTCCTCGCTCACACCGCCCCGGTGCCCGGCACGACGGTGACGACAACGATCGTGCCCGCACTCGAGCGCGCGGCGGTCGCCGCCGAGGCCGGCCGCTATGCCGGGATCGCGGCGATGGATCCCCGCACCGGCGCGGTGCTCGCGCTCGCCGGCATCGCCTTCTCGGCGCTGCAACCGCCGGGCTCGACGATGAAGATCGTCACCGTGACGGGGGCGCTCGAGGCGGGCATCGTCAAGCTCGGCACCACCTTCCCGATCCAGACCTCGGCCAACCTCGACGGCTTCAACCTCCAGAACGCGGGCGGCGAAGCCTGTGGCGGCACGCTGCTCAACGCCTTCGCCGTCTCCTGCAACTCGGTGTTCGCGCCGCTCGGCGCCAAGCTCGGCGCCCAGCGGCTGGTCAACATCGCCGAGCGCTTCGGCTTCAACCAGCCGAGCTCGATCCCCGGGGCCGCGGTCCCCGAGATCCCGCCCGCCTCGACGATGCCCGACAACCTCACGGTCGGGTCCTCGGCGATCGGCCAGGGCAAGGTGCTGAGCTCCGCGCTCGGCATGACCGACGTCGCCGCGACGATCGCGATGGGCGGCACCCGGCCGATCCCGACGCTGCAGGCCGGTCAGACGCCGCGGTTCGTCAAGGTGACGAGCAGCCAGGTGGCCGGCGAGGTGCAGCGGATGATGATCGCCGTCGTGCAGTTCGGCACCGGCACCGCGGCGCAGATCACCGGGGTGACCGTGGCCGGCAAGACGGGGACGGCCGAGCTCGGCAACACGGCGAACCCGAACAACCCCAACGCGGAAACCGCGTCGAACACCGACGCCTGGTTCGTCGGCTACGCGCCGGTCGGAGCTCCGCGGATCGTCGTCGGGGCGCTGTTCCCCGAGCAGGGGGCCGGCGGCGCGACCGCAGCGCCGGCCGTCCACGACGTGCTCGTGGCCGCACTCGCGCGGCACTGACCGGCGTCGAGTCTGGGCAGGCCGCTGAGCCCGCGCGCGCGGTAGCCGACCAGCGCGGACCAGCGCGCGCAGCGTGGATCAGCGCACGCGCAGCGTCGCGCCCATGACGCTCTGCGCGAACGTCCCCTGCGTCCAGGCCGCGAGCGCCACGCCCGTCGGCGCGACGCCAACGGTGAGATCGGTGGCGTAGTTGGTCGCCGAGACGCGGGCCGCGGGGCCGAAGGTGCGCGCCCTCACCCCCGCGGACGCGGCGTACACGTGGCCGCTGCTCACCCAGCCGACGATCGCAGTTCCGGACGGCGCGATCGCGGCGGCCGGCTGCTCGGAGGCGTCGACCGCACCGAGCTGCGCCGTGGTGAAGTGGCCCTTGGCCGGGCGGCGGGCGGCCCGGACCGTGCAGGTGCCGGCGCTCGTGCACCCCTCCCAGGTCATGAGCGCATCGCTCCGGCCGTCGGCGACGAGCGACAGGCCGGTGGCGAGCTCGTTGCCCGGTGACAGGGTGCGGGCCGCGGTGTGCCTGCTGATGTCCGCCGCCCGGGCGACCGAGTGGTAGTTGCCGCCGCCGTCGAACCAGCTCTCGATCCACGCCACCGTGACCCCCGTCGCGCTCGGGACCGCGGCCAGCTCCTCGACCGTGTGCCCTGCCGGCAGGCGGATCACCGCCCGCGGGTTGCTCGGGGCGCGCTTCGGCGTGCCCGTGGCCATGATGATCCAGCCGGGTCCCGCGCCGGTGACCCCACTGCCCCCGCCGCGCGCTGCCCACAGCACGGCCGCGCCGCCGCCGCCGAGCCCGAGGGCGCTCACCGTCTCGGGGACGGCGGCACCGGCGGTGAGCCGCCGCGCCCCGCCGAAGCGGGTACTGCGCGGCGCGCTCTCGGTCACCCACACCCCGCGCTCGGTGGCGACGACGGCGAGCAGCCGGGTGGAGACGGGCACGAGCTGCGCCGTGGTCGCCCCGGCGAGCGAGCCGAGGAGCTGGTGCGGAGCGCTCACCGCGCCGCCGGCGCGGCGCGTGGCGAAGGCCACGGCGCTGCAGCACGTCTGGGCGCTCGGCGCGGTCCCGAGCAGGAGGTCGGCCGTCGCCTTCTGGTAGGCGAGGGCGAGCACCTGCTTGGCGCCCGTGATCCGATGCAGCGAGACCGGGCCGCCGGTCACGCCACGCGCGGCGAGGTACGCGGTGGAATCAGCAGCGTCGTCGCCGTCCTGGACGGCAAAGCCGACCGCGGCGACGCCGGAGGACGAGAAGGCGAGCTGCGGCGCCAGGAGGTCGAGCGAGAACGGGGCGACGAGTTGGACCGGCCGGCTCCAGGCCGCCGCGCTCGCCACGGCGGAGCCGCCCGCGATTGCCGCGCCCGGGCCGGTCGCGCTCGCCGCGGTCGGGACGAGCCCGATCACGAGCGCCATCGTGGCGAGCGCTAGAGCTGCGGGCCGCGCCAGACGCGGCCGTCGCGATGGGCCACCCACGCCCCCGCGAGCACGCCGGCGACCAGGCCGATCAGGACGCCGATGACGATGATCGTGTCGTTCGCCCCCGTGCTGCGCGTGTAGCCGACGACGACGATCGGGATCGCCACCGCCGCGAACACGCCGAGCGCCGTCGCGAACGGGTCGAACCGGGTTGGCGTCGGGGCCGAGGGCCCCCGCTCGGGAGGCTCGGCCTGCGACCACCGATCGTCCTCGCTCAAAGATCGAGCGAGATGGTCGAGGGACCGACCTGCCCGGGCGCGCGAATGAGAAGCGTCAGCGGGCGATTGGCGAAGATCGACGACGTCCCCGTCGTCGGCAGACGGAACAGCACGAGCGCGCCCTGCGTGGGTCCGAAGTAGGCCAGGCTGTCCGGCGTCGGATACGTGGCGAGCGGGCGCAGCACCGAAGGCTGCCAGGCATACGGGTTGAGCGCACCGTTGATCGCCACCGGGTAGTAGCGGTTGCCCTCGGTGTCGATGATCGAGAACTGGTCGGTCGTGATGTGCGCGTTCGTGGTCTCGTTCTTCGCCCACATGAAGACCCCGAACCACATCTCGTCGGACTTCAGCGGCGCGGCGACGACGCCCTTGAGGTAGGTGCTGTCCTCGATGCTGTACGGGTTGAGCTCACGCGAGAGCTGGACCTGGTAGGCGAGCGGCCCCGCGTCGACGTACTGGCCCTCGGTGTCCGCGCTCGTCGGATGCGCCTGCTTGTGGCCGCAGGCGGAGAGCCCGGTGGTGAGGGCGAGCGCGGCCAGCAGCAGGCCGAGGCGACGGAAGCGGGAGAAGCGAGAAGAGGTACGCACGGCGGGCGGGAAGTCTAGATGACGGCGTTTCAGCGAGCGGCGACCGTGGCGCGACCGCCGCGGTCCCGGTCTTCCTCGAGGATGGTGCGCAGCCGGCGCATCGCGCGGCCGGCCTGGCGGCGTGTCCACGAGCGGCCGAAAAGGCCGTCGTGAAGGCGGTCGGAGAGCATCTTCGGCTCGGTCTCGAGCGTGTACTCGACCTTCGTGCTGCCGCCGGGGCCGGGCGAGAGCGTGTAGGTGCTGAGCATGCGGATGCGGTTGAACTTGCCCCCGCGGCCGCGCTCGACGATCCGGAAGGGCGGCTGCAGCTCGGCGAGCGTGACGTCCGCCCAGAGGAAGCGGCTCATCGGTGCCTTGACCTTGAAGCGGGCACCGGCACCGCGTCCGTACGAGTCCTCGCGCGTGAGGTGCCAGTCGACGAGATAGTGATCGCTGAACTCCGCGTGGTTGGCGATGTCCGCGAGGTACTCGAAGACCTCCTCGCGGGGCCGGGCGATGGTGGCGGAGACGGTGATGGGGTCCACGCGCCCAATTCTATGGACGCAGGCCGCGCACGGGCGCGCGGACAGGACGGGCGGTCAGGCGGCGGCGCGATGGTCGGTGATCCGCATCGTGTGGCCGAACTCGGGCCCGTGGACGGTGTGGGAGTTCACCGGGGTCTCGCGCTGGACCTGGCGGCACAGCTCACAGAGGACCGCGCCCGAGGCGTACCCGTACACGCGCTCGCCGATCAGGGGGGTGCGCTGGCAGCTGTGGCAGCGCTCGCGCTCGGCGTCCCGGTCGTGCATACCCCGGCGGAGCAGCGCGAGCTCGAGGTCCTCCATGTCCCGGAGCTCCGTGCTCATGGGGCGGGATTCGTCGGTCCGCGAACGGTTCCTTCCCCGCCACGACGGTCCCGTCCCTCGCCAAAGCTCGCGCTTTTTTCCGCACGGCGGGGGTATCCGTAGTTAGACCGGATGCCGGTCGGGGCGATCTTCGCAATCGTTTGCTAACACAAGGTCTGCGGATGTACTCCCCGGACACGGCACACCGCTAATGAGTGTGTTGAGTGTCCACATATTCTTTATCTGATCTTTGACGTACTGGCTATGATCGGCTAGCCTAGTTGGACAGTACGGCTAGTCGTTACGGCCCGTAGAAGAGGAGAAGCGCCCAATGAAAGCGTGGACGTCGGGCAAGGTCGCGGGAACCGGAACATTCAGGTGTACGGAGTGCGACTACGCGGTCGCTCTCGACGCCGTCGATGAGCTTCCGAAGTGCCCGAACTGCGGCGGAACCGAGTTCGTCCGGGCGTCGCTCTTCACCACGGCTCAGACGAGCGTGGTGGACGTACCCTCCGTCACGGAGGATCACCTCTGGCTCGACGCGGTCCGCGATCGGCTGACCGAGCCTGGCCAGTACCTCGCCTACCGCCAGCCGGAGGGCGGCGAGGTCGTCCACCAGCTCGAGCGGGAATGGACCCGGATCGGTCGCAGCCTGGCTGCGGACATCCGCTTCGACGACCCGACCGTGTCCCGCCGGCACGCGCTCATCGTGCGCCAGCCGGACGGCCTGCGCGTGCTCGACGACCGCAGCCTCAACGGCGTGTTCGTCAACGGCGAGCGGGTCGAGTGGAGCACTTTGGCCGACAACGACGAGATCGTCATCGGGCGTCATCGCCTGCACTTCGTCGACGTTCCCGTGGTTTCCGGGATGCGCTTCGACGGCTCCGGAGACCGGAGCACGTCGGCCGGCGCAGCCTAGCCGCGGGTTGATCCGCGACCGGCGGCTGAGCATCCCTCGGCACGCTCTATAGTGGCGCCGCGATGGCCACGATCGCGGTCCTTTCCCAAAAAGGTGGCACCGGCAAGACGACCTCGGTCCGAACGCTGACCGACATCCTGCGCAGGCTCGATCTGCGCGTCCTCGCCGTCGATCTCGATCCGCAGGGGAACCTGTCCGACTACCTCGACGTCGACCCCGATGCCTCGCCGACGATCGGCGACGTGCTCGCGGGCCGGGCCAAGCCGGCCGACGCGATCCACGACGGGATCATCCCGGCCAATCTCGGGCTCGCCGAGTCCGAGCTCATGCTCGGCGGCAAGATGGGCCGCGAGCTCACGCTCAAGAAGGCCCTGCGCGAGGTCAAGCGCGACTACGACGTCATCCTCATCGACTGCCCGCCGGCGCTCGGCCTGCTCACGGTCAACGCCCTCGTTGCCGCCGACTACGCGCTTCTCTCCGCGGAGGCGCAGTACTTCGCGATGCAGGGCGTCGAGCAGGCGCTCGAGGTGATCGATCTGGCCCGGGACAGCCTCAATCCGGACCTCGAGTGGCTCGGCGTCGTCCTCAACATCGCCGACATGCGCACCCGTCACTCCCGTGAGGCGTTCGCCTCGCTCCGCGAGCACTTCGGCGAGAAGCTGTTCGACACGACGATCCGCTCGTCGATCGCCTACGCCGAGTCGGCGGAGCGTGCGCTGTCGATCCTCGACTACCGACCCGATCTCGCCGTCGACTACCTGAACGTCGCTGACGAGATGCTCCGCCGGCTGGAATTCGACGAGGCCCGCCGCCGGCTGGCGAAGCTCGTCGACGGTTCCGGCGCCGCCGTCTGAGCGCTGTCACAGCTCGCGCACATCCGCCCCGTGGGGCTCGAATGGCGCGCGCATCACCGTCGCCCAGCCGTCGGCCTCGCGCGTGAGCCGCGCGACGACGCGCCCGGTCTGCTCGTAATGGGACCACACGAGCACCGTCGGCCCGGCGCCGGAGATCGTCGCGCCGAGCGCGCCGAGCTCGCTCGCGCGGGTGAGCAGCTCGGCTGAGCGCGGGTACAGCCGGGCGCGGTAGGGCTGGTGCAGGCGATCCTCGAGGCCGGCGCCGATCAGCGTCCAGTCGCCGGTGGCGAGACCGAGCACGAGGGTCGCCGTCTGCGCGAGGTTGAACACCGCGTCGGGCATCGGCACCTCGGCGGGCAGCGCGGCCCGGGCCTCTTCCGTCCGGACCGCCTCGTGGGGAACGACGAGCACCGCCTCGAGCCCCATCGGCGGCTCGATCCGGTGCACCGTGCTCCCCTCGCAGATGACGATGCCGCCCTCGAGGCAGGCGCCGACGTTGTCCGGGTGGCCGTCGATCTCGACGGCGAGCGCGGGCACGTCGGCGTCGAGCTCGAACAGGTGGTCGGCGGCCATCAGCCCGGCGACGATCGCCGCCGCGCTCGAGCCGAGCCCGCCGGAGAGCGGGATCTGCGAGGCGATCCGGAACTCGAAGCCGTCGGCGGGATGCAGGCGCTCGAAGGCGCGGACGATCAGGTTGGAGCGGTCCCGCGGGACGTCGAGATCGGTCACGACCGCGAATGCGCCTGTCTCGACCACCTCGAGCTCGAACGGCAGCGCGAGCGCCGCCGCGAGGACGTCGAAGCCGGGGCCCAGATTGGCCGAGGAGGCGGGTACGCGGACGAGCCGACGCCGCGCGAGGCTCACCGTCGCCGCTCCGGCCGCCCGCAGATGGGACCGAAGCGGTGCCCGCTCACGCGAGCACCGCGCGCTCGATCGCCGCGAGCTCGGGCTCGCAGGGGATGACCGCACCCGCCTGGGCGAGCGCGGTCTGGGGGTCCTTGAGCCCGTGGCCGGTGAGGACGCAGACGATCCGGCGGGCGCCCTCGGCGCCGTTGGCCAGCAGTCCGGCCACGCCCGCGGCCGAGGCCGGCTCGCAGAAGACGCCCTCCGAGGCGGCGAGGAAGCGGTAGGCGTCGAGGATCTGCTCGTCGGTGACGGCGCGCACGGTCCCGCCCGACGAGGTCATCGCGTCCATCGCCTCCTCCCAGCGCGCGGGATTGCCGATGCGGATCGCGCTCGCCACCGTCTCCGGATTGGCCACCGGGGCGCCGAGCACGAGCGGGGCCGCGCCGGCCGCCTGGAAGCCGAGCATCCGCGGACGCATGCCGATCTCGCCGAAGCCGCGCCAGTAGGCGGTGATGTTGCCGGCGTTGCCGACCGGGATGCAGAGCGCGTCGAGCTCGGCGTCGAGCGCCTCGGCGACCTCGAACGACGCCGTCTTCTGGCCCTCGATGCGGAACTCGTTCACCGAGTTGACGAGCGCGATCGGATGGCGCGCGGCCAGCTCGCGCACGAGCTTCAGGGCATCGTCGAAGTTGCCCCGCAGCGCGATCACCCGGGCGCCGTGCATGAGCGCCTGGGCGAGCTTACCGGTGGCGATCTTCCCCTCGGGCACGATCACCGCACCGCGGAGGCCCGCCCGGGCGGCGTACGCGGCCGCCGACGCGGCGGTATTGCCGGTCGAGGCGCAGATGACGGCCTGCGCGCCCTCGCGCACGGCGGCCGACACCGCGCAGGTCATGCCCCGATCCTTGAACGACCCAGTGGGGTTGGCGCCCTCGAGCTTGAGCCACACCTCGGCGTCGACGCGCTCGGACAGCCGCGGCGCGAGCACGAGCGGCGTCGAGCCCTCCTCGAGGGAGACGACGGGGTCCTCGGCGGCGAACGGCAGCCGCTCGCGATAGCGCTCGATCAGGCCGGGCATGGGCGGGAGCATGCCAGAGCGCGGCGAAACGGCTCTCCGCGCTTGCACGCGGGAGCCCGGGCGGCTACACGTAGGGCATGCGCTTCGATGAGACGTTCACAGTGGCTCGGCCGCCCGCGCAGGTGTTCGACTACGTCACCGACCCGTCGAACCTCGCGGCGTGGCAGACGGCCAACCGCTCGGTCGAGCAGCTGACCGACGGGCCGCCCGGCCCCGGCAGCCGGTTCCGCGAGCGCACGAAGCCGCCCGCCGGCCGTGAGTTCGTCCAGATCACCGAGTTCGTCATCTTCGACCGCCCGCGGCTGTTGAAGGTCCACGTCGTCGAGGGCCCGGTCCCGGTCGACGGCACGTGGGCCTTCGCGCCCGAGGAGCGGGGTACGCGCGTGACGTTCACCGCCGAGGGCGAGCTGCACGGAGTCATGAAGCTGCTCGAGCCGATCACCAGGCGCCTCATGGCCCGCCAGTTCGCGGCCTACCACCGCAACCTGCGGCGCAACCTCGAGGGCGGGCCCTGACCGGCGAGGATGGGCGGTTGACGGTCCGGCTCGGAAGCCTGGGCAGCTGAGCGACTCCACGCGTCGCTCAGCTGCCCATCCCCGGTGAAACAGCCTGCGCGGCCGGGGCCGACCCGGCCTGCGACCGCCTAGACCTCGAGCACGATCTTGCCCGTCGCGCCCCGGCCGTCGATCAGCTTGAGCGCCTCGCCCGCCCGCTCGAACGGGAAGCGGGCGCCGACAACCGGCGCCACGGCTCCGGAGGCCATCAGCTCGGCGACCGCGGCGCCGATCTCCCGCGTCACGTCGGGCTTGGCGAGCACGAACGCGCCCCAGCCCGCGCCGATGATCTCGGTGTTGCCGAGCAGCAGGCGGTTGACCTTGACCTCGGGGATCGAGCCTTCGGTGAAGCCGACGACGATCACCCGGCCCTGCTCGCGCAGGGAGCGGATGCTGTCGGTGAAGCGGCTGCCCCCGACTGGGTCGAGCACGACGTCGACGCCGCCGCCGGAGATCTCCTTGGCCTCGTCCTTCCAGGGCCCGTCGGAGCGAACGACCGCGTCGGCGCCGGCCGCGCGGGCCACCTGCTCCTTCTCGTCGGTGGACACAACGGCGATCGTCCGCGCCCCGAGGCCCTTGGCGACCTGCAGCGTCGCCGTGCCGACCCCGCCGGCGGCGCCGTGCACGAGCACCCACTCCCTCGCCGCAAGCCGTCCACGGAGCTTGAGCGCGAAGTACGCCGTGTGGTAGTTGAGCACGAGCGCCGCGCCCTGGGCGAAGTCGAGCTCGTCGGGCAGCTTGAAGCAGAAGAACTCCGGTGCGACCGCCACCTCGGCGAAGCCGCCGAGCATGCAGAAGGCGGCGACCCGGTCGCCGGCGGCCACCGCGGCGCCCTCGGGCGCCGAGCGCACGATCCCCCCGACCTCGCTGCCCGGCACGAACGGCAGCGGTGGCTTGAACTGGTACTCGCCGCGGGTCTGGAGCACCTCGGGAAACGACACGCCGGCGGCATGGACGTCGACGACGACGCCGGATCCCGGCGTCAGCATGTGGGAGGGCTCGGGCTCGGGTATGTCGACCAGCTTGAGCGCCGAGTCGGGCCCGGTGAGGTCAACGATCTGGATCGCGCGCATAGTCGCGGGACCCTAGTGGATCGCGGTGGGACTCACTAACCGAACTCCTCCTCGAGCACGCGGATCGAGCGCGGCGGAGAGCGGACAACGTCGAGCTCGCCGATCGCCGCTGCCGCGGCCTGAAAGCGCGATTCGAGCACCGGGTGCAGCACCATGACGAGCCGGGCCTGTTCCCCGAGGCCCTTCTGGACGACCGACTTGACCGAGACGTCGTGGGTCGCGAGCACCTGGGCGACCTGGGCGAGCACCCCCGGCTCGTCGGCCACGTCGAGGTGGAGGTAGAACGAGGACACGACGTCCGAGACGATCGGCAGCGACTCGGTCGTCGGCGGCGTCGAGGCGGGCGGGATCATCGCGCTGATGACGTCCCCGAGCACCGCGCTCGCGGTCTGCGGTCCGCCGGCGCCCGGACCGGACATGGTGATCTCGGTGATCGCCTCGGACTCGACGGTGACGGCGTTGAACGGGCCGTGCACCGAGGCGAGCGGGTGGCCGGGATACAGGAAGGCGGGGTGCACGCTCACCGACAGCCCGCCGTCGATCCGCTCGGCGGTGCCGATCAGCTTGAGGCCGAGCCCGAGGTCACGCGCATACTCGAGGTCGTCGGGCTCGATCCGCTCGATCCCCTCGTAGCGGACCTGATCGAGATGGACGGGGGTGTCGAAGGCCAGCCGGGCGAGGATCGCCATCTTCGCCGCGGCGTCCCGGCCGTCGACGTCGTCGGAGGGATCAGCCTCGGCGTAGCCGAGCCGCTGGGCCTCGGCCAGGGCCTCGCCGAACGTCATCCCGGTCCGGGCCATCTCGGTGAGGATGAAGTTGGTCGTGCCGTTGACGATCCCGTGGACGCGATCGATCGTCGCCCCGGCCAGCGACTCCTGGAGCACGCGGATGACCGGCACGACGCCGGCCACCGCGCCCTCGAAGCGCAGCTGCACGCCCTGGCTGCGCGCGACGTCCCACAGCTCCTCACCGTGCTGGGAGAGGAGCTGCTTGTTGGCGGTGACGACGTGCTTGCCCTCGCGCATCGCCGCGAGCACGTACTCGCGGGCGGGCTCGATACCGCCCATCAGCTCGACGATGAGATCGGCCCCGGCGAGGATCTCCGCGAACGAGCCCCGGCTGCGCGTGAGCACACCGGTGATCTCCGGACGCTGTCCGGTGATCCGCGCGACGCGGTCGGCGTGCTGGGGCAGCAGCGTCTCGAACGCGCCGCCGACCGTGCCCCGGCCGAGCAGCCCGACCCGGAAGATGCCCCCGCTCGCGCTCACGCCGGCCTCACCGCTCGACGTCCCGGCTCATCAGGTCCTCGTAGGTCTCGCGCCGGACGACGGCTCGAGCGTCGCCATCGCGGCAGAACACCACCGGCGGACGCGGGACGCCGTTGTAGTTGTTGGCCAGTGCGTAGCCGTAGGCGCCGGTGGCCGGGGTGACGAGCACGTCGCCGACCGCCGGGCCGGGCAGGGCGACGTCGCGCACGAGGACATCGCCGGATTCGCAGTGCTTGCCCGCCACCTGGCAGCGCTCGGTCGGCTCGGCGAGCGGCCGCTGCGCGAGCAGCGCCTCGTACTCGGCGCCGTAGAGCATCGGCCGCAGGTTGTCCGACATGCCTCCGTCGACCGCGACCCACGTCGAGACGTTGCGCTTGACGGTCTCCACCGTGTAGAGGGTGACCGTCGAGTTGGCGACGAGCGCCCGACCGGGCTCGATCAACAGACGCTTGTCGGGACCGAGCTCGTCGTGCGCGGTGGTGATGAGCGCGTCGACGTACCCGGCGATCGTCGGCGGGTGCTGATCGGCGGTGTAGGCCACCCCGAGCCCCCCGCCGAGGTTGTAGACCGGGTAGTCCCCGAGCGTGGCGATGGCGCGGACCGCGGCCCGGAACGGCTCGAGCTCGAGCAGCTGGGAGCCGATGTGGAAGTGCAGCCCGACGAGCTCGAGGTGCGGGAGCGCCCCGAGCCGGTCGATCGCCTCGCGGGCCTCGCTGAGCGAGAAGCCGAACTTCGAGTTCGCCTGCCCGGTGGAGATCGCGTCGTGGGTGTCCCCGGCGACGTCGGGGGTGACGCGGACGAGCACCTGCTGGCGGCGACCGAGCGCCGCGGCGACGCGCTCGAGCCGCTCGAGGTCGTCGAGCGAGTCGAGCACGACCTGTCCGACGCCGGCCTCGAGGGCCTCGGTGAGCTCGGTGACCGACTTCGCGTTGCCATGGAAGTAGACCCGGGCCGGCTCGAAGCCGGCGCGCAGCGCGAGCGCGAGCTCGCCGCCGGAGGCGACGTCGCAGGCGAGCCCCTCGGCCGCGAGCAGCCGGTAGACGGCCGTGCACGGGAACGCCTTGGATGCGAACAGCACGTCGAAGTTCCGGTGGCGGGCGCTCAGCTCCTCGACGAACGCGCGGGCCCGGGAGCGCAGGTCCTCCTCGGCCACGACGTAGGCCGGCGTCCCGAACTCGCGGGCGAGCTCGAGCGTGTCGCAGCCCCCGATCTCGAGGTGCCCGCGCTCGTTCACCCGGGTGCCGAGCGGCAGCACGTGCGAGAGCTGTGCGGCGGTCGCGGTCATCGCCCGCGATCATGTCACGCGCGCGCCGGGACTGGCATGATCGCCGGGTGCGCCGACTGCGGACGGTCACCCCGGTGCTCCCGAGCGAGATCGCCAGCCACGACGGGATCGCCTACTCGCTGTGGCTGCCAGCCGGCCGACCCCCGCGCGGTGGCGTGCTCATCCTCCACGGAGCCGGTTCGTGCAAGGAGAGCCACCACGACTTCGCCCGGGTCGTCCTCGCGGCCGGGTTCGCCACCCTCGCCTTCGACCAGCGCGGCCACGGGGCGAGCCCGGGACCGATGGACGGCCGCGTCCTCGCCGACATCGCCGCGATGGTGTCGCTGCTGCGCGCACGGATGGGCGACCCGGCGCCGCCGGTCGTCCTGCGGGGCTCGAGCATGGGCGGCGCGCTGGCCATCGTCGCGGCGCCGCTCGTCCGCCCCGCCGCGGTGGTCGCGATCTGCCCGGCGAGCATCGCCGGCCTGCGCGACGGGCTGCGCTCCGGCCGCTTCGAGTTCGACGCCGATCCCGACGCCCTCGACGCCGTGCTCGCCGCGCACGACCTCACCGAGATCGTCGAGTCGCTCGATGTGCCGATCCTGCTGCTCCACGCCGAGGGCGACGAGGTGGTGCCGGTAGAGCACTCGCGGGAGCTCGCGGGCCATTTCCATGGCCCGGCGAGCCGGCTGATCGCGGTGCCCGGCGGCCACCACCGCTCGATCCAGCACGACGATGAACTGCAGGCCGTGAGCCTGCGGTTCATCGAGCGTGCCGTGGCGGCCTAGCTGCAGTTCGCCTGCGCCCAGGCCGCGATGTGCTGCTCGGCGGTTTTGATCTTGGCCGAGGTGAACACCTGTCCCGCCGACTGGATCGCCCCGACCTGGGCGGCGGTCGGCACCTGGCCCGGCGTGTAGTCCACCTTCGACAACGCGGAGGCGACGTTGGTGAACGCGTCCGACATCGCCTGGAGGTCCGGCTGGATCTCTGATGGCGCCGCACTGGCCAGCTGCTGGAGGGCCCGGGCCGCGGCGTGCAGATCGACCTTGCCGCCACTGCGGCTCGCCGCCATCGCCTGGGTGAACTTCTGGCCGATCGAGGCGAGCTGCTGACAGTTCCCGATGCTGGTGAAGGGCACCGCCGCCGCGCTGGCCGTCGAGGACGAGCCTGCTGGTAAGACGCTCGAGGAAGCGCCGCTCGCGCTCGCGCTCGAAGTTGCCGCGCCCGCGCCCGCGCCCGACATGGCCGCGCCCGACGTGCCCGCGCTCGAAGCTCCCGCGCCTGCGCCCGACGTGGCCGCGCTCGAGCTCGACGAGCTCGAGCCGCCGCACCCCGCGACGATGGCTGCCATGACAAGCAGCACGACTGACCCGGTCATGAGTCTCATAGAGCCCCCGTTTCCCGCTCGTTTGTCGAGCGATCGAATCCCGGCCGAATCTTATCCACGGACCCCGGCCCGACCCTTCTGGACGCCCGGCCGGCGGGGGCGGGCTCAGCGCTGGCCGCCTCCGAGCAGACCGCCGACGGCGCTGCCCGCGCCGGCCACCGTTCCGCCGGCCGTGCTCGCGGCGCCGGAGACCGTGCCGGCAACGGCGTGTCCCGTCCCGCTGACCGTCCCCGCCACCGATGAGCTGACCGACGACGCCCCGCCCGCGAGCGTCCCACTGACCTGGTTGACCGCGGAGCCGACCCCCGCCCCGGCCCCGGCGACGGTGCCGCCGAGGGCGCCGGTCGTCGCGGTCACGGCCGCACCGAGTCCCGCGGTCGGCGATCCGCAGCTGCCGCATGGCGGCGAGGGCGGGGGCACCGGCGCGGCCGGGGTTGGAGCCGGCGACGATGGTGGTCGGGGCTCCGGTCGGGACGAGACCGGCGAGGCGGGCGTCGGGACGCCCGGCGCTCGGGCCCCGTCGCCGGGTCCGGCGACGACACGGCCCGGGCCGGCGCTCCGCGGCGCGGCCGGGACCGTCCGAGGAGCGGTGCCGGCGGGGAAGGCGGCGATCCGGCGCGCCGCGCGCGCCCCACCGGCGCCGGCCGAGTCGGCGAGCACAACGGTCGGGCCCGACGGCTCGGAGGCGACCTGCGGCCAGCCGTGGAAGGAGACGAGCGCGCTCGCGAGCAGGAACAGCAGCGCAGTCCCGGCGAGCAGCGAGCCCGCCGTGCCGAGACCGGCGAGGTAGGCACGCGCCCGGATCATGCCGGCGCGAGCGTCCCCGGGGTTCGGCGCGCGCCGACGCCCAGTCCCCCGCGCCGGTTGGCGATGAGCAGCCACACGGCGCCGGCGATCATCAAGGCGATGCTCTCGAACTGCGGGGCCGTGAGCCCGATGGCGATCCGGTGGTTGCGCCGCAGGAACTCGACGAGCAGGCGCTCGAGGCCGGCGAGCACGAGGTAGAGGGCGAAGAGAACCCCGGGCCGGAAGCGGTCCCGCAGGCGCCACAGGCCCCAGGCGATCAGGCCCATCGCGAGCGTCTCGTAGATCGGGGTCGGCTGCACCCGCACCCCCGGCGGCGTTGGCACGGTGCCGTGGGGATAGCCCATCGCCCACGGCAGCGTCGACGGCTTGCCGTAGTCGCCGTCGCCGGAGACCTGGCATCCGATCCGCCCGATCGCGTAGCCCATGGCGAGCGGAACGGCCGCGAGGTCGAGCAGGGCGAGGTTCAGCATTCCGCGCCACGCCGCCCACCCGATCACGGCCAGGGCCCCACCGATCACGCCGCCGTACCAGACGAGACCCGACCCGGAGAACAGGCTCCCGATGAGATCGTGCTTGACCTGGCTGTAGTTCTGCACGACGAAGTAGACGCGAGAGCCGACGAGTCCGCCGACGAGGGCGGCAAATGCCATCTCGTAGGCGTAGTCGAGCGGCTTGCCGAGCTCGCGCAGGCGGCGGGCGAGAATCAGCCCCGCCGCAATGAAGCCACAGGCGAAGACGATGCCGAAGCTCTTCAGCGAGAGACCGAGGACATGGACCTCCGGCTGCATGACCCCAGAGATTAGAGCGCCGCGGACCGGACGCCGACGGCACCCCGGTTGGCCGATAATCCCGGCCGTGCTGCCGAGCGTCGCGATCCTCTGTGGCGGCCGCGGAACGCGGCTGCAGGAGCACACGCAGTCGATTCCCAAGCCATTGGTCGAGATCGGGGGGCGGCCGATCCTCTGGCACGTGATGCAGATCTACCTCGCGCAGGGGTTCCGGCGGTTCGTGCTCCTGACCGGCTATAAGGCCGCGATGATCGAGACCTTCGTCGCCGATACCCCGTGGCCCGCGGACGCGCGGGTCCGGTGCCTGGACACCGGCTATGACACGCCGACCGGGGGGCGCCTGCGCCAGGTCGGCGACGTCCTCCCCGGCGAGCGCTTCTGCGCGACCTACGCCGACGGGGTCGCCGACATCGACCTCCACGCCCTCCTCGCCGATCACGATCGCCACCAGCCTCAGGGCACGATGACCGTCGTGCGCCCCGAGCTGCAGTTTGGGGTGGCCGAACTCAATGGGGACGGGATCGTGCGGGGGTTCGTCGAGAAGCCGCGCAGCGAGCACTGGGTCAACGGCGGCTTCTTCTGCTTCGAGCCGGCGTTCCTCACCCTGCTCGACCCCGACTCGGTGCTCGAGCGCGAGCCGCTCGCCGCCCTCGCGGCCGCCGGCGAGCTCCGCGCCTTCCGGCACGAGGGCTTCTGGGACTGCATGGACACCTACAAGGACGCGACCCTGCTCAACGATCTGTGGGCGGCCGGGCGCGCACCGTGGAAGCTGTGGAACTGAGCTCCGACCCCGCCCGCTCCGAGCTCGAGGGGCATTCGATCCTCGTCACCGGCGGCTACGGGCTGCTCGGCGGCTGGCTGGTCGCGGCGCTGCTCGACGGCGGGGCGTCGGTGACGGTCATCCGCCGCGACGAGAGCCCACGGTCCGCGCTCGCCGCGCTCGGGCGCTCGGCGCAGGTCAACGTCGTGCACGGCGACATCTGCGCCCACGGGCTCGTCGGGCGGACGCTCGCCGAGTACGAGATCGACAGCGTGTTCCACCTCGCCGCCCAGACGATCGTGCCGACGGCCAACCGATCGCCGGTGTCGACGTTCGAGACGAACATCCGTGGCACGTGGCTGCTGCTCGAGGCGTGCCGCGAGCACGGCACCGAACGGGTGGTCGTCGCTTCCTCCGACAAGGCCTACGGCGCCCACGCCGACCTCCCCTACCGCGAGGACCACGCCCTTGCCGCCCGCTACCCGTACGACGTCTCCAAGGCCGCGACCGACCTGCTCGCCCGCTCCTACTTCCACACCTGGGGGCTGCCCACGGCGGTGACCCGCTTCGCCAACCTCTACGGCGGCGGCGACGCCAACGGCTCGCGGCTCGTCCCCGAGGCGGTCCGCGCCGCCCTGGCCGGCCGCGCCCCGGTCGTACGCTCCGACGGCTCACCCGAGCGCGACTTCCTGTACGTCGAGGACGCCGTCGCCGCCTATCTCGCGATCTGGTCGGCGCTCGGCGCCGGCCAGGGCGCCGGCGAGGCGTTCAACGCCGGCAGCGGACGGCCCCGCCGGGTGCTCGACGTCGTCATGTTGATCTGCGAGCTGGCCGGAACCGGGGTCGAGCCCGACATCCGCGGGGCGGGCACGCCGACCGGGGAGATCGACCGCCAGTGGGTCAATTTCAGCAAGCTCCACGCCCTCACCGGCTGGGCGCCCGCCGTACCGCTCGAGGAGGGGCTGCGGCGGACGATCGCCTTTCACCGGGCGCATCCCGACGCTTGAACGGCCGATCCGGTGTCCCGCGGTTCTTCGCCAAAACTTAACGAATGCGCAGGTCCCGCCACCGGCGTCTGCCAACATTAAGCCTCGTCATGGCACGTCCCACCACATTTGGCAAAGACCGCGGGCTCCAGACCCGGATGCTCGTGACCATGTTCCTGCTCGGCCTCGTGTACGCCGTGCTGATCGGCGTGCTCATCGCCTCGGGCGTCGGCGCGGTCAGCGTGGCCCTGATCGCCGGCGTGCTGTTCCTCGTCCAGTTCTTCACCTCGGACAAGATCGCGCTCATCTCGATGGGCGCACGCGAGGTCAGCCCCCAGGAGGCGCCGGAGTTCCACGCCCTGATCGAGCGGCTGTGCATCCAGGCCGATCTACCCAAGCCACGGGTGGCGATCGCCGACACCCCGATGCCCAACGCCTTCGCCGTGGGCCGCTCGCCGAAGACGGCGACGGTGTGCGCCACCACCGGCCTGCTCAACCTGCTCAGCACCTCCGAGCTCGAGGGCGTCATGGCCCACGAGCTCACGCACGTGCAGAACCGCGACGTGATGGTGATGACGATCGCGAGCTTCTTCGCCTCGGTCGCGTCGTTCATCGTCCAGATGGGCTTCTGGTTCGGCGGCGCGTTCGGTGGCGACGACAACGACAACGGCCCTGGCGCCATCGTCGTCATCCTCGTCTCGGCGGTCGTCTACATGATCTCGTTCGTCCTGATCCAAGCGCTGTCCCGCTACCGCGAGTTCGCCGCCGACCGCGGCTCGGCGATCATCACCGGCCGGCCGAGCGCGCTCATCTCCGCGCTGATGAAGATCAGCGGCAACATGCAGCAGATCCCCCAGCAGGACCTCCGCGCCGCGAAGGGCGAGATGGCCGCGTTCTACATCTTCCCGCCGAAGGTCAAGCAGACGGCCGCGACGCTGTTCTCGACCCACCCCTCGCTCGAGCAGCGGATCGCCGCCCTCGAGCGCTTCGAGGCCCAGCTGCAGGGCACGGGGCGGTAACGCCGGTGGGATTCCTCGACGTGCTCACCGGACGGCGCAAGCTCGCGGCGCCGGCGCCGGACCGCCTGTTCGCGATGAGCACGGCCTACGTCACGCTCGAGACGTCACTGAGCATCACCTCACGCGGGGTCGCGGCCATCGTCTTCCAGCCGCTGTCTAGCGCCGACTTCGACGGCATCGTGCGCGATATGGAGGAGGTCGTCCGCGCGACCGCCGGGGACAGCGGCACCAAGGTCGAGACCTCCGACGACAGCTACGGGTTCCGCTGGCTCGTCCTCCGCGGCGGGGAGTTTGACGATCTCGTCGTGGGCATCAACGCGGTCAGCGGCGCACTCGAGGCCGGCGGCTACGGCGAGCGCGTGCTGTGCGCGGTGTTCTCCTTCCAGGACTCGGGGGGCCGTCCGCTGTACTGGATCTACAACTACAAGCGGGGCGCTTTCTACCCGTTCGTCCCCGCCGGTGGCGCGCAACAGCGCGACAACGAGCGCGAGCTCGTGCTCAAGGCCCAGATCGGCGTCGAGCTGCCCGTGGAACAGGAGCTCGAACGCTGGTTCCCCCTGTGGGGGATCCCGATCTAGATCGTCGGCAGGCGAAGCGGGGGCGACCACCCGGACGCCCCCGCGGCGACTCAGCCCGGGATCAGCCCCTCACCGCTGAACTCGGATCTCGCCTCCTCGAGCGAGACGTCAGGCGGGGGCAGGATCAGGTCCGAGCCCTCAAGCTGGTCCTCGCGCAAAGCCCGGCCGTGCGCCCGGATCAGCGCCAGCAGCTCGTCGTAGGTCGCGCGGAAACGCTCCTCGTCACCCGCGTCGCACGCCGCGACCGCACTGTTGTCGAGCTCGCGCAGCTGATCGCGCACACCGTCCTCGATCTCGTACTGCCCCTCGGTCGAGATCCGGACGATCACTGGGCCTGCTCCGTCCCCGGTGCCTCCGGCTCCGACGGGGCGCTCCCCGAGGACAGCTGCCCCGCGGGCGACCCGGTGCCGAGCTCGGCCTTCATCTTCTCGAGCTCGGAATCGACCTCGCTGGTGGTCGAGAGCTCCTTGAGCTGGCGATCGATGTCGTCGTCTCCGGATCCGAGCGCGGTCAGGTCCTCGAACGTCCCGGCCGCCTCGAGTTCCTGCACGGCATCGGCCCGCGCCTTCATGTTCTCGGTCTTGTCGACCGCGCGCTGCATGGCCAGGCCGACGTCGGCCATCTCCTCGCCGACACCGGTCGCCGCCTCGGAGATCCGGACCTGTGCCTCAGCGGCCGAGTACTGGGCCTTGATGACCTCCTTCTTGGAGCGGAACTGCTCGATCTTCGTGCGCAGCTTCTGCTCGGAGGCGGTCATCTGCTCCTGCTGCTGCTCGAGCTGGGCGATCTGCGAGTCGAGCGACTGCAGTTCGGTCTGGGCCACGTTCTTGCGCTCGAGCGCGGTGCGGGCGAGCTCCTCGTTGCCGGCCGCGAGCGCCTGGCGCGCCTGACCGTCGAGCTTGACGACCTGCTGCTGGAGCTTCTCCTCCTGCAGCTGGAGGCGCTTCTTCGACGTGACGACGTCGGCGATTCCCTTCTTCACATTCTGCAGCAGCTCGATCTGCTTCTGGTAGCTGTACTCGAGGGTTTCGCCTGGATCCTCGGCACGGTCGAGGAGCTTTGAGATCTTGGCTTTGACGACTGTCGACATGCGCCCGGAAAGGCCCGGCATCGCATCCTCCTTGGCGGGTGACTGGACGAGACTTACTAGCCTACCGCCGCCCACCACCTAGGGTTAGGGCATGGACAGCCGCACGCCACAGGAATCCACCGCCCAGCTCGTCCACTGGATGGGCCCGCTCGACGCCAACAGCACCGGCAACATCCACGGCGGCACCGTGATGAAGCTCGTCGACGAGGCCGCCGGCCTCGCCGCGGTCAAGCATGCGCGGCAGGGTGTCGTGACCGCCGCGATGGACCGGATGACCTTCCTTGTGCCGATCCGGATCGGCGAGCTCGTCACCTTCACCGCCCGGGTCAACGCCGCCTGGCGCACGTCGATGGAGGTCGGGGTGCGGGTCGTGGCCGAGAACCCGCGCACCGGCGAGATCCGGCATACGAACACCGCCTACCTGACGATGGTCGCGCTCGACGACGAGGGCGCGCCCACCCAGGTCCCGGCGCTTCAGCCCGTCACCACCGACGACCAGCGGCGGATGCGCGAGGCCGAGCTGCGACGCACGAACCGGCTCGCCGAGCGCGAGGAGATCAGACGACAGCGAGCCGCGGAGCCTGCGCCCGACGAGGCCTAGGGGATCGGCGCTGCCGCGGAGACGACGGCGGCGGCTTAGAAGCCGGCCGGGTGGCGCGCCATGAAGCCCGCCGGGCTCGGGTAGAGCGGCCGCCAGCGGGGTCCGCTCCCGGGAGCCGGGTGCGGATCAGCCTCGGCCGAGGTGTCGAAGCGGATCCCGGCGATCTGGATGAAGGCATGGCCGGGATTGGTGTAGACGGTGATCCAGTGCCCGAGGCCGCTGCGGCCCCAGCTCATGAATTCGCTCGAGTCGAACGGAGTGCCGAGGAGCCCGGCGGCGTTCAGGACGTAGGACACCGAGCCCGAACAGTCGTAGCCCGCCGCGGCGAACGACGCGTGGCCACCGCCCCAGATGTAGGGCTTGGTGCGGATCTGATTGCCGGCCCAGATGGCCCGCTGGACCGCGGCCGGGGCGTATGACGGGGCGTAGGCGACGCCGCGGATGATCTTTGCCTTGAAGCCGACGACGAGCGGGTGCTTCGGCGTACTCACCGGGATCGGCGGAGCGCCGATGCCGGCCCCGCCGGTGGCCGCCTGGGCCTGGGTCGGCGACGTCGTTCCCGATCCCCCCGCCGCCAGGGCGGGTGCAGCGAAGCTGAGCGTGCCGGCGAGCAGCACAGGAAGAATCAGGGGGCGCTTGAACCGCAAGTCAATTCTCTTTCGACGGCCTGCGGGGTTAGCTGTCGGGCTGGCGCTAAAAGAGCCTGCGCCTTCCACGGGTTCACCGTGGAATTAGCCCCGGGGTGTTGGTTCCCCCGCTCCGCGGTTTTTCGGGGTCCGCGGATTCGGCGTGGCGCCGACTATATACGTTCCGCGCGCGGAACGCGGCGCCACGCAACGGGGCTTGCAACGATCGCCACATGCCCGGTTCCGGCGCCGGGGCTCCAGCCGGCCCGGTAACGTCCGCTCGCGATGAGCCGGCGCCCTCTCCCGCCCGTCCTGATCGTCGCTGCGCTGCTGCTCGCCGGCTGCGGCGGCACGACCGAGCTGATCACGGGACCCGGACCCCAGGTCGGCGTCCAGTCCAAGACCAGTCAGGCGAGCCAGAAGCTCGGCTTCCCGATCGTCGCGACCAAGAACACCACCCGGGTGGCCGGCGCCGACCCGATCGCGGACGCCGCCGGCGTCGCGCTCGCCGTCTATCCGTCCGCGGGCACCGGCACCCATCCCCCGGCGGTCGTCCTCGCCCCGAGCGACGACTGGCAGGCGGCGATCGCCTCCTCGGTGCTGATGTCGGCCCCGATCCGCGCCCCGATCCTCCTCTCAGGCGCCTCGTCGCTGCCGGCGGCGACGGCGGACGCCCTGACCACGCTCGCCCCGACCGGCTCGGGAGCGATCGCCGGCGCGCAGGTCATCCGCGTCGGCGACGTGCCCAAGCCCTCGGGCCTGAGGGTGTCGAGCATCTCCGGCACCGACCCGTACGCGCTCGCCGCAAGCATCGATCGCTTCGCCAGCGCGGCGCGCGGGAACACGAGCAGCGACGTCGTGATCGCCTCCGGCGACCAGGCCGCCTACGCGATGCCCGCCGCCGGCTGGGCGGCGGAGAGCGGCGACTCGGTGCTGTTCGTCAACAGCTCGGGGATTCCCGGTCCGACCCGTCAGGCCCTCCTCTCCCACCAGCATCCGAACATCTACGTGCTCGGCCCCTCGAGCGTGATCCCGGACAGCGTCCTGAGCCAGCTCAAGAAGTACGGCACCGTCAAGCGCGTCGGCGCCAACGACCCGGCCGCCAACTCGGTCGCCTTCACGATCTATCGCGATCCCGGCTGCGGCTACGGCCAGCCGTGTGCCCACGTCCCGGGCAGCTTCGGCTGGGCGATGCGCAGTCCCGGCCACGGCTACGTCCTGCTCAACGCGAGCCGTCCGCTCGACGCCGCCGCCGCCGCGCCGCTGTCGGCGAGCGGCGCCTACGGGCCTCAGCTGCTCGTCGACAGCCCGGGGTCCCTGCCCCCCGCCGTGCTCAGCTTCTTCCTCAACTACGCTACTCCTGGATACACGCAGGAGGGGCCGACCGCCGCCGTCTACAACCACGGGTGGGTGATCGGTGACAATTCCGCCATCTCCGTGCCGGTCCAGGCACAGATGGACAGTCTTCTCGAGGTAGTGCCGCAGAAATGAGCCAGGCCGAACATCCAGACAGATTGCGGGAGGGACGCGAGGTCACCATCGATGACGTCCGTCAGCTGATGGGCGCCTCGACCCCTCATTTCGCGCTGCAGTTGCGCGAGCGCATCCGCGCGCTGATCCGTGGCCTCCCGGCGGACCATCCCGCCCGGATCGAGGGCGAGCGTGAGATCGCGCGGCTCGATCAGATCGCCCTCAGCGGCGAGATCCGCGGGCATGCCGCAGAGCCCGGGCTCGCGCCGCTGCGCAGCGTCACCGAGGCGTGAGCTCCCCGCGTCACGTCGCCGTCATCGGGCTCGGCCGGGTCGGGCTCCCGCTCGCGCTGTCGTTCGCCGACCGCGGGCTGCGGGTGCTCGGCATCGACCACGACCCGGCGATCCTCGAGTCGATCCGGGCCGGCCGGATGCCATTCAGCGAGGCCGGCACCCAGGAGCTGCTCGAGCGCGTGCTGGCCGGCGGCCGGCTCGAGCTCGGCGCCCGCGCCGCCGACGCAGCGCAGGCCGACGACATCGTCATCACGATCGGCACGCCCTCCTTCTCCCACGTCGAGAGCGACCTGCGCCAGGTCCGCGCCGCGGTCGACGACCTGCTGCCGCTGCTGCGACCCGAGCACGCCCTCATCCTCCGCTCGACGATCGCCCCGGGGACGACGGAGTTCGTCGCCGGCTACATCGAGAAGCGCCGCGGGCTGCGGGCGGGCGAGGACATCTGCGTCTCCCACGCGCCCGAGCGGATCGCGGCCGGCAAGTTCCTCCAGGAGATCACCACCCTGCCGTGCATCATTGGCGGGGTCGGCGACGCGTCGACGCGTCGCACCGCCGAGCTGTTCTCGGTGTTCGGCGCCCCGATCGTCACCACCACGCCGGTCCAGGCCGAGCTCGCGAAGATCTGGACGAACATCCTCCGCTACGCGACCTTCGCGCTCCCCAACCTGCTGATGATGGACTGTGAGCTCTACGGCGCGAACGTGTTCGAGGTGATCGAGCTCATCAACCACGACTATCCCCGCGGCGGCATCGCGATGCCCGGGCTCACCGCGGGCACGTGCCTGCGCAAGGACTTCGCCTTCTCCGAAGAGCGCTCGCACGCCCCCGGGATGCTGCTCGCCGTCTCCCGCGTCAACGAGGCGGTGCCGCTGTTCCTCGTCGAAGGGGTCAAGCGGCGGATCGGCAGCCTCGCCTCCCGCAAGGTCGCGGTGCTCGGCCTCA
This sequence comes from uncultured Solirubrobacterales bacterium, assembly GCA_963752905.1. Lineage (GTDB taxonomy): Bacteria > Actinomycetota > Thermoleophilia > Solirubrobacterales > Solirubrobacteraceae > Palsa-465. The sequence continues at coordinate 61,481 of CAVWAC010000010.1, forward strand.
CCTTCAAGCGCGACACCGACGACGAGCGGGATTCGCTCTCGCCGAAGCTGATCCGGCTGCTCGAGCGCGAGCTCGCCGACGTCGCCGTCTGCGACCCCCACGCCCCGACGCCGACCCAGCCGCTCGCCGACGCCGTCGAGGAGGCGGACGTCGTCATCGTCGCCACCAACCACTCGGACTTCGAAGGGGCGCAGACGCTGCAGGAGATCGTCGCCCGGGTCTCGCCCGACTGCCTGCTCGTCGATCCCTGGAACGCGCTCGGCACGGCGCAGGTGTTCGCCTACGCTGCCGAGGTCGCGGCGCTGCGCGGCTTCCGGGACCAGCCCGAGGACGTGCGCGAGCTCCGATGACCCGCGTGCTCGTGACCGGAGGAGCCGGCACCATCGGCTCGGCCGTCGCGCGACGCCTGTTGCGCGATCCCGACTGGGAGGTGCGCGTCGCCGATCACCGACCCGCCCCGGACTGGATGCGCGAGGGCTGCGAGATCCACCCCGGAGATCTCCGTGACCCGGCGGTGGCGGCGAGCGCGATCGCCGACTGCTCCCACGTCATCCACCTCGCTGCGATCGTCGGCGGGATCGCCAACTTCCACAAGCTTCCGTTCACCCTGACCGAGGTCAACAACGCCCTCAGCGGCAGTGTCGTCCGTGCTGCGGTGACCGAGCGGGTCGAGCGCTACGTCTACGTGTCCTCCTCGATGGTCTTCGAGCGTGCGACCGTGTTCCCTACGGCCGAGTCCGACCTCGCCGACACCCCTCCCCCGCGCTCGGCCTACGGGTTCTCGAAGCTCGCAGGTGAGGTGTACGCGCGGGCCGCCCACGACGAGCACGGCCTGCGCTACACGATCTGCCGCCCGTTCAACGCCTATGGCCCCGGCGAGCTGCCGGATCTCGACGAGCCGGGGATCGCCCACGCGGTGCCCGACCTCATCGCCAAGACGCTCTCCGGCCAGCAGCCGCTTGAGATCTTCGGCTCCGGCGGGCAGACGCGGACGCTCACACACGTCGATGACATCGCCGACGGGATCGTCACCGCGATGGCCTCGCCGGCGGCCGAGAACGAGGACTTCAACATCTCCGCCTCCGAGGAGCGCACCGTGGCCGAGATCGCCCGGCTGATCTGGGCGGCCTGCGGGAAGGACCCGGAGCGCTTCGAGCTCGCGCACCTGCCGAGCTTCGACGTCGACGTGCAGCGCCGGTGGCCGTCGGTGGAGAAGGCCCGCGAGCGACTCGGGTGGGAGGCGAGGATCGACCTGCGCGACGGACTCGCCGAGACCGTGACCTGGCTTCGCCAACAGGAGGTATCCGCACCATGAGCACGCGCCGCGCGCTGATCACCGGCATCACGGGACAGGACGGCTCCTACCTGGCCGAGTTCCTGCTCGAGCAGGGCTACGAGGTGCACGGGATGGTCCGGCGATCGTCGACCGAGAAGTTCGAGCGCATCGACCACATCCGCGACCGCGTCACCCTGCATCAGGGCGACCTGCTCGATCAGCGCTCGCTCGTCGACGCACTGCGCGCCTGCCAGCCCGACGAGATCTACAACCTCGCCGCGATGTCCTACGTCGCCGCCTCGTGGGTGCAGCCGACGCTGACCGCCGAGTTCACCGGCACCGGCGTGACCAGGCTGCTCGAGGCGATGCGCGAGGCGTGCCCCGAGGCGCGCTTCTACCAGGCCTCCTCGAGCGAGATGTTCGGCAAGGTGCGCGAGGTTCCCCAGTCCGAGCTGACGCCCTTCTACCCCCGCTCGCCGTACGGCGTCGCCAAGGTGTACGGGCACTTCATCACCATCAACTACCGCGAGTCCTATGGCCTGTTCGCCTCGAGCGGCATCCTCTTCAACCACGAGAGCCCACGGCGCGGACTCGAGTTCGTCACCCGCAAGATCTCCTGGCACGCGGCCGCGATCAAGCTCGGGCTTGCCGACCATGTGACGCTCGGCAACCTCGAGGCCGAGCGCGACTGGGGCTTTGCCGGTGACTACGTGCGCGCGATGTGGCTGATGCTCCAGCAGGACGAGGCCGAGGACTTCGTCGTGGCCACCGGCGTCGCCCACTCCGTGCGCACGTGCGTGGAGATCGCCTTCGACCACGCCGGCATCTCGGTCGATGACCACGTCGTGCTCGACCCGCAGCTGCTGCGTCCGGCGGAGGTGGAACATCTCATCGGCGACGCCGGCAAGGCCAAGCGGGTGCTCGGCTGGGAGCCCGAGGTGAGCTTCGAGCAGCTCATCCGGATGATGGTCGATGCCGATGTTGAGCTGCTCAAGCACGAGATCGCCAGCCGTGGCGTGCCCTCCGCGGTGACGCGCACGGCACCCGCGATCAACCCTCAGCACCCTCGCTGAGACGCGGCCCGCGCTTCGATCCGCGGCTATCGTTCGCCCTGTTCGGCGACAGCCGTGACCGCAGCGGCGACGTAGCCACATCCCCTTGGACGCTACGTATAAACGGCCACGGGTTATTAGGCCATCAGACGCTTGCGCGGTTACCCTGAGCCGCAGACAATCGTGCGCCAGATGCGCAGCCGCCTCACGGAGACGGCGGCGTGCGCCCCGTCCCCCCGGAAGGAAGAGAGCCAGTGGAGAGCGCGACCGTTGCAGAGCACGCCGGTGCCATCCAGGTCGAGGACAAAGGCCTGAAGAAGAACGCGATCTCGTTCCTCTCCAACATCGTGATCGGCGTGGCGTCGACTGCGCCCGCGTACAGCCTCGCCGCCACGCTCGGCGGCGTCGCCGGATTCGTGGCGTTGGGCGGCCCCGCGATCATGATCGTCGCGTTCGTCCCGATGCTGTTCATCGCCGCTGCGTACTACTGGATGAACCGGGCCGACCCCGACTGCGGCACGACGTTCTCGTGGGTGAGCCGCGCGATGGGTCCGCGGCTGGGCTGGATGGGCGGCTGGGCGATCGTGGTCACCGACATCATCGTCATGCCAAGCCTCGCAGCGATCGCCGGCCAGTACACCTTCCAGCTGTTCGGCAACAGCAACCCGTCGACGTTCGAGGTCACGGTCGTCGGTGTCGCGTGGATCGTGATCATGACCGCGATCTGTTACATCGGGATCGAGCTCTCGGCGCGCACGCAGCAGTTCCTGCTCGGAGCCGAATTCATCATCCTCATGATCTTCTCGGTGGTCGCGCTGATCAAGGTCTACAACGGCAGCGCGCCCCACACCGCGGTCCACCCATCCGCCAGCTGGTTCAACCCGTTCGACATCAAGGGCTTTAGCAACTTCACGGAGGCGATCCTGCTCGCGGTGTTCATCTACTGGGGGTGGGACAGCGGTGTCACGGTCAACGAGGAGACGGAGGACCCGGAAGTGCACCGGGCCGAGCGGCGATCGTCTCGACGCTCGTGCTCGTCGGGATCTACGTGCTCGTCGCCGTCGCGGCCACTGCATACGCCGGACCCGCTCTGCTGTCCAACAACCCGAGCGACGTCTTTGCACCGATTGGCAAGAGCGTGCTCGGTAGCCCATGGGACAAGCTGCTGATCATCGCGGTCCTGACCTCGGCGTCCGCCTCGACCCAGACGACGATCCTGCCTACCGCGCGCACCGTCCTGTCGATGGCTCGCGCCAAGGCCATTCCGTCCCGCTTCGGCGACATCCACCCCCGCTATCTCAGCCCGAGCGTTGCCACCCTGGCGATGGGGGGATTCTCGATCGCCTGGTACGTCGTGATGACCATCGTCTCGACGAACGTGCTTGGCGACTCGATCCTGGCGCTCGGACTCGGGATCGCGTTCTACTACGGCATTACCGGGTTCGCGTGCACGATCTTCTACCGCCACCAGGTGCTGAAGAGCGCCAGGAACTTCTTCTTCATCGGCGTTCTGCCCACGCTCGGCGGGCTGATCCTGTTGGCCTTGTTCATCAAATCCTGCTTTGACCTGGGCAAGACGAGCGCTGGCTCGACGGTCATCTTCGGCATCGGTGGCCCGCTGGTGATCGGGCTCGGGGCGCTTCTGCTCGGCATTCCGTTCATGCTGCTGTGCAATTGGAAACTGCCGGAGTTCTTCAAGCGAAAGCCAGAGGTGGCCGACCCGGCACTGGTCGCCCATTCGCCTGCCGGTGGGGCTTCGTCATGAGCGCCGGCGTGGTGGTGGGCTATGACGGCTCGGAATCGGCCAAGGCGGCGCTTCAGGCCGCGCTCGAGGTCGCGAACGCCTATGGCGACAAGTTGATCGTGGTCTTCGGCTACGACCTGTCTCCCGTCGGCGGAGAGCTCCACGACTACGTGGCCGCGCTCAAGGACCTCGGCGCCAAACGGTTGACAGAGGCCGCGGAGCTCGCCGGGGACAGCGGCGTGGAGATCGAGCCGGTGATCGTCGAGGGGGCGCCTCCCGCGCACGCACTGGCCGACGTGGCCGAGGAGCGGGACGCTCGGGTCATCGTCGTCGGTAGCCGGGGCGAGAGCCCGCTCAAGGGCGCGCTGATCGGCTCCACCCCCCACAAGCTGTTGCAGTTCTCCCGTCGGCCCGTGCTGGTCGTTCCCGCCGCGGAGTGACCGGAGGGATCGCTGGTTAGACCGCGTCCGGGTCTCCGCCCGGCGGCTCGCCTGTGTCCTCTGGGTCGAACCCGCGCTCCGGCGAGGTCGGGTCCTCGCTCTGCGCCGCGCGGGCATCCTCCTCGGGCCCGGGGCCGCCCGCATCCTCATCGCTGACGTCGCCCGGTACGGCGGTGCGATCCTCACGCTCGTCCATGTCGCTCGGATTCCCCGCCGGGCAGCCGCGCAAACCCATCCTTCCGGGGAGGGCGGGCGATAGCCTCGGGACACTCCGATGCCCCCGCCCGACCCGCAGCCCGTCCAGGCGTCCGATGGGATTCCGGACAGCCGTTTTCCCGGCCCCTATCCGGTCGGCGCCTACGCGGCGCAGCTGAAGCGGCGCCTGCAGGAGTTCTCCCGGGTGCAGCTGGTCGGCGAGGTCTGGGGCCTGCGCACGAGCCGGGCACGCGTCTACTTCGAGCTCCGCGACCCCCGGGGCGCGCTTCCGTGCTCGATGTGGACCACCGACTTCGAGCGCCTCGGCGTCCGCCTCGGCGACGGCGTGCGGGTAGTCGCCGGCGGCGGCTGTGACTACTACCCGGGCAGCGCGACCTCCTCCCCGTCGTTCTCGTTCTCGGTCTCCGAGCTGCGGATCGCCGGCGAAGGGGACCTGCTCGCGCAGGTCGAGCGGCTGCGCCGCCAGCTGCACGCCGACGGCCTCTTCTTGCCTCAGAAGCGCCTCCCCCGGCCCGCCCTGCCCCGGACGATCGGCGTCGTCACCGGCGAGCAGGGCAAGGCCCGCGACGACGTGCTCGCCGGTCTGCGCCGCCGCGGCTGGGCCGGGCGGCTCGTGTGGGCGTTTGCTCCCGTGCAGGATCGCCACGCGGCACCGCGCATCGCGGCCGCGCTGCGCGAGCTCGCCGCCGTGCCTGAGGTCGAGGTGGTGATCGTCGCCCGCGGCGGCGGGTCGCTCGCCGACCTCTTCGCCTTCTGCGACGAGGCGCTGTGCCGGACGGTCGCGCTCCTGCGCGTCCCGGTCATCGCCTCCGTCGGCCATCACACCGATCGCACCCTGATCGACGACGTCGCCGCGGTGTCGTGCTCGACGCCGACCCATGCCGCCGAGGCGGCCGTGCCGTTCGACTGCCGGGCCGCCCGCGCCGACCTCGTCGCCACCGCTCGCCGTCTGCACGGCCACAGCCAGCGGGCCGTCGTGGACCGTGCGCGCACCCTGCGCCATCTCTCGCGGGCGCCCGCCGCCCACGTCGCCCGCCACCGGCGCCAGCTGCACCAGCTGCTGCGTGAGCTGCGGGCCAGCGCCCGCCGTGCCGTGCGGCGCGGGCGCGACCGAGCCCACGTCCACGCCGCCGTGCTCGACCGGACCCGCGCCCGTGAGCTCGGCTCCGAGCAGGCCAAGCGACGGCGCGACCTCGAGCGGCTCGCGATCGCCCTCGCCGCCCATGACCCTGAGCGCACGCTCGCCCGCGGCTACGCGCTCGTCAGCGATCGCGCCGGCGAGCCGCTCGGCTCGGCCACCGAGGCGCAGGGCGCCGGGACGCTCGCGCTGCGTTTCCACGACGGGACGCTGCCGGCCGAGGTGACCGGGCCGGTGCACGCGGACACGGCCGACGCCGAGGACCCGCGGTGACCGAGCGCAGCTACGAGTCCGCCGTCGCCCGCGTCGAGGAGATCATCCGCCGGCTCGACTCCGGCGAGGCCGGGCTGCGGGAGACGCTCGATCTCGTTCAGGAGGGCCGGGAGCTGGTTGAGTACTGTGCCGCGGAGCTCGAGGCGGTCAGCCACGGCCTCGAGGAGCTCCGGCTCGAGGAGCTCGTCGCGCGACTGGAGAACGGAGGCAAGGAAGGATGAGCACATTCGATCTGGTCGCCGGGCTCTCCCTCGAGGTCGACGGCTACGCGCTCGAGGGCCTGCGGGCCGACGTCTCGAGCGGGTTCGAGCGGCTGAGTACGGTCGTGCATCTCCACGGCAGCGGTGAGGAGGGGGTCGGCGAGGACGTCGTCTACGACGGCGTCGACCAGACCGCCCTGCAGGACGCCGGGCCCATCCACGACCTCGCGGGCCGCTACACGCTCGGGGACTTCTGCCGCCTGATCGACGACCTTGACCTGTTCCCGGTCCCGCCCCAGCGGGAGGTCTCGGTCCTGTACCGGCGCTGGACGTTCCACAGCGCGGCCCTCGACCTCGCCCTGCGCCAGGCCGGCGTCGCCGCCCACGAGGCGCTGCGCCGGCCGGCACAGCCGCTCACCTTCGTCGTCTCGCTGCGGCTCGGCGAGCCCGCGACGCTCGCGCCGCTGCGCGAGCGCCTCGATGCCTATCCGACCCTGCGCTTCAAGCTCGACCCGACGAGCTCGTGGACGCCCGAGCTGATCGAGCAGCTCGTCGCCACCGGCGCCGTCGACTCGGTCGACTTCAAGAGCCTCTACCGCGGGACCGTCGTCGACCAACCGCCGGATCCGGTGCTCTACCGGCGTGTCGTCGAGGCGTTCCCCGACGCCTGGATCGAGGACCCGGACGTCGTCACCCCCGAGACGGCCGCCGTGCTCGAGCCCTACCACGACCGCGTCACGTGGGACGCCCCGATCCACTCGATCGCCGACATCGAGGCCCTGCCCTTCCCGCCCCGGATGGTCAACATCAAGCCCTCGCGCATCGGCGGCCTGGCCAAGCTGTGCGCGACGTACGACTACTGCGCCGAGCACGGCATCCGCGCCTACGGCGGCGGCCAGTTCGAGCTCGGCCCCGGCCGCGGCCAGGCCCAGTACCTCGCGTCGATGTTCCACCACGACACGCCGAACGACCTCGCGCCGGTCGGCTACAACGAGAACGTCCCGCCCGCCGGCCTGCCGGCGAGTCCACTCGCGCCGGCGGCGAGCGCGACCGGGTTTCGCTGGGGCTAGCGCACAGCGCCCGCCGGGTTCGGCAGGCGGGCCGCAGCGACGGTGGTTTCGCTACGGGTCAGTGCGGTTACCCAAAGTAAGCTCGTCACACGACCCCGACCGAGGAACAACATGACTTCATCGACTGACCTGCAGGGCACCGTCGCGCTCATCACCGGAGCGTCGAGCGGGATCGGCGAGGCGACGGCCCGCTCGCTGGCACAGCGGGGCGCGACGGTCGCGCTCGCGGCGCGCCGGGTCGACCGCCTCCAGAAGCTCGCCGAGGAGCTCGAGGCGGCGGGCGGCCGCACGCTCGTGATCGAGGCCGACGTCTCCGAGCAGCCGCAGGCCGCGCAGGCCGTCGAGCGGACGGTGTCCGAGCTCGGCCGCCTCGACACGCTCGTCAACAACGCCGGCGTGATGCTGCTCGGCCCCGCCGTCGGCGCACCGCTCGAAGAGTGGCAGCGGATGCTCGGCGTCAACGTCGCCGGGCTGCTCTACTGCGCCCACGCCGCCCTCCCCCATCTGCTCCGCGCCGCCGAGGACTCGCCGCGCGGCGTCGCCGACATGGTCAACATCAGCTCGGTGGCGGGACGGGTGGCCCGCAGCGGCAGCAGCGTCTACAACCTCACCAAGCACGGCGTCGGCGCGTTCAGCGAAGCGCTCCGCCAGGAGGTGACCACCAAGCACGTGCGGATCTCGCTCGTCGAGCCCGGCGCCGTGTCGACCGAGCTCGCCTCGCACAACCGCCCGGAGGTCCAGGAGCAGATGGCCAAGCGCTTCGGCGACATCGAGCGCCTCCAGGCGCCGGACATCGCCGACGCGATCACCTATATCGTCACGCGTCCCCGGCACGTGGCGATCAACGAGATCCTCGTCCGGCCGACCGAGCAGGCGGGCTGACGGCGCTCGGTCGCTGAGCGCCGCGGCCGGAGTTCTCGTACCCTAGAGCGGCGACTGACTCGTCAATCAACGCCAGGAGAAGCTGTGCCAGAACGACTTGGAATCGCCGGGGCTGGAACGATCGCGACCGGGCTGGCCATCAGCGCAGCGCCGTCCGCCGAGGTCACGCTGTGGGCGCGCTCGGACGCGTCCGCCGAGCGGGCCACGGCCGCGATCGCCAAGGGGTGCGCCAAGTCGGGCGCCGATCCGGCGCGAGTACGCATCGTCACCGACCTCGACGAGCTCGCCTCGTCGACGTTCCTCGTCGAGGCGGTCGTCGAGCACCACGGCCACAAGTCCGAGCTGCTCTCCGACCTCGGTGACCTCGCCCGTGAGCAGGGCGAGAACGCGATACTCGCCACCACCACCTCGTCGCTGTCGATCGAGCAGCTCGCGCTGGCCAGCGGCCATCCCGAGCGGTTCGTCGGCCTGCACGTGTTCAACCCGGTGCCGCGGATGCAGCTCGTCGAGCTCGCCTTCCCCAAGGAGGCCTCGAGCGAGACCCGTGAGCGGGCCAACGCGCTGTGCGACTCCCTCGGCAAGACCGCCGTCGAGGTCCCGGACATCCCCGGCTTCGTCGTCAACCGGCTGCTCTTCCCCTACCTGTTCAACGCCGTCGAGCTGATGAGCGAGACGGGCATGAAGGCCGAGGACGTCGATGCCTGCATGAAGCTCGGCGCGGGCATGCCGATGGGCCCGATCGCGCTGCTCGACTTCATCGGGCTCGACGTCGCCCAGGCCATCGGCGAGCAGATCGGCGCCGCCGTGCCCTTCACCCTGCGCGAGCTGGTCGAAGCCGGCGAGCTCGGCCGCAAGGTGCGCAAGGGCTTCTATAGCTATGAGTGATTTTTTAGGACCGGTTCATCTGCCGGGCGCAGTATTCATGTCGCGACGTACCTCATAGCAGCACCTCCTCCCCAGAAGCACGAAGCCGGCCCGTCCCCAGCGGGCCGGCTTCTTTTTTGCCCACCGACCCCAGAAATATCGAAGCCGGCCCATCCGGTGGGCCGGCTTCATCTCTCCTCTCAACCACCGGGACTTGTGAACACCCGGTTACTGAGCGCTGGCGAGAAATGTAACGAATGATGCGAGTCTCCGCCACTCCTGCCCCGGCAGATGCATACGGGAGCTCCCCCCGCCGCGCGACTCAGCTCGACGGGGCCTTGACGCTGCGGTGCCGGATCCGCACGGCCTCGATCCGGTTCTGGCGCACCGACTCGACCCGGATCGAGTAGCCGTTGGCGGCGATCGTGTCCCCCCGCTTCGGCAGCCGCCCGAGCTCCGCGAACACGAATCCGCCGACCGAGTTGTACGCGTCGGTGTCGACCGGCAGCTCGAGCCCGTAGTCCTCGAGATCGGCGACGGCGACGTGGCCGCGGACGAACCAGTCGCCGTTGGCGAGCCGGCGCACCGACCCCCCGGCCGGATCGGTCTCGTCGGAGATCTCGCCGACGACCTCCTCGATGATGTCCTCGATCGTGACGATCCCCGCCGTGCGGCCGTACTCGTCGATGACGATGGCCAGCTCGGTGCGCTCGCGCTGGAGGTCGGCCAGCAGGTCGTCCAGCGGCTTGGTCTCGGGCACGATCGGCGCCGCGCGCACGAGCCGGTCGAACTTCACCGACTCGCCCTCGCGCAGCAGCAGCTTGACGAGCTGGTTGACGTGGACGATCCCCTTGACGCGATCCTGGTTCTCGTCCTCGGTGACGACGAGACGCGAGTGCCCGGTCGAGATGCACTTGTGCAGCGCCTCCTCGACGGTCTCGGCCACGTCGACGGTGACGACGGCCGGGATCGGCGTCATCACCTGCCGGGCCTCCTGCTCGTGGAGATGGAAGACGCCGGTGAGCATGCTCGCCTCGCCGGCGTCAAGCTGACCACCGGTCTGCGACTCGGCGATGATCCGCTTGAGCTCGTCGGGCGTGCCCCCCTCGGGCTCGGCGTCCGGGTCGGTGCCGAGCATCCGCAACAACGACTTCGACGCCGCGTTGAGCATGACGATGAATGGGTGGAACATGACGCGGAAGAACCGCATCGGGCGGGCGATCCGGCGCGCGACGCCCTCGGCGTGCTGGATCGCGAAGAGCTTGGGCACCATCTCGCCGATCGTCGTCTGCGCGACGGTGATCAGCACGTAGGCGATGATCACCGACACGACGATCGCGGCCGCGTGCCCGAGCACCGAGCCGAGCAGCGGCTCGAACAGGTGGGCGAGGGCCGGCTCGCCGAGCGCCCCGATGCCGATCGAGGCCATCGTGATTCCGACCTGGCAGGCCGAGATGTAGTCGCCGATCTGATCGAGCTGAGTGAGGGCCAGCCGCGCGCCGCGCAGGCCCTCCTCGACCATCGTCTCCAGCCGCGCCCGGCGCGAGCGCACAAGCGCGTATTCCGCGATCACGAAGAACGCGTTGACGAACACGAGCAGGATCGTGAGGACGATGAGGAGCGCCTTCACAGGCGCGCCTGATCGGTCAGGACAGGAACACAGCCCTGTCGTGGCGCGGTGCCGAATTCGGCCCGCGCGCTGCTACTTCGAGGTAGGTCGTCGTTCATCGTGGCGACAGCGCGAACGGTAGCAGCCGCCTGAGCGGATACACGCGGCTGCGGCCCGCCGTGGGAGCGCCTAGCTGAAACCGTCGAACCGCCCCGCCATCTCGAAGTCGACCGCGGTCAGACCACCCGCGGAGTGGTTGGTCAGCGACAGGCGGACCTTGTTCCAGCCGTGGACGAGGATGTCCGGATGGTGGTTGGCCTTCTCGGCCGCGTCGGCAACGCGGTTGACGAAGGCGATCGCCTCGGCGAAGTCCGCGAACGTGAACTCCCGGACGATCTCATCCCCCTCCCGCGTCCACGGCAGGTCGTCCAACCGGCCCGCAATCTGCTCGTCGGTCAGCAGCTCTGTCATATCGTTCCTCCTGCTCCTATGCGCATCGTCAGCCTTGTCCCATCTGCCACCGAGATGCTCTTCGCCCTCGGCCTCGGCGCCGACCTTATCGCCGTCACCCATGAATGCGACTACCCGCCGGCGGCCCGTGAGCTACCCCGCGTCACCCGCGACGTGCTCCCCGCCGGGCTGAGCTCGGCCGAGATCGATGCCGCCGTCAAGGAGCGCACGCTCGCCGGAGAATCGATCTACGCGCTCGACGAGGAGATGCTCCGCGATCTACGACCCGACCTGATCGTCACCCAGGCTCTCTGCACGGTGTGCGCGGTGTCGATCGACGATGTCCGCGCCTTCGCCGAGAAGCTCGACAGCCGGCCGCAGGTCATCTCACTCGACCCTCACACCATGGGCGAGGTGCTCGGCGACGCGCGCACGCTCGCCCAGGCCACAGACCGCAAGGATGTGGCCGTCGACCTCATCCGCGAGGCCTCGGATCGGATCGATCGGGTCCGGCTCGGAGTCCGCGACGCCCGCCGGCCGCGCGTCGCCGCGCTCGAATGGCTCGACCCGCCGTTCGCCGCCGGTCACTGGACCCCGCAGCTGATCGAGTTCGCCGGCGGCGAGGACGTGCTCGGCTTCGCCGGCGAGGCCTCCGAGGAACGGAGCTGGGAGGAGGTGGCCGCCGCCCAGCCGGACGTCGTGATCGTCATGCCGTGCGGCTACGACGCCGAGATCGCCTACCGCGAGGCGGAGATGCACCGCGCGCAGCTCGCCGCCCTCGGGGCCGGCGAGGTCGTCGCCGTCGACGCCGCCGCGTACTTCTCGCGCCCCGGCCCGAGGCTCGTCGACGGGCTCGAGCTGCTCGCCCACATCCTCCACCCCGAGCGCTTCGCCGTGGCGCCCGGCGAGGCCCTCACCGTCGAGCTCTAGACGCGCCCCCGGGTCAGCCGGTGAAACCGATGCCGTTGGGCGCGAGCCCGTGTCCGCCGGCGACGGCGACCGCGGCCGCTGCGCTGCCCACGATGATCGCGACGCAGCCGATCAGGAAGACGGCCGGCTGCCGGCGGCGCTCGGCGAACTCGACGACGAGCCAGCCCGTGATCAGGCCGGCGACGAGCCCGCCGAGATGGCCGCCGATCGAGATCCCGCGGAAGCTCACCGAGAACAGCAGGTTGAGCACGAGCACGATCCCGAGGCCGCTCTGCCAGATCGGGATGCCGCGGGCACGGGCGACGACGATGAGCGCGCCAAAGATGCCGAAGATCGCCCCGGACGCGCCGACGGTGACGGCCAGGGGCTGGAGCAGCAGCGCCCCGAACGACCCGGCGATCAGCGAGGTGAAGTAGATCGCGGCGAAGTTCACGCGGCCGACCGCCGGCTCGAGCACCTGGCCGACGAACCACAGCGACAGCATGTTGACGAAGATGTGGGCGAGCCCGTCGTGCAGGAAGCCCGAGGTGACGATGCGCCAGTACTCGTGCTGCTGGGCGATCGAGGGGCCGAACAATGCCCCCTTGATGTAGACGGTCCCGCCGCCACCACCGCCGAACGGTGCCCCGGCGACCGTCTCGGCGAGGAACACGGCGACGTTGATGGCGATCAGGGTGTAGGTGACGACCGGCGCGCTCGGCCCGGTCCGGATCGTCTTGACCTTCGTGCGCTCGCGCGCGCACTCCGGGCAGCGCATCCCGACCGGGGTCGGGGTCATGCAATCCGGGCAGATCGGACGCCCGCAGGACGAGCACGAGACACCAGTCTCGCGTGAGGGGTGGCGGTAGCAGACGGCCATCGAGCGTGACGCTAGCAGCGGGCCGTGCCCGAGCCCCGCGGGCGGCGCGGCTCAGCGATCCGGCAGGACGCGCCGCGCCTCCTCGGCAAAGTCCTTGAGTGTCTGCTCGGCCAGATCGAACACGTTGCCGCCCTCTTTGCGCCGGGCGCGGTGGCGGCTGCGGACGCGGAGGACGACGAGCGCGGTGCCGGCTCCGGCGCCGACCAGCGCCGCGGCCGCCGGGCGCACCCAGTTGCGGGGGTCGCGCATCGCCGAGAGCTCCCAGGCTTCGAGCTCCTCCTGGGCAAGCTCGGTGAGGTTGACGAGCGTGAGCTCCATCCGCTGCGAGAGGTCGGCCGGCGGCTCAACCGGGCTCAGGGCCTCGCGCAGCAGCGCCTCGAAATCGGCCGTGCCGGAGCTCACGAGCGCACCTCCGTGGGGGTCCGATCGGCGTCGCCGTCGGTGTTGACGATCCCCTCGAGCTGGCGGATGGCCCGGTGTAGCAGGACCTTGGTCGCGCCGTCGGTCCGTCCGAGCGCGCGCGCGATCTCACGGTTGTCCATGCCGAGGGCGAAGCGCATGATGAGGGCCTCGCGGCGGTCCTGGGGCAGCTGCTGCACGCCGGCGAGGATGGTCCTCAGCTCCTCGCGGCCCTCGACGAGCGCCTCGGTGGTGTGCGGTGCCGAGATCATCCCCGCGTCCTCGATCGCCGACTCCGGCTTGCGCGAGCGGTCGCGGTAGAAGTTCGCGGCGAGATTGTGGGCGATGCGGATGAGCCAGGGGCGCAGCGGCCGCCCGTTCGATTCGCGCAGTGCGCGCTCGAAGTGCCGGTAGGCCTGGAGGAAGGTCTGCTCGGTGAGGTCCTCGGCGTCGTGATGGTTGCCGACGCGGTAGTAGCTGTAGGAGTAGACGTCGCGCAGGTGAGCGCGATAGAGCTCGGTGAAGCGAGCGTCGAGCTCGGCCTTGTTGCGTGGGATCCCGTTGTCCACCTCATCGAGAGCCTACCTCCGCTCACGCCGCGCGGGCCGACCGCGGGCGGTTTTGGGTGGGCTCGGTGACGGTGGCGGTCCATCGCTCGGGGTCGATCCGGCCCTCGACGAGGGCCGCGAGACCGTCAATCGCCGGGGTCGGCAGGCGGGCGTCACGGGTGATGCCGGCGAGCAGCGAGACCGAGTCGACCGCCTCGGCGATCTGCCCGGTGACGAGCCCGATCTCCTGCGGTGGGACGCCCTGGGAGAGCAGCTCGCCCGCGCGCCGGTTGCGCGAGGACTGCGAGACGACGGTGGCGACGAGATCGCCCGCGCCCGCGAGCCCCGCGAACGTCTCCGGGTTGCTGCCGCGCAGACGGGCGAGGGCATCGACCTCGGCGAAGACCTTGCCGGCGGCGGCGCCGGCGATACTCGGCCCGGCGCCGGCGGCGGCCGCGGCGGCGAGCACAGCGACGTTCTTGGCGCAGCCGGCGAGCTCGACCCCGGTGACGTCCTCGGTCTGGGTGACGTCGAGTCCGGCCGCGCGCAGCGCGTCGCCGAGCTGGCGTGCGAACGCGCCGTCGAGCGAGGCGAGCACGATCGAGGCGCCGTGGGCGAGGACCTCGGCGGCCTGGGCCGGGCCGCCGACGACGGCGATCGCCCGCGCCTGGCAGCGCTCGGCGACGAACGCCGACGGGGCGGAGCCGAGCGGGGGGACGAGGCCCTTGGAGAGGACGACGACCCCGGCCCGGCGCGGGATCCGCTCGCCGTGGGCGGCCATGACGGCGGGCAGAGCACGGGCGGGAACGGCGAGGCAGACGAGGTCGTGGCCCCCGAGTTCCAGCTCCGCGGCGCGCCGGATGTGGATGCCGGAGGGCAGCTCGACCCCGGGGAGATAGGCGGCGTTCTCCCGCTCGCGGCGGAGCGTCTGCGCCTGCTCGTGCGTGCGGCAGCCCAGCTCGACCTCGAAGCCGGCGCGCGCGAGCGAGACGGCGAGGCTCGTCCCCCAGCTCCCCGCGCCGACGATCGCCGCGCGGCGGATCGGCGGCAGACCACCGAGCCACTCCCACTGAAGCATGACGCACGGCCAGATGCGAGCCGTGACCGCCTGGGCGAGCGCCGGCGAGGCATCCTCGACCCGCGGGTAGCGCAAGGGGCGTCCGGCCCGAATCCTGACCTTGTGGGGACGGATCCGCCAGCCGCGCCGGACCGTTTCCGTGCCGATGACCGCGACGGGCACGACTGGGGCCCCTGTCTCGAGCGCGAGCCGGCCCACGCCCCGCCTGGGCTGGCCGAGCGAGCCGGGCCGCGTCCGCGTCCCCTCCGGAAAGATGAGCACGATGCCCCCGCGTGCGAGGATCGTCTTCACCGTCTCGACCATCTCCAGGTCACCGGCCCCCCGATCGAGCGGGAATGCCCCGACGCTGCTGAGCAGCCACGAGCGCAGGCGTCCGGTGAACATCTCCTTCTTGGCGATGTAGTACATCGGCCGTCGCGCCATCGTGCCGATGACGAATGGGTCGAGGAAGCTGCGGTGGTTGGAGGCGATGATCACCCCTCCCTCGGAGGGGATGTGTTCGCGGCCGATCCGGGCCATCCGGAAGTAGATGTGGAAGAACGGCTGGAACAGGCCGCGGACGACCCAGTAGACGAACCGATTGACGCCCCGCTCCCGGGTGCGCCGGTGAAGCGCTTCGTGATCCATCGCACATTGGCGTACCCGTTCTCCGCGTCCCCGTTACAGTTGCGGACGGTGAGCACGGGCTTCGACCGTAACCGTACGCTCAGGGGAGCCGTCTGCGGCGCCGCCGCCGCAGCCGTCTGGGCGCTCGGACAGCCGCTCGACAAGCTCGTCTTCTCCAGTGAGTACGACGACGTCGAGCTGCTCGGCAAGGCGGTCACCCGGGGCGACGGCTGGTATCCGGCCGGGCTCGCCCTCCACCTGGAGAACGGCGCGGTGTTCGGCGCGGTCTACGCAAACGTCGCGCCGCTGCTGCCGATCCATCCCGCTCTGCGCGGGCCGGCTGCGGCGCTCGCCGAGCACATGGCCCTGTGGCCGCTCGGCGCCCTCACCGATCGCTTCCATCCGGCACGCAAGGAGCTGCCCACGCTCGCCCGCAACCGTCGTGCCTTCGTGCAGGCGACCTGGCGGCACCTGCTGTTCGGAATCGTGCTCGGCGAGCTCGAGCGGCGCGTCAATGCGGTTCCCGAGCCGACGCCACCGGAGCCCGAAGCCGACTACTCGAGCAACGGGCACGGCACGCTGGAACATGCCGTCTCGGTGTCGGAGACCGGCGCCGGGCCAGGATCAGGCGAGCACTCCTAGGCCATTGCGCGCGCTCGTCACGGGAGCGTCGGGGTTCGCCGGCCGTCACCTCGTCCGGGCCTGCGTCGAGGCTGGCGACGAGGTCGTCGGCGTGTCGCGCAGCGCCGGCAACGGGGAGCCGGGCGTGAGCCTCCACCACGTCGACCTCCGCGACGCCGATGGCGTCATGGCCGTGATGAGCGAGGTCGCGCCACAGGTCATCTACCACCTCGCCGCGCTCAGCTCGGTGGGGCGCTCCTGGGAGGAGCCCGCGGTCACGATGCGGGACAACACCGCGACGGCGGTCAACGTGCTCGAGGCAATGCGCCGGCACGCGCCGGGCGCCCGCCTGGTGTGGGTGAGCTCGTGTGAGGTGTACGGGCCAAGCGCCGAGCTGCCGATCAGCGAGCGCGCACCGGTCCAGCCCGCCAACCCCTACGCGGTCTCCAAGACGGCCGGCGACCTGCTCGCCGGCGTCTACGCCGACGCCCACGGGCTCGAGATCGTGCGGGCGCGGCCGTTCAGCCACACCGGCCCCGGGCAGCAGCCCTCGTTCATCGTCTCGTCGCTCGCCCGCCAGGCCGCCGCCGCGCGCCTGGCCGGGGAGACCAAGCTCCGCATCGTCACCGGCAACCCCGACACCCGGCGCGATTTCACCGACGTCCGGGATGTCGCCCGCGCCTACCGGCTGCTCGCCGAATGCGGCCGCTGCGAGATCTACAACGTCGCCTCGGGGCGGTCGATCTCCGCCGCCGAGCACGTCGCGCTCATCGCCGAGCTGATCGCCCCGATCGAGGTCGAGCACGTCATCGATCCCGCGCGCGTCCGCGCGCACGAGGTGATGGATCTCTGCGGGGCGAACGACCGCATCCTCGCCGACACCGGCTGGCGCCCGGAGATCCCGTTCCGTCAGACGATGCTCGACACGCTCGAGTGGTGGGAGAGCGAGCTCGCCGCGGAGGTCACCCGCTCATGAACGATTTCCTCGTCGGCGAGATCCTCGACGGGCTGTGGCGCTTCGAGGCGCCGCACCCCGAGTGGACCGAGGACGAGGGCGGCGAGGACGGCTGGGAGCAGACCGTCGCCTGGTGGGCGCTGGCCAGCGAGGATGGGCTCGCCCTCGTCGACCCGCTCGTGACCGACTGGGCGGCCCTCGACGGGCTCGTCGAGGCGCACCGCGGTTGCGCCGGGATCGTGCGCACCTGTCACTGGCACCAGCGCAGCATCGACGCGGCCGCCTCCCGATACGGCGCCGCGGTCTGGGCGCGGCCGCCGGCGGGCGACGCGGCCGGCCCCGTCGTCGATCACCCCGTCGGCGGCGGCGAGGAGCTGTTCGGCGGCGCGGTCCAGATCGTCAACGTCGAGCGCGGTGACGAGATCGGCCTGTGGTTCCCGGCGCAGTCGGCCCTCGCCTTCGGCGACGTGATGCTGCGGCGCGAGCGGGGCGTTCTGCGGGTGTGCCCCGACTCGTGGCTTCAGCCCGTCGGCGGGCCCGAGCGCCTGCGCGCCGTCCTCCGCGCGCTCTCCGAGCTCCCCGTCGAGCACGTCCTCGTCTCGCACGGCCCGCAGCGGCTCGGCGACGGCCGCGCGGAGCTTCTCGCCGCGACCACCTAAATCTCCCTGTCCGGGCGACCTTCCGTTACCGTCCCGACTGGATGAGCGGGTACGAGCGCGTCACCGTGACGGCCGCTCCGGCAGACGTCGTCGCCGCCCTGCGGGAGGCCCTGCGCCGCCGCGGAATCACCGAGTACGCCGTCGTCGACCACGGGCACGACATGGCCCAGGCCGGGGCACCCGGCTTCGTCGCCTGGACGCTCGTGTTCGGCAACCCGGCCGCCGGCGCGGCGCTGCTTGCGCGGGACCCCGAGGCCGCGGTCGACATCCCGCTCCGCCTCGCGGTGATCGCCGGACCCGACGGTGGGGCGGTGATCGTGCTCCGCGACATGCGCACCCTGCTCGGCGAGGATCTCACGGCGATCGCCGACAACCTCACTGGCGTCCTGCGGGCGATCGCCGGCGACGTGCGCGACCGCTTCGCCGCCGGCTGACGCCCTGGGCAGCGCGAGCGCTCGCGACCGCGACGAGCGCGTTTGCCACACTCCCCCGCACGCCCGCCTAGCTCAACTGGCAGAGCACTTGATTTGTAATCAAGAGGTTGGGGGTTCGATTCCCCCGGCGGGCTTGGCCAGAAAGCCCTGCTAATAGGATTTTCCGTGGCTAGAGCGAGCGTTACCATTGAGGTTCTGGGGGCCTGTGGCAAGGTCTGTGGCAAGAACTCGCGCAAGTGAGGTACACGAGCGCGTCACCGGGCTGGATGCCCACCGGGAGTCTCGACACCACTTCGCGCATCGCACGGGTCACGCGGGCTGGCCATCGACAGCTCCAGGGAGGCGGACTGCTCGGCTGCTCCTTCTCGAGGCATGAAACTGCCTGCTGGACGCTCCGTCTGGCGCCGGTCGTAAGTTCCGGCGATCCGGGACAGGGGCTTCCTTGGGAGAACGCAGACGGGTAGGCCGTTTTGATCGATGGGCTTCGAGCCCGTGGTTTTCGTTCGGCCGCCCCTGCGACTTGCCTGGATTGAGCGGTAGAGCTCGTATCGGTCTGTGTCGTTGTCCCGCTGGTTCTCCCGTCATATGCACACATCGAGTTGGAGGTGAGTGATGGGCTTGCTGCGTTGGGTCGGTCGCGCGATCGGCCTTGATGTTCACCGCGAGTTCTGTGTGGTGGCGATCTGCGAGGACGGGGTCACCAGATCGGCGGGTCGGGTGCCGAGCACTCCGGACGGGATCCGGACGCTGGCGGAGAGTCTGCTGCCAAGTGACCGGGTGGCGTTGGAGGTGACCGGGAGCTGTTGGGAGGTCGCGCGGATCCTGGAGGCGCATGTGGATCGGGTGGTGGTGGTCAGTCCGGATGACACCGGGATCAGCAGCGCGCGGGCGAAGACCGACAAGCTCGACGCGCGCACCCTCGCGAGCCTGCTGTGGAAAGGGGAGCTTGAGGCGGTGTGGATGCCCGATGAGCGCTGCCGGATCCTCCGCCGTCGCCTCGCGCGCCGTGAGCAGCTCGTCCGGGCCCGCACTCGGTCAAAGAACGAGATCCATGCCTCGTTGCAGCGGCGGCTGCAGGCCAAGCCGCCGTGCTCGGATCTGTTCGGGGTCAAGGGCCGCCGGTGGCTCGCCGGTCTGGAGCTGCCGCTGGAGGAGCGCGAATCGATCGACGCCGCGATGCGCCACGTCGAGTTCCTTGACACCGAGATCGCCGCGGCGGAGAAGCTGATCGCGAAGCAGGCGTTGTCGTGGCCGGAGATCCGCCGGCTGATGACCGTCCCGGGCGTGAACCTGATCTGCGCCGCGTCGTTCATCGCCGCGATCGGTGACCCGCACCGGTTCTTCACCAGCCGCAAGCTGGTCGCCTACCTGGGCCTGGACCCGAAGGTCAAGCAATCCGGCGATCAGCCGGCGCGCAGCGGCCGGATCACCAAACGCGGATCCGCCTCCGCCCGCTGGGCGCTCGTCGAGGCCGCCTGGACCGCGGTCCTGCAACCCGGCCCGCTGCACGCGTTCTATGTCCGCACCAAGGCGCGGCGGGGGCATGGCAAGGCGATCGTCGCGACCGCCCGCAAACTCGCGGTGCTGTTCTGGTGCATGCTCACCCGCTCAGAGGACTACGCCCACCAACAACCCTCGCTGACCCGCAAGAAGCTCCGCCGGCTGGAGATCACCGCCGGCGCCGCGAAGAACACACGAAAAGCCGCCGGGATCTGGTCCACCAACGAGCTGATGCGCGACGCCGAACTCGAACTCGCCCGCCAAGCCGAAACGTCCTATGCCCGAATGGTGCAGGACCAGCTCGCCGGCCGAGCGGCAAAGAGAGTGGGCGCGAGCGCGACACCGGAGCGCGCATAAATGAGGCCCTCGAAGGGCAAAGCCGCGCGGCAGACTCAAAGCTCCTGACGTCTGCGCTTCGCTACGTCAGTCACTCGCGCCCGACCAACAACCTACGCCTCCACAGACGCGCTGGCAAGACCGGCGACAGCGCACGCCTGCCCAAATACCGCCAAGAAGCGCCGACCGACTCCTCGCCCGAGCCGAACGAGCTCACAGCACACCATCTAACGCCCTCCGCGACCACCACCCAACCCGTTGCACCCCCCAAAAAACGGCACCCAAGACTTGACTTTCATCGGTCGATCAAGGGGAAAGCGAGGGCTGCCCCCTGATGCGACGCGACCCTCACCCGGAGACGGCGCGTACAACGGGAATGTTGCTCAAACACGGCAGGAGGTCGCCATCAGCGAGACTCAACGGCACGGAGCCAGCCTGAGCATGCCAGCCGCGCCGCTTCGCGAGAGGCCTGGCGTCAGCATGGCCGCCGTTCACTGCAACGAGAGTTCGCGCTCGGCCTGAAGCCAGTTCGCGACATCGTCGCCGCCCCCTTGAGCCTCGTAGATCTCGTGGGCATGGATCGCGATCTCCTCGTGACTTGGCGTCGCTGGGCGACCAGCCCGGCCTCGCGTCTTCGCTGCCGTCTTCTTCGTGCCCGCCTTCGCCGGCGTCTTCTTGCTGGTCGACCGTTTTGCTTGGTTGTCCGGAGTCAAGGCCACGCTCCTCTCGCTCGTAGCAATTCGCTGCGCCCTGGACACGATCTGCCGTCAGACGTCGAGCCGTTCGTGCCGACGGAGCCGGTTCTGTCAGTGGCTCCATACCGAGCAGGGCACCCACCATGCGTCCCGACACATCCATCGGTTCACGTTGCCGTGCCAAGGTTCCCAAGATCGTGCAGGCGCGCATCGGTAGTTCGCACGGATTCTTCTCCTTTGGGGTAATCGCGATCGTCGTCCAGAGCCGCGCGCTCAACGACTGCTTACTTGTCCCGCGGGCCGGTGTCAACGTCTGTTCTTGTTGGTCGTGCTCGCATCGCGGTCGGGAGGGGCGTGGGCGCGTTGTGGGGTGAGGGTGTGTCCGCGGACGCCCTGGCTTGCTTCGGCACTCGGCCCGGGTTGGCTTCGGGTCGGCGACATGATGTGTGATGGGGTGTTCGGGCAGATGGTGTTGCGGCCGCTCATTCTTTCTGGGCCGTCCCCGCCGGGGCGGGTCGGCAGCAGTCTCGCCGGGAGCTGGCCGCGGGTCATCGGATGGTTCTTGGGCGTGCCGCGCGACGGGGGTCAGGTGACGGGCTCAAGGGCCTGGTCGCCGAGGTTCTTGAGGAGGTGGTAGCTGCGTTTGAGCAGTTTGCGCGCGAGCGCGAGGCACGCGCGGTTGCCGCCGATTCGGGCGGCGAGGTGCTCGTAATAGGGTCGGTCGGGGCTGGCGGGGAACCGGGCGTGTTGCGCGGCTTCATCGAGCGCCCAGCGCAGCGCCGGCGGGCGTTGGCGGGAGAGGTGCCCGGGCGCGCGGTGATCGTCGGATTGGTAGACGGTGATGTCCAGACCGGCATAGCGCACGACATCGCGCGAGTTCTGGAAGCGGCGGGTGTCGCCGAGTTCGGCGCGGATGGTGACCGCGGTCAGTTCCCCGACCCCGAAGATCGCGTCGATCAGCGTCTGGCAGCCGGGCTGTTTGCGGGCATACGCGCGCAGGTCCTGGTCGAACGGGATCAGCTTGAGCTCGATCGCGTCGATCACGCTCAGCGCGATCGTGAGCTGCTCCCGCGCAGCGGCCGGCAGGCTCAGGCCGGCCAGCCATTCTCGTTGTTCGGCGGTGAGCAGGTTGCGCTGTTGCGGGACCCCGGTGGTGATAGAGCACCGCGTGCATCCGTTGCTGCCACTCGGTCCGCTGATGGGAGAGCAGATGCCGGGTCCGGACCCGGGCGCGCAGATCGAGAATGTGCGCCGGCGGGATCCACGACTCCGGGAGGCGCCCGATCAAAAGCAGCTCCCGCAGATGCCGGGCGTCGGCCCAGTCGGTCTTCGCACGCTTCTTCTTGCCCTTCAACGCGGCCGCCTCCGCGGGCTCGGCCAGGTGTACCTCCGCCCCGACCCGGTCGAGCTCCTCGACCACGAACCGCCAGCCCGTCGTCGCCTCCAACGCGACCTCGAGACCCTCGTCGACGAACCGGCACAGGAACGCTCGGACCGCGGCGCGGTCCGCCGGCGCCACCCTCGCGCGCGCGATCTCCCCGGTGATCGTGTCGATCCACTCCGCCGAGATCTGCGCCCGATGCTGATCCAAACCCATCACGATCGACACGCTCACACCTCCCCCTTCGACAGCCCAGCCTCACCGGGCACCCGGCAGCGAGCAGCGAGCAGCCCGACCCATCGCATACCGTGGGACACGGTCGGTACCTCCTATTCGAATGGCCGGCCGCGCGGCCGCAATCCGCGCGCGCCTACAACGCCGTTCGACGCGGAGGACCGGCCACCTTCATCGCCGGATCACGTCAACCGGGACATCACATCTTTCGCCCTAGCGCCGGGGTCGAGCCCGGCGATTGCCTTCGCGATCGCAACGGCGACGAAATGATGACCCCTTATCACTTCGGTCCGGTTCTCGACGGACGAGCGGATTCACGCGAAAGGGATCACGTGGTCCGTCGCACGCGCATCCAGCCGGTGCCTCGGCAGCGCCTACGTCACCACCAGTGTTACACCGGCAAGCCCAACGAGAGGCCGCGTCCCAATACCGCTGTAAATTCGTGCGCGGTTCAGGTTCCCGGGGTTGAGTCTATGCGGCGCTCACCTCCTCGTCGAGGGTGTCGGGGTCGGCTTGCTGGTACTTGATGCGGTAGAGGTGTTGGCGGTCGACGTCGGTGAACGTCGCGCCGTTGCTGGCGTGACTGAAGAACAGGTCGAGGACCGCCCAGACGAGTGAGAGGCAGCTCGTTTCGCCGGGGAAGCGGCCCATCACCTTGGTGCGCCGGCGGACCTCCCCGAGCGACCGTTCGAGCAGGTTCGTTGACCGCCATCGTTCGCGGTGTCTGAGCGGGTAGCGCAGGTGCACGACGAGCGCGTCGAGGTCGTCTGAGAGGCAGCGGGCGGCCGACTCATAGCCGGCATGCTCGAGCTCTGAGATGAGGACCTGGAGCGGAGCTTGCCGTCCTTGACGCTGGTCGCGTCGGTGAGCGCTGACCAGTAGTTGAACCGGATCCGATCCTGCTCTGACTTGGGCAGCTTGGCGAGCAGGTTCCGCAACCGGTGAACGGCGCAATGCTGACGATCCGCCCGCGGCCAGATCTCCTCGACCGCGCCGATCAATCCGGGGGCGCCGTCGGCCACGACCAGGCGTGGCGCCGGGAGACCGCGGCTGATGAGATCGCGGCCGAGCTCGATCCAGTCCTCCTTGGCCTCCCGCGCGCCCAAGCGCACGCAAAACCAGCGCTCTGTGGCCGTTTTCGTCGATTCCCCACGCGCAGATCACGCCTTCCTTCGGACCGCTCGAACGGACCGGGAGGTAGATCGCGTCGAGGAACAGCACGACCAGGTTGACCTCGTAGAGCGAGCGGCGACAGAACGCCTCGAACCGCTCGTGCAGCTCCGCGCAGATCCTCGCGACCGTCGACTTCGAGGTTTTCCCGAGCCCGGCCTCTTCGCACAGCGACTCGACATCGCGCATCGACAGACCCCGCACGAACCCGCCGATCACCAGCGCCTTCAACGGGTCGGTCCGCAAGAGCCGCTTGCAGTGCCACTTCGGGAACAGCTTCGACACGAACGGGATCGCCGCCTCCCGTGCCTGTGGGACCTCGATCCGCAGCTCACCCTCCGCCGTCTGCACATGCCGCGGGCGGAACCCGTTGCGCTTCCCCGGCGGTCCGTCAGGCCGGCGCTCATAGCGAGCCCGACCCAGCCACGTATCGAACTCCTCCTCGACCGCCCGCTGAATGATCAACCGGGCGCCGAGCCGAGCGAGCTCGGACAGCATCTGCGACGGGTCATCAACCAGCCGCTTCCCGAGCAGCTTGTCGATCTCAGCTTGTATCTCCGCCGACGGCGGTACGGTGCGTCTCACGGCGTAGGCCTCCTTCATCGTCTGCCAGGACTTGAGGGAACCTACGCCGTCGCTCTGACAGCACCCGCCGCGTATTTACAGCAGTCCTGAGACGCAACCCGTTCGAGTCCCCGCGTCGGCTTTGGTAAGCGTTGGGAGTGTCCGAGGATCTGTGTAGGCATGAACGATGGAGACACTCATGCCTACGAATACGAGAAGCAGGACCGAGAAGAGCGGGACGGAGCTGGACCGCGACCCGGGCCTTGAGGGCTTGGGAGCTGGGTTCGCGCCGGGGTTGCCCGGCGACGAGACCGGCGAGCTCGTAGAGCGAGCTGGGCTTGGCGCTGGGCAACCCCGGCGCGGTGCGCCCGTCGCTGACCGCCCGCCGCTGTCGGCCGGGGCGGTCGACGAGGCGCTGGAGCGGGTCGCTGACCGCCGCCGTTTGCGGCAAGCTCTGGGGATGCCGTCCGATAAGCGGATCAGCAACGAGCTGATCGACGAGCTGCTCGCCGGCGCGAGCACGGAGGAGGAGATCGCCGGGCCCGGCGGGCTGCTCGCCGAGCTGACCAAGCGGCTGGTGGAGAGGGCGATGGAGGTCGAGCTGACCGACCACGTCGGCTACGAGCCCCACCAGGAGCCGCCCGGTGGCGCGGGGAACACGCGCAACGGCACGACGCCCAAATCGCTGATCACCGAGCACGGGAAGGTTCAGGTCGATGCGCCCCGTGACCGGGACGGGAGCTTTGAGCCGAAGATCGTCCGCAAGCGTCAGCGCCGCTTCCAGGGGTTCGATGACAAGATCCTCGCGCTCTACTCGCGCGGGCTCTCCACGCGCGACATCGAGGCGCATCTCGAGGAGATCTACGGCGTGAAGGTCGGCCGCGACCTGATCTCGCGCGTCACCGACGGCGTGATGGACGACGTGCGCGATTGGGCCAAGCGACCGTTGGAGGACATCTACCCGATCGTGTTCCTCGACTGCATGGTGATCAAGGTCCGCGAGAGCGGCTCGGTGCAGCGCCGCGCGCTCTACCTCGCCTTGGGCGTCACGCTCGACGGCGACCGGGACGTGCTCGGCATGTGGTTCCAGGAGACCGAGGGCGCGAAGTTCTGGATGCAGGTCCTCGCCGATCTCAAACAGCGCGGCGTGCAGGACATCCTGATCTGCTGCGTCGACGGGCTCAAGGGATTCCCGGAGGCGATCGAGGCGATCTTCCCCAAGACGACCGTCCAGACGTGCATCGTTCACCTGATCCGCAACAGCCTGAAGTACGTGCCGCGGCGCGAGCGTGAGCAGGTCGCCCGCGACCTGAAACCGATCTACACCGCGGTCGATGCCGACCAAGCGCAGGCCGAGCTTGAGACCTTCGACGAGAAGTGGGGACAGAGGTTCCCCGTGATCACCCAGGCATGGCTGAACGCCTGGGAGTACGTGACCCCGTTCCTCGCCTTCCCGCCCGAGGTGCGGCGCGTGATCTACACGACCAACGCGATCGAGGCGCTGAACCGCCAGCTACGCAAAGCGATCAAGACCAAGGGGCACTTCCCCAACGAGGACGCCGCCCGCAAGCTCGTCTACCTCGCACTCCAGAACGCAACGCCACAGTGGACACGAACTCGGAACTGGACCGCGGCGCTGCTCGCGTTCAAGATCCACTTCGGAGACCGCGTCCCAGACACCGCAGGATGACACCGAGCCGTTGACCCCCACCCAGAGCAGCCGTTAATCTGACCAACCGCCGCCTACACAGTTATCCGGACGCCCTCGCGAGGAGGGGTGCTGGGTCGCCGCGGGCGGTGGCGGCGAGTACGTCTGCGAGGTACTCGTGCAGGCTGCGGCGTTGTAGTCGGCAGGTGGTGTGGGCGGAGAGCAGTCGGGCGATCCTGGTCTCGCCGTCCTCGCTTTGGCTGCCGAGCGAGAGCTTTCGGTAGATGACCGCTGAGCGGAGCGCGCGTTCGGCGTGGTTGTTGGTCGGCTCGACGCCGCGTTTGTCGGTGAACGTCCAGAGCGCGGGCCAGACCTTCAGCAGGTTGCGCGCGATCCCGCGGGTGTACGTGTAGCGCGGTGCTTTGCCCGAGTACTCGCGAAGGATCGGCTTCAGTTCGCGGCGCAGCAGCCGGATCCGGCGTCTGAGCTCCTTGCGCTCGCGGGTGTGCTGATAGATCTCCCAGGACCAGAACAGTTCCTCGCAGACGCGGAGGCCGTGCTCGCCGAACTCCTTCTCGGCACCGATGCCTTCGGCGTGGGCTTGGAAATCGCGACGCAGGTGAGCCCAACAAATTTGGCGGCGAGGCAACGGCAGGTGGCTGTATGCCCACCAGCGGTCCGAGGTCACGATCGCGGCGCTGTCGGCGAGCAGCTCGCGGGCGTGGTCCTCGTGCCGGTCGGCCGCGACCCGCAGGATCGCATGCCGGCCCGTAAATGCGCCCCACAGCGCCCGCTTCTGGCCTTGCAACCGCCAGCCAGTCTCGTCCATGTTCAACGCTTTGGAGCGCCTGACCCGATCGAGCAGATCCTCGCATGGGTCCTCGAGCGCGTCACCCGCACGCGCGAGAATCGCGTCGATCGTGCCGGTCGAGATCCGAGCGCGGAACAGCTGCTCACACAACTCGACCACATCCCGGCGGGAGATCCGGTTACGGACCGACAGGGTCACGGCCGCTGCCTGCAACCGCGGCCCGAACGCGCTCCCAGCAACCTCCGCTGGTAGCGCCGCTCGCTGCCGGACACCGCAATCAGGGCAACACACCCGCGGGCATTGATGCTCGATCACGACAGTAGTGATCTCCGGCAGCTCCTCGACCTGGTGACGGACAAGGTCGCCGACCGGCACCCGCTCGCCGTCGCAGAACACGTGCCCGCACCCGCAGGAGACCGGCCAATGCACGACCACCTCGTCAGCCGCCCAGGTCGGCAGCAGCTCTCGGCCATGACCCTCGTGACCGGACTGCCCGCCCTGCTTGCGGCCCGAGCGACCCTTCGGTCGCGGCGACGGCTTCGGCCTGTCCTGACTCGGCGGCTGCGACGAGTTCCGCGAGTTCTTCCGCAACTCCCGCTCCAGCTTCTCAACCCGGGCCGCCAGCTGCTGAATCTGACGATCCATCCGCAGCAGCACCTCGACCACGACCTCACGACCCGCGTCATAGATCGCCTCCGCCTCATGCCGCTCCACACCACCAGATTCGACGGCGCGAAGTTATGTCCCCCCGACCCACTGAACGCTTACCGGCTTTTGGCGTTTTGCAGGGATTTCTTGGGCTGTCTGTTGGTCTGATTGCTAAGTCCATCATTTCCGGTGAAGGGGTCCGGGCGTTGACTGACTGACGTTTGGACGCGTTGTGCAGGGCTTTCGTGATGCGTCGAGTTCCGGGCCGCGTCGCGCTGGTGGACGCACCATGGACGCAGGCGTTGGCCGTCCTTGGCATCGGCATAGCGGTCGAAGTCGACGATGGGGACCGCGGCGGCGTGTGTTGCGGTAGGTCGGTGACCGCGGACAGGCCCGGTTTGGAGCTGATCAGCGGGCGGTGCTGAACACGCGCCCGGCGCTGGATCGCCCGGGCGGTTTCTGTTTCTCGAAGCGACGCTCTGCGTGAGAACCGGGTTCCGCGCAGCGCAGGGGAGCCGCAGGCTCGGATACCCAACCACAGTCAAGGACCTCGCCGACGACCCTAACGCCGTACGGCGGTTCGCCGACTCGCGCAACCGGGTGCAAGCCGCGATCGCATCTCTGGCCCCGCAACACCCGTGGGCTTCCCAGATGATCCAAGCCGACCTCGCCTGCCAATTGTTTGTGCCGGCCTCGAGCGCGAGCACCAACGGCTCAGAATTCTGCGCCCCCAAACTCGACGCACAAATCCAGCGCGCGCTCGAGGCCGACAGCAACAACTCACCTGACGCAGGAGCGCTGTGGGCGGAGGCCGACCGGACCGCCACCGACCAGGCGCCAATCGTGCCGCTGACCACGCCGAGCAGCATCGACCTCGTCTCCGCAGGGGTCGGCAACTACCAGTACAGCCTCACCGCGATGTTGCTCGACCAGCTCTGGGTGCGCTAGCAAAGGTCCCGACCCCGCGGCAGAAACACGAGGTTCCGCCAGAGGCGAGCAACATGCTGGCCGCCGCCGGCCTGGCGCGAGCGCGCGGCGACGTGGTCTACATGCTCTCGAGGCGGGTGTATGGGCGTAGCGTCTCGCGCAACGTGGTCACGCGATCCTTCTGGATCGCGTCGAGAAACCCGCGTGAGACGGCATCCTCTCCGTGAAAGAGTCGCGCGAACAACTCCGACGGGACGACGAGCAGGAGGGCTCGCTCCCGCGCGATCGCGGTGACCGGAGCAGGGCGACCATCGATGAGGCCGTCGTAACCGAAGGCCTTCCCCGGGCCTGCCAGCTCCACCCGGATGCGCCGGTCCCCGCGCATCAACACCTGCTCGACTGCGCCGTTGATCGTCAGATAGTAGGCCGTTGCCGACGCACCTTCCGCAAGCAAAGTCTGACCGCGAGAGCATATGACGTACCGCCCGGAGGTCAGGAAGCCCCACAGGGCCATGGGCTCGAAGTCGTGAAAGGCCGCCATGCGGCGCATGTACTTGCTGTCGGGCGCGCGCCCCTCTTCCAGTTCCCCAGCGCTGAGTGCGGCCTTGTCAGCCGTCGCCCCGGCAAATTCGCCGCCGAGCGAGCCGGCAAGGTGCCGGATCTGATTTCGAAGGCGCTGGGTCAAGAGCGCGATGAGGCGCCGTCTCAGCCGGAACGCAGACGGGTGCTGACCGGTGAGCAGCGCCATGAAATCCAGCCGTCCGAGGGCGAGCACGGTTGCTGTGTCGCTCACCACGCGGATGCTTGTCGTGTGACCGTCGCCCGAGAGCAGTCCGATCTCGCCGAGCGTCTCGCCTCGTCCGGCCAGAGCGATCTCGACGGTGCGGTCGCCGGGCACGTCGAGCAGTGCGGCAAGCGCCCCGTCGACGATGACGAGCATCTCCCGCGCCTCGTCGCCTTGCCGCCAGACGACGTGGCCCTCACGCAGGGTTCGCCGCCGCATGATCCGCGCCAGTTGCGACAGCTCGGCCTCCTCGCTGTCTTCGAAGAGCGGAATACCGGCGAGGAGCTCGACCGTTTCGTGGTCAGACATCAACGTCGCGCGTCTCGAACACGAGTCCGTCCGGCGTCAGCTCCGCGATGAGCATCGAATACTCCGGCACCTCGAGCCAGCGCGAGTGGCGGCTCGTCAGCGGCTCGGAGGCGATGATCGCCGAGCGAGGCGGATCGCTGCCCGTCATGTCCCAGTCATCGCCGTGAGCGACGTATTCGCCTCCGATTGCATACCACAGGCTCACGAAGGGGAGATCGGTCTCGAGCATCTCGTCCTCGGCGGGATACCAGCCATAGTCGAACGAGAAGCGAGTCGCGACCACCGCGCGACCGGTGCTGACACAGAGGTTGACCGGGGAGGAGGTGTCAATGCCATGCGCCGCCCGGACGCGTCGTAGGATGCGCAGGGCCGTGGCCGTGGCGTCGCCGAGCTCGCGCGCGTCTGGCGTTCCGCCGGGATCGTCGAGCTGCGACAGGACGAGGGCGTAGATCCATTCCGAGTCCGTGGTGCCCTCGATGCGCTGCGCGAGTTCGGGCCGCAGGTGCTCAAGAAGCGAGTAACGCATGCGGGCGAACTGCCGCAGGTGCCCGTTGTGGGCGAGAGCGACGCGCGTGCCCGGGAAATGGAACGGGTGGAGATTCGTCTCGGCGACGACAGCTTCGCCGGAATACGTGACTCCACGGACGTGGGCCACGAGACACGTCGGCGCGAGCTTCGACGAGATGAACCGAAGGTTGCGGTCGAACGAAGGGAGCGTCGTCGTGCGGTACGTGAAGGGATCTTCAGGCCGCCGGGACACGGGGTCCCACGCCTTCATCCCGAACCCCGCCAGATTGAGGAACGTGTTCATCATCCGCGGGCTGTACGACTGCCGCACGAGGCTGTTATCGGTCCCGAACAGCAGGGTCTGCAACGGAAGCGGCTCACCGACGTAGGCCAGGATCCGGCACATTTCGCGGATGCTACCTCGCGCGCCTCGGCCATCGAAGTACGGGCTCGTCAGCCCACCTCGTGCTCGCCTGGGACTACAGTGTCTCTATCGCAAAGCGAGGAGGGTCCTATGAAGCAATTCAGGTGCGGCGACGTGGTGCTCGGCTGCGAATGGGTGGCGCGCAGGGAGGACGAGGGCGAGTTGCTGGAAGAGATCCAATCTCACGCGCGCGACGCCCACGGGATGGATGAGGTTCCCCCGGAGATCGAGGACCAGATTCACAAAGTGATCATCGAGGTCTAGCTCGTCGCGCCGGACACGGCGAAGGTGCCCGAAGCGAGGAACGTCTCGATCGCCTCACGGTATGGCGTGAGCTCGAGGCCCTGGTCGCGCACCCACTCATCGCAGTAGTAGGTGCCGGCGTAGCGCTCGCCACCGTCGCAAATCAGCGTGACGACGCTGCCCGTCTCCCCGCGCGCGACCATCTCGGCAACGAGCACGAGCGCTCCCCAGACGTTCGTGCCGGTTGAGCCGCCGACGCTGCGCCCGGTCCGCTCGCGCACGAAGCGCATCGTTGCGATCGAGGCGGCGTCCGGCACCTGGATCATGTGGTCGACGATGTCCCGCAGGAACGACGGCTCGACGTGCTGCCGGCCGATGCCCTCGATGCGTGACGGGCGGCCGGTGAATGTCGATGGGTCTCGGGTCCAGGTCGAGTAGAAGATCGAGTCTTCAGGGTCGACAACGCACAGGCGGGTCGGGTACTGCATCAGGCGCGCGTATCGGCCGATCGTCGCACTTGTTCCACCGGTTCCGGCCCCCACGACCACCCAGGTGGGAAGGGGATGGTCCTCCAATCGCATCTGGCTGAAGATCGATTCGGCAATGTTGTTGTTGCCGCGCCAATCAGTCGCCCGTTCGGCGTAGGTGAACTGATCGAGGAAGTGCCCATCGCTCTCGGCCGCCAGGCGTTGCGCCTGGGCGATAATCGTCCGCGGGTCCTCGACCAGGTGACACTCCCCTCCCTGCGCCTCGATCAGCGCGATCTTCTCCGGACTTGTGGAGCACGGCATGACCGCGACGAACGGCAGGCCGAGGTACCGCGCGAAGTAGGCCACTGACACGGCGGTTGAGCCACTGGACGCCTCGACAATCGTCGTCCGCTCGGTGATCCAACCGTTGCACAAGCCATAGAGGAAAAGCGAGCGGGCGAGCCGGTGCTTCAGCGATCCAGTGGGGTGGACCGACTCGTCCTTCAAGTACACGTCGATCCCCCAGTCATCGGGGAGCGGGAAGCGGTGCAGGTGCGTGTCCGCGGAGCGATTCTCGTCGGCCTCGAGCCGACGGACCGCCTCGTTTGCCCAATCCCTCCGTCCCTGGCGCTGCCGACTTGCCACGTGTCTCGTCACGCAGGTAGTGTCTCCGATCCGGACGTGCGGCGCTCGGGACCGGCGCCTGGCTCGGGGCGCGAGGTTGCGGCAGCGTGGCTGCGGCCGAGCTTGCAAGAAGTCCACGCCTTCGCCTGGATCGGGAAGATCGGTCTGACGAGCGTGGATCGCATCGACCACCCGCCGCGTCACACGGGCTTCGTGCGTGCCGCTAGCCGGCGCGGCTTCCCCGACCGACTGGACCGCTGCAGAACTCGCCGGAGAGAGACGCATCGGCAGCGGCTGCGTCCACTGTGCGTCCACTGCGCCCGCTACGGCTGCTATCGAGCGGTCACGCTCGTCCACTCGCCTTTGCCGGTGCTTGCAGGGCATTCATGCCCGGCAGTGGCTGCTCGCGAACGCTCGTTGCGGGTCGTTTTATCACTCGTAATGAAGGGTCCGGGGTTCGAGTCCCCGCGTCGGCTTTTGGGGGTTTGCAGGGATTTTGCGTCTGGCAGAGGGTCTGATTGGTGAATCCATCGTTTTCGGTGAAGGGGTCCGGGCGTTGACCCGCTGACGATTCCGCCCGGTTTGCAGGTCTTTCGTGATGGTGCGACTCGCGCGGCGAGTCGACCTGATGGACGCACCATGGACGCAGGAGTGGGCGGCGTTCGCATCGTCAGCGCGGTGCATTTCGACGATGCAGACCGCTGCGGCGCGTCGCGGCCGGCGGCTGATCGCGAACCGGCGCACCTCTCGGATCTGGTCGTCGAGCGGTGCGTACAACCCCTCCGGGAGCGCGAGCGCGCGGCTTCTGCTTCTAGCGCATTGCGATCGCGGACAGCCCGGCGTGACCGTCGCCGCCGGGCGTCGGGTGCCTGTGCAAACAACCGCTCGTCGCGAGCAACGTCGCGCTCATCCTTCTCGTGCATTCCGAGAGCGAGCCCAGAGCTAGAGTGACTGCCGCTCTCTGGGCCGGTGCGGTAGCAACGCGGAACGGCCGAACGGGCGACCGGACTTGCGATGGCCAGGTCGCCGCGGCCTGTGAGCTCAGGCGATCGTGGCCTCCAACCGCCGCGCTCGGCCCGCCGCTACTCGTCTCGCTGGACGCTGTGCTCTTGCGCGATCGGAACGACTGCGCGAGGAGCTCGCTCGGCGATGACACCAGCGACGCCGGCACGGGTCAGCGGACGTGGCGGGCTTGAAGAGCGGCGATGAGCGCCACGCGCGCTTGTTCGACGACCGCATCGGGACTTCCGGCCAGAAGTTGGCCTTCCGCGGCGGCCACACTGGCGGCCAGCGGCTGGTCGTGGAAGACATCGGCGATCCAGTGAGAGAAGTCGTTGCTGGGGCAGTGGTGACGCAGCACGCCCCGGTCGCACGTGACGAGCTCGGCTTCGAGTTCGGCGAGGTTGGAAGCGATCGCCCCGGACAGGGTGTCGGCCTCGGTTCGGAAATAGAACCGATGGGCGGGCTCGACCCCGGCCTGGTCGTACTTGTGCTCGTGGCGCAGATGCGGAGTCCTTCGAGGCCCCAGACTGAACAGCACTGGCTGACTGGGCCGTGCTCGCCAGGCGAGCACGGCCCGCCCCGTCGGCCCGGTGAGGAGCTGCGCGATCTCGGCGCGCGGCGTGTCGGCCACCGCAGCGGTTAGCTCGACGACACGAGGTGCGGGATTAGGAGAGCCGAGAGCGATCACGACGTCGAGGGAAGCGAGGGCGTCAGCCGCCAGCTCCTCGGGCCGCCAGGTGACGAACAAATAGCCCTTGGCGCCAGGGTCGAACACGCCGAGCGCGGGTCCCGCCCGGCCTATGGGCCAGTGGGCTTCGTCGAGAACCACCCATTGAGGGCAACCGGTTTGGGCCCGCTGCGCTTCAACCTCGGCGGGAAGGCCGTCCACGTAGACGGCTTGATCGGTGGCATCGGGATGGGACAAATCGACGACCACCGTGGCATAGCGCAGAAATCGCACAACCTCAGCAGGGTCAGCGAGGCGGTGGTTGCTGCCCCCGATCACGAGCACATCGCGCAACTCCCCGAGTCCGACATGGTCGCCTTCAGGGTCGCCGACGACCAACGAGTAGCCCAGCCGGACCAGCTGTTCACAGATCATCCCGGTCAAGTACGACTTTCCCTCCCCGGTGCCGCCGCACACGGCAACGTTGAGCTGAGAGCGGGAAGTGTCACCGCCTCGCCGCTCGGCGAGCGCGGCCGGCGTGTCGGGCGCAACTTCACCCTCGGCGAGGGTGCCGTCGAAATCGACAGCCACCGCCCGGAAGTAGGACGTTGCTCCAATGAGTGTCATCGCGGTTCTGCGGTTCCTTCGCAGCGCTCGCAATCACCCGGCGCCACCGCGCTCGGACTAACAGGCGACCGGTCCGAGTGACGGTTCGCAAAGCAACTCCAACGACCGACATCGGGTTCACCGCAAACCCCATCCCAACTAAGCCTGTCCCCCGGGTCTCAGACACATGTGCACCCGAAATGCTGAACGAAACCGTCTGATCTGGGAAAGGACGAGCCTGGGTGGTCGCTGCCGGCCCAGCGTACCACGCGCGTGGCCTGCCGCCGGCCTCGCACCTCAAGGCCCGGGCGCGACCGCTTCCGCGTGAGAGCGCTCGTCCGGCGTCGGCGGCCGGCGCGATCGAGGTGTCGGCGTTGCGCTCGTCAGCTCCCCGGAGGTCGCGACGATCGCTCTCGAGGAATGCAATCGTCGCGCCGCCAGCCTGGGTCTGCAGAACCGGGCAGTGCGATTAGCCAGGATCGAGCAAGCACCCGCTCCTCCTTCCGCGGAAAGCAGGGCCTCGGACTGGTCGCTGACGACGTCGAGGTGGCCGGCGACGACGCGGGTTGCGCAAGTGGCGACAAGCGCGACTGTGGCCCTGGGCCGATCGAGACCTGCATTTGTGTTTCCGCAGGTGCGTGTGGCTGGGCCGCTCGCGTGGCCCTATCTGTCCGAGAGCGGTCACGCGGGCCGCTCGTCGTGACGCCTGCGTCGCCCAGGGAGCGCTCCTTCTGTATGTCTCGGTGATCATGCTCACGTTCGACGACACGCTTGCTCTGGGTCGACGGCGCGAGCGGCTTCCGATGTGGGCGCTCGCGCGCATCGGGCGGTTGCTTCCCGCTTCCGCTGCCTGGGCGATTCCTACTCGTGCTTCGGACGGGCATGGCCAACGGTGGTGTGGATGGCTCAGTTGGCGGTTGCTCGGCGGTGTCTTGCCAGCCGGCGGATGAGCCGGGTCAGCAGCCAGCCGGCCAGCAGGATGAGCGCGAGGAGGACGGCGATGGCGGGAACGGTGCGGGTCAGCCAGGCCTGCAGGAGGGACTTATGGAAGTAGTCGTGCTTGATGGTGGGAAGCACGATGAGCGCGGAGAGTGCTTCGATTGGGCCCCATTGCTCGGCTTCGCCGATGGCGAGCACGTAGGTGCCGCGGTCGCTGGGGCGGGTGACCTGCACGATGTAGTGGCCAGCGGGGACGTGGCGGCGGTACTCGGGGCCGGTGAGGTAGTGGTCGCCGCCGAACGGCTCGAAGAATTGCTTCCAGTGCGAGGTCGGAGTGCTGAGCTGTGCGAGCAGCTGTCCGTCCGGTCCGAGGATCGTCAGACGGTAGTCGCGCCGGGCGCCGCTTATGTCCGGGACGGTGATCTGCGCGTACAGCGTGAACGGTCGTCGACTGACGATCTCGTAGCGGGCCGGAACGCCCGGGAGGCGGCCGTAGTAGGCCTTGGAGATCTCAGGGTCGCTCACCGCCACCCGCGCCGCGTCACCAACGACATGCGGCTGGTGAGCGACCGCCGGGGAGGCGCCGACCAGGCACACGACGCCCGTCAGCGCAGCAAGTACTGAGCGACGGCAGGCCCGCGCCAGTCGTGTTCGGTCCACGCAAGACAGTTGAGCACCGGCACGCGGTCGCTGCGTCCGATGGCCGTCGGCCGGGGCGGACCTCGCGGCCCTTCTCGACGCTAGTTCCGCGCCCAGATCGCCCAGGTCAGCGCGGTCGCGAACGCGATCCATATCGCATAGGGCACAAGCAACAGCGCCGCCAGGCGCGACAATGGCCACGCCCGGACAACGAGCGCCACCGTGGTGCCCTCCAAAGCCACGATCTCAACACCCGCGGCGAGCGGGCTGCGGCCCCGGAAGAAGATGAGCGTCCACGCGAGATTCAGGGCGAGGTTCGTCCCAAAGAGGACGAACAGCGGCCGCTGCTTCTCCCCGCCGCGTCCTCGCGCCACGAGCATCGACGCCGCGATGAGCGCGTAGATGACCGACCACACGGGACCGAACACAGGACCCGGCGGCTGCCACGACGGCTTGTCGAGCCGGCGATACCAGCGACTGCTCAGCACGGGCGTGGTAGCGACCGCGCCAATCCCCGCGGTGCCAGCAACCGCACCGAGGATCAGCGCCGCATCCCGGCGGCTAAGGCCAGAGGGGCGCGACTCGACGGCGGACACGGTGGCCACGTTCCTCACGCTACCACCATGCTTGAGCGACCCCGAACCGACGCAGCCGACCCGTCGTCACGTTCGCAGCGGCGCGGACGAGAACCCGTCGCTCGCGCCAGCGCCGGCCGTCGCGCTATTGCTCGCGAGCGGAGCGGCGACCAAATCACCGTGACTGCGGCCTGGACGGGTAACGGTCGACCGTCGATGGCGTCGTTGACGCCTCGGGGCCTACTCGGCGCTACCCATGGTGTCCGACACCGGCAGCGTTCAGCAGGGTCGGCGACGTCGAAATCGTGACTGCTTCGCGCCGGCGTCGGTCCGGTTCCGTTGCCCGCCTGTGGCCGCCGAGCGCTTGCATCGACCTGCGTTCCGGTTAACGCTGGACTATCAGGTCGGTGCGACCGGCGGCGGTGGCCATGTGGGCGGCGTGCGCGCTATCCCCGTAATCCGGGACGGGGAGCTCGTTGCCGGGACCCCGCACCTCGCCAGACGTGGGCCTCGACCCCGCTCGATCTCCGACGAGCGGGCGCCCGCCCTCGTGTCCTAGTTGGGGGCCCGTTTCTGGGTCGGGCAAGATGCTGGTCCGGTGACAGAAGCGGGAGTCCGGGGTGTCTAGTGTCTCGCGAGCTCGAGTGGGGTCGTCGTAGGGGAGTGAGCTGATCCTCCTGCTTGGCTTGGGTCGAATGAGCGATCTTCGAGCTCTTCGTGCGTCGTATCGGCCGGATCTCGGACATGGGTTGGTAGCTGTTCCCGTTCGGTCCGGTCTGGCTTGAGGTCACGAGCAACCGTGCTTGTCATGGTGTCGTGTGTCCTTGTGGTGAGCTCCACAAGTCCATTGAGCGCGAAGACGCCACGCGTCGCCTCGCAGCTGAGCGGATGCGATCGCACGGCCTGCCTACGCGCGTAGAACAGGGCAAAGGTCGGGCCGCCCATCGGCCAGGGTGCCGATGACGTATGACGCAGAGTGATCAACCTGGGGATTAGAGCGCGGTGCTGCGGGCACGTGCGTGCGGCCCTTCCGGCCAAGGCCCGTGCCGCGTGAACGCGAACGTGGGTCTGCCCGTTGGCCGCTCCGCGCAGCGATCACGCTCACCGGTGGCCGTATCCGCTCCCGGCTGCGTGGTGTGTTCGGTGGGCCAGGCCCTCAGTGTCTGCTCGGTGCGGCGTGACGTCAGGCGCCGGGGTCGGTGATGCGCCCGTCGACGATCGTTGCCACTCGGTCGGCGTAGTGGGTGATGCGCCTGTCGTGCGTGACGATGATCGCGGCCGTGCCGCGCGACTTCATCTCCTCGCGGATCAGCGCGACGACCTGATCGCCGAGGCTCGTGTCGAGGGCAGATGTCGGCTCGTCGAACAGGACCATGTGCGGTTCGTTCATCAGCGCCCTGCCGATCGCCACCCGCTGGCGCTCGCCCCCCGAGAGCTCAGAGGGGAGGTTGCCCGCTCGTCTGGCAAGCCCGAGCTCCTCGAGCAGTTGGTCGGCGCGGTCTTTCGCCCTGCGGCCGGTGCGTGGCCCGAGTTCGTCCACGACGAGCAGGTTCTCGCGGGCGGTGAGGAATGACACGAGGTTGACCGTCTGGAAGACGAACCCGACCGCTTTGCGCCGAAACTCCGTGAGGTGCTTGGCGGTGTAGCCGGAGATGTCGCTTCCGCCGACGATGACCGTGCCGTCTGTGGGCGTGAGCAGTCCACCAGCGATGGAGCAGAGGGTGGTCTTGCCCGACCCTGATGGCCCCACCAACGCAACGATTTCATCGGAGCCGACGGTCAGATCAACGCCGGTGAGAGCGGCGACCTGGTTCTCGCCGGTGCCGTAGATCTTGCGAACGCCCTGCATCCGGAGGGCTACGCCGTCAGCTGGCGCTGCGCCCGGCCGGGTCGACAATCTATCCTTCTGTGGCTGGGCTGGCATGGTCAGGAGCCTACGTCTCGCCGGCGCCGATCGCGGCCGCGGGGTCGACGTTGAGGACACGGCGCAGTGAGAACGCGCATCCGAGCAACGCGGCGAAGACTAGGTAGACGGTGCTGGTGATCAATCGCCCGGGGGTGGCCACGAAGGGGATCGAGCCGCCGCTCGGGATGGCCAGCTGCAGCGCGATCCCGGCCGCCACCCCGATCGCCGAGGCGATCAATGCCACGACGAGCGCCTGCAGTACGACGCCGGCGAACAGCGTCGCCGAGCTCGCCCCGATGGCTTTCAGTACCCCGTAGAGGCCGACGCGCTCGACGGTGATCAGAGCGAAGAACAGCGCCACGACGAGCACGCCGATCGCCACCGTGACACCGATGATCTGGTTGAAGGTCGTCTGCTGCGCGGCGATGCCCGGCAGCGCCCGGATCGCTTGATCGATCGTGAGCGTCTTGGTCGCGCCACCCGTGGCGCGATCGATAGCGGCGGCCTCCACGGACGGCGAGCGGCCCTTGGTCTGCACGACGAGCGCCTGCTCGACGCCCGCGCCGGCGCGCTCGCTCGGCCGGTTCGCGCTGATGACCGTGCGCCACGAATCGAGCGATCCCCACAGTGTCCCCTGACCGCTGTAGCGGCTGTCGTCCAGAAAGCCGATGATCCGCACCGCGGAGCGGGCCGGACCGAGCCTGATCGTCATGCCCTCGCGCACCCCCTGAGACTTCAGGGCGCTGTCCGCGAAGACCTGATCGGTGCCTGGGACGACGTCCGGCAGCTGTTGAGGTGCCAGCTGATATCCGAACAGCACGACCGGAACGAGCTCGCGCGGGCCACGCCCGGGCACGCGGGCGCCAACCTGAACGCTGCCAAGGCCCGAAACGGCGTCGGTTCTGGCGACGCTCTCCACCTGCATGCGCACCTCGGGCGTAATGCGGCTGCGGACGAGCGAGTCCTCCGCGTCGGAGGAATAGACGATTAGCTGGCCGCGCTGGGCTCTCAACGCCCCGGTGCTGGACGCGGTCAACCCGTCCAACAGGCCGCCAAGCACGATCAGCAGCATCGAGATCAGAGCCAGGATCGCTGTGGCCACCGCGAAGCGACTCGGGCGACGGTGAAGCTCTCGCACTGCAAGTCTCACCGCCCGCCTCCACCGGTGGTCGCCTCGACTGGATCGATCGCGAGCACCCGGCGGGCCGCGACGAGCGCGCTCGCGAGACCGAGCGCGAGCAGCAGCACTGCCCAGAGGAGCACCGCGCCGGTGTTGAAGGTCAGCGACAGCTTGCCCACGCGTACCTGCGACACCGGCATGAACAGGAGCGTCCCCGAGACGATTCCCGCTCCCAGCACGATTATCACCTGCACAAGCAGCGAGCGCACCAGCGCGCTCGCAGGAGCCCCGATCGCCCGCAAGAGCGTCAGCGCGCGGGCCTTCTGCAGGGTGATGATCAGGAAGAACAGTCCGGCCACGAGTGGCACCACACCCGCAAACAGGAGGAAGATCACGTTGAACGAATTGCGCACGCTCGAGACGCCGGGCGTCTTCTGCGCGGCATCGGTGCGCGTCAGCGCGTCCGCCTCCGGCGAGGCGGCGTTGATCCGCTGAGCAATCGTCTGAGAGGTCGTCCCCGGCAGCGGGCGAACCCCGATTGCGCTGGGCAGCACAGCGCTCGCGTCAGGATTGGCCGCACGAACCCAGGACACGTAATCGGGCCAGGAAACAAAGAGCGTGGGCAACACCTGGATCTCCGCGTTCCCTGCGAGGCCCACGACCCGCAGCACCGGAGCGGACCGTGCACCTGAGAGCCTCACCTTGTCACCCAGAGCAAAGTCACCGTCACTGCCGACCGCCTCCCCAGGGGCGTTTGGCATCCGCCCAGCCGTGAGCTGGTCGGGACCACCAACCGAAGCCTTCTCATACCCGAACAGGGCAACGCTCGTCCGCGCGCCCCCGTCAATCCTCGCGGTGAACGTGCTCTGGCCGACGCGGCCCGATTCACCAACCCCATTCGTGCCCTCGATCGCTCTCTGCAATGACGGAGTGATCACGCTGCCCTGCAGCGTCCGCTGGCCGTCGACCGAATAGACGAGCACCGGAGCCGACTGCCGATCGATCGCCCCGATGAACGCGTTGATCAACCCGTCCTGAAGCGCCTGCTGAACGAGGATCAAGAACAGCAGCAAAGCGATCGCAACCACCAACAGAGAGAAACGCACTTTGGCGTGTCGTATCTCTCTGACGGCTAAGAACATCCGCTGCGGACACGAGTCTAGTGCCGAATTCGCGCAGCAGCACCCTCACCCGCCCGGCACAGACTGTCGACTGGTGGCAGCACTTGAGCGAGCAGGCGCGCCGCCGGGGTCGGCGGTTCCTCGCCCCGCGCTTCGTCAGCCTCGATCAGCTGACCGCGCGCGCGTTCACGCAACTGGACATCCCTGACGCTACCGCTCGATCGCCACATTCCGCGACCCGAACGGCTACACAATCACGAGCCACGGAGCTCATCCACCGACATCTGCGCATCACCCCCCACGGAGCCCACGGAGCGCGCCGTCCCCATGATTAGATGCGGTGGCACACAACCGGACTTTCTCTTGAATGCGGAGTCACCACGGACCTCGTCGTCCAGTAGCCGGACTGACCACGGCGTCGAGGCCCACACACCACCTGGCGGGAGCAAGGGTCACACCGCCACACGCGAAACGCTCGCGCCCGGGTCTCCACGCCTGTGGCCGGCAGACAGGACCCGCCCGCAACAGGCGCCGCTGACACCGGAGGCATTCTTTCGTGCACAGGAAGGCCTCAGTGCCAGACTTGAATCAGGCCGTTGTGACAGCCAACTCCAAGTAGATCCGCTCGCCCTGCCGGCGAAACGGTCCCACCCGCAGCAGCCCCAGGATCCGCTCAGCAGCCACGATCGCCCGCAGCTGAAGCCCGTACTTGGCGGTGAACAGGCGCCAGATCTCCGGGCGCTCACCGACTGGGACGATTACCGCCTGCGCCTGCACGGCGGGTCCCGTAACGGTGCCGAGCCTGGTGCATGGGGCGAGCGTCACCGCCGGGTTGTTCCGGATTCGCTTGACCTTGCCAGTCTGCGAACCGGTCCAGACATACAGGCGACCGGCGGTCGCAACCACCCACACGGCGGTCGCGACCGGCGTGCCGTCCCGGCGCAAGCTCGTGATGCTCACAAAGGGCTCGCTTCCAAGACCTGCCATCGGGCAACCTTAGCCAGATAGCGGCGAGACCTGATCGAGACTTCACGCGCCGCATCGGCTGCCAGGGGTCGGTCAGCATCTGCCGCGACCACCAGGAAGCTGGGCGACGAACGCTTATCGAGCTACGCCGCATGGTTGCCTTCGCGGATGAGCGAGCGTCGGAGCTACGGCCGCGCTCACGCTCGCCTTGGACTGCAGGTGTCCGTGGGCGTGCTCCGCTGACTCCTGCTTCGCCGTGCGAATGGAGACCAGCTGGCCCCGGCTCTTGCTCCCGAGGAAAAGAGGCAGCCAGATTCCGTTTGATCACCGTGGTGCATCAGGCTCTCACTGAGGCGAGAAGGAGGAACGTGGCTTTGGGGCGGGCGAGTACTGCGCGTCATGGAAACGCTGCGCGAACGCGCCGCTCAACCAGCCCAGAACGAGCCACACGACGATGATCCCGATGGCGGGAGGCGAGTCGAAGAGGTGTTCGAGAAGTCACGCGGGCGCAAGCTCGGGGTCTTCTGCGACGGCGCGTCGGAGCGCTTGGTCGAAGCTGATTGGCTCGATGTCGAACAGCGTCATTCCGGAGGGGTCGGTGACGACCGTTGGCACGGCGAGCCCTTCGATCAACGGTCTTGCCACGCCGGCGTCGACGGGTGTGACGAGCCCGATCCAGAGTGAGGAGAGCCACGGGGTGATCAGCGGCACGGGGACCCGCGGCCGGCGCCGGCTGCCGAGGACTTCGGCCATCCGGTCGAGCATCTCGCCGTAGGTGAGCACGTCGGGGCCGCCGATCTGGATCTCCCTGCCCGCCGACGCTTCGATCGTCAGTGCCTCGACCAGATAGCTCAAGGTGTCGTCGATCGCGATCGGCTGGGTCGCGTTTTTCAGCCACGCCGGTGCGATCATCGCCGGCAACCGCTGCACGAGGTAGCGCAGCGTCCGATAGGACTCGCTCTGCGGCCCGACGACCATCCCGGCGCGGAAGTAGGTCAGCGGCGGGCCGTGCTCCCGGAGCGCGAGCGCTGTCTCGTGTCGGCTGCGCAGGTGCTCGGACTGCGGGCGGTCACCGAGGCCGCCGAGGTAGATCACGCGCTCGATCCCCTCCATGCGCGCCGTCCGAGCGAACGCCGTGGCGGCGGCGCGGTCACTGGCGGCGAAGTCCTTGGATCCGCCCCGACCCATCGAGTGGATCAGGTAATACGCGACGTCCATACCCTCACCCGCGCCGCGCAGCGTTTCTGGACGCAGCACATCACCCTCGTGCAGATCAAAACCCTCGCGCTCGAGCTCGCGCGCACGAGTCCCGGCGCGGTCTCGCACCAGGCAGCGCACGTCCCGTGCCGAGCTTGCCAGCCTGGCGGCGAGGCGACCGCCGATGAACCCGGTTGCGCCGGTGACGAGCACCCT
Source organism: uncultured Solirubrobacterales bacterium (assembly GCA_963752905.1). Lineage (GTDB taxonomy): Bacteria > Actinomycetota > Thermoleophilia > Solirubrobacterales > Solirubrobacteraceae > Palsa-465. The sequence goes on from CAVWAC010000010.1 coordinate 104,013, forward strand.
TTCCGTCATGTCACGGTGCGGTGGGCGACGGGTCCGGCGCGAGCGCAGCGGCCAGCCGCTCGGCCTTCTGCTCCTCAAAGCCGCCGACCTCGCTGGCGAGTATCTGGCCGGAGCGCTCGACGATCAGCACCGCGATCGTGTCGGTCCCGGCGAGCCCGAGGTCGTCTACGACCTTTCGGACGTCGGTGTAGACGGTGATCGTGCGCGCGCGGGCAGAGGTGTCCGGGATCCCGCGGGTCATGCCGCCGTCAATGAACCACCGCGCCGGACCGTAAACGGAGGACAGCACCGGCAACTCGTACACGGCGACGTCGGAGCGCCGCTGCTCGAGGTCGATCAGCCACGGCAGCCACTGATCGACAACGCGCTGCTGCTCGCGGCGGAACGCGACGACGAGGAAGTTGTGCCGCTTGGCGAGATCGCCGGGCAGCTCGTACTTCTTGCCGTCGAGAGCCCGTCCGGATAGTGGGCTAAGTCTTTGCGGCTGCGAGGGGGCGAGCGTTCGCCTGAGACCGGCAAGAGCGCGATCGCCGACACGGTTAAACGCGAGCACCAGGAGCGGGTCGGCGATCCTGAGCAGGCCCTTCAGCGCGAGGTCGGCGTCGTAGGTGACGCGTGTGCCCGCGGCGGTCGACTCGAACGTGATCCTGTCCCGCGAGACCACGGTGGCGTTCTCGCCGAGGAAGGTAACGGCATGCGGCGGGTCGTACTCGACGATCCGATAGGTGAGCTCGTTCTTGCGGCCGAGGAACTCGGCGACCAGCCGGAACTCGGTTCCCTCGCCCACCGCTTGACCGTTCAGACGCTCCGCCTCGACCACGCCCGGATCCCATTCCCTGGTGGTCGAGAAATCGCTGAGGTAGCCAAATACGTCCTCGCGGGGTTGCTGGATGTCGATCGATGCTCGGTAGTGGGCCATCACGATTCTCCTTCTGGAATTGAAGTCGACGCGGTCGGGCCGGACGCGTCGTGCCAGCCGCTGAGCCGTACGCACTCAGCGAGGAGTCGCTCGCGCTCCTCGCCGGTCTCTCTCGTCCACGGCAGCAGGTGCGTGGGACGCGGTCGGCGGTCGTGCCAGAACCGGCCCGAGCTGCGGCCTGGTTCGGCGGCGGCACCGAGCCAGACGATCGTGTCGGCGCCCTGCGCCGGCGTCCTGAGCAGCGGTCGTGTCAGCGTGTAGAAGCGAGGCAGCGAGGATCGCACGCCGGGGGTGTCCGACCATCCCGGGTGCATCGAGTGGACCACGACCCCGGTGCCCGCCAACTGCTCTGCCCAGAGCTCGGTCAGGATCACCTCCGCGCGCTTGGTGCGCGCGTACACCTTCGGCCCGTCGAACTGCCCACGCTCGCTTTGTAGGTCATCAACCCTGAGCTTCTGCGTGTACATGCCGCCGGAGGACACGTTGATGATCCGCGCCGGGACGCTTTGCTCAAGCAGTGGGATCAGCAGGTTCGTCAGCAGAAACGGGCCGACGACATTGGTCGCGAGCGTCAGCTCGATCCCATCAGGCGACACAGCGCGCGCTTCGGTCATCACCCCGGCATTGTTGACCAGCACATCCAGGCGCGAAGCCTGACCTCGAAAGCGCCCGACGAACTGCCGGACCGACTCCAGCTCGCTGAGATCGCAAATTCCCACTTGCACGTCGCCGTTACCGGACCGCTCGACGACCCTGACGCGCGCCTCTTCACCGCGCTCCGGGCTGCGGACGACGAGCCAGACCGTGGCGCCGAGACGCGCAAAGCCCTCAGCCGCGGCCAGACCAAGCCCCGAGCTCGCGCCCGTGACCAGCACCACCTTGCCCTGCATCCGCTGCAGCTCAGACGCGGTCCATCCCCGGCTGCGGATCCGATAGCCGACGTTCGTGAAGCCGGCAACCACGGTACGGTCGAGGACGTCGTCGAGCAGTGAAGTGATCATGCGCTCAGCGAAAGGTCGGGCTGCTGGCTGTGGTCAGAGCCTGTCCGGTGCGTGCGTGTGGTGATCCGGGACCGGGGCTTGGTCAGCAGCAGCTGGACGTCGCAGGTCCGCCGCTCCGCGAAGCCGGCTTCGCAGTAGGCGAGGTAGAGCGTCCAGAGCCTGCGGAAGCGCTCGTCGTAGCCGCGCTCCGCGAGTTCGTCGGCATGGGCCGTGAAGTTCTGGCGCCAGCACCGGAGCGTCTCGACGTAGTGCGGCGTCAGGTCCTCGAGCCCCAACGCCTGCATGTCGGTTCGCCGCGCGACCTGGCGGGCGATCACCTCGAGCGAGGGCAGGCATCCGCCGGGGAAGATGTAGGTGTTGATGAACGACTTCGATGCCTTCTCGACCTCGTAGGCGCGGTCGTCGATCGTGATCGCCTGCAGCAGCATCGCGCCGTCGGGAGCCAGCAGCTCCGAGCACTTGGCGAAGAAGGTGCCGAAGTGCCGCCAGCCGACCGCCTCGATCATCTCGATCGAGACGAGCTTGTCGTACCGGCCACGCAGCTCGCGGTAGTCCTCCATCAGCACCGTGACCCTGTCGCTCAGTCCCGCGCGGCGGACCTGCGCGACGGCGTAATCGTGCTGCTCGCGCGAGATCGTCGTCGTGGTCACGTGGCAGCCGCGCGTTGCGGCGGCATGAAGCGCGAACGCACCCCAGCCCGTTCCGATCTCAAGCACGCGATCCCCCGGACCGAGGTTGAGCTGCTCACAGATACGCTCGAACTTCGCGACCTGCGCCTGCTCGAGCGTCATCCCCTCGTGCTCGAAGACCGCACACGAGTAGCTCATCGTCGGATCGAGCATCCGCGCGAACAGCTCGTTTCCGAGGTCGTAGTGCGCGGTGATGTCGCGCCGGCGCCGGCGCTTCGTGCTGCGACGCAGGAGCGCCCTGGCCCGCTGCAACGGCCACCGCAGCGGCGCGAGCCGCAAGCGGAGCCGGTCCAGGCCGCCGGCGTTGCGGGCTGCCAGCCTGATCAACGCCACCAGATCCGGCGAGTCCCAGAGGCCTTGGGCAAAGGCCTCAGCCATTCCGCGGCTGCCGCGCAGCAGCATCGGCCACGTCCGCGGGGAGTCGATCCGGACGGTCGCGGCGGGCGCCCCGGAGCCGTAGACGCGCCGCTCGTCGCCCTCTTCGACGAGCAGGCTTCCGACCGTGATCCGCCGCAGCAGGATCGACACCAGCCAGCGAGCGGGCGAGGTGCTCATGCCCGTTCTGCCTGCGGATGGCGGTGGACGGGCACGCCCGCGAGCTTCAGCCCCAGCGCATGCGCATAGATCAGCGCCAGCACCCGCACCGTCGCGAGCGGGTAGCGCAGGGTGATCGCCGCCATCGACGCGCGCGTCAGCTTCCGGCGGCGCAGCGCCAGCGTCGCGTCGAACACGGTGGCGCCTGCGCGGCGCGAGGCGATGTGGACCGACAGCGTCTGGGCGGGCATCGCCGCACGGGCGTCGTAGCGATGATCCATGCCCATGAACGGCGAGACGTGGAGCGCCTTGTCGAACTCGCCAGCGAGCGCCGCAGAGTCGGGATGCTTGCCTTCGATCACGTAGGCGTGCCGTTCCCCCCAGGGCGTGTTCGTCACCTCCGCGACCAGCGCCTGCACGCGCTCGCCGCTCGGCTCGAAGCAGTAGTAGAAGCTGACGGGGTTAAAGCAGTGCCCGAAGGAGCGCAGCTGCGTCAGCAGCCGGATCGGGCCCTCGGGCCACGCCCCGGTCTGCTCCTTCACCACGTCGCGCACGGCGCGGTGCAGCGGCACAGCGGGATCGCCCAGGTAATCGCGGCGGCGAAAGCGGACCAGCCCCGGGCGCCGGGCGACCAGTCGGCCGTCAAGCAGTTTCGGGAGCTCGTCCAGGTCGAGGTAGGCCAATGCCAGTCGATGGCTGAACTCGCGCCGGGGGTCGAAGCGCCGGTGGCGAATCGTGCCGTCGTAGATGCAGCTCACGCTCACAGCCGCGCCCCGAAGCGCTCGCCCACCCGCAGCGCGCTGACGACGCCGTCCTCGTGGAACCCCCAGCCCCAGTAGGCGCCGCAGAAGTGCGTCCGGTTGCGCCCGTCGATCTCACCCACTCGCGCCTGCGCCTTGACCCCCGCCGCCGTGAACACCGGGTGCGCGTAGGGGATCGTGCGGATCACGCGGGCGGGGTCGATCGCCTCGGTGCGGTTGAGCGTCACGCAGAACTCGCGCTCGGCGCGCAGCGACTGAAGCCGGTTCATGTGGTACGTGACAGTGCTCGCGGGCTTCGGTTCGGACAGCAGGTGGTAGTTCCAGCTCGCCCACGCGCGCCGGCGCCGGGGCAACAGCCCCACGTCGGTGTGGAGCACCGCCTCGTTGGGCTGATACGGGATCGCGCCGAGGATCTCGTGCTCACGATCGTTGGCGTCGCGCAGCAGCGCCAGCGCTTGGTCGGAATGGGTCGCCAGGACCACCTCGTCGAAGCGCTCTGCCTCACCACCACGCGGCTTGACCAGCACATGATCAGGGTGACGCGTCACGGCCTCGACCGGCGTGCGCAGCCTCAGCCGACCGGAGAACGGCCCGATCAGCGCCTCCACGTATCGAGCGGAGCCCCCGCGAACCGTCCGCCAGCGAGGCCGACCGCGGAACGACAGCATGCCGTGATTGTCGAAGAACTCCACCAAGAAACGCGCGGGAAAAGTCCACATCTGGCGCGGCGCGGCCGACCACACCGCCGATGCCTGAGGCACGATCAGCCGCTCGATGAACTCCCGCGAGAAACGATGACGCTCCAGCCAGTCTCCAAGCGAGACGTCATCGGCGCGATCGCCAAGCAGCTCCCGGCCGGCGCGGTTGAACCGACCCAGATCGGCAATCATGCGGTGAAACCACGGACTCAGGAGGTGCGCGCGCTTGGCGAACAGGCCACTGGGAGACGCACTGCTGTACTCGAAATCCCCCATCCCGTCACTGACGCTGAAACTCATCGTCGACCTCTGCCAGCCAACCCCCAGGCGCTCGAGCAGCCGCTCGAAGTTCGGATAGTTGCGGTCATTGAACACGATGAACCCGGTATCGACCTGATGCGTCTCGTTCGGTGTATCGACGCGGACCGTATTCGTGTGCCCACCCGCATAACCATTCGCCTCGAACACCGTGACGTCATGCGCCCGGTGCAGCAGACGCGCCACCACCAGCCCCGAGACCCCGGCACCAACCACAGCAACCCTCATCTCAGCGATCACCCATCGTCAAACCGGGCTCGACGGACGCTGGCAGAGCCGCCCAGCGAGGGCGCTCGGGGCCTGTCTGCCTCAGGATCGGCGACACCGGCACGATCGACACCACGCGCCGAACAGGATGGCGCCGTCCGCGCAGTCTCTCGCCGGCGGGTGGATGCGGAAAGGTGAGTGCAGTCATCGTGGCTTTTCCGTACGGCCGGCCCCGGTCCGTCGGCCCGCCCCGGTCAGGGCGCCGCAGCGGCGGCGCCCTGACGAGGTGGGGTGGGTCAGCGCGGGATCAGCACCTGGTTGATCACGTGGATCACGCCGTTGGAGGCCACGACGTTGGCCTTGATCACGCGCGCACGGTTGACGTAGACGCTGCCATCGCGGGTTCGGATCGAGAGCGTGCCGCCCTCTAGCGTGGTCAGCGACTTGTGCTTGACGACCTGGGCCGCGGTGAACTTGCCGCTCACCACGTGGTAGAGCAGGACGGCCTTGAGCTTCGACTTGTTCTTGGCGAGTGCGGCGAGCGTCGCCTTTGGCACCTTCGCGAACGCGGCGTCCGTGGGCGCGAACACGGTCAGTGGCCCCGGTCCGGAGAGGGCGCCCGCGAGGCCCGCCTGCTTGACGAGCGAGACGAGCGTCTTGAACGAACCGGCGGCGACGGCCGTCTGGACGATGTTCTTGGCGGGCTTGTGCGGAGCCGATGCTGACGAGGCGACCGCACCCAGTGTCATCGCCCCAAGTAGGGCAACGGCAAGGGCTGTGACGAACGACTTCTTCATGCGAGAAACTCCTTTGTCTAGAGACTGTCCAAGGATCGTACAGAGTTGTCAGAGCTTGTCAAGAGTCTGTCCAGGGTCTGTACACTCATCGCATGAGCGCTCCTGAAGCCGATCGCGGACCCGTGCGGATCGGGGAGCTGAGCCGCCGCGTCGGGGTCACGCCGGAGGTGCTCCGCGCATGGGAGCGTCGCTACGGGATCCTGTCGCCCACTCGCACCGAAGGCGGATTCCGCCTCTACGGCGAGGACGACGAGCGGCGGATCCGTCGCATGCTCCAGCACCTCGAGCAAGGCCTATCGACAGCCCAGGCGGCTCGGCTCGCACGAGCTGAGCCGCCAGCGCGACTTGACCCTGCCGCCGGAACAGATGACGGAAGAGGGGCACCGACGGCAGCGGCCCTCGGCGAGCAGCTCCGCCACGCGCTCGACGGATTCGACGACGTAGGCGCGCATTCCGTGCTCGACCGGCTCCTGGGTTCCTACCCGCTCGAGATCGTCCTGCGGGACGCGGTCCTTCCCTACCTCCACGAGCTCGGCGAGCGCTGGGCGCACGCCGAGGCATCGGTCGCGCAAGAGCACTTCGCCAGCGCGCTCCTGCGCGGCCGTCTGCTCGCCCTGGCGCGCGACTGGGGACGCGGTCGCGGTCCCCACGCACTGCTCGCCTGCGTTCCAGGAGATCAACACGATCTCGGGTTGATCTGCTTCGGGCTCGCGCTCCGCGCTCACGGCTGGCGGATCACCTACCTCGGAGCCGACACTCCGCTGGCCACGCTGATAGAGACAGCGGATCTGCTGCAGCCCGCGCTCGTCGTCGTCAGCGCCGCGCTCCCCGAGCTGGCACAAAGCGCTCTCGGCGGCCTGCGCGAGCTCGCCTGCGTCGCCCCCCTCGGGCTCGCCGGCCGTGGAACTGATGCCAGCATCGCCGACACCATCGGTGCCAGATGGCTCAACGAAGACCCTGTCGCAGCCGCGGCGAGCACCGCTGCGCCCGGGGCTGACGCGAACCGCATAGATAACTGATTCGTGTGCCCAGAGGTCGGCGGTCGTGCCAGTACACGACCTGATCTGGTCCTGACCTGCTCTTGTGTTGGCGCCGGCATCTTGCGCTCCGCGCCGCCGGCCCTCCCTTGCCCGGATCTCGAGACCGGTAGCCTTCCGATGCGAGCCCGAAGGCGGCCAACGGCGCCAAAGACGCGCCTTCCGCGCAAGGCGGGTCCTGACCGGCGCGACGGCTGCGGAGCCGCTCTCGAAATTTGCGGGTCTCCGGATCAGTCGGCGGCGTCGAGCCATGCGAGCCCTGCATTCGCGAAGACGCGCTACTCCGGGTTGATCGCAGTCGATGACCGGCCAGCCGACGGCGGGCTGGGCCTCGCTGTGGCGAACAGCGAGGACAGCGCCCGTCATGGTTGCGGGACCTCCTTTCATGGCTGCGCGGGTACGCGCCGCGCCACGCTGAAGCCAGCGCGACGCTGCTCCGTTTGCGCGAGAAGGACCACCCCAGGTTCGGCGCGTTGACTGACCGTGGTCGCTTCATGATCGTTGGGCTGTCTCGGGTCAGACTGCACCGCCTCCCCCCAATCGCGGTTAGCCTCCATCCACGGGCCGTTGGGTGCTGATGCTTGGCGTCGAGTGCGACGCGGTAGAAGCTCCCAGGGAATCAGTTAGGATCGCGGTGCGGCCGCCGTCCTCGGGAGGCATGGCGATCTGCCGCCGCTGTCCTGGTCAGGCTGCCCCGTCTGCAGCGCCGTGGCAATCCTGGTTGTGGATTTGTCTGCGGCGAGCTTCGAGTGCGGACCGCCGGCTGGGTGGTGCGATCGCCTCGAGCTCGTCGAGCAGCTTCAGGATCCGGCGCGAGACGTTTGCCGAAAGCGCTGGGAGCGCGATGATCTCATCGAGCGCGACGGCGAGGTAATCGTGCCAAGTCGGTAATACGAGCGCGACTCGGATGGTGCCGTCGCTGCCTGGCACATGTTCGACGCTGAGGTCGCGGGTTGCGAGTGTGCGCAGCAAGCCGTCCATTGCGTCGAGCGCCTGCACGGCTGTTGTCGGGTCGTTCACCGCTGGTGAGAGTGCCCTCAGCGCAATATCCGCGAGCAATCGAAGCGCGAGCGCCGGATCCTGCTCGAAGGTCCGCTCTTCACCGACGGTGACCGCCTTCAGTATCTCCCGCTCGAGCTCTGCTTCTGCGTGTCCTCTGACGACGGCTACGGTGGCCCCTCCGGCGATCATCTCGCCGGATCCCACCTTGAACTCGACCACCGTTTCGGCATGCTCCGCCGCACGCAGTACACGGGGTACATCGATGACCTGGACCACCGCGCCCGGGCGGGGCCAGAGGATCTCCTGCAGGCCTTGTTCGGCCGTGGATGCGGGGCTTGCGCGGTCCGGGCCGTTGGTCGCATCAGTCGCTGGCGCGTTCGGTGTGTAGAGGCCGTCGATGACTTCGTGGCCGCGGCGTGCGATCTGGGCTAGGACGGACGCTAGTTGGATCGATTTGAAGGCGCCCATCTGCAGCCGCCGGTACACGATGATCACTGCGAACACCGCGACGAACGCGACGATCGGCACGATTGCGGAGGTCCTCTCGTCCCGTCCGATCATGAGCGCGGCCGTGAGTGAGTAGACGACGACGGCTGTGTAGAACGCGAACGCGCGCCACACGATCGGATCGTCACGGAACAGGTTCAGCCGCGGCGTGAAGGCGGTCGACGCGAACTGGACCACTAGGAACAGGAGCGAGAAGACGATTCCGATGAACGTCACCGTGCCGGCTCCGACAGCGATGAGCATCTCGATCGCACGCGTCGTCGGGATGTCGAACCCGACGTGTATCTGCGGTGCGAGGAAGGCCAGGGCAACGGCTGCTGCGGCGCCCAGCACCTGGACCGCGCCGGCTCGGAGGCGCCGCTTGCGGCGCAGGACGCGTGCAAGCTCGTGAGGTCGGCCCTCGGGGCGGAAGGCAGGTGGCTCCGGAAGGCGATCCGCGGACGCTGGGCTCATGCTGCCGCTTTGGTCTCGGGGTTGGGCGCCCCGCGTGTGCGGTGGTCGGGCGCACGGACGCTTTCCATGGCCGGGAGGCGGTCGCGCGGGTTCGCGTCGTACCAGCGGGCGTAGCGGCGGGCGAGCGGCGCTGCGGTGATTCCGTGCGCGATCACGGACAGACCGATCGTCACGTAGGTCGTGAGCAGGATCGTGTCCGCCCCGGGCAGGTGCGCCTCACCCAGGGCGATCGTCAGCGGCAGGCCAATCCCGAGCAGGCGCAGCGGAGCCGCATGCTCGCGGCGGAGCACGCGAGGCTTGATTCGGGACGCGTCCGCGAACAGAACGACGGCGAGCGTCGCCTCGGCTAGCGTCCTGAGGCCCGAGCCCGTCGGGGCGGCCGTCACGTCGTCGAGCACGAGCGGTCCCACCAGCACCCCGACCAGCACGAACGCCATCGCGGGCGTGAGGGGCGTGCCGGTCAGCCGCCGCGACACACCGGCGACCGCGAGCACGGTCGCGGCGATGATCGCGAGCTCCCATTTCATCCTGCTCGCAGCATCGGGTCCCAGACGCAAACCGGCATCCCCCACATTGGATGACGCCGATCGTTCCGGTGCCGGGACGGTCAACCCGCTACGCGCCCGCCCTCATCCAATCTGGATGATGCCGCCGTATGCCGTTGCCGTGAAGCTCAATGCGTGAGGACTCCTGGAGAGAGGGCGTCCGCAACCACTAATGGAGGTCAATGCCATGAACGACACCGATGTGGACGAGCTCGGGCCCGTTGACTACATCGTCGTCGAGTTCCCGGCCGACACGGCGGATTTCTCGGGCGCGATGGCCACCGAGCTGTCCGCGCTGATCAAGCGCGGCACCATTCGCGTGCTCGACATGCTGATTCTCAAGAAGGACCTCGACGGCTCCGTGGAGGCTTTCGAGTCCCACGACTTCGGCGACAGCGACCTCGCGGAGCTGCTCGAGCTCGAGACCGAGCTCGCGATGCTGCTCGCTGCGGACGACGTCGAGGCGATCGGGGCCGCGCTGGAACCTGGGAGCGTCGCCGCCGTGCTGATCTGGGAGAACGTCTGGGCCGCCCCATTCGGCGCCGCCGCCCGCCAGTCCGGCGGGCAGTTAGTGGCCAGCGGCCGGATCCCGATCCAGGCCATTGCGGCCGCGGTCGAGGCCGATGAGGCCGCGATGAAGGAAGGAGTCTGAGATGTTGGGTCGACGTCGACGTGCAGGCGGCGGAGTGCTGGGAGGGCGACCGGTCGCGCGGACCGCTGCTGTGGCCGGCACGGCCGCGGTCGCGGTCCATGGGGTGCGCCGCCGTGGTGATCGCCGCGAGGACCGGCGCGATGACCGCCGGGACCGGCGTTAGCAGCAGCAGCCGGACCATTCGCAGTAGCTCAGGCGGCGGCGCCGATCACGGAGCCGACGCTTGAGCCCCGCGCCCGCGTGGTGAGACCCCTGCGTCCGGATCCCGGCACGCTGCGCCAGGATGCCGTCGCCGGCGGCTGCCGCCGCGCTAGGAGACCTGGGATTCCAGCTGCCGGCGGGTCGAGCTCGGGCTGGCCTGGCTCCTGGACAGCGGCGAATAGGCAGCCCGCGAGCCCGGATCATCCCATCCGGGTGATTCGCCAGCGGCTGACCAGCGCGAGGATGGTTCGACGAACCGCGAAACCAGGAGCGTCCCATGCCGCTGAACGAGTACCCAACGGGCACGTCCTTCCCGGGCGTCATCGGCCGGACAGCGGATGAATCGACGCCGGCGTGGCCGGCTCCGGTGCGCGCGACGAAGGGCGCGCCAAACGTACTGTTCATCGTGCTCGACGACACGGGGTTCGGGCAGCTCGGCTGTTACGGCAGCCCGATCGCGACGCCGAACCTGGACAGCCTGGCGGAGCGGGGCCTGCGCTACAACAACATGCATACCACGGCGCTGTGCTCCCCGAGCCGCTCATGCATCATCACCGGCCGCAACCATCACAGCAACGCGATGGCGTGCATCACGGAGATGGCCACCGGTTATCCGGGCTACAACGGGCTGGTCCCGTTCGAGAACGGGTTCCTGTCTGAGATGCTGCTGGAGCACGGCTACAGCACGTACATGGTCGGTAAGTGGCATTTGATCCCGAGCAGCCAGGAGACGGCCGCGGGCCCGTATGACCGCTGGCCGCTCGGCCGCGGGTTTGAGCGCTTTTACGGGTTCCTCGGTGGTGACACGAGCCAGTGGGATCCGGACCTGATCTACGACAACCATCAGGTTGAGCCGCCGAAGAGCGCCGAGGAGGGGTATCACCTGACCGAGGATCTGGCTGACCGGGCGATCCAGTTCATTTCCGACGCGAAGCAGGTCGACCCCGATAAGCCGTTCTATCTGCACTTCTGCACGGGCGCCGCGCACGCGCCGCACCACGTGCCGAAGGAGTGGGCCGACCGCTTCAAGGGCGCGTTCGACGACGGCTGGGACGCTTACCGGGAGAAGGTGTTCGCGCGCCAGAAGGAGCTCGGCCTCCTTCCGCAGAACGCCGAGCTCTCGCGGCACGACCCCGACGTGCCCGCGTGGGAGTCGCTCAGCGACGATCAGCGGCGCCTGTACGCGCGGATGATGGAGGTGTTCGCGGGGTTCCTGAGCCATACCGACCATCACATCGGGCGGCTGCTCGACTACCTGGAGAGCATCGGCGAGCTTGAGAACACGCTGATCATGGTGATCTCCGACAACGGCGCGAGTGCCGAGGGCGGTCCCACCGGCACGACCAATGAGGCGCAGTTCTTTAACAACGCGCAGGAGCCGTTCGAGGACAGCCTCGCGGCGATCGACGAGATCGGCGGGCCGAAGCACTTCAACCACTATCCGTGGGGCTGGACGTTCGCGGGCAACACGCCGTTTCGGCGCTGGAAGCGCGAGACCTACCGCGGCGGGACGTCCGACCCGTTCATCGTCAGCTGGCCGAAGGGCATCACCGCGAATGGCGAGGTGCGCGAACAGTATGCGCACATCATCGACATGGTCCCGACCGTGCTCGATGTGCTTGGGATTGAGCCGCCTCAGACGATCCGCGGCGTGGCGCAGTCACCGCTGCACGGGGTCAGCTTTGCGCACTCCTTCGACGACGCGGCGGCAACGAGCCGGCGCCCGACGCAGTACTTCGAGATGATGGGCCACCGATCGATCTACCACGACGGGTGGCGGGCGGTGTGCCCGTGGCCGGGCCCGTCGTTCGCCGAGGCAGGAAAGGGATTCGGGGAGCCGATCTCAGCGGAAAAGCTCGCGCAGCTCGACGCGCAGGGCTGGGAGCTTTACCACGTTGCCGAGGACCCGGCCGAGAACCACAATGTGGCTGCCGAGAACCGCGACCGGCTGATTGCGCTGATCGCGACCTGGTATGTCGAGGCCGGCAAGTACGACGTGATGCCCGTCGACGCGAGCGGGATCGCACGCATGGCGTCCGAGAAGCCGCTGATCGCCGCGCCACGGGACTCGTTCGTCTACTACCCGAACACGCAATCAGTCCCGTTCTTCGCCGGCGCGCGGGTGCTGAACCGCCCGCACAGCATCACCGCCGACGTGGAGATACCCGAGCAGGGTGCCGAGGGCGTGCTGCTCTGCCAGGGGACCTCCGCGGGCGGCTTCACCCTCTACGTCAAGGACCGCCGGCTGCACTACACGCACAACTGGGTCGGACGCGAACTGCTGCACCTCGCGTCGGACGGGGAGGTCACCGCGGGCAAACACGAGCTGCGCTACGAGTTCGAGCCGACCGGACAGCCCGACCCCACCAAGGGCCACGGGAGCCCCGGCCGCTTCCAGCTCTACATCGACGCCGCGCTGGTCGGCGATATGGATGTCGCGTACACGACACCGTTCGCGTTCAACCCCGGGGCGCTGACCTGCGGCGCGGACCCGGGATCGACAGTGACAGACGACTACCAGGCTCCGTTTCGCTTCAGCGGGACGCTGCACAAAGTGACCGTCGACCTCAGCGGCGAGCTGATCAGCGACCCCGAGGCGGAGCTCAAGGTGCACATGGCGCGCCAGTAACGACCAACCCCCGCGAGCTCGACCACCAGGCTCCCGGCGGTCCGTCGAGGACCGTCGGCGGAGTCCCATGGTTCTGCGACGAACCCGGTGGTGGGAGCCTCCTCGCCATTGCTCAGGTTCGAGACCTGCAGCACGCTCCCTTGGGTGGTCGGCTGAGGGGTGCCGTTGTTGGTCAGGGTGGTGTGGTTGCTGGGGTCTGGCGACGGGTGTTGAGGAGGAGGAGGAGGAGGAGGACCACTCTGACCGCGTGCTCCTGCCGCTCCTGCTTTGTTGTCAGCGCGCGTACCTCGTTGCCGTCGGCGCCTGCCCTGCAACGCGCGGATACGCCTCAGCGGCCGCCGCGACGTCGTTCGGCGCCGCCACGCCGTCGGCGTTCGCGCTTGCCGCGCGATGCCGGACGCTCGGCGTGCCGAGCGAGATGCGCGTCGTACGATAAGAGCAGGAGCGCGAAGTCGTCGGCGTGCTGCTGAAGCTGCTCACAGCGGTACCGCGGGGGAAAGCTGGGCGCCCGCGAGACCTGTTTGCGTCAGCGTCGCGTTAGCGGCCGAACCAGCGTGCGCGCCGGGTCGCGCCGAACTGTTCCTTCTCGAGGGCGTACTCGCGCGAGGGGTCGTACCGCTGGGCCTCGGGCCGCTCGCCCCTGAGGAAGTTGATCTCGACCTTGCTCACGAGTCCTGCGCCGAACTCGGCGTAACAGACGCCTGATCCTTCGAACGGCGCCGGAGGCTCCGCGCCCGAGATGGCGGCAGCGATTTCGTCCGCGACGACGAGCGCTGCCGACTCCGCGAAGATCCCGGCTTTGGGGACAGTCCTCGGGCCGGTGCAGACGTCGCCGAGAGCGTAGACGCCGGGAAACTGGGTCCTGAGGTTGTCCTGGTCGACGGGCACCCAGCCGTTGACCGTGAGGCCCGAGGCGGCGAGTACGTCGGGCGCCCGGTGCACCGGAATGCCAACGAACAGGTCGTAGGGCAGCGTCTCGCCGCTGGCGACTTGTGCCGTGCGCACGCTCGGATCGATGCCGGTGACAAGGCACTGGGGCAACTCCTCGACGCCCCGCTCGGCGAGCGCGTCGCGGAACATCTGCGCAACCGCGCCGGTCACCGGGACTGGGCGCTGCATCGGGAAGGTCGTCGCCATCTGCACCGAATCGCGGATGCCGCGCTGCATGAAGTACTCATGCAACAGGAAGCACCCCTCGAACGGAGCCGGCGGGCACTTGAACGGTTGCCCGAGGACGGAGACAAGCACTCTCCCGCCATCGAAATCGGCCAGCGCGTCGCAAAGCCGCTCGGCACCGGCGAGCGTGTAGTACTCGTGCCCGCCAGCCTCGAAGCCCGGCGTGGCGGCCATGTCGTAGTCGGCGCCAAGCGCCACGACGACGAAGTCGGCGTCATACGAGCCCGCGTTGGTGGTGACTCGCCGCGCCGCCGCGTCGATGCCGGTCACGGTCTCCTGGCGGAACTCGACGGCGTCCTTCGCGATGTCACGGTAGTAGAGCTTCACCTCCTCGGCCGACTGGCGGCCGAGCATCACCTCAAGCTTGGAGAAACCGAAGAAGAAGGCGTCGTTGCGGTCGAGAAGCGTGACCCGAACCGCGTCAGGGACCGTCTCCGAGAGCCGCGTCGCGAGTTCCAGGCCACCGAAGCCGGCGCCGAGGATCAGGACGCGCTTCTTCACGGGGGCACACTACTCCAGTCGCTGCGACCGCGGGTGCGGCGCCCAGATCCCCGGCTCGCAACGAACGCTGAGCAGATGACCGCGTTCGTGGGTATGCAGGTGTCTCGGTGCCGGTCCCCGCTTCCCTGCTCCTCGCCACCAGCAAGTCTCGCCACGCCGTCGGCCCTGGCGTCGTCGTGACCATCAGTCCGAAACACCCGCTTTCGCTCGGCAGCGTGTACGCGCAACCGCTTGCGACGGCGCCGAGCGCGGCCCCCGCTTTCACACGGCGAGAGGTCTCTCGGCCGAGACCGGCAAAGACCCGAGATTCGCCACTTGCGCAACCCGCGTCGTCGCCGGCCACCTCGACGTCGTCAGCGACCAGTCCGAGGCCCTGCTTTCCGCGGAAGGAGGAGCGGGTGCTTGCTCGATCCTGGCTAATCGCACTGCCCGGTCCTGCGGACCCAGGCTGGCGGCGCGACGATTGCATTCCTCGAGAGCGATCGTCGCGACCTCCGGGGAGCTGACGAGCGCAACGGCGACGGCGGACTCGCCCGAGATCGCCGTGCCGGGCGATCGTTATGGCGTGAGGCTGTCGAATAATTCCGGGTCAGACACTCAAAGTGGGAGACAGACCTTCCGTGTCGTGGCTGATTGCGGGTGCCGTCCCAATCCTGAGGTGACATCGGCCAGATTCGAGGTAATGGTGCCCACTACCTCCCAATTTTCCGACAGCCTCGCGTGAAAGCGCTCAGCAGCGATCACGTCCCCGAAATACAGCCGGGGGTTGTCCCGGGCAACAACGCTGAGACGCTGGCCGCCTCTCCGACGCCACTGCTAGACCCGACTCGCGACCCGCCGGCCGCGCAGGCCGCGCCACAGAAGCACCAGGGCAACCGCGAGGCCCAACCTGAGGATCGCGCCGGCCGCGGCCCCGAGCACCATCGGCTGCACGGAAAGGCTGGTCGCGTGCCCGATGCAAGTCGCAGCTTCGCGTGCCGGGGGGCAGTGCGACGTGCGGATTGGATGGCGAGTGAGATGCAACGAGGCGACGAGAAGGCCGACGGCGCCTCCGCCCAGCGTCCCGCCCTCGAGCAGCGTCGCCGCGCCCGTCTGCTTCCGGCGCCTATGCGCGGCCATCGCCCTCCCCATCTCGATCACGTCGCGAACATCGACCCGCGCCCGGTCGTGCTCGATCAGATATGCGTCGAGCAGGTCAGCAGCCGGACACCAGAGCTGTGGGACATGGTTTCGTGTCCCAAACCATGTTCCGAACTCGGCAATTCTGACCCGCTACAACCTTTCCTAACTGCTCTCAACGGCCCGTTTCTACTGCAATTATCCTGCAACTGAGCATTTTCTAATCACGGGGTTTGGGGGTTCAAGTCCCCCGGCGGGCTTGGGGATTCGGAACGTCTGTCCCCGATTTGTCCCGAGTGCAGGATGAGCTTTGTTGCGCGTGCAGCTGCCGTCGGGCGTGCCGCTCGACGGGAGGCGTCGCCGCTACAAGGACGCGTAGCCGTGGCCGGGTTGCGTCCGCCTCGCTCCCACGACCTGCGGCTCCGTCCGTGGTTCCCGAGCCGCAGGACGTATGTGATCCTGAGGCCAGAAATTCCCAGCCACGGCGATGGTTCCCGGCGTGCAGCGGACGGCTCGGGACGTCTTCGGCACATCTAGCGCGCGGCCTGTATTGCTGCCTTTGGGATGAGCGACACGTCGGCGCGGCCGTCATGCTTGGACGGCTGAGGAGGAGATGCAGATCCTTTGGGCACCTGAGCTGACGCATCGCTCTGGGGTGTGTGTTCGGGGCCAGTTGAGGACGCAGCTCAGGCAGGGTGCTGAGCATGGTCTGCTCGGCCAGCTCGATAGCGAACTGGTCGGCCACGTGCCCGGGCCGTCTAACGTGGTGCCGCGTAATCCTCGTCACTTTGGAGCGAACCGGCGTGCGCCTGGACAGCTTGGTCGGTTCGAGGGGGCATCAGGACTCGAGCCTGCTTTGGAGCCCCTCGAGAGGCTTCGATGACTTCACTGGTCGCTTTGGCCGGCATTGTGACGCAACGGTCGGGTCGCGCGATACCACGACGAGCATCGGGTGCCAGTTCTCTCCCGGGTACGCGTCGTGCAGGTCCATTAACTCGGCGTAGAGGTGGGCCACAAAGCTGGCACATCGCCCGGGGAACATGGTGTGTTCGAGTGTCACGAGTGTGTCGAGGCCGAGTTCAGCTGCGTACGCCTTCTGGTCCCACGCCCGCAGGTGCAGTGCTTGATCTCGAACGTTGCTCGCCACGACAATGGTGTTGTAGTTGGCTTGGTCAGGCCATTGTGAGCGGCTCTGCGCCGGATCGGATGAAACCGTGTGGTGATTCTGCGGAGCGGCTCCGCAGGCTATGGCCAGAAGGCAGAGCGGAAGTGCAAGGAAGCGCCACATTAGTCAGTCCTCATTTACTTGAAGTTGGCTACGACTTCCGGATCGTTCCGGCAGCGCTCGGAGCTCGCCCAACCCGGGTCCTGTCGTTGGCAGAACAGCCCGTGGTATGTGCAGGTACGCATTGGTGAACTTCCTTTCGATCAAGGCTTTAGTCGGGCAGGGCAAATGACGGGTTCGTTTTGCGCCCGTGTGTCGGGCGCTCGAGCCGGCGATCTTGGTCCGCGGCGAGCGGCGGCAGCAAGCGGTCGCTAGCCGCTGCCCTCCGCGTTCGATGATTGGGGTAACAAGCCGAGAGGCTCTTCACGTCCCGCCGGCGCGGCCGGCGCCGCGCGCCGCGACGAAGCACCTAGCGCTGCGGAAGACAAATGCCGCTCGTGTGTACGGATCCTGTCAGCGCTTATGTGAAACCTCGCAATACCGTCCGACCGGGCTTAGCTACGGAGGCACCAGGCTGGAGCGTGAGGAGGACGAGCTCGGACGAGCCGGTGACGTCGGGAGGCTCGTGACCCGCAGCCGCGAGCTGGCCGTCGCGGCCGACGCCGGGTCTGATCACACCGAGCAACCGTGCTCTGATCGGTGTCACCAGCACGTAGGCTCCGGATGCGGTCTTCACGGCTGGCACGAGCCACATCGCGTACACGTTCCCGTGGGTGGTCGGCGGCAGGCCGTGTGCGGTGATCGTGAATGGGAATGTGTTGACGCCGTTGACCACGCTCGCGGTGGTCGTGAGGATCCCGCTCGGCGATCCGCCAAGGCCAGGAATCGCGCCGGGCTTCGCGAGGTCAGCGGTATGCGGCTGCCCGCGGAGCGGTGGCGGTGTACCCGGCGAGTAGTTTCGGATCACGGGCGGCCCACTCGTCCTCGGGACACGATGCCCCGCTGGGCGGGGTGCGTGGCCCCGGCCGCCAACGCTGAGGACGACGGCACCGACGACGAGCACGACTAGTACCGACAGGACGACCCCGAAAATGTCCGAGCGGACTCGCACGGCACCCCGACGGCGCCGGCCCCCACGGGGATGCGCGCTGCGCTTCTCGGGAGCGCTTGCGGCGATGTGAGCGAGCAGCGCGGTGCGCGCGGCGTCCTGCGATGTAGCGTCGACAACCGCGTCCTCGGTGCGGAACTCCCGGATGAGTTCAAGCTCGCTGCTCACGGGGGGCCTTCCCCGTTGCCGGACACAGCGAGCGAGACGGACACGCCGTCGCGCTCGAGTCGCTTGCGGACGTGATCTCGCGCCCGGTGAAGACGCGAGCGCACCGTCCCGACCGGTATCCCGAGCGCGACCGAGATCTCCTCATAGCCCAAATCCGCCCACGCGTACAACAGCAGCACCTCCCGGTCCCCGGCCCCCAGCGAGGCCAACGCACCCGCCAGCGCCGGCGACGCCGCGACCGCATCCAAGCGCGCCGCCACATCCTCGAGGTCGCGCTCTTCCTCCGCCAGTCGCGCCGCGCGGGCAAACGCCCGCAGCCGCCGCTCCTCCCCGCGACGATGGGCAGAGAGCAGATTCGCGGCGATCCCGAACAGCCACGGCAACGCATCCGCGCGCGTCACGTCGTAGCGCCCACGACCGTCGAACGCCCGCAAGAACGTCTCCGCCGCCAACTCATCCGCCAGCGACCGCTCCAACCGGCGCCGAAGAAACCCCGCGATCGCCGCGTAATGACGATCAAACACGCCCGCGAACAACCCGGGATCCCGCAACGACGCTGCGATCAGCTCAGCATCCGACGCCACCAAGAGACCGATCCCGTCTGCTCAAAAACACCCTCATACCCCTTCCTTGCCCGAACCCGGTACAGCGGTTCACGGGGGAAGCTACCCGACGAAAATGGGTTGCCGTTCATCCGTCGACGGGTGCTTCCGGCGGCGGACCGTCCACCACATGTCGGCAAGGCGCTGCTTCCCACCGAGTGCTCCACAGATCGGCGCGAAGCGGCCGGGTCGTTCTCGGAGAACGCGAGGACGAAATCGTTGCGCCCGGAGAACGCGATCAAGCTACCGCCGGCGGCGCTGTTCACCTGACGGCCGTTGCCGAACAGGACCGGCGCGCCGGTCTGGTCGCGGAACATGGTCTCACCCGTGAAGGTCGCGGTCCCCGAGGCCAGGTCCCCCCGGGGTTGCGAGCCGTTCTGGTCATACCAGCGACAGCGCCGGGGAGTTCAGCGTCGACGGGCACGGCTGTCCCGTCTGCGCCGACGCGGCCGGCGCGAGGAGGAGCAGCCCGAGCATCGGCGCCAGGATGAGAAGGGATCGGCGGGTCCGCATGTGTCGGCTCGGTTCTGGGCGCAAGTGAGGTAGTTGCTGTCGCGGCGCTCATGTCGGCTGCGCGACGGGTTCGTAATCGTCCCACCATGACAAGAACAATCGTGCGGCCGCGCGACCGCGGACGCGCGGCTTCGGGCGGAACGGGTCGCCGGCGCCCGTCGCGATGGCGATCCGCTTCTGCTGGCCGAGCAGCAGCGCGCCGCCGTGCGCGCATTGCTGCTGGTGGTCGTCCCTTGCATCACAGCCGGGTCCGCGTTCGGCTTTGGTAGGGCTAGGCGGTACTCGGGAGAGGCCTGGAGACCTAGGTGAGGGATCGCCAGTTGCCTTGGGCTGTCGGTTAGCCTCCGGTCGGGATGAGGGGGCCGCGGCCGAATCGGTTTGCTCGTAGTGGTGATTCGCGGATCGCTCTTCAGGTTGTGGGTGCCGGTCCACTACGCGTTCGTTGTGAGGGACCGGGGCTGTGACTCGCGCCGCCACTGTTCGGCGAGACGATGGACCGACGATCGCATATGACGTCGTCGGCGCCGGCCCGCTTGTCGTGTTCGTACATGGCCTTACGTCTTCTCGGGTCTCCTGGGAGCCGGTGACGGCGCTCCTCGCGCGCGAGTTCACCTGCGTGCGTGTGGATCTCCGCGGTCACGGGGAGTCCTCGACCGCCTCGGAATACTCGACGCTGTCGCTGGTCAGCGACGTGCGCTCGGTCGTCGAGGAGCTCGACGTCGGCGAGCCTGCCGTAGTCGGCCATTCCCTGGGCGCGATCGTCGCCGCCGTATACGCCGCCGTCCACACAGCCCGTGCCGTCATCTGCGTCGACGCCTCCCTGCGCTTCGGCGACTTCGCCCAACTTGTCCAACGACACGCGAACACGCTGCGCAGCGACCGCACCATGGAGGCCGTGCTAGCGATCGACCACGAACTCGGACTCGAACCATACGCCGGTACCAAAGACATGGAGCGCCGAGTGCTCACGTTCCCCCGCGAGGTACTACTCAGCATCTGGCAGGCACTACTTACGACCCCACCAGAACAGCTGACCGCAATCGCCGAAACCGTCCTGCCCCGCATCACCGCACCCCTGCTGGCACTGCACGGATCGCCGCCACCCCCGGACTACGAGGCATGGCTAACACGCTTCGTGCCCACGGCCCACCTCGAAGTCTGGGACGGCACCGGCCACATGCTCCACCTCGTCGAACCCCAAC
Organism: uncultured Solirubrobacterales bacterium; assembly: GCA_963752905.1. GTDB lineage: Bacteria > Actinomycetota > Thermoleophilia > Solirubrobacterales > Solirubrobacteraceae > Palsa-465. The sequence goes on from CAVWAC010000010.1 coordinate 124,517, forward strand.
GCTTTGCCTCGCGCATCCAACCGCTACTCCTCCGCTCGCCCGACCATCACCGCTCCTGAGGAAAGGCGAAGCCAAGTCACCCTGGACCGGTGTATCTGAGACCGCTGGCAAGGACGACCACCAGCAGCGATTTGCGCACAGCTGCGTGCTCCTGCTCGGCCAGCCGATGCGATCGTCCGCGGAGGCCTGCCTCCCGTGTTGCGGGAATCGTCGCGGCCTCGTGCCATGGCACGGGAGCGGAGCACCACTCTCGTGACGTGCGATCGACCGCTTCCAGCGCGGGTCACGGGACGCTTCCGGTTCACGCCTGTTGCGGCAACGAGCACGTCGTGGCCGCTTCGCTCTTCGACCGGCCGAAACCCGAGTCGACGGGGTGGATCGCCCAATCGTGCGTCGCATAGAGTCGCGCTGACAAGTCAGCCCGGCATAGGAGGAGAGCAAGCATGTACGTACGGATCGCGCGATTTGAGGGCGGCGAGCGCAGCTGGGACGAGTTCGCCGCGAGCGTCGGCGAGACGATTCGCAGCGGCGGTCGAGGCACGCCGTTCGAGAAGGTGGCTGATGCAACCAAACGGGTGATGCTATTTGTCGATCGCGAAAACAACCGGGGCGCGAACCTGTTCCTCTGCGAGACGGAGGACGACCTGCGGCGGATCGACGCCGCCCTGGACGAGACAACCCCCGCGGCCGGACGCGGCGGCCGCACCTCAGTGGAGATGTACGAGGTACTTCTCGACGAGGACCTCAGCGGCTAGCTTCCCGCGAAGCGCGCCGTCGCTGTAGAGACCTCCTTCCGCCACTTTCCCGCGCATCTCGACGGCGCCGGTACCGTCCTTGCTCAGCGGGGAGATGAGGAACGACGGCACGGCTCGTGACCGCTCTCCTCGACGAGCTCATCCCGCGCCAGAACCGGTCGGCACATGGTTGGTCGCCATTGCGATGGCGCGTCGCGGCGCCGGCGCGAGAGGCAGGCGATCGTCCCGGGCGACGACCGCGGCGCGAGCGCGCTGTCGCTGCTCGCCCGTCAGTCGCCGGTCGCCTGTGACTTGCGGATCGTCGCGGCGCTGCTGCAGGTCATTCGCTGCGTCAAGCGGATGGGCGATCAGAGCGTGAACATCGCCAAGCTCGTGCGGCTGTCGGGCTACGAGGCTCCGAAGAACAAGGACATCCTGCACACGATCGAGCGCATGGGTCAGGTGACGCGCTCACAGGTGACCGAGGCCAAAGAGGCGCTTGCGACCCGCAACACCGACCTCGCTCAGGATCTCGTCCGTCAGGACGGGGAGATCGACGAGCTGAACCGCGAGATCTTCAATCGGGCGGTCGATGTCGGCGATGATCTGGACGTCCGCGAGTGGGCGATGTTCATGATCCTCGTCGCGCGTTGCCTGGAGCGCGCCGCGGGCAACGCCGTCGACATCGCCGAGCAGACGGTGTTCATCGTGACCGGCCTGTTCCGCGAATTCGCGGGCGAACCGCAGCCCGCAGAGACAGAAACCGCCTGAGCTCACCCGCCGACGCTCTGCCGAATCGGCCAGGTCGCCGCCCGGCGTTGATCGAGATGCGGCAGTCTCAAGCCTTAGCCTGTCATCAGCTTTAGCGCCCCCCTGATAGGCACGAGCCGGAACCGGACTTGCCTCCTCCTTCTAACTGCAATGCCCGCGCCGTGAGCTCTTACGGGCGGATGGAAAAGCCTGGGCCGCCGGCGAACCTTCCCTGCCAGCCCCTTGCGACACCTTGATCCGTCGCAACTACGCGCGCCGAGCCCGGTGTCCCACCCGACGCGAGGCAGGATAAGCGCGGCCCACCGAAGAGATGTAGACGACTTGTGAATGACTTGTGATTAGCCTTGCCCGAGCTGATCTTGTGCCAGGCAAGCTGACAGGCGGTCGAGATGGCGCCGAGGCCACGGCTTACTGTGCACCGGGCGGCGATTTACCAAGGCGGGTACTGAACGGCTCCCGGCTCCAAGTCTGCGCGCGTCTTCAACGACCATGACCGCGTGGCCTCCGGGCTACCATGCGGCGCGTTGCGTTCGCCGCATCGTCCGGGCGAGGCCGATGCCCCGAACCGCCCCGCCCCCGCTCGTGCGCCTTCTACTCACACGCAGCAGCGAACTGATCCGATCGCACGCGGCGGTCCTTGGGGTGCTGGCGGTGTGGACGCTCGCGCCGCTTGTCGCGCTGGCCCTGTATATCGGCCACCACGGGGGGATATGGACCGGCGCGAACGGTTGGGATCCCCTGGACCAGTTTCAGTATTTGGCGTGGGTCCGCGACGGGGGCAGCCACTTCCTCGATTCGAACCTGTGGGTGATCGGGAACACGCCGCATGACTACCTGCAGCCGATGTACGCGATCTCGGGGCTGCTCTGGCGTCTCGTTGTGAGCGTCCAGGTCGCTTACCTGGTGTGGAAGCCGATCGCCGTGTTGGTGCTGTTCCTTGGCTGTGCTGCCTATGTCCGGCACTTGCTCCCTGAGAGCGGTTGGCAGCAGGCGGCCGCGCTCTTCGTGGCCCTCTTTTACGCGAGCCCCGTGTTCGCGCTCGCGAACTGGACTGGACACCTGTCGGAGGGGCATCGGCTCGCGCTGAGGTTGGTGACCAACGACGCTGACTCGGCGCTGGATCTCTGGGGCTTCGAGCACACAGCGATCGCGATCGGCCTCATGCCCGTGTTCCTCATCGCAGCCGAGAGGCTGCTTCGCCTACCCGCCGACACCGGTCGGGCACGGCGGCAATGGGTGGCCCTGGCTGCGCTCGCCGGTCTGCTCGTCTCCTGGTTGCATCCCTGGCAGGGGCTGACGCTGCTCGGGATCATCGGCGGACTGTTGGTCCTCAAGCCGCCGCGCAGGCGCTACCTCGCCCTGGCCACACCGGCGGTGGCGATGCTGCTGCCGCTGATCTATGGGCTACTGCTCTCGCGCGCGGACCAGTCGTGGCGCTTCTTTCAGCAGCAGGAAACCGCGTTCGGCACAGCCCCTTGGTGGGCTCTGCTCGTGACCTTCGGTCCGCTCGTGGCCTTGGCCGTGCTCGGGGTGCGGCGCTCGACAAGGGATCGCGAGTTGATGCTGGTGCTATGGGTGATCGCCGGCGCTGGCGTTTACTTTCTGGTGCCCGAATACCCACCACACGCGCTGATGGGTCTGCCTCTGCCGCTGGCGGTGCTCGCCGTCCGCGGTTGGCAGCGCGCGCGTCTGCGTGCGCACTACCCCGGCACGTGGCGGCGCCCGTTGCGATCGCGGCCACACTGGCGTTCACCGTGCCCGCGATGGTCTACAACGCACAGCTAATCGGCAACGATTTCTCGAACGACTTTGTGGGGTACTTCATGAGGCAGCTCCTTGTTCTAAGCCCCAACCAGGCGGCGGCAATCGCCTACATCGATCATTCGCCGCGACCGGGTGGCGTGCTGGCGCCATGGCTGCTCTCGATGTCGATTCCAGGCCTCACGGGACGCGAGGTCTACGCTGGTCATGCCAACTGGCAGCCGCCGTCCCATCTTTCCATGACCAACCGGTTCTTCAACCCCGCGCTGCACGATCCCGGCGGCGCGCTGCGCCAGGCTCTTCTCAAAGAGACGAACGCCACGTTCGTCATCGCCGACTGCGGCGCCCCGGCGACACTCGCCCACGACATCGCCCCAATCGCCCGGCTAGTCAAGCGGTTCGGTTGCGTGACCGTGTACGGGACTCGCTGAGCGATTTCACTGCCGATCTCAAGGCGCGCCACGGGACGACGAATGGATTCGTGCGCGGGCGATCCGTGGAACATTCGATCGCCTTGAATGAGGCGAATGTGACGGGCCGGAAGATTGCCGGAATGATCGAGCAGCAACGCTGACGCCAGGCTGCCGCTTACGGCGCGAACGACTCAGCCGTACGGGTCGCAGGAGGCCAGTTCCCCGCGGATGGCCTGGAGATCCTCGTCTTCGGGCGCCCAGTCTTGGCGAGCATGTGCGTGAAGACGTGGAGGGTCAGCGCGACTGGTGGGCTGATTAGCGCCCGGGCGGAACTCCTGTCGTGGTGGTAGTAGCTCGTCGTCGATGACACGCGAGACCGGGCCGTAGACGTCGGACGGTCCGGCCATGCTTCGATTCGAGTCGGGCACTGGGACCGTCGCGGCGCCAGACGTGCTCCGCGCGGAAGCGCGCACAAGCTGGTGATCGCTCTTGCGCCCGGACAGCTCCTAGGCGGACGAGCGCAAAGGCGACGCACCGGTCGTCCTGGACCAAGCCTCGTCGCGCTGTAGTGCACCGCAGCGTGACCTGAAAGTGGCGAGGGGGTTGCGGCCGTTCTCGGTGCGGCTGCTTCGGCGTCGGCGCGAGTCGTCGCGCCGAGTTCGTTCCACGTGGGAACTTCTAGATGGTGATGGCGCTGGTGTGACGCCACCGACGCTCGACCAGACGTTCCTCCCCACGTTCCCTTCGCGACTGGTTTGTGGGACTCCCGCGCACGAACGTGGGAAACTGCTGATGACAGAGCCATGCAACGGGGGATAGTTGTGGGTTCTCGGGATCGCCCCCCGGGGAGGATTACATACAAGGTGCCGAGCATCGCCGGAGCGGCTTGCAGGTTGGCTCGTCGATGCCGCGTGGTGGCATAGGCGGCTGCTCCATTGATGCCGGTTAGGAGAAGGGTGCGTGCGAGTCTGGGCGCACTGGGAGGAGGTTTGTTCGGATCTGGCCGCTCGTCAAGCACTGAGACAGGGTCGAGGATCCCGCCGGTGACTGACTTTGAAGGAGGAAGAAATGGATGAGCAGATCACGACCGTCGCCGCGGGGGTTTCTTCGGCTTGGCCGGAGCGCACTGGGGTCAGCCGCGCCGAGCTGACCCCGGTGTCGTTCCTTGGCCGCAGCGTGGCGGTCCATCCCGAGCGTGTCGCGGTCGTCCATGGCGACCGCCGCTACACGTATACAGAGCTCGGCGAGCGCGTGGCCCGGCTTGCGTCGGCGCTGTGCGGTCGCGGCCTTCAGCGCCACGATCGCGTCGCTGCGCTGTGCCCGAACATACCGGCCCTGCTCGAGCTGCACTTCGCGGTGCCCGCCGCGGGCGGTGTGCTCGTCGCGATCAACACGCGGCTGAGCGCGTCCGACATCAGATACATCCTCGAGCACTCGGGAGCGCGCTTCCTGTTTGTCGACGCCGAGTTGCAGTCGCTCGTTCCGGAGCCGCCCCCGGGCATCGAGATCGTCCGTGTGGACGACGACGGCGGGCATGGCGACCCGTACGAGCAGCTTCTCGCGCGGGGTGATCCCGCCGGTGTGCCTTCGTCGCTGGTCGACGAGGAGGAGCCGATCGCGATCGACTACACCTCGGGCACGACCGGCCGGCCGAAGGGCGTCGTCTACACCTTCCGCGGCGCGTACCTGAACGCCCTCGGCGAGGTCATCGAGGCCGATCTCGGGCATCGCCCCGTGTACCTGTGGACGCTGCCCATGTTCCACTGCAATGGCTGGTGCTTCCCGTGGGCCGTCACCGCGGCGAGCGGGACCCACATCTGCATGCGCAAGGTCGATCCCGCGCTGAGCTGGCGCTTGTTCAAGGACGAGGGGATCACCCATTACAACGCCTCGCCGACCGTGCAGACGGCGCTGGTCAATCATCCCGACGCCGTTCGGCTGGAGCGACAGGTCACCGCTCTGGTTGCCGGCGCTCCACCGTCGCCGACGTTGCTGGCGCGCATGGAGGCGCTCAACATCCGAGCGGTGCATGTGTACGGGCTGACGGAGACCTATGGTCCGCATACGGTCTGCGTGTGGCAGGACGGGTGGAGGGATCTCCCGCCTGACGATCGCGCCCGGCTGCTCGCGCGACAAGGACAGGAGTACACGATCGCGGACGCAGTCCGCGTCGTTGATGACGCGATGCGGGATGTCCCGCGCGACGGCACCACCATGGGTGAGGTCGTGATGCGCGGCAACAACGTGATGGCTGGTTACTACGCCAAACCCGAAGCGACCGCGGAGGCATTCGCCGGCGGCTGGTTCCACTCAGGCGATATCGCCGTCTGGCATCCGGACGGGGCGATCGAGCTGCGCGACCGCCGCAAGGACGTGATCATCTCCGGCGGCGAGAACATCTCGTCGATCGAGGTGGAGCAGGCGATCAGCGCCTATCCCGCGGTGCTCGAATGCGCCGTGGTGGCCATTCCTGACGAGCTCTGGGGCGAGCGGCCGAAGGCGTTCGTGACCCTGAAGGACGGCGCCACGGCCAGCGAGGAGGAGATAATCGAGTTCTGCCGCCAGCGGCTCCCCCACTTCAAGTGCCCCGATGCGATCGGGTTCAAGACACTGCCGAAGACATCCACGGGTAAGGTGCAGAAGTTCGTGCTGCGCGAGCCCGAGTGGGCCGGCCATGAACGGCGGATCAACTGAGGTGCCGAGCGAGGCCGCACGAGAGGATCTCCCCCGCCGAGTGCCTCCCGCTCGCGGACGGCTCGACTGACGGCGCGGTTGCGTCTGCTGTGGTCAGTGCGCGACCCAGTGAAACGGGCTGCGCAGGTTAACGAATAGCCAAGAGCCGCAGCGCAGCATGCGCCGGCTCGATGTCGCGACCTAACCGCAAGACCAGGCTGTGCTGCACGCCGAGCCGCTTTGCTGCAGCGTTATTAGTGGGCGAGCGTGCTCCTCGTAGCTGTCGTTGCGGAGACTACGTGAACCCCAACGGCCCGAGCACCGACCACCGACGTTCCTGCTCCGGCGTCGCAACCAGCATTTCGAGCCAATCTTGAACGTCTTGCTTTGCACGGAAGCGCGCGTGTCGCGACGACTGCTTTCTGGATCTGGGGCGGCTCCAGTAGGAGCGACTCCTATCGCGACGACTCGATCACGCCGGCCTCTGGCCCGGCACGAGCCCTTCGCCACGACGGCAGTCGCCCGCGGCCGACCGACCGACCCGGACGAGTGCAGTGGCGACGACGGGATGGACGGCGTGAGCGAGTCTCCTTGCCTGGCACGGCGTGGCTCGAACGCGTGGCTCCGACGTCTCGAGATTGGCGCGAAATCGAGCCTTCGGCGACCGCTCCGGTCGTCGTGAGGTGGCCGGTCGACCCAGCGGTCGCTCAGACGCCGCGGGGTGCGGAGTCCTCGAGCGCGACGCGCATGAGGTCGCGGATCGAGAGAATTCCGACGACGTCGTCGCGTTCGACGACGGGCAGGTGCCGGAAGCCGCCGTGGATCATCAGAACGGCGGCGTGCTGCGTTGTGTCGTCGGGCGCGATGGTCTCAGGGTGCTCGGTCATGTACTCGGCAACAAGTGCGTCGCCGTGCAGGCCGCGAGCGACCGCTCGCAGGAGGTCGCGCTCGGTCATGATGCCGACGAGCCGCCGGCCGTCGAGCACGAGCACGGCTCCGAGGTTGCGCTCGACCATCCGCTGAGCGACCTCCGTTATCGTCTCGCCGGGGTCGACGCTCAGCAGATTGCGCGACATATGCTCGCGGACGACGGGCACGGCAGAACTCTAATGCGAACTCGCCTGATTGCGCGCTTTAGCTGAACAGGATCTCGTCGGCGACTGCCTTCGCGATCTAAGCTGCTCCAGAGAGTCGACGAGTCCTTCGGCGAGAGGCTGTCGGAGAATTGGGAGGTAGTGGGCACCATTACCTTGAATCTGGCCAATTTCACCTCAGGAATGGGACGGCACCCGCAATCAGCCACGACACGGGAAGGTCCGTTCCCACTTCGAGGGTCTGACACGGCATTCTCCGACAGCCTCGCGACACGTGGATCGCGTGGTCGGCGCCGCCCGACGGCGCGGCGCAATCGGATTCGTCTGCCAGCGCTACGAGGGCTCGGAGTCGAGGGCCAGCCCGAACGGCTCCCCTCGGAGTCCCGACAGATCGCCCACCGCGACCCGGAATGGATAACGCTCCCGCCCAGTGCCTTGACCTGGCCGAGCGCCGCGTCTATGTCAGCGATCGTGAAGTAGGGCAGCGAGACCGTGTCGCCGGGACCAGTGCCGCGCTCGTGGATGCCGACCGCGGGCTTCCCAGTGAGTGTCTGCCAGCCGCGGCCCTCGGCCTCGCTGCGCTCGGTCAGCTCGGCGCCGAGCAGATCAGACCAGAACCGCCGCGCGCAGTCTGGATCATCGGCGGGAACTCGATCAGGGCGAGCGGCTGTCCACCCACAAGACGATAACGCTGACCGACGGCGGCCATGGGCCGCCGTGCCGGCGCGTCTTGCTGGGCGACGTCGGCCATCTCGCAGACGGACGGCTCCCTCACAGCGAAGGTAGCAACGGCGCCCAAGCGATCGCGCCTGGCCGCATACGCCTGAAGCAGTCATCTTGGCCTCGTGACCGCGCTTCAGGCAGCGCCCGTCGTCCATCGCGCCGCTCGCGAGCGCTGACCGTCAGCTCAGGGCGAGGGCGGTGCGGCGACCGAATGGCAGGGCTTGCTGCCGCAGACGTTGACGATTGCCCCGGCGGGCGCGAGGAAGTCCGAGATCTGCGACTGAGCGGCAGGGGTGTAGCGTGGGTCGTAGTGCGTGTCGGCGTTGTGGGAGCCGGCTGTCGGGGGCACGTTGCCCATCGGAGGCGGCTGCACCCGCGCTGGGCCGCTGTCCCAGATTTCGATCGCCGAACCGCGAAACGGATAGCTGCCGATCGCCGGAAGGCCGTAGAAGAGGTTTCGATCGCGGGTCCGGACGGAATCGAGCGCAGGCTCATGGGCGCTGGCGCCGATCGTCCTCGCCTCGGCCGCCGCGGCGTACATGCTGACTTGAAAGTCGCCATAGGCGATCTGCATGAGCACCGTGTGCGAAGGCGTGTCGGGCAACGGGTGGGACGTCATCTGCGGTGCGTACCCGTTGGGGTCGCCGCGGTCCCACAGCTGCTGGACGACGTCGAGAATCACCGGGTAGAGCGACTGGTCCGGATAGGACTTCTCCAGGATCGCCTTGAGCGGCGCGAAGTCGGTGCTTCGCTGGACGAGCAGGTTCCCGAAGTCGATGCCGGTCACCCCGAGCACGGCACGGCTCCAGTCTGGCGCTACAGCCGTCGCCATGCCGCCGGCGATCCCGCCCTGGCTGTTGCCGTAGTAGTACAGGTGGGAGGTGTTGATCACCGGCCGGCCGGCCGACTGGAACGCCGGGCTGGAGGCAAGGCCCCCCGGGTTTCGCATCAGCCGACCGAGGTACAGCGTATTGAGTACGCCCTGCTGTAGGCGGTCCACCACGGCCGGGAAGAGGTCCAGGTTGGCCACGACGCCAGCGTCGAACGGCTCGTCGGCGCTGGCCAGCCCCCACCAGTCAGTTCCGCAGAAGATCATGTTGTAGGTGGTGGCCAGCGGTTGGAGGTACTTGGCGGTGACCAGGGTGTGGTCCTCGAACAGCCCGTGGCCGTAGATAGAGATGCGCGCCGGATGTGACGGCGAAGCCGAGCTCGGGACGACGCATTCGAACGCGGCCGTGGCGACGTTGCCCGGGATCTGCGAGGGCAGTGCGTCAGGAGCGTCCGAGCTGTAGTGGAATGCTGTCGTCGCCGTCGAGCCGCACCTGATCAGATAGCAGGGCACCTGGAACGTACCCTCAACGGCGCGCAGCTGTGAGCTCAGAGCGGTCGTGCCGGTGATCGTGTAGGCGGGGGCGTTGCCCTGCACCACTCCGTCGCCGAGGTTGTGGTCACCGAGCTGAGCGAAGGCGTCGTTGCGAATCGAGAGCAGCCGTGAGGTGAGGCTCTTCTCGGAGGCGACCGTGCAGTCCCACGCCTCATAGAGGTCTGCACGCTCGATGCCGGCGCGCCTAAGCGCGACGAAGATCCGCCCGTATCGTGCCCGCTGCGCGCGCGTGTTCGCGGGCAGTGGCAGCCCGTCGCGAAGCCTTTGGAACCATGCCGGTGCGGCGAGCAGCCGGCCACGGTCATTCCGCAGCCGCCGCAAGGCAACCACATAGGTGTGACCCTCGGAAAGCTCCTTGCCCGGCAGAATCATCAGGTTCGTGGCCTGCGGGGAAGGCGCGTTGGCGTCGAGCTCTGCGTAGATGAGCTGACGACGCCCAGTCGCCTCGTCGATCACGACGATCGGCTGGCGCGTTGCGAACGCCTGCTCCATGTTCAGCAGGCCGACGGCGCCGGTGCGCGCGAACGCCTTCGCGTTGTCGAGACCAGGAACGTGGACAATGATCGCGCTGCCCGGGCTGAAGCCGTCGTTGCGGTCGTACTGGCCAACGCCGATCCGCTGTCCCTTGGTGTTCACCGGCATCGCGTTCGCCGGCAGATTGACGCGCAGTCCGGTCGGCGTGGAGCGGTTAGGTCTCGTGAACCGGTTGTCCGGGAATGGAACCAGGCACGGCGTGCCGGCGAACGGCTGGCAATCCGCCGCGGGCGGCTTCGGTCGACTCGCCCCCACCGCAGCGGGACGCGTCGCGGTGAGCGCGCCGGCCAATACCAGCACCGCCACTCCAACACCCAATAGCTGTCTCCGCGTCACCGCGCGACGACTCTAGAGCGGTCCGATCGCGTCACCATCCGGGAAGACCCGCACGTCGCTATAAGAATCCCCGGATCCACGCCGTTGTGTCCCGCACCGGTCGCACGGGCGCCGCGCGCTCAGTGCTGGACCGCATCAAACCACGCGCCCGCCACCACGCCGACACCGCCGCAAGGGTCGAAAAGCGACAACCACGTTGGAGCTGACAGCACCCGCCACCCGTCGCCGCTTCCGGACACGATGGGTAGCGCGGAGTCGGGCCCACGGCCTCAACCAGGCCATCGATGGTCGACCGCCACCCGTCCACGCCTGAGGCAGTCACGCCACCGGCGTGGCGCCTTCGCATGGAAACCAGTAGCGGCGCACGCGGCCTCTGCTGCCGCCGCTGACACGCGAGCGCAGCCGCCAGGTCACGAGTATGGCGCCCGCTTGCTGAGTCGGTCCCGTCGGGTCGACAGTTAGCTGACCCTGGCCAGCTCGCCGCCGGGCTCCGCCGCGCTCAGCCGCGCTCGCCGACGGCGACGAACTCGCGGTCGAGCGCGCCCGTGTACAGCTGAAGCGGCCTGAATGTCGCCTGTTCGGGGTCCTTGACCATTTCGACCCACTGCGCGATCCACCCGGCGCTGCGGGCGAGCGCGAACATCACCGGGAACATCGGCGGCGCGACGCCGAGTGCCTCGTACGTGAGCCCGGAGTACAGATCGAGGTTCGGGTACAGCTGGCGGGAGGCGAAGTACTCGTCGTCCAGCACCCGCTGCTCGAGTTCGTCGGCGATCGCGAACAACGGGTTGGTCCGGCGGTGCTCGTAGAGCTGCTCGAGCTGCCGGCGGAGCACACGCGCCCTCGGGTCGTAGGTCTTGTAGACCCAATGGCCGAAGCCCGACAGCCGTTCGTGCGCAGACTTGACGCGCGCGAGGAACTCGGGTACCTGGCTGGGCGATCCGATCTCCCTCAGCATCGTCAGCACCCCCTGGGCGGCTCCCCCGCGCATCGGCCCCGACAGCGTGGCGACACCGGCCGCGACGGCCGCGTATGGATTCACCTGCGTGGACCCGACCGCGCGCACGGCGGTCGTCGAAGCGTTCTGCTCGTGGTCGGCATGCAGCATAAGCAGCACGTCCAGCGCGCGCTCGGCGACCGGGTCCGGGGTGTAGCGAAACTCGCTCATCCGGAACATCATCGACAGCAGGTTCCCGGTGTAGCTGAGGTGATCCTCGGGGTGCACGTATGGCAGACCCTGCAGGTGGCGGTAGGAGAAGGCCGCCAGGGTCGGCAACTTCGCCAGCAGGCGAACTACCTGCCGCTCCCGGGCCTCCTCGTCGTACACCTGGTCGGCGTCGGTATAGAAACTGGAGAGCGCACCGACCGACGCGGCCACCATCGCGATCGGGCGCGCGTCATACCTGAATCCCTCGATGAAGCCCTTGACGTTCTCGTGGACGAAGTTGCGGGTGCCGATCTCATGCAGCCACGACTCGTACTGCGCCGCGGTCGGCAACTCCCCTTTGATCAGCAGATACGCCAGCTCGAGGAAGTTCGAGCGCTCGCACAGCGCCTCGATCCGGTAGCCGCGGTGCTGGAGGATCCCGGCCTCCCCATCGATGTGGGTGATCGCGCTGCGACACACGGCGGTGCTCGAAAGGCCCGGGTCGTACAGCGCGAGCCCGCCCGCCTGCCGCCCCAGCTCCGAGCTGCGGACCGCGCCTTCCTCGATCGGCAACTCGAACGGCTCCCCCGTGCGGTTGTCGATCACGGTCAGCGTGCTCCGGCTCGCCAATCCGTCGGCCCGCTCGCCCGCTCTGTGCTCCACCTGGCCAATCTTGCCCACACTCATGCGCCGCTCCGCTCGCCGTTGGTCACGTCACACCACTCACGATTGCATACCTGACCCTCAGACCGCTTGCAGAGACGCGCGATCCGCATGTTCTGTAAGGGACATGCGTAGCGCGCTGCGTCAGCCGCGGTCAGTCCCACACCTCGTCGGCAACCTCGACAACGAGCCGCGGCTTGTCCGCCTGCTGCTCGCACGTGAGCACGTTACCGTCGACCGTCGAGAAGAACCCGCATCGGGGCGAGAGACAGAGCTGGTCCAGATCGACATCGCGCGCTGCCTCATCGATCCGCCGGACCAGCACGTCGCGATCCTCGAACTCGCCGCGCTTTGTCGTGACGAGACCGAATACGACGACCTTCCCGTTCGGAACTCGCGAGCCGGAGGGGGCGGGCGCCCCTCCCGGCTCCCCCCGTCGCAGGCCGGTAGTGGGGGCTGGGGTAGCCCAGGGATCGTGGCGCCCGCCCCGGCCCCGCGATTAGCGCCGAGACCGCGACCAGCATGGACACAACGATGACGACCCTGGCGCCCCTCGGCGCACTCGGCGCCCGGGCTGGCGGACGTGACCGTTTTCCTCGTCGACCCCTCCTCTCGCTGCTCCCGAGCAGTTGGCTTCTGACATTCTCACGGAGGCTTCCGCCATTGCGCAACGCGGGCACTGAGCTCCTCCTCTTTCCCCAAGGGGCGTCTCCCAGGGCACGCGCAGCGCCGCTGCAATCGCGTGAAGCGACCGGCCGAGCGTCCCCGCGCGGGCGCTGCTGCTCCTATAGTCGAAGCAAGCCTCCGGCGGGTCTAGACAACGCCGCCGAGGACGACCGCTTGTCGGACACTTTGGGTCACGGCGGGTGCCTGGTGTTGCTGCCCACCCTCGTCCGCTACCGCTCGACGCCTACATCCGACTCCTGCTCGATGAACGAGCAGGCGTGTCGCCGCCCGCCGGTGCGCGAATGCCTTGGGCGTACTCGGTCACGCGTCCGTCGTCGACGGTCCCGGCGACGGACTGACTGCGCCGCGGCGATGAATGTCGCGAGCTTCAGCTCCGGGAGACTGTTGGGAAGCGCTCAGCGATTGGCCGCTCCTGCCAGTCGGCTGTCTTTGCCCAGGACGTGGTGCACTGGGAGCCCGAGCGCCCGCGCCTTCGAAACGAGGTCGTGCTTCAACCAGCGAGAGACGCCGAGCGGCAGGGTCGAGACGATAATCTCGTCGTAGTGGCCACGGTTGAGCGCATCCTGCACCGCCACTAGCGGCTCCAGGTCGCCGATGTCGCCGGTGACCTCTGTGCCGGCGGCCCCACTCAGCCGCGGCAAGGCGTCGTGCAGCACCTCGCGCGCCTCCCGTACGCCGATCTCCTGCGGGTTGGCCATCCTTTCCCCGCTGCGCCGGCGGCGCGGAACGACGAGATGGAACGTGGATGGACCGCTGTGGGCACGCTCGCGCACGGCCTCGAGCAGAGCGGGCGTCGCGGCGGTCTGATGCGCGACGATGAGAACGGATGTCGGCTCCTGATCCATGAGCTACCTCTAAGCCTCGATCCACCGATTGATCGGTGAATGTCGTGGTGGCGGCTTCGTCGCGGTGTTTGGCGTCGTTGCCGGTCGGTCGCTCGGAGCGATCGCTTGGTCGTGGATGTTTGTGGCGGCGTGGAGCCGCGTTATGGTCCGCTCTGGCGTAGCGGTCATCGGCCCGGGTTGCGGTCGGTGGTTGTGTCGGTTGGGAATGCGCGGGGTGCCGGTCAGCCGGTGACGGGGAGCGCTCGGATCCTGGCAAGCGCTCGAATGAAGTCGTGTTCCCAGGGCCAGCGTGCGGGGAGGTGCAGCGTCCATTGGCGGGCGCTTGTGGTGAGTCGTCCGGGTAGTCGCAGTAGCCGCCGGCGGACCGTGCGGGCTGCTGGGATCGTGCCTCCGGGGAGCCCGATCACGCTCGTCCATCTGAGGAAGTTATGGGCGAGGCAGGCGATCACGGTCCAGGCGGCGTTGGCGTTGTAGCGGCCGGAGGGGAAGTGCGCCAGGGCTTGATCTTTGAGGTCGCGGATCGCGAGCTCGACGACGGCGTGGTCGCGGTGCTCGGCCTCGACGATCGCCAGCGGTTCGGTGCGGTTGGTGATGAACGCGTGATGCCGCCAGTCGGGCCACAGCTCGGCTTGCGGGCCGATCAGGCGGGTGCGGCGCACGACGAGACGTTGCGTGCCCAGCCGCGTCTCGGCGATCTGTGCCTCGCCGCCTTGCGGGTAGTCGCTCAGACCGATCCAGGCGTTCGCGGGGATCTGCGCGATCGCCGTGATTACCGATGCCTGTTGGCGAACGCTGATCGAGTACTCCCAGCCGGCCTTCACCAGCCGGGCGATCAGCTTCTTGTTCCAGAACGCCGAATCAGCCCTGAGCAGCTTCGGTCCCGTGGCGCCGGCGCGAGTGATCCGCGCGATCAGCTCATCGGCGAACCGCAGCACCCCGCGCGGGCTTGCCGCCGATCCCTTGCGCAGACGGATGTGGAGCACCTCGCCGGTCTGTGCGCGGGTCGCGACGAGCGGGTGATACCCACGCCGACGGGTGTACCCGAACGCGGCGCCCTGCTTCTGGTAGCCGTGGACCTCACCGATGAAGCTGTCGACGTCGACCACCAGGGGCCCGTCGCCGGGACCAGCACCAGCCCGCCACGCCCGGGTCAATGTCTCGGCGAGCAGTTGGTCGAGCTGGCGGACGTGCCCGAACGTGAACGCGCGCAAGAACGTCCCGATCGTCGACGGTGCCGCGACCCGGCCCAACAACGCCGCCAACCGGCCCGACCGCAACATCTCGCAGTCATCGATGCAATCAGCGCCGAGCACCATCGCGTAGATCAACGTCAAGATCTTCCGGCCCGGATTCGCCGCTCCGGCGACCTCACCCAGCCCCACCAACCGGTCCGCCAAACCGCTGATCCCGAGGCGGGACGCGAGCTCGCGACGAGCACAACGCCCAGCGTCAGAGACCGCGCGATGATCATCGAAGGCAACCCGACGCGATCCAGTCCGACCCCTCCGTCGATCCTGACCATGAGGTGTGGCCTCCTGCGCGCGCCCCGACTGCCGTCACAGTCGTGAAAAGCGCCGCTCAGGAGGTCATTCTTCGTACCGACCCCGGACAGAACGACCCAGACCGGCCGGTGGATCGAGGTCTAAGTGAGTCGCAGATTTCAAACTCTCCAGCAGTTTCCGACCTTGTCGTGATGGCCAGAACGACCATCGCTCCGGCCGCGCGGGTGTGATCTACGGCGGAGATGACGCCTCGGAAGCGCAGGGCAGAGAGCACTTGACGAGCTCCATACCTCCCTGCGCTTCCGACGCGCCCCGTCCGCAATAACGCGCCAAGACCTTGCGTCTGGTCGTCTTGAACGCGTCCTGTGCCGCGCAGCTGCGGCTGTCCGAGACCGAGAACTGCCAAGCTTGTGGCAGAGAGAAGCGGTTCACTGCCGCGACGCTCGCGGTCCCGGTATAGAGCCGAGCCAAGACCGCCTCGACCCATCACCGCTCCGCCTTCCCTGACTCAACGCTCTCCAGCTCACCGCCGTTGAGCGACGCAGCGACGGCGTTCAACCACTCGGGCGCCCGAACACCAGCGAAGAGCGCCGCGAGTGCTCGCCTGAGATCCGGCCCGCGACCCTCGGTATCGCGACCCACCTCGGAGACGAGCCAATCGGCACGCCCGAGCTTGTACACATGCAACGCGCGCCCACCCGCGGGCGCACCCACGACCCACTCCCCCGGACCCCGCATATCAACAAGGACGCTGTCGTTGAGAGGAGGACGCTGAGTCTGCCGGTACATGTCGAGCACAAACCATCCGCGCCGACCAGTCTTCCCAGCTCAACCAACAGCGAACATTACCACCTTTGAGCCGCTCATCACCGTGATCGAGAAGCACGAACGAACCGGGGAAGCAAGACGCGCGACGACACCCACCTCTGGCGCTGAAGCTCAGCACAGACCGCCGCCTCGGCGGCCCCAATCGCACCGGTCGGCGTGTATCAGAGGGCGATGGCATCACGCGCCGGCCGTCGACTCCGCCGCCGCTCGTCGAGCGGAGCAGCCACAATGCGCCGCGAAGCGCTGCCATCGCGGACTCCCGCTTCCGGACAGCGTGGGTAGCGCTCTCAGCCTGCCTGGTCATGGGTCTCGAGACTGGGTCGAAGGGGCCCGCGATGCGCCGATCACGTGCCCCCTGGGTGTGCCTGGTTATGGCCGCAGACCAGCGCTCGCTGGGATCACGGGTGGCCGCCGGTGGTGGACCGTGTCGACAATCTCGCGTGTATCGATTCCCTGGAGATAGATCGAGGTGATTCCGAGGTGCGCGTGTCCGAGCTGTCTCTGGATGATCGGCAGCGGGATCCCTTCGTGGGCCATCTCGATCGCGTGGGCGTGTCGGAGCTGGTGCGGCGCGAACCGCCGGCGCACCCCGGCCTGGGCGGCGAGTCGGCGAAGCTCACCGCGGGCGGCGGTCGCTGACCAGCCGCGACCGCGGGTTGGGCCGGCGAGGATGCAGAACAGCGGGCCGATCGGCAGCTGGATCCGGTGCTCGGTCCAGCGTCCGACGTGCTCCCACGATCGCGGTAGGGACCGCCGTTGCCGGCGGCCCCCCGCACAGATCCCAGCGTGCGCGTCAACGCACTGGGCTCCTCCCTCGGGTTTTGGCGTCGAAGCGCTTGTCGGGCCAGGGGTGCAGGATGCGGGGTTGGGGTAGCCATCGGGCCGCGAGACGGTCGATCCGCTCCCAGGTGGTCCAGCCTTTCTGGCTGCGGCGTTTGAGCGCGGCTCGCCAGTGGTGGATGACCCGTCGTCGGAAGGCACGCATCGCCTCGCTGTTGTCGGGCACCGCGTAGTAGTTGTAGTGCCCTTGCAGGACCCTGGCGAGCCAGCGTCCTTGTTCGGGGATTGGGAGGTGCATCCGTCGTCTCATCTCGGTCTTGACCGCTTTGAGCTTGGAGCGCATCTTCTTCTTGCTCGTGACCCGCTTGAGCTTGAACCGTCCGTGCCTGTCCTTCGCGCAGATATGCGTGAAGCCCAGGAACTCGAACGTCTCAGGCTTCCGGTCGCCACGCGCCTTGCGTCGTTCGGCGGCGTACCGTCCGAACTCGATCAGCCGCGTTTTGTCCGGATGCAGTTCCAGGCCGAATCCCGCGAACCGCTCGCGGAGATCGGCGAGGAATCGCTCAGCGTCCTCACGGTGCTGGAAGCCCGCCAGGAAGTCGTCAGCAAACCGCATGAGAACAACGTCCCCGCGCGCCCGGCGGCGTCTCCACTGGTCGGCCCATAGGTCGAACACGTAGTGCAGAAAGACGTTTGAGAGCAACGGCGATACCGACGCTCCCTGCGCCGTCCCGGCCTCCGTCTCAGACCACTCCCCGTCCTCGATGACCCCTGAGCTGAGCCACTTCTGGATCAGCCGCAGGATCCTCTTGTCCGCGATTCGATGCTCGAGAAACCGCTCCAACCAGCTCTGGTCGAGCCGGGTGAAGAAGTCACGGATGTCCGCGTCGAGCACCCAGTTCACCCTCTTGCGTTCGAGCGCGACCGAGAGCGCGTCCAGCGCATCATGCGGACGCCTCCCCGGCCGGAACCCATACGAGAAACCGAGAAAGTCCTCCTCGTAGATCGCGTTCAGCACCTCGACCACCGCCCGCTGGACGATCTTGTCCTCCAACGCAGCGACCCCGAGCGGCCGCAGCCGCCCGTCGGGCTTCGGTATGAACACCCTGCGAGTCGGGCTCGCGCGGTACGCCCCTCCATGAACCCGGGCGTGTAGATCGCGAAGGTTCGCTTCGAGATCGACGCCGTAGTCCCGCCACGTGACCCCGTCGACCCCGGCGGCGGCGTTCGGGCTGATCGCCCGATACGCCTCCCGCAACCGGTCGACCGTCACGTGATGAAGGAGCGCGGTGAACCGCACATCCCCGTCCTTTCGCGCCACCCGGCGCACACGCCCCAGATCACTTGACACGCCTGACCCGGCACTGAGTCCGGGGCATGTTTCGCTGGCCGTGTTCCCCTCGGGCAGGCCCCTTCCCTCCACCACCTCCGCCCCCGGTTCCCCGAGCTTGTTCGGCGGCTTCGCAGGTACTACGAGCCTGTCTGACTTCTCGCGATCGTGCATCAAGGGATTACCGCCTAAGCGTTCCCCCCGCGGCCCGCCCAGCGCTGGCCTGCCACCCCGCGAACCATCCAGGACGGGGCATCACCAACACCTCGCGGACGACCACGAGATCTCCCGTGGAAGTGATGGCTTGCACTGGCCCCGGCGTGATGGCTTGAAGTGGCTCCACCTGGCGTCGGGTTGTTGTCGGTGTTGATGTTCCCTGATTGGTAGGTAGAACGCCAGACGCGCCGGTCGTCGTGGGCCGGCGCGCGTAGCGCGACGGGCCCCGGCGATCGGCGCGTGTCCGATCCTCGGGAGGGGGGTCAGGCCCCTTTCTGGGCTTTGCGTTCGAGGCCGTGCCGGAACCGCCAGCTCTCGTTGCCGGTGTCGATGATGTGGGCTCGGTGGGTCAGCCGGTCGACGACGGCCTTCGCGAGCCTCGGGTCGGGGAACACTTTGGTCCACTCGCCGAACGGGAGGTTGGTGGTGAGGATCAGGCTGCCGCGTTCGTGTCGTTCGGACAGGACTTGGAAGACGAGCTCGGCAGCGCCGTCGGGCAAGGCCAGATAGCCCAGCTCGTCGCAGACGAGAAGCTCGGTGCGGGCGTAGCGGCCGATGACCCGCTCGAGCTCGCGGTTGCCCTGGGCTTCTTGGAGCTCGTTCGCGAGCGCGGCCAACGTGGTGAACCGGACGCGCCGTCCCTGGTGACAGGCGCAGACCGCCAGGGCTGTGGCGAGCATCGTTTTGCCGGTCCCGCTGTCGCCGATGAAGATCACCGACTCGCGGTCATCGATCCATGATCCCTCGGCCAGCGCGGCGATCGTGGCTTGCGGGACCTTGGGGTTGTCGGCGAACCGGAAGTCCTCCAGGCGCTTGATCTGCGGGAACCGTGCGTCGACCAGCCGGCGCTTCTCGCGCCGCTCGGCGCGTTCGGCCATCTCGGCCTCGAGCAGCGCACCCAAGTACGCGACCGGGGTCTGCTGCTCACGCAGCGCTTCGGCGGCGAGTGCTTTGAACCGGCGGCGGACGGTCGGGAGTTTCAGCTCGATCGCGTGCGCCTCGATCAGCGCCTCGAGCGCTGCGGTCTGAGCGTTGCGGGCGGGAGTGGTGGTCATCGGGATCCTCCGAGCAGCTGGTCGTAATCGGTGAGATCCGGCGCGGGCCGGTCGTGCGCTGTGAGGCGCGCGTCGAGGCCGGTGAGCGGCACCGCGGTGTGCGTGGTGCTCGATGTGCGGCGGGCGAGCAGCTGGACGGCGCGTCCGTCGATCGCGCCCGCGGCCAATGCGCCGCGGACGGCGAGCTGGACCCGGGCGGGGCCGTGCTCGCGGCAGAGCAGCACGACGTCGACCATCTGCCGGGCGGCGTCCGAGCGTCCGTAGCGTTCGGTCAGCCCAGCCCAGAGCCGATCGAAGCACTCGGGCCACGCTCCCCGACCGCGCTCTTGGCTGAGCGCAACGGAGTGCTCCAGACCGCCAGGCTTGCGCTGGAGCAGCTCGAGGTAGTGATCGAGCTGGGCACTGGTCCCGAACTTGCCGTGCAACCGCTCATGGCGGGCGACCTTCCGGCCGCCGTGGTTGATCGTGATCTCCCTGGCGCCGATCCTGGCGCTCACCTTCAACCCGGCCAACCTGACCGGGACCGAGTAGCGGTTCTGGCGGATCGTGACCAGCGACTTGGCATCGACCCGCGGCGTCGCGGTCTCGCACGCGTCGAACGGCTCGGCCGGCAGCGTGAGCAGCAACGGTCGCTCCACCGCCCACGCCTGACCGACCGTGACCGACCGGCCGTCGATCCGGCGAGCAAGGTCCTGCTCGCAGCCCGCGAGCAGCATCGCGTTCAGCTCGGCGAGATCATGGAGCTGCGGGACCGGCACCAAGTGGTTCCTGCGGTAGCGGCCGACTTCGCCCTCCACGCCACCCTTCTGATGGGCCCCTTCAAGTCCGGGGGTCATGAACTGCGACGCGAACAGGTAGTGCGAGCGCAACGCGACGAACCGGTCAGACTCGACTCGCCGGCGGCCCTTCAGCACCTTCTTCACGGCCGATTTCAGGTTGTCGAACCTGATCTCCGGGAACACGCCGCCGAACCATTCGAACGCCTGGACGTGCAGTTCGAGGAACGCCTGCTGGGTCTCGACCAGCGACGCCTGGCAGAACGCCGCCCCGGAGAACGACGCGCGCATCACGAACAGATGCGCCTTGACCGACACCCCGCCGAGCATCACGAGCGCCTCGCCCCAGTCGACCTCAGCCTCCATGCCGGGCGCGTGGACCTGCGGGACGAACACCTCCCCGACCGCGAACCCCATCGCCCGCTTGCGCGCGCGGACGTACTGACGGACCGTCGACTCCGCGACATCCGCACCGTGCTCATCAACGAGGCGCCGGTGGATCCGCCTCGCGGTATGCCGCTGCTTGCGCGGCGCGGTCCGATCCGCCTCAAGCCACCCATCGATCACCGCGCGATACGGACCGAGCTTCGGCGCCGGCCGGCCCACCGGCGCCCGCTTCGACGGCGGCATCGGCGACGCCAACGCCTGCTTCACCGTCCGGCGATGAACCCCATGCCGAACCGCCAACCCGCGAATCGAGAGGCCCTCCCGATCACGATCCCGTCTGATCTGCTCGAACTGCTCCACCCTGGATCCCATTCCTTCTGGCGCCTTCCGCTCGAGCTCGATGAGCCTCGAACAGTCAGCCGCCCGTCGGACGCCAGGTGGGGCCAGTTCAAACCATCACAGTGGGGCCACTTCAGAGCATCACTCCCACTCCCGGTTCTCGCGCATGGAGCTCGTCGTACGTGCCTGGGATCTCCGACCGCGCAGGGTCCGCAAGCGACTCGCGAATAACGCCGCCAGCAGTATTGCCTTCCACACACATGGGAAAGCGTCGGCACCCTGAACTTCTATGGAGTTTCGCGGCTCAATAACCCCGCCCGCACGCCCCCTGTCAACGCTTCGCTGCGCCCTCACGGAACGCCAACGCATGACTCGGGGCCACCGTGACTCGCTACGTCTTCGATGCAGAGCGTTCTCATCTCCTTCTCCATGCCGGTTTATCCCGGCGCTTTCCCCAGTCGTCCATGCCGACGATCCTGCGCTTCCCGCCCTTCCCGACGCGGACCAGCACCGATCCGGTCTTCGGGTCCAGATCGGATTCGGTCAGCACGAGCGCTTCGCTGATCCGCAAGCCCGCGCGCCACAGGATCGCGATCAGCCCACGGACCCTGTCCGCATATGGGCCTGGCCCCGCCTCGCGCATCACGACAATGATCTCCTCGACCGTCGGCGGATCGGCCGGGTAACGCAGCCCTTTGTTCGGCGGCGCGCACCCCGCCCAATGACCAGGCGTCGCCGCCGGCGATTCGCAGACGGCCGGTGACGTCCACCAATCCTGGCTCGGACATGAGGTCCTCCAATCGATCTAGCCCGGCCGATGGCGGCGCCCACGAACCGGGCGCTTGCAAAAAGGCTCGAGCTTCCCACCTCCCGCCACGCGCGCACAGCGACATAAGCAACCCCTCGACGCCTATTCGAGTCACGGTGATTTGGTCGCCGCTTCGCTCGCCGAGCGATAGCGCGACGGCCGGCGCTGGCGCGAGCTACGGGTTCTCGTCCGCGCCGCTGCGAATGCGAGACGGGTCGGGCTGCGTCGGTTCGGGGTCGCTCAAGGAGGGTGGTAGCGTGAGGAACATGGCCATCGTGTCCGCCGCCGAGTCGCGCCCGTCTGGCCTTACCCGCCGGGATGCTGCGCTCATCCTCGGTGCGGTTGGTGGCACCGCGGGGATTGGCGCGGCTGCTACAGGGCCCGTGCTGAGCAGCCGCTGGTACCGCCGGCTCGACAAGCCGTCGTGGCAGCCGCCGGGTCCTGTGTTCGGTCCCGTGTGGTCGGTCATCTACGCGCTCATCGCGGCGTCGATGCTTGTGGCGCGAGGACGGGGCGGGGAACAGCAGCGGCCGCTGTTCGTCCTCTTCGGGACAAACCTCGCCCTGAACCTCGCGTGGACGCTCATCTTCTTCCGAGGCCGCAGCCCGCTTGCCGCGGGCGTTGAGATCGTGGCTTTGGAGGGCACCACTGTGGCGCTCGTTGTCCGGGCGTGGCCACTGTCGCGCCTAGCGGCGCTCCTGCTCGTGCCCTACGCGATATGGATCGCGTTAGCGACTGCGCTGACCTGGGCGATCTGGGCGCGGAACTAGCGACGAGAGCGGCCGCGAGGTCCGCCCCCGGCCGACGGCCATCGGACGCAGCGACCGCGTGCCGGTGCTCAACTGTCTCTGAGCGTCCTCAGGCTGGTCGCATTCGCGCCTGCTGGTGCTCGATCAGAGCTGGTGCGTCCGTGCGAAACCTCCGGCACGCCCGGTTACTCGACTGGATCCACGCGAATCGCGGTCCGCTTGCTTTTCGCATGTTTGGTTCGAGAGGATCTTGCACGTGCGGCGCTTCGCGATTCTCAGCCTGGTGCTCCTTGCCGGATGCGGGACGAGCACCTTGGACCCTACCAAGGAAGAGAACACAATCCGCAGCAACATCACAAAGCTGGGCACTCCAGTCCAAGCGGTGAAATGTCCGAGCGGCGTTAAGGCCGGGTAAGGGATCGTCACGTACTGCACGGCCACGCTCCAGAGCGGCGAAACGGTTTCGATCAAGGCGACGCAGCTCGACAACAAGGGCACTGTGCACTTCCACACCACGACGATCATCGCGGGCGCGGTCGAGAACAACATTGAGGTGAGGCTGAGGCAGCTTGGTGTCTCCGCCACGGCCACCTGCCCCCGACACGTCCCGATCGTCGCGGGCAGCCAGTTCGCTTGCACCCTGCGCGATAACGCCGGACGCGCCGCACATCTGCAGGTCACGATCGAGAGCTCGACCGGCGCGTTCAAGCTGGGCGCGGTACTGCGTTAGGAGATCAGGGGGTCGGATGAGACTGCGGACAGAAGTTGTCCCAATCGCGGTTGCCGTTCCCGCCGTCATCCTCCTGGCGGCATGCGGCTCCTCCTCCTCCACCACCATTAGCGCGTCGAGTGCGGCGCCGACCACGAGCGCGTCGGTGGTGTCGACGACGAGCAGTCCCGCGACTGCAAATTTCAACTCCTGTTCGGTGGTCAGCCGGGCCGAGGCGGCGAGCGCTATCGGAGAGTCCGTGACGCCGGGGGTCCTCGGCAACGCGACCGTCGAAGGAGGCCTCGCGTGCGTCTTCTACGGGCCTTCGGCGCCCACCCCCAGCACCCCGAACGTGGCCCAGCCCGACTCCGTCCGAGTGGTGGTGGTCAAGGGCTCCCATGCCTCGACCTGGTACAACGACTACAGGTCCAAGGTCCGCGCCCAGCCGATCAACGGCTTCGGCGACCAGGCCTACTACGACGGCTACGCCTCGCTGAGTGTCCTCAAGGGCGACCACTACCTCCGGATCGCAGTCGCCCCCGCCCGCGCTCCGCCGTCCCTGTCCGACGAGGAGAAGCTCGCCGCCGCCATCCTGCCGAAGTTGTAGTCCGACCCGGCGCCGGCCCCCGGTCGCGACTCGCTGCCCCTTCGGGCTACACGCGACATCACAGGTGGCTCGGGGCCCAGCCTCGCCGCGGCTGCGCGACCAGGCGCGCGTAGCCGGAGGCGTCCACAGAGGTTCCACCCCCTAGACAATGGCTTTAGGCGAGTTCCGAGGAGTTCGAGCGGCTGGAGCGAACCTGCAGGCGGGGCGGCACCAGCAGCTTGCCCCGCGCGGTGCCACCCCGACCCTAAGGAGGGCTGGCGCCGCCCGGTCCTTCCGGGGACGCCGCCCGCGACAAGCATCGGCGGGATCGGATGAGGCTCGATCGGGGTTAGAGCGGGGCGGCACCAGCCCCATGCGGTGCCGCCCCACGGCCTTGAGGAGCGGCGACAGCCAGGTTCCCCCGGATGCCGCCGCACCCCGTATCGGCGGGACCACGACCTCGGATGAGCCCGAGGCCCCTTGCTGGCCCCCTACTGCGATCCGAGCTTGTTCGTGATCGCTGTGCTTGCCGTCTTGGCGCTCTGGATGTCGTTTACGAGACTGGCGCTGGCCTGCTCAGCGGCAGAGCTGCTGTGGGTCGCCGCTGCCGCGACGATCGCGTTCAGATCCGCTTCGGCGCGGGCAGCGGCGCCGGTCATCGTGTTGTAGGTCACGGCCAGGTTCGCCGGAGGCTTCAGCGTCTGGAGCTGGCTGAGCGCGGCCTGCCAACGGCTGGCCAGAGTTTGGAACGCCGTGTGGATCTGAGCGTCAGTCTGCTTCGAGGCCTGCTGAATGGCCGCCCCGATCGCCTGCGAGTTCTGCTTGAACTGGTTAGCCACAGACTCGTAGCCCGTCTTGAACGTCGCGGTCTGCGACGTCGACGAGGACGAGCTTCCACCGCACCCGGCAAGCAATGTGAGCGTAACCAGAAACGCCCCACCCGACCTGAACGTACCTCGCATCCTCTGCTCCTCACGTGCACCCCCAGTGCTCCCTCTCTCGCCCGGCAGTCTACTGGCGTAACCCACGCTGCGCCAGCCGTCGCGGCGTCAGCTCGAAGGCGTAGCTCCTACGACACGGCTCATGCAACATGAGGGCTGGGAGGCTGTGTGGTCGGGGAAGTTCGAGGCCACTCGAGTGCACTGGGAAAGAACCGCAAGACGCTGATTCTTCTTATGGCGGACGCGCGGATTGCGTCCGCCTGGAGTTGCCGGATCCGGAAGGTTCTCGCCGGTCGCCTGATCTGAATGCAGCTTGCGTTCCACCCTCGCGCAGCGTGGTCGACGTCCCGCACAACGACGACAGGCGTCTGGATACAGTCGAGCGCGTGGCGTAGTTGGAGCGGGAATGTGATGCTCCTATCGTGACTTCCTCACGTACGTCGTGTAGTCCTGGGCCAGGTTGAAGACGTCCGGTGAGCCAAGACCAGTGGCGTAGTCCCAGCCGGAGGTCGCGTCGTAGTAAGACGGATCAAGGTTCTTGCGACCACCCACCTCGTAGTTGAGGATTGTTGCCTGCGGGGCGATTCCGCGTACCACCTCGAGGTCCACCGCGACCTCGCTCGCAGCTCCGTGCGGGCCGAGGTCATTCGTACCCCCGTCCACCGGCACGCGCTGGATCGCCGGGGCTCTGCTGATGCCCTCCGTCTGGTCGAACGCCTGGATGTCGCGGAGGCTGAACGTAGCTAGTGAGACAACGGCGATCGTTTGCCCCTGTCCCTGGATACCCTGAGTCCGCAGCGGCGCGATGTCGTATGCACTTCCCACCAGCTGGCGCGTAAGCCCAGTGGCCGGGATGTCGAGGGGCTGCGGCGGTAGGTTGCTCAGCCCGCCCACTCCGGTCACGTATCGGGCGAGCGCCGACGGTATCTTCGCCGCGCTCTCGGCCGAGTAATAGCGGCGGCCTTCGTCGTCGAGATAGTCGCCGAAGTGGATCGAGAAGACGCTGCTGATCCGCGCAACGGGCGCCTCCACGACCACACCCGTCCGTTGCGGATAGGTTCGATCGACCTGCAGCCCGAGCTGTCCGAGGCGCGTCTTCAGCATCGCGAGCTGTCTGTCGGAGAGTCCAAAGCGACGGCCGAATTCCGCCGCGGTGAGGTGATGCCCAAACAGTGGGTTGCCGCTCGTCTGCTGTGCACGAAGGGTCCGAGCCAGCTCGGCAGACCGCAGCCGCAGCGCGAGGCCGACCTCGATCTTTCGCGCTGGATCTGTCGAGCCGACCCAGCGCATAGCGGAGTTGCCGAACCTGCGGGGGAACGACGTAGGTCCCGGCAAACGGAGGTCAGGCGTTCTGTGCAGTGCGAAGATGAGCACCGCCGGCAACGCAATCGCGCAAAGCAGCGCCGCGATACGTGCCTTGCGCTTGACGGGTCCTCGACCAGGCATGCTCACACGCCCTGGTCGCTGGGGAGCCGGACGGTTTCGAGTACGGAGTCGGCGGCCTGGAGCCCGGGGTTGGTGCGTTGTGCAGTTGATCCGCCGGCCGGCACAATCGCTGTCATCACGAGCGTCAGCTTCGAGTCCCGGGTAGCGACCAGCTCGACCACAACCGGAGCGCCTGCACCCTGCGACGTGTTGACGGTGCCGCCGTAGACCCCGGCAATGCCGTCGTGCAGTCCGACCGCCGGGATCCCGAACATCTGGTCCTCGGGTCTCTGATCGGTGGTCAGCCCGATCACGATGTTCTGCAACTCGGCCACTTGGCTTTGGATCGCCGCCTGCGGCGTGACCTGGGCCGCTGGCGCGGTGGCGATCAGGATCGCCGCACCAGACTTACTGCTCAGGAGCTTCACATGGCTGGCGTCCTGCTGGCTCACCGTGAAGAGCTGTGGCGCATATTCGACGCTCCAGCCCAGCGGGCTCGAGTACACATGTTCAGCAAACAGCGCCGGCACCTTGGGGTGGGGCTGGCAAGTGCGGCCCTTCGGACAAATCCTCGGTCCCGGCGGTGCGACAAGCGCGACCGCCAAGATTGCCACCCCGACCGCGGCCGCGAAGACGGCGACAAAGACCGCCAGTAGCTTGCGGGTCGCGAGCCGACTACCGGCGGCGCCGCGCGGAACGTACGCGCCCTGCGATGCGGCAGAGGCGTAAGCGGCGACCGGCACCTGCTCTACCTCGCCCGGGGGCGCCCCGAGGTCCCCAGTGACTGGCGCCGGCTCCTCGTGCTCTGCTGACGCTGGCCGTCGCGCGGCGATGGGGGTCGCGTGCAAGCTCACGCGCAGCGTGGTGGCACCCACCTTGATCTCGGTGCCATCTGACAGCGGCTGTGCCGCTCGAATCTGCTTGCCATCGACGAACGTGCCGTTGCTCGACCCGGTGTCCTCGACGAAGAATCCGCCCTCGAACCCGAGCACGATCCGCGCGTGGCGGCGTGAGAGAGAGCGCTCCCCGCCGAGATTGCCCTCGCCGCCGAACGATCGTCCGATCAGGAACTCGTCGAGCACGGTGATCTCTCTTCCCCGCAGCGGTCCCGCCGTGACCGTTAGCACCAACTCCTGGCGGGGCGGCGGAGCCGGCAGCGAAATGGGAGTGGGCGTCGGCGGGGCGGTCGGCGAGACCATCGCCGCTGCCCGCTGGGCATTCGCGTTCCTCTGCTCGAACGCCAGCGTGGTTCGGCCGACGCGAATCTCGTCGCCGTCGTCGAGCTGGTGTGCGCGCTCGATCCGCTGGCCGTTGACGAACGTGCCATTGGAGGATCCGAGGTCCTCGACGATTGCTCGTCGGCTCCCGTTGTAGGTGATGCGTGCATGGCGCCGCGATAGCTGAGGGTCGTTGCCGAGATCGCCTGGTGAGGGCGCCGAGCGTCCGATGATCAGCTCATCGCCGAGCTCGATTACCTGTCCGACGCTGTCGCCTGAGATACAGCGGAGCCTGGCCTCACCCATCGATCAGTCGCCCCCGGCCCCCTGTCAGCCGCCTGGACCGCCAGCCAATGAGGATGGTGCGCGGCGAATCGAACTCCGGCTTGCCGGCAGCGCCGCGAGCGAGACACCGCAGTTCTCGCAGAACTTTCCGAGTCGGGTGCGGTGGCCGCAATTTGCACATGTGACGATCGGCGCGTCCTCGATCTCGAGTGCCTCCTCGAGCAAGCCGACGTGGATCACGCACCGTAGCCAGAGAAGGGCGACGAGCGCGAGCACCGTGATCACGGCAAGCGCCACCCCGATCGGCAGCACGATCTGGACCACGGAAGCCGCCACCAGCGCTCCCGCTGCCAGCAGTGCCGCCAGCAGCGGGTTGCCCAAGCGGCCGAGAGCGCTGCGGTCCCTAATCGACGCGCGGTACTTCAGCCACACCGCTCCCGCGCACGCGGCCACGACTGCCATCGTCATCACCGGCAGCGCGAGCCCGATCGTCGCGAGCTTGACCAGCCACGGCGCGACGGCGCCCAGCGGTCTGAGCCCATCGCCGAACGCGGACAAGCCCTGCACGATCACCTCAGCACCCGTGAACGCGACCGCGCTGGCCGACCCGAACAGCGCGCCGTCGAGCACCGTGCTGAACCTCGGGAAGCGCAGCATGTAGAGCGGACCCGCCAGCATCAGCACAAAGCTGACCAGTGGAACAACGACGCCACGACTCCAGACCGCGTGCCGGGTGCTCTCCACAAACACCTGCGTGCCGGTGGGAGACAGTCCCTTCGCGATGAGCGCGGTCGCCGCCCCAGTGGCCGCGCCCCAAGCGAGTGTCGCGCCCACGATCGTAAACGGCTGTGTCTCGAACACGTTGACGTCGTAGAAGTAGACGATCGCCAGCAGGGGCAACAGGATCGCCGCCATCATCAGGGCAACCGGATAGAGCTTGGCCAGACCAAGCACGAGGATCGTTGCCGAGCCAAGTCCGAGGCAGATGCGAAAGACGGCCATCGAGGACTGCGGCAGCTGCGGGAAGACCGTGGAGACAATG
The DNA here is from genome assembly GCA_963752905.1 of uncultured Solirubrobacterales bacterium. Taxonomy (GTDB): domain Bacteria; phylum Actinomycetota; class Thermoleophilia; order Solirubrobacterales; family Solirubrobacteraceae; genus Palsa-465. The sequence goes on from CAVWAC010000010.1 coordinate 153,257, forward strand.
CTCGGTTGCAGGACGCTCTCGCCGGGAGCGGCTGCGAACGCCCGCCGCACCCCCGACAACGAGCTTGGCGGCTCACCGGCGCCCGGCAAGCTGAACACACCCGACAGGCTGCGCGACACGCCCGAGAGCCCGCGGATGCCGGAAACCGACTGGCCGAAGCGAGAAAGCGCACCGGTCTGCTTCTCAGGATTGAGCTCGTTGCCGCAGCGGATACAGAACCGGCTATCCGGCACCTGGCTACCACACCAGTCGCACTGCCTGAGTGCCATGGTGCGCCGATCTTAGTCCGGTGGACCCCGTCTTGGATGCATTTTTGCGCCCACACTCGGCGCAGGCGGACGGCCCGAACTGCCACCAACACAGCGCCGCGGCGGCAGTCCTCGGCCGAGCGCTTACTCCCTAGCGAGAAGCCACCTTCCGCCGCCGCGCGCTGCATCTCGTGCCGCCGCCGCGAGAACTCCTCCAGCGTCGCTTGCGGAACATCCTTCAGCTCGGCCGCGCCCTTGCGGACCGGCCCCCACTCCAGGCCCAACCGCTCGGAGATCTCGGCGCGCAGATGCGCCTGGTAGAGGTAGCCGCCCGTCTTTGCATCCTGGTAGATCGGCGCGCCGAACAATGCGGTGAACCGCAGGTCGGGACCGCGCACGCTCGAGCACCTCGGCTGCATCGAATGGCTGCCCGCCGCGAACGGGACGATCCGGCCGACCCACCTCCCCGAGCTCGGGAGCTACTTCCTTCCAGCGAGCAGAGGTTTCGTCACCGCCCTGGAGGCCGCGACCCGGCGCGACAGGATCACGACCGGCGTGCTCAAGCCGTTCGTGACCCAACCCAACATGACGCGAGTGGGATGGCCTGGCGAGGGTAGCTACTGGTGGCTCGACGGACCGGTACTCGACGCCAACTTCATCACCGGACCCTACGGGCTCATCCGCTGACCTCGACACGGCGGGCATGGTCGACTACGCGCTGATGCGCCGCAAGGCGATGACCGCCGTCAAGACCGCGCTGCAGCTTGCCGCGACCAGCACCAGCGAGCTTCGGGCCTCCGCCAGCTAATAGCGACAGAACCCGACAACGACCCGACCGGAGCGGGCCGCCCGACCAAGAACGAGGGCCGGTCGAACTGCGCGTCGACCGCGGTTGCGCCATTGGCGAATTTCGGGTCTCTTGCGCGTGGGACCGTCGGGACCTGCATTCGCCAGCGGCGGTACTTCGGCTCAGTCCGCGATTGTGCGGATCTCGTCTGGTCCCTGCGCGAGCAACAGTCGACCGGCGTGGGCACGTTGGCTTTCGAGATCACGCGACAGCGGGGCGTCAATCAGCCTCATGCCCGCGGCCATGCCGGCCAGCGCGACGTGTTCGGGAATGGGTGTGACTTCCGCAGTGATCTTTGCGATCTGCTGGGATCACCTGCAAGGAGAATGCCGCCTCCTCGGCCACTTGCGCACCAGCTCAGATAACGGTGAACCTGGCTGTGGCAGCGGTGTGTCTAGACTGGCCGAAGCTGTCAACTGCGCGAACGAAAGCTTCATACGCCCCTGGGCGCAGTCGTCGCGGCAACTTGAGCGACCATCGGTTGGTGCCGGCCGCGAACATGAACGAGGTTGGCTGACTGCACACCCGGAGCGCGGTGAAGCGCCCATCGGCGTTCAGCTGGCTGCAGCGGTGGGCGTTGCGTCGCACGACGGCCAACTCGGCAAACGCGACGCCGTTCGCGCCTGACGCGTTGCCGTGAAGCTCGATCCCGCTCTTGTGCGAGTAGGTCGCTTGGACGCCATTGAAACGTGCGTGGGGTGGTGATGTTGCGGTGCTTGGCGGCGGCGCGGGCTGTCGGTTGGGTGTCGGCAGCGGCCTGATTGGCGCTTGTGACTGGATCTTCAGTCCGACGATCGGAATCCCGTCGCTCCACGTGCCGATGTAGCGATTCTGTGGCGTGTTACCAAGCGCGTATCGGCAATCCGTGCCGTAGAGGGCGCACGCACGCAGCGCGTCAAAGCTCCTCCAGCAGAACCCCCAGTCGAAAGCGTCGACTGGGTATTGACCGGTAGGGGGTGTCGTATCGGGCGCTCCGGGTCCGGCGCAGACCCCATGGATGGCTGACAGCGCGGGCCGGCCGTGCGAGTCATCGCTCGTCAGGACGATGCTCCTATTCGCGACCGGGATCTGAGCGATCCTTGGGAACACGGCATTGCAACCTGCGTTGGCCAGAGACTGCCCGGCGGTGTTGGTCATGCTGATGACGCCGTCCGTTCCGGCGTGACAAATGAACTTGGTCGTTGACGGGATCCCACCCAGCGAGGGATCGACCGCCGGCTCGGTGTTCCCGGTCAGCCCTCCGTCATGCGGGTCGTCAAGGAAGATCGCTCGCGGCTTCGGAAGGTGAAGTGCCTTCCAGCGGCTTGTCATGTCTGCGGTGATGATTCCCCCGAAGGAGAACCCGAAGTAGCTGGTCTGATCGAGCAGGGGCTGCACTCCGTGGTGGTGGGCGTGCAGGTAGGCGATGGCGTCATGAATGGCCGTTACAGCCGAGGTGATGCACGGCTCGATGTTGTACGGGCCAGGACACGGGGTGGCGGTGCCGGTCTGCCAGCGCGGATAGATCACCACGTTGCCCTGCAGCGCGGTGTGACGGGCCAGCTCGCCGTTGCCACTATATCCGGAGAACTCGTAATAGCCGTGCATGACGATGACCAGTGGCGCGGAGGGCGGGGTGGGGCGAGTTGGCTCGAGGATTTCCCATGCGTCGTAGCCGCGGCCGCTCCTGACCGCGCGAACACCCTGGAACACGGTCTGGCTGCCTCCCGGCCCGTTCACCGGCTGGCGCGGCTGGGATGGGGCGGCGGTCGCCTGAGCGCTCATGCTCAACGCCATGGCAACGGCGACGGTTAGCGCTGATCCCACACGTCTGATGCGAGAGAGCCAGTGATCGCGAGACGACTTTGGGACCGTGTATTCCATGCTATTCCCCGCTCAGGCGCGAACTGTATGGTCGGAGTTGGGGGCGCTCTAGTGCTTGGGCGCAACCCTGGGCGGCGGGGTGACGTCGCAAGTCGGTGACCCCTGAGCTCGCTCTCTGCGCTCCTGGATGTAGGCGCCGGCGATCTGTGCTCGGGGAACACGATCGAGTCCGCGGACAACATCCCCAAGCGCGAGAACCTCCGCCCGCATGCGGTTGAAGTCGACTGCGTGCTCACCGAATGAGGGCGCCCACAACGACCAGGGTCCAGTGATCGTCGAGATCGTCGGGATGAGCTGGGAGTTGAAGTTTGTGCCGATCCCTCCCTGGGAGCAGAATTGGGGGACGCGATCAGCGACCGGAGCCTCGACCCCTTTGAGCACGGAAACGCTGTGGAGCTTGTGCCGCTTGACCGCCGCAACCGAAGCATTGACCAAGACTGGGCTCTCCTCGGGCGCCGACCAGGCGGTCAGTTCAGGCTTGCCGGTGAAATGAAGCCGGTTCGATGGACTGCTCGGGAGGATCTCCCGGGTGCCCATGTGCTCCATCGAGATGACGAACGCGACGGTGCCCTTGGGGTAATCGTTGTTCAGCTGCGCCGCCAGTCGATATGTACCGTCGTAGCGGTATCCGAGGTGGGAGCTCGTGAGTGCGAACTCGATATCGCGATGGCGCTGCGATCGTGGCACGCAAGCGAGGTAGCGGGCGAGCGCGATCACGCCCGCTGACCCGTTTTCCTGCACCCAATCGAGGCCGTCGGTGTGGCTGTTGAGGATGATCCGCTCGCGCGTCTGCCCTGGCAGCGTCGCGAGCAAATTACGCGTCCGTGCCCTGTCCCACTTGGCCCGTACAATGACGTTGGCGCTGGCGCCGGTGGCGGCGAGCTGCTTGAGCCTTGAGGCATGGTCGCTTCCGACGAAGACGGCGGGCACGCGATACCTGGTGCCCGCGTGGGGATCCCAGTAGCCCTCGAGCTGATCGGTCGGCGCGTCCCACAAGAACACGAGCCCCGCTGCCTGGGCAACGCCGGCGTCGAAGAGTGGCGTGTTCAGATCCCGCGCATATGGACGATCGTAGTTGCCCGTCGTCGGCGACCCCGGCGACCGGTAGTAGGCGATCAAGCCCAGCTCTGCATAGGCAACAGGAGCCGGCGCCACGTCGATCAGAACGATCTTTCCCTTGGCGTTGGCGGGGGTGATCGCCTGACCTGGCGCGATGTACACCAATTGGCCGCGATGACCAGTCGTCGAAGTCGGAAGGCTGAATGGCACCGCACCGATCACCGGCGCCGTCTGCACGCTGCCCGAGTGGTCGATCCGCAGGTCCCCGGAACGCGCGAGATCCCGGCCCAGCCTGCCGCCAGGCGCGTGCGCGAGTGGCTGCCAGCGGTCGATCGTGTAGTAGTCCGAATGGATCTTCAGACCGGGAATCGCGCGGAGCTGGTTCTCCAGGAACGCGATTGCGTGGTTGTGAGCGGTGCTGCCCGGAGAGCGCAGCCCGAGGCTCACCAGCTTCGCGACGAGATTTCGCAGCTCAGCGGCGCTGGCAAACTTGGTCGCGTCGATCGTCGTCGCGGCGAGTCTCGCGGCGGATGCCGTTCCCCAGGCACCTGCCGGCGCCAACCAGGGCTCGAGGAGCGATCCGGCGACGGCCGCCGATCCCGCGCCCAGAGCCGATTTTCGCAAGAACGACCGGCGCGACACGACGCTTTCCGAATTTCGGTGCTCAGTTTGCACTTCGCTCTCCTCTTCTCTCACACTGATTCGGCTAATGATCGAGCGCCTTGGCACTTGGATCAAGGCGCTTGACGCCGCGGCCGGCGCCGTTCCCGATCAAATCATTTCGGCCTTGCCGTAGACGATTGGGTGCACGTGCGGCGGCGTGCCTCGCCAATGAGCGGTGCCCACTTCCGTTGTTCGGAGACCGGCCTCACCGATCAGTTCGAGCGTGCTTTGGTTGCACCGGAAGCCGTACGCGAACGCACGCCAGGGGCGATAGAAGCGATCCTGCCAGCGCTCGAGTCGCGAACCGCATCGCCACGAACGTGCGCGATGAACAGCAGGCGCCCGCCGGGAGCGAGCACCCGTCGCGTCTCGTGGAGCGCCGCGTGCGGATCGGACACGGTGCAGAACACCATCGTTGCGACCACGGCGTCAAACGAGCCATCGTCGAAGGGCAGTTGCTCGGCCGGTGCAGACACGACCTCACCGGACACCGCACTGTGATGGAGGCGCTGCTCCAGCCGCTCCGCCATCCCGGGCTCGGGCTCGGTGAGCACGAGCCGCTCAACACCTGAGTAGTACTTCATGTTCAGGCCAGTGCCGGCTCGAGTTCCAGTACCCGGCCGTGCGCCTGGCCGACCACCTCCCCGCGCAGGCGACGCAGGCCCCTCAGCTCTCCCAACAGCAGAAACGGCTCGTACAGCAACGGCATGCAACGCCTACCCCCAGCGTCACACGACCAAACTCACCCTCGCTCACACCAAGCACGCTACCCGACCGCTTCAGTTACCGCCCGCCACGCCCCGAGACGTCGCTTCGCCAATATTCGCGACGATCGCAAGACCTGCTTCCGCGATGACACGAGCATCGTGAGCGCGGGCGCGCATTGCCCCCAGAGCGCGGAAACCGCGCATGCGGCTGGCGATCGCTCTTGCGTTTGGGACGGCCCGGACCTCACGATCGGAATGGCGACCAGGGAGGCGTTGGCGTTCTCGGTCGCCGACGACTGCAAACGCCACGAGAGCGAGCACGACGCCCTCGTTGGGCAGCGGCTGAGTGTCCGGCTATCCCCGAAACGGGGCGCGCGACTGCCTCACTACGACTTCTCGAGCACCGACGGCCTCGAGCAGGCGCTCCACACCGAGCCGCCTGAGCTCGGACTCCCCACCCGGCCCAATCACGATCTCTTTGATCGCGCTGCGACCGAACGGCACCTCGACGTACGGGATGATGCTTAGCGGTCCAGGCCGAAAGTGGAGCTCGCGTCGTCCAACGAAGATCAGGCGCCATTCCTTCTCCTCGGCGAATGCGTCGGTCTTGACGCTCGCAAGAGCGGGGAGCACGATTGACTGTGCACGTACCCAACCTTGGACGCCTGGCGAGCCAACCGGTCGCGGCGCAATCTGTTTGAGCACGCGCGTGACCATAGCTCGGCGCGCACGTGTTCCGTATCGGACGCGCTCGACACGTAAACGCGGTGTTAGTGAGTCGAGTAGGCGCGTCCCCTCCGGCATAACGATCTCTCGGAGGGATGCGGTCGCGAACCCGATTGAGAACCCTCCACCGCCAGCATAAGCCCGCCACTGGCTTAGAAGGTCGCCGCTCTCACAAAGACACGAGACGTAGACGAAGTGCTCCTGCTTCCTCAGAAACATTCCGCCGGGTTTGAGATGGCTGGCAGCACTTCGCATGACGGTGGCACGCGAACAGTCGGTCAAGTCAGAAGGGTCGGGCGGCTCCTTAGCTCGGATCGTGCAGTAGGCGGGTGAAGGTGAGCGCATACGCGCTGGAGATGGTTAGTGGTGTGGCGGTGGCCGTCGATGAGGTGGCTGTGGGGTGTCGGGGCGGTTCCGCGGAACCGCCGACCGGCTGTTTGGCTCGTTTGCGGGCAGCGGCGTTCGAGGCGGCGGCCGGGAGTTCTGCTCGGTGGTGGGGTTGGCTGACGGTTGGTGTCAGCTGGTGAGGGCTGTGAGCGTTTTCAGCTTTGTGAAGGCGGCGAGCAGCTCGTTGGCCCACGGCCACGTGTGTTGAAGATGCAGCTTCGCGCGGCGTCCGGAGAACGCGAGGCGGGCGGCGACGTGCAGCAGCCGGTAGCGCAGTCGTTTCGGTTCGGCTTTGGCGAGCTCTCCGTCGAGCAGGAGCGCTTGGGTCCAGACGATCAGGTCGTGCGCGAGCATCACGATCTCGGCCCACACCTCGTTGAGCGTGAAGGCCTTGAACGGGAACTTCGCCAGCCCGGTGTCCTTGTCGTCGCGGATGCGGTCCTCGACCCGGGCGCGTTGGCGGTGCCGGCGCTCGATGATCGCGAGGTCCGGGTCGGGTTGGTCGGTGAGGATCGCTTGGAAGCGGTAGCCGTCGTGGTCGGTGAAGGAGAGCTGCGCGCCGGGGTGCGGGCGCTCACGGCGGACGATCACCCTGCAGCCATCCGGCCAGGAGCGCAGATCGAGCCGGTCGGTGATCTCACAGACTTCGCCGTTCTCGCGCTCGCTGCCGTCCTGGTCTAGCGCTGGAACCCAGGCATCATCAGGGATATCGAGGATCGCGGCGCGGACCGTCTCGGTCAGCTCGTAACCGAACGAGAAGCGCATGTTCCCCTCATGGCAGTGATCGGCGAACTCGTGCGTGGCGCCCGCGGAGTCTGCGCGCACGAGAATCTCGATGCTCTCAATGTGCGCGGCGGGGATCTGCTCAAGGCACCGGTCGAGCACCAGCACATGATCGGCTGCGGTGTTGGCGCCGGCGTTCCCGGGGCGGAGCATCACGCCCAACGCCTCGCGGGTCTCATCGCCATAGGCGTGCAGCGGATGAAACCCGTAGCCGCCCTTGTAGTTGCCGGCGGCGTGCTCTTTCTCAGAATGCGACGTGATCAACGTCGCGTCGATGTCGATCGTCAAGGACTCCGGCGCGCCGTGTAGCTCCCAGAACCTGGCCCGCGCCCTGGCGTGCGCGTCCCGGACAGCGTCCAGCAGCCCCGGTGTCGACGCGATCCTCTCGACCGTCCTAAACGCGGTCGAGTCCGATGCCACCGCCCCGAACAGCAGGTCCTGATCACGGGTCGCGCCCAAGTCCGAGACGCACTCGCCGCCGTTGGCGAGCATCACCGCGAGATCCCGGATCACGACTCCCGGGTCATGACCACGACGGCGTTGCTTCACGCCCGCCAAGCGCAGCGAGAGAGCGCTCGTGAGCCCGACCTTGTCCGCGATCTGCCCCAGCACCGCGGTCCCCGCGTGCGACACCAATCCCGCTCCGTCCGCCGTGACTTCTACGGTTACGGGGCGTCCATCACGCATCACCTTCAAGGTGAAACCTCCAAGCTCGGGATTCAGGAACTCGCAATCCCAAGAATCCCTGCTCAGCCGGACGACTCCGCGCCCCCGCACCCCGGGGGCGCGAGTCTTACCGCACGATCCGGGTTAGGGCTCAGCTCGCCCGCCCGAGCGATCAGTGCCTGGTGAAGCTCATCCCGCCCGTATTTGAGTTCCTGAGCATCGTTGAGGAATTCCGCATCCGTCGCCCAAAGGACGGCCTGGGTGACAATGCCGATGAGGCCCCGGGCATCCGTGTAGTGGTAGAGGTGGTCAGGCTCGCTCGAGGTGCCCATTGGTCCTCGAGACGCTAGCCGGTGAGAGCGTGCGACTCGCGCACTTCTTTTTCGCGACGGGCGCGGAGCCCTCCGTAGCGCCAGGCCTCGTTCTCGCACGAGGGCCGAGCCCCCAGATCGAGCAACTCCGGCCTATCGACTACGCGTCGGAGTCGCGCTGTCGCGCGGGCCTGAGATCTTCAATTGCCTCGGAAGACCCTGGCTCCGAGAGGGAACCGCGTCTCGCTGGCGAGTGCTTTCACGATCCTCGCCGTCGCGGAGCTGACCACCGCAATGGCTACGGAGCGCTGCTCCGCCTCCGTTGGCGCCGACGACTGGTTTTCCACGATTGCGATCGCGGCGCGCCGAGCGGGATCGGTGCGCCCGCGATCCGCGCGTTGCAGGGCAGGCGGCATCCTGCCGGAGATGCTCGTCACGGACTCAGAGCAGGGCTCGTGCCCGATCCGATCACGAGTGCCGAGAACGACCGTCGGGCACTGCTGGATCACGCCTATTGCAGCCACGGCGCCGTCGTGGCCCCTTCGGTCGATGAGGGGAAGTCTGAGCCCGACTGCCCGCAGAGGCGACGAAGCGGACGCGCTCGCCGATTGCTCCCGGGAGCGTCCGCTTGCCCGGCGGCGGCTAGCACCGCGCCGCCGCGGAGTTGCGCTCGGTGCCAGCAGATCCGCCGACTCGGGGCACAATTCGGAGTTACGCTGCTGGAGCGCAACAGTCGCAACGTGCGCCTCACCGACGCTGGTGATGGGATCAGCTACGAAGGGTGCGAGGCAGCCCGAAGCGGCCGAGAACGCTGCTGTCGACAAAGTGGGTAATCGCAGAGATGCGGTCGCCCGCGAGAGTCAGCACGAGCACTCCGACGGCGTGCGCGATCGGTGTTTGCGAGTCGGTGCGATAGCAGCCGAATGCTGGCTGGCCGTTGGCTCGGGTTGGGATCAGCTTGTGGCGGCGCCCGCCCCGCCAATTTAGGTATTCGTAGATCGCCGAGCGGCCCTGGTATTCGAGCGGGGGCGGCGGCATCGTGAACCACGCGTCTTCGGTGAGTAGCGCGACGACGCCGTCGATGTCGTCGGCCATCCAGGCATCGGCGAAACGGCGAACGAGCTCGTGTTCTGTCGGTGAGTTGGGCTCTGGCGCTCGGCCCCGGTCTGACGCGGGAAATAGGCGTTCGGTCGTTACCCGCGCGCGCCTGAGGGCGCTTTTGACCGAGTCCTCGCTTGTCTCGAGCGTGTCGGCTACCTCGGCGGCGTGGAAGCCGAGGACGTCGCGGAGAAGCAGGACGGCGCGTTGGCGTGGTGGGAGATGCTGCAGGGCTGCGACGAACGCGAGCTCGACGGTCTCCCGGGTCTGGTATCGAGCATCTGGACCCGGCGCCGTATCGATGATCCCCTCGAGCAGGGCGTCGGGGTAGGGCTGGAGCCAAGTCACCTCGCCGAGCCTCGTCGGCTCCGGCGGGGCGAATGGCGGCTCGGGTGCCGGCGGCGACCGGCGGCCGAGCGCGCGCAGGGCATCGAGACATCGATTGGTGGCGATCCGGTAGAGCCACGCGCGCAGCGATGCCGTGCCCTCATAACCCGACAGACCGCGCCAGGCGCTCAGCAACGTCTCCTGGAGCGCGTCCTCAGCGTCTTGCATCGAGCCGAGGATCCGGTAGCAGTGGAACTGGAGCTCCCGCCGGTAGGGGTCGGTTAGCTCGCGGAATGCCTCCTGCTCGCCTTGTGCAGCGCGCGTCAGGAGCGATTGGCCCATCTTCTGATCCTCGCATCTCGACTCCGATTTCGCCGGCATTAACAGCTATGACGTCGCGCGCGCCGAGAAAGGGTCGCCCCGGCGACCGCGCAACAGGCACTGACCCTTCTTCGGCCCCGCCGGCGTCTCAATACGCGGATGGCAAACCCCCCGACACCAGGAGGACCGGAATGACCGCGTACGCAATCGGGTCGGCGCAGGAGCACCTGGCCGTTCGGCTCGAGCTGCTTGATGCCGAGCAGGACCTGACTCGCTAGAGGAGGCTCAAATGCTGCACCCCGCTCTCGCTCGAGCGCTCGCCAGCGCTCACATCGATGACCTACATCGCGCGGCCGCCCGCTGGCACACGATCCGTCTCGCCCATCGCGCCGCGCACGAGCCACGCGTGGCGGCCACTCCAACCGCCATACAGCGATCCGCCTCCGAGTCAGCGGCGTGGACTTCGTGCGCCCCGGCCGCGGGCATGACGCCAACCGAGACTGCTCAAGCAGCCCCATGGCCATGCCAATCCGTCGTCGACGTCCCCTCGGGGCCGCGAGCCGGAATCGATCTGGCATCGAGATCGTCATGAGTCCTTGCCGATGCTCAGGCTGAACACGAGGATCGGCGGGTCCGACAGCACTCCTACGACCGCCTTCGCCGGCCCGCGACGCTGCCGCTTTCGGACACTTCGGGTCACGCC